>NZ_JAJPWQ010000001.1:0-1277631 GCF_046549005.1 Amycolatopsis sp. lyj-108 | reverse complement strand
GCGGCGCCGATGGGGTTCTTGGTGTGCCTCGCGGGTCAAGACGTGTTGCGAAAGTGGCTTTCGCAACCGCCTCCTGCACCGAAGACCCCCAGGCCGCAGTACATGAAGGACCCCTTCCTTGCGCCTAAGACCTGGTCTCAAAACTCGGCGTGTCGCTAGGTGGACCAACGGCCCGCCCCTGGCTCCGCACTGCCCGACTGTGGGCCCGGCCCGACGGACCGGAGGTCTGTCAGAGAGACTGGGGGCCAGTGCCCGCCCTCTCGACCTGGAGCCTTTTATGCCGCAAGGGACCGTCCGTTGGTTCGACGCCGAACGGGGTTTCGGCTTCCTCGCGCCCGAGGACGGCTCGCCGGACGTGTTCGTGCACGCCTCCGAGATCGTCGGGGACGGCGGCGCGAAAGTGCTCCGCGAGGGTCAGGCCGTCGTGTTCGAGGTCGGCGAGAACGACCGCGGGCCCGAGGCGCTGCGCGTTCGCGTCACCGCCGATGCGGCCACCGGCAGCGCCGTGGGCCTGCTCGGCACCGTCAACTGGTACGAGCCGGGCAAGGGGTACGGCTTCGCGTCGCCGGACGGCGGCGGCGCCGACATCTTCGTGCACAGCTCCGCCATCGTGACCGGCGGCGTGGTCACCGAGGGGCAGCGGGTGGCCTTCCTGATCGTCGAAGGCGAGCGCGGCCCGCAGGCCGAGCACGTGATCCCGCTGGGAGCAGGGGCAGGCTCACCCGCTGCGGCTGGTATCGCGGACGATGCCGACGGCACGGTGGCCTGGTACGACGAGGACAAGGGCTTCGGCTTCATCAACCCCGACTCCGGCGCCGGGGACGTCTTCGTTCACGCCCGGGCCCTGGCCGAGGGGCTGACATGGCTCGCGGAGGGCGACCGCGTCGCCTACGAGGTGGCTAGTGGAGACAAGGGCCCGCAGGCCCGCGACGTGCACCTGGTCCGGGGCACCGAGCCGCAGACGGCGCCGCAGCGGTCGGCACCTGCCGCGGCCGCGGGGCCGGCGGCGCGGGACGTGCCCGTACGAGGCGGCGAGGGCGTCGTCGCGCGCTACGACGACGACCGCGGCTTCGGCTTCATCACCCCGGACGCAGGCGGCGACGATCTCTTCGCCCACGTGTCCGTGATCATGGGGTCGGAGCCGCTGCAGAAGGGTGACCGGGTCCGGTACACGGTGCGTCAGAGCGACCGAGGCCCGCAGGCCGACCGCATCGAACGCCTCTGAAGAGGCGGCCCCACCGATGGCTGATCACTTCCCGACGAGAGTGCTCGTTCATCCCCGTCGATGGTGCCGTCAGCAACGCGGCTGCAGCCTCCTCCAGGAGATCGATCTCCCTCGTGGTGACGGGGCCCCGTGCCGCCCCGAGGACCTGCTCCGCGCTCAGAAGCTCACCAGTCACCCCCCACCCAACGACACAGAGCTACCGCCCTTGTCGGCGTGCAGCTTGTCCGGTCGGCATCGTGGCCGGCCCGCCCGGCCGTGGTGGCCGCGCACGGTCGGGTTCGTGTCCAGCAGCGGCTCGAACAGCATGCTGTCGTGGGTGTTTGCCGTCGACAACATGATGTGCAGCGGTAGCCCGTTCGCGTCGCACAGAACGTGGTACTTGGAGCCGGCTTTACCCCGGTCAGTGGGGCCGCGGCCGGTCAGCTCGCCCCCCTTTTCGACCGCACCGACACCGCGTCGATGCAGCCTCTGGTCCAGTCGAGCTCGTCGATGTTGGACAGCTCGTCGAGCACGAGCTGGTGCAGCCGGCCCCACACGCCGGCGTCCTGCCACTCACGTAACCGCCGCCACGCGGTGTGCCTGGACCCGCATCCGAGCTGCTCGGGTAGGTCTCGCCAGCGGCAGCCGGTGTCGAGCACGAACAAGATCCCCTCTAGCGCGGCACGGTCATCGATCCGGGCCGCCCACCCGGACCGCGCGGCGCTGGTCGGGACGGGATCAGGGGTTCGATCAGCTCCCAGAGCCGGTCTTCGACCCGCCGCTGCTGCGTCGTCTTCGCCACGACTCCCCACGATCGACGACCAGGACCGGCAGGTTACGCAGTCACACACCCTTAAGTTTTGAGACCAGGTCTAAGTACAGGAAGGGGTCCTTCACGGACCTGCGCAAGTAGGTGACTACTTGCGAAGAGGGCCTTCACGGCGGCGCCGATGGGGTTCTTGGTGTGCCTCGCGGGTCAAGACGTGTTGCGAAAGTGGCTTTCGCAACCGCCTCCTGCACCGAAGACCCCCAGGCCGCAGTACATGAAGGACCCCTTCCTTGCGCCTAGGTACAGGAAGGGGTCCTTCACGGACCTGCGCAAGTAGGTGACTACTTGCGAAGAAGACCGCAGGCCGTCAGGGCAGGGCGTTCAGGAACGGTTCGTGGGCGTTCTGGAACTCCCAGCCGTAGTACCGGTCCCAGTTGATCGACCACGTCATCAGCCCCCGCAACGCCGGCGAAGCGCCGCCGCGCAAGGAATACGACCCGCAGCCGGAGTTCTTCACCAGGCAGTTCAGCGCCGAATGCACCGCGGCGGGCGCGGTGTGCCCGTTGCCCGCGCTCACCGCGGCCGGCAGACCGAACGCGATCTGGTCCTCACGCAGCCCCGGGAACCGGAATCCGGTCGAGGACACGGTGAAGCCCGCCTTGATCATGTCGGTCATCGCGATGTGGAAGTCCGCGCCGCCCATGAAGTGGTACTGGTTGTCCAGGCCCATCACCGGTCCGGAGTTGTAGTCCTGGACGTGCAAGACGGTCAGCGCGTCCCGCATCGCGTGGATCACCGGCAGGTACGAACCGGTCCGGTTGTCGGCGCCGCCGAGGCCGCCGTAGTACTGGTAGCCGGTCTGCACGAAGAACGTTTCAGGCGCCATCGTGAGGACGAATCCCGCTCCATACTTGGCTTTCAGCGTCTTCAGCGCCGAAATGAGGTTGACGATCACCGGCGTGGTCGGGTTGCGGAAGTCGTTGTCACCGGAGTTGAGGTACAGCGAGTGGCCCTCGAAGTCGATGTCGAGTCCGTTCAACCCATACCGGTCGATGATCGCGGAGACCGAACTGACGAAAGCGTCACGCGCCGCGGTCGTGGTCAGCTGGACCTGGCCGTTCTGGCCACCGATGGAGATCAGCACCTTCTTGCCCTGCGCCTGCTTCGCGCGGATCGCGGCGATGAAGTCCGCGTCGCTTTCCACAGTCGGGCATTCCGCCACCGGGCACCGCGTGAAGCGGATGTCGCCGGAGGTCACCGAAGTCGGCTCGCCGAAGGCCAGGTTGATGATGTCCCACGCCGCCGGGACGTCGGCCATCCGCGTGTAGCCGGAGCCGTTGGCGAAGCTCGCGTGCAGGTAGCCGATCAGCGCGTGTTTCGGCAGGCCGGTGTCGACGCAGCCGGAAGTCGTGGCGCTCGCCTCCGTCGTCTTCGGCGATTCGCCCGTGCTGTTGTACGCGGCCACCGAGTAGTTGTGCGAGGAACAGGCCGTCAGCCCCGAGATCGTCGCCGAAGTCCCGGTCACCGTCGCGACCACGGTCCCGCCCTCGTACACGCGGTAGCCGGTCACCGTGCCCGCCGAGGCACCCCACGACAGCGCGATCGACGAGTTCGTCACCGCGCCCACGGCCGGATTTCCCGGCGTCGGGGGCGCGCCGGGGGTGCCACCGCCGGGCCCGTCGAGGCTGATGTCGTCCGCGTAGAAGGTGCCCGACCCGTACCAGCCGTGGACGTACACCTCCGCCGTCGTCTGCGTGGCCGACGTCGTGAACGAGAGCGACAGCTGCGTGTACGAGGTCGCCGCCGTCCAGGTCGACGGCCCGCCCGTGACCCCGAGGTACACCGGGTTCCCGTTCACCCATGCGGAAACCGCGTAGGTCGTGTTCGGCCGGACGGACACCGTCTGTGCGCATTTCCCGGTCGTCGAGCCGGGCGTGACCGAAACGGCGTAACCGCCCGAGCGGACCGGGGTGCTCACGGCCGCGCCCGCCGCGCAGGACCAGCCGGACGTCGAGCCCGCCTCGAAGCCGGGGTTGAGGAGCAGGTTGGCCGCGTTCGCGGTGCCGCCGCCCGTGATCAGGCCGGTGAAGGTGAGCACCAAAACGGCCAGAAAGGCCAAGGATCTGGAACGCCTCATCGCGATTCCTCCCTGAAAGGGCGGCCTGCCGCCGCGCTGGGCTAATTGTCTAGACCAATCTGGCGAAAGTCCATACCCCGAGGACACCAGGGCCTAAAGACCCGACTACTCCGGGCTGCTGTACCGGTGTGACGCGCGAGCGCGCTCCGTAACGTCGGCATGGCCAAAGAAGGCTGGGGGCTTTCGAGAGGTGGGGACGATGGGAACGCACAGGCATATGCCGAGAACGGCCCATCCGGCGTGATGACCGTGACAGCCGTGCGCCCGGCATATCAGCCCCGGCCGGGAGAGCCGGACGGCGAAATGATCCGCGCGGCGATCAGTGGTGACCAGCGTGCCGTGGGAAACCTGCTGACGCTTCTCCGGCCGATCGTGTTCCGGTACTGCGCGGGCAGGCTGGGCACGACACGTGGGGTCTCCAGCGCCGAGGACTGCGCGCAGGAGGTCCTCATGGCCGTCCTCGTCGCCTTGCCGCGCTACAACTACCAGGACAGCAGCTTCCTGCCGTACGTCTTCGGGATCGCCTCGCACAAGGTCGCCGACGTCCGCCGGAGTCTCGCCCGCGACCCGTCCGCGCCGGTGCCCGATCCGGAGCCCGAACAGGACGGCCCCTGGAACCCGACGTTCGAAGAGGTCGAGAAGGCGGATCGCGGCCGCCGGTTGTCGCGGCTGTTCAAGGTCCTTTCGGCGAAGCAGCGCGACGTGCTGGTGCTGCGCGTGATCCACGGGTTCAGCGCCGAGGAGACCGCCGTCGCGCTGGGCATGGCGAGCGCGGGCGCCGTCCGCGTCACCCAGCACAGGGCGCTCAACGAACTTCGCCGGGTGCTGCGCGATGATCCCGATTTCGCCGGCGAGTTCACGATCTTCTAGACGATGGGCTTGCGACGCTGAGAGGCGTAGACGGCCGCGGCGGTACGGCGTTCGAAACCGAGCTTGTGCAGCAAGGACGACACGTAGTTCTTGACCGTCTTCTCCGCCAGGTACAGCTTTTCCGCGATCTGGCGGTTGGTCAGCCCGTCGGCGATGTGGTCGAGCACCCGCCGCTCCTGCGGGCTCAGCTGTTCGTAACGCGGGTCCGGGGCGTCGCTCTCGCCACGCAGCCGGTTCATCACCGACGCGGTCAGCGTGCTGTCCAGGAGCGATCCTCCCGCGGCGACGGTGCGGACGGCCTTGACGAGCGCACTGCCGGAGACCTGTTTGAGCATGTACCCGGCCGCGCCTGCCATGATCGCGCCGAACAACGCGTCGTCGTCCGAATAGGACGTCAGCATCAGGCAGGCGGGCGGCGGATCGATGGACCCCCGGATCTCCCGGCAGACGCTGACCCCCTCACCGTCCGGAAGCCGGACGTCGAGCACCGCGACCTGCGGTTTGACCGCGGGGATCCGCACGTAGGCCTCGGCGGCCGTGGACGCCTCGCCGACCACCGTGAGATCTTCTTCCGCTTCGAAGACGGTCTTCAGCCCGGTGCGTACGAGTTCGTGATCGTCCAGCAGGAACACCGAAATCGTCATCCCACACTCCCCTGTCGGGTCGGCAGCTCCACCGACCAGCCGAGCCTCGTCCCGCCTTCCGGCCTCGCTTCGACGGCGAAGGCGCCGTTCCAGCGGGCCGCGCGTTCGGCGAGGTTCGCCACGCCGCTGCGATGGCCGGGTTCGGCGGGCATGCCGACGCCGTCGTCCACCACCGAAAGCTCCAGCCGCCGCCCGTCGCGATCGACAGAGACGTCGACCGACACCGCCGTCGCCGCCGCGTGTCTGACCACATTGGACAGTGCTTCCCGCAGGGTCGCGATGAGGTCCGAGCGGACCGTGTCCGGCACGGCCGAGTCGAGCGGCCCGGCGAAGCCGACCCTCGGCTCGGACGCGCAGCCCGCGTCGAGCGCGACGCGCAGCAACTCCGACCGGAGGCTGCCCTGCGCCTCGGCCGGTTCCTGCAGCGAAAAGATGCTGTTGCGGATCTCGCGGATCGTGCGGTCGATCTCGTGCGCGAAACCGGCCACGCGGTCGGAGACCGCGGACTCGCCCGTCAACTTGCTGAGCCCCTCCAGGCCGAGCCCGATCGCGAACAGCCGCTGGATCACCAGGTCGTGCAGGTCGCGGGCGATCCGGTCGCGGTCCTCGAAGACGGCGAGCCGCTGCCTGTCCTGCTGCGCGCGGGCGAATTCGACCGCGAGCGCGGCGTGCGCGGCGAAGGTCTCGGCGAGCTGCACGTCGTAGGCGGAGAACGGGGCCTTGTCGCGGAACTTCGCCACCAGCAGGACGCCGAGCTTCTCCTCCCCGACGATCAGCGGGACGGCGACCGTGGAATCCAGGTCCTTGATCATCGCGGGCATCGTGACGCCGCGGCCGCCCTGGTGCTCGATCACCTTGTCGCCGTACTCCCGGACCACGACGGGTTTACCGCTCGTGTACGCCAGCCCGGTCGCGGTGCCCTCGGTCGGCACGGTGACCCCGGCGATCCGGTCGGCGTCCGGCCCCGGCGGCTCGACGATCTCGAAGACCAGCATCCCGTCACCACGCGGACGGGCGACCGCGCCCGCGGTGCCACCTGCGACGACACGCGCGCGTTCGGCGATCAGGTGCAGGGTCGCGGTCAGATCCTGGTCGGTCAGGAGCGCGCCGGTGACGTGATAGGAGGCTTCGAGCCAGCGTTCGCGCCGCTGCACCTGCTCGAACAACGCGGCGTTCTCGATCACCACACCGGCCGCCGCGGTGAGCGCGACGAGAAGGTCCTCTTCGGATTCGGTGAACTCCTCGCCGTCCGGTTTGCGGGCGAGGTACAGCATCCCGAAGATGCGGCCGCGCATGCGGATCGGCACCACCCGGGACTCGTCCTCGGACGGCGGCCGCACCCAAGCGTCGCCGAAGCGGATGAACTCGTCCGAATCGAGCACGCTCAGCGCGCCGAACGGCGCACCGGTCAGCTCGCAGGCGGATTCGACCAGGCGCCGCAGGACGTCGGAGAGACTGAGATCGTGGGCGATCCCGGCCACCGCGTCCAGAATCCTGGGCGCCTTGGCGTCACTCGCCGCACTCACCCGCCGCACTGGCGTCACCGTCCCGGAGTAACTCCCCGGGCAGTGGGGGTCAGGAATGACAAACGCGCCCGGATCGCTCATCTGGTGCGTCGATCACGGACAGTGCTTCGTTACCGCGACCGCCGAGGATCCTCCGACCGGTGACCGACTCGACCGGGATGCGGAGATAGCGCGCGTCCGTCTGACCAGTCCAGCGGCACAGCGGCAAGGTCTCGAGCTCGGCGATCACGATCGGATCACGCACCTCGGCGGCGCGGCCGAGGACGGTCACGAACCAGCCCTTCCCGAGATCCGCGGAGAACTCGTCGACCGCGAACGCCACCACACTGTCGAGTATCCCGGCGAACAACGCGCTCTGTGACGGCGTCCGGACCACGATCGCGCCGTGGTGGAGCGCGAACCGCGCGGGCTGGATCGCCGGCAGGGCGCGGGAGGTGAACACCACCCGGCCCAGCCCGGCGCCCGCGAGCAGTGACAGGCACTGCTCGCGATCGAGCACCTCGAGACCCAAGGAGTCGGACATCGGCATCCCCGCGCTCTCGTCGTGTACTACGTCGAGATCCACGGTCCCCGGCTTACCGACTCGCCGGTAGGGCCGATGGACCCGGCCCGTGCGGGGGATGCCAGCCACTCACGACCCGCTGTACCGGACGCGCACTTACGCCTTGGGCGACAGCAGCACCACGGGGATCTCCCGTTCGGTCTTGGTCTGGTACTGCGCGTAGTTCTTGTAGTCCGCGGTGATCTTGGGCCACAGGCGGGCGCGCTGCTCGGTGTCGGCGACGCTCGCGACCATCGGCCGCGGGCTTTCGCCCTTAAGGGTGACCTGAACGTCCGGGTTGTCGCGGAGGTTGAGAAACCATGCCGGGTGCTGGTCGTCGCCACCGCGGGACGCCACGATGACGTACGCGTCGCCCTCCCGCAGCGGCGAGGTCAGCAGCACGGTGCGCGGCTGACCGGATTTGCGGCCGATGGTGGTCAGTTCCAGCACGGTCATCCCGGCGACCTGCCAGCCGGCGCGGCCGCCGCTGACCTTCTGGATGACGCGATGGACGGCGTTCATGGTCTTCAAGGCGAAATCACTGGGCATGCGGAGAAGGCTACTCCGCTTTCATCGCGACTTCGATTCCGTCCAGGAGAACGGCCAGCGAGAACTCGAAGGCCTCCCTCGCCTCCTGCTCCAGATAGGACACGGTCTCGTCCTCCATCCGGAACGCCTGCTCGCTCTCCATCCAGGTCAGCGTCGGGAACCGCTCGGCGAAGTCCGGCGAAACCTCCCGCAGTTGCGCGGACCGCGCGTACCACCACTCGTCGTCGGTCTGCCCTGTCACCTTTTCGGCCAGGCGCGACTCCGATGCCGTCCTGGCGGGCTCGCGCACGCACGAGTACAGCGCGCTGACCAGCCGTCGCAGCGCCGCCGGGCGCAATCCGGTCCGGCGCAGGATCTTCACCAGCGCCTCCAGTACGACATACTCGTTCGGCCCCAGCACCGGCCGCGCCTGCGAGACCTGGAGAACCCAGGGATGCCGCAGGTAGAAGTCCCACAGGTCCTCGGCCCAGCGCGCGGCGTCGGCCCGCCAGTCTTCCCCGTCGTAGGAACCCGTCAGCTCGGCGAGCGCCTTGTCGTACATGAGGTCGAGCAGCTCGCTCTTGCTGGGGACATAGGTGTACAGCGCCATGGCCGTGCGGCCGAGCCTGTCCCCGACGGCACGCATCGAAAGGCCCGCCATGCCTTCGGCGTCCGCGATGGCGATGGCGGTTTCGACGATCAGCTCCACCGAAAGCCCCGGTTTGGGGCCTGGCCGCTCGGCGTCCGGCGACTCGGTCCGCCACAGCAGTGCCATCGACCGCCAGGGGTCTCCTTGAGCCGCGTAGACGACCACTTGCAAACTCCTTACAGCATAAACCAACCTCTGCTACCCTCACTTTACAGGCTAAAGAGTTCCAACAAGGGGAGAGCCATGCCTTCGGCCGCCGACAGCCACGACATGATCCAGGTGCGCGGAGCCAGAGAGAACAACCTCGCCGACGTCTCGGTCGACATCCCCAAACGCCGCCTCACCGTCTTCACCGGTGTCTCGGGCTCGGGGAAGTCGTCCTTGGTGTTCGGCACCATCGCCGCGGAATCACAGCGGCTGATCAACGAGACCTACACCGCGTTCATCCAGTCCTTCATGGCCCCGGTCGGACGGCCGGACGTGGACGCGCTGCGGAACCTGAGCGCCGCGATCGTCGTCGACCAGGAGCGGATGGGCGCCAACTCGCGGTCCACGGTCGGCACCGCGACCGACGCGCACACGATGCTGCGGATCGTCTTCAGCAGGCTGGGACAGCCGCACATCGGGACTTCGGGGGCGTTCAGCTTCAACCTTCCCGAGGGGATGTGCCCCGAATGCGAGGGGCTGGGGAAGGTCTCCACCATCGACATCGACCAGCTCGTCGACAAGGAGCTTTCGCTCGACGAAGGGGCGATCACCGTCCCGAACTTCGCGCCCGGCAGCTGGTACTGGAAGGGGCTGGCGGAAGCCGGCTTCGTCGACCCGGCGGTGAAGCTGAAGGACTACACGCCGCAGCAGTGGGAAGACTTCATGCACAAACCCGCCACCAAGATGAAGCTCGGCGGGATGAACACCACCTACGAAGGCCTGCTGGTGAAGGTCCAGCGGCTGTTCCTGTCGAAGGACAAGGAGTCGATGCAGGCGCACGGCCGGGCTTTCGTGGACCGCGCGTTCACCTTCGAACTGTGCCCGGCGTGCGAAGGCGCCCGGCTGAACCAGGCGGCGCTGTCGTCGAAGATCGAGGGCCTGAACATCGCCGACTGCTCGTCGATGCAGATCAGCGATCTGGCCGATTTCGTCCGCAAGATCGACGATCCGTCGGTCGGCCCGCTGATGCAGACACTGCGCGGCACCCTCGAGTCGCTCGTGGAGATCGGCCTCGGCTACCTGAGTCTCGACCGTGAATCCGGGACGCTCTCGGGCGGGGAGGCGCAGCGCGTGAAGATGGTGCGGCACCTGGGTTCCAGCCTCACGGACGTCACCTATGTCTTCGACGAACCGACCGTCGGCCTGCACCCCCACGACATCCAGCGCATGAACGGCCTGCTGCTTCTCCTGAAGGACAAGGGGAACACGGTGCTCGTCGTCGAGCACAAGCCGGAGACCATCGAGATCGCCGACCACGTCGTCGACCTCGGTCCCGGCGCCGGGCCGAACGGCGGGCAGATCTGCTTCACCGGCGACGTCGCCGGGCTGCGCGCGTCCGGCACGCTGACCGGACGGCATCTGGACCACCGGGCGCGGCTGCGCACCGACGTCCGCGTGGCACGCGGGCAGATCCCGATCCGGAACGCGACCAGGCACAACCTGCGCGGTGTCGACGTCGACATCCCGCTGGGCGTGCTGACGGTGGTCACCGGGGTCGCCGGTTCGGGCAAGAGCTCACTCATCCACGGTTCACTGTCCACAAGGGACGACGTGGTGGTGCTCGACCAGTCGGCCATCCGCGGCTCGCGGCGGAGCAACCCGGCGACCTACACCGGCCTGCTCGACCCGATCCGCACCGCGTTCGCCAAGGCCAACGGCGTCAAGGCGGCCCTCTTCAGCGCGAACTCCGAAGGCGCCTGCCCGAAGTGCAAGGGCATCGGCCTGATCTACACCGACCTGGCGATGATGGCCGGGGTGGCGACGGTCTGCGAGGAATGCGAGGGCAAGCGGTTCACCGCGGAGGTGCTGACGTACACGTTGCGGGGCAAGAACATCAGCGAGGTCCTCGCGATGCCGGTCGCCGAGGCACGCGAGTTCTTCACCTCGGGTCAGGCGCGGACGATCCTGGACCGGCTCTCCGACGTCGGCCTCGGCTATCTCGGGCTCGGACAACCGCTCACGACGCTGTCCGGCGGCGAACGGCAGCGGATCAAACTGGCCATCCGGATGGCGGAGAAGTCCGCGACCTACGTCCTCGACGAGCCGACCACCGGCCTGCACCTCGCCGACGTCGACCAGTTGCTGGGGCTGCTCGACCGGCTCGTCGACGACGGGAACACGGTGGTCGTCATCGAGCATCACCAGGCGGTGATGGCGCACGCCGATTGGATCGTCGATCTCGGGCCGGGCGCCGGTTCGGACGGGGGTCAGGTGGTGTTCACGGGGACTCCGGCCGATCTGGTCGCCTCCGGTGACACGCTCACGGCGCAGCACCTTCGCGCTTACGTGGGCCAGTAGCGCGCTATGAAAGGTCCTTTCCTTGCAAATTTTGCAAGGAAAGGACCTTTCATAGCACCCGGGACCGACGCCGAACCGCTTCACGAGCAGCCACCGCACCGATACGCCCCAGCACCACCAAAGCAAGCCCCGAAGTCACCATCTCCACAGGCGAAGCCGCCAGCGGCGAAACCCCGGTCACCGACTCCAGCCCGACGACAGCGGTCAGCACGGCGTAGGCACCGATCGCGGCCCACACCAGCCGCACACGCCGCCGTTCCGTCCAGTCCGCGAACCGCAGCAGCCACGCGAGTCCCGGCAGGATGAGGATCGCGTGCATCGCCACCGCGTGGAGTGGCTTCAGCGCGCCGGCGGTGATGTACGCGGCCTGCGGGTTCCCGCCTCGCGCCTCGACGACGCCGCTCGCGATCATCGCCGCACCCGCGCCGAGCGCCACCAGCAGCGCGACGAGCCCGGATCGCACCGCGAGCCGCATGCTCGGCGTGGTCTCCCCTTCGCCGCGCATCGCCGCGGCGGTGAACGAGATCGCCGTCAGGATGATCACGCCGCCGCCCGCCGCGAGCGTGGTCGACACCGCGTTGTCGAAGCCGGTCTCGAAGTTGAAATGCGACGGCACCCCGCGCCACGCCTGCATGCTCACCAGCACCGTCTCGACGACGCTCGCCGCGGTGAACACGCCGAGCAGCACGTTCCGCACCCGCGGCCGCACCGCGACGTACGAAGTCGCCCAGGCGACGGTGACCAGGGTCAGCCCGAACGACAGGCCGAACGTGACCGCTTTCCGCATCGACAACGGCCCGGTCCACGGACCACCGGACACGATCAGCACTCCCGCGTGCACGAGTCCGCTGAGGAACAGGAGTGCCCCGACCACGTAGGCGACGCGTTCGATCGTCCGCGATTCCTTCATGCCGAAGAGTGTCTTCCGGCTCGCGGCGAAAAGCGTCAGCCGTGAAGCGACATCGCGCGTACGCCCGCCGACGTACCTGAGAGGCCCCTCAGCGATGACGGCGGTAGAGACCATTGGTCTGTTAGTCTGGCCGACATCATGCCCCGCATCCTTGTCCGCGTCGCCGCGCTGATCGCCGTTCTCGCCCTCCTGTTCGGTGTGCCGTGGTGGACGATCGTCGGCTCACCCGAACTCCCGGCCGCGCTCGAAGTCCTCGGCACGATCGTGTTCGCCGCCGCGGCGATCGCCGTGCCCGCATGCATGGTCCTCGGCCACGGCCCTTGGCAACGCGACCTCGCGGCGAAGATCGGCGACCTCTCCCTCGGGCTGATCTGGCTGCTGTTCTCCTTGTCGGTACTCGGAAACGTGCTGCGGCTCGTGCTCGCGGTGTCCGGAGTGGACAGTGCGGCGGGAATCGTGTCCGGGGTCGTCCTGGTGGCCTTCGCGGCGCTGGCGGCGTACGGGATGGCCGAAGCCCGGCGCGTGCCGAGGCTCAAGGAGCTCGACGTCGTACTCCCCCGGCTGGGCGCGGGCCTCGACGGTCTCCGTTTCGCGATCATCACCGACACCCATTTCGGCCCGCTGAACCGGACGAAATGGTCGGAGAAGGTCGTCGAGGTGGTGAACGAACTCGACGCCGACGTCGTCGCCCACGCGGGCGACCTCGCCGACGGTTCCGTCGCCAAACGCGCACAGCAGGTCGCGCCGCTCGGGAAGGTCCGGGCGAAACTCGGCAAGTTCTACATCACCGGCAATCACGAGTACTTCGGCGAGGCGCAGGCCTGGCTCGACCACATGCGCGACCTCGGCTGGGACACGCTGCACAACCGGCACGCGAAGGTCCACCAGGGCGGGGACACGCTCGTTTTCGCCGGGATCGACGACCCGACCGGCGCCGCCTCCGGCCTGCCCGGCCACGGCCCCGACCTCCCCGCCGCGCTCGACGGCGTCGCCGCGAGCACGCCGGTCGTCCTGCTCGCCCACCAGCCGAAGCAGGTCAAGCAGGCCGCCCAGGCGGGCATCGACCTCCAGATCTCCGGGCACACCCACGGCGGCCAGATCTGGCCGTTCCATCTCCTGGTCCGGCTCGATCAGCCCGTCCTGGCCGGGCTTTCGCGCCACGGCGAGCGCACGCAGCTCTACACGAGCCGGGGCACCGGCTTCTGGGGACCGCCACTGCGCGTCTTCGCGCCGAGCGAGATCACCCTCCTGACCTTGCGAAACAGCAAGTAGTCACCTGGTTGCGACACCTCCGGCGTCGCATCCGGCGCCACCGACAATTTTTTTTGTCTTGACAACCAAGACTTTCGGAGCGAGAGTTGTGCCCAACGAACTCCCGCCCCGAAAGGCCGAAACGATGACCATCGCCGCCACCCGGACCCATGTCGCACTCCCCGCCCGCGCCCTGCTCGCCTGCGGCGCGGTCTCGGGTCCCCTGTACTTCCTGACCACGCTCACCCAGGCCGCCGTCCGCGACGGTTTCGACGTGACGAAGCACCCGGCGAGCATGCTGAGCAACGGCGACGCCGGCTGGATCCAGGTGACGAACTTCCTGGTCACCGGCGTCCTGATGATCGCGGGCGCGATCGGCCTGAGCCGGACGCTCGAACCGGGCAGAGGCAGCACGTGGGGTCCACGACTGCTGGGCGTCTTCGGCGTCAGCCTGCTCTTCGCCGCGGTCTTCAAGGCCGACCCCGGCAACGGCTTCCCCGCGGGCAGCGGCCCGGGCACCATCAGCACCGCGGGTGTCCTGCACATGGCCGCCGGCTCGGTCGGCTTCCTCTCGCTGATCGTCGCGACCTTCGTGTTCGCGAGCCGCTTCTCCCGCGAGGGCCGCCGCGGCTGGGCCGTCTACTCCCGCGCCACCGGCATCGCGTTCTTCGCCTCCTTCGCCGGGATCAGCTCCGGCAACGCGAACGCCGTCGTGATGCTCGCCTTCTGGGCCACCGTGATGCTGGCCTGGGGCTGGGTCACCGCCGTCATCGTCCACACAAGCCGCTAGACAACCCTAGGAGAATTCCCGCCATGAGCACCGTGACCTCGCAAGACGGCACCACCATCGCCTACACCCGCACCGGCTCCGGCCCCGCCGTCATCCTGGTCGACGGCGCGATGTGCCACCGCGAGTTCGGCCCGGCCAAGCCGCTGGCCGCCGAACTGGCCGCGCACTTCACCGTCTACACCTACGACCGCCGCGGTCGCGGCGAAAGCGGCGACACCGCGCCGTTCTCCATCGCCCGCGAAGTCGAGGACATCGCGGCGCTGATCAAGGAAGCGGGCGGGACGGCGCACGTCTACGGCATCTCGTCCGGCGCCGCGCTCGCCCTCGAAGCCGCGAAAGCCGGGCTCCCGATCACGAAACTGGCGGTGTACGAATTCCCGCTGGTCGTCGACGACACCCGCCCGCCGGTGCCAGCCGACTACACCGAACGGCTCGAGAAGGCCATCGCCACTGGGCGGCCCGGCACCGCGATCAAGACCTTCATGCGTGAAGGTGTCCGCGTTCCGGCGCCGTTCGTGTTCATGATGCAGCTCATGCCCGCCTGGCCGAAGATGAAGACGGTCGCGCCGACCCTGCGCTACGACGCCGCGTTGTTCGACGGCCTGCACGACGGCACCCCGCTGCCCGAGGGCCGCTGGGCGGACGTTTCGGTGCCGACGCTGGTCATGGACGGCGGCAAGAGCCCCGCGTGGATCCGCAACGGCGTCGCCGCGCTGGCGAAGGCGGTGCCCGGCGCCGAGCACCGGACGATCGCAGGCCAGACGCATATGCTCAAGCCGAAGGCGGTGGCCCCGGTACTGATCGAGTACTTCAACGACTGACGGAGCGATCATGAAGATCGAACTGGTCGAAGGCGACATCACCGAACAGCAGGTCGACGTCGTGGTCAACGCCGCGAACTCGTCACTGCTCGGCGGAGGCGGGGTGGACGGCGCGATCCACCGCCGCGGCGGGCCGGAGATCCTCGCCGAATGCCGGGCACTGCGCGCGGGGCACTACGGCAAGGGACTGAAGACCGGAGAGGCGGTCGCCACCACGGCGGGCCGCCTTCCGGCGCGCTGGGTGGTGCACACCGTCGGGCCGGTGTGGTCCGATTCCGAAGACCGCTCGGCTCTACTGGCGGCGTGCCACCGCAACTCGCTGCACGTCGCCGCCGATCTCGGCGCGCACACCGTGGCCTTCCCCGCGATCTCGACCGGGATCTACCGGTGGCCGGTCGAATCCGCGGCGGAGATCGCCCTCGAGACCGTGCTGAGCACGCTTTCGGCCGGATCGTGTTCGGTGGAGCTGGTGCGGTTCGTGCTGTTCGGGAAGGCTGCGTACGACGTGTTCCTGGAGCAGGCGGAAGCGTTGGGCGTGGCTGGGTCGTGAGTGGCCCTCACTACCCTCCGGTGACCCCTTGAGCCCCAGGTGCAACACCAGTCACACTGGCGGCGCGTGAAGGACCCCATCCTTGCGCCTAGGTACAGGAAGGGGTCCTTCATGTACCTAGGAGAGGACCCACTACACACCCGCCGGCGACGCCCCCCGCTCCACCACCAGCCGGGCCGCCCCGTTCCCGTCCGCCGGAACCGCCCAGATCCCCGAGTCCAGCCCGTACGCGACGGTCCGGTCGTCGAGCCAGGCGGCCTGGTCGTCCACGCTCCGCGTCTCGGCCAGCAGGGTCTCCTGTCCGGAGGCCAGATCGAGGACCGCGAGCCGCCATGGCGCCGCGAGATCGGCGGAAACCCGTTTCTTGAAGGCGATCCGCTTCCCGTCCGGCGAAAGGGACGGGCATTCGACGTTCTCGCGGATCATCTTCGCGACGAGCTTCTCGTAGTCCGCCTCGACCAGGTACGTCTTCCCCTTCGTCCCCACGGTCGCGTAGAACCGCTTGCCGTCGGGAGTGAAGGTGATCCCCCAGTAGTTCACGTCGGACGAGTAGTACGGCTTGCCGTCGAGCAGGAGCCCCATCTCCTCGATGCTCTTCATCAGCTTCCCGGTCCTCAGGTCGAAGATCCCGGCCCTGGTCGAAAACCCGGTCTCCGCATAGGAATCGCCGTTGACGAACAGTGTCCAGTAGGCGAGTTTCCCGTCCGGCGAGACCCGGCCGCGGCTGGGGGTGCCGGGCAGTTCGATCCGGCGGATCTCGTTGAGGTCCTTGTCCAGCACGATGACGTCGGTCATCGGCGGCAGCACACCCGGCTGCGCGGACAGGCACAGCGCGGTCCCCGCCGAAGCGGCGAAGCGGTCACAGCTGAGCCCGGACACCTTCCGGGGTTCGCCCGGCCGGTCGACGGGGACGGTGGCGAGATGGCCGAAGTCGGGGCCTTCGGCGGTGTTGCGGAACAGCAGCTGTCCCTTGGCCTGCACCGAAACCGGCTGCCCGGTGACGACGGCGACCGAGTTCACCTCCGGCCCGCGGTCGCGAGAGTGGAGCCCGTAGCCGACAGCGGCGGCGATCAGGAGGACGACCGCCCCTGCCACACCCAGGATGCGCGCCCTCATGCGTGTGTCCTCAAAGGACGGATGACGGCGGCCGCGACGACCACCACGGCCAGCGCGCCGGCGGCGACCAGAACCGCGGCGTGCAGATCCCACGTGGTCCAGGCGAGTCCGAAAAGGACTGACGCGAGCATCCGCGTCGTCGCCTGCCCGGTCTGCACCAGCGCGAGTCCGCTCGCCCGCTGGTGCTCGGGCAGCAGCGGTCCGGCGGCGGCCATCAGGACCCCGTCGGTGGCGGCGTAGAAGACACCGTGCAACACCAGCGCCAATACGGCGAGGATGCCGCCGTCCACCGGTCCCAGCAGCGCCAGCAGCGCGACGACCAGCGCGACGTGTCCGCCGAGGAACACCTTCCAGCGGCCGATCCGGTCCGAAAGCCTGCCGAACGGCACGGCGAGCAGCAGGTACACGCCCGCGGTTCCCAGCGGCAGCAACGGAAAGAAGACCGCGCCGAGATCCCAGCGGCGCTGCAGTACGAGATAGAGGAACGAGTCGCTCAGGGTGACCAGGCCCAGCAACGCCGCCCACACGCAGATCCGGCGGAACGACGCCTGCCGGATCAGGCCGGCGGTCTCCCGCAGCGAGACCTTGGGCCGTACTGCGTTCGCTTTCGGCTGGTGGTCCTTGACCAGCACCAGCAGGATGATCACGCCGATCGCGGCGATGCAGAAGCTCGTGAAGAACACCGAGTCGTAGCTGCCGAGGCTGAGCCACAACACGGCCATCGCGACCAGCGGGCCGAGGAACGCGCCGAAGGTGTCCATCGCGCGGTGCACGCCGAACGCGCGGCCGAGATGTTCGGGTTCGCTGCTCAGCGTGATCAGCGCGTCCCGCGGCGCGGTCCGGACGCCTTTACCGGTGCGGTCGGCCGCGAGGACGGCGCCGATCGCGACGGTGGACGACCCCGCCAGCATCAGGCCGATCTTGCCCAGCGCCGAAAGCCCGTAACCGAAGCAGGCGACGGCTTTGAGCCGTTGCCACCGGTCCGCGAGATGCCCGCCGACGAGCCGGACCACGGCGGTGACGCCGGAGTAGAGGCCGTCGAGCACGCCGAACTGCAGCGGGCTCAGGCCGAGACCGAGAACGAGGTAGAGCGGGAGGACCGCGGTCACCATCTCCGACGAGATGTCGGTGACGAGACTGACCAGGCCGAGCGCGACGACGTTCCCGGTGACGGCCCGTTTCACCCCGCTCTTCGGGACGTCCGCCGCGGCGTCCGCTCCCCGACTGGTGGCTATGTACATGGGAGACCTCCTTCACGCGCACCGAACGACCGCAATCAGGTGCCAGGTTGCGATGGTCCGCGACGCGAACCATCGCAACCTGGTGCCGAAACGCGAGGATCAGTGGCAGGTGTAGGTGGGAGACGAGTCGATGGTCTTGCCGTCGAGACCGACGAACTGGGTCGAGAAGGCGTTGTCCGACATGTTCAGCTTGAGCACGCCGTAGGTCGAGATCGCCTTCGCCGTGGCCGGGTGTTCCGTCTTCACCGGGTACAGGCTCGCCCCGCCACCACCGCCGATGATCTGCACCGGACCGGCGGCGTCCTTGTCCCCGTCCGCGTTCTGCGGATAGAACCGTTCGTAGTGGTGGTCGTGCCCGTTGAGCACGAGGTCGACCTTGTTCTGGACCATGGTCTCCCAGAGGGTGGCCATCTTGCTGTTGTCGCCGTGGTCACCCGAGGTGTAGCGCGGGTGGTGGTAGTACGCGGCGACGCAGGGCTTGGTGTTGTTCTTCAGGTCCTGCTTGATCCAGTTCAGCTGCTCGTCGCTGATCCCGTTCGCGGCGAGGCCGGGCGAGAACTCCGTGCTGTCGATGGCGACGAAGTGCCAGTTGCCCATTTCCCAGCTGTAGTAGGTCTTCCCGTTCGGCGTCGCGATCTTGCCGAAGTACTGCTTGTAGGCGCCCAGCGGGGTGTGGTCGTAGGTCTCGTGGTTGCCGGGGACCGGGTGCATGATGTTCTTGTACTTGCCCCAGGTCTTGTCGAAGTACTTCGTGAAGTCCTCGATGTGGGCGTCGTCGTACTGGTTGTCGCCCATGGTGATCACCGCGGCCGGGTTCATCTGGCCGACCAGCGCGGCGCTCTTCGGGTGCACGCACGAAGACGAGGAAGCGGTGCACTGTTCGGCGATGTCACCGGAGGCGGCGATGACGAACGACGAACCGCCGGCCTGCGTGGTCGCCTGGATCTGGTTGCTGGCCGCCGAGGTGTTGCCGGCGGCGTCCTTCGCGCGGACGGTGTAGGTGTACGCGGTCGACGCGCCCAGCCCGCTGTCGGTGTAGGACGCGGTCTCGGTCGTGCCGACGACCTGGCCGTTGCGCAGCACCTCGTAGCCGGTGACGCCGACGTTGTCGGTCGAACCGGTCCACGTCAGGTCCACAGTGGACGCGGTGACCGAACCGGCCTTGAGGTTGGTCGGCGCGGTGGGCGCCTGCGTGTCACCGGAGGAGTCCGATGTCCCGTATACCTGCATCTCCCACAGGGAGTAGCCGTAGCTCGTGGCGCGTTTGGTCCCGACGAGGCGGAGGTACCGGCCGCGGGCGGACAGGCCGGTGAGGTCGTCGGTCCCGCCGTTGCCGTTGGTGACGGATTTGACCGGGGTCCACGCTGAGCCGTCGTTGGAGACCTCGAGTTTGTACGCGGTGGCGTACGCCGCTTCCCAGTTCAGCTTGACCCGGTTGATGGCGGATGGACCGCCGAGGTCGATGCGGATGAACTGCGGATCGACGCCTTCGGCGCTCGCCCACCGGGTGCCGGTCTTCCCGTCGACGGCCAGCGGGCCGCCGTAGGAGGAGGACTCCACCGACGAGACGAGGACGGATTTACCTTGGGACAAAAGGACATCAGCGGCTTGGGCGTTACCGCTGAGCAGCGTCGGCAACAGGATGGCGGCCGCGCCTAGAGGCAGTAGTCGGGTTCGGGCCTTCACATCGATCTCCCCGGGAATCCGTGGCGGCGGGTTGAGAGGGACGGGTGCGCGGCGTTGTTCGTTTGGTAAGTTTCCTAACGAATGCGTACCGTAATCCGTACCACTCAGTGAGTCAAGACGTAGACTCGTCCCATGACCGGCGCCTTGATCTTCGACTTCGACGGAACGCTGGTCGACACCGAGGCGGCCGTCCTCGTGGCCTGGCAGGAGACGTTCCGCGAACGCGGCGGCGAACTCCCCCTCGACGTCTGGCACACCGTGATCGGCACGCAGAACACCGCCGTCGCGATGTTCGAACTGCTCGAGAAGAACGACGAGAACCTCGACCGGATCGCGGTCCGCACCGGCGTCCGCGCCCGGGTCATCGAACTGCTGGAATCAGTGGGGCCTCGCCCGGGCGTCCAGCAGTATCTCGACGACGCGAAGGAACAGGGCCTGCGGCTGGCCATCGCGTCCAGTTCGACCGGCGACTGGGTCACCACGCATCTGCACCGGCTCGGCCTCGCGGACGCGTTCGAGGCCGTCCTCACCGGCGACCTCCACGAGGCGAAGCCGAGCCCGGACCTCTACCTCGCCGCGCTCGCCGCGCTGGACCTGCCCGCGGCCGAGGCGATCGCGTTCGAGGATTCGCCGCACGGCGTCACCGCGGCGAAGGCCGCCGGACTCCAGTGCGTGGCGGTGCCCAATCCGATCACCGCGGTGCTGAACTTCGACCACGCCGATCTCGTACTCGGCTCGCTGGCCGACAAACCGCTCGGCGAGTTGCTCAGCCGTTGAGCAGTTCGCCGAGGCGGGCCAGGAACGGACGCTGGCCTTTGAGCAGTTTCTCCTCCGCCTCGGCCAGCCCGAACCAGGCGACCCTGTCGACCTCCGGGAACTCCTGCGTCCGGCCGGACCGTGGCGGCCATTCCATTTCGAAGGTGCCCGGCACCACCTGAGCCGGATCGAGGTCGCCCTCGACCGCCCAGACCGTCACGACCTTGCCGCCGGACTGCTTCACGACGCCGAGCGGGAGGTACTCCCCCTCCGGCGCGGGCAGCCCCAGCTCCTCGGTGAACTCGCGCCGCGCCGCGGCCTCCGGCGCCTCGTCCGGCTCGTACTCGCCCTTGGGCACCGACCAGCCGCCCGCGTCCTTCTTCGCCCAGAACGGTCCGCCCATATGCCCGAGCAGTACCTCGGTCACCTCGCCCGACCTGCGGAAGAGCAGGATCCCGGCACTCGTCTTACCCGCCATGACGTCCAGTCTGGCCTTGCGCCGATCGGGTGACGTGACCGGCCCGCGAAAAAACTTTCCGCCCGGATGTCGATTCCCGTCGAGCCCGTCCGACGCGTTGTCAGAAGCCGCCCCACAGACACTCCCACCCGGAAGGACCGGAACCATGACGCAGACCATCACCCCCGCCGAGACCACCGCCACCACCACCCCGCGTGCCGCCAAGGCCCAGGGCGCGATCCAGTCGGCCGTCCGGATCGTCGTCTCGTTCCTCTTCCTCTGCCACGGTTTGCAGGGATTCGGATTCTTCGGTGGTGTCGACGGCGCCGGCGGCTCGGTGGAACTCGGCTCCTGGCCCGGCTGGTACGGCAGCGTGATCGAGGTCGTCGGCGCCGTGCTGGTGCTGGTGGGCCTGTTCACCCGGCCGGTCGCGGTACTCCTCTCCGGCGTGATGGCCTACGCCTACTTCACCGTCCACGCGCCGGAAGGCCTGCTGCCGCTGCAGAACATGGGCGAGCTGTCGACCCTCTACTGCTGGATCTTCCTGCTGATCGCCGCGATCGGCCCCGGCACCTTCGCCCTCGACACCCTGCGTCGCCGACACTGAGGGAGAATCGCGAGGCCCCTTTCCTGGAACGATTCCAGGAAAGGGGCCTTTAACGCGTTTCGGCGTTGTTAAATTCGGACATAACATCGAATTACCCCCCGAAAGAAAGTTCCCTACCGATGGGGGTATCCGGCATCCTCTATCACATCAATGGTTTAGACCACCTTGAGCCGGAAGGATGCGTCATGACCCAGACAGCCACCGCCACGACCACCGAGATCGGTCCGACCGCCCCCAAGTGGCAGGGACTGGCCCTCTCCGTCGTCCGCGTAGTGGTCGCGTTCCTGTTCCTCTGCCACGGCCTGCAGAAGCTGGGACTCTTCGACAAGCCCGCCGTGCCGTTCGCCACCTGGCCGGGCTGGTACGCCGGGGTCATCGAAACGGTCGGCTCGCTGCTGATCCTCGTCGGCCTGTTCACCCGCCCGGTCGCGGTGCTGCTTTCGGGCACGATGGCGTACGCGTATTTCGTGGTACACCAGCCCGACGCGTTGTTACCGCTGCAGAACAAGGGCGAGACGGCGGCCCTGTACTCCTGGATCTTCCTGCTGTTCGCGGTGGTCGGCCCGGGCACCTACGCGCTCGACACCCTGCTGCGCCGGCGCCGGAGGTCCTGAGCCGCTTGCCTGCACGCGCCACTGAAGGACGCTTTCATTGCAAATTTTGCAATGAAAGCGTCCTTCAGTGGCGCTTGAGAGAAGGGAACCGTCAGCGGCCCTGTGGCAGCCCGGCCGCCAAGTCGGACAACGCCAGCACGTGCTCCATCAGCACGGTCAGCACCTGCTTCGTCGACTCGCGTTCCCGCGCGTCGCACAGCAGCAGCGGGACGTCCATGCTGACGTCGAGCGCCTGCCGGACCTCCTCGGTGCCGTAGCGGTAGGCGTTGTCGAAGCAGTTCACGGCGACGACGAACGGCAGTCCGCGGCGCTCGAAGAAGTCGACGGCGGCGAAGCAGCTGTCGAGCCGCCGGGTGTCGGCCAGCACGACGGCGCCGAGCGCGCCTTCGGCCAGTTCGTCCCACATGAACCAGAACCGGTCCTGTCCCGGCGTGCCGAACAGGTACAGGATCAGTTCGGGGTTGATGGTGATGCGGCCGAAGTCGAGGGCGACCGTGGTGGTCGTCTTCTTCTCGACACCGGTGAGGTCGTCGACGCCCTCGGACGCCGCGGTGATGACCTCCTCGGTGCGCAGCGGGGGAACCTCGCTGACCGAACCGACCATCGTGGTCTTACCGACCCCGAACCCGCCGGCGATGAGGACCTTGACCGCGTTCGCGGTCAAGGATCGCCGGGGCTCAGAGTTTCCGGATGCCATCAAGAACCGCCTGGAGTACGTGTTTGTTGGGGGTGTCGGTGACCGGGGTCGCGGTGCGGAACAGCACGAGGTTCTGTTCGATGAGGTCGCTCAGCAGCACCTTCACCACCGGCAGCGGAAGGTCTATGCGCGCGGCGACCTCCGCGACGGAGGTCGGTCTCTGGCACAGGTTGAGGATCCGCCCGTACTCCGGCTCGAAGCCCGCCACCTCGTTCGCGCTGCGCATGGCGACCACCAGGGTGATCAGGTCGAGGCCGAGCGTGTCGGAGCGGGTGCGCCCGCCCGTGACGGCGTACGACCGGACCAGCGGCCCGGCCTCGTCCTCGAACCACGACTCGTGCCGCCCGCTCATGGCGAAGTGGGAGTCGCGGCGCGGGGCGCCGAAGTGAGCACCGCGCCGACCCGTTTGACCATCAGGTTCATTTCGTAGGCGACGAGACCCATGTCCGCGTCTTCCTTCGCCAGCAGCGCGAGGCACGCTCCGCGCCCGGCGGCGGTGACGAACAGGAAGGCGTGGTCCATCTCGACCATGGTCTGGCGGACGTTGCCGCCGCCGAAGTGCCGTCCCGTTCCCCGCGCGAGGCTCTGGAACGCCGACGCGACCGCGGACAGGTGCTCGCCGTCCTGCTCCGACAGGTTCCCGGACCGCCCGATGAGCAGGCCGTCGGAGGACAGGACCACCGCCCTGTCGGCACCGCTGACCCGCTTGACCAGGTCGTCCAGCAACCAGTCGAGTTCACTGACTCCCGCGTTGGCCATCTAGTCACGATCTCCGTACATGTCGAGGTCGGTGTAGTCGTCGGTGGGTTCGGTGTCCCGCGCGCGGCGCGTGCCCTGCTGGAACGCGGCGAGCCGGTTCCTCGCCAGCTCGGGGGTGTCCTCGCGGACCTCCTCGGGCTGGGCGGCGGGCCGGTCCTCCATGAGCTGGGGGACGAGGTTCGCCTGACGGCGGCGCTGCGGCAGCGGTGGCCTGCCGGGCGCCTCGGGGCCGGGCCGCCGGGTCTGCGGCGGGCGGCCGTCCTGGGGACGGGTGTCCTGAGGCCGGTTGTCGGCGGGCGGCCACGCCGGCGGCTGCATCGGCTGCGGACGGCCCTCGGCACGCACGGGCTCGGGGCGGATCGGCTCTGGCCGAGGCGTCTCCGGCCGGGGCACCCGCGGCGGACGCGGGGGCAGCGGCGGCAACGTGCCGCCGGGCTGCTCCGGACCCTGCTGCGCATGCGGCTGCGGCTGGGGTGCCACCGGCATCGGCACGGGCAGTTCGGGCCGTTCCGCGGGGAACTCGGTGCGGTGGCGGGCACGACGGCCCGGGAGCAGCGGCGCGGCTTCCGGCACCTCGGTGCTCTCGGGGTCCACCTCGTCCTCCGGCTGATCAGACGGGACCGGCGCGAGCAGGTCGGTGCGGACGAGCACGATGGCCCTGGTGCCGCCGTACGCCGACTCGCGCAGGTGCACGGAGATCCCGTGACGCGCGGCGAGGCGCGCGACCACGAACAGGCCCAGCCGTGGCTCGGCTGACAAGGCCATGATGCCGAAGTCCGGCGGATCGGCCAACATCGCGTTCAGCTCGGCGGCCTGTTCGGGCTCGATACCGAGGCCCTGGTCCTCGACCTCGATCACGACACCCTTGCCGACCACGTTGCCCCGCAGCTCGACGCGCGACTGCGGCGGCGAGAAGGCGGTCGCGTTGTCGATCAGCTCCGCGAGCAGGTGCACGAGGTCGCCGACGACCGGGCCCTGCACCGCCATCGCGGGCATCTTCGCCGTCTTCACCCTGGCGAAGTCCTCGGTCTCGGCCGAGGCACCGCGGGTCAGCTCGGCCAGCGTCACCGGCTTGCGCCACTGACGACCGGGCTGACCCCCACCGAGGATGATCAGGTTCTCCGCGTTGCGGCGGGCGCGCGTGGAGAGGTGGTCCAGCTGGAAGAGCGTCTCCAGCTGCTCCGGGTCCTCCTGTTTGCGCTCGGCCTGGTCGAGCACCTTGAGCTGGCGGTGCACGATGACCTGGCTGCGGTGCGCGATGTTGAGGAACACCGTCTTGGTGCCCTCACGGGTCCTCGCCTCTTCCACCGCGGCCGCGATGGCGGTCTGCTGCGCCTTGTTGAAGGCCTCGGCGACCTGGCCGATCTCGTCGTCGCCGTGGTCGAGGAAGTGACCCTTGTCGTCGAGGTCGACGGGTTCACCCGCCCGCACCCGGTCCACCAGTTCCGGCAGCCGGATCTCGGCGACGTCGAGGGTGTCCTCGCGCAGCCGCGCCAGCCTTCCGATGAGCCGGTTGGACAGCCGCAGGGCGATGATGAAGACGCCGATCGCCACCAGCAGCGCGATGGCCGCGGCGATGGCCGAGGTGATCAGCGTCCGGTCGGCGTCGTCGACCGCCTGTGTCGTGGCCGTGCCACTCTGCTCGACGAAGCCGCGCATCATCGCGTCGCTGACGCCGCGCGCGGCCTGAAGCCACGTCTGCTCGGGGATGGGGAGCGTGGCCTTGCTGTTCTGCAGGAACGTGTTCTCGACCGTGTTGACGGCCTTCCACGGATCGCTCGCGACGAGCTGGTCGAACTTCGCCTTGACGTCCGGCAGCATCCGCGAGACCGAAGACTCCAGCTGCGAGCGGTAGGAGCCGACCTCGGTGACGTAGGCGCGGTAGGTCTCGTCGGTGAAGCCGCCGCCCGCGACCGCCGCGGCGGCGAGGGCGTTCGCGCGCTGCATCTGGTCGATGGCGGTGAACAGCGGCACCGCGGTGATCCGCTGGTAGGCGTTCTCGGCGTTCGGCGCGTCCTGGGCCAGCCCGGTGAGACCTTCGACGAACTGGTCGAGGATCTGGTTGTAGAAGGTGAAGGCGTCCAGCAGCGGGAGCTGACCGGAGTCGGCCGACTGCCGCATCTGCGGCATCTTCTGGAAGAGCCCGTTCACCGTGGCGATGTTGCGCTGCACGCTGTCGGGCGAGTCGCCGATGAACTTCTGAAGGTGGGCGACGACGCCCTGGGTGGCGGCGTCGGTCTTCGCGCGCTGCTCGACGAGCGTGGCGTGCTGCGACCGGTCCCCGGCGAGTTCGCGCAGCGTCAGGCGCCGCTCTTCCTGCACCTGGACGAAGAAGGGGAGAGAGGGGGCTTCCGAGTCACGGATCCGCTGCGCGTAGTCACGGCCGTTGACCGCGTCGAAGATCAGGTACCCGCCGATCGCCAGACCGACCAGCATCAGCGCGATGCTCGGAATGAGCGCGATCGTCAGAACGCGCGAACGAATCGAAGAGCCGCGGCCTCGTGGAAGGGGAATTTGCTTCACCGTGGTCCGTTTTCCTTCCGGCAGTTTCAGGTGTCGGGTCGCCGGGGATCTCATACCCGCGGGATCCGATTGCCGGATCAACACAGCGTGGTCCGCTCCGCCCGCGAAGACGCTAGGAGACCCAAACGGGTGAGTCAAGTCCAGACGCGAAGGGTAGTCGCGTATGGCCGTGACCAGGTCACGAGAGGTCGGCGGACCTCGAAAGTCCACCACGTGGACCTGGGCGCCCCGACAAGTGACTCACCAGTAGGTCACCTGGCGGTTTACCGCAGGCAGCGGCTTGATCGACAGTCTTCGGACTCGATCAAGTCACAGCTCGCGGCGCTCACTTCGCAGTGAAAAAGCCGGCGAAAACTACTCGCCGTGACGTCGCTCACGCTTTCGGACCAGCGCTCCACATACCGTTCGGTTTGCGAACGACTTCGCCGCGGAGGAACGCCGTCGTAACGCCGTTCGCGCCACGGAATCGAGAATTACGGACACTAATCACCGCCGATTCGGCGAAATGATCTTCGTCGGCGCCGCCGAGCTCGTCGTCGAGGAGCGCGTCGACCTTCCCGGAGGCGTCCCGGAGCATCCGGACGCCCGCCCAGCACAGGGTCGCCACCCCGCAGATCAGGATCGCGACGAGCACGGTCTCGACCGGGTAGCGGGAGCCGAATTCGTTGAGCAGAAAACCGGAGGCGACACCGGACACGGCGACGGCGGTATAGGTGAACGACACGATCCCCTCCTTCTCCAGGCGCCGGGCCCGCGCCTCGCCGATAAGACGCGCGACGCGGGTTTCCCTTACGCCACAGGGGAAGGATCTACGTCACACTCGCGGCGAGAGCGAATATCGAGATTAACAGCGGATTCGCGAAAGATCGCGCGTTCTCCCCCGCGGGGGCGAGGGGATCACCTATTTGCCACCGATTCCCGAATGAGATTCATCGTTTCAGTGTCGGAGCTCCCGAAGTGTCGTAACGGCGCGGAGCACCTCGCCGTAGGTGGTGTAGAGCGGAGCCAGCCCGAACCTCAGCACGTTGGGCGGGCGGAAGTCGCCGATCACCCCGCGTTCGATCAGGGCCGCCATCGTCTTGGCCGCGTCTTCGTCGATGACCGAGATCTGATGCCCGCGGTCTTCGCCGCGCGGGGTCGCGATCGTCGCGCCGTCGAGGAGTTCGTCCGCGCACCGGAAGAAGAACTCGCCGAGCGCGAGCCCCTTCGCCCGCAGCAGCCCGCGATCCACGCCGTCCCAGACGTCGAGGGCCGCGTCGAGCGCGAGCAGCGAAAGGATGTCGGGAGTGCCCGCGCGGCCGCGCGCGATGCCGGCGTTCGCCTCATACGCGCCGCGCATCGCGAACGGGTCGCTGTCACCGGCCCAGCCCGCCAGCGGTTGCTCGAACTTGTCCAGCCATTTCGTTGCCACGTAAAGGAAAGCCGGTGCGCCGGGGCCGCCGTTGAGGAACTTGTACGTGCAGCCGACGGCGAGGTCCACGCCCGCCGCGTCCAATTCGACCGGGAGCGCGCCGACGCTGTGGCAGAGGTCCCAGAGCACCAGCGCGCCCGTGCGGTGCAGCGCCCCGGTCAGCGTGGCCATGTCGTGGGCGCGTCCGGTCACGTAGTCGACGTGGTTGATCAGCGCGACGGCCGTCCGCTCGCCCGCCTCGCGCGGCATGTCCTCGGCGACGACGCGGCGCACCGTGCGCCCGGTCAACCTGGCGACCTCGTCGGCGATGTAGCCGTCGGTCGGGAACGTGTCCGCGTCGACGAGGATCTCGTCGCGGCCCGGCCTGAGGCGGGTCGCGGCGACCAGCGCCTTGAACAGGTTCACGCTGGTCGAGTCCGCCACGACGAGCTGTCCCGGCGCGGCACCCACCAGCGGCGCGATCCGCTCGCCGACCCGTACCGGCGCCTCCCACCAGCCCTCCGACCAGGACCGGATGAGCCGTCCGCCCCATTGCTCGCGGACGACCGCGGCGACCCTGTCCGCCACGTGTTTCGGCGGGGCGCCCAGCGAGTTGCCGTCGAAATAGGCGACGCCGTCGTCGAGGTCGAATTCGTTCCGCTTGTGCGCCAAGGGATCGGCCGCGTCCAGTGCCGCGGCCTCCGCTACGAGATCAGTCACGGTGGTCATCGTCGGCGAGAGTGTTCCAGAAGTCCAGCTCGTACGCCTGGAACAACCGCGCGTGGGTTCGAGCGTCCTTTTCGGACAGTTCGCCGGCGTCGAGCGCGGCCTGCACGGCGCGTACGGCGAGCTCCTCGAGCTCCGGCGACGGCGCACCGAAGAAGTCGAAGAAGGCACATGCCTCGTCGTCGAAGCCGTAGCGCTCACGCATCGCGGCGGCGATCGCGGCGCAGTACCGGCCGAAGGCGGCGAAGTTGGCGACGATCGCCACGATGACGTCCGCGGGTTCGCCGTTGAGCGCCAGCCAGGCTACGAAAGCCGGGTACGCCTGACAGCCCGCGCGCGGCTCGAAGCCGGGCGATTCCTCGGCGAGCGCCGGCAGTTTGCCGAGCGCCAGCCCCTCACCGGAGGCCAAGGCCGCGAAGAACTCCCGCGCGTTCCGCTCCCGCGAACGGGACGCGAGATGCAGGAAACCACGCCAGTCGCTTCGGACGATCCGGTACTCCTCCGCGGCGATCGCGGCGAAGATCCCCCGTGCCGCCTCGCCCGCCGCGACCGACGGAACGAGCCGGTTTTCGTCGTCGCGGGGTACGAGTTCCGCCTGCACCGCGTCGATCAACTCGCGTGCCGAACCGGTCATCGTCGAAGCTCCTCCCGTTCGGTACTGACGCGGTGAAAACGGAAAAGGTGGACATTTCGCGAGCCGCGACCGTGGCCGCGATTCTCTATCCAGCACTGCCGACAGCCCTTACAGTGTGCCTGATCAGGCAGCATCGAGGAGGCCAGCGTTGACCACCCAGCCGACCGTCGCCGAGCAGATCGAAGGCCAGACCATCCCCGCCCTGCTTCACCGCAACGCCCAGGAGTTCGGTGAGCTGCCGGCGGTCACGTCACTCGACAAAGAGGGCAAGCCGACCCTGACCTGGGCCGGATTCCGCACCGCCATCGCGGAGGTGTCGCGCGGGCTCGCGGGCCTCGGGCTCGGCGTCCGCGACCGGATGCTGATCATGGCGCCGAGCAGCCCCGAACACCTGATCGCCGACCTCGCCGCGGCTCATCTCGGCGCGATCCCTTGCACCGCGTACGCGACGCTCAGTCCGGAGCAGATCGGGTTCGTCGCCCGGCACAGCGCCGCCGGTGTCGTCGTCCTCGCCGGTGCCGACGAACTCGGCCGCTGGTCGCAGGTGCTCGACGACCTGCCCGCGCTGCGGCACATCGTCCTGCTCGACGGGTCCGTGATCCCCCCGGACGACAAGCGTTTCCTGTCGTTCGCCGATCTGCGCGCGGCGGGCGCGGAGGCGCACGCGGCCGATCCTCAGGCGTTCGAGACGGCGTGGTCCTCGATCACCCCGGACGACCCGCTGTCGATGATCTACACCTCCGGCACCACCGGCGACCCCAAGGGTGTCGTGCTGTCGCACCGCAACGCGATCTACCAGGCCGTCGCCGTCCAGCGGATGCACGACTCCCCGATGCACGCGACGAACATCGCGTACCTGCCGCTCGCGCATATCGCCGAACGCGAACTGTCGATCTACATGCCGATCGTGTGGGCCGGGCACGTGCACACCGTCGGCGACCCGACCGGCGTCGTCGGCGCGCTGGGCCAAGTGCACCCGAAGAGCTTCTTCGGCGTCCCGCGAGTGTGGGAAAAGATGGTGGCAGGGCTGAAGAACCTGCTCGGCTCGCTGCCGGAGGAGAAGCGGAACGGCCTGCTCGGCGCGAACGAACTGCTGCAGCAGGGCTACAAACTGCGCAGCGACGGCAAGGAGGTGCCGCCGGAACTCGCGGAGAAGATCGCGCAGACCGACGCCGCCGCGCTCGCGCCGGTGCGGGCGATGCTGGGTCTCGACCAGATCGAGGTCGCCTCCAGCGGTGCCGCCGCGCTGCCGGTGGAGATCCTGTACTTCATCGCCGGGCTCGGCGTCGAGATCCAGGAGGTCTGGGGACTGTCCGAGACCACCGGCGCGGTCACCTCGAACACGCCGTCGGCGTTCAAGGCCGGTTCGGTCGGCCGCCCGCTGGAGGGCATCGAGGTGAAGGTCGCCGAAGACGGCGAACTCCTCGTCCGCGGCGCCATCGTCTTCCTCGGGTACCTGCAGGAAGACGGCACGATCAAGCCGGACGTCGACGCCGACGGCTGGCTCGCCACCGGGGACATCGGGACGATCGACGAACGCGGCTTCGTCACGATCACCGACCGCAAGAAGGAACTGATCATCACCTCGAGCGGCAAGAACATCGCCCCGACGAAGATCGAAGGGCTGCTCAAGGAACACCCGCTGATCGGACAGGCCGTCGCGATCGGCGAGAAACGGCCGTACGTCACCGCGCTGATCGTCATCGACGACGAGATCGCGCCGGGCTGGGCGACCGCGAACGGCATCCAGCTCGCCGAGGGCGAATCGCTCGCCGACAACGCGGAGGTCCGCGCGGAGATCGAGAAGGCCGTCGAGGCGGCGAACGCGCGGCTGGCCAGGATCGAGCAGATCAAGCGGTACCACGTGATCCCCAAGGCGTGGACGCCCGAAAGCGGCGAGGTGACCCCGACCTTGAAACTGAAGCGGCGGATCATCAACGACCGCTACGCACCCACGATCGCGGACCTGTACCCGGCCTCCGCTCCGGAACCCGCTCCCACCGCCGGTTCCTGACGCGCGTGAAGTCGTAAGACGCGTGATTGAAGGCGTATCTCGCGTGTCTGGAGCCGTAACTCGCGAGTTACGTCTCCAATCACGCGAATTACGTCTTCAATCACGCGAATTACGTCTCCGAGCACGGGACGAAAGGAGTCGCGACCGGGAAGCGACCGCTGCTAACTTGCCGCCGTGGATCTCTTCTCCCGCTCCTGGGCGGCGCTTCTCGCCGCCGTCGCCGAAACCCCCGACGAAGACTTCGCCAAACCGTCCGGCTGTGCCGGCTGGCTGGTGCGGGACCTGGTGTGTCACCTGGTGATCGACGCGCAGGACGTCCTGATCACCCTCGCGACTCCCGCCGAAACCGAACCCACGCGCGACGCGGTCTCCTACTGGGAGCTCGCCGACAAGCCGCCGACCGGCGAGGACGACCTCGACGCGCTGATCGTGCGGCTCGCCGCCGCCTACCGGGAACCCCGGCTGCTCAAGTTCCATCTCGACGACGTCGGTTCCGCCGCGGGCCGGGCCGCCGACCTCGCCGACCCGGGGATGCGGGTCGCCACCCGCGACATCGTCCTGTCCGCCGGTGACTTCCTGTCCGCGTACGTCCTGGAATGGACGCTGCACCACCTCGATCTGGTCGCGCATCTGCCGCAGGTCGACGGACCCGCCGCCGACAGTCTCGCCAGGACGCGGCAGATCCTGGAGTTGCGCACCGGCGAGACGTTCCCGGCGTCGTTCTCCGACACGGACGCGCTGCTGGTCGGCACCGGCCGCCGCGAGCCGACCGACGCGGAGAAGGCCGAACTCGGCGACCTGGCCGCGAAGCTGCCCTTCGTAGTGGGCTAAGCCGTCCGGGTCGACTCCGTCCACTTCCGCAGCCGGGGCGGGACACGCTTTTCGAGGCCGTAGTTCTCCAGGTGCGCGCTGAAGACCTCGTCGAAGGCGCGCTGCACGGTCTCGGTGTCCCACACCGGCCGCTCGAGGATGGGCTGCTTCAGGTACGGCTGCCCCATGACGTGCAGTTGCGGTCCGTTGCAGCGGATCATCTGCCCGGTGATGCCGTCGGACCCGGCGCCGAGCAGGAAGAGCACGATCGGCGCGATCCGCGACGGCGTCCGGTCCGGCGGGCAGGCCCGCAGCGACCGTTCGGATTTCCACACCATCCGGGTGTGCGCGAGCGGGCAGACCGCGTTCACCCGGATCCCGCTCTCCTCCAGGTCCAGCGCCCAGGAGTAGGTCAGCGAAGCGACGGCGCCCTTGCTGGCGGCGTACACGCCCAGCTTGCGCTGCCCGAGCGAGGCGCCGGACGAGATGTTGACGATCGACCCCGGCCTGCCGCTTTCGACCATCGCCTTGATCGCGGCGAGCCCGGTGTACATGACGCCGAGGACGTTCACCTCGACCAGCTCGCGCGCCTGCTCGACGTCGTCCTCCCACGGCAGCGCCTCGTAGTTCAGGCCCGCGTTGTTGACCAGCCCGTCGATCGCGCCGAACTCGGCGAGGCACAGGTCGACGATCTCCTGCGCCTGCTTCGGATCAGCGACGCTGTGCCCGCTGGCGACCGCCCTGCCGCCGAACCGGCGGATGTTCTCCGTCGTCCGTTCGGCCAGTTCGGCGTCGATGTCGTTGACCACGACGGCGCCGCCCGCCCTCGCCACGTGCACCGCGAACGCCTCACCGAGTCCCCGCCCCGCCCCGGTCACGACGACGGCCTTGTCGTCGAGCAAACCGTTCATCGCCTTCACCCCTTTGAACCCAGCCGGCCTCCACCTCCAGACCGGTCTCTACTCAGTGTTGGCCCATTCGGCCCAGCCGGGTCTCAGGCGGCGGCGAACGGCGGCCCGGCTGCGCCGAGCGAGGGCACGGCGATAGCCGCGCAGATACCCGCGGGCGAGTCAGGCCGACGTCACCCACCGGTCGGACGGCGTAGCCCGATCAGCTCAACAGGCGCGGGATTCACCGGTCTTCTGTTCGTCTCCCTGTAGCCGGAGGCATACTGAACGTTGTCCGGCGGGACATCGACTGTGACTCCCTCGTCGACCACGTAACACGGCAGGCAAGAATGCGAGGGAAGCAAGTTCACCCGATCGGGGGGAGGTGGTCACGCAGTGAAGACGAACGCGGCGCCGCGGATGACCGCCGCCCTGGCGAACCGCGAGTTCCGCGCACTCTGGCTCGCCGAGGTGCAGTCCCTCATCGGGGATCAGCTCACCATCGTCGCGCTGGCGATCCTCGTCTACGACCGGACAGGCTCCGCGTTGCTCTCCGCGGTGGTCTACTCCCTGACCTTCCTGCCCGCGCTGGCCGGCGGCCTCGGCCTCTCCCAGCTGGCCGACCGCTACCCGCGGCGCACCGTTCTCGTCGTCTCGTCCCTGATCCAGGGGCTGCTGATCGCGATCATGGCGATCCCCGGCACCCCGCTCGCCCTGTTGTGCGGGCTGGTGGTGCTGGCGCGGCTCGTGAACGCGCCGGGCAACGCGGCGCAGAACGCGCTGACGCGCGAGGTGTTCACCGACGACGACCTCTATCTCAAGAGCCAGGACATCCGCGGCATCTCGACCAACACCGCCATGCTGCTCGGTCTGGCGGGCGGCGGTCTGCTGGTTTCGCAGGTCGGGGTGAGCTGGGCGCTGGCGCTGGACGCCGCGACCTTCCTGTTGAGCGCGGCCGTGGTCCGCTTCTCCGTGTCCCGGCGGGCGGCCGCGTCCGACGGCAACGGCAGCTGGTTCGGCGCGGTCAAGCAGGTCTTCGGCAACCGTCACCTGCGGGTACTGGTCTGGTTCTCGTGGCTGGTTGGCCTCGCCGTCATCCCCGAGGGGCTCGCGGCACCGCTCGCCGCGGAGATGGGCGTCGGGAAACAGGCCGTCGGCTGGCTGCTGGCCGCCGATCCGCTGGGCTTCGTGATCGGGGCGTTCCTGCTGTCCCGGTTCGTCTCCGCGGAACAACGGCGGAGGCTGCTCGGCGTTCTGGCGGCACTACCGATGCTCGCCCTGATCGCCTTCGCGCTCAAACCGGGGCTGATCCCGGCGTTGCTGCTGCTGGCGGCGGCGGGTGCCGCGGGGGCGTACCTGATCACGGTGAGCGCCACGTTCATCACCTGGGTCCCGAACGAACTCCGGGGCGGTGCGGGTGGGGTGTACCGCACGGGGTTGCGGGTGGCTCAAGGAATAGGGGCGGGACTCGGCGGGCTCGCCGCCGATCGGCTCGGAGCGGCGACCTCGGCCATCGCGCTGGCAGGCGTGGTCGGCCTGCTGCTGGCCGTACTGGTCGCGCTCAGCTGGTGGCACATCAACGGAACCAGCCCGGAACCGTTGCTGTCATGACGAATCCACACTGGACGGCCCCTGGGGCGGCGGCTCGGCCGCCCGGTGGGTTCGTACTCGGAAATCTCGACGACGGAACACTGGCACAGGACCTTGGTCTTCGGCACGGGGACGAAAAGAAACGACTCTCGATCAGAAGTCACGGCTCGACATGGTCGGACACCTCCTGGGAACCTCGCAGCGAACTAATACCTTGTCCGGGCTCAGAAGTCACGACTGGACACTATCCGTCACCCCTTCCGCGTCGCGTCTCGAAAAACATTCAGTCACCAAGATCAGAAATCACGGGACACGATTGCCACCTCCGGTCCGTGTTCGCGGGCACCCTTGCCGCTGTCGGACAACTGATGCGATGGGATGATACCGGCCGTGGAATACGAACGGTGTATCAGTCGGTACCGGTGAGATTACTCAGCCGTGCCGTCCGCGCGGAAAAGAGGTAGCAATTGCCAGCCGAGACCGGTGACCGCCGCCAGCACGGTGACGGCACCGGCGACCTTGACGACACGGCACCGCCGTCCGCGGCGCGGAGCGAGGTACCGGTGACCGAACGCGGGCAGGTGAGCCCGGAAGGTGACCGGGCCGGACCGCGGGAGCGCCATCCCTACGATCCCAGGGCGTGGGCTCTCTGGCAGCGGCCGAAACGGTTCATCGCGTTCCTTTTCGCCATGGAGGCGATCGGAATCGCGATCATGGTCGTCGCGACGATGGATTCCACGAATCCAGGAAGAACGGACTGGGTTCGTTTCGCGATTCTCGCCGTCGGCGCCACCGCGCATATTCAGCTGACCCAGCGGCAAGAGGAAAGACGGCGTGATCGCAGTCGTACCGTACTCATCGACCTCACCGCGGTATGGACATTTCCGGCCGCGGTCATCCTGCCGCTTTCACTGACGCTTTCCATCATCGCGATCGTCCGGATCCAGCATTGGTTCATCGCCCGGCGGCCCGCGCACAACTTCGTGTTCTCTTCGGTCACGCACGGCGTTTCGGTGACGCTGGCGTCGCTCACCTTCGCCGCGTTCGGCCCACATGAATGGGGACGGATTTCCGGCTGGGACACCCTCGGCGAATTCGGGGTCCTGATCATCACCGGGATGGTCTTCGAAGCGGTGCAGATCGCCTACATCGGCGGCATCCTCACGATCGGCTCGCCGAAGCGGCCCTCGCTGTCGACCGTGCTCGGCAATACGGCCGACAACCTGCTGGAGGCCATCACGATCGGCCTCGGCGCGGTCACCGCGGTACTGCTGTTGATCATGCCACCGATGGTGATCGTGATGGCCGTGGTGACGGTGGTGTTCAATCGCCTCGCCGAGATCGACCAACTGCAAAACGACGCCAGGACGGACCCGAAAACCGGTGTTCTGAACATGCGCGGATGGTCGGAGTCGGCCGATCGGGCGCTCGGAAGGACTGCCCGATCGGACGACGGCCTTGCGCTTCTGATGATTGATCTCGACCACTTCAAGTGGATTAACGACACTTATGGACACCCGGCGGGTGACGACGTCCTCCGCGATGTGGCACGGAAATTGGACGAGGTCACCAGGCCCGCCGACGTCATCGGCCGGTTCGGCGGCGAGGAATTCCTCGTACTTTTGCCGGATATCGACGAAACCGCGGCGAAACTCGCCGCCGAGCGAGTGCGCAGTGCTATCGCGGAACTGCATATAGTGACTACCGACAAAAGGGGCAGCCGGGTGACGATCTCGGGCCGCACCGCCTCGATCGGGGCGGCACTGTTCCCTCGTCACGGTGAATCCCTGGAAGAACTCCTGCACGCCTCCGACGCCGCCGTCTACGTGGCCAAGGAGAACGGCCGGAACCAGGTGCGGTTCGCCCAGGACGTGGACCGGCCCGCTCCGCCGCCACCCACCGAAGAGGGCTGAAGGGGCCCTTCGCCGCATGCGACGCGATGAAAGGGCCCTTCACCTCGTCGCATGCGGGGAAAGCGTCCTTCAGCCCCTGGTCACCCATCCGGGCGGAACCCGGGGGTTATCCGGATGTCGGCCTTGATCGGCGGATGGCACCCTGGACGCCATGCCAGCGACAGCCCAAGCCGCCGCTCGTCCTACCCGGATCCGGCGGCCCTGGTCGACTTCGGGCTGGTTGTTGCTGGTCACGGTACTGGTGTTCGGTTTCGGCCTGATCGCGTCGCGGCCCGCGTCGCCGCCGGACCAGGGCCCACCGACGGGTGACCTCCTCGCCGCGCAGCACGCGGTCGACGCGCTGGTGCGGCCGGGTCCGGTCGAGAACGTGCTCGCCGAACTGCCAGCCGACTTCACCGCGGTCAGCGGGATCACCCCGAGCGTGATGACCGCACGCGACGGCACCGTGCGCGCCGTCCACACCGACGGGGGTTGCTCGGCGCCCTGGGGCGACGACAACACCAAATGGGACTACGCGGTCCCCTGCAAGGCCCACGACCTGGGCTACGACATCCTCCGCTACGCCGAACGCAAGGGGCACCCGCTCGGCCAGGAGGCCAGAGCCTCGCTGGACGACCGGCTCTCGGCGGACATGCACAACGCCTGCGTCGTCAACCCGATGGACTCGCGCGGCACTTGCGACGTCGTCGCCTCCCTCTATACCGCCGGTCTGGTGCTCAACTCCTGGCATCAGCGCTGGGGACCGCCGGTCGGTGACCCGCTCGGCCCGATGATCGTCGGCGTGCTGGTGATCGGCGCGCTGCTGGTGTTCCGCCTCCGCGGCTGGGCCCGCGCCCGCCGGACCGTCGTCACGCTTCCCCGCGAGCCGCGGCCGGTGGTCCCGGTCGGCCGGTGGGCGTTGCTCGGGGTCGCCGGTGTCGTGCTGATGCTGCTCGGTGAATCCGCCGTCGCGCTCGCGCATTGGGCGGGAGCACCCGAGCGGTCGTTGTGGCCGTTCACCTGGCTCGCCCAGCTCTGCCCGGTCATCTTCTTCGCGGTGGGCAGGATCAACGAAGCGGGCTGGCGGTCGATCCGCGCGACCGGCGGCCGCTACCCGCAGTACCTCGCCGACCGCGCGAGCCCGCTGCTGCGCCCGGCGCTGATCTTCGCCGTCGTCGCGCTGGTCGTCCCGCTCGCGCTGGAGGTGCTGGGCATCCCCACGGGGACGAACGCCACCGTCATGCGGATCGCGCTGCATCCGCTCTGGCTGCTCGGCGTCTTCCTCTTGACCGTCGTGCTCGCGCCGGCGCTGCTGACGCTGTATCGCCGGACGCGGACCGCCTCCGTCGCCGGGCTGCTGGCCTTGACCTTGGCGAGCGAGGCCGCCGCGCACTGGTCCGGCTCGGCCGTCCCGCGCTACGCGGAGACGTTGTTCCTCGCCCTGTTCGTCCAGCAGCTGGCGTTCGCCCACGCCGACGGCGTCCGCCTGCGGCGCGGCGCCCTCCTGGCGACGGCGTTCACCGGCGCCGCCGGGCTGGGCCTCGCGGTCGCCGTCCGCGGCGAAGGACCGATGCTGCTCGGCGGCCCCGGCGCCCCGGCCGCGTTGTCGGGCCCGCCGTGGGGAGTGCTCCTGCTCGGCCTGGTCCAGCTCGCGCTCCTCGGTCTGCTCGCGCGGCCGCTGGCCCGGCTCGGCGAACGTGCCGCGGTCGCCGCGACCGCCCGCCTCGTCCTCCGCGCCCCGATGAGCCTCTACCTCGGCTTCCTGGCCGCGATGCTGCTGCTCGTCGCGGTCGTCTACCTGCCGGGACCGTTCGTGGACGGGCTCAGCTGGCTGGCCCGCCCGCGGGTCCTGCTCGCGATGGCCCTGCTGGCCGTGCCCGCCGTGCTCGTCTTCTGGTGGTTCGAACGCCATGCGGGACCGCAACAGCGAGCGGTCGACGAGCCGGGGCTGCGCGCGGCGGTCTTCTGCCGGGCGGCGGCGACGGTCGGGATGGCGTACGCGATGCTCGGCGTGTTCGGCTTCGCGCTGACCCGCTTCGGGGGCGCGTCGGCCGACGCCGACCTCCTCGGGCTCCGGTTCGGCCCGGTCCAGAGCCTGGTCAACCTGTTGCTCGGGGTGTACCTGCTGCACACCGTGCGGAACGGCACCAGCCGGATGACCGGCACCTGGCTGGTCTGTGCGGTCGCGTGCGCGCCGCCGCTGATGAGCGCACTCGACGGCAAGCACGTGAGCGCCGCTTCGGTCGCGCTGCCGGTCGCGACGATCGTCGTCGCGATGCTCGCCGCGGCCGCCACGCTGGTCCCCGCCCGCGCCGCCCGGCGTGTCCTGCCCTGAGCCGGACAGCACTGACCAGGCGTTCTTCGTACCATGGTGAGGAAACCGGTGGTGCGTGCCACATCTTCGGGGGGATGTGTAATCCTGCGACAACCCTCAACAGGCACCATGCGTCCCTTGAGAAGACCGTCGACCGGTAGCGACCAGAAGGAGCAGACCGCGTGGAGTATCCGCCTCGGAATGGGTATGGGGATCGACGTCCCGCCCGGCCTAGGCAGGACGCGCCCGGACGCGTTCCTTCCCGCCCGGCCCCGCCCCGTGGAGACCGGCAGGCGCCCGCCCGCCAGGCCGCCGGTGGCCCGCCCCGGCGCCCGGCCACGCGACGACGGTCGTTCCGCGGCCCCAAGATCGCGCTGGGCCTGGTATCGCTGCTGGTGATGGGCCTGACCGGGTACGCGTGGGCCGCGATGGACGGCCTGACGTTCGCGAACGTCGGCATCGGCGCCGACGAGGGCGACAAACCCGCCGACGGCGCCCGCGACATCCTGCTCGTCGGCCTCGACAGCCGCACGGACGCGCAGGGCAACCCGCTGTCGAAGGAAGTCCTGGCCCAGCTGCGTGCCGGACAGGCCGACGGCGAGCTGAACACCGACTCGCTGATCTTCGTGCACATCCCCAACGACGGTTCCAAGGCCGTCGCGATCTCGCTGCCGCGCGACTCCTACGTCGACATTCCCGGCGGCTACGGCAAGCACAAGATCAACTCGGCGTACGCCCGTGCGATGCTCGACGAGCGCAAGAAGCAGCAGGAGAACGGCGTCTCCGACCCGAAGGAACTCGACCAGAAGGCCAACGAGGCCGGGGCGAAGACCCTGATCAAGACCGTCGAGCAGCTGACCGGCTCGACCATCGACAACTACGCCGCCATCAACCTGCTGGGCTTCAGCGAGATCACGCAGGCCATCGGCGGGGTCGACGTCTGCCTCAACGACGACGTCAACGACCAGTTCTCCGGCGCGAAGTTCACCAAGGGCCCGCACACCATCTCCGGGGTGGAGGCGCTCGGCTTCGTCCGGCAGCGCCACGGGCTGCCGCGCGGCGACCTCGACCGGGTCGTCCGGCAGCAGGTGTTCATGGCCGGGATGGCGCGGAAGGTGCTCTCGGCGGGCACGCTCGCGAACCCGGGCAAGCTCAACGACCTGATCACGGCCATCAAGAAGTCGGTCGTGCTCAACCAGAACTGGGACGTCTTCGGCTTCGCGCAGCAGATGAAGAGCCTGACCGGCGGTCAGCTCGAGTTCCGGACGATCCCGATCGTCAACATCGAGTACAAGACCCCGAACGACGGCGTCGCGATCCAGGTCGACCCGAAACAGGTCAAGAACTTCGTCCAGGGGCTCGCAGGCCCGCAGCCCGGCGAGCAGCAGCAGGCGCCGCCCGCCGAGTCGCCCAACAAGGCGACCACGGTCGACGTCCGCAACTCCACGAACCGGGACGGCCTCGCCTCGACGGTGCTGAAGCAGCTCGTCGACAAGGGCTTCACCGCCGGCGACACGGCCACCGCGAGCGCGCGCAAGAAGACGGTCGTCTGGGTCGCCAAGGGCCAGAAGGCGGCGGGACAGGCCGTCGCCGACGAACTCGGCGGCAACCCGACCGTCCAAGAGGACAAGAGTGTCGAAGCCGGGCACGTGATGGTCTTCCTCGGCTCGGACTTCAAGTCGCCGAGTGGCGCCGAAGGCTCCGGCTCCTCGCAGAACGCCGCCGGTTCGTCGGCCGCGGCACCCCCGCCCGAGCAGTCCGACGAGAAGCCGATCACGGCCGAAGGCGTGCCCTGCGTCAACTGACGCACCCTCCTTCTCCGCGCAGAGCTGGCGTTGCGAAAGCCACCGAAACGCACCCTCCGAGCCGGTTTTGTTCACCCATTCGGCCCAGCCGGCCAAAATCGGTAGGAAAAGCACCCCCGAAACCGCGTAAGAGCGGCGGCCCTGCCGACTTTCATACACGTGAGCGCGCTCGTCCCGGGTTTTGTCACACCGGCGGGCGGTGGAGAAGGTTGGCAAGGCAGGGGATGGGGAGTGCTGATCGACGCTGAGAGCTATCAGCGGATACTCGGAGACGAGCTCCGCAAGCTCCGCCGTAAACGTGGCTGGACACGCAAGGAACTGAACCAGCATCTGCAGAGCGAGATCTCGCTCCAGACGCTGGCCACCTACGAGCTGGGCACCCGGCACTGTTCCGTGGTGCGGCTGGTCGAACTGTGCGTCGCGATGGACGAGCTGCCACAGGATCTGCTGGCCAAGGTGCACCGCCGGGTGTTCGTGGACGAACCGGGCCGCGTCCGGGTCGATCTGCGCCTGGTGATCAAGGACGACCAGGAGGAACTGTTCCCACTGAGACGGTGGGCGGACGACCGGCTCAAACGGTCGGGTGACGCCGGAAGCGCCGAGGTCCACCTCGACTTCGCGGCGCTGGAACGGATGGCCGAGCTCTGCGGCATCCCCACCGTCGATCTCATCGGAAGGCTTCGCCGGCTCAACCCCTCATGAGCGCGGCGTTCCCCGGTCCGTGAAGGCCATGCCCCCCATCTTGGCTTTCACGGACCCTCCCCCTCTTCGCGAGGTCAGCCGAGGATTTCGTAGTCCTCGCGCCGCACCTTGCGGGTGTCGAGCCAGTACCGCCAGGTGAAGCCGGGCCAGATCGTGCGGTTGACGCCCTTCGCGTCCAGGTACCAGCTCTTGCAGCCGCCCTGGGTCCAGATGCCCTTGGCGAGTTTGCGCTGGATCTCGCCGTTGAACCGCTCCTGCGCCTCCGGCCGCGGGTCGAGCGCCTTGCCGCGCGCGAGCCGCAGCGCCTGCGCGACGTAGGAGATCTGCGCTTCGATCATGAACACCACGGAGTTGTGGCCCAGTCCGGTGTTCGGGCCGAGCAGGAAGAACAGGTTCGGGAACCCGGACACGGTGATGCCCTGATACGTCCGCATCCCCTCGGTCGCCCACTCCTTGCCGAGGTTGCGCCCGTCGCGGCCGATGATCTCCAGGTCGTCGAAGGCGTCGGTGACGTGGAATCCGGTGCCGTAGATGATCGCGTCGACCTCGTGCTCGACGCCGGCGCCGTCGACGACGCTGTGCTCGCGGACCTCTTTCACGCCCTCGGTGACGACGTCGACGTTGTCCCGCGCGAGCGCCGGGTAGTAGTCGTTGGAGACCAGGACGCGTTTGCAGCCCATGGTGTAGTCCGGCGTCAGCTTCCGGCGCAGTTCCGGGTCCTTGACGCTCTTGAAGATGTTGCGCTTCGCGATGCGCTGGCCGATCTTCATCACCCACGGCTGCCCGTTGAAGCCGATCGCGCGGGCCTCGAGCCCCCAGTAGAGGACGTCGCGGAAGGCACGCTGCAGCAGCGGAACCGAGCTGAACGCCTTCCGCAGCGCTTCGGGCATTTCGCGGTCCGGTTTCGGCATGATCCACGGCGGCGTGCGCTGGAAGAGGGTCAGTTCGGCGACGTCCTTCGCGATCTGCGGCACGAACTGGATCGCGCTCGCACCGGTGCCGACCACGGCGACCCGCTTGCCCTTGAGGTCGTAGTCGTGCTCCCACTGGGCGGAGTGGAACGCCCGGCCCTGGAAGCGCTCGATGCCGGGCAGCTTCGGGATCTGCGGGAGGTGCAGCGCGCCGACCCCGGCGACCAGCGCGGGCGCGACGAACTCGTCGCCCGACTTCGACGCGACGTGCCAGCGGTTCTCGTCGGCGTCCCAGCGGGCGCCGGTCATCTCCTGGCCGAAGCGGATGAAGCGGTGCAGGTCGTACTTCGCGGCGACGTCGCGCATGTACTGCCAGATCTCCGGCTGCGGCGAGTACGCGCGAGACCAGCCGGGGTTCTGTTCGAACGAGAACGAGTACATATGCGAGGGGATGTCGCAGGCGCAGCCGGGGTAGGTGTTGTCCCGCCACGTGCCGCCCACGTCGTCGGCCTTCTCCAGGATGACGAAGTCCTCGCGGCCCTCTTTCCGCAGCTGGATGGCCATGCCCAGCCCGGAGAAGCCGGTTCCGACGATGACGACCCCGGTCTCGGTGCGGTTGCCCATGCCCGGCCTCTCGTTCGAATTACCTGTTACCGGGAGTACACCTTACTCGAAGTAGGTTACCTTCGGTAGAGTGCTGTGGTGACGACGGCGAAGCGCAAACGCATGCCACGAGCAGAGCGAATGCGGCAGATGATCGAAATCGCGGAGGAAGTCTTCGCCGAACGCGGCTACAGCGCGGCGTCGATGGACGACATCGCGGAGCGCGTCGGGGTCTCCAAGCCGATGCTCTACGAGTACTTCAACTCGAAAGAGGGACTGCTGCTGGCCTGCATCCAGCAGTCGCGGACGGCGTTGCGCGAGGTCACCGAACGGGCGATCGTCGGCGCGACCTCCGCCGAGGACGCGCTGCGGCGCGGACTGCTGGCCTTCTTCGTCTTCATCCGGGAACGACGGCAGGCCTGGTCACTGCTGCGCCACGAGATGGCACTGATCGGGACCGGCGCCGCCGACGAGATCGAGCGGACCCGCCGCCAGCAGACCGACCTGATCGCCGCGCTGATGGGCGACTACTTCGACGCGGGCGACGACCTGCGTGCCGAGGCGTCCGCGGAGTTCGTCGTCGGCGCGTGCGAACGGCTCGCGATCTGGTGCGAGCGGCACGAGGACGTCAGTCCCGAAACGGCGACCGGATACGCGATGGACGTCCTCTGGTCGGGCCTGTCCGCGAGGGCGCGCTGAAGCGACTGTGAAGATGCGCGTGCATTAGGCCATTCGGTCGTCACTCAGAGCACATTGCCGCCAGTGTCTTGTGACACAGAGTTGTCCTACTGTATCGATGACACTGTAGAAACTCTGATGGACAGTCTCGGCCTCCGTCAGGAGGGGGCGCCACCACCCGAAAGTGGCGTCATGACGACGGCGTGGCGAAGTCCACTGAGTGACGCATGCTCGCGAGGAGAGGGGTGAGGCGGATGACCGAACCGATCACCGCGTCGTACGTCCAGGAGGACGACGACTGGAAGATCACGGTCAGCGGCTCCGGCAAGGAACTGACCGGTCGCGCACCGGGCATCATCGCGGCACGGGACCGGGCCGACCAGCTGGTGGAGAAACTGTCCCCGCCCGAACGGTCGACCGTGGTGCACCTGCTCAACGGCAGTGCGCTCGAGTTCACCGCCGCCTACATGACGGCGAGGCTCACGCTTCCGGAGATCGAGCCACTCGAGGTCCCTCCGCCGTCGAACGGCAAGGCCAAGGAGAAGACCGGCGGCAAGCCTCCGGTGCCCCAGGGCAAGGAGCTCCCGAAGGCCGTCGACGAGGCGAAGGCCCCGAAGAAGGCTGAGCCGGCCAAGACACCCGCCAAGGCGGCCCAGACCTCCTGAGACCTACTTCAGGAGTTTGCGGATCAGCAGCACGCCGATCAGCACAGCCCCGCCGATGAGCGGGTACTTCACCTTGGGCTCGTCCAGCTTCGCGCGCAGACCGGTCTTCGCGGAATCCACCAGCTTCGCGGGGTTCGCCTTCGTGCCCAGCTGGTCGAGTGTGGCGACCAGCGCGTTCCTGGCCTGTTCGATCTCACGCTCGATGGTCTCGGGATCGCGAGCCACGTGTCCTCCTCGCCGCGACGGACTTGCTGAACGCCCACGTTAGAGGACGCCACCCCCCACGGTGGCACCGGCCACGCCGAGAAACGCCGATCGTGTCGCACGCTACGATTTCGGGGCAGCACTGGGGCCCGTAGCCCAATTGGCAGAGGCACACGGTTTAGGTCCGTGCCAGTGAGAGTTCGAGTCTCTCCGGGCCCACCCCACCGGCCCGCGCGAGCATGGCGGCGTGCTCGCGCGGAAGCCGCCCGCCACGCCCCCGCGGCCGGTTCGCCGCCGACATTCGGAAAGCCGGTCCGATTCAGCGGATTCCGCCGATTCGACGAAGTCTTTCTCCTGTTGGACGGTCGGCGAATCGGCACCACCGAAAGAATTCGTAAAAGACCTTTCAGCCAATTGATCTCCACGCACGCGTTCTCGGCGGAGCCGGTTGAGCCGGACGCCGATCTGCGTATACTCGGCCTCAAGCGCCGATAGCAGTCATATCGCCGCGGCGCGATGGGGTTTCGCGGCATACCACACATTCCGGGGGGATACGTGTACCCGCTCGACGGTTGACACGTCGGCGCATTGTCCATTGTGGAATTCATGCGCCGGTTCGCCTGCACCTCTCCACTCAAGAGTTCACCGTGCTCACCAAATGCGCGCGCGGAATCGATCCTGCTCGCGTTTCGCTGCCCGTCGGCGCCTTTATAGGAGAGCCATGCCCAGAATTCGACTCACCTATTGGTGGGACGGCCACGCCCCCGGTGACGTGGTCGATGTCGACGACCAGGTCGCGGTCACGTTGGTCGGCCGGATCGCGGTGCGAGCCGAGGACGACGACGGCGAGCCCGCGGCCGAACGGTCCGAGACGAGCGAGGCGTGACCGCCCCGATCGTCTTCCCCGACGTCGAGCGGCTGGTCGTCGACTCGATCAAGAACCGCGCGGAACTCGCCGGGATCGTCGTGGACAACAAACCGCCGCCCGGCTTCAACGGCACCCAGAAGACCGTGCTGGTCTCGCGCGTGGGCGGGGCGTGGATCGACGACCAGTACCTCGACCAGCCGTTGATCGACCTGGAGTGCTACGGCCCCGACAAGACGGCCGCGCACGGCGTGTCGTTGCTCGCGAGGGCCGCGGTCCTCACGCTGCGCGAAATCGGCTACGGCGGCGCGCGGGTGGTCGACGTCGCCGAGATGGACGGCCCGCGCTGGCTGCCCGACTACCACCACGCGGCGGCCAGCCGCTACCTGGCCACGGTGCGGCTGCTCGTCCGGCCTGCCTGACCGTTCACGATTCCCCGAGCAAGGAGTAAGCGCTGATGGCTGGTTCCAACGCCAAGGAGATCCGGGTCGCCGGCAGCGGCCGCATCCTCGTCGCCCCGCTGGGCACCGCGGCACCCGCGGACACCACCGCGGCCTGGGGGGCCGACTGGAAGGACCTCGGCTACACCACGACCGACGGTGTCAAGGTCGCCAAGAAGGACAAGATCGACCCGATCGACACGTGGCAGAGCGTCAGCCCCGCCCGGTTCGTCTACTCCGACCGCGACCTGACCTTCAAGTTCCAGATGCTGCAGCTCAACGAGGACACGATGCCGTTCTTCTTCGGGGGCGGCGCGGTCGCGCAGGTCGGGACGTCCGGGGTCTACAAGTACGAGATGGCCGCCGAACCGAAGTTCGACGAGCGCATGCTCGGCGTGGAGTTCACCGACGGCAACGACGTGCGGTACCGCCTCGTCGTCGCGCGTGGACAGGTCACCGAGACCGAGGAGATGGCGCTGGTGCGCACCGCTCCGCTGAAGCTCGGCGTCACCTACACGGCACTGGCCGTCGACGAGAAGGCCCCGCTGGTCACCTTCCTGATGAAGGACCCGTCGTACGCCGCCGTCTGACCACCCCCCTGCCCGGCATCGAGAGGACATCGCCATGGGCCGTTTCAACGTCAACGCCGCTCGAGCCCAACGCCTCGAGGTGGACGGCACGGACTGGGAGTTCGAGCTGGACGACGAGGTCTTCCGGCTGCCCCGCGAGTTCCCGCGTGCCATGGCCAAGCAGCTGAGCCAGATCGACGACAACGACATCGACGGCCTGCTCGAGGTGCTGCTCGGTGAGGAGCAGTACGCGCGCTTCGACAAGCACACGGTGACCGTGCAGGACGTCGCCGCGCTGCTGGAGGCTTACGGCAAGGAGACAGGTCTGCCGCTGGGGGAAGGCTGAGCCTCGGCACGCTCGTCGAAGAGCATGCCGAGGCCCTCGAGGCCGACCTGCTGCGGTACTACAACGTGGATTTGCTCGACTGGTACCGGGAGAAGCTGTCGTCCCGGCGGTTGAAGGTGCTCATCGAACACCTGCCGCGGGATTCGTCGTTCGCGAAAGCGTTGCACGGCGAGGAAGCGGAATGGCACCTGAGCGACCACCTGCTGGCCGCGGTGGTGGATCACCTCGCGGTGTCGAACTGGATGTTCGCCACGGTCAACCGGGATGAGAACGCCGAGGAGATCCCGTACCCGCAAGCCATTCCCCGTCCAGGGCCCGAAGCGGTCGACGACGAAGCAACCAAGGCGGAACCCGAGAGCACGGACGCGAGCGAAATCCTCGCCTTCTTCCGCAGCGCTGGTTAGGAGACTGACGTGGTCGACTTGACTCCACCTGGGATGCTGATCCCCTCCGGCGGTGGCGCCCCTCCGATCACGCCGGAACAGGCCTTGGCGATGGGCAAACTGGTCAAGGAAGCGGTCACGACCGCTTTCAACACCGTCTACCCGCCCGAGACCCGCGAGGCCCTTAAGCGGGAGTTGACCGGAGTCAAGGCCGAGGTCAACGGCGTCGCGAGCGCGCTCAACCTGGTCAAGGTCGAGTGGACCGCGTTCAAGCTGGAGCCGCCGTCGATCTGGGAGATCATCCAGCAGCGCCGGGCCAAAGCGCGGGGCGAGGCGCCCGAACAGCTCAAGGATCTCGGGGACAGCGCGAAGAAGCGCGCCAACGACGCACATCGGCTTGCCCAAAGCGCCAACCAGAACGCCGGAACCGCGCTACGGAAAGCGAACCAGGTCGGCACCGGGGTACAGCAGGGCATCACCGCGCGACTCAACCCGATCTCTCAGAGCATCTCGACGTTGCGCGGCCAGGTCACCCGGCTCGACCGGCGCGCGGCGGCCATCGGCCGGGAGACAACGGCGGCCCTGCAAGGGGTTCGGCGGGTCGGCACCGGCCAGAACCAGCTCACCCGGCGTATCACCACGTTGGAGCGCAGGCAGCAGACCGGCCAAGGCGGCCGCGGCCAGGACGCCACCGCACTCAGGCGTGAGGGCGACCGGACCCGCCAGGCCGTACGCGAACTCACCGCCGCGATGCGCGGCGCGGGCCCCGGATCCCAGCAGTTCAAACGGCAGCTCGACGCGATCGAGCAGTCCCTCCGCTGATCCTCACCACGCAGACGAAGGAAGCCAGCCAGCATGAGAAATGCCTTGGTACAGGCCACGGGCGCGGTCGGCCGGTTCCGCGCGGCGCTGACGCAGGCCAGTGGGGCGGGCGGCCGGTTCCGGACGGCCACGAGCCAGAGCACCACGCAGGTCCGTCAGCTCAAGACCGCGGCCGACCAGGCGGCGAGGTCCGTGCAGCAGGCCGGGCGGCAGGCGGCGTCCGGCGGCGGGTTCTTCTCCCGGTTCAGCCAGGGGCTGCGCACCGCGACGACCGCCCAAAGAGGACTCAACACCGCGATGAAGGCCAACGTCCTCGGCTTCCTGCTCAGCCTGTTGCTGCCGCTGATCGCCAAGATCGTCGACATGGCCATGCAGTCGCAACGCGTGCGACAAGTCGTGTCCGCGGCCTTCCGGATCATCGGACAGGTCGTCGGCGCGGTGATGGACTTCGTCCGCAAGATCATCAGCGCGGTCTGGCCATGGATCGAAACCTACGTCCGGACGTACATCACCATCGTCATGACGGTGATCCGGACCGTCATGAATGTCATCCAGACGGTCATCTCCACCGTGTGGAACGTGATCTCCACGATCTTCCGCACGGCCATGAACGTGATCAGCACGGTGGTCTCCGGTGCCTGGAACGGCATCAAGAACGTGATCATGCCGGTCATCAACTGGATCGGCGAGGCGATCCCGGCCGTGTGGAACCGGGTGACCGGAGCGTTGCGCGCGGCGTGGGACGGGCTGGCGGGCTTCGCGCGCGCCGCGTTCGAAGCGGTGCTCGGCGCGGTCAAGGCCCCGATCAACGCCATCATCGGCCTGGTCAACATGGCGATCCGCGGCCTCAACGGCATCAGCGTCACCATCCCGGACTGGGTGCCGTTCGTCGGCGGCAAGACGTTCGGTCTCAACCTGCCGCAGATCCCGCAGCTGGCCTCGGGCGGTATCGCCACGCCGGTGCCGGGCGGGCGGCTGGTGAACGTCGCCGAGGCCGGGCACGCCGAGGCGATCATCCCGCTGTCGAAGCTGCCGCAACTGCTCGACCTGACGAACAAACGCCGCGACGTCAAACCGGTCACGGTGAACATCCACCCGAGGGCACGGCAGTCCGAGTACGAAATCGGCCGGATCGCCGCCCGCGAGCTGGCCTGGGCGGGGAAGCGATGACCGCGACGCGGCCCCCGGGAACCGTTCTGCAGCAACCGGTTTTCTCGGTCGACGGCTGGGCGGGCAACACCGTCGACGCCGAGGGCGTGGAGTGGTGGGTGACGAAGGAGGAAGGCTGGGCGTCCTCCCCCGCCGTCCGGCTCACGATGACCGACCGTCCGGAGCGGGACGGCGCGTTCGACGCGCCGTCCTACCGCTCGCCGAGGGTGATCACCTTGGAGGGCACCGCGATCGCGCCGGATCGGATCAGCAAGGAACGCGCCAAGGACGGCTTCGCCGCCGTGCTCAACGACGGCTCACAGCTGTTCCCGCTCGTGGTGACCGAGCCGCACGCGGTGCGCCGGGCGATGGTGCGGCTGTCCGGCGAGTCGAAGATCATGGACAAGAAGGCGGGCGCGTTCGAGTTCTCGGTGCAGGTCACCGCGCCGGACCCGTTGCGCTACTCCGCCGAACTGCGCGTCGCGACCTGCCCGCTCCCCAGTTCCGCCGGTGGGTTGAGCTTCCCGCTGGCCTTCCCCCTGGACTTCGGGACCGGCGCCACCGGCGGCAGGCTGTCGCTGGAGAACAACGGCACCGTGGCGGCCTGGCCGACGTGGAAGATCAGCGGCCCGTGCGCCGACCCGGTGCTCATCAACACCCAGACCGGCGAGGAGCTGGCCTTCCAGATCCAGCTGGCCGCCGGCGAGGTGCTCGTCGTGGACACCGACGCGAGAACCGTTCTGCTGCAAGGCCTCGCGTCGCGCCGCTCGGTGATGCTGCCCCATTCACGCTGGTTCCCGCTCGTCCGTGGCGGGATCGACGTCGCGTTCCGGGCAGGCGCCTACAACCCGGCCGCGCGGCTCACCGCCGAATGGCGTGACGCATGGAGCTGAACATCTCGAGACTAGGAGCCCGCTGATGCCCGAGCGCGATTCCGCCTGGCTGTCCGGTGGCGTCGTCGACGCCGAGGACGCCCGGCTCGCCACCGGATCTCTCGTGGCCGCCGGGAGCTCCCCGGTGCAGAGCCGGACCGGGCTGCGGCCGGCGGCGAGCGCCGGCCGGGTCGGGCCGACCAGTCCACCGTCCGGCAAGGTCCAGGTCGCCCCGTTCCAGGCGGTCATCCAGGGCACCCGTTCACCCAGCGCGGGCTCGTACCTGGTGACACTCGATCAGGCCAAGACCATCGACGTGCTCGGCGCCGTGCCCGCCCACGCGACCTTCGCCCGGTACGACCTCATCGTGGCGCGCCAGACCGACACCCAGTACGGCGACACGACGTCGGCGATGACGGTGAGCCTGGTCGCGGGAACGCCCGCGCAAACGCCGGTGGAACCCACGGTCTCCGGTGACGTCATCGTGCTGGCCCGGATCACGGTCCCCGCCAACGCGACCACGATCGGCTTGACGCAGCTTCAGGACCGGCGCGTCTTCACCAGCTCCATCGGCGGTGTCGTACCGGTCCACGGCGAAGTGAACCGGCCGGCCGTGCCGTACGCCGGTCAGCTGGTGTACCGACAGGACCTTCGGGTGCTCGAAGCCTACGAGGGCACGGCGTGGAAGCCCGCGGTCGCCAACTCGCTGGCCATCTACGGGCCCAACGACCCGGGCTGGCCGCTGGGCGGGGCCACCGTCGGCGGCGACCGCCGGGTGTTCAACCGGCTGACCGTGCCGGCCGTGTACTTCCCCCGCAGGCTGTTGATCACCGCGATCGCCTTCTACGACACGTCCGGGGCGGCCGACCGGTACGACATCACCCTGCAGGCCAACGGCACCACGGTCGGCCTGACCGTGGTGAACACCCCGATCGGTGCCGGGATGGCCACCGGCTCGGTGACCGGGATCGCCAGCCAGCCCGCCGACACGGTCGTCACCGTCGAACTGGGCATCCAGCGGTTCGCCGGCGACGGGACGGTCCAAGTCGGGTGGGGCCATCCCTACGACTCCATCAACGTTCTCGCGATCCCCAGCTAGGAGAAGAAAACCATGCCAGAACGCGACTCCGGCTGGGTCGGCGGCGCCGTGGTCGACGCCGAGGACGCCCGGCTGGCCACCGCTGCCCTCGCCGCGCCGGGCAGGTCCCCCGCCCAGTCCCGCACCGGCCTGCGGCCTGCTCCCGGCGACCCGGGACTGGTCCGCGCGACCCCCACGCCGTCGGGAAACGTGACCGTGCAACCGTTCCAGGCCGTCATTCAGGGCACACGGCACGCCGCCGCGGGCGCTTATCTGGCGACACTGGACGAGCAGAAAACGCTCGAAGTGCTGAAGGTGCCCGCCCACGGCTCGTACAACAGGCACGATCTCGTCGTCGCCAGGCAGACCGACGCGCAGTACGGCGACCCGGCCTCGAAGTTCACCGTCGAGGTCGTCGCGGGGACCGCCGCGTCGCAGCCGAGCGACCCGACGGTGACCGGCGACGTGCTCAAGCTCGCCCGGATCACGGTGCGCGCCAACACTTCGACCGTGACCGGGGGCGACATCACCGACCTGCGCCCGTACACCTGCGCGGTGGGCGGGATCCTGCCGGTGCGCACCGCGAGCGAGCGTCCCGTCGACGCCTACCCCGGCCTGTACGTGCATCGCGCCGACACCGGCAAGCTCGAATTCTGGAGCGGCAGCGCGTGGAAGTCGCTGGTGGTGGACGACGACACGGGCTGGCAGGTCGTACCCGTGGCCGCCGGCTGGACGGCGGGAAGGCCGAATGACACCGAGGAAGCGACCGTGGTCCACGTGCGCAGGATCGGCCCCGAGGTGTACGTGCGGGGCGCGGTCACCCGCCAGAACACCCCGGCTGGCCACGGCACGGTGATCCTGACGCTGCCGCAGGCCTATCACCCGCAGTTCGGGCACCACTGGGCCGGGAACACCTGGAGCGGCCAGGCCATCGGCTCGCATCAGTTCCTCGACCTCGGGATCCAGCGAAACGGTGTCCTGGCCATGTGGACCGACAACAACGTCGGTGTGCCCGTCGGCGAGACCATCCTGCTGAACACGTCCTACCTGCTGGGCTGACCGGACGATGACGAACCAGAACACCGCCCGCTACCGGTACATCGTGGCCGATCTGCGGACCGGGCAGGTACACGCGGAACTGCCGCTGCGCGACGTCTCGTTCAGCTCGGTGCTCAACGACGCGGGCGAATTCCAGGGCAGACTCGTGCTCGGTGATCCCCGCATCGCCGTGGGCGAACCCGAATTCGTGACGAGACCCGCGCACACTGCGCTGTACGTCGAACGCGACGGTGTGCTGGTGTGGGGCGGGATCGTCTGGACGAGCAAGTACTCGTCGGCGGGCCGCGCGATCGAGATCGGCGCGGCGGGCTTCCTGTCCTACTTCGACCATCGCCGGGTGCTGCCGAAGGACTTCGACCCCGCGAGCGGCACCCTGGCGGGGATCGCGGTCACGTACACGGGTGTCGACCAGACCGAGATCGCCCGCAACCTGGTCGCCACCGCGCAGGGGCATCCGCGCGGCAACATCCGGGTGCAGTCCGATCCGTCGGTGACGTCCGGGATCCGGCGCACGATCAGCTATCCGGGCCGTGAGCTCAAGTCCGTCGGCGACGCGCTGCGCGAGCTGTCCGATCTGGAGAACGGACCGGACTTCGCGTTCGACGTCGGCTACGGCGAGGGTGGCCACGCGGTGCGCAGGTTGCGGATCGGCACGCCGGAACTGGGCCAGCAGGGCACGCCGCATGTGTGGGAGTTCGGCGGCAACCTCATCGAATACTCGTGGCCACGCGACGGGTCGTCGATGGCGACCCGGGTGTTCGCCCTCGGCGACGAGAACGAAGCGGGCCAGCAGGTCGGCATCGCACAGGACAACTCGGCAGCCCGGCTGTTGCTGGAAACCGAGGTGTCGCTCGTGAACCTGAGTGATCCGGGGCTGCTTCGTTCGCAGGCACGCTCGGCGCTGGCCGCCGCGGTCGATCCGGTCGTGCTGCCCGAGTTGGTCGTCCGGGGTGATCTGGACCCGGTGCTCGGCTCGTACGCCGTCGGCGACCATGCGCTCATCGTGGTGCGCGACGACTTCTTCCCGCTCGGCACCCAGTTCCGGGTCCGGATCGTCGCGCTCGAAGTGACCCCGGGCGATGACGCGGGCGAGGAACAGGTGCAGCTCACCGTGTCACCGATCAGTGGAGGACCGTCATGACCCGCGTGAACCAGCCCGACTCGCTGCTCACCGAACTGCGCGACATCAAACGGCGGCTTCGTGCGCTGGAGACCAGGAGTGCCGCGCTCGCCCCGGCACCCGCGGCCGCCTCGGCTGCCGACGTGCCGGAGACCGAGGAGCCGCGCGCCGACAAAGCCGAGTAAGCGATCGTGACTACGTACTGCTGTGATCCGATGGACGACTCACGGCGGGACCCGGCCGCACGCGTGTCGTCCATCGGATCACGCGTGTCGTCCGTTCGGTGCAGGTGGTCGTGAGTGGCGTTTCGGGTCCTTGCCCGCCTGAGTACATGAAGGCCTTCACGGACCGAGCCTGGCACCAACCCGCAGCCGGAATCCCCGTAGATACCTAAGGCCCGAATCGTCACTCACCGCGCGCGGTCGTAAACGAGCGCCATCTCCCCCAGCTCCCCGACCTCCTGATACGCCAGTGTCCACTTCGACGCGGGCAGCCCGTCGACGAACAGGCGCTGCCCGCCGCCGGTGATCTCGGGGCAGATCATCAGGTACAGCCGGTCGATCAGGTCGTCCGCGAGCAGGTCCTTGATGACGCTGGCGCTGCTGTTGACCAGGATGTCGCCTTCGCCGCTCGCCTTCAGATCGGCGATGACGTCGGCGGCGGGGGCGTTCACGACGCGGGCGCGATCCCAGGGCGCCTCGGTCAGGGTTGCGGAGAAGACCACCTTTTCGGCGTCCATGAGCCACTTCGCGTACGCGCGGTCGCGGGGGTCGGCGTTCTCGTCTGCCGCGATGGTCGGCCAGAAGCCGAGGAAGCCCTCGGCGTTCAGTCTGCCGAGCACAGCGGTGGTCGCCTTTTCGTGGATGCGGGCAAGGTGGGCGCGGGCGACGTCGGTGGTGGCGTACGAGACGATCGCGCCCATGTCTCCGGGGCCGCCGGGGCCGCTGTAGTGGCCGTCGAGGGTGAGGCTGATGTTCGCGGTGACGCGGCGGCCGGTCGGGTTCGTCATGGTGTTCGGTCCTTTTCCTGGGTGATTCGAGCCGCGAGGTTGTCGAGCACCTGGCCCCAGCCGGTTTCGATGCCGGCGATGAAGGGGACGGCCTCGACGGTGGTTTCGGTGATGCGCAGGTCGAGGCGGAGCCGGGTTCCGCCCGGCGCCTCGGTGAACTTCAGGTCGTAGTGACCGGTGAAGAAGGTGTCCCCCTTGGCGTCCAGCACCGACAGGTCGAACTCGAGGTGTTCGGGTTCGGCCGCGGCGCGGACCTCGCCCGCGGAGCGGTATCGCCCTTCCGCGTCGCGGTAGTCGAGCACGGCTCGGCCGCCCGTCCACGGCTCGATGACGCAGTCGGTGACGGTCATCGAGGGCGGCGCCCACCAGGAGGCGAGCAGCGCGGGGTCGGTCCAGTGCCGCCAGACGTCGTCGCGCGGCGCGGCGAGCAGGCGGTCGAACGCGAACGCCCGTCCGTCCGCCCACCGGTCCCGGCTCGCGGCCGCGGTGTCCGCGGAGATCGCGGCCTGATAGCGCGTGAGGACATCGCGCTCGCCCTCGTTCGCTTCGATGGTCTCGATCAGCGCCCGCACCCGGCTTCCGAAGTCCTTCAGCGGGCCCGCTTCGACCGCGTAGACGCGACGCTGCCCGAGCGGGAAGACCGTCACGAGACCGACGCGGGCAAGGGTCTGCAGGTGCTTGGTGGTCTGCGGCTGCCGCAGGCCGGTCAGCTCGGCGAGCTCACCGACGGACCGGGGCCGCTCGGCGAGAAGCTCGACGATGCGCCACCTCGCTCCGTCTCCCAGTGCTGCTGCGATCTGCTCCATGCCGAGAAGTATTCACTTGGCAGAATATTCTTGTCAAGGAATATCTTCGCGATGGAACTCCAGCAGGCTGCGCTGCTCGGTCAGCGTGGAGAGGGAGTCGAAGACCAGGCCGTGTGCGGCGGCGAGTTCGCGAAGTTCGTCGAGGCGCCGCTCGCGGCCGCCGTAGAGGACGAGCATGACCAGGTCCCACTCGGTCTGCGCCCCGATCCCGCCGACCGCCTCGATGACGAGGACACGCCCACCCGGGCGGGCGGCCTCGGCGCAGCGGGCCAGGATGCGATGGGCGTGCTCGTCGTCCCAGTCGTGGAGGATGTCGGACAGCAGATAGGCGTCCGCTCCGGCCGGGAGCGGGTCGAAGAAGCTGCCCGCGGTCACCTCGGTCCGGTCTTCGAGCCCCTGCTCACGTAGTTCCTTTTCGGCGACGGCCGCGGTGGGCGCGAGGTCGACGAGATGGCCGCGTACCGAGGGGTTGGCCTTCAGGATCGCGGCCAGCAGGCTGCCATGACCTCCGCCGACGTCGACGATCGTGCCGAAGCGGGACCAGTCGAAACCGGCGACGAGCCCCGGCACCTGCGTCAGGAACCGCTGGGTCATCTGCCGGTCGAACGTCTCCCGCAGATGCGGATGCTCGGCGAGATCGGCCCAGAAGTCCTGGCCGTAGCGGCGGATGTAACCCGCCTGACCGGTGGCGACGCTGTGCGCGAGTTCGACGAACGCCAGTTCGCCCCGCCCGCCGGCGGCGTTCATGTCCAGGAGCCCGGCGAGACCGTTTCCCGCGTCGGCACGCAGGTTCGCCCCGTAGTCGGTGGTGCGATAACCGGTCGATGTCCGTTCGAGGACGCCGAGGGTGGTCAGGTGCCCTAGCAGCAGATCGAGCGCGAGCGGCACTTGGCCGAGTTCCGCCGCCAGGTCACCGGCGGTCGCGCCGTCGCCGGACAGCCGGTCCGGCAACCCGAGGGTGACCGCGACCCGCAGTGCCATCGGAGTCGCCAGCCCGGCCAGCCGGAGGAGATCGTTTCTGTCCTCGTGGTTCGTCACGAAGATCCACTGTGGCAGCGCGGTCAAGTCCGTTTACGGGGTCAGCGTCCGCCCGGTGAGGCCCGCGGTCTCGACCGCCTCGACGTAGCTCCGCGCGACTTCCGCCGCCGGGGTGCCGCCGTCCGGTTCGCCGAGCGCGGCGAGCGTTTCGCTCACCCAGCCGGGGCTGACCGCGTTGACGCGCAGCCCGCGTGGCAGTTCGCGGGCCGCGGCGGCGACGAACGCTTCGAGACCGGCGTTGGTCAGGACCCCGAAAGCGCTGCCGCGCAACGTCTCCGGGATCCGGCCCGCGGTCACCGTGACCGAACCGCCGTCCGGCAGATACGGGACGGCGTGCCGCAGCAGGAGCACCTGGCCGAGCAGTTTCCCTTGCAGGCCTTGGGCGAACTCTTCATCGGTGCCGCCGTCGACCGGCACCAGCGAGCCACTCCCCGCGCAGCACACGACGTGCTCGATCCCCGGCTCGGCGGCGAAGAGCGCGTCGAAGGTGGCGGGCTGCTCGACGTCCACCTTGACTTCGCCGGAGCGGGACGCGGCGAGCACGGTGTGCCCGCGTGCGGTGAGCGCTTCGGAGACCGCGGCCCCGATCGTCCCGGTGGCACCGACCACGAGGATCTTCATCGACGTCTTCCTTTCAAGGGCGAGTGAGAGGTTCCGTTTCATAGGCCCGGTGCAGCGTCGCGACGAACGACGGCGCTTCCGGCAACGGCGTCGCGCCGATCCGGCGCACCGCGACCCCGGGCGTCCACGAGTTCATGACCACCGCGCCGCCGAGCCCCGGCAGGCCGGCGAGCGTGACCTCCTGGACCCGTTGCGGCACACCGAGCCCCTCCAGCCGCCGCTGGACGATGCCCATCGTCGTTCCCCGCAGCAGACCGGCTTCGGGCCACACCACCGTATCGCGATCCCAAAAGGCGAGGTTCCAGATCGTCGCCTCGCTCAACCGGCCCTGCCGGTCGACGAACGCCGCGTCGTCGAACCCTTCATCGACGGCCTGACGCCGGAAGTACGTCTTCGCCATCTCGCCGGTGTGTTTGATGCCGGGGATGACGCGCTCGTGTTCGACGGCCGTCAGCTTCAGCGGACCCGCCGGGCCGGACGCCGGAGGCCGGGTGCGCACGAGGACTTCGAGTTCACCCGGCAGGTGGACGGTCACGGTCAGGGAGACGTCGGATGGGCCGGACTCGATCGCCTTGCGCAGGTACGAGCGGATCAGGTCGTCGGGCAGGGCGTCGCCGAACAGCTCCAGCGAGGCGGTCCGGAGCCGGTCCAGATGCAGATCGAGGCCGCGGACCAGGCCGTCGCGCACCTGCATGGCCGTGAAGTGGGCGAAGCCGGCGAAAGCGAGTGGCGCCAGGTCTTCGGCGGTCGCGGTCTCGCCGTTCCGCTGCGCGACATAGGAACTCATATCCGCACCGTAATCCGGTTGCGGCCGCGGTGCCCCGGCGGCAGGATCCCGCTGGTGTCCGCTTCGCGTTCTGAACTGCCGCGCTGGCAGTTCGACCTGACCTGGTCGTTGTTCGAGTACCACCTCGCCGCCCTCGAACCGGCGGACTTCCGTTGGGAGCCCTCGGCCCTCTGCTGGACGGTGCGCCCGGACGGCACTCCCGACTGGGCGGACACCGAACCCGATCCGATCCCGGTCCCCACGATCGCCTGGCTCACCTGGCATATCGGCTGGTGGTGGAGCGTCGCGCTGGACCACGCGAACGATCGGACTCCGCGCGAGCGCGAGGAAATCACCTGGCCCGGCGAAGAATCCGCCATCGAATGGCTGCGCGGACTTCGCGAGGAATGGCTGGCCGTCTTGGATCGCTTGACCGACGCCGACCTGGACGCGCCCTCCGCCTATCCGTGGGGCGAGGACGCCGGGCTGACCTTCGCCCACACCGTCGCCTGGGTGAACTCCGAACTGATGAAGAACGTGTCCGAGATCGGCCAGCTCAGGTTGCTGCGGCTCAGCGCGGCGTGATGCCGGGGATGGACTTCAGCTCGCCAAGGAGCATCGAACTGACGGCCACCGGATAGTCGTCGAGCGCGTACACCGTCCCGGCGAGCTCCACCCGGACCGGAGTCTTTCCTTGATGTGCCAGCAAAGCCTGCCTTAGTTCGAGAACGGCGTCCTCGGTCAGCCGCTCGGCGGTCGCGTGCAGGGTCAGTGGCGGCTCTCCGTCTTCCGCCGCCGAAAGATCGAGCGGCACGAGGCCGCCACCGAATACGGACATCTTGTCCTCCCGCCAGTTCACCCGGCCGCTGACGCGGACGGCGTTGTCCTCGGCGAGATCCGCCGCGAACAGCGCGTACGCCTTGGGAAAGAAGAGAACTTCGAGCGCCGCATCGAGATCCTCGATCGTGCAGATCGCCCACGGCTCGCCCTTCTTGTTCACCCGCCGCTCCAGCGACGTGATGAGCCCGGCGACGACGACCTCGCCCTCCCGCGGCGGATTGTCGAGGATCGCCGCGATCGGGCGGGGCGCGTGCCCGCGCAGGACGCGTTCCGCCCCGTCGAGCGGATGCGCGGACACGTACAACCCGAGCATTTCCCGTTCGTGGGCGAGCAGTTCCTTGCGCGGCCACTCTTCGACACCCAACTTGAGATGCGCGAGCGGTGAGGTGCCTTCTTCGCTCCCCTCGCCCGTGCCGAAGAGGTCGAACTGGCCCATCGCCTGCTTGCGTTTCAACGGCACCACGGCGTCCACCGCGTCCTCGTGCACCCGCAGGATCGACAGCCGTGTATGCCCGAGCGAGTCGAACGCGCCCGCTTTGGCCAAGGACTCGATGACCCGTTTGTTGCAGGCCACCAGCGCCGACTTGTCGAGGAAGTCGCCGAACGACGCGTATTTCCCCTTCTCCCGCCGTGTCGCGATGATCGATTCGACGACGTTCGCGCCGACGTTGCGCACCGCGCCCAGCCCGAACCGGATCGCGTCCCCTACCGCCGAGAACCGGAGCCCCGACTCGTTGACGTCCGGCGGCAGCACCTTGATCCCCAGCCGACGGCATTCCGAGAGGTAGACCGCCGACTTGTCCTTGTTGTCCCCCACCGAAGTCAGCAGGCCCGCCATGTACTCGGCGGGGTAATTCGCCTTCAGGTACGCGGTCCAATAGCCGACCAGGCCGTAGCCCGCGGCGTGGGACTTGTTGAACGCGTACCCGGCGAACGGCAGGATCGCGTCCCAGAGTGCCTGCACGGCCTCGAGCGAGAATCCGTTGGCGAGCATGCCGTCCCGGAAGCCCTCGAACTCCTTTTCCAGTACCTCTTTCTTCTTCTTGCCCATCGCCTTGCGCAATACGTCGGCGCGACCCATGGAATAGCCGGCGACGTCGCGCGCGATCCGCATGATCTGTTCCTGGTACACGATCAGGCCGTGCGTCTCGGCCAGGATCTCGCGCAGCGGTCCGGCCAGTTCGGGATGGATCGACTCGATCGGCTGCCTGCCGTTCTTGCGGTCCGCGTAGTTGTTGTGCGTGTTCATCGCGATGGGGCCGGGCCGGTACAACGCGTTCACCGCGATGATGTCGCCGAATCCGGTCGGCCTCAGGCGACGCAGCAGATCCCGCATCGCGCCGCCGTCGAGCTGGAAGACGCCGAGACTGTCACCGCGGGCGAGCAGTTCGTAGGTCGCCGGATCCTCGACACCGAGCGTGTCGAGGTCGATCTCCTCGCCGCGGTTGGCCTTGATGTTGTCGAGCGCGTCACCGATGACGGTGAGGTTGCGCAGGCCGAGGAAGTCCATCTTCAGCAGGCCGATGGCCTCGCACGACGGGTAGTCCCAGCCGGTGATGACCGCGCCGTCGTCCCGCCGCCACAACGGGATCGCGTCGAGCAGCGGTTCACTCGACATGATGACGGCGCAGGCGTGCACCCCCGCGTTGCGGATCAGTCCTTCGAGCCCGCGCGCGGTGTCGAAGATCTTGGCCGCCTCGCCGTCTCCCTCCAGCAACGCGCGGACCTCCGCCGCTTCGGCGTAACGCTCGTGCCCTGGCTCCACGATCCCCGCGAGCGGAATGTCCTTCGCCGCGACGGGTGGCGGGAGCGCCTTGGAGATCCGGTCCGCGATCGCGTAGCCGCTCTGTCCATAGTGGACGCGGGCGGAATCCTTGATGGCCGCCTTCGTCTTGATGGTGCCGAAGGTGATCACCTGAGCGACGTGCTCGGCGCCGTACTTGTCGGTGGCGTACCGGATCATCTCGCCGCGGCGCCGGTCGTCGAAGTCCATGTCGATGTCCGGCATGGAGACCCGCTCGGGATTGAGGAACCGTTCGAAGAGCAGGCCGAGGTCGATCGGGTCCAGATTGGTGATGCCGAGCGCGTACGCCACGAGCGAGCCCGCCGCCGAACCGCGGCCGGGCCCGACCCGGATGCCGACGCGGCGGGCGTGGTTCATCAGGTCCGCGGTGATCAGGAAGTACGCGGGGAAGCCCTTTTCGGCGATCACGCCGATCTCGAAGTCGGCACGGGCGAGGTACGCGCCGGGGACGCCGTCCGGCAGGCGGCGGCGGAGCCCGGCCGCGACCTCCTCACGCAGCCAGGATTCCTCGTCGTGTCCCTCGGGGACCTCGAAGACCGGCATGCGGTCGACGTGCCGGTAGACGTCGTCGTAAGGCTCGATCCGTTCGGCGATGAGCAGCGTGGAATCCGCCGCGCCCGGCACTTCCGTGTCCCAGTACCGGCGCATCTCCTCCGCGGACTTGAGGTAATAGCCGTCGCCGTCGAATTTGAACCGCCCGGGGTCGTCGAGGGTCTTGCCGGACTGGACGCACAGCAGCGCCGAATGCGCCGCAGCCTGATCCTGGGTGACGTAATGTGAATCGTTGGTGGCCAAGGGTTTCAAGCTGAGCCGCCGCCCGATGTCGAGGAGTCCGTCCCGCACGGACCGCTCGATCGGGAGGCCGTGGTCCATCAGTTCCAGGAAGAAGTCGTCCGCGCCGAAGATGTCGCGATAGTCCGAGGCCGCCTGGATCGCCTCCTCCGGCTGGCCGAGCCGGAGCCTGGTCTGCACCTCGCCGGACGGGCATCCGGTGGTGGCGATGATGCCTTCGTGGTGCCGCGAGAGGAGTTCGCGATCCATCCGGGGTTTGCGGTAGTAGCCCTCCAGGCTGGCCAGCGAGGACAGTTTGAACAGGTTCCGCAGCCCTGTCGCGTTCTCCGCGAGCATGGTCATATGCGTGTAGGCGCCGCCGCCGGAGACGTCACCGCCGCCGCCACGCCGCCCCCAGAACACCGGTTTCCTGTGGAAGCGGGACTCAGGCGCCAGGTAGGCCTCGATACCGATGACCGGTTTGAGCCCGGCCCGGACGGACTGCCGGTAGAACTCGTCGGCGCCGTACATGTTCCCGTGGTCGGTCATGCCCACCGCGGGCATGCCGAGCCGCTGGGCCTCCTCGAACAGCGGCGCGATCTTGGCCGCGCCGTCGAGCATCGAGTATTCGGTATGAACGTGCAGGTGCACGAAGGAGTCCACCGGCCACTCCCCATGGTTGTACGATTCCGATCCGACGCTGCGGATTGGACCCAAGGGGCACAGGCGTTGTCCAACAAGCGACACGCGGCGACCGACAACCAGAAGTTGTAGGGGGAGACAGTGGAGCTGGACCTGGGCGCGGTGCGCGCGTTCGTCGCGGTGGCGGAGGACCGGTACTTCGGCGAGGCGGCGATCCGGCTTGAGGTGAGCCAGCAGGCGATCTCGAAGCGCGTCGCGAAGCTCGAAGCCGATCTCGGCGTACGTCTGCTGTCGCGGACACGCGGCGGCGCCGAGCCGACCGAAGACGGCGAGGAGTTCCTCAAACACGCTCGCGCGCTGATCAACCTCGCGGACCAGGCCGTCGAGCGGCTTCACGGCAGACGCCGTCCCCTGCGCGTCGACGTCCTCGGCACGCGGCTGGCGACCATGGAGGTGATCCGGGCGTTCCACGCCGACCACGACGACGAACTGGAACTGGTCACGCCCGGGCTGGGCACGGTGCGCCGATCGATGCTGCCCGAGACGGTCGATGCCGCCTTCGCGCGCGTCAGCACCGCGCCGGAGCCGGGCATCGGCCGCACACCCGCCTACCTGGAGCCGGCGAACCTGCTGGTCGGGCGGCGGCATCCGCTCGCGCGGCGGCGGCGGGTCGCGATGGCGGAACTCGACGGCATGACGGCGTGGATGCCCTACAACGCGCGGGCCAGCGAATGGGCGGAGTTCTGGCAGGAGCTGTGCCCAGAGTTCGGCATCCTGGTCGACACCGACGGCCCGAACTTCGGGCTCGAACACCACATCGAGGTGCTCGGCACGTCGAAGGACCGGCTCGGTTTCGTCGGCGCGAAGATGCACGTGCCCTGGCATCCGGACGTCGTCCAGATCCCGCTCGTCGACCCGACGCCGGTGTACCCGTTCTCCCTGCTGTGGCGGCACGAGAACCGGCATCCCACGCTGCCGCTGCTGATCGAACACGTCCGGTCCGGGTATCGGCCGTTCGACCCGGAGCGGCAATGGCTCCCGGTGTCGGACCGGGAGGCGATGAGCTCGGGTCAGTGAGGACGTTCCGCGCCAAGTGTCCTTTGTGGCCGGACAGGGCACCGTCTTGACGGGCCACGGATCGGGATCTACTCTTCTCCCTTCAGACAGGCACAGACGAAGAGCCACTGTCAGCGGTCTTCGTCGTGTCTGTTTTTTTGTGTCGGATCGCTGACAGCCAGCGCAGAAAGTTGGCGGTCCATGAGTTCATCGACGCTCAGCCCGACAGGCTCGATCTCGAACGTTTCCCAGGTAGCCGCGCTGATCAACAGTCTTTCGAAGTTGCCGCGCAAGGCGAATCTGCTGTGGTATCTCGTGCTGGGCGGCCTTTTCCTGGACGCCTATTCCAACGCCGCGCTCGGCGCGGGCCTGTCGCCGATGATCAAGGAACTCGGCCTCAGCTCCACCCAGGTCGGCGTGCTCACCGCGACCGCGCCCGCGGTCGCCATCCTGTTCAACCCGATCGGCGGCTGGCTGGCCGCGCGGATCGGGCGGGTCAAACCGCTCATCGCCGCCAAGGCGATCGCGGCGATCGGCGCCGTGCTGACGGCGACGGCGGGCGGCTTCGGCGAGGTGTGGTTCGGCCGCGGCCTGGTCGGCGTCGCATACGGCATCGACTTCGCGGTGGCGATGGCCATGCTGGCCGAGTACACCCCCGCGAAACTGCGCGGACGGCTCAACCTCTGGCAGTCCGTCTGGTACGTCGCCACCACCGTGAATCTGGGGCTGACGCTGGTGTTCTTCCACCTCGACGCCGGGGTGGGGATCTGGCGCTGGTCCGTCGGTTCGGCGGGCGTCTTCGCCATCGCGCTGCTGGTGTTGCAGCTGATGTTCCTCGTCGAGAGCCCGTCGTGGCTCGCGGCCAAGGGAAAGCTCGCCGAGGCCGCGGTCAGCCTCCGCCGGATTTACGGTTTCCAGGTGACCCCGGGGACCAGGAGCGGGCCGGATCCCGCCACGGAGCAGAAGATCGGGTTCCGGCACGCGGGTGTGCTGTTCCGCAAGCCGTATCTGCCGCGGACCTTCCTGTCCACGGCGATCTCGCTGACCCAGTCGATGCAGTACTTCGCCGTCGGGTGGTACCTGCCGGTGATCAGCCTGGCGATCTTCGGCCAGGCGTTCCAGACCGCGACCCTCGGTTCGATGGTCTTCAACATCGCCGGGATCATCGGCGGCGCGCTCTCGGCGTACGTCGGCAGGAAGATCGGGCTTCGGACGAGTTCCGCCATCGGCTACGCGTTCGCGTTCGCCATCCTGCTGGTGATGGGGCTGGGCTTCGGGAAACTGCCGATCGCCGTCGGTTTCCTGCTCCCGTTCCTGTTCATCTTCTTCCACTCGGCCGGACCGGGCGCGAACGGCAAGTCGATCGCGGCGCTGTCCTACCGCAGCGACATCCGCACGCTCGGCACCGGGGTGACCGGGATGCTCGGCAGCTTCGGCAGTGTGATCGGGCTGTACGTGTTCCCGCAGATCAAGGAGGCGATGGGGCTGGGGCCGACGATCGCCCTGCTCGCGGTGGTGCCGTTCCTCGGTCTGGTCTCGTGCCTGATCGTCCGCTGGGACCCGACCCGCAGCGGAATCGATCCCGACGACGAGACGATCGACCTCGAACTCGGGCGCGCCTGATGCGGCGCGGGATCCTGGCGGTCGACGAGGGTTCCACCGGCACCAGGGCGGCGGTCGTCGGCGAGGACGGCCGGTGCGGGCCCTCCTTCTACACCTCCATCGACGTGAGCCACCCCGAACCGGCGCAGGTCGAACAAGACGCCATGCAGCTCCTGGACCGGACCGTCGACGTCGCCCGGCAAGCGGTGGCGTGGGCCGCCGAGAACGGCGTGGAGATCGCGGGGATGTCGATCTGCACCCAGCGCGCGACGGCCGTCCTGTGGGACCGGGAGACCGGCCGCCCGCTGGCCCCCGCCGTGGTGTGGCAGGACAGCCGCTACGCCGCGGAACTGGCGCAGCTCGCTCCGGAGTGGGACCGGCACTTGTGGCAGGCGACCGGCCGTCCGGTGGGGACTCGTGCCCCGTTCCTGTGGGCGGCACGGCAACTCGAACGGCTCGACGTCCCGGCGGAGCGGGTGCTGTTCGGTTCCGTCGACACCTGGCTGGTGTGGCATCTCAGCGGTCGCGAGCGCTTCACGATCTCGGCGACCAACGCCGTCGCGTTCGGCGGATATCGGTTGCGTGAGCACGCGTGGGACGCGGAGTGGCTGGCAGCACTGGGTTTTCCCGTCGAGCTGGCGCCGTCGCCGCAGGACGACGACGGCGATTACGGTTACACGGACCCGGAACTGCTCGGCATCCGTGTGCCGATCGCGGCGGTCATGGGCGATCAGCACGCGTCACTGATCGCGCTGGGCGCGCTTTCGCCCGGCCAGGGCACCTGCGTCCACGGCACCGGCACCTTCGTCGGCGCGCTGGCCGGCGACGAGCCACCCGAGGCGGTGGGCGGGCTCGACGGCGTGCTGTGCCTGGTCGCCTGGCGCGGCGGCGGCCACAGCCGGTTCAGCCTTGAGGCCTACACCTCGACCACCGGCTCCGCCCTGCGCTGGCTCACCGAAGATCTCGGACTGTTCGCCTCGGCGGCCGAGATCAGCGCGCTGGCCGCGACACAGCCTAGCGGCGAGGCGACCTGGTTCGTGCCGACGCTCGCCGGGCTGCGCACGCCGGTACTGCGGCCCGAAGCGCGTGGTCTGATCGCCGGGCTGAACCTGGCGACCACGCGGGAAGTCCTTGCCCGCGCGGTGATCGACGGCATCGCCCACGCGGTGAGTGACACGGTCGACGCCTTGCGGACGACCATGGACCGGCCCATGACACATCTGCGGGTGGGCGGCGGTCTGGCGGCGAGCGACGCGTTGCTCCAGAGCCAGGCCGATTTCACCGGTCTCGCCATCGAGCGGGTGGCGGATTCGGCGACCGCCAGCCTGCGCGGCGCCGCCTATCTCGCCGGCACGCGGCTCGGGCTGTGGCCGTCGCTGGCCGACGCGGTGGCCCACCGCCCACCGGACCGGATCTTCGAACCCGGCCTCGCCGAAACCGACCGGCTGAAGCTGCGGGCGCGCTGGCAAGACGTGCTCGCCGTCTCGCTGTCGTGAATCCCTTGTTCTGATCGGAAAGGCTCCTCAATGTTCACACTGCCGTCCCGGCGGCCGAACGCCGTCGCCGCGGGAGCGACCCTTTCGGCCCCCTTGCGGCTGGACCGTCGCACCGCGCTGACCGGACTCGAAACCGATGAATTCGACCTGCTCGTGATCGGAGGCGGGATCACCGGCGCCTATACCGCGCTGGACGCCGTCTCCCGCGGCCTTTCGGTCGCGCTGGTCGAACGGGACGACTTCGCCTCGGGGACGTCGTCCAAATCGTCCAAGATGGTGCACGGCGGCCTGCGCTACATCGAGCAGGGCAACCTGGACCTGGTCCGGCATTCCCTGCTGGAGCGTCAGCGGTTCCGCCGCAACGCCCCGCATCTGGTGCAGCGCCTGCCCTTCCTGTTCCCGATCCTGGCGAAGGACGGCGTTTTCGACGCCAGGATCGCCCGTGCCTTCGAGAGTCTCTTGTGGACATACGATCTCGCGGGCGGCTGGCGGATCGGCAAGCTGCACCAGCGGCTCACGGTCGACGAGGTGCTGACGCACGCCCCCACGCTGCGCGCGGACCATCTGCGCGGCGGCCTGATGTACTACGACAGCCGCGCCGACGACGCCCGGCTGACCCTCGCGATCGTGCGCAGCGCGGCCCGGCTCGGCGCGGTCGTCGTCAACGGCGCCGAGGTGACCGGCCTCCGCACCACAGGCGGACGCGTGACCGGCGCGACGGTCGAAGCCGACGGCGAGCGGATCGACGTCCGGGCACGCGTGGTCGTCAACGCGACCGGGGTGTGGGCCGACAACGTCGACGGCATGGCGTCCGCGGGACACCGCCCCCAGGTGCGCCCGGCGAAGGGCGTCCACATCGTGCTGCCGTGGTCGAAGATCCGCAACGACTGCACGGTGACGGTGCCGATCCCGGGCCGGGCGAGGCGGGCGACGTGCACCCGCTGGGGTGACGTGGTCGTCGTCGGCACCACCGACACCGACTACGACGGCCCGACCGACGACGTGCACTGCACGCGCGACGAGATGGAGTTCCTGCTCGAAGGCGCCACGATCGCCTTCGACACCAAGCTCGGCCCCGAGGACGTGCTGGGCAGCTACGCGGGTCTGCGGCCGCTCGTCGGCGGCTCCGAGGGGACCACGCTCGACATGCGGCGCGATCACCACATCACCGTCGCCTCGGGCATGGTCACCGTGACCGGCGGCAAACTCACCACCAGCAGGCATATGGGCGAGCTCGTCGTGGACAAGGCGCTCGGCCTGCTGGGGCGCAAAGCCCGCTGCCGCACCAAGAGCCTGCCCCTGCTCGGCGGCGCCGGATACGACGCCGAGGCCACCGCCGCGACCGGCGGGATCGCCGCGCACCTCGGCGGCCGCTACGGCACCGAAGCCCGTTTCGTGAGCGCGCTCGTCGACGAGGATCCGACGCTCGGCGAGCCGCTCATTCCCGGCCAGCCGCATCTCAAGGCCGAGGTCGTGTTCGCGGCCAGGTCGGAGATGGCGCGTTCGGTGGACGACGTGCTGTCCCGGCGCACGCGGCTGAGGTTGTTCGCCAGGGACGCCTCCGCCGAGGCGGCTCCGCTCGTCGGCGAACTGCTCGGCGCCGAACTCGGGCTGTCGCCGGACACCGTGGCCGCGCAAGTGGAGGACTATCGGGCGGAAGTCGCCCGGGAGAAGTCGATTCTGTTGGGAGACAACGCATGATCAGCAGTCAGGCCATCGCCCACCCGTTCAACCGGGGCAAGTACGTGGTCGGCGCGCCGACGCCGCCGCGCTGGGGCGACCGCACCCCGCCCGGCCAGGGCGCGGCATCGTTGCAGACGGCCACCGTCGCCGTGCCCGCCGCGCTGACCGAGTCGCTGCGGGGCGTCGCGGACGCGGTGCACACCGACCACGACGAGGTCGTGCTGCGCACCCGTGACTGGTGGGCCGGTTCGATGATCGGTGAGACCGCGGGAAACCCGGCGACCCCGGACGCGGTGATCGCCGAAGTGAGCACGGTCGAGCAGGTACAGGCCGTGGTCCGGCTGTGCGGTGAGCACGGGGTGCCGCTGACCGTGTCCGCCGGGCGCAGCAACGTCACCGGTGCCGCGCTGCCGGTGTTCGGCGGGGTGGTGCTGGACGTCTGCGGGTTGAACCGGATCCTGTCCTTCGACGCGGACTCCCAGGTCGTCGACGTCCAGGCAGGCATGTTCGGCGATCTGTTCGAAACCGAACTGCAGAAGACGCACGGCGCCACCACGGGGCATTGGCCGTCCGCCTTCGCACTGTCCACTGTGGGCGGTTGGGTGGCCTGCCGCGGCGCTGGTCAGCTCTCCACCCGCTACGGGAAGATCGAGGACATGGTGGTCGGCCTCGACGTCGTGCTGGCCGACGGCACGCTCGCCCGTTTCGGCGATTACCCGCGGGCGGCCACCGGTCCTGACCTGCGCCAGTTGTTCGTCGGCTCGGAAGGCACGCTCGGCGTGATCACCTCCGTGCGGCTGCGCACCCATCCGCTGCCCGAATACGCCAAAGCTGTCGCCTACGGTTTCGAAACCTTCGCCGAAGGGCTGGAGGCGTGCCGTCTGATCATGCAGCGCGGCGCGACCCCGGCCGCGATGCGGCTCTACGACAAGCTGGAGAGCGGAACGCACTTCGGCCTGCCCGACACCAACCTGCTGCTGATCGCCGACGAAGGCGACCCGGTGCTGGTCGACGCGATGCTCCGGGTCAGCTCCGAGGTCTGCGCGGCGACCGGGTCCGAACTGGACGGTCCGGCCTTCTTCGAGCGTTGGCTGGACGAGCGGATGCTGGTCGGCAAGTCCGCCCACGGGTTCACGCCCGGCCCGGGTTTCGTCGCCGACACCCTCGAAATGGCCGGGGCGTGGTCGGCGCTGCCCGCGATCTACGACGAGGTCGTGGCCGCGATCCAGGCCGTTCCGGGCACCGTGGCCGCCTCCGCGCACCAGTCGCACGCCTACACCGACGGCGCGTGCCTGTACTTCTCGCTACGCGGCGACGTCGAGCCGGAGAAGCGGCGGCACTGGTACCGCTCGGCGTGGGACGCGGCCAACGCCGTACTCGTGCGCCACGGCGCCGCGCTGAGCCACCACCACGGTTCCGGTCTGCTTCGCGGGCCGTACCTCGCGGACACGCTCGGCACCGGCTTCGCCACCTTCGTCGCCGTGAAGCGGACCCTCGATCCGCAGGGCCTGCTCAACCCGGGCAAGCTCGGGCTGCCCAGTGACTTCGGGCCGAACCCTCTTGACTCCACGAGCTGATCGACCACTGTGGACCGTATGAACGAGAGGATCACGGCGGCGTTCGCGGACGTCCCGGTCTGCGCGTCGGTGGTCGGCACCGCCAAGGTGGGCGACTTCGCGAACTCGGCGTCCCGCGTCGGCATCCTCGCGGCGGTCCCGGTCGGGCAGCTGGCCAAGATCGTGCCGGTGCTGACGGGACTGGAGAAGGTCCTTTTCGTCAACATCGACTCCTGTCCCGGCCTCGCCACCGATCGCGGCGGCGTGGACTTCCTCCAGGAGATCGGGGCGACCGGGGTGGTCAGCACCAGGGTCGCCCCGATCGAACGGGCACGCACGTTGTCGATGCTGACGATGCACAAGGTGTTCGTCACCGACCGGTCGAATCTGAACCGCAGCCTGGAAGCGGTGAAACGCAGCCGCCCCGACCTGGTGGAGCTCATGCCCGCGCCGATCATCCCCTGGATGTCGTCGCAGGCCCGCGAAACCATGTCGCCGTTCGTGGCGGCCGGTTTCGTCACCGACCGGTCCGGGGTGGCCCATTCCCTCGCGATGGGCGCACTGGGCGCCGCGTCGTCCGATTCGGGACTTTGGTCGCTGACCAGGTCCCAGCTGAGCGCAGGAGAAAAATGAGCTTCGTCGTGGTGGCCCGGTACGTGACCGCGGACCGGGACCGCGTCCTCGAACTGCTGGAGCCGATGGCCGCCGCCTCACGGCGTGAGCCCGGCTGTCTCCGGTACACCGTCCACTCCGGAACCGAGGACGGAGTGGTGGTGATCGTCGAGGAGTACGAGTCCGAACAGGACTTCACCGGCCACTGCGAATCGGAGCACTTCCGGCGGATCGTGCTCGGCGAGGTGGTCCCGTTGTTGTCCGAACGCCAGGTCACCACCTGCGTCCCGGCCGGGAGCGCGCGATGATGCGGGTCCGGGGCGCGGTCCTCCGCGAAGTCGGCCGCCCGCTGGAGATCGAGACGATGACGCTGGAACCGCCCGGGCCGGGTGAGCTGCTCATCCGGGTGCGGGCCGCCGGGCTGTGCCACTCGGATCTGTCGGTGATCGAGGGCACCCGGCCCCGGCCACTGCCGATGGTCCTGGGACACGAGGCCGCGGGCGAGGTGGTCGATGCGGGGCAGGGCACCGGCTTCACGGCGGGTCAGCATGTCGTGCTGTCGTTCGTGCCCTCCTGCGGCGACTGCCGCCCCTGCCTCACCGGGCGGCCCGCCCTGTGCGCCCCGGCGGCCGAGTCGAACCGGAACGGCACCCTGCTCGGCGGCGGCACCCGCTGGTCCTCCCCCGACGGCCGCCCAGGACACCACCTGGGCGTATCCGCGTTCGCCGAACACATCGTCGTCTCGGCACGCTCGGTGGTCGCCGTCGACGACGCCCTGCCGTTCGACGTCGCGGCCCTGTTCGGCTGCGCGGTGCTCACCGGCGCCGGCGCCGTCTTCAACGCGACCGACGTACGACCGGGAGACAGCGTCGCCGTCTTCGGCCTCGGCGGCGTCGGCCTCGCCGCACTCCTCGCCGCGAAAGCCGCCGGCGCGGCCACACTGGTGGCCGTCGACCTCGTCGCCGAAAAGCGCGAGCTGGCACTGTCCCTCGGCGCGACCCACGCACTCGAGGGCGACGTCGACGCGATCAAGGACCTCACCGACGGTGGTGCCGACCACGCCGTCGACACCACCGGCGTGGTCGCCGCCCTGCACCAGGCGTACCGGGCGACCCGGCCGGGCGGCACCACCGTCACCGTCGGCCTTCCCGACCCGTCGGCCGAGCTCGCGCTGCCCGCGCAAAGCCTGGTGGCCGAGGAGAAGACGCTGCGCGGCAGCTACCTCGGCTCGTGCGTCCCCCGACGCGACATTCCCCGGTTCATCGCTCTTTACCGGGCCGGGCTGCTGCCCGTGGAGGCGTTGCTGACGCACCGGATCGGGCTGGAGGAGATCAACACGGGCTTCGACCGGCTGCGGCGGGGCGCCGCGGTGCGGCAGGTCGTCACCTTCTCTTGAGGTGGGGAGGGGCGCGCCATCGTCAACCGTCGCGCGAACCATCACTCCTCGCCGACGTGCCTCCGCAACTCCTTGGCGGCTCGCGCCGGGAGGGCGAGCAGCACCCCTTCGAGCATTTCCCTCGCTTGCCGGGGATCACCGCAACACTCCCAGACACCACAGCCCTCGGTGTCGACCCGAAGCCGTCGGTACGGGTCCACGGTGAACTCTCGCCAGAGGCGGAGCGCGGTCCGGGTCGCACCGGGGCCGAGATAGTTCCGGGAACGTTCGAGCCGGGCGATCCCGGCGGCGAGCGCGGGCGAAAAATCCCACGGGTCACGGAGTTCGGCCGGTCGCCGAAGTCGAAGCCCTCGCCGGACTCGTGCGGGGGCTCTACGCGGCATTGCCCTTTCGGAAATCCATCACCCGATCATCGTGCCACACCCCGAAGTCCGTGAGGGCCTCCTTCCCTACCTTGAGAGTAGGGAAGGAGGCCCTCACGGACTTCCAGGCTCAGCCGACGATGTCGATCTCGAAGTCCACGTTCGAGCTGTACTCGAAGTCGGCCCACACCGCGCCCGGCAGGTGGTACCGCCGGTGCGAAACCGTCTTCGGGTTGAATCCGGGCGTCTGCATGGGATTCCCGCCGACACCCACCTTGTCGCTGCCCCAGGCGTAGATGTTGCCCTGCCATACGGGCGCGTCGGTGATGCCGTCCCCGTCGACACGAGGGCGGACGATGATCGCGGACGTCTCGCTGCCGGAGAGGAACAGCCGCACGGACGTGACGGACGGGCTGGCCGGAATGGTCCTGCGTTCCATGAGTTCTGTCGTCGCCTTCCGCTTCGGGGCGGCGCCGCCGCCGGTCAAGTGGGCGTTCGTGTAGGACTCGTTGAGGTCGACACTGCTCGCGCGGATGCCGGGCACCTGGCCGGCGTCGGAGTACTGGTGCACGTCGTAGTGGCCCGCGGCGGCATCGGGTTTGGCGCCGTAGCGCGCGATCCAGATGACGAGGTCCGGCACGCCGAATCGGTCCGGGCGCAGCATCTTGGCGAGCGAGTTGTTCAGGTAGATGCCCGGCCGGAACCCGTGTCCGGCCACGCGGTTGCAGAACCTGATCGAGAAGTCGCGCTTGCGCGCGTCGGGGATGTTCGGCGTCCCCGAACCGGGCGGGTTGTCCTCGAGGTCGAGCATCGGGACACATCCGGTCGCCCCGAGCCGCCGGACCTCCGCGATGAACACGTCGGCCTGCGCCTCCGGCGACGGACTCGCCTGAGCGAAGTGGTAGCCGCCCACCGGAATTTTCACGGATCTGGCTCCGGCCACCAAGGCATCGCCGGTGTTGCGGCCGCCGTTCGGCAATCCACCACCGTCGGTGAGCTTGACGAAGACGAACGTCACGCCATGATCCTTGACGGCCTGCCAATTGGTAACGGACTGAAAGCGGCTGTAGACATCTATTCCCAGCGCCATCGTTACAGCCTGGCGGGTGAACCGGTTGGACAAAAGGGCCTAGTGGGCGATAACTAGTACGTCCGATTCGCCCTTTTGGGCGGCCACTCCTCGGCTGACGCGGCTCACCCATACCCGTACTGTGACGACATGGCGTCTCGAAGCCCCTTTCGCTGGATGAGCCGGTGGGCGGACTGGTTCGAAGAGCGCGGCGTCTACGTCCCCGGCGAGGAGAGCCGAGCGGTCGATCCGATGCGCGATTTCGGCTGGCTGATCGTGGCCTGGGTGTCCGGTCTGGCGATCTTCATCCTGTTCTTCGCCTTCGCCGTCTGATCGTCGCCGGTGTGCCACCGAGGTGACGACTGTCACTAGCCGTACCCTTCCGATCACGGATCGGCCACGGCTGTACACCAGGTGCGCCTCAACCCGGCCATGCCGCTCCTCTCGGCTGCGGAAGACCGTCACTCTGGACTCTTCGGCACTAATACCTACCTCGAACGGCCCACTCGCACCTCCGACTGGAGTAACCGCACATGGCGCCCCCGCGCACCCCGAAGCTCTTGATCGCCGCCTGCTCCCTGATGCTGGCGGCCGCCTGCGGGGTTCCGGCACCGGAAAAAGGGGCCGCCGCGCTCGGCGCGGACGCCCCGAAGCAGGGAGTGGCCGCCACCCACACGGAAGGCGACCTCGCGTTCGGCGCCCCGCACCGGTTCGCCACCGGGGTCACGATCTCCGTGTCCGCGCCGAATTCGTTCCGCCCCAGCGCGTCGGCGTACCCGCAGAGCCCCCGCGCGGTGGCCTTCGGCATCGACGTGACGAACGCGGGCGACGGCACGTACCGGCTCTCCGGCCTGTCCGTCGCGGGCGAGATCGACGGGGAAACCGCGGCGGTCAAACAGGTCGTCGACCCGGTGCAGGGCTACAACGGCGTCGCGGACGCCGGCAAGGACGTGGCGCCGGGCCGGTCGGTCCGGCTGAATCTGGCGTTCGCCGTTCCGGACAAGCCGGTGAGGCTGCGCCTCCAGGTGCGGCCGAGCCCCTCGGAGCCCGTCGCCGCGAAGTACTGCGGGAGGGTCTGACGCCGCCGGTTCGCTACCGTGTGCGTCATGACCGAGCAGCGACTCTCCCCCGGCGACAAAGCGCCCGACTTCACCCTCCCCGACAGTGAGGGCAACGACGTCAAGCTCAGCGACTTCCGCGGCGAATCGGTCGTCGTGTACTTCTACCCGAGCGCCGGCACGCCGGGCTGCACGAAGCAGGCGTGCGACTTCCGGGACAGCCTCGCGCAGCTCAACGACGCCGGTTACCGCGTGCTCGGCATCTCGCCGGACAAGCCCGCGAAGCTCGCGAAGTTCGTCGAGGCGGAAGGGCTGACCTTCCCGCTGCTGTCCGACACGGAGAAGACCGTCCTCAAGGCGTACAGCGCCTTCGGCGAGAAGAAGAACTACGGCAAGGTTTACGAAGGCGTCATCCGCTCGACGTTCGTCGTCGACCCCGAGGGCAAGATCGCCGTGGCGCAGTACAACGTGCGCGCGACGGGGCACGTCGCGAAGCTGTTGCGGGATCTCTCTCTGGCGTAATCTCCTTGGGATGACGGGGCTGGAGGGGCCCGCTCTCAAACTGGGCGGCAGTATCGCCACGCACGCGGCAAAATCGTGGCTGCAACGACGACGGAAGAAGACCGAGCGCGAGTCGAGCCTCGCCGAACTGGCGACCGACGAACTCAAAGGGCCGCTGGAGAAACGCAAGCTCGAGAACCTGGTGGAGACGATCGGCCTGCAGGTGGCCGAGGAGCTGAAGCCGGTTCTCGCCGCACGGTTCTCGGCGCTGCCCGAGAACGAGATCACCGCGGCGTTCCTCGCTGTCGAGGACACGCTCGGCAAGGTCGATCTCTCCGATGAAGCCCTGCTGGCGGACGATGCCGACGCGGAGCAACTGGCCAGGCGCGTCCGCGAACAGTTCCCCGCCCGCTCGGCGATGCTCGCCGAGCGGGCGGCGGATCTGTACGAACTGGCGCTGGATCAGGCGTGCCGCCACCTCGTGGTGGTGGTGAGGCATCTGCCGTCGTTCCAGCCCACGACGCTCGCCGAAGTGCTCAAACGACTGAGCCAGCAATCAGCTCAGTTCGTAGAAATTCTCACCAGGATCCCCAAGACCAGCCTCGCCGCTCCGACCGGCACCGACCACGACGTCGAGTTCCAGGCGGAGTACCTGCGACTGATCGCCCGCAAGCTGGACAAACTCGAACTACTCGGGCTGACCATGGACGACCAGCCGACTCTGCCGCTGACAGTCGCCTACCTCAGTCTTTCCGTGTCGTCGGAGCGCACCCGCAAAAGCGACCACCATCCGACAGAGTGGTTCGAGAAACATCCCGGCCACCGCACGGGAGCGACCATGCGGGTCGAAGACGCGATCGGCGACTCTCTCCGGACACTCGTCCGCGGCGAGGCCGGTTCGGGAAAGACCACCCTTCTCAACTGGCTCGCGGTCAAAGCCGCGACGGGCGGTTTCAGCGGGAAACTCTCCCAATGGAACGGATTCGTGCCGTTCGTGATCCGGCTCCGGAGATTCACGACCGGCGACCTACCGAACGCCGACCAATTCGTCCAGTGCACGACACCCACCTTGGCCGGACGCGCACCGGCCAACTGGGCGGACCGCGTACTGCTCACCGGCAAGACGATCGTCCTCGTGGACGGCGTCGACGAGGTCGACGCGGCGCGCCGCCGGAAAGTCAAAGAGTGGCTGCAGGAACTCGGACTGACCTACCCCAACGCGCGTTTCGTCGTCACCTCACGAGCGGCCGCGGCCGACCAGGGCTGGCTCTCACAAGAAGAGTTCGGTTCGGTGCTCTTGGAGTCGATGAGCGCCGACGACATCCATGCGCTGGTGGGTCGCTGGCACAATGCGGCGGCTTCGGTTCGCCCGGACGAGGATCTCGACGCCGCGCAGCGGCGGCTGCTGAATCAGTTCACGAACAGGCCGCAACTACGGACATTGGCCTCCAACCCTTTGCTGTGCGCGATGCTCTGCGCTCTCAATCTGGCGCACCGATCGGAACTACCGCGCGACCGGATGGACCTGTATCGCAAGGCCCTGTCGATGCTGCTGCACATGCGTGACGCCGAACGTGGCATCACTGTGTTGCTGAACGAGCAGCAAAAACAGATTCTGCTCGGCCATCTCGCGTGGCGGCTCACCTCGGGCGGCAAAGTCGAACTGCCGAAAGACGAAGTGCTCGAGCACATCGCCTACCGTTTGAAGTGGATCCCGCACGTTGACCACAGTCCGCAGGAAGTGCTGAACCACCTCCTCGAACGCAGCGGAGTGCTGCGAGAGCCGGTGAACGGCCGGATCGATTTCGTCCACCGCACGTTCCAAGAGTTCCTCGCGGCCTATGAGGCCACCGACGCGAGCTACCTCGACATGTTGGTCGCCCAGGCACATCGTGACACTTGGCGGGAAACCATCGTCATGGCGTGTGGCCACGCCAAGCGTCATCAGACCAACAAGTTGCTGAACGGCATCCTCGTTCGCGCCGACGCGGAACCGCGGTACAGCCGGCGATTGCGGCTGCTCGCGGCGGCATGCCTGGAGACCGTCAGCAACGTCGATCCCAAGGTCATCACCCGGGTCGAACGGGTCATCCGGGAGCACCTCGTGCCGCCACGAGACCTCCGTGAGACCCGTTCTCTCGCTTCGGTCGGAGTCCGGCTCCTGCGCTATCTTCCCGAAACCCTTGACGGATTGAGTAATTCCGCCGCCTCCGCGACCGTTCGAGCGACCGCCCTCACGGCGGGGAACGACGCACTGCCACTGCTGCGAAACTACGCACAGGACAGCCGGTGGAAGGTTCAGGAACAGCTCTGCGAGGCTTGGCAATACTTCGATCCGGAACGCTTCGCCAAAGAGGTTCTCGCCGATTCGCCTCTTCGCGATGGAAGACTTGAAGTTCACGCGAGCAGGCTGATCCCGCAGGCCAGATTACTTCGCAATCTTACCGAATTCCGGATCGATCTACCTCTCTCGGAAAGGCACGTGGACCTGACACTGCTCTCCGGTGCGCGCTGTTTACGGGAAGCGGAGATCTGTTTCGACAATGACGCGGTCGTGGATCTGACTCACCTGGCCGACCATCCGGATCTGGAAAAGGTCGGCCTTCTCTTCGCCAAGCGTTACACCGGTCTCAAAGCATTGAGGACTCTTGAAAAACTCGTGAACTTGACGATTTTCCGATACACGCCATGGCGAGGTCTCGACGCGATCAGCCGCCTGGATCAGGTGGCTCACCTGTCGCTCGATCGACTGCAGTCGATCGACAACCTCAACGCCCTCGCGTCGTTGTCGTCCTTGGAAAGCTTGAGCATTTGGGAATGCCCCTCGCGGACCCTGAAGGCGACACGGCCGATTCCCGACGTCGGCCGTCTGTCCTGTCACAGCGAGGAAGCGATGGAGGTTTCGACACGAAACCTCGCCAAAACCTTTCCTGGCATCAAACACCTCACGGTCTCATCTGTTGACATGACAGATCTCAAGCCATTGGTGGATCTACCACTGACGTCCCTTAACCTGTCGTTCTGCAAACTGGATGATCTCGGCGCACTCGCTTCGCACCCTACCCTGGAAATGCTCTGGATAAGCGGCACACAGAAGCCCGTGGACGTCAGCCCTTTGGCGGATCTGGAGATCACCTTGACTCTGGGCCGCTCGTGCCAAGTGACAGGACTCGAGACTCTCGGACCCGGCGTGAAAGTGAGCGACCCGTCGGGCCAGTCGTGAGTGGCGTTTCGGGTTCCAACCCGAAACGCCACTCACGACCACCTCAGCCAGCCAGCTTCCGCAGCTCCCCCACCAACGCCCGCAACGCCTTCCCCCGATGCGACAAACCGTCCTTTTCGGACGGTTCCAGCTCCGCCGAAGTCCGCGTCTCACCCTCGGGCACGAAGATCGGGTCGTAGCCGAATCCGTTGGCGCCACGGCGTTCCCGGATCAGCGAGCCTCGCCATTCCCCGCGCACCACGGTTTCGTCGCCACCGGGGACGACGAGCGCGGCTGCACAGACGAAAGCGGCGCCCATGCGCTCGTCGGGTGTGTCGGACAGCTGCGCCAGCACGAGATCCAGGTTCGCCTCGTCGTCACCGTGTTTGCCCGACCAGCGGGCCGAGAGCACGCCCGGCATGCCGTTGAGCGCGTCCACGGAGATGCCGGAGTCGTCGGCGATGGCCGGGAGACCGGTCGCGGCGGCCGCGTCCTGCGCCTTCGCGAGCGCGTTGCCTTCGAAGTCTGGAGCGGTTTCGGGCGCTTCCGGGAATTCGGGGACGTCGGCGAGTCCGATGACCTCGATGCCCTCGATCCCCTCCGCCACCAGGATGCGCCGGAGTTCGCCGAGCTTCTTCGCGTTGCGGGTGGCGAGAAGCAGCCTGGTCACTTCGCGCCCTTCTTCTTGTCCGGGCGCGGCTCGGGAAGCTCGCCGGGATACGGCAACGCGAGGGCTTCGGTCTGGAGGCGGGTCAGCTCTTCGCAGCCCGCGAGCGCCATGTCCAGCATCGTGTCCAAAGTGGACCGCGCGAAGGTGGCGCCCTCACCGGTGCCCTGCACCTCGATCATGGTGCCCGCGTCGGTGGCGACGACGTTCATGTCGACCTCCGCGCGCGAGTCCTCTTCGTACGGCAGGTCGAGACGCACGCGGCCGTCGACGACGCCCACGCTCACCGCCGCGACCGAAGCCGAAAGCGGCTGCGGGTCGGCGAGGCGGCCAGCAGCGCCGAGCCAGGTGACGGCGTCGGCGAGCGCGACGTAGCCGCCGGTCACCGCGGCCGTGCGGGTGCCGCCGTCGGCCTGGATGACGTCGCAGTCGATGACGATCGTGTTCTCCCCCAGTGCCGCCAGGTCGATGCAGGCGCGCAGGGACCGGCCGATCAGCCGGGAGATCTCGTGCGTGCGGCCGCCGACGCGGCCCTTGATGGATTCGCGATCGCTGCGGGTGTTGGTCGCCGACGGCAGCATCGCGTACTCGGCGGTGACCCAGCCGAGGCCGGAGCCTGCCCGCCAGCGCGGGACGCCTTCGGTGACGCTCGCCGCGCACAGCACCCGGGTGTCGCCGAACTCGATCATCACCGAGCCCGCGGGCCACCGCTGGAAGCCGCGGGTGATCTTGATGTCGCGAAGCTGGTCGTCGTTCCTGCCGTCTTTTCTCGCCACGGCCGCCACTCTAGAACCCCGTGTCAGAGGTCGTAGACGGCGCCCTGCTCGACCAGCTCGGCCGTGGGGAACGCGACGGCCGCCTCGGCGAGGACGGCGTCGCGGTCGGTCCAGGGCGCGACGTGGGTGAGCAGCAGCCGCCCCACCCCCGCCTTGCGGCCCAGCTCTCCCGCTTCCTTGCCGGACAGGTGGACGCCGGGAGGCCGGTCGGGCGAGTCGGTCCAAGATGCTTCGGACAGCAGGACGTCGGCGCCGCCGGCGAGGTCGGTCAGGGTGTCGCAGACGCCGGTGTCACCGGTGTAGGCGAGGGTTCTGCCGCCGTGCGAAACGCGCAGGCCGAACGCCGGGGTCGGGTGGTCGACCGGGACCGCGGTGACCTCGAACGGCCCGATCTCCATGGTGTCTTCCCTCAGGATGTCGAAGGCGAAGACGTCGGAGAGATCGGTGGTCGCCCGCTCCGCCTCGTTCGCCGCGTAGGCGTGGGCGAGCCGCTCGTGCACGTCCGAGGGCCCGTACACCGGCAGCCGTCGCGGCCTCGCCGGATACGGCAGCTCAGGGTGGTAGCGCCGCAGCACGGTGAGCGCGCTGACGTCGGCGCAGTGATCGGGGTGAAGGTGCGAAAGGATCAGCGCGTCCAGGTCGAACGGGTCGCGCAGGGCCTGCAACCTGGCGAGCGTCCCGTTGCCGAGTTCGAGCCCCAGGACGAACCCGTCCGCCTCGATCAGATAGCCGGACGCGGCGGCGTTGGGCCCGGGGATGCTGCCGGAGCAGCCGAGGATCGTGAGACGCACTGTGACACCTTAAGCACGGAATCGGCGTTTTTATGCGCTGGTGGGAGCCAGCACACCCGGAGCGAAACCCATGAACCGCTGAGCGAGCCTCGTGAACGGCTCGGCGGATCCGGTGGCAACGAACTCGTGCCGCGGCGGGGTGTCGCGCTCGGCCAGGAGGTCGGCCTCGGTGAGGACTCGCACGAGGTCACGCGCGGTCTCCTCGGCGCTGGACACCAGCGTGACTTCCTGGCCCATGACGATCTGCAGCACCCCGGACAGCAACGGGTAGTGCGTGCAGCCCATGACCAGTGTGTCGACCTGCGCGTCCAGCAGTGGTTCCAGATAGCCCTGCGCGAGCCCCAGCACCTGGCGCCCGGTGGTGATCCCGCGTTCGACGAAGTCCACGAACCGCGGGCACGCGACGCTGGTGATCTCGACGTCCTGTGCGGCGTTGAAGGCGTCGTCGTAGGCGCGGGACCGGACGGTGCCCTCGGTCCCGATCACGCCGATGCGGCCGGAGCGCGTGGCGGAAACGGCCCGCCGCGCGGCCGGGAGGACGACCTCGATCACGGGGACGTCGTAGCGCTCCCTCGCGTCGCGAAGGCAGGCGGCGGAGGCCGTGTTGCAGGCGATGACCAGCGCCTTCACCCCGCCGTCGACGATGTCGTCCAGCGCTTCCAGCGCGTACTGGCGAGCCGTCGCGATGGGAAGCGGACCGTACGGGTTGCGGGCGGTGTCGCCGACGTAGCGCAACTGCTCACCGGGCAGCTGCTCCAGGATCGCCCTGGCGACGGTGAGCCCGCCCACTCCGGAATCGAAGACGCCGATCGGGGCGTCGGCGCTCGGCTTGGTCACCCGGCGAGGCTACCGGGACCGGTCGCCTTCCTGGCTTGGGACCTGTCCATCCGCGCCATCACCCAGGCCGCGAAGACCCCGGACAGTGCGCCGAACAGGTGGCCCTGCCAGGAGACGTTCGGCGTACCCGGAAGGAGGCCCCAGAGCATCCCGCTCCAGATACCCAGCAGCACCACGGCCACCAGGACCTGCCCGACAGCACGATTGAAAATGCCCCGGACCAGCAGGAACGCGAGCCAGCCGAAGGCGACGCCCGAGGCGCCGACGGTCACCGTGCCACTCGGCGCGATCAGCCAGACGCCGACGCCGGAGAGCACCCAGATGATCGCGGTGACCAGCACCCACCGGCCGATGCCCGCAGACATCGCGAGGAAGGCGAACACCAGCACCGGGACGGTGTTGGAGAACAGATGCCCCCAGCCCGCGTGCAGCAACGGCGCCCAGATCACGCCGTCGAGATCGGAGACCTCACGGGCGACGATGCCGCCGCTCTGGTCGAGGTCTGCGGGCAGCACGACGTCGACCAGTTCGACCAGGTAGAGGAGCGCGGTGAAGGCCAGCGCGACGATCGCGGCGGCCTTCGGGTTCGGCGGCAGGACGCGTTTGGCCGGGTCCGTACCGGGCTCGCTCGCCGGGACCGGCTGGGGAGGCAAAGGGGTCACCTCCCCAGGCTACGACGGCGACCGGCGGGATCGCCTCCGTGAGAACCCTGAATTGTCGGTGGGGGCCGCTACCGTCGATCACATGGGGACTTCTTCTTCCGAGCACGTCGACGTGCCCGCCTACCTCACGCGACTCGGCCTCGAGCACGAGCCGCCGAGCCTCGACGCGCTTTTCCGGCTCCACGCGGCGCATGTGGAGCGGGTGCCGTACGAGGATTTCGAGGTCCAGCTCGGCCGGGTGACCTCGCTGGATCCCGCGGTGTCGTTCAGCCGGATCGTCGCCGGTCGAGGCGGCTACTGCTATCACCTCAACGGCGCGTTCTCGGCGCTGCTGCGGGCGCTCGGTTACCAGGTCACCCGGCATCCGAGCGGCGCGCAGCTCCCTGGCGATCCCGCCGGGATCCACCTCAACCACCTGGCCCTGACGGTGACCGGGCTGCCGGAGACTCCCGAGGTCGGCTGGCTGGTCGACGTGGGGCTCGGGGACGGCATCCACGAGCCGCTCCCGCTGCGTGAGGGCGAGTACAAACAGGGCTCGCTGGTGTTCCGCATACGGGCTTCGGACGTCACGCCCGGCGGCTGGCGCTTCGACCACGATCCGCAGGGCAGTTTCGTCGGGATGGATTTCGCGCCGGAGGCGGCCGTGATGGCGGACTTCGCCGAAAAGCACGTCGAGCTGTCCACGTCCGCGGAGTCCGGCTTCGTCCGCACGCTGGTGCTGCAGCGGCGCGACGCCGAGGGCGTGGATTCGCTGCGTGCGCTGACTTTGAGCGGTCTGCCGGGCGGCAAGACGGTGCTGGAGTCACCGGCCGAGTGGTGGACGGCCATCGAGGACGTCTTCGGCGTGCCTCGCGCCGGTTTCACCGGTGAAGAACAGGACAGGCTGTGGCGGCAGGCCGTCTCCCAGCACCAGCGTCACACCGCGGGAGGGAGTGAGGCCTTGCCCAGCGCGTAATCCACGGCCGCTTCGGCGTGCAGCCTCGTGGTCGGGAAGGTGGGCACCGGGCTGTCTTCCGGGCCGACGAGCAGCTCGATCTCGGTGCACCCGTAGATGACGCCTTCCGCACCCGCCTCGACGAGCCTCGCGATGACCTCGCGGTACCGCTCGCGGGAGCCCTCGGTGACGACGCCGTGGACGAGTTCGTCGTAGATGACCCGGTGTACCGTCTCGCGGTCTTTCTCGTCCGGGACGAGCACGTCGAGGCCGTGCGCGGCGAGACGTTCGCGGTAGAACGGCTGGGCCATGGTGAAACCGGTGCCCAGGAGCCCGGCCCTTTTGATGTCGCCTGCCTTGATCGCGGCGGCCGTGGTGTCGGCGAGGTGCAGGAGTGGGATACCCAGGCCGTCCGTGAGCCGGTCGGCGACCTTGTGCATCGTGTTGGTGCAGAGGACGACGAAGTCCGCTCCGGCGGCTTCGAGGCCGCGCGCGGCCGTGTTCAGTTCCCGTCCGGCGTCGTCCCAGCGGCCTTCGGCCTGCATCGCTTCGATCTCGGCGAAGTCCACGGAGTACAGCACGGTGCGCGCGGAGTGGTAGCCGCCGCGCAGCTCACGGACGCGCTCGTTGACCAGCCGGTAGTACTCGGCCGACGATTCCCAGCTCATCCCGCCCAGCAGCCCGATGACCTTCATGCCCGCCATCGTGCCAGCGCCCCGCGCGCTGGGTCCCATGCCGACTCCGTACCTGCGCCCCTTGCTCGCGTGAAGTACATGAAGGACCCCTTCCTTGCGCCTAGGTACAGGAAGGGGGCCTTCATGTACTCAGCCGCCGTGACAGCTGGTACTTGTGGGACGAACGGGGCGATCGTTGCGTCCGTGCGTCAGGCCCAGAGCTGCCCGTCGAGCCTTTCGGCCGCTTCATCGAGCGAGCCGGCGTACGCGCCCGTCGAGAGGTACTTCCATCCCGCATCAGCGACCACGAAGGCCACGTCGGCGGGCTTCCCCGAAGCGGCGGCCTTCTCGGCGACGGCCAGCGCCGCGTGCAGGACGGCGCCGGTCGAGATCCCCGCGAAGATGCCTTCGTGCTCCAGCAGCTCGCGCGTCCGGCGAAGCGCGTCGTACGCGCCGACGGAGAACCGGCCATTGAGCACGCTCGCGTCGTAGAGCTCAGGGACGAAGCCCTCGTCGAGGTTCCGCAGGCCGTAAACCAGCTCGCCGTAGCGCGGTTCGGCGGCGATGATCTGCACGTCCGGCTTCGCCTCGTGGAGGTAACGCCCCACGCCGACCAGGGTGCCGGTGGTGCCGAGGCCGCCGACGAAATGCGTCAGCGTCGGCAGGTCCTTGAGCAGTTCGGGCCCGGTGCCGCGGTAGTGCGCGTCGGCGTTGGCCGGGTTGCCGTACTGGTAGAGCATGACCCATTCCGGGTTCGCCTCGGCGAGTTCCTTCGCGCGGCGCACGGCCTCGTTGGACCCGCCGGCGGCCGGGGAGAAGACGATCCGCGCGCCGTACGCCTGCAGCAGCTGCTTGCGTTCGGTGGAGGTGTTCTCCGGCATCACGCACACCAGGCCGTAGCCCTTGAGCTTCGCGGCCATGGCGAGCGAGATCCCGGTGTTGCCGGAGGTCGGCTCCAGGATCGTGGAGCCGCGCCGGAGGATGCCTTCACGCTCGGCGGCCTCGATCATCGCCAGTGCGGGGCGATCCTTGATCGAGCCGGTCGGGTTGCGGTCCTCCAGTTTCGCCCACAACCGCACGTCGTGGGTGGGCGAAAGCCGGGGAAGACCGACCAGCGGGGTGCCGCCGAGCGTGTCGAGCAGCGACTCGTAGCGAGCCATCGATCAGCCACCGGCCACGGCGGGCAGGATGGTCAGGGTGTCGCCGTCCTTGACCTCGGCCTCGAGACCGCCGGAGAAACGGACGTCCTCGTCGTTGACGTAGACGTTGACGAAGCGGTGCAGCTTCTCTTCCTTGACCAGGCGGGCCTTGAGGCCGCCGTGGCGGGACTCGATGTCGTCGATCACCTCGAGCACGGTCTTGCCGGTCGCCTCGACGGACTTCTCGCCGCCGGTGTGCGTACGCAGGATGGTCGGGATGGACACGGTCACGGCCATGGTTTTCTACCTCCGGTGGGTTCTCTGCTACGCAGACGTTCGGTCCGGGCCGGGTTATTCCCGGGGCCGGGTTCAGCCGATGATCTCGACGGGCTCCTCGGTGATCTCCCCGTCCACGATCCGGTACGACCGGAACTGGTGCGAATCGGGGTCCTTGGTGGAAACGAGCACGTAGTGCGCGTCGGGTTCCGAGGCGTACGAGACATCGGTGCGGGACGGGTAGGCGTCGGTCGCGGTGTGCGAGTGGTAGATGACCACCGGCACCTCGTCGTTGGCGTCCATCTCGCGGTAGAGCTTGAGCAGATCACCCGAGTCGAACTCGTAGAACGTGGGCGAGCGCGCCGCGTTCAGCATCGGGATGTACCGCTCGGGGCTGTCCGATCCCTCGGGACCGGCGATCACCCCGCACGCCTCATCGGGATGGTCACGACGGGCATGGGCGACGATCTCGTCGACGAGTTCACGGCGGATCCGGAGCACGTCGCCCATCTTAGGTGCTGGACGGGGCGGGTCCATACTCTGAGATTGCCGCCACTCGGACCACGCCCGGTCAGGAGAAGGCTTCGGGCCAGACGTCGCGGTACGCGCGCATATCCCCGGCGGAAGTGGCGTTGAGCACGCCGTGCACCATCGCCCGCCCGAACACCCGGGCGGCCGCCGAGCAGAGCGTGTCCAGCACCATCGCGCGCCGGGTCGCCGCGACGGGCCCGGCGCCACCGGGCAGCTCCCGGTCACCGGTCGCCAGCGCGAACACCGTGTCGCCGTCGAACATCGTGTGCGCCGGGCGGACAGCCCTGGCGAGACCGTCTTGCGCGGCCACCGCGAGCCGCCGCGCCTCCGCCTTGGACAGCGCCGCGTCGACCGCGACCACGCCGATGGTCGTGTTGAGCCCCGACGCCTTCGCCTCGACGTCGCCGGGCCGGTCGGGCCAGCGGACGCCGAATTCGCCGTCGACCTCGTGATCCGCCGCGAACGCGCGGCCGGTCGAGAGGTCGACGGCCTCGCCGGCGGCGTTCACGGCGGCGACGACGCCGACGGTGAACTCCCCGACCTTCTCCGAGGCGGTCCCGATCCCACCCTTGAGTGATCCCGCCTTCGCCCCGGCGCCCGCACCGACGGTCCCCAGCCCGACTGGGCCGGCGACAGCCGCTTCACAGGCCGCATAACCGAAAGAGGCGTCCGGCCGGTTTCCCCAGTCACCGCGGGGCAGGTCGAACAGGACCGCGGCGGGCACGATCGGCACCACCTCGTGCGGTTCGGTCCCGACCGGGATGCCCAGGTTCCGCTCGGCGAGCCAGCGCATGACGCCGTCCGCCGCGGCCAGGCCGTACGCGCTCCCGCCGGACAGGCAGATCGCGTTGACGTGCTGGACCAGGTTCTCCGGCTCCAGCAGGTTGGTCTCGCGGGTGCCGGGCGCGCCGCCGCGCTGGTCGACGGCTCCGACGGCGCCGCCGGGCACCAGCACGACCGTCGTCCCGGTCGCCCAGCCGTCGCCGACCCGCTCGTGATGCCCGACCAGCACCCCCGGCACGTCGGTGATCATGACGTCAGCGACTGGATGAGGGTCTCCTGCACCCAGGTCAGCCAGTGGTAGACGCCCAGATGCGGCGCACGCGGATCGTCCTCGGGCAGCTCGTCGGGCATGTCGTCGGTGACGTCGAGCGCCGTGCCCAGCGCGAGCCGGACATCGTTGAGCGCGCCGAGCCAAGCGTCGGCCTGCTCGAAGGTCAGCCGCACGTTCCCGCCGTCACGCGGCAGCGTGTCCAGCACGATCTTGGCGACGCCGACCTTCTTGTCCAGCAGTTCGGGCTCGTGGATCGACCGCATCGCGGCGGCCGAGTCGATGTCCTCGCGGGTCGGGTTGTCCGGGTCGAGCTTGTGGAAGTCCGGCAGCAACCGGGAAAGCACCGGATCGTCCGGCGATTCGGTCGGGCCCATCCGGATGCCGGTCAGCTCGGCCAGCTCGTCCTGCGGCGCCTCCTCGGCACGCGCGGTGAGCATGTCCTCCAGCTGGCTGACCAGACCGCGCAGAACCGCGGCCTCCTGCTGCTCGAACCCGGCGACGATGGTCTCGCCCTTACGGCGCCATCCGTTCATGAAGGCTGCTCCATCGTCGCCCAGAGACCGGCGGCGTGGAGTTTCGCGACGTCGGTCTCCACCTTCTCCTTGGAACCGGAGGACACGATCGCCTTGCCCTTCTGGTGTACGTCGAGCATCAGCTTCGTCGCGTGGTCCCGGCTGTAACCGAACAGCTTCTGGAACACGTACGTCACGTACGACATGAGGTTCACCGGATCGTTCCAGACGACCGTCCGCCAGGGTTTGTCCTCAGAGACGACCTCTACTCCCTGTGGATCAACCTGCGTCTGCTCGGATGCGACAGGCGTGGACATGCACTCCATGGTGTCACGGGCCCGTTCCGGTATGGGCTGGCAGGTCCGGCCATGTGGGTGAATAGGCTGGTGCCATGGGTTTCCCCGAGGCGGCCACTGGCGCCAGCACCGCGCTGCTCACCGACCACTACGAGCTGACCATGCTGGCCAGCGCCCTGTCCGACGGGACCGCGGACCGGCCGTGCGTCTTCGAGGTCTTCGCACGTCGTCTGCCGGACGGTCGCCGCTACGGCGTCGTCGCGGGCACCGGGCGGGTCCTCGACTCGATCGCGGACTTCCGGTTCACCGATGCCGAGCTGAGTCAGCTGGAAGCGACGGCCGTCGTCGACGACGCCACACTTTCGTGGCTAGCGGACTACTCCTTCTCGGGGAACATCACCGGTTACCCCGAGGGCGAGCTCTACTTCCCCGGCTCCCCGATCCTGACCGTCACCGGCTCCTTCGGCGAGGCCGTCGTGCTGGAGACGCTGATCCTCTCGATCCTCAACCACGACAGCGCGATCGCGTCCGCGGCGGCACGGATGTCGGGTGCCGCGCACGGCAGGCCGATCATCGAGATGGGCGGGCGCCGCACGCACGAGTACGCCGCCGTCGCCGCCGCGCGGGCCTCGTACCTCGCCGGCTTCGCCACGACCTCCAACCTCGAAGCGGGCCGCCGTTACGGCATCCCGACCCGGGGCACCGTCGCGCACGCGTTCATGTTGCTGCACGACAGCGAAGAGGCGGCGTTCCGCGCGCAGGTGGACAAGATGGGCGCCGACACCACCCTCCTGGTGGACACCTACGACATCACCAAGGGCATCGAAACGGCCGTCCGGGTGGCCGGGACCGAACTGGGCGCGATCCGCATCGACTCCGGCGACGTGGGCCCGCTGGCGCGCAAGGCCCGCGAGCAACTGGACGCCCTCGGCGCCAAGGACACCCGCATCGTCGTGTCCGGCGACCTCGACGAACACGCCATCGCGGCGCTCCGCGCGGAACCCGTCGACGCGTACGGCGTCGGGACCTCGGTCGTCACCGGTTCCGGCGCGCCGACCGCCGGGATGGTCTACAAGCTCGTCGAGGTCGACGGCAGGCCGGTCGCCAAGCGCAGCGCGCACAAGGAGTCGCGCGGCGGCAGGAAATCCGCGCTGCGACGGCACCGCGAAACCGGCACCGCCGTCGAAGAGGTGATCTGGACAGCCGCCTCGGCGATACCAGAACGGGGACCGAACGACCACGAATTGCAGATTCCGCTGGTCCGGGACGGCCGGACGGTGGATGATCTGCCCACGCTGGACGACGCGCGCCAGCGGCTTCGGCGGGCGTTGGTGAGCCTTCCGTGGGAAGGCCTCAAGCTCTCGCACGGGGAGCCCGCCATCCCGACCGTATTCGTCTAAAGAGAACTCAGGAGCATCACATGGGGACCGCCTTGATCGTGGTCGACGTGCAGAACGACTTCTGCGAAGGCGGGTCGCTCGGCCTGCCGGGTGGCGCCGCCGCCGCCGAAGCGATCTCCAAGCAGGCAGCGGAAGGCGGCTACGCGCACGTCGTCGCCACCCGCGACTACCACATCGATCCGGGCGACCACTTCAGCGAGACGCCGGACTTCAAGGACAGCTGGCCGCGTCACTGCGTCGCCGGCACCTCCGGCGCGTCGTTCCACCCCGCGCTCGACGTGGTCCCGATCCGCGAGGTCTTCTCCAAGGGCGAGTACACCGCCGCGTACTCCGGTTTCGAGGGCAACGCGCGCGACGGCAAGACGCTCGACGCGTGGCTGAAGGAGCACGACGTCACCGAGGTCGACGTCGTCGGCATCGCGACCGACTTCTGTGTCCGCGCGACGGCGCTCGACGCGGCGAAGGCGGGCTTCAAGGTCCGGGTGCTGCTGGACCTCACGGTCGGCGGCTCGCAGCCGACCGTCGACGCCGCGCTCAAGGACTTCGACGAGGCGGGCGTGACCTACACCGGGAAGGCGCCGGTCCCCGCCGCATGATCCAGCACGACCTCCAGGACACCCTGATCGAAAACCGGCTCGTCGCGATCCTGCGGGCCGCGGACGCGAGCCGGTTCGCCGACGCCGCCACGGTGCTGCACGCCGCCGGGGTGCGAGTGCTCGAAGCGGCGTTGACCACGCCGGGTGCCACCGACGCCATCAAGACCATCCGCAAGAAGCTCGGCGACGACGCGTACATCGGCGCCGGGAGCGTGCGCGAGGTGTCCGATGTGGACAAGTCGGCGGACGCGGGCGCGACCTTCCTGGTCACGCCCACGGTGAATCCGCTGGTCATGGAGCGCGCGCACGAACGCGGGCTGCCCGTGATCTGCGGCGCGCTGACGCCGACCGAGATCGACCAGGCGTGGCGTCTCGGCGCGGCGGCGGTGAAGGTGTTCCCGATCGCGGCCGTCGGCGGGATCGCCTACCTGCGGGCGATCCGGGCGCCGATGCCGGACATCCCGCTGGTGCCGACCGGTGGCGTCCACCTCGCCGACGTCGGGAAGTACCTCGATGCGGGTTCGATCGCCGTCGCCGCCGCGACGCCGCTTCTCGGTGACGCGCTCACCTCGAGCGGGTCACTGACGGACCTGGCCACCCGGGCGAGTGAGTTCGTGGCCGCGGCCGCGAAGTACGTCTCACGCCTCTAACCCACGCTTCCGCCCACGCTCCCACCCGTCCGCAATTCGTCACCTACTTGCGATCTCGATCTCCGCAAGTAGGTGACGAATTGCGGGGGGTCAGGGCTTCTTCTTGCCGTACGGGTCGCAGCGCGCGGTCCCGAGGTAGATGTCGCCCTTCGCCGGGCCGCCACCCTGCGGGAACAGCTTGATGTGCAGCATGTGCGTCACGAGGCTCCCGTCGGGCGGCGTCGGCGTGACGGTCTCGTTGACCGTCAGCGACGCCAGCGCCGTCCCGCCCTTGCCGCCGGCGATGGTCAGCCGGTAGTTCTGCGGGATGTTCTCCGGCAGCGTGAACCCGGAGACGTCGCCGAACTCGATGTAGCCAAGGCTGCCGTCCTTGGTGGTGCTGCACTTCGCCATGAACGTGCGGACCTTGATCACCGGGCCACCGAACCGTTTGAGCAGCGTGGTCTCGAATCGCCGCCCGGCCGCCTCGCCGATGGCCACCGCACCGTTCCGCCCGCAGCGCGACTCCCCGCCGCCGAACCGGGCGAAGTCGCCGGTGGCGCCGCCCTTGGTCGTCGCGGTCAAGGGACCGTCGACGTCGCACGGCGCCAGCTCGCCGGTGACCACGTGCTCGTCGCCGATCTCCACGTCGAGCGAACCGACCGACGCGGCCGCCGTCGCGGGCGCGGGCTCGGCCGACGCGATCGCCGGTCCTCCCGTCACCAGCGCCCCGGTCAGCAGCGTCACCGACAACAGCCTCGAAACGGGTTTCTTCATGTCCGGCAGCCTCCACCAACTGCCTTTCCCGTGCAGGGTCATGCCACCCGGTCGAGTGGATCGTGAGGTGCCCGACATTCGGTCCGCCGCCCGCCGTCTGGCGTTAACCTCGGTTCACATTCGTGTACTCATAGGAGGTCTGAGTGTCTTCGCTGTCCGTGGCCGGCCCCCGTCCGGTCCTCGCCGACCTCGTTCCCGGCGCCCTCGTCCGCGACGCGGTCCTGGTCGCCGGTGGTGCCGCCCTGACCGGCGCGGCCGCGCAGATCCTGCTCCCGGTGCCCGGCTCGCCGGTGCCGATGACCGGCCAGACGTTCGCCGCCCTGCTGGTCGGTGCCGCGCTCGGCTGGAAGCGCGGTGCGCTGTCGATGGCGCTGTACCTGGCCGTCGGCGCGGCCGGCTTCGGCTGGTTCCAGAACGGTTCTTCGGGCCTGTTCGGCGCCAGCGCCGGCTACATCGTCGGGTTCGTCTTCGCCGGCGCCCTGGTGGGCGCGCTCGCCGGCCGCGGCGGCGACCGCACGCCGCTGCGCATGGCCGGGACGATGGTGCTGGGCAACCTCGCCATCTACTCGGTCGGGGTGCCGTGGCTGATGGCGTCGACGGGCTTCAGCCTGTCGACCGCGCTCGAAAAGGGTGTCGTGCCGTTCCTGATCGGTGACGCGCTGAAGATCGCCGTCGCGGCCGCGCTGCTTCCGGGCACCTGGGCGTTGGTCTCGCGCTTCCGTAAGGAGTCGTGACCGGTCCTTTCACGGCCCCACGAGCTGCCATGAAAGGTCCTTTCCTTGCAAATTTTGCCAGGAAAGGACCTTTCATTGCACGGGGCGGACGATCTTGACGGTGCCCCCGGCTATCGTCTTGTCCCGTGCCTTCCCGTGCTGACTTCCCCGGTGTCCTCGAACTCCTGACCCACGCGGTCGAGTCCGTGGGCGGTGCCGAGCGCGAGGGCCAGGTGCAGATGGCGGACGCCGTCGGCCGGGCCATCCGCACCGGCGAGCACCTGGCCGTCCAGGCGGGCACGGGCACCGGGAAGTCGTTGGCCTACCTCGTTCCCGCGATCCGGCACGCGGTCGAGAAGGAGGCCACGGTCGTGGTTTCCACGGCCACCATCGCCCTGCAGCGCCAGCTGGTCGACCGAGACCTCCCCCGGCTGGCGAAGGCGCTGAAGAAGCCCCTCGGCCGCGAGCCCACCTTCGCGATCCTCAAGGGCCGCCGTAACTACCTCTGCCTCCACCGGCTCGATTCCGGCGCCCCGGACGAGCCGGAAGACCAGCAGTTGTTCGACCCGTTCGCCGTGTCCCGGCTCGGCAAGGAGGTCACGCGGCTGCGGGAATGGTCGTCCGACACCGAAACCGGCGACCGCGACGAGCTGGTCCCCGGCGTGTCGGATCAGGCGTGGCGGCAAGTGTCCGTCACGGCCAAGGAATGTTTGGGCGCCTCGCGCTGCCCCATCGGCACGGACTGCTTCGCGGAACGGTCCCGCGCCGAGGCGGGCAAGGCGGATGTCGTGGTCACCAACCACGCGCTGCTGGCGATCGACGCGCTGCAGGGCTACCAGGTGCTCCCCGAACACGATCTCGTGATCATCGACGAGGCGCACGACCTCGTGGACCGCGTGACGTCCGTGGCGACCGGCGAGCTGACCAGTGGCATGGTCTCCGCCGCCGCCCGGCGCTGCGGGAAACTGGTCGACGACGAAGTGGCCGACCAGTTGCTGGAGGCGAGCGACGGGCTGGCCCTGATCCTCGACGACCTGCCGTCGGGCCGCATGGACTCGCTGCCCCAGGCCCTCACCGGCGCGATCCCCGCGGTCCGCGACGCCGCGCACCGCTGTCTCACCGCGCTCGGCAAGGACCGGAAAGAGGACGTCGACGAGGCCACGGCCCGCAAACTGGCGCGGTCGCTGCTCGAAGAGGTCCACGACACCGCGGTCCGGCTGCTCGAGGCCTTCGACGACGACAAGGCGCATCAGCGTGACGTCGTCTGGCTGACCGGGGACCGCTTCTCCACGAACCCGCGTCCGCCCGCGCTGAAGGTCGCTCCGCTCGGTGTCGCCGGTCTGTTGCGGGAGCGTGTCTTCAACCAGCACACGACCGTCCTCACGTCGGCGACGCTGACCTTGGGCGGCACGTTCGACACCATGGCCCGCCAGTGGGGCCTCCCGCCCGGTGGCGCGAGGGTGGAGAAGGCGCCTGGCGCGGCGACGGACAAAGCCGCTCCCGCGGACAGTGACGACACCGATGGCCCGAAGTGGACCGGCCTCGACGTCGGCTCCCCGTTCGACCACAAACGCAACGGCATCCTCTACCTGGCCAAGCATCTTCCGCCGCCGGGACGGGACGGATTGCAGCCCTCGACCATGGACGAGCTGGCCGAGCTGATCGAAGCCGCGGGCGGGCGCACGCTCGGCCTGTTCTCCTCGATGCGCGCGGCGAAGCAGGCCACCGAGGAGATGCGGGAGCGGCTCGACCTGCCGATCCTCTGCCAGGGCGACGATTCCACCGGTCTGCTGGTGCAGAAGTTCTCCGAGGACGCGCGCACCTGCCTGTTCGGCACGCTGTCGTTGTGGCAGGGCGTCGACGTGCCCGGTCCGTCGCTCCAGCTCGTGGTGGTCGACAGGATCCCGTTCCCCCGCCCCGACGATCCGGTCTCGTCGGCGCGGCAGCGAGCTGTGGAAGCCAGGGGCGGCAACGGTTTCCTCACCGTCGCGGCCACGCACGCCGCGCTGCTGCTCGCACAGGGCACCGGACGGCTGCACCGTTCGGTCACCGATCGCGGCGTCGTGGCGATCCTGGACTCGCGGCTGGCCACCGCCCGCTACGGCGGATTCCTGCGTGCCTCGCTGCCGCCGTTCTGGCCGACCATGGATCCGAAGGTCGCCCGCGATGCGCTGCGCCGCCTCGACGCCGCCGCCCCGGGCTGAGTGGCCTGGAACACGGCCGAGTACCGTTAACGGAACGCCGAAGACAGGGAGAGCCGGTTGTCCCACGAGTCGCCCAACGCACAATCCCGGACCGTCAGCGTCGATGACACCGGAGTGCGGCGCCAGCTCGCGGACGGAAGCGAGGAAGCCGTCACGTGGTCCGAGCTGTCCGCGGTGGTGGTCAGAGTGATCCCTGAAGGCCCGTGGAAAGAGGACGTCTTCTTCATGCTCGCGGGCGCCGACGGGAAGGGCACCGCGATCCCCAGCGGCGACCCGGCCGCCGACGCCTTGATCGAGCGGCTCCAGACGCTGCCCGGCTTCGACAACGAGAAGTTCATCGAGGCCATGACCACCGACGCCGACGAGGCGTACGTGGTCTGGAGCGCCGAAGGTCACGCCGCCAAACACTGAGCCCAAGCGCTATGAAAGGTCCTTTCCTTGCAAATTTTGCAAGGAAAGGACCTTTCATAGCATCCGGACGACCTACTCGACCGGGAAGCTCTCCGTGACCGGGACGCCCTTCTTCAATGTCCGGCTCACCGTGCACAGCCGCTCGATGGCCCGGTCCACCGCCGCCGCGAGCGCCTCGCGCTCCGAAGCGGGCAGAGAAGACACGTCGACGTCGAAAGCCACATGGACCGCGTCGAGCTCCGAAGCGCCTTCGCGCCTGTCCGCGGTCACGCCGACCCGGAACTTCGAGTCCTCGCCGATCCGGCGCGTGATGAGGTTCTCGGCGGTGACGGCCGAGCAGCCCGCCGCCGCGATCTGCAGCAGTTCGGCGGGCGAGAAGGCGCCCTCGGCGCCCTTGCGGCCGATCACGACCTCAGCGCCGCGTTCGTTGCGGCCGATGAAGCGGTGCTCGCCGTCGCGCTGGACTTCCAAGGACACGGTTTTCCCTTTCAGAGTGGCGGCAGCCTGGGGGCGATCTCGCCGGCGAGCCGTTCCGCGGCCGGGCACATCTCCTGCGGCTTCTTGACCTTGTCCGCGACGTAGATCTCCACCGTCTCGATCATGGCACGACCGTTGCCGGTGAAGGTCCGGTGCGGGATCTCGGCCTGGCAAGCCTTCCATTCGGTCGAGATCTCGACGAAGGCCTCCCGCGATCCGAGAGCGACGCGTCTGCCGTCGTCTTCGAACGGCGCCCGCTCCCGCTCGAACCGGATCGTCACCTCCGTCTCGCGATGGTTCCAGTAGCACTCCCAGTTGCCGAAGACAGGATCCGGCTTGGCCGGGCCGCCGACGATCGCCTGCGGCAGGGTCCCGCCCAGCGCGCAGGCGTCGAGGGTCCCGAGCGAACCCGCGGGGAAGGGGGCCGGACGACGTTCGAGCGGTCCGCGGTTCAGTACCCCGGCGGCGTGCGAGGCGACCGCGTCGGCGTAGTCGCAAAGGTGCGCGTGCCAGTTCTGGATATGCCGGGAATGAACCCAGATCTGGTTGCCGTCCGGCAGTTCGATGGCCCGCTGGCACTTCTCTTCGGTGTCGCTCGGCCATTCACGCACGCGCAGTTGCCCTGGCGGGGGCTTCTCCAGCATCGGCGACCCCGGGATGGTCAATTCGAGCCGGACCTCGACGATGTCCTCTTCGTCCGGGCTCAGCCTCAGCAGGACACCGCAGGCGTTGAAATTGCCGTTGGCGGTGTCGAGCCGTGGAGTCCCGAGGTCCTTCAGCACGGACGGGTCCACCAGTGCGCAGGGGTCGGCCGTGCGCGGATCGCCGACCGAGTCCATCGGGGTGGGCCCGGCCGCGATCGACGCGGGCTCCTTCGTGGCGTAGAGCAGGCCACCGGTCAGCATCAGTACCGCCGCGACGGCCGCGATCGCGACGGCACGTTTGGTCACCCGGAACCGCCGTGCCCGCACGGGAACGGCGACATCCGCGATTCCGGACAGCAGTTCGGCCGCGCGGACGGCGTCCGGACGGCCGGCGGGTTTGCGGCGCAGCAGTTCGGTCAGCACCGGCGCCAGCGGTCCCGCCCGCCGGATCGGCTCCAGGGAGTACGACGTCGCCCGCCGGAGCTGGACGAACGGCCCCACGCTCGCGTCTCCCCACACCGAAGTGCCCTCGACGGCGGCGAACAGGGTCGCGCCGAGCGAGAACACGTCCGCCGCGGCGCCCGCCTGGCGCCCTTCGGCCATTTCGGGCGCGACATAGCCGGGAGTGCCGACGTCGAGGCCGCCGCCGGTGCGGGTCACCTCCGCCCATTGCGCGATGCCGAGGTCGGTGAGTTTGGCGGTGCCGTCGTCGGCCACCAGGACGTTGCCCGGTTTGAGGTCGCGGTGGACCATGCCCTTCTCGTGCATCGCCGCGAGCGCGGCGGCGAGCTGGACGCCGATCTTCGCCACCTTGCCGGGTGAAAGCGGCCCGCCGGTGTCGATGACGTCGGCGAGGTTGCGCGAAGGCAGGTACTCCATGACGAGCCAGCGGTCGTCGCCGTCGATCACGGCGTCGAAAACGGTGACGACGTTCGGATGATGCAGGCCCGCGCCGATCCGCGCCTCGCGCCGGATCTGGCCGCTGTCCCCGGCCTGCGAACGCTTGAGGGCGACGACCCGGCCGAGATCCAGATCGGTGGCACGCCAGACCACACCCATACCCCCGGCGCCGATCCGCTCCTCCAAGCGATAGCGCCCGGCGATCAGCCGGTCACCCATATGGGGAGTATAGGAGGCTAGGCCCTTTGGGCTAGGACCGTGACGGTTCCGGGATCGACTTCGGTGAACCCGGCGTCCCGTACCGCGACGACGCCGTCGCGGCGCCACGAGCCCTCCGGATCCTCGACCGGGCACAGCGCCTTCCAGGTCGCGACCGGCGGAGTCCGCACAGAGCACCGGAACCCGGTCTCGGACCAGGCCGCCCGTTCGGCTTCGTCCAGCAGCGAGGCCAGGATCATGGTCGCGTGTCCGACCTGGGCGGCGCCCTTGCCGACGGTCATCGTGACCTCGGGGTTCAGCAGCAACCGCGGGAGACCGCCCGGCGCGGGCCCGGGCTCGTCGGCCGGGAGCTCGCTGCCGGAGATCTGCAACCGCGAGACCTCTTTCGGGGTGTCGACGACGCGGCCGGGCAGCAACGCCCGCGCCTCGGCGCCGTCCACCTCGATCGTGATGCCGGGCAGTTCCTGGACGGCCTGCCAATGCGCGCCGCGCGCACGCCGGGCGACCTTGCGGATCCGGCCGTCGACCCACGCCTTGAGCGGCTCGTGCCATTCGCCTTCGGGCTCGGCACGTTCGTCGAGACAGACCGCGACCGCGGCCGCCGCGGCGGCCTCCAGCAACGCGGTCCGCGACGGCGGTTCGGCGCGTTCCATCCGCAGGATCACCGGCATGGCACGGACCTCGGCGGGATCCTCGTCGGAGGTGTCCACCGTGTCTTCGGCAGGCAGTCCCAGCCAGTACGCGTAGCGCGCGGCCAGCGGCTCCAGCACGCTCATGGCCGCGAAAGCTCGAGCCCGTCGGCCGCGTCGGCGGCCTCGATCTCGGCCCTGGTGACCCCGAGCAGGAACAGCACGGCGTCGAGGTACGGATGCGAAAGCGCGGTGTCGGCGACCTCGCGCAGCGCGGGCTTCGCGTTGAAGGCGACACCCATTCCGGCGACCGACAGCATGTCGATGTCGTTCGCCCCGTCACCGACCGCGACGCACTGCTCCAACGAGATCTCGTACTCCTCGGCGAACCGGCGCAGCGCCACCGCCTTGCCCGCCCGGTCGACGATGTCGCCGACCACCCGGCCGGTGAGCTTGCCGTCGACCACTTCGAGTTCGTTCGCGGCGGCGAAGTCGAGGCCGAGATCGTCCACAAGGGACTGAATGATCTTGGTGAACCCACCCGAAACGACCCCGCAGCGGAACCCCATCCGCTTCAGCGTGCGGATGGTCGTGCGCGCGCCGGGGGTGAGTTCGATGGCCGCGGCGACCTCGTCGAGCACCGTCTCCGGGAGCCCTTCCAGCAGCGCGACGCGACGTTCCAGCGACTCGCCGAAGTTCAGCTCGCCGCGCATCGCGGCCTCGGTGATCTCGCGGACCTGCGGTTCGACGCCGGCGTGCGCGCCGAGCATCTCGATGACCTCGCCCTGGATGAGCGTGGAATCGACGTCGAAGACGACCAGTCGCTTGGCACGGCGGGCGAGCCCGGCCCGCTCGACCGAGATGTCGATCCCGGCCTCGACGGCGGCGTCCGCCAGCGCGGTGCGCAGCGCGGCGTCGGCCTCCGGGGTGTCCTGGGCGAGCGAGGCGTACAGCTCCAGCCCGGTGACCGGGTAGTCGGCGACACTGCGGATCGAGTCGATGTTGACGTCCAGCGCGGCGAGGCGGCGCGCGACGTCGGAGAACGCCCGCGCGGTGACCGGGCGGCCGAGCATCAGCAGGACATGCGTCGAGTCCTTCTGCCCGATGGCGAAGGGGTCGGCGCCGATGGCCGAACCGATCTTCACCTCGACTTGCATCCCGACCGACGCCATCGCCTGCTCGACGTATTCCTGCAGGCCTTCGGGGTCGCGGTACACCCCGGCGAGCACGCCGAGCACCAGCTGGCCGCGGATCACGACCTGCTCGACGTCGAGCACGTCGACGTCGTGGCGCGACAGCACGGCGAACAGCACCGAGGACACACCCGGCTTGTCGGGACCGGTCGTGGTGATGAGAACTGGTGTCTGCGTCACGGGGTCAGTCTCCCTCAGCCAGGCAATGAAAAGGCGCGTGCCTTGCCCCTGTGTGAGGCAAGGCACGCGCCGATTCCGCTTATCGGGTCACTTCTCGCTGGAGTTGTCCTTGGAGTGATCACCCGGCATGGCCGCCTCGGTGAGCACCTGGGACGGCGCGCGGTGGGTGTTGACCTTCTGCTTCCCGAAGAAGCCGATTTCACCCTCCTTGTGGATGCGCTCGACCATATGCGGGTAGTGCAGTTCGAACGCCGGCCGCTCGGACCGGATCCGCGGCAGCTCGGTGAAGTTGTGCCGCGGCGGCGGGCAGGACGTCGCCCATTCGAGCGAGTTGCCGTAGCCCCACGGGTCGTCCACCGTGACGATCTCGCCGTACCGGTAGCTCTTGAAGACGTTCCAGATGAACGGCAGCGTCGAGGCACCGAGGATGTACGCGCCGATCGTCGAGATCGTGTTCAGCGTGGTGAACCCGTCCGACTGCAGGTAGTCCGCGTACCGGCGCGGCATGCCTTCGGCACCCAGCCAGTGCTGCACGAGGAACGTGGCGTGGAAGCCGATGAACGTGGTCCAGAAGTGCCACTTGCCGAGCTTCTCGTCCATCATGCGGCCGGTGATCTTCGGGAACCAGAAGTAGATCCCGGCGAACGTGGCGAACACGATCGTGCCGTAGAGCACGTAGTGGAAGTGCGCGACGACGAAGTAGCTGTCGGACACGTGGAAGTCGATCGCCGGCGCGGCCAGCATGATGCCGGTCAGACCGCCGAAGAGGAACGTGACGATGAAGCCCATCGAGAAGATCATCGGCGTCTCGAAGGACAGCTGGCCCTTCCACATCGTGCCGATCCAGTTGAAGAACTTCACACCGGTCGGGACCGCGATCAGGAAGGTCATGAAGGAGAAGAACGGCAGCAGCACGGCGCCGGTCGCGTACATGTGGTGCGCCCACACGGCCACCGACAGCGCGGCGATCGCCAGCGTCGCCCAGACCAGGCCCTTGTAACCGAAGATCGGCTTGCGGCTGAAGACCGGGAAGATCTCCGACACGATCCCGAAGAACGGTAGCGCGACGATATAGACCTCTGGATGGCCGAAGAACCAGAACAGGTGTTGCCAGAGGATCACGCCGCCGTTCGCGGGGTCGAACACATGCGCCCCGAGATGCCGGTCCGCCAGCAGGCCCATCAGGGCCGCGGTCAGGATCGGGAACGCCAGCAGGATCAGGATGCTGGTGACCAGGATGTTCCAGGTGAAGATCGGCATCCGGTACATCGTCATACCCGGGGCGCGCAGGCAGACCACCGTGGTGATCATGTTGACGCCACCGAGGATGGTGCCGAGACCGGAGACGACCAGACCGGAGATCCACAGGTCGGCACCGACGCCGGGCGAGTGGATGGCGTCCGACAACGGGGTGTAGGCGAACCAGCCGAAGTCGGCGGCGCCACCCGGGGTCAGGAAGCCGGACATCACGATCAGGCCGCCGAAGAGGTACAGCCAGTACGAGAACGCGTTCAGCCGCGGGAAGGCGACGTCGGGCGAACCGATCTGCAGCGGCAGGATGAAGTTCGCGAAACCGAAGAGGATCGGCGTCGCGTACAGCAGCAGCATGATCGTGCCGTGCATGGTGAACAGCTGGTTGTACTGCTCCTGCGAAAGGAACTGCTGCCCGGGACGTGCCAGCTCGGAGCGGATCAGCATCGCCATCGCGCCGCCCACCATGAAGAAGGCGAACGACGTGACCAGATACATGATGCCGATTTGCTTGTGGTCCGTCGTGCGGAACAACCGCAGCAGGTACGAACCCTTAACCGACTCCCGCGCGGGATACGGGCGCGTGGCGATCGGCTTGGGGGCTACGGCCGTCACTCCTGCCTCCAACACTCAAACCTTGTGGTGGTCAATGTTCCGCCGTCGGCCGGGGTTCGAGACCCATTCCGGCGGCTAGTGGGGATCGTAGCCCTCACTACCGACAGTCGCGCGCACCGGCTGGCAAGATCGCGCCGTGACCGACGAACACACGCGTGCGGGAGTGGCCGCGGCGATCGCGGTCGGTGCTCGGCACGGGCTGCCGACCGATGCCCCCGATGTCCTGCATTTCAAGTCGAACGTGCTGGTGAGGCTGGGTCCGGTGGTGGCGCGGGTGCCCGGCACGACACGCCTCGCGCGCTCCTCCCCCGAAGACTGGCTCGCGCGCGACGTCGAGCTGTCGAGGTACCTCACGGAACGTGATGTGCTCGTCGTCTCACCGACCACGGATCCCCCGGCAGGACCACATTTCGCCGAGGGCCTCCCGGTCACTCTCTGGCACTACACGCCGCACGAACCGGGGCACACCCTGTCGCCGCGCGAGGTGGCGATCTCGCTGGCCCGGGTGCACGCCGCGCTCGCGGACTACCCCGGCGAGCTGCCCGAACTCGGGCCGGTCCGAGAACTCCGGACGTTGCTCGACCGGCACGGTTCCGTCATGGGTGGCGCGGCACCCCGGTTGCACGAAGAACTCGAACGGGTCGCGTCGGCGCTTCCGGCGGACGAGGCCCGGCCGCTGCACGGGGACGCCCATCGGGGGAACGTCATCGCGACGGCGGCCGGACCGTGCTGGCTCGACTTCGAGGACACCTGGCGCGGGCCGCTCGGCTGGGATCTCGGCGTGCTCTACGCGGAGACCGGTCCCGCGGCGCTTTCGGCGTATCCCACCGACGTGCTGCCCTCGTCGCTGGAGCCGTTCATCGCGTTGCGGCGGTTGTTCGAGGTGCCCTGGCGATTCGTGATCGCGCGGCGGTTCCCCGACCGGCTCGCCGAGGCCGAGGCCGCCCTGGAGCACTACTTCTCCCGCAATCAGTCACCTACTTGCGAAGGGCGGCCACGCAAGTAGGTGACTGATTGCGGGGGTCAGACAGCGTCCATCAGGAGTTTCGCCGCCACATCGACGCCGTCCGCCCGCACCTCACCGCCGATCTGCCCGGCTCGCGAGGCGACTTCGGGGCGGAGCACCTCGCCCAGGGCGAGCGTCAGCGCTTCGGCGGAGGGCTCCCCGGTGATCGACGTCCCCACCCCGAGTTCCCCGACGCGCTGCGCGAAGTAGGGCTGGTCGAACATCTGGGGCACGAGCACCTGCGGCACACCTGCCAGGGTCGCCGCCGTGGTCGTACCGGCGCCGCCGTGGTGCACGACCGCCGCGACCCGCGGGAAGAGCGCCTGCTGGTTGACGTCGCCGATGGCGAGGCAGTCGGGTGCGTCGTCGATCGGCGCGAGTCCGGTCCAGCCCCGGAACACGATCGCCCGCCGTCCGTGCGCCCTCGCCGCCTCGATCATCGCCTTCGCGATCGCCTCCGGGGCGCGGATGCTCCCGAAGCCGAAGTAGACCGGCGGTTCCCCGTCGTCGAGGAACGCCTCCAGTTCCGGGGACAACGGGCTGTGGTCCGGCAGGATCCAGGCGCCGGTCTGGTGCACGTCCAGCGCCGACGGTCCCCGCCACGGCGCCAGCACCGGATCGGCGGCCAGCCACGGGCTCTCGGTGAAGATGTGCCCGCGGACGTCGTCGACCGGTGGCAGGCCGAGCCCTTTCCGTTGCGCGTCGAGCACCCCACCCCACTGCTCGTTCCACCGTTCCGCGTCGTCGGCCCACAACGCCGGGATGGCGGCATCGGGATTCTTCGGCGCCCATCCCGGGAAAACGGGCGGACGATGGTGCAGCGAAGGCAGCGTTATCGGGCAGTAAGCGGTGAAGAAATAGGGAATCCCTTTTCGCTCGGCCACCGAATGCGCGGCGATGTTCAACGCCATTCCCGCGACGACGGCGTCGCAGCCCTCGGCCACTTCCGGCATCGTCTCGAACTGGTCGACGACCATCGCCTCGGCCATCTTCCGCCGCCCCTCCGGCGTGACCATCGCCCTGGTCATCGCGGAATCCGGCTTCGCCGTCGGACGGAGCTCCGGCCCCAATGGCGCGAAGGAGATCCCGAGACCTTCCGCCCAGTCACGGAAATCCGGCGGCGCGCAGAGCCGGACGTCCTGGCCGAGTTCCCGCAACCGCACCGCCAGTGCCACCAACGGCTGCACCTCACCCCTCGTCCCGATAGTGGACAGGAGTACACGCATGGGAATCCCCCTTCGGCAAAAATATGAAGGGGGAAATTGTGGACCGGGAATGGGGGCTTGCCGCAAGTCCCCCTGTCCGCTATACCTTTGAAGGGGCGAGGGAAAAGCTTTTCACGCGGGGTACCAGCCCAAGATCGCTTCGACCACTCCGGCCGGATCCTCCAGCGGCGTCAGATGTCCCGCCTCCGGCAGTACGACCAAGGTCGCGTCCGGCAGCGTTTCCACCAGGGTGTTCGCCGCCTCCAGCGGGGTCAGGCCGTCCTCTTCGCCGACCACCACCAGCGCCGGCACGGCGGCCGCCCGCAGCGTTTCGAGCGAATCGGGCCGGGCCGCCATCGCGCGCGCCGCCCACGCGATCCCCGACGGCGGCTGCGTCGTGATCAGTTCGCGAACCCGTCCGGCCACTTCGGGGGCTGCCTTCTCGGCGAGCAGTCCTGGCGTGACGGCGTCAGGCATCCATCCGGTGCCTTCCGCCTCGACCCGGGCGGCGACGTCGTGCCGGGCCTGCGCGGCTTCGGGGGTGTCGGCCGTCGCCTTCGTGTCGATGAACACGAGCCCGCCCACCCGTTCCGGCGCGAGGCGCAGCACCGCCATCGTCAGGTAGCCGCCCATCGAGCAGCCGCCGAGGACGACCTTGTCGAGTTCTAGCCGGTCGAGCAGCGCCACGACGTCCCGGGCGGCGTCGTCCAGATCCGGTTCGCGGTCCGTCTCCGGCAGCGGGCTGCGGCCGAGGCCGCGCTGGTCCGGGGTGATCAGCCGCAGCCGTTCCGAGAGCGGCGCGCGGACCGCGTCCCACATGCGGGCGTCGACGGGGAAGGCGTGCAGCAGTACCAGCGGGAGATCCTTCATGGCGTAATTCTGTCGCACCCTGGAGCTACCGTCAGATCCGTGCTGACAGAGATCAAGACGGAGAGGCTGCTGCTGCGGCGGCTGCGCGAGGCGGACCGCGAGAACATCGTCGCGCTGCAGGCCGATCCGGAGACGAACAAGTTCAACGTCGTGCCGCACACCGTCGAGGGTGCGCGGGAGCTGTACGACGCCTGGATGAAGCAATGGGCCGAGCACGGGTTCGGCTATCTCGCGGTGTCCGCCTTGGACGATCCCGACGTGATCGTCGGCTTCGGTGGCGTCCGTTATCACGAATGGAACGGCGAGCGCGTGCTGAACCTCGCGTACCGCTTCTGGCCGTTCGCCTGGGGCAACGGCTACGCGACGGAGATGGCGGCCGCCGTCGTCGAATGGGCCGAACGGGCGATCCCCGGCACCCCGGTGATCGCCAACATCATGGTGTCCAACGAGCCGTCGGTCCGGGTCGCCGAGCGGCTCGGCTTCAAGATCCACACGGAGGAGGAGTTCGAGGGAGCGCCCTCACTGCACATGCGGCGCTGAGTCACCAGCGGCCGGGAGGGCGCCGGGACCGCGCGCCCCAGCACGCCTTGTGCCAATGGCGGCGGTCGGCGACCCCGCCGGTGCCGTCGGCAGGCCAGGCGACCACATGCGGGGTCCCCTGCCGGATCTCGTGGTCGCAGCCGGGGCAGCGGTAGTCCTTGGTGGCCTGCGCGCCGGGCACGGTGCGCACCAGCCATTCGCCGTCGGCGGCGGTTTCGGAGCGCGCCCAGCCGGTCGACGCGCCGAGGTCGGGGCGTTTACCGCGTTCGGGCCGGTTACGTCGTGGCACGCCGAAACGGTATACGGCCGGGTGCCGGGTGATCCCGCTCGCTCGCGGTTCGGTCGCGTGATACGCCTTCAATCACGCGAGTTCCGCCTCCAGACACGCGAGTTCCGCCTGCGATCACGCATGTTCCGCGGGACGTCACGTGACCGGAGGGACGGCACGCGGCGGAATCGGACCGCAGGTGTGACGGAAGGCGTAACTCGCGTGATCGCAGGCGTATCTCGCGTGATTGAAGGCGTAACTCAGCACGCTAGCCGCCGAAGTAGGCGCCCGGCGTCACACCGACCGCCCGGCGGAAGGCGGCGACGAAAGCGCTCGGCGAGGAGTAGCCGATCCGGCGGGAGACCGCGGTCAGCGGCATGCCCTCGGCCAGCAGCGGCAGGGCCGCGCGCAGCCGGGCCTGCACCCGCCACGCGCCGAACGTCGTCCGGCATTCGGTGAGGAACAGCCGCGCGAGCGTACGTTCGCTCGCGCCCGCGTCGTGCGCGAAATCCGCGAGGCCGCGGCGGTCCGCCGGATCGGCGATCACCGCCCGCGCGACGGTCAGCGCGCGCCCGTCCGACGGCATCGGCACGGTGATCGGCACGACGTCCACCGGTTCGAGCAGGTCGAAGGCGACGGCCTCGGCCCGGCGGCGCGCGTCGTCGCCGAGGCCGGCCGCGCCGAGGTGCTCCAGCAGTTCGCGAAGCAGCGGGCGGACGGCGACGAGCGTCGGTTCGCGCCAGTGCACCGGGCACCGGTCTCGAGCGGCGTAGATCCCCCGTAACACGGTCTGCGCGGTGGCGCCGGTCCGGTGCACGACACCGGCCGGGATCCACAGCGCGCGCGTCGGCGGCAGCACCCAGTGCCGCTCGCCGACGTTCACGCTCAGGATCCCCCGCGCCGCCCAGGCGAGCTGGTGGCCGTCGTGCTCGTGCCACGGAAGCCACGTACCGGCTGGCAGCTCCATCTCGCCGAGCACCATCGCCGTCGGCATCGGGGGAAGGAGTCCGATTCTCGACATTACTTGGCAGCCTATCGCCTACCGGTCACGGCTAGCTTCGGGTTCATGCCGATGAACCTGGTGCACCGCAAACTCTGCAGTTCCGCGCTGTGGGCGAAAGCCGTCGCCGCCGAGATGCCGGGCAACGTCGCCGGTTTCGACCTCGGCGACTCCGTGCTGGAGGTCGGCCCCGGCTTCGGCGCGACCACGCGCGCGCTCGTCCGGCTGGTCCCCCGGCTCACCGCGGTCGAGATCGACGAGGCCTCGGCGGACCTGCTCAAGCGGGAGTTCGACGGCCGGGTGCGGATCGTCCGGGGCGACGGCGCGGCGATGCCCTTCGAGGACGGCGAGTTCTCGGCGGTCGTCTGCTTCACGATGCTGCATCACGTGCCGACGACCGCGTTGCAGGACGCGATCTTCGCCGAGGCGTTCCGGGTGCTCCGCCCCGGCGGCGTCCTGCGCGCGATCGACAGTCTGGCGAACGTGCCGTTCCGGCTCTTCCACCTCGGCGACACGATGAACGCGCTCGACCCGGTTTCGCTCTGGCCCCGCCTCACCGCCGCCGGATTCACCGACATCGACGTCGAGCACGTGCCGAAGCGGAGCGTGAAGTTCTCGGCCAGGAAGCCCGTCTGACGCGGGGCTAGCCGCGCGCGAGGACCAGCGGGACGAGCTGTTCGGCCGGGGTCAGCGAGCCGTGCTGGCCGACCAAGGAGGACTCGACGGCCTCGGCCAGTTCCCGCACGAGCCCGAACCGCCCCTTCGACGCCACGACCACGTCGCCGATCCGCGGCCGGACCCGGTCGGAGACCGGCCCGAACCAGCCAGCCTCGACGGCCTCGTCGCGCGGAAGGATCCACGCCCGGTCGCCGATCACCTCGCGCCAGGCCGCCAGCACGTCGGCCTCGGCGCCCGGTTCGCTGTAGACGTGCCTTGCCCGGACCTCACCACCGATCGCCCGGACGCCGCCGAGCAGCGCCGGTGTCTCGTCGATGTCGAGCGCGCCCTCGACGGTCACCATGCCGTGGTCGGCCACGACCGCCAGGAGCGCACCGGACGGCAGGCCGTCCACAATGGACTCGACGAGCCGGTCGACGTGGCGCAGCTGCATCCGCCACGGCGCCGAACCGGGGCCGTAGATGTGGCCGAGCATGTCGAGTTCGCTGTGGTAGCCCCAGCAGAACGCCGGCCGCGTTTCGAGGCAGTGCAGGATGCAGGCGGCCAGGTCGCCGAGCGCGTGGACGCCGACATAACGCGCGCCGGACTGTGTCGCGCGGGTGAGCGCGGTGTCGGCGAACTTCGCCGAAGACACCACGCTGGTCGTGATCCCGGCGGCCGCCGCGCGTTCGAACGTCGTCGGCAGGGGCTGGACCTCGCGCGGAGGCAGGGCGCCGCGGAGATCGCCGCCGTCCACATGGCTGGTCCAGCGCAACGCGTTCAGGACGCCCGTCCCCGGCACCTCGAAGCTGTACCCGACGAGGCCGTGTTCCCCCGAGGCGAGCCCCGTGCCGATCGCGCCGAGACCGGCCGCCGTCGTCGACGGGAAACCGACCCGCAGGGGCGACTTCGCCAGCTGGGTGAGCACGGGCGCGTCGGCGGAGTGCTCGGCCAGCAGTTCCCAGCCGAGACCGTCGATGAGCAGGACACAGGCGCTGGACGCCTCCACCAGACTCAGCGAGTTGGCGAACCCGTCGGCGCCGAGGGCGGACAGCACGGAAGGGACGACTTGGCCGAGATGCGGCACATGCGCCGCGACAGGCAGTTCCACCCGGCCAGCTTGCCATCCCGGAGCCGTCGAGGAGATGGGATAATGCCGGACATGCCGACTTACGCTTACCGCTGCCGCGAATGCGCGGGGACCTTCGAACTGCTGCGGCCGATGAGCGAGTCCGGTGCGCCCGCGCCGTGCCCGGAGGGTCACCAGGACACCGTGAAGCTGCTGACGACCGTCGCGCTGACCGGCTCGGCTTCCGGTCCGGCCCCCGTTCCCGCAGGTGGGGGCGGCTGCTGCGGAGGCGGCTGCTGCAGTTGACCCACCCGTTCGGGTGGCGCAACGTGTGATCGCCCGATTGGCGGGTACCCCCCTCCCACCAGCCTGGAAGCTCCAGTGGTGGAAGGGAGAACGTCCAGTGGCCACATCAGCACTGGCGGCCGTCGACTTCGGTCAAGGCGTGTCGAGCGCCTGGAGTTCGGTCGCCACTTTCGTCCCGAAACTACTCGCGTTCCTGGTCATCCTGTTCATCGGCTGGCTGATCGCGAAGGCCCTCGCCAAAGCCGTGAGCATGGTGCTCGAGAAGGTCGGTTTCAACCGGCTCCTCGATCGCGGGGGCTTCAAACAGATGCTCGCGCGCAGCCAGTTCGACGCGTCGAACATCATCAGCAAGATCGTCTACTACGCGATCCTGCTGATCGCCCTGCAGTTCGCGTTCGGCGTGTTCGGCCCGAACCCGGTGAGCTCGCTGCTCAACGAGATCGTCGCCTGGCTGCCGCGCGCCATCGTCGCGATCGTCATCGTGGTGATCGCCGGCGCGATCGCCAAGGCGGTCAAGGACCTGGTGGGCAACGCCCTCAGCGGCGTTTCCTACGGCAAGGTGCTCGCCACCATCGCCTCGGTGTTCATCTGGGGTCTCGGTGCGATCGCCGCGCTGAACCAGATCGGCGTGGCCACCGCGGTCACGTTGCCGGTGCTGATCACCGTGCTCGCCACGGTCGGCGGCATCGCCGTCGTCGGTGTCGGCGGTGGTCTCATCAAGCCGATGCAACAGCGCTGGGAGACCTGGCTCGGCCGGGCCGAGGCGGAGATCCCCGCCGCGAAGGCGCAGGCCGAGGCCTACCAGCGCGGTCGCGAAGACGCCGGCCGCTCCGGCGGCGTGCCCGCCGAGCGCACGACGGTCAGCGAGCCGGTGTCCGCCGGGCACCACGCGGCCGACCCGAACCGGATGGGTCAGCAGCCGACGCAGCACCAGCAGTTCCCGCCAAGCCAGGGCCAGGTGCCTCAGCACCAGGATCCCGGCCAGCGGCCCCCCGGTGGAAACATGCCCCCTCCGCCGGAGTACCGCTGACCTTCCACGGGAGCGGGTGGGGCATCCGGCCGCCCTACCCGTTCCCGGTCGGCCGGTCGTCGATCGTGGCGGCCAGCGAACACACGCCGACCAGCCGCGCGGTCATCCAGTCACTGGTGGTCCAAGCGGACAGATCGGCCGGAGCACGGAACGCCCACCCCTTGGTCTTCGCCTCGTCGAGCAGCCCGCGCGCGTAGCCGGCGAGGAGGACGACCCCGGCGACCGCCGCCGAGCCTTCCACCCCCGCCGCGAGGATGTCCCGCACCGCGGCGGAGTGCTGATCGAAGACGGCCGACAGCCCGGGCACGGCCGCCGCCGCGGCGAGCCCGGCGACACCGATCTGCTGGTGCAGCCGGGAAAGCGTGCTACGAGCCGAAGATTCCACCCAGGACGAGACCAGATCTTTCACCCGACCAGGTTAGCCACGCAGGACGATTTGTCGACATCCCGGTGACGACGATCGCAGAACTCAGCACGCCTTGAGTGCCTGATCCAGGTCGTGCCACAGGTCCTCGACGTCCTCCAGCCCCACCGACATGCGGATGAGCCGGTCGGTGACCCCCGCGCCGCGCCGGTCGTCCTCGGCCACGATCCGGTGACTGATCGACGCGGGATGCTGGATGAGCGAGTCGACGCTGCCGAGGCTGACGGCCGGGGTGATCAACCGGACCGCGCCGATGAGCGCGTGCGGATCCCCGTCGACCTCGAACGCGATCAGCGGACCGCCGATGGCCGGGTAGTGCACGGCGCTCACGTTCGCGTGACCGCGAAGCCGCTCGACGAGTTCGGCGGCCGTCGCGGACGCGGCGTTCACTCGCAGCGGAAGCGTCGAGAGGCCGCGAAGCAGCATGTATCCGGCCAGCGGGTGCAGCACGCCTCCGGTGGCGAAGCGAATCTGCCGCAGCATCCCCGCGTCTTCGGCGCTACAAGCGACCACGCCACCCATGACGTCGCCGTGGCCGCCGAGGAACTTGGTCGCGCTGTGCAGGACGAAGCGGGCGCCGTGCCGTCCCGGCCGCTGGAGCACGGGAGTCGCGAAGGTGTTGTCGACCAGCACCGGGACCTCGCCCGCGGCACGCACGATCTCGGCGATGTCGACCTCGCGCAGGGTCGGGTTCGCGGGTGTTTCGAGCAGCACGAGGCCGGTGTCGGGCCGCAGCGCCGACGCGACGCCTTCCGGATCGGCCCAGGTCACCTCGGTGCCGAGCAGACCGGACGTGAGCATGTGGTCGGTGCAGCCGTAGACCGGCCGGACGGCGACGACATGCCGTTTGCCCTGCGCGACGGCGGCGAGCAGCGAAGCCGAAACCGCGGCCATGCCGGTGGCGAACGCGACAGCGTCGTCGAACCCTTCGAGTTCGGCGAGCGCCTTCTCGAACCGTTCGACGGTCGGGTTGCTCAGCCGCCCGTAGACCGGGAGCCCGGACAGTGAGCCCGAGGCGGCGAATTCATCGATGCGGCTTGCCTCCTCGACACTGTCCCGCGACGGGTAGGTCGTGGACAGGTCGAGCGGAACGGCGTGGACGCCGAGGTCCGTGAGATCGTCACGGCCGGCGTGGACGGCTCGGGTGCGCAGCGTTGCGGTCATACTCCAGATGGTGCGTTTTTCTCCGGATAATCCGCAATAACCTCGGATATCATTCGCCGATGTCAGATTCTGTCGAACTGAGCACGGTTGATCTTCGAATTCTGCGGCTCCTCCAGAACGACGCCCGGATCTCGAACAAGGATCTGGCCGCCGAGGTCGGTATCGCGCCTTCGACCTGTCTCGACCGTGTCAACCGGCTGCGTGAGCTCGGGGTGATCACCGGCCAGCGCGCGGAGGTGGACGCCGCCAAACTCGGCCGCCCGCTCGAAGCGCTCCTGTTCGTCCAGGTCCGCCCGCACCGGCGGGCGCTGGTCGACTCGTTCGTCGAGCATCTGCTGGCGCTGCCCGAGGTCCGCGCCGTCTACCACCTGACCGGCCCGGACGACTTCCTCGCGCACGTCGCCACCGCTTCGGCGACCGAGCTGCAACGGCTGGTGCTCGACGAGCTGACCGCCCGCGACGAGGTCGCGAGGGTGCACACGAACCTGGTCTTCCAGCACTGGAGCGGGGGACCTTTACTACCGCCTAGTCGATCCGCACCTTGAACGGATGCGTGACGTCGGCGGGGCAGGTGAAGACGTTCAGCGCCCCTTGACGGCCGAACGTCCAGCCCGCTGGTTCGCCTTCGCCCGCTTCGCATCCGCAGCCGACCTCGTGCTCCTCCGTGGCCAGCGCGATCGTCTGACGCAGTTCGGCGCCGCACTCCCGGCAGCCCAGCTCGTGCCGATCGGTGGCGTCCCAGGCTGTCCAGCCGCCGATCTTCGAATAGTGACCCAGCTCGGGCCAGCCATCCGGCTCGTCGCCCGCGCCCTCGGGGATACCGAGCGCCGAGCGGGTCTCCGCCGGGAAGTCGCAGAGCCGGGGCAGTTCGTCGATCGAGCACGGTTCGAAAACGCAGGGTTCCGGCAGGTAGGCGGCCTTGGCGTCCTCGGGGGCGGGCGGCGGGTCCGCGATGTCCCGCACCTCGCTCGAATCACGCCAGATCAGCCGCACCGCGGGCCCCTGGTGATGAAGGCTGTCGTGTTCCATCGGGCAGAACAGCATCTGCAGGACGTCGGTGCCCTCCGGGAAGGGCAGCTCCGGGAAGTCGTCGCGGAAGAACTGCGCCGCGCCGACCATCGCCGGAACCGGCTGGTCGAGCGGATGCCCGCCCGCCCACGCGTCGTCGGAAGCGTCCGGGTCGGGCGGCCAGGTCACCGGGCACTCCGGCCACGGTTCGTCGGACGGCCAGAGCAGCGGGCCGCCGAAGTGGCTTTCGTCCGGACCGGGCACCCCCGGCGCGGGGTGCAGCCGGATGGCCGTCCGGACCAGGTCGTTCAGGCCGGGGATGGGCATCCCGTCGTATGTGAGCTGACGCACTCACGCGAGCTTAGAGGTCCGGGAGCGGATCTTCAGGTTTTGCCCGCAGGATCTCGGCCGGTCGTCATGATCGTGATCGTCTTGCGGCTCACCGCGAAGAACACGCACGGATTGACACTGCCCGCGATGTCGGCTGGGAACACGTAGTGGATCTCGTCGTCCGGATCGAGGAGTTCCTTGATCCGTTTCCTGACCCCCGGGGAAACCGGCATGTCACCAAGCTACCGGGCCGAGTAGTCCTTGAACCCCTTTCCGGTCTTCCGGCCCAGCCGCCCGGCGGTCACGAGGTGCTCCAGCAGCGGCGCGGGCGCGAAGCCCTCTTCACGGAACTCGTTGAACAGGGTCCGCTGGATCGCCAGCGAAACGTCCAGCCCGACGACGTCGAGCAGTTCGAACGGGCCCATCGGCAGTCCGCAGCCCACCTTCATCGCGGTGTCGATGTCGTCGGCCTCCGCGTAGTGCGCCTCGAGCATCTTCACCGCGTCGTTGAGGTACGGGAACAGCAGCGCGTTGACGATGAATCCGGCCCGGTCGCCGCAGTGCACAGGGTGCTTCCCGACCGCCGCGCAGACGGCGTCGACGGTCGCGATCACGTCGGGCGCGGTGGCAATGGTCGAGACGACCTCGACGAGTTTCATCACCGGCGCCGGGTTGAAGAAGTGCACGCCGACCACGTCCGAAGGCCGCGAGGTGGCGGCCGCGCATTCGATGACCGGCAGCGAGGACGTGGTCGTCGCCAGGACCGCGCCCGGCTTCACGACGTCGTCGAGCGCGGCGAAAACGGCCTGCTTGACGGCCAGATCCTCGGCCACCGCCTCGACGACCAGGTCCACGTCGGCCAGTTCCTCGAACTCCACCGCGGGCGAGATCCGGCCCAGCGCGGCGGCGGCGGCCTCTTCGGACAGTTTGCCCTTGACAACGGCCTTGTCCAGCGACTTCTTCACCCGCGCGACGGACGCCGCGGCCTTCTCCGCGCTGCGTGCCCGCAGGATGACCTCGTAGCCGCGTTTCGCGAACACCTCGACGATGCCGGTCGCCATGGTCCCGGTCCCGACGACACCGACCTTGCGCACCTCCCGCGCCGATCCGGTGTCCACTGTGGACTTCGTGACCGCGTCGGTCACGGTCGGCGAATCGGGCTCGTCGTAGGTGTAGAAACCCTGCCCCGTCTTCCGGCCGAGCAGGCCGGCGGTGATCATCTGCTTCAGCAGCGGCGCCGGCGCGTGCAGCCGGTTGCGCGACTGGTGGTACATCGTGTCGAGGATCTCGTACGCGGTGTCCAGCCCGATGAGGTCGAGCAACGCCAAGGGCCCCATGGGATACCCGCAGCCGAACCGCATCGCCGCGTCGAGATCCTCACGCGTGGCGTAACGCTGCTCGTACATCCGCACCGCGTGGTTGAGATACCCGAACAGCAGGGCGTTCGCGATGAACCCGGCGCGGTCCCCGATCACCACCGGGGTCTTGCCGAGGCGTTCGGCGAACGCGACGACGTCGGTGATCACGTCGGGTTCCGTGACGACCGTGCGGACGATCTCGACCAGTTTGAGGATCGGCGCCGGGTTGAAGAAGTGCATCCCGACGACCTTGCCCGGCCGCGCGGTGTGCACACCGATCTCGGTGATCGACAGCGACGAGGTGTTCGAGACGAAGATCGTGTCCGGCCCGGTGATCTTGTCCAGCTGCGCGAACACGTCCGATTTCGCTTCGAGACTCTCCGGGATCGCCTCGATCACCAGGTCCACATCGGACAGTTCGGCCAGCGACGTGGTGTACCGGATCCGGCCGAGCAACGCGTCGCGTCCGCCGGCGTCGAGTTTGCCGCCGGACACCGCCCGTTCGGTCGAATGCTCCAGATGACCGCGGCCCCGGCTCACGCCGTCGTCGTCGATCTCCACCGCCACGACGGACACGCCGCTCCGCGCGAGCACCTCGGCGATCCCGGCACCCATGGTGCCGAGACCGATGACTCCCACACTCGAGATTTCCCGCGCCACAACCGGCCTCCGGAGGTTACTCGCTGGTAGTTTCTCCGATCGTGCCATGCCGGGACGCGGAAAGCAGCGGCTGTCACCCTCCGAATCGAGTAAGTGTCACTCGCGGACGAGGTCGCATGGGGACTTTCCCCTGCGTGCGACGCGAGGAATGTGCCCTTCACGGCCGCCGATGCCAGGAAAGGCTCTTTCCTTGCAAATTTTGCAAGGAAAGAGCCTTTCCTGGCGTTAGGCGAGGGATCAAGGGACCTTTGCTACCGCCTCCGGCCGCGGGCCGCCGTGAAGCCCACCTTGAGGGACCCAGAGTCCGTGAGGGCCTCCTTCACTACCTTCACGGTAGGGAAGGAGGCCCTCACGGCACGAGCGCCGCACGAGCAGCGCACGAGACCCGGACGAGCCCCTCAGCTCACTCGCCGAAGTTCTGGTCGACGAGGTCCTTCACCTTGGTGAGCGCTTCTTCGGCCTGCGCGCCCTTCGCGCGGACCTCGATCCGGTCGCCCTGGCGGGCGCCGAGCGCCATCAGCGCGAGCACGCTGTTGGCGTCCGCGGTCTCGTCGCCGAGCCGCACGGTGACCTCCGCGTCGAGCCCCGCGATGCTCCGGACCAGGACGGCGGCGGGCCGTGCGTGCAGCCCGACCTCGTTCCGCAGCGTGAGTTCGACACTGCTCTCGCCGTCCCGCGCACCTTCGTCGAACGTCAGGTCCGGCGGGGCGCCCGCCGAAGCGGCGGCAGCGGCGACGGCGTCGCGATCCGCCCCGCCCTGTGCCGCGACGGCGGCGGCGATCGCGCCTTCGACCAGCGGCGCGTCGACGACGACCGCGGCCGACGGGTCGGCGAGCGATTCGACGGCCAGTTCCGCGGTCATCTGCGCGCTGCCGAGGTCGTACAGCAGGACGACGCCCGCTCCCGCGTCGGCGCGCTGCGTCGCGGCGACGACCTCGTCGTAATCCGTTCCGATCCCGCCGTCGGCCAGGCCGCCCGCCGCCGCGATGGTGACGTCCGGGGCCATCTGCGCGGCGAGTTCCGCGAGCCCTTCGGCGAGTTTGGAACTGTGGGAGACGAGCACGATTCCGACGCTCACTTGGCGGCCTCCGCGAACGCGCGCAGCAGCAACGCGGTCGAACGGGCACCGGGATCCATATGCCCCTTGGCGCGTTCACCGAGGTACGACGCGCGGCCCTTGCGCGGTACGAGGTCCACAGTGGACTCGGCGCCCTTGTCCGCGGCGTCTGCGGCCGCGGACAGGATCGCCGCGACGTCGGAGCCGGACGCCTCCTCGGCGGCGGAGACGGCGGGGATCAGGGCGTCGACCATGGTCGCGTCTCCCCCGACGGCCTTGCCGCGCGCCTGGACACCTTCGAGTGCCGCGCGCAGAGCCTCCACGAGCAGCGGGCCGTCCACTTCGGCCGCGTCGCCCAGTTTCACCGAGGCGCGCAGGAAAGCCGTGCCGTACAACGGGCCCGCCGCACCGCCGACCTTCGAGATCAACGTCGTGGCGGCCAGTTTCGCGACCGCCGCGGGGGTCTCGGGGGTCGCGTTGTCCAAAGCGGACACGATGGCGGTGAACCCGCGGTCCATGTTCTCACCGTGGTCGGCGTCGCCGATCGCGCGGTCGAGGTCGACCAGTTCGGCGCGATGCTCGGCGATCACCGCGGCCGCCGCCCGCAGGGCGGCGGCGAGCGTCTCGGCGGTGCACGCCATCAGACTCCCCACCTCAGTGCCGGGGTGTTCACCGGCGCGTCCCACAACTCGGTCAGCTCGTCGTCCAGTTTCAGCAACGTCAGGCTCATCCCCTGCATCTCCAGGCTGGTGATGTACGGCCCCACCAGGCGCCGCTCGACCACGATCCCACGCTCGGCCAGCAGCCGCTCGGCGATCCCGTGGGCAAGGTACAGCTCGACCAGCGGGGTCCCGCCCATCGAGTTCGAGAACAGCAGGACCTTGTCGCCCTCGCCGAAGGGCAGGTCCGTGACCACCGCGTCGACCATGCGCGCGACGAGTTCGTCGGCGGACAGGGCCGGTGTCCTCTCGATACCGGGCTCGCCGTGGATGCCGATGCCGAACTCGATCTCGTCGTCGGCGAGGTCGAAACTCGGCTCTCCCGCGTGCGGCACCGTCGGCGCGGTGAGCGCGACGCCGATCGACCGGACCTGGCCGATCACCTTGCGCGCCAAGGCCTCCACCGCGTCGAGCGTGTCACCTCGTTCGGCGGCGGCGCCGGTGATCTTCTCCAGCAGCACCGTGCCGCCGACGCCGCGACGGCCGGCGGTGTAGGTGGAGTCCTTGACCGCGACGTCGTCGTCGATGACCACGCTGCGCACGTCCAGCCCCTCGGCGGCGGCGAGTTCCGCGGCGGTCTCGAAGTTGAGCACGTCGCCGGTGTAGTTCTTCACGATCAGCAGCGCGCCCGCGTCCCCGGTGGTGGCCTTGACCGCGGCTTCGACGGCGTCCGGCGTCGGCGAGGTGAACACCGCGCCGGGTACGGCGGCGGAAAGCATGCCCTGTCCGACGAAGCCACCGTGCAGCGGTTCGTGCCCGGAGCCGCCGCCGGAGATCACCGCGACCTTCCCGGCCAGTGGCGCGTCCACGCGCACCACGATCGCCGGGTCGTCCTCCACGCGCAGGACGTCCGCGTGCGCCGCGGCGAGTCCGCGCAAGGATTCCGCGACCACCGTCTTCGGGTCGTTGATGATCTTCTTCAAAGCGGCCTCCGACACGTCGGTGGGTGGGGTGTCCCCTTCCTACCTCGCCAGGCCGGATGCCGCCAGCGTCAGGGCTTCGGCAGCTTGGAGATCACCGATTTGGCGATCTTCACCGCCTTCGCGCAGGACGCCGCTTCGTCCTTCTTCTCGTCGTAGTTCTTGTAGATCACGCTGACGATCTCGACCTGGTCGTCGGCCCACGGCTTGTGCTGCCATTCGACCTTGCACTCGGCGTCGCTGCCGCTGCCGCCCTTTTGGTACGCGGTGACGCCGTCGATCTCGACCTTCGTGCTGCCCTCGCGCTGCTCCGGCGGCAGGCCGGGGCGGAAGCCGATGGAGATCCGCGGGTTGGAGCCCGGGGTCCAGTCGCAGGAGTGGAAGGTGGTCAGCGTGGTGGCACCGTGCGGCACCACCTCACCGAGGACGGCGGGGTCGGCCACGGTGCACGGGTCGACAGCGGTCAGCGTGCCCGCGCTGGAGGGGTACTTCGCCGGTGAGGCGTGCAGGCTCTTCACGGCCTTGGCCGCCACCGCGCGACCGGTCGCACAGGGGTCCCCGCCGTCGTAGGTGACCGAGAAGCTCACCCCGCGTTCAGGCTTGCGCAGCGTCATGATGCCGACGTCGCAGCTCTTGCCGTCCTTGCTCTTCCGCTCGATCTGCGGAAGCCCTTCGACCGCCGAGACGGTGACGCCACTGGTCGAGACGTATGTCGACGCGCCGATGTCCACACCGATCGTGAGTTCCTTGCCTCCGGCGTCGACGACCTTCGTCCGGCAACTGCCGAACGAGATGGTGGACGGCCGTGGGTCCTCCGGGGTGCCGAGGCTGCTCAACGCCTCCTTGCCCACCAGCGGGCAAGGATCGATCGTGCGCATCACCACGGGGGTGACCGCCGGGTCGTTGATGTCACCGTCGGGCACCGAACCGGAACCGGAGCCTGCTTCGGCGGCGACGGTGGTACGGGCGAAGTTGGACTTGCCGAGGTTCTGACCGCAGGCCGACAGCGCGCCGAGTGCGGCGACCAGGGCCAGCACGGACGCGATCCGGCGACGTCGAGCGTTGAGCGACACGTCGTGCACGGTAGCCGGACCGCCTCGCGCCTGTCCGGACAACCCGGCTATTCGCCGCCCTCGCCGTCCGCGCTGGGCGGCACCACGATGGGCCGCAGCTTCGCCCACAGCATGAACAACGCCGCGAACACCAGCATGCCGATGCCCGCCCACAGGTTGATGTTGACGTCGGCGGCCTTGACCAGCTCCTCGTCGGTGGTGAACCAGAGGCCCATGATCGTGAGCACCAGGCCATAGCCGCCGATGAGCAGGGCGATGATCAGCCGGATGTCGAAGACGCCGGCCTTCTTGGGAGCTTGGGACGCAGCCATCTCCGGCCTCCTAGAAGATGATGTTGAGCACGATGGTCAGGATCAGCACGATGCCCGCGAGCAGGCCCGGCTTGCGGTACCAGCCCGCGTCGTCGCCGGTTTCGTCGTGCTTCAGCGACTCCTTCGGGGTGAGGGAGTACACGAGGCCGACCAGCTGGGACTCCGGCTTCGGCGCGGTGGCGAGCGAAACCGCGACGCTGACCACGATGTCGACGACGAACGCCGTACCGGCGGCCACGAAGCTGACGCCCTGCCCGGTGAGCCCGAGAACCCCGGCCTGCGACAGCAGCCACACGGTGATCGCGGACGCGGTACCGGACACGAGCCCGACCCAGCCCGCCGTCGCCGTCATCCGCTTCCAGAACATGCCAAGGATGAAGGTGGCGAACAGCGGCGCGTTGAAGAAGGAGAACAGGTCCTGCAGATAGGTCAGGATGTTCCCGGAATTCGACGCGATGAACGCGGTGCCGATCGCCAGCACCGTGCCCGCCGCGGTGACCAGGCGGCCGAGACGGAGGTAGTAGCCGTCGGACTCGTTCTTCTTCACGTACGACTGCCAGATGTCATAGGTGAAGACGGTGTTGAACGAACTCAGGTTCGCCGCCATACCGGCCATGAAGGACGCGAGGAGACCGGCGATCGCGACGCCGAGCATGCCGTTGGGCAGCAGGTCGCGCATCAGCAGCAGGATGGCGTTGTTCGCGGTGACCCCGCTGGGCGCTTCGCCGCCATCGAGCAGGATCTGCTTGTCCTGGACGTACTCGGACACGGTGACCGCGGCGATCATGCCGGGGATGATCACGATGAACGGGATGAACATCTTCGGGAACGCGCCGATGATCGGCGTCCGCCGCGCGGCCGACATGCTCTTGGAGGCCATGGCGCGCTGGACCTCGACGAAGTTCGTGGTCCAGTAACCGAAGGACAGCACGAAACCGAGGCCGAAGACGAGGCCGAGGATGGAGAGGAAGCTGTTGCCGAAGCCGGTGAGGTTGTCACCCGGCCAGGAGGACAGCTGCGCATCTCCGCCGGGGCCGGCGGAGACCTTGTCGACCAGTCCCTGCCAGCCGCCGACCTTCACCAGGCCGACGATGGTCAGCGGCAGCAGCGCCGCGACGATCACGAAGAACTGCAGGACCTCGTTGTAGATCGCGGCGGAGAGGCCGCCGAGCGCGGTGTAGGAGAGCACGACCGCGGCCGCGACGATGATCGACACCCACAACGGCCAGCCGAGCAGGAGGTTCACCACGCTGGCGAGCAGGAACAGGTTCGCGCCGGCGATGAGGATCTGCGCGCTCGCGAAGCTGATGCCGTTGACCAGGTGGGCGGGTTTGCCGAAGCGGCGGAGCATGAACTCCGGGACACTGCGGACCTTCGAGCCGTAGTAGAACGGCATCATCACGATGCCGAGGAACAGCATCGCCGGGATCGCGCCGATCCAGAAGTAGTGGAAGGTCGGCAGGCCGTAGAGCACGCCGTTGGCCGACATGCCCATGATCTCGACCGCGCCGAGGTTCGCCGAGATGAAGGCGAGACCGGTGACCCAGGCGGGCAGCGAGCGGCCGGAGAGGAAGAAGTCGAGGCTGCTCGAGACCGACCTTCGCGCCATGTACCCGATGCCGAGCACCAGCGCGAAATAGAAGGCGAGCAAGACGTAGTCGATCGGACTTGCGTCGAGCCGCAGGTTCGCATCGGCCAGCACGTGCAACCGACCCACCTCCATTAGTGAAAACGTTCACGAGAAACGCCGGTATCGCGTCAATCGCGGACCATACTGCATGGATTCAGGAACGGCAGTGCGGGTGGGCGAGGTCGGCCCGGATGTGTACGAAAGGGCAGTTTTTGACAATTCTTGTCCGGTTCACCGCGCGTGAAGGGTTCCGGTGAGCGCGCCCGCCGGGTGGTCGTGAGTGGCGATTCGGGTTCTGGCCAAGGGTGTCTTAGGTACCTGCGTGGATTCCGGCTGCTGTTGGTGCCAGGCCCCGGTCCTAGGTACAGGAAGGACCCCTTCCTGCACCTAGGCGCAAGGAAGGGGTCCTTCATGTACTCAGGCGGGCAAGGACACTGGCGCCGGGTGGTCGTGAGTGGCGACCCGAATCGCCACTCACGACTCCCGTGACCGGTGGGGGTTTACCGGTCCGTCGGCAGGCCGACTTCGCCGTCCTCCCTGATCAACCGGTCGAGGACGTCGTCCGGCATGTAGGTGCGATGCGGGTAGCCCGAGCCCCACGAGTTGAGGAACGGCACGGCGCCGAGTTCGTCGGCACGCGGGTTGCCCAGCACCGCGTGCACCTCCTCGACCGTCTTCGCCCAGCGGTATGCGTGGAGGCCGTTCTTGGCGTCGGGCGTGTAGGCGGCCCGCTTGACGTGATCGTCGTCGGCGTAGGTCTCCGACCACGGGACGTGCCCCAGTTCGAGCAGCACCTCGGCCGCCGCGCGGACGGACGTGCCGTTGTTGTCTCCGGGGTTGGTCTCGCCCCATTCGTCACGCAGCTTCGACTGGTCCCACAGCCACCGCGCGGCGTAGAGGTCACCGTTGAACAGCGTCATGCACCGCGACCAGCCGAAGCCGACGCAAGCGCCTTCCTTGCCCTGGTCGTAGAAGGAGTACTGGGTGTCTCCGTCGGTCGATTCACCGGGTTCGAGGCAGACGCAGTGCCCGCCGCGGATCCTGGTGAGCGTTTTGGCGCCGCCCTTCGCGACGAAGAACTCGCCGGATTTCTCGTCCTTTTCCGGGACGTCGAATTCCTTGTACCAGTTGACGCCGATGACGACCGGAGACCGGGTGGGCCGGTCCTCGGTGGCGAGCGCGGTCAACGGATAGCGCTCGATGTGACGCCAGTCGTCCGGGACGAACCGGCCGAGGCGGCCGTCCGCCGGGTCACTGCCGATCGGGCGATAACGCATGGGATCCTCCTATCCCTCATCCCACCGGAATACCGCCGGCGAGTTCACTGCGGCACGATCTTTTCCAGAAACCGCCGCGCGGCCTCCCGCCCGCTTTCGAAGAGGCGCTTCTTCTCCTCTTCGCCGAGCCCGAAGTCGACGGCGGAAATCCCGGTCGTGTCGACGTAGACCGTCCTCCGGTTCACACCTTCCTCGTGCAACCGGTAACGATTCCAGTCCGACAGCAGGGTTTCGAGCGAACCGATGGCGATCCGCAACGCACTCTTCACCGGTTTGTCCCTGCCGCCCACGGGTTCCCCGGAAAGCTTCACTCCCCAGGTCGGCCATCGCGGCTTCTTCGTGTCGGTCCGGTCGAAGACGGTGATGGGGAAGTTCGACAGCAGGCCGCCGTCGACCCAGGTGACCGTGCCCTCGGGACGGACGTCGAACTGCACCGGCCGGAAGTAGAGCGGGATCGACATCGACGCGCGGACGGCGTCGACGATCTTCTCCGCGCCGGGGTCGCGGCCGTACTGGGAATAATCCCAAGGCAACCGGACGAGGACGCGGCGGGTCAGGTCGCTGACGTGTACGACGAGGGAATACCGTTGGTACGGAAGCAAAGTACCTTCGGGATCCTCGATGGCGAGATCGGCGAAAGTGCGCACACCGACCTCTTCCAGCAACGGCGTGAGCCATTCGACGAGATACTCGCCGGAATGCATCCCGTCGTGCAGGAGCAGATCGACGCCGTCGCCGATCGGACCGGTGACCTTGTCAAGCAGGGACTGGTCCTGGAACCGGCGGCAGTCCATGTCGTTCATCACCGCTTCCAGACCGCCGAGATCCTTCCCCGCCTTCTGATAAGCGGCGACCAGCGTCGCGACGATCGCCCCGGCGCTCGTCCCGGCGATCCGCGGGAACGAATAACCGGCTTCGTGCAACTCCAGCACCGCACCCAGCAGCCCGATGCCTTTGACGCCGCCGCCTTCGAGTACGAGATCGACGTGTTTCCGAGAATCACTCATGGCCCATCACCCCTGCGACCGCGACCACCGGATGTCGGTGGTACCCCTCGCGGAAATCGAGTGTGGCACAGCGTGAGACGGAGGAATCCGCCGTTCACCCGAATGGCACGGAAACAGCTGGTTCTTTTGCGAAAGAACCCGAGTTCGTTAATTTCCCGCCGCCCTTTCGGGCATTCTGTGGCGCGGGAAACAATGCAGATACAAAACCGAGGACTCGATTCGGTATCGGCTGTTCAGCGTCGCGGACCGGTGCGCCGATGGCGGTTTCGCGTGTCTGGATGGACGACACACGTGATGGGACGGACGACACGCGTGTTGTCCACTCAGTCACGCGGGCCCAGTACCGGGAGGTTCAGAAGAGGCGGAACTCGTCCGACTCGATGCCGCGCAAAGCGTCGTAGTCCAGCGTGAGGCACCGGATACCCCGGTCCTCGGCCAGCACCCGCGCCTGCGGCTTGATGATCTGCGCCGCGAAGACGCCCTGCACCGGCGCCAGCAGCGGGTCGCGGTTGAGCAGTTCGAGGTACCGCGTCAGCTGCTCGACGCCGTCGATCTCGCCGCGCCGCTTGATCTCGACGGCGACGCTGGCACCGTCGGCGTCGCGGGCCATGATGTCGACCGGGCCGATCGCGGTCGGGAATTCCCGCCGCACCAGGGTGTAGCCGTCGCCGAGGGTCTTGATGTGCTCGGCGAGCAGTTCCTGCAGGTGCGCCTCGACGCCGTCCTTCTGCAGTCCCGGTTCCGCGCCGAGTTCCTGGGCGTGGTCGTGGAAGATCTCGTCGATGGTGATGACGAGCTTCTCCCCCTGCTTGTTCTCGACGATCCACAGCTTGCCGTCCTCGATCAGCCAGCACGGCGGGCTCATCCAGTTCAGCGGCTTGTAGGCGCGGTCGTCCGAGTGCACGGACACCGAGCCGTCGGCCTTCACGAGCAGCAGCCGGGTGGCCATCGGCAGATGGGCGGTCAGACGGCCGGCGTAGTCGACCTGGCAGCGAGCGATCACAAGGCGCACCACGCGAGGGTAGGACAAGCACGGCGATACTGTGCGCATGGACCCCGTTCAGCGTGTCAGCTCGCGTGAGGTGTATCGGAACAACTGGATGACCGTGCGCGAGGACGCCGTCCGGCGGCTCGATGGTTCCGAGGGGATCTACGCCGTCGTCGACAAACCCACCTGCGCCGTGATCATCCCCTTCGACGGTGCCCGGTTCCACCTGGTCGAACAGTTCCGCTATCCGATCGGGCTGCGGCGGTGGGAGTTCCCCATGGGCACCGCGCCGAACCGGGCCGACGTCCCGCCGGTCGAACTCGCCGCTCGCGAACTGCGCGAAGAGACCGGGCTGATCGCTGGGTCGATGACCGACCTCGGCCAGACCGACGTCGCCCCCGGTACCTCGAGCCAGCGCGGGCGCGTGTTCCTCGCCACGGACCTCACGCAGGGTGAAGCCCAGCGCGAGGTCGAGGAGCAGGACATGCGGACGGCATGGTTCGAGCTCGGCGAGTTCGAGAAGATGATCGCCGCGGGTGACATCACCGACGCGCAGACGCTGGCCGCCTACACGCTGCTGCTCATGCGCGAACGCGCGCTCTGACCCAGCTCGCACGTGCAAGGAAGGACGCTTTCATAGCAAAATTTGCTATGAAAGCGTCCTTCATTGCGCGCGGGAGCGCTCAGTCGGGCCACACCGGGGAACGCTTCTCCAGGAAGGCCGCCATTCCCTCACGCGCCCCCGGCAGCTGCGACGCCGAGGCCATCACCTCCAGCGCCAGCGCGTAGGCGTCGGCCTCGGGCCGGTCGAGCTGCGCGTAGAGGGTCTGCTTGCCCATCGCCTTGCTCGCCCGGCTTCCCCGCGTCGCGCGCCCGAGCAGTGAGACGACGGCTTCGTCGAGCGAGTCGTCCGGGACGACGCGGTTCACCAGGCCCCAGTCCAGTGCGGTCGCCGCGTCGACGACGTCGCCGGTGAGCGCCAGTTCCATCAGCCGTTTCCGCCCGATCGCGCGGGCCACCGGCACGGCGGGGGTGTGGCAGAACCAGCCGCCTTTGCCACCAGGGAGGGCGAATCCGGCGGATTCGGCGGCGACGGCGAGGTCGCACGAGGCCACCAGCTGGCAGCCCGCCGCGGTCGCGAGCCCGTGCACCCGCGCGACGACGACCTGCGGCACCGACTGCATCGTGCCCATCAGGTCCGTGCACAGGCGCAGCAGCTCGCGCACGCCCATCAGGTCGCGCGCGGCGACGTCGCCGAAGTCGTGTCCCGCCGAGAACACCGGCCCGGCACCCGCCAGGACGATCCCGGTGGCGTCGGTCTCCCCGGCCTCGCGGAACGCCGCGAGCAGCTCGGCGAGGTGGTCCGCCGACAGTGAGTTGCGCCGCGCGGCGCGGTTCATGGTGATCGTGACGGTGTCACCGTCCCGCTTCACGAGGATGTGCTCGTACTCGGCCATGCTTCGACGGTAACCGACCGGAACGTCCGGCGATACGAATCGGGGCCGACACCGACGTCGGCCCGCAGCCGTCGTCGCAGGTTGGCGGCGGTGCCGAGGCCGGAACGCTGCGCGACCCGCTCGACCGGGAGCTCGGTGGTCTCCAGCAGCCGCCGCGCGAGCCGCACCCGCTGCGCGCGCAGCCACCGCCCCGGCGTCACCCCGGTGGCCGCCGCGAACTCGCGGTGAAAGGTCCGCTCGCTGAGCCCGGCGTGACCGACGAGGTCGTCGACACCGATGTCGTCGGCGATCCGCGCGAGCGCCCAGTCCATTGTGGACGACACACTCGGCCGCGACGGCTTTGGCGGCAACGGGTTGTCGACATACTGCCGCTGGCCGCCTTCCCGCGCGGGCGGCATCACGAGGCGGCGGGCGAGGGCGGCGGCGATCTCGGCGCCGTGATCGCGGCGCACCAGGTGCAGGCAAAGGTCCAGCCCGCCGACCACACCGGCGGACGTCAGCACGTCACCCTCGTCGGTGAACAGGACGTCCCGCTGGACGACGGCGTCGGGAGCGGCGGCTTCGAGGTCGTCCAGCAGCCGCCAGTGCGTGGTGACCGACCGGCCGTCGAGCAGCCCTGCCGCGGCGAGGGTGAAGGCCCCGGAGCACAGCGACGCCACGGTGATCCCCGCCCGGTGAGCCTTGCGCAGCGCGGCGACGGCCGCCACGGGCACCTCGGCGTGCGGATCCACCCGGCCGGGTACGAGGACGAGGTCGCAGCCCGCCAGTCCGCTCAGCCCATGGGTCGCCTCGACCTGGCCGAACGGGTGAGTGGCGATCCGGCCGCGGCCGGACGCACAGAGCCGGACCTCGAAGGGGCCGATGCCGCTGTCGGTCCGGTCGACGCCCCAGACCTCGCCGATCACGCCCAGATCGAAGGACCGGCTGCCCGGCAGGAGGAGCACACCCACGGTTCTCATGGCAGAAAAGTACCGCATCGCGCTTCTTCTGCCACTCCCCTCCGGCGACGGAACGCGTGAAACTCGAAGCCATGACCACTGAGAACAAGGCCCTGCTCGTGATCGACGTCCAGCGCGGCTTCGACAAGCCCGTCTGGGGCCCGCGCAACAACCCCGGCGCGGAGGCCAACATCAAGGCGCTCGTCGACGCCTACCAGGAGCGCGGGCTCCCGATCGTCCTGGTGCACCACGATTCCGTGAGGCCCGGCTCGTCGCTGCAGCCTGGCCAGGAGGGCAACCACTTCAAGCCCGAACTCGACGGCGTGCGCGCGGATCTGGTGTTCGGCAAGAAGGTCAACTCGGCCTTCCACGGAGACATCGATCTCGACGGCTGGCTGAAGACGCGCGGGATCAGTTCGTTCGTGCTCGCCGGTATCCAGACGAACTTCTGCTGCGAGACCACCGCGCGCGTCGGCGGCAACCTCGGCTACGACGTGACTTTCGCGCTCGACGCGACCTTCACCTTCGACCTCGCCGGGCCGGACGGCAGCGTCCTGACCGCCGACGAGCTGTCCAAGGCGACCGCGACGAACCTGCACGGCGGCGGGTTCGCCACGGTCACCTCGACGAAGGAGATCCTCGGAGCGCTCTAAGCGCGGTCGATGACCGCCTTGAGGAACCGTCGCGTCCGGTCGTGGTCCGGATCGTTGAACAGCTTGTCCGGTGTGGCGTCCTCCAGCACCTGCCCCTGGTCGAACATCATCACCCGGTCCGAAACGTCCCGCGCGAACTGCATTTCGTGCGTGACACAGAGGATCGTGATGTCGGTGGACGCCGCGATCTCGCGCAGCACGCGCAGGACGTCGGCGACCAGTTCCGGGTCGAGTGCCGAGGTCACCTCGTCCAGCAGCAGTACGTCCGGCCGCATCGCGAGCGCGCGGGCGATCGCGACGCGCTGCTGCTGGCCACCGGAAAGCCTGCTGGGGTGCTCGTCCTTCTTGTCCGTGAGCCCCACCATTTCCAGCAGTTCGACGGCCCGCGCCTCGGCCTCGTCCCGCGCGACGCCGAGCGAGTGGATCGGCGCTTCGGTGATGTTGCGCAGCACGTTCATGTTGGGGAACAGGTTGAACTGCTGGAACACCATGCCGATCCGCTTGCGAGCCTCCCGCAGGTACTTCTCGTCCGCGGGCACCAGTTTCTCGCCGCGCTTCATGTGACTCAGGTAGTCGCCGCAGACCTCGATGGTGCCGCCGTCGACCTTCTCCAGGGTCATCAGCAGCCGCAGGATCGTCGTCTTGCCGGACCCGCTCGGCCCGATCAGCGAAACGAATTCCCCTGGCGCGACAGTGAAATCGAGGTCCCGCAGCACGACATGCTCGCCGTAGGACTTGACAACCTGCGAGAACCGGATCATCGGGGAATCAACTGTGGGCGGCACGTCGCTCCAACCTTCTCACCAGAATCGAAGCCGGCAGGCTCACCAGCAGGAACAGCACCCCGGCCAGGGTGTACGGCTCGACGACGCGGAATGTTTCGGCGCCGACCTCTTTCGCCCGGTTGAGCACGTCGAGGACGCCGATCCCGAGCAGCAGCGGGGTTTCCTTGAACATCGAGATCGTGTAGTTGCCCAAGGCGGGCAATACCCGGGGAACCGCTTGCGGCAGGACGACCGCCGTCCACACCCGTTGGCGTGGCAGGTTCAGCGCGGTCGCGGCCTCCCACTGTCCTCTCGGGACGGCCTCGATCCCGGCCCGGTACACCTCGGCCGCGTACGTCGCGTAATGCACGCCGAGCGCCACGACACCGGTGACGAACGCCGACATCGTGAAACCCGTCAGCGGCGGCACCAGGTAGTAGATCGCGAACACCTGGATCAGCAACGGGGTACTGCGGACGAACTCGATGAACAGCGTGACCGCCTGCGACAGCACGGGAATCCCCGTGCGGCGGATCAGCGCGAACACCAGCCCGAGCGCGTAGGCGACGGCCGAGGCGAGCAAGGTGATCTCGACCGTGACGAGAAGACCCTCCAGCAGCAGAGGAATCGAATCGAAGGCCGCTTCCCAGCTCCAGTCCATCAGATACCCCCCGCCGCGGCCGTCATCTTCGCCGGCGCCCTGCCTAGGCGCCGCGCCGCGACCCGCTCCAGCGTCCGCATCCCGCTGGTGATCAGCAGGGCGATGAGCAGGTAGAGCACGAGTTCGGTGCCGTAGATCCAGCCGATCTCGGAGCCGAACACCGGCCGCAGCAGTTCACCTTGCCGCGCCATCTCCGGGACGGCGATGAACGAGAGCAGCGCCGTGCTCTTCAGCAACTGGATGAACAGGTTGTTGAACGGCGGCAGCATTTCCGCGAACGCCTGCGGCAGGATCACGCGCCGCATCCGCTGGGCGGGTGTCAGGTTGAGCGCGATGGCACCTTCGAACTGCGCCCGCGGGACCGAATTCACCGCACCGCGGACGATCTCGGCGCCGTACGCGCCGTGGTTCAGCCCGAGCACGAGGATCCCGGCGAACATCGGGACCAGCTGGAAGCCCACCAGCACGGGCAGGACGAAATACAGCCAGAACAGCTGGACGACCTCCGAGGTACCGCGGAAGATCTCCACGTATACCCGGGAAATCCCCCGCACGAGCCGGGACGGCGATCTCAGCGCGAGCCCGGCGACCAAGGACAGCACCACGGTGAGCGCGATCCCGCCGAACGCGGCGGTGACGGTCGCGGCCAGTCCACTGAGGACGGTCGTGATGATATGCGACACCGACGACGACATGACGTCAGCCCCGTTACACCGCGCAGAGTTTCTCGGTGGTGACGTCGGGCTTCGGCAGGTTGGCCGCCGTGAACCCGAACGGTGTCACGATCCTGGTCCATTCGCCGCTGTCCTGCAGCTTCTTCAGTTCGGCGTTGAAGGCCTCGCGCAAGGGGTTGTCGTCCTTGCGGAAGACGAAGGCACCGGCGGAAACGACCGGTTTGCCGTCCTTGATCGGATCGAAGCCGGGCGTGACTTCGGCTGCCGCGCCAGGGCTCTTGCCCAGCACGTCCTTGAGGGAGATGTCGGTGAGCGCGGCGCAGTAGACCCGGCCGTCGGTGACCGCGCGGAGCATGTTGTCCTGCGAATCGAGGGTGACGATCTGGTCCTCGGCGACACCGGAGTCGGTGGCGTACCCCTTCTCCACGGCCGCCGAGAGCACGGCGACCTTGACCTTCTTGGCCGCGATGTCCTCGAACTTCAGCACCTGCTGCGGATTTCCCTTGGGTACCAGCAAAGCGGTCAGCGCCGAGTAGTCGGGGATCGAGAAGGCCGCCGCGTCGCACCGCTCCTTCTTGATGTTCATCCCGGCCGCGACGATGTCGTACTTCCTGGCGTTGAGCCCGGGGATCAGCTGGTCGAAGGAGACCGCTTCGGCTTCCACGTTGTCGATGCCCATGGCCTTGAAGACGGCTCGGGCGACTTCGGGGGCTTCCCCGGTGACCTTGCCGCTCTGATCCGTGAAACCGTAGGGCGCTTCGTTCGCGATACCGATCTTGATCTTCTTCGCGTCCTTGGCCGCTTGCAGCGCGTCCCCGGAGGAGGTCGACGTGCACGCGGACAACAGCACCGGACCGCCGATCGTCACCGCGCCAAGAACAGCCGACCGCCGGAAGAATTCTCGCCTCGACCACTCGCCGTGCGCCATCGCCGCACCCCTTTTCGATTAATCGGTTTAATCGAAACGTAGGTGGGTACCTTTGCCCCGGCAATGTGAGCGGCTCACCCACCAGTGGCCGTTACGGTACCGAGATTAACGGTGACGTTAAGTGCTCAGACCGTGGCGCTCCCGCACCAATCCGACAATTCCGTCCATGATGTCGGTGAGTTCGTAGTCCTTCGGTGTGAACACCCTCGCGATCCCCCGCTCCAGCAAGAGCTTCTCGTCGTCGGGCGGGATGATCCCGCCGACGATGACCGGGATGTCGCCCGCCCCCGCGGCCCGCAGCCCGTCCACGACCTGCGGCACGACCTCGAGATGCGAACCAGAGAGCACCGAAAGCCCGACCACGTGCACGCCCTCCTGGACGGCGGCCGCGACGATCTGCTCCGGCGTGAGCCGGATGCCCTGGTACACCACCTCGAACCCGACGTCACGCGCCCGGACGGCCACCTGCTCGGCACCGTTCGAATGCCCGTCGAGGCCGGGTTTGCCGACCAGGATCCGCAGCCGCTCGCCGATCTCGGTGTTCGTCGCCTTGACCCTGTCGCGGACGCGGCGGAGTTCCGCGTTGCCCTCGCCCGCGGCCGCCGACGCGGAAACCCCGGTGGGAGCACGGTATTCGCCGAACACCTCGCGCAGCGCACCCGACCATTCACCGGTGGTGACACCGGCGCGGGCGCACTCGATCGTCGCCTCGAACAGGTTCTCCGACGTCTTCGAGATGGCCTTCAGCTTCTCCAGCGCCGACTCGGCGGCCGCGCTGTCGCGGTGCGTCCGCCATTCCTCGATCGCCGTGACGGCCTGCTTCTCGACGGCGGGGTCGATCGTTTCGATCGCCTTGGCGCCTTCGGCTTGCAGCGGGGAGGGCTCCGTGGTCTCGAACTTGTTGACCCCGACCAGGATCCGCTCGCCGTTCTCCATACCTCGCCGGTACTCCGCGAGCGAAGCGACGAGTTGCGACTTCATGTAGCCGCTCTCGACGGCCGCGACCGCGCCGCCGAGATCCTGCACCCGCGCGATCTCCTCACGCGCGCCGGCCATGATCTCGTCGACCTTGGCCTGGATGACGTGCGAGCCGTCGAAGATGTCCTCGTACTCCAGCAGGTCGGTCTCGAACGCGAGCACCTGCTGCATCCGCAGCGCCCACTGCTGATCCCACGGCCGGGGCAGACCGAGCGCCTCGTTCCACGCGGGCAGCTGGATCGCGCGGGCCCTGGCACCGCGGGAAAGCGAGACCGCGAGCATCTCCAGCACGATGCGCTGGACGTTGTTCTCCGGCTGCGCCTCGGTCAGTCCCAGCGAGTTGACCTGCACGCCGTAACGCAGCCGCCGCGCCTTGGGATCCGTGACGCCGTAACGATCCCGGGTGATCTCGTCCCACAGCGCGGTGAACGCGCGCATCTTCGACATCTCTTCGACGAACCGCACACCGGCGTTGACGAAGAACGAGATCCGCGCGACCACCTTGGCCATGTCGGCCTGCTCGACCTGCCCGGAGTCGCGGACCGCGTCGAGGACGGCGATGGCCGTGCACAACGCGTACGCGACCTCTTGCGTCGGCGTCGCGCCGGCTTCCTGCAGGTGATAGCTGCAGATGTTGATCGGGTTCCACTTCGGCACGTGGTGCACGGTCCACGCGATCATGTCGGTGATCAGGCGGAGACTCGGACCCGGCGGGAAGATGTAGGTGCCGCGGGAGAGGTATTCCTTGATGATGTCGTTCTGCGTCGTGCCGGTGAGCTTGGCCAGCACTTCGTCGACGTCACGTCCCTCGGCTTCGGCCTGCTCGCGCGCCACGGAGACGTAGAGCGCCAGCAGCCACATGGCGGGCGCGTTGATCGTCATCGACGTGTTGGCCTCGGCGAGCGGGATGCCGTCGAACAGGCGCCGCATGTCGCCGATATGCGAGACCGGGACGCCGACCTTGCCGACCTCACCCTTGGACAGCTGGTGATCCGGGTCGTAGCCGGTCTGCGTCGGCAGATCGAAGGCGACCGAGAGACCGGTCTGCCCCTTCGCCAGGTTGCGGCGATACAGCTCGTTGGACGCGGCCGCGGACGAGTGGCCCGCGTAGGTCCGCATCACCCAGGGGCGGTCCCGTTCACGGTCCGTGGGATAGGGCACGGTACACCTCCGGCGCTGGACGACGGCCTGAGTGTACCGGCCGGTAACATCGACCGCGTAGTTGAATCAGACACAGTCGGGTCATTCTCCGGCGACCGGTTCGTGGCGCTGTCGTGCCTCGTCCACGGCTTTCGCGAGCTTTTCCCGCACCTTCGCCACATCGCTGACACCCACCAGGATGACCGGCGCCTCGCGATCCTTCCCGGTGCCCGCGCCGAAGTTCGCCGACGCCCACGCCAGCACGCCGAGTCTGCCGAAGGTGATCGTCCCGGTCTTGCCGGGCCCCGGCGTGACCACGGGATCGGCCAGCCCGGCCAGCTCCTGGGACCTTTCCTTGCGGCGGACCAGCGAACTGGTCTCGATGACCCGGCCGTCTGTCACTGCGTAGGTCGTCGAAGCGAGCCTGAGATAGCGGATCAGCGGCCTGCCGGCGAAATGGAACACCCCCGCGACGGTGAGCACGACCCACGCCGCGACGTGGAACGCCGTGTCGTGGTTGCCGGCGAAGAACAACGTGACGCCGCCGAGCCAGAGCAGGCCGACGGGGACGTTGAAGTAGTCGCCGGGATTGAAGAGGGGCCTGCGCACCGGCTGTCCGGCCCAGATGACCCGTTCGCCTGGAAGGAGGTCGATCTGCCCCTCATGCATGCCAAGGCACCCTACCCGTCCGCGAGGCGGGCGAGGAGTGTCCGTTCGTCGGTGAAGTTCCGGTCCGAACGGACCTATCCGACACACCTTCCCCAGCACATGAAGGACCCCTTCCTTGCGCCTGGCGCAAGGAAGGGGTCCTTCATGTACCTCGGGCGGGTACGGCCACCCGGCCCAGTGGCTCACCGCGCCCGGGGACTGTGACCGAAATCCGGGAGACTCGCCCACAGGCGGCGGCTAGCGTGAGTGACCGTGACCTGGAGTTCGTACAGCAGCTATCTGCTCATCGTCGTCCTGATCGTCCTCGCGCCGGGGCCGGACACGATGATCATGCTCAAGAACTCGCTGTCCGGCGGCACCCGCGGCGGCTTCCTCGCCACGGCGGGGATCTTCGTGGCCAACACCGTCCAGGGCACCGCGGCCGCGCTCGGTCTCGGCGTCGTCATCGCGCAGTCGCAGCCGGTGTTCGTGACGCTCAAGTGGGTCGGCGCCGCATACCTCGTCTTCCTCGGTTTCCAGGCGCTGCGCGGCGCGTGGCGAGGCGACTACTCCGGCGTCGCGGCGGTGAAGCAGCAGGGAGCGAGCGGATTCCGCCGCTTCCGCGAAGGCTTCCTCTCCAACATCACCAACCCCAAGGTGCTCGTGCTGTACCTGTCGGTGCTGCCGCAGTTCCTCGACCCCGCGACGACGTCGGCGTGGCACGCGCTGCTGCTCGCCTACACCGTCGCGGTGCTGGGCGCGATCTGGCTGATGACGCTGCTGTTCTTCGTGCACCGCGTGCGCACCTGGCTGGAACGCCGCAAGGTCCGCCGCGCGCTCGACGGCGTCACCGGGACCGCGCTGGTCGGTTTCGGCGCGGCGTTGGTGCTCGAGTCATGACCTGGAGTGTCTACGGCGGTTTCGCGCTGATGATGCTGGCGCTGGCGCTCGTCCCCGGTCCGGACAACATGGTGGTACTGAAGAACGCGCTCTCCGGCGGCATCCGCGGCGGGGGCTGGGCCTGTTTCGGCGTCGGCGTCGCGAATCTCGCGCAGGCCACCGCCGCCGCGCTCGGTCTCGGCGCGGTCATCATGAGCTCGCGGCCGGTGTTCGAAGCCGTGAAGTGGGCCGGTGCGGCTTACCTCTGTTACCTGGGGATCCGGGCGCTGATCGGCGCCTACCGTGGCGATTACGGGCAGCTCGCCGAGACCGCCGCCGCCCGGCGGAGCGGATTCCGTCGCTGGCGGGAGGGCTTCCTCTCCAACGTCACCAATCCGAAGGTCCTCGTGCTGTACCTGTCGGTGCTGCCGCAGTTCCTGATCCCGGGCGTCACCGGCACCGGCGATGCCTTGCTGCTGGCTTACACGATCGCGGCGGCGGGCACCGTCGCCCAGCTTCTGCTGCTGTTCTTCGTGCATCGCGTGCGCACCTGGCTGGAGCGCCGCAAGGTCCGCCGCGCGCTCGACGGCCTCACCGGGACCGCGCTGGTCGGTTTCGGCGCCGCTCTCGTACTCGAGTAACCCTTTCGGCCGTTCACGCGATACTCCATATGTCGCAATGGCGCGACCTCAGGGAGGCTTCGATGAACAAGAAGACCTACGGCGTTCTCGCCGGAGCCGCCTTCTCCCTCGTTCTCCTCGGCGCGGGCCCCGCCGACGCCGGCGAGCGCGGCAACGGCGGCCCTCCTCCCGGGCACACCAAACCGCAGCCACCGTCCAAAGCGGACTTCTCCGGGCACGGTGCCAACAAGCACGGGCCCTACGACTCCACCCGCGACGGTTCGCCGTCCGCCAACGGGAACGGCGGCGGGAAAGCCGCCGGGAAACCGTGTGCCGGTTGTGTCGGCAAGGCCGACAACAAGAACCCGCCCGGACAGCTGCCCGGCGGCTCCGACGCCAACGCGGGCTACGAATGCGACCGCAACCACGGCGTCGGGCGCGGCAATCCCGCGCATACGGCCTGCGTGCCGGACCGGACACCGCCCGCCACGAACCCGCCGGTCGAGACTCCCCCGCCCGGGGGATCGCGCGCCGAAGTCGTGGCACCCGCGGTCGTACCGGTGGCGGCCCCCGCCGCGGCCGTCGCACCCCGCGCCGACGCCGCCATCGCGACGTCTCCGTCACTGGCCAAGACCGGTTTCGAGCTCGAACCCGCACTGCTGGCCGGGCTCGGCCTGCTGACCGCGGGCGGTGCCGCGGTCTTCGCCGGAACCCGGCGGCGCAGGGACGCGTGACTACTTTCGGCGGGTGACTTCGCGGCGTCCACCACGTTGAATCCCGTCTCCAGAAGCACCTAGCCGAGGAGGCCGTTCTTGAGGTTCAGCCCCGCCGCCACCGTCGCGACGCTGGCCGTCGCCCTCTTGCTGGGCGGCGCCACCGCCGCGCCCGCGATCAACTCCTACAACGCCACCCCGGCACCCGAGCGCACCGAAGTCGGCGCCCTGGTCGCCACCTGGGACAACGACGGCGACCCCGCCACACCCGACCGGGTCGACTGGGTGTGCTCCGGCACCATGGTGGACGCCGACACGTTCCTCACCGCCGCGCACTGCACCACCGACTGGCCCGCCAACGTGCGGTTCTTCGTCTCACTCGACCAGGACGTGCAAGCGGGGCTCGACGCGGCGGCGAAGAAGTACCCCGGCGACCCGGCCGCGATCGCCAAGGCCGTCGCCGTGGAGGGGGTCGCGCACAACGAGCCCGGCTACCCCGGCAACTCGGCCGACTCGCACGACATCGCCGTCGTCCAGTTGCCCGCGAAGCAGGTCGCCGCGCGTTGGACCTTCAAGCCCGCCAAGCTGCCCAGCGCCGGACAGCTCGACGCGCTCGGCCCGCAGGCGCTGAACTCGACACCCTTCGTGGTCGCCGGCTACGGCACGCAAGAAGCCGTGAACGGGCCGGGCGGACACACGCATCCGGGCGGCGGGGTGCGGATGAAGGCACCGGTCACCTTCAACGCACTGAACAACACGTGGGTGCGGCTCGCGATGACGGCACCCCAGGGCAACGGCGGAGCCTGCTACGGCGACTCCGGCGGCCCGAACTTCGCCACCATCGGCGGCGAGCGCGTCCTGGTGTCGACCACCATCACCGGTGACGGGCCTTGTTACGCCACCAACGTCACCTATCGGCTGGACTCCCCGACGTCGCGTGACTTCCTCGCGCCGTTCGTCGCCCTGCCCTGAACGCGCGTGAAGGCCCCCTTCCCTCGGCTCAGCCGAGGGAAGGGGGCCTTCACGCGCGTTTGATCAAGCCCGGTCGGGCTCTCCCGCCACGCGCTCGATCCGGGCGCCGAGGCGGTTCAGGTTCTCCACGAAATGCGGGTAACCGCGGTCGATGTGGAAGACGTCCCAGACCTCGGTGACGCCGTCCGCGCACAGCCCGGCCAGCACCAGCCCGGCGCCGGCGCGGATGTCCGCGGCCCACACCGGGGCGCTCGAAAGCCTCTCCACGCCGCGGACGACGGCGTGATGCCCGTCGGTGCGCGCGTCGCCGGAAAGCCGCATCATCTCTTCGATGAACCGGAACCGGGCCTCGTAGATGTTCTCCGTGATCATCGACGTGCCTTCGGAGACCGCCGACAACGCCACCGCGAACGGCTGCAGGTCGGTCGCGAAACCGGGGTACGGCAGCGTCACCCAGTCGACGGCCTTCGGGCGCTCGTTCTGGACGATGCGGAAACCCTTGCCCTCGAACGTCTCGACCTCGGCGCCCGCCAGGCGGAGCTTGTCGAGGACCAGGTCGAGGTAGTGCGGGTTGACGCCGCGGACGGTCAGGTCGCCCCTGGTCATCGCGGCGGCGAACGCCCAGGTCGCGCCCACGATCCGGTCGCCGATCACGCGGTGCTCGGTAGGGTGCAGCTTCTCGACGCCCTGGACGGTGAGGGTCGAGGTGCCCGCGCCTTCGACCTTCGCGCCCATCTCGGTCAGCATCGTGCAGATGTCGACGATCTCGGGCTCGCGTGCGGCATTGTCGATGACCGTGGTGCCCTCGGCGAGCACGGCGGCCATCAGGATGTTCTCGGTGGCGCCGACGCTCGGGAAGTCCAGCCAGATCTGCGCGCCGCGCAGCCCGTCGGCCTTCGCCACGACACAGCCGTGCTCGATGGTGCTGGTGGCGCCCAGTTTGCGCAGGCCGTTCTGGTGCATGTCCAGCGGACGGGAACCGATCGCGTCTCCGCCCGGCAGCGCCACGACGGCCTGCTTGAGCCGTCCGACCAGGGGACCAAGGACGCAGACCGACGCGCGCAGCTTGCCCATCGCGGCCGAATCGGCCCGGTGCGACAGTTCGGCGGGGGTGGTGATCTTGGCGGTGTCGCCGTCGATGACGACGTCGCAGCCGACACTGCGCAGGACGTCGCCCATCAGGGGGACGTCCAGGATCTGGGGGCAGTTCGTGATGGTCGTCGTGCCTTCGGCCAGCAGGGCCGCGGCCATCAGTTTCAGGACGCTGTTCTTGGCCCCGACCACGTCGACCTCGCCGACCAGCCGAGCTCCGCCGTGCACGTCGAAGTGCTCGCTCATGGGCGCCAATCATGCCCTCTCACCCGGATTTGCCTTACGCCGGGCCGGTAGAGTCGGCTTCATGGTCGTTCGCATCAACCGCGTGTACACGAAGGTCGGCGACAACGGCACCACGGCACTCGGCGACGGCTCTCGCGTGCCGAAGACCTCGCCGCGGCTGGCCGCGTACGCCGACGTCGACGAAGCCAACTCCGTCATCGGGCTCGCGCTCGCGATGGGCGGCCTCCCCGAGGAAATCACGCAGGTGCTGCGTGCGGTGCAGAACGATCTCTTCGACGTCGGCGCGGATCTGTGCGCGCCGATCGTGGAGAACCCGCCGTACGAGCCGCTGCGCATCACCGAGCGGTACATCGAGCGGCTCGAAGGCTGGTGCGACGAGTTCAACGAGCGCGTGCCGAAGCTGACGTCGTTCATCCTGCCGGGTGGCACCCCGGGCGCGGCGTTCCTGCATCAGGCCCGCACGGTCGCGCGACGGGCCGAGCGCTCCGGCTGGGCACTGTTCGAGGCCGAGCAGGCGACGACGAATCAGCTGGCGATCAAGTACCTGAACCGGCTTTCGGACCTGCTGTTCATCCTGTCGCGGCTGGCGAACCCGGACGGCGACATCCTGTGGCGGCCCGGCGGAGCGTCCTGACGACGCAATTCGGCACCTGGTTGCGTCGTTGCGTGAGCAACTACCGCAACCAGGTGCCGAATTGCGTGATGTGTAAGGAGCTCAGCCCTGTTCCTGTGCTGCCCAATAACGCTCGAGGTCGACTTCGGGTGTGCCGTCCTTGCCTGGGTCGATCGCCTTCATCGTGATCGTGTCCTCCAGGGACACGGACTCGGGAAGGTGGCTCCAGCGGTTCGCGTCCTCGCTCTGAGTCATAGGCCGAGAATAGACGTGGATCACGTCGGAAACCCGGTAGAAATGCCGCTTCGTGATGATCCCATGTTTCCGCGGCCGCCTTCAGAGGCCTAAATGCCCCAGGAACCCCGAAGCGCGGCGAGGGCGTCATGGAAGCCAGGGAAGGTCTTCTTCACGCAACCCGGGTCGTCCAGCGTGATCCCGGGCGTCCGCAGCCCCGTGACGCTGAACGCCATCGCGATCCGGTGATCCCGCCGGCACTTCATCAGAGTCCCCGTCGGCACACCCGACTGGATCTCGATCCAGTCCCGCCCGGTCTCGACCGAGACGCCCAGCGCGCGCAGGTTCTCCTCGCACGCCGCCAGCCGGTCGCATTCCTTGATCCGCGTGTTGTAGACGTCCTCGATCCGCACCGGCCCGTCCGCGAACGGCGCGATGGCCGCGAGCGTCGGCACGGTGTCGGAGATGTCGCGCATGTTCACCGTGACGCCGCGCAGCCCGCCCGTCCCGGTCACGGTCACCGCGTCCGGCCCCACCTCGACGTCCGCGCCCATCTGCCGCAGGACCTCGACGAAGGCCAGGTCGCCCTGCAGCGCGCCCTCGCCCAGGCCCGGCACAGTCACCGAGTTGCCGGTCAGTGCTGCGGCCGCGAAGAAGTAGCTGGACGTCGAGGCGTCAGGCTCGATCTCGTAGCGGCAGGCCTGGTACGGCGTGGGCGGCACGACGAACGTGTCGCCGTCCCGCACGACCTCGACGCCGAAGCGCCGCATCATGGCGATGGTGATCTCGACGTACGGCACCGAAACGAGGTCGGTCACGGTGATCCGCAACCCCTCGGCGGTCAGCGGCCCGACCAGCAGCAACGCGGTCAGGAACTGGGAGGACAGCCCCGCGTCCAGCGTCAGTTCCCCGCCCTTGATCCCGGCGGCCCGCACGACCAGCGGATGGTGCCCCGGGGAGCCTTCGAAGGTGAGGTCGACGCCCAGCTCCCGCAACGCGTCGGTCAGCGGCCCCAACGGCCGGGCGCGCATCTGCTCGGAGGCGTCGAAGCGGAAGGTGCCGTGCCCGGCGGCGGCCAGTGCGGGCAGGAAACGCGCGGTGGTGGCGCCGTCGCGGCAGAAGACGTCGGCGCTGTCGACGGCGGGGCCCTCGGGCCTGCCGGAAATGGTCCACTCCCCGTCGGCGCGGGAGACCTGATAGCCGAGCTTCAGCAGGCCTTCGGCGAAGCCCTCGGAGTCATCCGAACGCAGCGGCCTGCTCAACACGGTCGTCCCGTGGGCGGCGGCCGCGAGGAACAGGCCTCGGGCGGTGATCGACTTCGAACCGGGGATGTCGACGATGGTCACGGCGTGAGCATACGGCGTGCTCGAACGGCGAACTCACGTGATCAGAGGCGTAACTCGCGTGATTGGAGGCGTAACTCAGGAAGCGCGTGGGAGGCGGCGGCCCGGCGGGGCCGATTCGAGCCAGGAGAGGAAGCCGGTGAGGGCGCCGGGGCCCATCGCGATCTCGATCGCCTCCTGCGTGGCGGACTCACACCGCAGGACGATCGAGCCGTCGGGGACGGCGTACGCCTCCGTGCCGGAGGGGTCACGACGGTCCGCGACCTCCATGCTCGCTCGTTGGAACACGCGGTCCGGGCCGGTCCGCAGGCTCCACACCCGGAACCAGACGAACTCGTCGCCCTCGTAGCGGCCCAGCCCCAGATGCCAGCTGGACCGCGCCTCGTCCGGACGCCACCGCAGCGCGACGCTCACGCCGCCACCACGGCGCATCCGGACCCACCGCAACGAATACCAGGCCGCGAGAACGGCCAGGATGGTCAGGGCCCCGAGAACACCCACGGCGATTTCCACGGCCCGGCCCCTGTCCTTCGCCCGGTCAGACTGACTGACCGGCCGCGCGGAGCTGGGCGGTCGCCCTAGCCCGCTCTTGCTCGTCGTCGCCGCTCAACGCCTTCTTGGCCGCATCGACGTCGATCTCATGCGAAAGTTCCGCGCTTTCGGCGAGGACGCTCACGCCGGTCGCGGTGACCGACAGGAATCCGCCGTGCACCGCGGCGGTCACGGTCTCGCCGTCCGTGGTCGTCACCTTGACGACGCCACCCTCGACGAGCTGACCGAGGACAGGCTCGTGACCGGCCATGATGCCGATCTCGCCCTCGGTGGTCTGCGCCACCACGAACGTGGCGGTACCGGACCAGAGACGGCGCTCGACGGCTACCAGCTCGACAGAAATCTCAGCCACGTAGCTTCCCTTCACTTCAGGTGCTGGCACCGAGTGTAATAGTCAAAGTTCCAACTATGCGAACGGCGGGACCAGCGTCCACAGTAGACACTGATCCCGCCGCTCATCGGAACATCACTTCTTGGTGATTTCCTTGTACTTCTTCTCGAGGTCTTCGAGGCCACCGATACCCAGGAACGCCTGCTCCGGGTAGTGGTCGAAGTCACCCTTGGTGATGCGGTCGAAGGACTCGATGGTCTCCGACAGCGGCACGGTCGAGCCCGGGATCTGCGTGAACGCCTCGGCGACCAGCATGTTCTGCGAGAGGAACCGCTCGATGCGGCGCGCGCGCTGAACGGTGAGCTTGTCCTCTTCCGAGAGCTCGTCCATACCGAGGATCGCGATGATGTCCTGCAGTTCCTTGTACTTCTGCAGGATCCGGATGACCTCGGAGGCCACGCGGTAGTGGTCCTCACCGACGATGGCCGGGTCGAGAATGGTCGACGTCGACGCCAGCGGGTCCACCGCCGGGAAGATGCCCTTCTGGAACACGCCACGCGAAAGCTCCGTGGTGGCGTCCAGGTGGGCGAACGTCGCGGCCGGGGCCGGGTCGGTGTAGTCGTCCGCGGGGACGTAGATCGCCTGCATCGAGGTGATCGAACGACCACGGGTCGAGGTGATCCGCTCCTGGAGCTGACCCATCTCGTCGGCCAGCGTCGGCTGGTAACCCACGGCCGAAGGCATGCGGCCCAGCAGGGTCGACACCTCGGAACCGGCCTGGGTGAACCGGAAGATGTTGTCGATGAAGAGCAGCACGTCCTGGTTCTGCACATCGCGGAAGTACTCCGCCATGGTCAGCGCGGACAGCGCGACGCGCATACGCGTGCCGGGCGGCTCGTCCATCTGGCCGAAGACGAGGGCGGTGTCGTTGATGACGCCGTCCTCGGACATCTCCAGGAAGAGGTCGTTGCCCTCACGGGTGCGCTCGCCGACACCGGCGAACACCGAGGTGCCACCGAAGTTCCGGGCGACACGGGTGATCATCTCCTTGATGAGCACCGTCTTGCCGACGCCGGCACCGCCGAACAGGCCGATCTTGCCACCCTCGACGTACGGGGTCAGCAGGTCGACGACCTTGAGGCCGGTCTCCAGCATCTTCGTCTTGCCTTCGAGCTGGTCGAAGGAAGGCGGGTTGCGGTGGATGCCCCAGCGCTCGAGGTCGTCGCCGTAGCCGGGCTCGTCGAGGCACTCGCCGAGCGCGTTGTAGACGTGGCCCTTGACCTTGTCGCCGACCGGCACCGTGATGGGGCCGCCGGTGTCGGTGACCTCGGCGCCACGGACGAGGCCGTCCTGCGGCTGGAGCGAAATGGTGCGGACGAGGTTGTCACCGAGGTGGCTGGCGACCTCGAGCGTCACCGTCTTGCGGAGCTGCTCGAACTCGATTTCGACCTTGAGCGCGTTGAACTGGTCGGGGACGGAACCGCGCGGGAATTCGACGTCGACGACCGGGCCGGTCACCGAGACGATGCGCCCCTTGGCACGGGCTTCAGTACTGGTCATCAGTCATCACTTCCTGCTGCGGTGAGCGCGTTCGCGCCACCGACGATTTCAGAGATCTCCTGGGTGATCTGCGCCTGACGGGCCTGGTTCATCTCCCGCGTCAGCGTGCTCACCAGATCGTTCGCGTTGTCCGACGCGGCCTTCATCGCGGTCCGGCGGGCCGCGAGTTCGGACGCCGCCGACTCGAGCATCGCCGCGAAGATCCGCGTGTTGATGTACTTCGGCAGCAACGCGGAGAGCAGCTTCTCGGCACTGGGCTCGAACTCGTAGCTCGGGAGCAGGCTTTCCGGCTTCTCTTCGCCCTCGGTGTACTCGACCTCGAGCGGCGCGACGCGCTTGGCGGTCGGACGCTGGGTCAGCATCGAGACGAACTCGGTGTAGACGACGTGGATCTCGTCGACACCCAGGATGCCGTCGGCGTTGCCCGCCTCGTCGTCGGCGCCGTTCAGGAACGACTCGACGATGAGCTCACCGGCCTCCGCGGCGTTGACGTAACCGGGCTGGTCGGAGAAGCCCGTCCAGCTTTCGGTCACCTCGCGGCCACGGAAGCGGTAGTAGCTCAGGCCCTTGTTGCCGGTCACGTACAGCACCGGCTCCTTGCCCTGCTCACGCAGCAGCGTGAGGAGCTCCTCCGTCGCCTTCAGCACGTTGGAGTTGTATCCACCGCACTGACCCTTGTCGCTGGTGATCACGAGGACCGCCGCACGCTTCGGGTTGGCGCGCTCGACCAGCAGCGGGTGGTCGAGGTTGGCCGAGGCGCCGGCCAGGGCCGAGAGCACGTTCGTGATCTCGTCCGAGTAGGGCCGGGACGCCGCGACCTTCGCCCGCGCCTTGGTGATGCGCGCGGTGGCGATGAGCTCCATCGCCTTCGTGATCTTGCCGATGGACTTGGTCGCCTTGATACGCGACCGGAGTTCTCGGAGTTGTGCGGCCATGAGCTATCAGCTCACTTCTTCGGTGCGGGCTTGTTGACCTTGACGGTCTCCTGCCCGACCTTCTCGGCGGCCATCGCGTCGGAGACCTCGACGAGGCTCTTGCCCTCGGCGGTGGTGAACTCCTTCTTGAACTCGTTCACCGCGTCGACCAGCCCGGAAGCGGTCTCGTCGGAGAACTTGCCCGACTCGCGGATGTCCTTGAGGAGCTCGCCGTGCTTACGACGGGCGGAGTCGATGAACTCGTGGTTGAAGCGGCGCACGTCCTCGGTCGGGACCGAGTCGTAGTGCCCGTTCGTGCCCAGGTACACCGTGACGACCTGCTCCTCGACCGGGATCGGGGAGTACTGCGGCTGCTTGAGCACTTCGTACAGGCGGGCACCACGCTCGAGCTGCGCCTTCGACGCGTCGTCGAGGTCCGAAGCGAAGGCCGCGAAGGCCTCCAGCTCGCGGTACTGCGACAGGTCGATACGGAGCGAACCCGAAACCGACTTCATCGCCTTGACCTGCGCGGCACCACCCACGCGGGAAACCGAGATACCCACGTCGATGGCCGGGCGCTGACCGGCGTTGAACAGGTCCGACTGGAAGAAGCACTGACCGTCGGTGATCGAGATGACGTTGGTCGGGATGTACGCCGACACGTCGTTCGCCTTGGTCTCGATGATCGGGAGACCGGTCAGCGAGCCCGCGCCCAGCTCGTCCGAGAGCTTCGCGCAACGCTCGAGGAGACGGGAGTGCAAGTAGAAGACGTCGCCGGGGAAGGCTTCGCGGCCCGGCGGGCGACGCAGCAGCAGCGAGATCGCGCGGTACGCGTCGGCCTGCTTGGTCAGGTCGTCGAACACGATGAGGACGTGCTTGCCCTCGTACATCCAGTGCTGGCCGATGGCCGAACCGGTGTACGGCGCGATCCACTTGAAGCCGGCGGAGTCCGACGCGGGGGCCGCGACGATGGTGGTGTACTCCATCGCGCCGGCGTCCTCGAGGGACTTCTTGACCGCGGCGATCGTGGAGCCCTTCTGGCCGACCGCGACGTAGATGCAGCGAACCTGCTTCTTCGGGTCGCCGGACTCCCAGTTGGCCTTCTGGTTGATGATCGTGTCCACCGCGACGGCCGTCTTACCGGTCTTGCGGTCACCGATGATCAGCTGACGCTGGCCACGGCCGATCGGGGTCATCGCGTCGATCGCGGTGATACCGGTCTGCAGCGGCTCCGACACCGGCTGGCGCTCGACCACCGAAGCGGCCTTGACCTCCAGCGGGCGGCGGTCGGTGGTCTCGATCTCGCCGAGGCCGTCGATCGGGGCGCCCAGCGGGTTCACGACGCGGCCGAGGTAACCCTCGCCGACCGGAACCGAAAGGACCTGCCCGGTCCGCTTGACTTCCTGGCCTTCGACGACGGTCTCGAAGTCGCCGAGGATCGCGGCACCGATGGAGCGCGCGTCCAGGTTCAGCGCCACGCCGAGGACCCCGCCGGGGAACTCGAGCAGCTCGTTGGCCATGGCCGAGGGGAGGCCCTCTACGTGGGCGATACCGTCACCGGCGTCGACGACGACGCCGACTTCTTCCCGGCTCACGTCCGGGGCGTAACTCGAGACGTAGTTCTCGATCGCGCTACGGATCTCATCCGAGGAGATCGTCAGCTCCGCCATTTCAATCCCGCTCTCGCTTCGTTCGTGCCAGTGTGCAAAGTCGTTGTTGTGGGTCAGCTAGCCAACCGGCGACGCAGGGCGTCGACGCGCCCCGCGGTGCTGCCGTCGATGACCTCGTCGCCGACGCGGACCACGAGTCCGCCGCCCAGTGACGGGTCGACCTCGACGTGCAGCGCGAGCTGCCGCCCGTACAGGGCGTTGAGCTTCTCGCTCAGCCGAGCGTGCTGCTCGTCGGACAGCGCGCTCGCGCTGGTCACCTGGGCGACCGAGCGCTGACGGCGTTCCGCGGCCAGCTGGACCAGCCGCTCGAGGGCGTTGGCGACCCCGCGGCCCTTGGCGCGCAGGACGACCTGCTCGACGAGGGTCTTGGTGACCACGTCCACCTTGTCGGCGAACAGAGTGCGGACGAGGGTCCGCTTCGCCTCGGCGGGAGCGGTCAGGTCGGCAAGTGCCTGTTCGAGCTCCGGTGCACCCGCAACGATACGAGTGACCCGGAACAGCTGGTCTTCGACAGCGTCGATGTTCCCGGACTTCTCCGCACTGGTGAGCAGCGCCGAGCGGCCGAGGGCCTCGAGCCCGTCGGTCAGTTCGCGCGGGCTCGACCAGCGGCTGCCCGCCACGGAGTCGAGCACCTGCAGGGCCGGCTCGGAAACCTTGCCCGCGAGAATCCCGCGAGCGAGGCCGATCCGGGCTTCGGGCGTGGCCGAACCGTCGGCGACGGCCCGGCGCAGGCCGATCTCCCGGTCCAGCAGGGTGACGACCGAAAGCAGCTCGTCGCCGACCGTCGCCGGGTCGGTACCCGCGGCGGCCAACACCTCGCCGAGACGATTCTCGGCGAGGTCGAGCGCTTCACGGCTCGCAGCATGCAGCGTCATTCTGGTCTACTTTCCCGCTCCGAGACCGGCACCGTTGGTACCGGCGGTCTCCAATTCGGCCAGGAACCGGTCCACGGTGCCGTGGCGGCGCGCGTCGTCCGCGAGCGACTCGCCGACGATGCGGCTTGCCAGCTCCACGGAGTTACGGCCGAGTTCGGCGCGCAGTTCGGCGATGATCTGCGCCTTCTGGGCCTGCAGCTGGGCCTGCCCCTGGGCGACGATGCGCTGGGACTCGGCCTCCGCCTCGGTGCGAAGCTCCGCCTTGATCTGCTCGGCTTCGAGCCGGGCGTCGTCGCGGATCTTCGCGGCCTCGGAACGGGCTTCCGCCAGCTGCGCCTTGTACTGCGCAAGGTTTTCTTCGGCTTCGGCCTGTGCCTTCTCGGCCCGCTCGATGCCACCCTCGATCAGCTTGGTCCGCTCCTCGTAAGCCGTCTCGAAACGAGGAACGACGTACTTCTTCAGAACGAACAGCAGCAGAAGGAAGGCGACGAACCCGAGGATGAGCTCGGGAATGTGCGGCACGATCGGGTTGGGCGCTTCAGCCGCCAACACCAATTCGGTCTTCAGCACAGCGTCTCCTTAAAGCGAGATGAGTTGAAAGAACTCAGGCGCCGGAGGCGAGGAAGTAGATGACGATACCGATCAGCGCGAGCACCTCGGTCAGCACGAAGGTCGAGAAGGCGATGCCCTGCAGCTTGCCCTGCGCCTCCGGCTGACGGGCGGTGCCGTTGATGACCGCGGCGAAGATCAGACCCACACCGATACCGGGGCCGATCGCGCCGAGGCCGTAGCCGATGGCGGCGAGACCCGGGTTGATGTTGGAAGCGGCCTCGGCAGCCTGCGCAAGAACGATGTTGCTCACGTGCGTTTCCCTTCAAACTCGGTCCGCGCGACTCACGCGGATCGGGGGCTTTGGTGTTTCTCAGTGCTCCGACGCCAGCGCGGCGCCGATGTACCCTGCGGACAGCAGCGCGAAGATGTACGCCTGCAGGATCTGGATGAAGGCCTCCAGGAACGTCATCGCGATGGCGAAGAGGAACGCCACCGGCGACGCGACCTTCACGATGCCTTCGCCCTCGGTCAGCAGGAAACTCCCGCCGAGCGTGAAGACCATGATGATGAGGTGCCCGGCGAACATCGCCGCGAAGACTCGGATGGCCAGGGTGGCCGGTGCGATGAAGAACTTCTGCGCGAACTCGATGGTGGAGTACAGCGGCAGAACGAATCCGGGAATACCCGCCGGCGCCAGTTCCTTTTTGAGGTAACCCTTGAATCCGTGGCGCTTGAACCCGACGTAGTGGTACACCGGGTAAACGACGAGGAACGAGAGGGCGACCGGGAAGCCGATTCGCGCCATGGTCGGGAACTGGAAGAACGGGATGATCCCGAAGAGGTTGTTCACCAGCACGAAGCTGAACAGTCCCAGAACCAACGGGATGAACGGCTTGAAGTCGGCAGAGCCGATCTGTTCCCGCGCGATGTTGTTGCGGCCGAAGTTGTAGATCGATTCGGCCATGAACTGTCCCTTACCAGGGACGACCTTCAACCGGCGCGACGTCACCATGAAGTAGGTGACGATGATGATCAGGGAGATGACCACCAGCAACATCGGCTTGGTGAAGCTCAACCAAGGGCCGGAGCCGAACAACGGCGGTAGGTTGAAGTCTTTGACGCCAGGCGGCGTGAACTCCGCACCTTCGGCTAGTACCAGCGCGCCCACTGGGCTCCTTCCGGTTCTCCCGGCCGGCGTTCACTCCGCCGGGGGAATCGTCACGATCTGGACTTAACGTACCCGACACGTATCGGGCCGTCGGAGGCGGCCACCCCACGATGTGCTGAACACGGTTTCACGTTCCGCACACGAGGATTCTCGATGCAGTGCTCCCGGGAGACAGACGCCTACCAGCGGGTAAGAGGGGACGATTCAACGCCGCCGCCACACTGCTGTTCGGGGTTCGTCATCAGGAGCCGGCAGCCGAGGCCGCCGCCCATACGCGGACCATATCAGCAGGTTCCGACAGGCCGTACAGGCGTACTACATTGCCCCCGATCGGCCGAGGACCTAGGTCCCGTCCCAGGTCAGGACCTCGGTCCCGGGGTCAGCGGGAAGCGGGGATGATCGTCGGGATCTTGGTCTTGCGGAAGGCCGCGAACTCCACGGCGGCGGACACCAGGATGGCCGCGATCATCGTGATGCCCAAGGACATCGGGTGCAGATCCGACCACCCGCGAAGCAGGGTGAGCGCCCCGAACAGGGCGAAGATCTTGAGCACGTAACCACCGAGAGCGATCACCATCACGAACATCGGGTCCATGCCGGCGCTGAAGCGCATCAGGCCCATCGTCGCGAGAGCGGACAGAATGGCGAGCACGCCGCCGATGGCCGCCCCGACGAGTCCCGGGAGTCCATTGAGGATGGTGAAGAGCACGATGCAGGCCAGCACGACCGGCGGTGTCGCGATCAGGGAGGCCCGCGTCATCGCGTTGGCCGCCTGCAGAACCACCTTGGCGTGGGGGTTCTCCTCCGCCTCGACGGTCTTCTCGGTCTCGCTCACAGAAAACTCCCTGGTCGTCTCAGCCCGCCAGTGTAGGCCCGCGCCGATACGGGCGTTCAGGCAGTCTGAGTTGTGCCGTTCAGGCAGTCCGGTTCCTCGACCGCAGCCTCGGCACGATCGACACCAGGGTCGCCAGCAGGAACCCGAAGCCGACGATCCAGAAAACCGCGGCACTGTCGAACAACGTCACCGAAACCGCGCCGAACGCGAGCAGGCCCGCCCACAAGTAGATGAGCAGTACCGCGCGGCGCTGGGAATGCCCGATCTCCAGCAGGCGGTGGTGCAGGTGCATCTTGTCCGCGGCGAACGGGCTCTCGCCGCGCCGGGTGCGGCGGATGACCGCCATGATCAGGTCCAGCAGCGGTACGAAAAGGACCGCGGCGACCACGACGAGCGGTGAAAGCAGCGCGAGCGCGTCCTTACCGCTGAACTGCGGATACGGCACACGGCCCGACGCGGACGTCGTCGCACCCGCCAACATGAGGCCGATCATCATCGAACCCGAGTCGCCCATGAAGATCTTCGCGGGCTGGAAGTTGTACGGCAGGAAGCCGAGACAGGCCCCGGCGAGCGTGGCGGCGATGAGGGCGGGCGGGTACGCGCCGACGTCACCGCCCGAGGAATCGAGCAGGCCGAGCGAGAAGGAGCACGTCGCCGCGGCGGCGATGAAGCCGAGACCGCCGGCGAGCCCGTCGAGACCGTCGACGAAGTTCATCGCGTTGACCATGACGACCACCAGCACGACGGTCAGCAACGCGCCCTGGTTCTTGTCCAGCACCAGCACCTGGCCGAAGGATTCGCCACCACCGCCCCACGGCACCCAGAACGACACCCACTGGACCCCGAAGATCACCAGGATCCCGGCGCACATGACCTGGCCGGCCAGTTTCGTCCAGGCGTCCAGTTCGAACCGGTCGTCGAGCGCGCCGATCAGGGAGATCACCCCGGCCGCGAGCAGGACGCCCAGCGAGTCGAAGGAGAAGTCGAAGCCGCGGCTCAGCGCGGGCAACTGGTGCGCGAGCCCCATCGCGGCGGCGACGCCGAGGAAGATGCCGATGCCGCCCATCCGCGGGATCGGGGTGACGTGGACGTCGCGGGCCCGCGGGTTGGCGATCGCGCCGATCCGGATCGCGACCCGTCGCACGACGCCGGTGAGCAGGAAGGTCACGGCCGCCGCGGTGAGGGCGACGAGGATGTACTCCCGGATCGGGAGACCTTGCGTAGGAGGCATGATGCGTTACGCCGCCGAGGTCCAAGTCACTCGAACACGCTACCGCGCTGGGGGGATACGGCGGCCAACGGTCTAGGCGAGTGACTCCGCGGGCACTCCCAGTACTTCCGCGACGGCGGCGCGGCTGACCGCGCCCTCCCGCAGGATGACCGGGTCGTCGCCGGTGAGATCGACCATCGTGGACGGAACGGGCTCCCCGGTGGACCCGCCGTCGAGGTACACCGCGACGCTGTCGCCGAGCTGGTCGACGGCCTCCTGCGCGGTGGAGGCGGGCGGCTGACCGGACACGTTGGCGCTGGAGACCGCCATCGGACCGACGTCACGCAGCAGTTCCAGCGCGACCGGGTGCAGCGGCATCCGCAGCATCACCGTCCCGCGTGACTGGCCGAGATCCCACTGCAGGCTCGGCGCGTGCGGCAGGACGATGGAGAGGTCGCCCGGCCAGAAGGCCTCGATGAGCGCGCGGGCCTGCGGCGGCGTGCCGAGCACCAGTCCGTCCACAGTGGACCATGAGCCGACCAGGACGCCGACCGGCATGTCCGGGCCGCGGTTCTTCGCCCGCAGGAGGGACTGGACGGCGCCGCCGTCGAAGGCGTCCGCGCCGATGCCGTAGACCGTGTCGGTCGGAAGGACGACGAGGCGGCTGGAGCGCACCGCGCTCGCCGCCGCGGCGAGCCCGTCGGCCCGCGATTCACGCTTGCTGCAGTCGTACACCGCGCTCATGGCGCCTGAGCCTAGCGCTGTGGGTTCGCGGCCCGGATCTCACCTCCCGGGGGTGCTATGAAAGGTCCTTTACTTGCAAAATTTGCAAGTAAAGGACCTTTCATAGCGTCGGCCGCTCCCGTCAGAAGGCGAAAGCGGTGCAGAACGACGTCGCCGTCTTCGCCGGATCCGCGATCGACGTCGCGGTCAGCTTGATGTGCGCGACGTGGTCACCGCCCGCGGCCCGTTTGGCGTGCGCCGTCGCCGAAGACCGCCCGCCGAACGGGACGGTGGACAGCTCGTTCGGCAGCCGCACCTCCCAGCCCTTCGCGCTCGTGGACGCGCTCAGGCGGTAGGTGTCGGTGTTGTACGGCGCCGCCGCGCCCTTCGCGTTGCCGGTGTTGAGCACCGGGAACGAGCAGCTCGCGAGCCCCTGCTTGGCGAACGCGGGGGCCGACGGCCACAGCGAAACGCCCCTGGCCTGCGAACCCGCCCCGTCGAGCGAGGCCACCGTGACGACGTAGGACAGCACGCCCTTGCGGTCGCGCTCGACGTCCGAGACGAGGAACTTCAGCTTGTTCGCCTCGTCGGTGTACTCGTACTTGCTCGCCGAACCGGTGCCCGCCTTGAACGCCGCGTCGTTGAGCTGGCGGTAGTCGCCGATGGGGATGGGGACCGCGGTGCCGTCGGGCTTCTTGTAGTCGGTCATGCCGATGTCGGCAGGATTCGCGTCGACGATCCATTCGAACGGCGCGTTGTCCTTGTTCTTCGTCTTCGCGATGATGACGCCGGAATCGGGGGCGAAGGAATCGCTGCCCATCCGGTCGACGACCTCGACAGTGTAATTGTCGTAGCCGCCACCGTCGCAGAACGGATCCTTCGAACGATCGCATTTCGGCGAGAGGTCCCCGCCGTTGAGCGCGATGTTGATGCCGCTGTAGGCGCCCTTCCCCGGAAGGACCGAACGCGCCGTGATCCTGGCCGAGACCGGACCGTTCGCGGCGAGCTGGTTCCGGTCGATCTTCAGGACGTCTTCGGGGTCGATGATGTCCAGCTTCATCTTGGTGCGCACCATGTGATGCGAACCCATCGAGCCGCCCTGCGTCGCCGGGATCTGCCAGCGTGTGTGCGGTCCGCCGGGACCGTTGAAGCTGCCGCGCGACATCATCTCCCACGGACCGGTGTAGGTCCGGGACGGTGGGGTGCCGAACGGGTTGTTGTAGTTGTCGCCGATGCCGAGAATATGGCTCAATTCGTGCGCGTAAACCGCCTGACCCGAGCTCTCGGCCTGGGTCGAGGAGCCGGTGACCGCGTTCGGCCAGATACTGGCGGCCGATTTCCACGACGTCCATGGGACATAGCGGGTGGACGCGGCGTTCGGCATTCCCTCGACACCGGGACCGAATTCGGCGGGCACGTTCCCCGGCTCGCCGAACTTCATCACGCCGAATTCCTGCCAGGTCGCGCTCTCGTCCTGGCCGGCGGAAAGATAGAAGATGAAGTCGAACTGCTTGGAGACGTCACCCACGTCCGCCCGCCAGGCGGCGCCCGCGTCCGCGCGGAGGTCGCGCTTGCAGTTCGCGCCGGGCGGACACGCGTCGGGCTGGAACTCCATGCCGTATTCGAAGGACTTGCCGGGCAGCCGGTACGGCCCGAACGCGGTCAGTTCGACGCCCATCCTGCCGCCGGAGTCCTCCATCCAGTACTCGTTGATGGTGTGGCCCTGGTTCAGCGCCTGCGGTTTGTTCAGGAAGTCCTCGTAGAACTTCGCGACGCCTCCGCGGGGGATGTTGCTGGCGGCGGGGCCGGGGTTGCCGAACACCGTCGAATGCGTCGGCTGCGTGACGGCGAACTCCTGGTCCGGGTAGTCCGCGAGCACCACGGCGCCCTTGAACATCCGCTTTGTCGGCTTCAGCGAAGGGTCGGCCCAGTTGGTGCCGGGCGGCTTGCGGTAGTCGTCCCACGTCATGTGGTCCTGGTTCTCCCAGGTCGACCCGTCGATCGGGGCAGGCCAGCCCTTCACGGGCACCGCGGCGGACGCGGGTTGGGCGACCAGACCCGGCAGTAGCGCGACGGCGGCGAGGACGGCGAGTGTTCTGAGTGGGGCTCGTCGGAGAGACGATCGCATCGGGGTACACCTCCCAGTCGGACCGCCGATGAGGCGGCCGAGACCGACGTTAGGAGGTGGGCTTTGCCCTGGGCACCGCCGGAAGTCGTGAGTCTCGCTAACTATCCGGCGGTACCCGCCGCAATTCGGCACCTGGTTGCGGTCGTTGCGCGCGCAAGTACCGCATCCAGGTGCCGAATTGCGGCGGAAACCTCAGGAGACGCGCAGGGCGGTGACGAAACGAGCCCGTCCGGCGAGGTCGAGGTGCCCTTGCACGTCGGTCAGCACCCGCCGCGCCCGCACCAGCGCCGGAACGGCGGAGCCATGCGTGTCGTCGTGCTCGATCGCCATCCCGCCGGTGGGCCGCAGCAGCCGGGCGGCGGCGGCGATCGCGTGCCGGATCACCGCGAGCCCGCTTTCCTCCGCGAACACCGCCCGCGGCGGGTCGTGCTCGGCGACCTCGGCCGGCACCGGCGTGCCTTCCGGCACGTACGGGGGGTTGCACAGCACCAGGTCGACGAGACCGTCGAGTTCGGCGAACATCGTGCTGTCCGCGACGTCGCCGGAGTACAGCCGGATGGGCGTGTCCCCCGCGTCCGCGTGGACGTCGGCGTTGTGCCTGGCCCACGCGAGCGCCTGCGCGTCGATGTCGACGGCGTAGACGACGGCGTCCGGCCGCGCGTGCTGCACGGCCAGCGCCAGCGCGCCGGAGCCGGTGCACAGATCGACCACCACCGGGTACTCGCGCCCGTGCAGCAGTTTGAGGCCCCATTCCAGGAGCAGTTCGGTCTCCGGGCGCGGGACGAACACCCCGGCGCCGACGTTGACCGTGATGTCGCCGAGCGCGGCCCAGCCGGTGAGGTACTGCAACGGGATCCGTTTGGCCCGCTGGTTCACGAGCTGGCCGATCGCGTCGATGACCGGCGGGTCCACCAGCGGCACCATCGGCAGACGGCCGCGGTCGACGCCGAGGACATGGGAGGCGATCAGCTCCGCGTCCGAGCGCGGTGATGCCACACCGGCCTCGGTGAGGATGCGGGTCGCTTCCATGATGGCGAGGCGCAACGGCTGCCGGTTCACTGGTGTTCCTTCACAGAGTCAAGCCTGACACACGAGGCGCGCGTGCCGGGGTCGATACACGCGGGCTCAGGGTATCGATTGCTTTCAGCGCACCCGCCACGAGAGCGACGACAACGTCAGCGCCGCTTCGGCCACACGACGCGCGAGGTCGGTCTGGAGGCTCTTCGTCGCCGAAGCGATCCACTCGTCGACGTTCCGTACGCCGACATCGCGGTACTCGACGGCCTGAAGCAGCATTTCGAGCTTGTCCGCGTCGCGTGCGTACAGCGCTTCGGGGCTTTCTGCGGCTTCGTACTCGTCGACGGCGTCGCGTACCGAGTCACGCGCGGAGCCGGGGAGCGCCGACGTCTGCGCGGCGGTGATCGCCCGCGGATCCGGCTTCTCGACGAAACCCTTGATCGTGTGCGGAAGATCGCCGGTCCGCGTCTCCTGTGTGTCGTGCCAGAGCGCGAGATACGCCGCCCGGGCCGGGTCGGCGCCGCCCTCGGCCGCCAGGAGTCCGGCCAGCTGCGCGACCCGGGTGGTGTGCTCGGCCACCGATTCGGGATCGCGGACCCCGGCCTGCCACCACCCGGCCCGCCGGATCCGCTTGAGCACACCCAGTTCGAACCCGAATCTGGCCAGGGCTTCCACAGTTCTCCTACACGTTGACGACGGTGAGATATCCGGCCAGTGTCCCGCGCCGCTGCCGGAGCGTGTCGATGCGGTCGTCCATTTCGGCCAGTTCGCGCCGGATCTCCGCCACGACCGTGGGGCACAGGTCGAGTTCCGGCAGTTCGCCGTTCGCGCACGGCAGCACCTTCGCGATGACCTGCGTGCTCAGCCCCGCCGAGAGCAACGCGCGGATCTGCCGCACCGTGGTGACCGCGTCGTCGTCGAAGGTGCGGTAGCCGTTGAAGTCGCGTCGCGAGACCAGCAGCCCCTGCTCCTCGTAGTAGCGCAGCAGCCGGTGACTGACGCCGGTCCGCCGGGACAGCTCGCCGATCAGCATGTGACCCCCGTCATCCGTGGTTGACCTTCACATCGATGTCAGTACCTAACGTCGCCGGCATGACGAATCATTTCGCGCATATCGTCCGCGGTTCCGGCCCCGGTCTCCTGCTCGCCCACGGCGGTGGCGGCAGCGTCGAGGGCAACTTCGGCGGCATCATCGACGACCTCGCCCGCACCCACACCGTCGTCGGCCCCGACTACCCCGGCTCCGGGCTCACTCCACGCAGCACCGAACCTCTGGACCTCGACACCGTCGCGGACGAACTGGTCTCCATCGCCGTCGACGCCGGGCTCGACCGCTTCACGATCCTCGGCTACTCCCTCGGCACCGGAGTCGCCGTCCGTGCCGCGACCCGGCACCCCGATCGGGTCACCGGTCTGATCCTGACCGCCGGGTTCACGAAACCGGACAACCGGCTCCTGCTGGCCCTCGACATCTGGCGCGAACTGCTGGACGGCGACCGGAAGCTGCTGGCGAAGTTCCTCACCTTCGCCGCCACCGGCGAGAAGCACTTGAACGCGCTGTCGCCGTCGGAGCTCGAAGCCACCATCGAGGGACTCGCCGGCTTCATCCCGGAAGGCAGCCCCGAGCACGTCGGCCTGGTCGCCGGCGTCGACACCCGGGCCGAACTCGCCGGGATCTCGGTCCCCACCCTCGTCATCGCCACGACACTGGATGGCCTGGCCCCGCCGGCCCATTCCCGCGAACTCGCGGCCGGGATCCCCGGCGCCGAACTGGTCGAGATCGAGGCCGGGCACGTGATCGGCGTGGAAGCCCGCGACGAATGGCTCGGCGTGATCCAGAAGTTCCTCTCCGCGGGTTTCAGCGAGGGTACGAGCTGATTACCCTGCGAAATCTTCTAAGGTGACGCGGGTGAAGATCCGGGAAATCCGACTGACCCTTGGCGTGTTCTTCGCGGCGCTCGGGGTGCTGCTCGTCCGTTTCCTGGTTCCTCGTCCGATCGGCATGGCGGACAACGGCGACGGCTGGCGCATCCTGTGCCAGCTCGGCGCCCGCGAGCTCGACAGGCCTTCGGAATACTTCGTCCGCTTCTCCTACGGCACCGCCCCGGCCTGCAAAAGCGAGTACATCTCCAGCCAGAGCTGGATCGACAAGATCGCCAGCGAGATCGGGCAGCTGCTCGGCTCGTCCGCGATCCTGAACCTGCTGGTACTGGGCGTGCTGGGCTGTCTGCTGGTCGCGGGCGGGATCGCCGCGATCGTCGTCGGCCTGCGCCTCTCGGTCCGGAACAGCGTCATCGCCACGGCCGCGCTGCTGCTGGTCGCGGCGGACTCGGCCTTCTTCGGGTACTTCGCCTCGGTGCTGAGCGAGGGCGCCGCCTTCGTCGGGATGCTCCTGCTCGCCGGCGGGCTGCTGCTCATGCACCGCACCGGACCGTGGCGCTACACCGGCGCCGCGGTCACCGTGCTCGGCGCGATGATCGGCATCAACGCGAAGTCGCAGACGCTGCTGCTGATCCCGCTGTTCGCGCTCGCGCTGCTGTTCGTCCGCCCGGCGGGCAGCCGCGGCCTCGCCCGGTGGGCGCTGCCGCTGGCCGTGCTCGCCGTCGTCGGCACGGGGACCGCGCTGGTGCAGGGCGCGGGCGACACGGCCAACGCGGAGTACCGCGAAGCCAACATGTACCACGTCGTGTTCAACGGGATCGTGGACGGAAAGCACGACACCACCGCAGACCTCGCCGCACTGGGCCTCCCGCCCGAGTTCGCGAAGTACATCGGCACGGGCTGGTGGAGCGCGAACGCGGCCTGGCGCGACCCCGAGTACGCCCAGTACCGCGACAAGATCAGCCGCCGCAACGTCGCCCAGTACTACCTCGATCACCCGGGGCGCGTGGTCCAGATGCTGCACCGGTCCGCTCAGGAGACGCTCACCGCGCGAGTGCCGAACCTCGGCAGCTTCGGCGAACACGCCGGGCAGCCGCCGCTCGCCAAGGAGTACCGCGTCCCGGTGCTGTCCGGGATCACCGGCTGGCTCGCCCCGCTGGGGCTGTTCGCTCTCCTGCCGATCTGGCTGCTCATCGGCTGGGCGGGGCTCCGCGCCTTCCGCAACCGCACCGGACGCCGCGACGTCGGCATCGTCGTGCTCATGTTCCTGCTCTTCGCGATGGGCCAGATCCTGGTCTCCGGCTTGGCGGAAGGCATCGAGAACGTCAAGCATCAGCAGCTGACGATCTACCCGACCCTGCTCGCCGCCGCCTTCGCCGCGCTTTCGTTCCTGCCGCGGCGCAAGGAAGAGACGCCGGTCGTCGAAGAACGCGAACCGGAGAAGGCGTCCATCTCCGGCTGATCTTCAGCCGCAGGTTTGTGCCTTCTCGGGGTTCCGGTTGTAGCGCAGTCCACTTGATGGAGCACGACGCCTATGAGGCGAGGCTCAAACAACTGCGCGGAGGGAGCTGCCCCGGAGTCCGTTGACACCCGAACAGACACGATCTGCTTCGGAGGCGTTGGATCACCTATTCCAAGCCTTTGTTGAAGAGATCGGCGAAGAACCGACGCTCGGAGAATCCCTCGAAATACTGGGACTGTCGTTCCAGCCGGACGAGGACCTTCTGCCGGGCGCCCCGTTCCCACTTCTCTTCAAAGCCAAGAAGAAAGGGAATCGCTGGCACAAGGCCGAGTCGTCCGAGAGGGTCGCCTCGTTCAATGACAACACCTTCAACGAGGCCGGCGACTTCCTGGATCTTCTCGTCGCCGGAAGCGGTGCCGATCCGACCCACCCGTCGTCAGTCGCGGATCTCGCGGACCATGTCCTCGATGTCCTTCAGTTCGGTGATCGCGCTTTCAGCGACATCGCCGCGCAGGACCTACAGGCCCTGGTCGCCCCGTCGGCCACGAAAACCGCCCGGGTGACGGTCGGCGATGTGGTGGCGATTCCGGCGGCGCCCCGTGGCCACCACCTGGCCATCGTGCTCTGCGAAGACCAAATGGGCACAGCAGTCGGGTTGCTGGAAGGCGCCTTCTCTCCGCCTCGAGTCGGTGACATCGGAAGTCATCGAGCCCGGCACGTCCCGGTCTACACGGGCCCCAGATTGATCAAGAACAGGACGTGGCGGATCGTGGGGCACTATCCCGAACTGCTGGAGCTGTTCCCTGATCCGCCCGAAGTCTACTGGCAGGCGAAAACGTCCTGGGAGAACAATACGGCGAGTACTGCGGCGCGGGCGAACCCGATGGCGAAGTTCGACTGCTCGATAAAGCGGAGGCTGAGGCGGTCGGCCTCTTGGACCGCACCTATCGGCAGACATACCTGGAGGAACACTTCCAAGAAATGCTCAACGAAGGCCGGTTCGACAATGGACCGGCTCCGCGTTCCTGGCTCTGATCGGCTCGGTTCCCCTCCGCGAGGACATGCGGCGCCCGCCCCGCGTAGGCTGAGCGCCACCTGTACGCGCCGAAGGGCTCACGAAATAGTCATGGATCTCCGGGAAACGGAAGTCGTCACGCGGATATCCGCGAATATCGAGACCGACGATTTCGCCGCTGCCGCCGCGCTGGGCGAGCGTCTCATCAGCGAGTTCGAGGCCACCGAGCTGGAGATCTGCCGTGCGGACCCCGAAGGCGACTGGAAGGGCTACTCGGTCTCCGTCGGTTATCGCACGCCTCCGGCGGACGGCGAGGAACTCGCCGAGACGCTGCACCGGGCCGCGGTACCGGCGCTTTTCCACTTCGGCCTGAACGCGGAATTCTTCGAAATTCACGGCACGCCGGAGACCGGCCAATACGGAAGCTACGACGCCTACGACGCCCAAGCCGACGGATACACGCTTTATTCACTGATGGCGGCCGTCGGCGGCACTGATCCGCGTGAGCCCGCGTACGTCCCCCGGCACGATTTCTCCCCGCGCGCGGAAACCGATGTCATTTCGCGGGTGCATCTCTACGTCCCTACCGGTGACCTGCGCATAGCCGTGGATCTGTGCGGCCGTCCCGCGACCGACCTGTCGGCCTCGCTGGTCCGGATCAGCACGGACGCGGGCCCTTGCGAGGCGGTGCTGCTGTCGGCTTTCCCGGCTCAAGCCGGAGAAAGCGGCGAAGAGGCGCTCAGCCGGGTCGAGAGCGAGGTGGCCGACAGGCTCTCGCGGGTGAGCATGTCCGTCCGGGCCATCCATACCGGGCTTGAGGACGACCCGTTCTACACCGAACCCGGCTAGCGGTTCTCCAGAAGGACAGCTCGGCCGGAGCGTGCCCGTCGGATCAGCCGGCGTGTTCGGCCAGTCGCTCTTCGCGGTCCGCGGTGATGAGCGCGTCGAGCACGCCGTCGAGGTCGCCGTCGAGGACCTGGTCCAGGTTGTACGCCTTGTAGTTCACCCGGTGGTCGGCGATACGGTTCTCGGCGAAGTTGTAGGTGCGGACCCGCTCGGAGCGGTCGACGGTGCGGATCTGCGAGCGGCGCGCGTCCGACGCCTTCGCGGCGGCCTCCTCCTCGGCGATCGCCTGGAGGCGGGCCTGCAGCACCTGCAGGGCGCGGGCGCGGTTCTGGATCTGCGACTTCTCGTTCTGGCACGAGACGACCACGCCGGTCGGGAGGTGCGTGATGCGCACGGCCGAGTCGGTCGTGTTCACGCTCTGGCCGCCGGGGCCGGACGAGCGGTAGACGTCGATGCGCAGGTCGTTCGGGTCGATCTCGACCTCGACGTCCTCGGGTTCGGGGTAGATGAGCACGCCGGACGCGGAGGTGTGGATACGGCCCTGCGATTCGGTGGCGGGCACGCGCTGCACGCGGTGCACCCCGCCTTCGAACTTCAGCCGCGCCCAGACACCGTCGACGGTGGCCGAGCGGCTCTTGATGGACACGGTGACGTCCTTGAAGCCGCCGAGATCCGAGTCGACCGAGTCGAGCACCTCGGCCTTCCAGCCGTGACGCTCGGCGTAGCGCAGGTACATGCGCAGCAGGTCGCCGGCGAACAGCGCCGACTCCTCGCCGCCTTCACCCGATTTGATCTCCATGACCACGTCGGAGCCGTCGTACGGGTCGCGCGGCAGGAGCAGTTCGGTGAGTTTGGCCTCGAGCACGGGGATCTTCGCGGAGATCTCCTCGGCCTCGGCCGCGAAGGTCGAGTCTTCCGACACCAGTTCCTTCGCCGTCTCGAGATCATCACGGGCGGAGTCGAGCTCGCGGACCGTCTTGACGACGGGGCTCAGCTCGGCGTACCGGCGGCCGAGTTTGCGGGCGCGCGCCTGGTCGGCGTGCACGGACGGATCGGCCAGCTGCTCTTCCAGCTGGGCGTGCTCTTCGAGCAGACCCCTCAGCGAACTCGAATCCACCACTCCACCTCTCAACGACCTGGACAGAACCATGAAAAACGGCGCCTACCCGGACATGCGGGTAGGCGCCGTCGTTCAAGCTACTTGGCGTCTTCGGCCTTCTTGCGCTTGCCGTAGCGAGCCTCGAAGCGCGCGACGCGGCCGCCGGTGTCCATGAGCTTCTGCTTGCCGGTGTAGAACGGGTGGCAGTTCGAGCAGATCTCGACGTGGAGGTTGCCGGAGGTCTTGGTGCTGCGGGTGGTGAATTCGTTGCCGCAGTCACAGTTGACGTGCGTGACAACGTACTCGGGGTGAATACCGCTCTTCATGGTGTCCTCTCTCGTTGGCCCCGGGTCCCCGTGGCGGGGTGAACCGGTGCCGGACTTCAGCGGATGATTTTGCCAGATGCGCTGGCAGTGGACTCAACGCACCCCTCCTCCGGACTATTCCAACACGTTGAGTTATCAACTATCACGCCCGGTTGTACGAAATTTGTACTTGATCACGAGATTCTCCTCACTGTTGGTAATTCCTCAACAGGAGGTACTGATCATGCGCAGCATCCTCGCCAAGGTGGCGAAGCCGGCGTCCGTCGCCGCCCTGGCCATCGCGGCCCTCGCCCTGGCTCCGGTCGCCGGGGCCGCTCCGGCCGCCCCCGAAGCGGGCGCCACCATCACCGCCGCCGACATCAACCCGGCCGCGGGAACGTTCACCACGGTGTCCGACGGTGACCTCGCCATCCAGGGCGCCGGCGACGGCACTCCCGCCGGCGCCGTCCAGTGGTTCAAGAACCGCATCGGCTCCACCGCGTACCAGGGCCTCTGCGAGAAGGCCGTCGAGAACGCGTACGGGACCACGGGCGTCTGGGCCTCGGCCAACGCGCACTGGAACGGCGCGAGCCCGAAGCACACGACCGGGACGCCGCCGAAGGGCTCCTTCGTGTACTGGAACATCAGCCAGTGGGGTCACGTCGGCATCGCCGACGGCTCCGGCGGGATCTACGCCTCCAGCATCGGCGGCAAGATCGGCCACGCGTCGAGCGTGCACTACTTCAACAACTACCGCGGCTGGACCCCCGCGGCGGTTCCGCACCGCTGAGCACTCCGGTGGGTCGTGAGTTGACGATTCGGGTCGGAACCCGAATCGCCACTCACGACCACCCCGGCCCAAGTCGCCCCAGCCAGCGCTCCGTCGCGCGTGGCGAGGTCAACCGCACCACCCGCACAGCGGGGTCCGCGACCCAAGCGCGGATCGTGCGCCGTTTGCGGGCGAAAGACCGGAAGTGCCAGACGATGATCGAATCGCCGGAGAGCATGCTCCGCAGCGTTTCGACGTTGCCGTTGCAGATCCGGCGCCGGGTGACGCAGCGCACCACCGTCCGGCGCACCAGACGGCTCAGCGAAACCCGGCGCGGATAGTCCAGCGCCACGATCAATTCGGCGCGGGGCAACGCGATATCACGCCATTTGGCGAACATCCCGTCGATGATCCAGCGGTCCCCCGCGACCAGCGCGCTGATCCGGCGTCGCTGCTCGTCGTCGGGGACGGGGACCCAGCCCGGCTGCCAGGCGAGGTCGTCGTCGACCGAATGGCACGGCAGCCCGGTCCGCTCGGCCAGCTTTCGTGCCAGCGTCGACTTACCCGAACCGGTGACTCCGTAGACGACGATCCGTCCTGGCACCGAACCCACAACGGCCTCCCCCTGGATGCAATGAAGGGGCCTTTCATAGCAAATTTAGCTATGAAAGGCCCCTTCATTGCAGTGCCGAAGGCGACCGAAGGATCAGTCGTCGTCGTTCGAGCCGAGGGCCGTCTTCGAGACCTGCATGAGGAACTCGATGTTGGTCTTCGTCTTGCGCAGTCGCGAGATCAGCAGGTCGATGGCCTGCTGCGAGTCCAGCGCGTGCAGCACCCGGTGCAGCTTGTGGGTGACCGCGAGCTCGTCCGGCGAAAGCAGCAGATCTTCCTTGCGGGTACCGGACGGGTTGATGTCCACCGCGGGGAAGACGCGCCGCTCGGCGATCTTCCGGTCGAGCTTGAGGTCCGCGTTCGCGGTGCCCTTGAACTCTTCGAAGATGACCGTGTCACCGGTGGATCCGGTTTCGACCATCGTCGTGGCGAAGATCGTCAGCGAACCGCCGTTCTCGATGTTGCGCGCCGCGCCGAGGAACCGCTTCGGCGGGAACAGCGCCGTCGAGTCGACACCACCGGAGAGGATCCGGCCGGACGCGGGGGCCGCCAGGTTGTAGGCACGGCCCAGACGCGTGATCGAGTCGAGCAGCACGACGACGTCGTGGCCCATCTCGACCAGCCGCTTCGCCCGCTCGATGGCGAGCTCCGCGACCGAGGTGTGGTCGGACGGCGGGCGGTCGAAGGTGGAGGCGATGACCTCGCCCTTCACCGACCGCTGCATGTCCGTGACCTCTTCCGGACGTTCGTCCACGAGCACGACCATCAGGTGGCACTCGGGGTTGTTCGTCGAGATCGCGTTCGCGATGTCCTGCATGATCGTCGTCTTACCGGCCTTCGGCGGCGAGACGATCAGGGCACGCTGTCCCTTGCCGACCGGCATCACCAGGTCGATGACGCGGGTGGTGAGCTTGTGCGGCTCGGTTTCGAGGCGCAGTCGCTCGTTCGGGTACAGCGGGGTCAGCTTGGTGAACTCGGGACGGCGCTTGGCCTCGTCCGGCTCCAGGCCGTTGATCGAGTCGACGCGCACCAGCGGGTTGAACTTCTGCCGCTGCTGTTCGCCGTCACGCGGCTGGCGCACGACACCGGTGATGGCGTCACCGCGCCGCAGGCCGTACTTGCGGACCAGCGAAAGCGAGACGTACACGTCGTTCGGCCCGGCGAGGTAGCCCGAGGTACGCACGAACGCGTAGTTGTCGAGCACGTCCAGGATGCCCGCGACGGGCAGCAGGACGTCGTCCTCGCGGATCTCGGTGTCGGGCGAACCGCCCTGTTCACGGCCACCGCCGGAACCCCGGCGGCGACGGTCGCGGAAGCGACGGCCGCGACGGCCGCCTTCCTCGTCGTCGTCGCCCTGCGGGCCCTGGCCCTGACGCTGGCTGTTGTCCTGGCCGCCGCTCTGCTGGTTGCGCTGGCGGTCCTGGCCGCGGTTGTCGCGGTCCTGGCCGCGGTTGCCCTGACGGTTGCCGCCCTGCTCACCACGGTCGCCACGCTCGTTGCGGTCACCCCGGTCACCCCGGTCGCCGCGATCGCGCTGCTCACCGCGATCACGCTGCTGGCCACCCTCACGCTGCTCACCGCGGTCACGCTGCTGGCCACCCTGCTCGGGCGATCCCGCGGCGCGGTTGGAGCCGCGACGACGACGGCTGCGGCCGCCCTCTTCCTGCGGCGACTGGCCGTCCTGCTGGCCGTTCTCCTGCTGTGCCGTCCGCTCGGTGGCGGGCACGGAGCCGTTCTCCGCGACCTTTTCGGCACGCGGGGCTTCGGCCGGGGCGGTTTCCGCCTTCGGCGCTTCGGCCTTCGGGGCCTCCTGCTTCGGGGCCTCCGTCTTGGGCGCTTCGGCCTTGGGAGCCTTGCGCGGTGCATCGATCCCCTCGAGCGGAAGCGTTTCGCTCGCCGCGGCGGGGGTCTTGCGCTTGGTCTTGCCCTGGCGCTCGCGGATGGCCGCGATCAGATCGCCCTTGCGCATACCCGTCGTCTCGCCGATGCCGAGGTCCCCAGCGATCGAGCGCAGTTCGGCGACGGTCTTGCCGGTCAATCCGCCGACCGTGCGCTTGGGAGCGACGGCGCCGTTCGACTCGGCGGCGCCACCTTCGACGTCGCTCAAAAGATCGGTGTTGCTCACAAATGTCCTTCCTGACCGATCCACGCCTCCAGGTGGATCAGCGGACCGCCGTTCGCGTCCGATTGCGAAACGGCGTAATTGGCCCCCGATACGGGCGATCAACTCCTCAGCCGTGTCGAACACAGCGGAGCTGCTCCAACAGGACCAAGAAAAGGCCTCCAGCACAGGGATTTGCGTCCTCCAAACGGAGGAAGCGGAATTCGGCACCGCCGAAACCGGGAACCCGCCTGCGTCCATCCGCCACTCCCGCTTGCCAAACGGTGTGCGGTACTGGCGGATCAACGAAGGATGCGGGCCAAGGATGACACTGGTCACCTGGACCGGCACCGGGTGCGGAAACGCACGGTGATCGAACGCCCCCGAGGGTAGACCGCGCCACGGCCCGGTGCAACAACCACCCCCCGCGTGGCGGGGCGAGGCGCCTGCCTGTGACCGAGGCTTTACTGGGCCGCAACCTGGACGCCGCCCGGATCGATCGGCAGCTCGGTGACTTCGAAAGACGTAACGTCGACGCCTGCCGGGAGTATTCCGCCGGTGGTCAGCGCGAGCACGGTCGGACCGGCTCCGGAGATGGCCGCGGCCACCCCTTCGGCTCGCAGGGCGCGCACCAATTCGCTGCTCGCCGGGTACGCCGGCGCCCGGTAATGCTGGTGGAGCCGGTCTTCGGTCGCGGAGAGCAACAGGTCGGGCCGCGCGGTGAGCGCGTGGACCGCGAGCGCCGCACGGCCCGCCGTGAACGCCGCGTCGGCGTGCGGGACCTGCGCGGGAAGCAGTCCTCGCGTCGCGTCCGTCGAGGAGCGCAGCGCCGGGATGGCGACCACGGGCCGGATGTCGTGATGCGGCTGGAGCCGCTCGGCACGGAACCGCTCGCCCTCGTTCCAGGCGACCACGAAGCCGCCCAGCAAGCTCGCGGCGGCGTTGTCCGCGTGTCCCTCGAACCCGGCTGCCAGTTGCAGCGCGTCGTCGTCCAAAGCCTTCTCCGCCAGCGCGTACGCCGCTGCGACGCCGGTCACCACGGCGGCGGCGGACGAGCCGAGGCCCCTGGCGTGCGGAATGGCGTTGAAACACCGCAGTGCCACGCCAGGGGGCTTGAGACCCAGGTGCTCGCAAGCACGCCGGAAAGCGCGGACGACCAGGTGAGACTCGTCGGTCGGGACGTCCTCCACGCCGCCCGCGCCGACGTCGGTCACCTCGATCTTGAGCCCCGCGTCGGTGATCCGGAGCTCGACCCGGTCGTACAACGCCAACGCCAGGCCGAGGGTGTCGAAGCCAGGGCCCAGGTTCGCGGAAGACGCCGGGACCTTGACCTCGATCAACGTCATCGCAGGTCCAGCGCGGCGGCGACGGCGGTCGGGTCGACGGCGAGCGGCTCGACCTCGACGTTGCCCTCCAACGCGGTGGCGGGGTCCTTCAAACCGTGTCCGGTGACGGTGCACACAACCGTCGAACCCTTCGGCAGGCGCCCGTCCGCGGCCGTGGCGAGCAGGCCCGCGACGCTGGTCGCCGAAGCGGGCTCGACGAACACGCCTTCCTTGCGGGCCAGCAGCCGGTACGCCTCGAGGATCTTCTCGTCGGTGATCGCCTCGAACAGCCCGGCGGAAGCGTTCTTCGCCTTCATCGCGCCGTCCCAGGACGCGGGGCTGCCGATGCGGATCGCGGTCGCGATGGTGTCCGGATCGGCCACCGGCTCACCGTGCACCAGCGGCGCGGCACCGGCCGCCTGGAAACCGAACATCCGCGGGGTGTTCTTCACCACACCGTCGCCCGCGTACTCGGAATATCCGGCCCAGTACGCGGTGATGTTGCCCGCGTTCCCGACCGGGAGGCAGTGGATGTCCGGCGCCCGGCCGAGCACGTCGCAGATCTCGAACGCGGCCGACTTCTGGCCGGCGATGCGCACCGGGTTGACCGAGTTGACCAAGGTCACCGGGTAGTCGATCGCGGTCTTCTGCGCGAGTTCGAGGCAGTCGTCGAAGTTGCCGTCCACCTGCAGGATCCGCGCGCCGTGCTGCACGGCCTGCGCCAGTTTGCCCATCGCGATCTTGCCCTGCGGGACGAGGACCGCGCAGGTGAGCCCGGCGCGGGCCGCGTACGCCGCGGCCGACGCCGAGGTGTTGCCGGTGGAGGCGCAGATGACCGCCTGGAGCCCGCTGGCGAGCGCGTGCGTGATGGCCACGGTCATCCCGCGGTCCTTGAACGAACCGGTCGGGTTCACGCCCTCGACCTTGAGGTAGACCTCGCATCCGGTGAGTCCGGAAAGGTGCGGGGCGGGCAGCAACGGGGTGTTGCCCTCGCCGAGCGTGATCACCTTCGCGCCGGAGGGGACCGGGATCCGGTCGGGATAAGCCTGGATGATTCCTGGCCATGGTTGGGGAATCACTGGTCTTCGCCTTCCACACGCATCACACTGACGACCTGGTTCACCACATCGAGCTCGGCAATGTCGTCCACAGTGGACCGCAGTGCCGCGTCCGGCGCCAGGTGGGTGACCACGACCAGGCTGGCCGTGTCGTTGGCGTCGCGCTGCCGCACCGCGGCGATGCTGACGCCGTGCCCGGCGAACGCCTGGGCCACCTGGGCGAGGACGCCCGCTCGATCGGCCACGTCGAGACTGACGTGGTACCGCGTCGGCGTCTGGCCCATCGGCCTGACCGGGAGCGCGGCGTGCGCGGATTCGCGCGGGCCACGGCCGCCGACGACCCGGTTTCGAGCCACCGCGACGAGGTCGCCGAGCACGGCACTCGCGGTCGGCGCGCCACCGGCGCCCTGACCGTAGAACATGAGCTCACCGGCGGCGTCGGCCTCGACGTAGACGGCGTTGTACGCGCCGCCGACCCCGGCGAGCTGGTGGTTGCGCGGAATCATCACCGGATGCACGCGCGCCGAAACGGATTCGGTGCCGTCGTCGGCGGTGACGCGCTCGCAGATGGCGAGCAGTTTCACCGTGCGGCCGAGCACGTTCGCCGCGGCGAGGTCGGACGCGGTGACGTCTGCGATGCCCTCACGATGCACGTCGGACGCCGTCACCCGGGTGTGGAACGCGAGCGAGGCGAGGATCGCGGCCTTGGACGCCGCGTCGTAGCCGTCGACGTCGGCCGTCGGATCCGCCTCGGCGTATCCGAGCCTGCTGGCCTCTTCCAGCGTTTCCGCGTAACCGGCGCCGGTGGAGTCCATCGCGGACAGGATGTAGTTGGTGGTGCCGTTGACGATGCCCATCACCCGGGTGATGCGGTCGCCCGCCATCGATTCGCGCAGCGGGCGCAGCAGCGGGATCGCCCCGGCCACGGCCGCCTCGAAGTACAGGTCCACGCCTGCCGCGTCGGCGGCCTCGAACAGCTCCGCGGAATGCTCGGCCATCAGCGCTTTGTTCGCCGTGACAACGGATTTCCCGGCTTTGAGCGCGTCGAGCAGCCACTCGCGCACCGGCTCGATCCCGCCGACCAGTTCGACGACCACGTCGACGTCGTCGGAGGTGACGAGCTTCGTCACGTCGGAGGTCACCAGTTCCGGCGGCAGCTCGGGGTGCTTGTCGGGGCGCCGCACCGCGATCCCGGCCAGCTCCACCCGGGCGCCCGCCCTGGCGGCGAGCTCCTCTGCCTGCTCGGTGAGCAGCCGGACCACCTCACCACCGACCGTGCCGCAGCCGAGCAGGGCGACCCTGATCACGCGTCCGTCCACAGTAGACACTTGCTAGACCTCCAGGCGCAGCATGTCGTCCGTCGTCTCCCGCCGCAGCAGCACGCGGGCGCTGCCGTTGCGCACGGCCACCACCGCGGGCCGCGGCTGCCGGTTGTAGCCGCTGGCCATCGAGTAGCAATACGCCCCGGTGGCCGCCACGGCGAGCAGGTCGCCGGGAGCAAGAGTGTCGGGGAGCCAGCAGTCCCGGACGACGATGTCGCCGGACTCACAGTGTTTTCCCACGACCCGGGACAACGCGGCGGCGGCCTGGCCGTCGCCGTCGTCGTCCGCGGAGCGGGAAACGAGACGGCAGTCGTACACCGCGTCGTAGAGCGCGGTACGGATGTTGTCGCTCATCCCGCCGTCGACGCTGACGTACCGCCGGGCGGCCTTGTCGCCGAGCGAGACGTCCTTGATGGTGCCGACCTCGTACAGCGTGATCGTGCCGGGACCGGCGATGGCGCGGCCAGGCTCGCCGGCGATCTTCGGCACCGGAAGGCCCGCGTACTCGCATTCCTTGCGGACGATCTCGCGGATCTGCGTGATCATCTGCGCGGGCGGGGGCGGGTTGTCCTTGTCGGTGTAGGCGATACCGAAACCGCCGCCGAGGTCGACGATCGCCAGCTGGTCGAGCAAATCGGTGCCGTGCTCCTTGGCGAGTTCGGCCAGCAGGCCGACCACGCGGCGGGCGGCGACCTCGAAACCGTCGGCGTCGAAGATCTGCGAACCGATGTGGCTGTGCAGGCCGATCAGCTTGAGCGACGGCGCGTTGAGCACCCGGCGCACGGCCTCGGCCGCGTCACCGGAGGCCAGCGAGAAACCGAACTTCTGGTCCTCGTGCGCGGTCGCGATGAATTCGTGGGTGTGCGCCTCGACGCCGACGGTGACCCGGATCAGCACGTTCTGCACGACGTCGTTCCGCGCGGCGACATCGGCCAGCCGCGCGATCTCGTAGTAGGAGTCCACCACGACCGTGCCGACGCCTGCTTCGACAGCGGCTTCCAGTTCGGGCAGCGACTTGTTGTTGCCGTGGAAGGTGATCCGCTCCGCCGGGAAGTTCGCGCGCTGCGCGACGGCGAGTTCGCCGCCGCTGCAGACGTCCAGGCTCAGCCCTTGCTCCGCCACCCAGCGGGCGATCTCGATGGAGAGGAACGCCTTGGACGCGTAGTGCACGAGCGCCGGGTCGTCGAACGCCTCCGCGTAGTCGGCGCAGCGGGATTTGAAGTCGGCCTCGTCGACCACGAACAGCGGCGTGCCGTACTTCTCGGCGAGTTCGCGGACGTCGACGCCCGCGATGCGCACGACGCCGTCTCCACCCCGGAAGGTGTTACGGGGCCAGACTTTCGGGTACAGCCTGTCGAGTTCTTCCGGGCTCGACGGCGGGAAACCGGAGGCGTCTGCGTGGGGGTAGACGTCGGCGTGGCGGGGGCCGGCGGGGTGAGCCATTCTGGGTTACATCCGTTCCGGAGCAGAGACACCGAGCACAGTGAGGCCGTTCGCCAGCACCTGGCGGGTCGCTTCACAGAGCGCGAGCCGGGAAAACGTGAGGGGGGTGGTCTCCTCGTCGCCCTTCGGGAGAACCCGGCCGACGGCGTTCCACTTGTGATAGGCGCCGGCGAGTTCTTCGAGGTACCGGGCGACGCGGTGCGGTTCGCGCAGCAGTGCGGCCCGGCGGAGGACGGTCGGGAATTCGCCGATCGTGCGGATCAGATCGCCCTCGGCCGGCAGCGTAAGCAGGCCGAAGTCGACGTCGCCATCGGTTTTCAGGCCCAGGTCGGCGGCGTTGCGCTGCAACGAGGCCAGCCGCGCGTGGGCGTACTGGACGTAGTAGACCGGGTTGTCGTTGGAGTGCTTGCGCAGCAGATCGAGGTCGATGTCCAAAGTGGAATCGACCGAGTAGCGGATCAGCTCGTAGCGGGCCGCGTCGACGCCGACGGTGCCGACCAGGTCCTCCATCGTGATCACGGTGCCGGCCCGCTTGCTCATCCGCACCGGCTTGCCATCGGAGACCAGGTTGACCATCTGGCCGATCAGCACCTCGACCACGGCCGGGTCGTCACCGAAGGCGGCCGCGGCGGCCTTGAGGCGGGCGATGTAGCCGTGGTGGTCCGCGCCGAGCATGTAGATGCAGAGGTCGAAACCGCGTTTGCGCTTGTCCTGGAAGTAGGCGAGGTCACCGGCGATGTAGGCCGGGTTGCCGTCCTTCTTGATGACGACGCGATCCTTGTCGTCGCCGTGTTCCTTGGACTTGAGCCACCAGGCGCCGTCCTCGAAGTACAGGTTGCCGGAGTCCTTCAGCTGCTGGACCGACGAGGAGACCGCGCCGGATTCGTGCAGCGAGTTCTCGTGGAAGTAGACGTCGAAATCGGTGCCGAAATCGTGCAGGCTCTGCTTGATCTCGGTGAACATCAGCTCGATGCCGACCCGGCGGAAGGTCTCGGCCCGCTCGTCGTCCGGCAGCGAAAGCGCGCTCGGCTCCTGGCGGATGACCTCGGCGGCGATGTCGTTGATGTAGCCGCCCGCGTAGCCGTCCTCGGGGGCGGGCTCGCCCTTGGCCGCGGCGACCAGTGACCGGACGAAGCGGTCGATCTGCGCGCCGTGGTCGTTGAAGTAGTACTCCCGGGTGACCAGGCCGCCCTGCGCGGACAGCACGCGGCCCAGCGCGTCGCCGACCGCGGCCCAGCGCGTGCCGCCGAGGTGGATCGGGCCGGTCGGGTTCGCCGACACGAACTCGAGGTTGATCTTGAGGCCCGCCAGCGTGTCGCCGAGGCCGTACTTCTCACCGGCGTCGAGCACCTGCTGGACGATCTGGCCCTGCGCGTCCGCGGCGAGCCGCAGGTTGAGGAAGCCCGGCCCGGCGACCTCGGCCGAGTCGATCCCGTCGGTCGCGGCGAGGGCTTCGGCCAGCGCCTCGGCGAAGTCACGGGGCTTCATCCCCGCCTTCTTGGCCACCTGCAGCGCCAGGTTGGTCGCGTAATCGCCGTGCTCGGGGTTGCGGGGACGTTCGATCGTCACCTTCTCCGGCAGCACGGAATCGTCGAGGCCGCGTGCGGTGAGAACCTGCACGGCGGAGTTGCGGACCAGGTCGGCGAGAGCTGCGGGAGTCACTCGCGGAATTCTAGGTGTGACCTGGTCCGGGGTTCGCAGCGACCGCCGGAAGGTGTGAGCCAAGCCGGTGATCTTCGCACTGTTCACGGTGATCAGACGCGGGGTCTCTACACTGGCCCGCGCAGGGACCACCCCCTTTGGAGAACGCAGGAGCCATGGCTAACGGGACAACCAGAAAAAAGGGCGCGTCGTCGAAGAACGCCATGAAGGCCGCCCGTAGTTCCGTCGTGTCCAAGAAGGGCACGCCTTGGGGCACGATCATCGCCGTCGTCGCGATCGTCGCCCTGGCTGCCTCGGTGGTCACCTATTACATGGTCGCCTCGGCCCCGAAGCGCGAGCAGAAGACCCGCGAAGAGACCGCTGCCGCCTTCGCGCCCTCGCAGCAGGACCCGGACCCCTCCAAGCGGATCGCCGGCGTGACCACGGCGACCTACGAGGGATCCGTGCACGTCACGGCCGCCGAGCGCGTCGCCTACGACAAGACCCCGCCCTTCGGCGGCCCGCACGACCAGGCCTGGGCCGCGTGCAACGGCGTCGTCTACGAGAAGGCCGTCCGCAACGAGAACATGGTCCACGGTCTCGAGCACGGCGCGGTCTGGATCGCCTACAACCCGGCCCAGATCTCCGGCGACGCGCTGGAGCTGCTGCGGGTCCGCGTCGAGGGCAAGCCGTACACGGTGATGTCGCCGTACCCGAACCTGGACAAGCCGATCTCGTTGCAGTCCTGGGGCCACCAGCTGAAGCTCGACTCCGCCTCCGACGAGCGGATCGACCAGTTCATCGCCGCGCTGCGCACCAACCCGTACGGCGCGTACCCCGAGCGTGACGCCACCTGCGACGCGCAGATCGAGCCGGGCGACTTCGACCCGGCCCCGCCGGGGCCGGACGCGAAGCCGATGGACTACAAGGGCACCGCCGGAACGCAGCAGGACCAGCCCGGCGCCGGTCAGCCGTCCGCGCCCGCCACCCAGCCCTCGGCGCCCGCGAGCAAGTAGTGAGCCAAGTGGACCCCGATCTCCAGTACGTCGACGAACCGGACGACACCTCGCGGTCGACCAAGAGCCGATGGCTGGTGATCGGGGCCGCCCTGGTCGTCATGCTGATCCTCGGCTTCGGCCTCGGCGCCCTCACGACCAGGCTGATCGACTCCGACGCGGAGCCCGCGACCCCCGCCGCGGGCTCGGTCGAGGTCGGCTTCGCACAGGACATGTCAGTGCACCACCTCCAGGCCGTCACCATGGCGGGCTGGGCGCGGGACCACACGACCGATCCGGCGATCAAAACCCTCGCGTTCGACATCGAGCGCACGCAGACCGGCCAGGTCGGCCGGATGAAGGGCTGGCTCGGCCTGTGGGGCCAGCCCGAACAGGCGACCGGCGCCTACATGACCTGGATGACCGAACCGATGGCAGGCCACGGCGCGCACGGCGACGCCGGCATGAAGCCGTCGAACGGCGCCCCGATGCCCGGCATGGCGACGACGGCCGAACTGACCAAACTGCGGTCGCTGACCGGCAAGGAGATGGACGTCTTCTTCCTCCAGCTGATGCTGCGGCACCACGAGGGCGGGACGGCGATGGCGCAGTACGGCCACGACCACACGGCGATCGCGGACGTGAAGTCGCTGACGCAGAGCATGCTGGTGTCGCAGGGTGCGGAGATCACCCTGATGAAGGGGCTGTTGCAGGAGCGCGGTGCCGCTCCGCTTCCTGCTTGAGGCGTTTCTGTTGTTCCGTGAAGGCCCCCTTCCCTCGGCTGAGCTGAGGGAAGGGGGGCCTTCACGCGCATCGGGGGCTGACGATGGAGGATTTGGGACGTTGAGCGTCCCGAATCTTCCCCACTCACCTGCTGAAAACCACCGCAGGCGGCGCTACCAGGAAAGCTCCCGGCAGCGCTGCGCGCATTGGGGCACTTCTATCTGCAACGTCGCGTGCTCGATCGAGTAGCGGTCCGCCAGGAGGTTCTGCGCTTCGGTCAGCACCGCCGCCTGCTCGACGGTCGGCGCGATGGTGAGGTGCGCCGAAGCGACCTCCATCCCCGAAGTCAGCGTCCAGACGTGCAGGTCGTGGACGTCTTCGACGCCCTTCAGCTCGCCGAGTTCGGCCTGGATCCCGGCGACGTCGACCCCCTTCGGCGCGTGCTGGAACAGGATCCGCAGCGCGCGCCGGGCGAGGGCGTAGGTCCGGGGCAGGACGAACAGGCCGATCGCGACACCGATGATCGGGTCGGCGTAGCGCCAGCCGAACACCAGCGTGATCGCGCCGCTCAGCAGCACGCCGACGGAGCCGATCAGGTCGGCGAGGACTTCGAGGTACGCGCCACGGACGTTGATGCTCTCCTCCGCGCCCTTGCGCAGGACCAGGAAGGAGACGATGTTCGCGACGAGACCCGCCGCGGCGGCCAGCAGGACGGGCAGGCCGGGTACGACGGGAGGGTTGCTGATGCGGCCGATGGCCTCGATCAGGACGTAGCCCGCGACGCCGAACAGCAGGATGGCGTTGCCCAGCGCCGCGAGCACCTCGGCCCGGTAGAACCCGAAGGTCCGGGTGAGGGTCGGGCCGCTTCGCCGGGCGAGCATGATGGCCGCCAGCGCCATACCGACCCCGAGGACGTCGGTGAACATGTGCGCGGCGTCGGAGATCAGCGCGAGCGAGCCCGTGGCGAACCCGACGATGAACTCCATGACCATGAAGCCGGCGCCGATGACCAGGGCGATCGTCAAGCTCTTGAGGTAGCGGCCTGACGCGCTCGACGGCGAGGCCGTCCCATGCCCGTGCCCGTGACCCATTGCTCCGCCTCTCGTGAAGTCGACAGGCTGAATATATTGTCACATGCGCATATGTGCAATACAGGTGAGCCTAAGTTCACCATGTCCTAAGCCACACAGGGAAACCATCCCCCATGAGGGCCTTCCCGAAACCTGGAACCGACACGCACCGCTACCGAAGCGACCGGAAGAACCCCCGCAGCTGGCCGACGAAGACCTCGGGCTGCTCGAACGCGGCGAAGTGCCCGCCCTTGGACAGCACCTCGTACCAGCGAAGATCGGTGTAGCGCAGCTCCGCCCAGCGCCGGGACGGCCGGATGATCTCCCTCGGGAAGATCGAGATACCCGAAGGAACCTCAACAGCGGAGAGGTCCCGCTCCTTGCTCTCCCAGTAGATCCGCGCCGACGAGGCCGCCGTCCCGGTGAACCAGTAGACGGAGATCGCGTCGAGCATCTGCCGCCAGGACAGCGCGGTCTCCGGTGAGCCGTCGTTGTCGGTCCACTCCCAGAACTTTTCGGCGATCCACGCCGCCTGCGCCGCCGGCGAGTCGGTGAGGCCGTAGCCGACCGTCTGCGGGCGCGTGGCCTGTTGTTGCGAGTACGCGGACCCGACCGCGCGGAACCGGGCGAGATCGGTGATCGCCGCCTTCTCCTCCGCCGTCGGCTCGCCGAGCCGGGTCTCGTCGTACGGGACACCCGCCATGTTCACGTGCACACCGATCAGCCGCTCCGGCGCGACCTTGGCGAGCATGTTCGTCACCCCGGCACCCCAGTCGCCACCCTGCGCGGCATAACGCCCGTAGCCGAGCCGCCCCATCAGCTCGTCCCAGGCCCGGGCGATCCGCTCGACGTTCCACCCCGCCGACGACGGCTTGTCGCTCCAGCCGAACCCCGGCAGCGACGGCGCCACGACATGGAAGGCGTCCGCCGGATCGCCTCCGTGCGCGGCGGGATCGGTCAGCGGGCCGAGCACGTCGAGGAACTCGACCACCGAACCCGGCCAGCCGTGCGTGAACACGAGCGGCGTCGCGTCCGGCTCCGGCGAGCGAACGTGGAGGAAATGGATCCCGAGACCGTCCACAGTGGTCTTGAAACCCGGGAAAGCGTTGACACGGCGAGCCAAACCGAAGTCGTAGTCCTCCACCCAGAACCGGCACAGCTCGCGCGCGAACTCCAGCGGAACCCCTTGTTCCCAACCGTCCACAGTGGCCGGTTCGGGCCAGCGCGTGGCGCGCAGCCGGGTCCGCAGATCTGCGATGGCGGATTCGGGGATCGCCACCTCGAACGGTTCGATCATGCGCCCTCCAGTTCGTTGGTGACACCAACGCTACGCTGTTCCGATGACCACCGCACCCGTCCGGCTCCGCACCAAGGCCAGCTGGCTGGTCAACCAGGCCGCCACCGTGGCCCACCGGCTCGCCATGGACGAGTTCGCGAAAAGCGGCTCCCGCCGGTACCACTACGGGATCCTGGCGGCCATCGACGAGAACGGTCCGTCGAGCCAGGCCACCTTGAGCCGCTGCACCGGCATCGACCGCAGCGACGTCGTCGCCGTCATCAACGAACTCGCCGCCGCGGGCCACGTCGACCGCTCCCCCGACCCGGCCGACGCCCGGCGCAACCTGATCAGCCTCACCGACCCCGGCATGCAGCGCCTGGACCAGCTGGAAGACCTGGTCAGAGACACACAGGACACACTCCTCGCACCACTGGACCCCGCCGAACGTGAGCAACTGACCAGGCTGCTCGCCCGCGTCGTCGAGCACCACAACGGTTAACGACCACCACTCGCGAGAGCCCCGGCAGACATGCGCTAAGCTTCCAACGTCGCCCAGGCGGCAACGCCCTCGTAGCTCAGGGGATAGAGCACTGCCCTCCGGAGGCAGGTGTCGCAGGTTCGAATCCTGCCGAGGGCACACTGATGATGGGATCGGGAGAGATGTCAGACATGACGTCCTCCTCGTTCTTATTGTTTCGTTTGCGCTCGCCGAGCCTCTTCTCACGGTTGAACGGCAAGATGACGGCCTCATGAGAAGCTTGCCGTGCCGCCGGGACCGTCGGCCCGAGCAGCGTGACCGTGTACTTGATCCGATTGGCATCCTTGCAGTAGCGCAGCTCAAGCCGTAGCGCTTCAAGGAGCCGCCGCGCGACATCCTCAGGCAGCTCTTCGATCCGAACCTCGCCCACAGGCAGGGCGTCAAGCAGATCGGAATTGGGCGCCTGCCGATCTTCCTCTTCAACCTCGGCAAGCTGAACTTCGAGTTGAGATTCGCGTTCGTGAAGCCCGTTGCGCTCGTCGTTGATCTCGCTGACAAAGTCCTTGGTCGGTTTGTCGACCAACGCGAAGCTGCGGACGAGGTTCTTGATCATGCGAGTGCTGTCGTCGATCTCCAGGCGCAAGGCATCGATGCGCTGTTGTCGTTCCTGCTGAGCAGCGAAGCCGAGTTCGGGCCGTGTCGCCCAGCAAGCTGCGGCGGTAGGTGCCGAAGATGTGGGCGGACAGGAACTCGTTAAGTTCAGTGACGATGGCGTCTTCGCGAATCCAGAAGCTCCCTGCGGCAGGATGTCCTTTGGGGACATACCCCTTTTTCGGTGCACAGACATAGTATGCGTGGCCGCGACGGGTCTTACCGTTCATGCGTCGGCCGCAGGCGTCGCAGAACAGGTAGGTGCGCGGCAAGTAGCTGCGCTTGGTATGCGGGTGGTTGACGTTGGTATTGCTGGTACTTCGGGAGCCGAAGCGGTGTCCGCTGGTGTCCTGAGCTTGCAGCCAATCTTCCAGTTTGACGAGCGGTTCGTGGACAGGCTGCGCTGACCGGATCCATTCTTTGATGGGGTTGGTGAGGACGTCGCGCACATTGGAGTAGGTCCAACGGCCGACGGCACGTTTTGGGTCGACGGGGACGGGCGGCGGGTAGGCGGCTCGGCCACGAGCGGCGCGCAGCATCTACATTGAACCCCTTAACCAATCGGAGACGGGCGTGGCCCACACACTTGGTGTGCCCACCCACTGGCGTTCAAAGCGCCGCGTTGATTTGTCCGGTCGGCTTGACGAGTCCAGTCTGCGCCTTGAGCTTGAGCCAGGTCTCGATACGCACCGGCTGTCGATACGAGCTCGTGCTGGGTTCCGGCCTGCGTGATGGCTCCGCCGTCCATGACGATGATGTGATCAGCGTGCCGGATACTGCTCAGCCGGTGGGAGATGACGATCCTGGCGCAGCGCAGCCGATCAAGATTTTCGTGGACGCGTTGTTCGGTGATGGTGTCCAGGTGGCTCGTGGCCTCGTCCAGGACGAGAAGCCGTGGGGACCGGACAACGGCGCGGGCGATGGCGAGCCTTTGCAGCCGTCCTCCGGACAGGCCTCTGCCGCGCTCCCCGGGCGGGGTGTGATACCCCATCGGCAGCCGCATGATGTCCCCATGTACGCAGGCGATCTTGGCAGCGTCGACTACTTGGTCGATCGAGGCATCGGGGGTGTACATGGTCAAGTTGTCAAGGATGGTTCCGCCGCAGAGCACACTGTCTTGCGCGACGATGCCACAGTTGGATCGCAGGATCCGCAGATCGCGTTCTTCCATCGGCGTCTCGTCCAGCAGGACTTGTCCGGCATCCGCCGGGAAGAGTCCCAACATCAGCCGCGCGAGGGTACTCTTCCCGGAGCCGGTGGCACCGACGATCGCGACCATCGATCCGGGTTCGATGGTGACGTTGATGTCGCGAACGGCTGCTCGCCCTTCTCGCTGGTGCCGGAATTCGACGTCGCGCAACTCAAGTCCGCCCTGAACGGATAACCGTGCCGATTCGAGCGTTCCCCTGTCACCCCTCGATGGTGACATCACAGGAGCTCGATAACTGCTCCACGATCGGGCTTATCCAGTTCCCCTGGAGATCAGGCGAACTCGCCCAGGAGTGCGGGGCGCCCACCCCGAGCGCCGGCACCCCGCACTCGCGTCCTCGCGACGCGATCCGCACCCCTCGAACCGATCGAGCCGCGAAAAACGGACACCGGTCACCACACGTACCTGTCCGCCGTCTCCGCCGGCATGCAGGACTCGTGGTGCCGATGACGAGCATCGTCCGCACCCCTGGAAGCCCACCAGTGCATTACCTCCCGTCGGACGACGAAAATGTCACTTCCGGGGTTCAATGCAGCGACAGTGACGGCGGCAACAAAAAGACCGACTGGTCGCACTTAATGCTAAAGTGCTGGTCATGGTCACTCACGATCGCTCGAACGACGCCGATGGCAGGCGACTGCGCGGTGAGCGGTCACGTGCTGTCGCCCTCGCCGCCGTGGTGGACCTCGCTTCCTCGGACGGTCTGAGCGGGGTCAGCATGGCTCAGCTGGCGGCCAGACTCGGCGTGAGCAAGTCCGGGCTGTTCACGCATTGGAGCGACAAGGAACAACTCCAGCTCGCGGCCATCGACCATGCCCGTGACCAGTGGGCCGAACTGGTCGTTCACCCAGCGCTCACGGCCACCAGCCCACTACTGAAGCTCTGGCGGCTTCACGAGCTACGACTGGACTTCTACGACCGCGGTGTCCTGCGCGGCGGTTGTTTCTTCGTCATGGTCGAACGTGAGTTCCGCGACCATCCCGGCGCGGTGCGGGACCGGATCCGCGAACTCGCCGGTCAATGGGAAGCCTGGCTCTGCTCCCTGATCACCGATGCCGTCGCCGCGGGTGAATTGCGGGAAGGCATCGTGCCCGAACAGCTGGCTTTCGAGATCGACGCCGTCGGCGCGGCCGTGGTGACACGGTCCGGGATACTCGACCGGGACTCGATCTTCGCCCACGGTCGCGCGGCGATCCTCCAGCGGTTGCGGGCGTTGTGCCCGGATCCGCGACTCTTGCCGGATGAATAACCGGGCTTAGGGCAAAGCCACGATCCAGAATGTCGCGAATTCCGTCATGCCCGGAGAACGCGACAAGGGCGAGACCGCCCGGAAAGGACAACCGGTGAGGTTTCACACTGCCCTGAACAGCCTGGTGCAGTCACCGTGGCCGTTGTCGCGAGACCTGCGCCCCGTGACGGGGGAACGCGTCGGGACATCCGATGACTAACACCACGCGGGATGTCCCGCGAAACGTTCGTCCCGCTCTCGGGAGACCGGCTTCAGCCGAGCCGGACTCGCGTCCGACTCGAGCCGGTTCTCACTCGACTGCCAGAGACCACAAGAAGACGGAGCCGGTCGTGCGGACCATAGAACGGGCCACGTTTTTCGTGGTGGCCGTCGAGATCGGGTTTCCGCTGAGCCTGCTGGCGTGGCGATACTCGCTACGCCAGATATCGCCCTCGTTCGCCCGGTATCTGGAGCCGGTGGCACATCTGCTGCCGTTGATGGCCGTTCCGCTGGCGATCCTGATCTGGGCGACATTGACGCGGCTACGCCGAGGCCTCCCCTCCTGGCGATGGGCGATACCAGTCCTGCTACTGCAATTCGCCGCCGTCGCCGCCGGCGAATGTCACGCGACCACCACGATCCCGGCGCTGCTGTTCGGCTGCACGGTGCTGGTCACCCTGCGCGCACCCTGGGCATGGCCGCTGTTCGGTGCTTCCATCGCCATCGGAGTGGTACTGGACTGGACACCTCCATGGCTGGGGATGCTGGGGTTGCTGCTGCACAATCTTTTGGTGGGCGCCGTCATCTACACGGCCGTCCGGATGGCGGAACTGGCGGTCTCCGTGCGCCGGGCCCAGGGCATGCTCGCCGGGTTCGCCGTGGTCCAGGAGCGCGCGCGAGTGTCACGGGACCTGCACGACACGCTCGGCCAGGAACTGACCGCGGTCGGTCTGCGTGCGGAACTCGCGGCGAAGCTGATGGCATCCGACCCGGACAGGGCCGCCAGGGAGATCCGGAGCGTGCAGCAGATGACGGAGCGCACACTCGACGACGTCCGCCGGGTCGCCCATGGCGAGTGGCAGCCGATATTCGACGACGAGCTGGCCACCGGCACAGCGTTACTCGAGTCCGCCGGCGTGCGATGCCACATCAGCGCGAGCACGACCTTGCCTGACCGAATCGGCCGGGTCGCGGGCTGGGTGCTGCGCGAGGGGATCACGAACGTGCTCAAGCACAGCAGCGCTCGGAACTGCCAGGTAACCGTAGATCAGCTGGACGACGTATTCCGGCTGACCATCGACAACGACGGCCTGAGCGGCCGTCCCGGCGAGCCGGGCGGCGGACTGCTGAACATCACCGAGCGGGTCGCCGCGCTCAACGGATGCGTCCGATCCGGAGTGACCGCGGACGCACGATTCCGGCTCGTGGCGGAGATACCGATCGGAGAAGACTGATGACACCGGCACCTATCCGCGTCCTGGTGGCCGAGGACATGCAGGTACTCCGGGAAGCGGTGATCGCGCTACTCGCTCTTGAGAAAGACATCGAGGTCGTCGCTGACACCGAACGCGGTGACCAGGTCATCGGGCTTCTCCGGACCTCTCTGCCGCATGTGGCCGTCCTAGACATAGACCTACCCGGTGTCGACGGACTCACTCTGGCCCGGCAAATCGGCACCATCACACCGAAAACCCGAGTCCTCGTGCTCAGCGCACTGGACCGGCCGGGAGTCGTCCGAGAAGCATTGAACGCCGGAGTCCACGGTTTCCTGCCAAAAGGCGTCTCGATCGACACGCTGATCGACGGAATCCGCAAAGTCCACTCCGGCGAACTGGTGATCTCGCCGTCTCTCCTGGCCGCTGCGATGCGCGGCGGACAAAACCCGCTGACCGAACGCGAACAAGACGTACTGCGCCACGTCGCCACCGGCAGCACCGCCAAAGACATCAGCCAAGAACTTCACATGGCCATCGGCACCACCCGCAACCACATGACCCGCATCCTGCACAAACTCGGCGCCCGCAACCGAGTCGAAGCCATCCGCCTCGCACGCGAATCCGGCTGGCTCTGAACCAGTAGCCCGATCCCATGTGGCGGTCACACCACTGTGTGGTAGATGCGTCCGATCAGTTGCTGGTCGCGCCCGCCGCGTCCGCGCAGGAACCTGTCCGCACGGTCAACGGCAAGCCGACCAGAGGCGTCGACAAGGGCGACCACTTCGACATCTTGGGGCACACCCGGCGATGACGTCATCAAATGTCATGTCACCGACCTGAACGATGGCGAGAAATCAGTCTTCGTCTACGCCGGCGCCGGGAATGACGACGTCTTCTTCGGCGGTGTCTACCCCGCTCAAAAAGACGGGCCGCCCGACACCATCTACCTCGGGCCGGGCAACGATAAGTTCAACTCCATCGTGGACACCCGCGCGGCCAACCTTGGCATCGTCCACGGCGGTCTCGGTGACGACAACATCTCCCTCGGCCGGGAAGGCTACGATTTCGGCGCGCACGGCAACGACGGCGAGATCTACGGCAACGCCGGTAACGACACCATCAAACTCTCACCGTAGTAGAAGTCACCGACGCTGGGCCCATCTTTCGCGTCTTCGCGGGCCTTGCGGAGCTGCCGGTGCACCCGAGCCACATCTACCTGGCCGCGGCCCAGGAGATCAGCTTGCCCATGTTGGCCACATAGGTGCCGGCGCTGATCACCGGCGGCCGCTCCTTCGGCCGGTACGGCGGCTCCTCGGGTGGCGTGAATGGATCGTAGGGCGAGGTGTCGTACAGGTCGCCCACATGCTTGCTCATATACGCCTTTCCGACGTAAGGCGTGGCCGGGGAGGGACCGCGATAGGGGTTGGTGATCGCGTCCGCCGGGGTCAGCCAGTAGTCGTTGCCGCCGAGCCCGTCGGCCAGCGCCGCCGCCTCCGCGTCCGACACGACCGGCAGCTGTGACGGCGCACCGAGGAAGAGGTCGGTGAGCTGAGGCTCGCGCGGGGTGAAGTAGCGAGGGAGCGGGACCGAGACGCCGCTGAGCGGCGAGCGTGCCTTCAGGTCGTCGACCTGCGCGGGGGTGAGGGCACGCAGTTGCTCGTAGGTGGCGCGCAGGGCTGCGGTGCCGATCACGCGGCCGCCGGAATAATGGCTCAGCGTCGCGCGGTGGTCGTTGTCGGTGTAGTAGGCGCCGTTGCGGACGTTCGAGCCGAAGCGGTGGACGAACCGCGCCCGGTTGGTCTCCAGATCCACGAAGGTGGGATGGGTTCGCCCGGCCAGCAACGGGTTCTCGGCGTGCTGCCGCGCGGTGAGCGGGCAACTGTCCAGCCAGGCAATGGCCTCGGGAACACGGTCGAGGAACACTCGATCACCGGTGAGCCGGAAATAGTGGAACAGCTGCTGCACATTGGTCTGGGTGGTGTGCGTGGCCAGGGCGCGGGGTTCGTAGGACCGCGCACCCGCCGGAGCACCCGCGGGCCTGCCGCCCGACTCCCTGGCCAGGTGCTGCAACGCCCAGCCCGCCTGCGGGCCCGGCTGCTGCAGGCGGCGCAGACAGTCCATCGCGCGCCGGATCGGCCCGGCCAGGCCTGGCATGTCCAAAGTGGACATGCACATCAGCAGGAACTTGATGTTCTCGCCGAGGACGTCGTCGTTGAAGGTGACGTGCCCGGTGTAGTCACCGTCCTCCATGCCGTGCCGGATGTCGGCGGGCAGCCACGGCGGCAGCACCTCGGGCCATGGCGTGTCTTTCACGGCCCCCGCGAACCGGGGGTAACGCTGCGGCCAGCCGCCGTCGGCGATCCCTCCGCGGATCTGCGCCTTCACCACGAAGCGCAGGGCACGATCGAGGGCCACGCGGAACCGGTGATCGCCGCGTTCCAGGTAGAGGCGCAGGATGAACTGCGCGGCGGAGGACGTGCCCGCGTCGTCGAAAGTCGCGTTGCCGTAATAGTGCTGGAACTCCTCCAGTCGCCAGCCGTTCGCACCGACGGTGTCGTACCACTTGCGCAGCGCCTTCGTACCCGCGAAGTCGTGCACGTAGTTCCAGCCGCCGACCGGCAACTGGACGGCCGCCAAGGCGAGACCGGTGCGCGAGGCGGCGCGGTAGAAGGATTCGTCACCGGTGGCGTGGTAGGCGTCGAGCAGGCTGTGCCCGATCGACGGCGTTCCCGGTGGCTGTACCCAGCACATGGTGCGGCCGGCCGCCATCTCACCCCAGGTCTGGGACCGGTCGGGCAGGTAGCTCCAGACATAGGCGCCGCGATACGAGAGCTGTTCGTCGAAGAACCCCGCGGCCCGGCGCATGGCCGCCGGAATTCCCGGCACGGCGGCCTGAACGGCCTGGTGTCCACCCGCGAGGACGGCCACCGGCACAGCGGTGGCGAGGAATCCGAAGCTGCGGCGCGTAAGGCTCATGATCACATCTCGATTCACATATCTGAACGACGTCCACACTTGTAAACGCATCGTGATAGCTGGGAGCGCTCCCGTCAAGCCGGATCGACCACCTGGAGCAATATCGGTGAATCGCGGCACGGCTGGCCTCACGATTCATCAGTGTGAACCGGGAATCGGCGATCGAGGGTTGACGTGACGCCGGTTCGTTGGTCTCCTGTTCTCGGCACTTCGCCATCGGATCCGAATCAATCCTTTTAGGACATTCCGTTTTCATCGACCGCAAGGAGGCGGCGTGATGAATTTGCGTCCTTTTCGATTTCTTTCGATTCTGACTTTGACCATGGTCACTTCGACGACCGTGGTGACCACCGGCGTCAATGCGGAAATCTCCGCGCAGGCGGCGCCGATCGGCTGGGCGAGCCAGAACGGCGGCACCCACGGTGGCGGTGCCGCACCACCGATCACGGCGACCTCGGCGTCCGCGTTGAGCTCGGCGATCAGCGGAACCACGGCGGCGGTGGTGCGGGTCTCCGGCACCATTTCCTGCTCCGGCATGCTCAAGGTGGGCTCCAACAAATCCATTCTCGGTAATTCCGGCGCGACGATCGACGGCTGCGGCCTGACCTTGAGCGGATCCAAGAACGTGGTGATCCAGAACCTGTCCTTCCGGGACTGGGACGACGACGCGATCAACATCGAAAAGGCCTCGACCAACGTGGTCGTCGACCACAACACGTTCACCAACGGATACGACGGCGCCGTCGACATCAAACGCGCTTCGGATTACATCACGGTATCCTGGAACCGCGTGCACGGGCACAACAAGTCCATGCTGCTCGGGCACAGTGACGACAACGGGAGCCAGGATATCGGCAAATTACGGGTGACCTATCACCACAATTACTTCGACGGCTCGGGGACACGCCATCCGCGTGTGCGATTCGCCAATCCGGTACACGTGTTCAACAACTACTATCGAGACAACGAATACGGTGTCGCGTCCACCTGCAAGGGCGGCGTACTGGTCGAGAACAACCATTTCGACAACGTCGACGAACCCACGCTGGTCGGCTACGCGGGTTCGCCGGCAGGCACCCTGGTGCAACGCGGGAACCTCTTCACCGGATCCGGTTCACCGCAGGCGAGCGGAACGGTGGCCAGAATTCCGTACTCCTACAGCCTCGAGTCCGCGAGCGCGGTGAAGGGCAGTGTGGCCGCCGGCGCGGGAGCGGGCAAGATCCTGCCCTGACCGGTCACCGCCCCGGAGCAGGCAAGCACCGGGGCGGTGCTCCGGCGGGTCAGCACCGTCCGCCGCAGGTCTGTGCGCTGCCGTTACAGGAGCAGGAACCTCAAGACAAACCCGCCTTCGCGCTCAGTGGAGTGTCCACATAGGACAAGCGACGTTCGTTCGTCTGCCGAAGCAGCGCGAGAGCCTCCTCGGACGGGGATCCGGCGGGGGTCGTGCAGACGATCAGCATCTGTTCCGGCGAGCGGGCGATCGACAGGGTCTGCTGCGTGATGGTCACCGTGCCGACGACGGGATGGTGCAGGTCGTAGGACGCGGCGTCGCAGGGTGCCACGCGGTGGTCACCCCAGAGTGCGACGAACTCCGGGCTCTTCATCGTCAGTTCGCCGATCAGCTCCGCGAGCAGTGGGTCCTGCGGGTGCCTGCCGACGGTGCTCCGCAGGTTGCCGACCACCGCGCGGGCCTTGCGCTTCCAGTCCGTGTACAGCTCCCGGCAGTGCGGGTCCAGGAACAGGATCCGGCTCATGTTCGGCCGCTCCGCCGGGTTGTCCGGGCTGTGGAAGTCCAGGTGGCCTGCCAGCAGGGCGTGCCCGAGGGTGTTCCACGCCAGTACGTCCGTCCTCCGGCCGAGCACCAGCGCCGGGACGCCGTCCACGGCGCGTAGGAGGTCCCGTGTCTCGTCGGCGAGTTTCTCGGGCCGGGGGCGGCGCGGGCGGGGAGTGTGGCGGGCGGCATCGGCGAGCCGGTTGAGATGCTCGCGTTCGTGGTCGTCGAGCAGCAGGGCGCGGGCGATCGCCTCGAGCACCTCGGCCGAGGCCCCGCGGGACAGCCCCTGCTCCAACCTCGTGTAGTACGAGACGCTGACGCCCGCCAGCTGGGCCAGTTCCTCGCGCCGGAGCCCGGCCACCCGCCGTCGCGGCCCGAGGTCGCGCAGGCCGACGTCTGCCGGTCGTAGCAGCGCGCGTCGGGCCTGCAAGAAGTCGCCGAGTGGGCCAGGTCCGTCCATACCTTCAGTATCCGGCGCGCGGCCCGATCCCAGCCACCCCCTGTGAGGGGTAGGACAACGCGGGACTGGTTCGTGCGCGCTCCCGTGTCCAGGCTCGGTTCTATTGAGGCGAAGGTCAAACGTGTCCTGTCGGGCGGAGTGTCCAAGGACCGGGGGCCGCTGGGTGGTCGTGTCGCGAAAGCCACTTTCGGGACATCTGGCGTCGCGAAAGTGGCTTTCGCGACACGCCTTGGCATCACGCCACCTTGCCTTACCTCTCCATATTCACCGAACCGAGGACGGACCACATGGATCAGATCACTCTGGGCGACGTCACCGTCACCCGCGTCAAGGAGTTCTACGGCTCGGTCGAGATGAGTCCGGGCCAGTTCTTCCCGGACAGCCCCGACGGCTCGTGGGACGAGCACCGCGGCTGGCTGGCGCCCGATTTCTGGAACCCGGAGACCGGCGAATGCCACTCGGCGATCCAGTCATGGCTGCTGCGCAGCGAAGGGCGCACGATCCTCGTCGACACCGGCGTCGGCAATCACAAGGACCGGCCTTACGCGCAGGTGTGGAGCCGCCAGGACACCGGCTACCTCGACAACCTCGCCGCCGCCGGGGTGCGGCCCGAGGACGTCGACATCGTGGTCAACACCCACTTGCACATCGACCACGTCGGCTGGAACACCCGGCTCGACGGCCGTACCTGGGTGCCGACCTTCCCGAACGCGACGTACCTGATGACGCGGCGGGACTTCGAGTTCTGGGACCCGGCCAACGAGCACGAGACGGTGCTCGGCCGCGGTAACCAGAACGTCTTCGAGGACAGCGTCACGCCGGTCCACGAGGCGGGGCTGACGCACCTGTGGGAGGGGTCGTACCGGATCGACAAGAACCTGCGGCTCGATCTCGCTCCCGGGCACACCCCCGGTTCGTCGGTGCTCGCCCTGGAGTCCGGCGCCGACCGGGCCCTGTTCGTCGGGGACTTGGTGCACACCGCGCTGCAGATCGTGGAGCCGGAGACCAATTCCTGCTTCTGCGAGGACCCGGCCGAGTCCCGGGCCACCCGGCACAAGCTGCTCGGCCACGCCGCCGAGACCAACGCACTCGTCTTCCCCGCGCACTTCGCAGGCCAGGGCGCCGCGGAGGTCGAGCGCGACGGGTCGAAGTTCGCGATCAAGGAGTGGGCGGGCTTTTCCCGCATCTCCTGATAGTCCAGGAAAGGAAGCGTTTCCCATGACCCAGTACGCAGACCTCGTCGTCGAAACCCCGGCGGGCGCCGTGCGCGGCGCCCGCGACGACTCCGGCGAGTTCTACCGTGCCATCCCCTACGCGGCGGCACCGATCGGTGCCCGCCGTTTCACCCCGCCCGCACCGCATCCGGGCTGGTCCGGCGTCCGCGACGGCACCCGGCCTTCGCCGACGGCTCCCCAACCGGTCCGCGACTTCGGCAAGCTCGACATGACCCCCTACTTCGGGCCGGGCTGGGTCCGGGGCGAGGAGTACCTGACCGTCGACGTCCGCACGCCTGCCGCCGACAGCGGCGGGCGGCCCGTCCTGGTCTTCGTGCACGGCGGCGGATTCGTCACCGGCTCGAACCGCGCCGCGCTCTACGACGGCAGTGCGTTCGCCCGCGACGGCATCGTCCTCGTGACGGTGAACTACCGCCTCGGCATCCCCGGTTTCCTCGACCTGGACGGCGCTCCGCCCAACCGCGGACTGCTCGACGTGCTCGCCGCGCTCGGCTGGGTGCGCGCCACGATCGCGGCGTTCGGCGGCGACCCGGACAACGTCACGATCTCCGGCCAGTCCGCGGGCGCCACCCTCGTCGGAGTGCTACTCGCGACGCCGGAAGCCAAAGGACTGTTCCGGCGGGCGATCATCCAGAGCGGCAGCGGCACCGGCGCCTTCACCCCGGAACAGGCGCGACGGGTCACCGCCACGGCGGCCGCCACGCTGGGCGTCGAACCGGCCGCCGACGCCTTCGCCGCGATCCCGGACGAGCGCTTCCTCGAAGTCCTGCCCGCGCTGGCCGGACTCGACCTGCGCACCAGCACCGCGACAGACCCGTTGGCAGGCCTCAGCCCGTTCAGCCTGGTCCTGCCGGTTCAGCCCGCCGACGGTCTCGCGGACGGCCCGGCCCGCGACGTGGATCTGTTGATCGGCACCAACACCGAAGAGGGAAACCTTTACCTTGCGCCGCAAGGCAATCGGGAGTCTTCCACGGAGGCCGATGTGCTCGGGGAGGCTCTGTTCGGAGCCGGTACGGCCCGCATGGCGCAAGCCCACGCACAGATCTCGGGCGGCCGCACCCACGTCTACTCGTTCGGATATCGCTCGACGGCCCTGAACGGACGACTCGGCGCCGCCCACACCGTCGAGCTGCCCTTCGTCTTCGACATCGCCGACAAGCCCTGGCTGCACGGCGACACTGGCCTGCTCGGTCCCGACCCCGCCCCGGACGGCCTCGCGGCCCGGATGCACGGCGCCTGGGTCGCGTTCGCCGGTACCGGGGACCCGGGCTGGGCGGCGTACGACCCGCAGCGGCGGTTCAGCCAGTACCTCACGTAAACCTGGATGACCTTGTCCGGCCTGGTCGGTAATCTCCAGCGGACAACGAAACAGGGGGAATGCGCGTGTCGAGCCACTTCGAGGCGATCGGGATCGGCTTCACCGACCAGGACGAGTTCGGGGAGAAGGTCATTTCCCTGGTCGGTATGGGCGAAACCCGGCAGGTCGCCGCAAAGCTCAGTGAACATGTTTGGACTGATGCTTCGGGTGCCCGGCTGGTCGCACAGGTCCGCAACCGCGGGATCGAGTACCTCCTGCCGTGTCTGGCAGGCACGACTCCCGCGGTACCGGTGCGCGACGTTCGCCTCGTCGACGACGAGACCGCGACGCTAGACCTCCTCGACGGCGTCGAGGGGGAAATGGTCTGTCCCATCGCGGTGGAACTGGAGGACCGAGCGGTTCTCGCCGACGCCGGCGGGCAGCTCGAGACCGGATCCCTGGTGCTGGCAGCTCTGGCAGAAGACGTCACCGTGCACGCCGACGCCGAGGCCTACTACGCCTCGCAGGGCGACGACGGGCCGAAATTCGCCGCCGACCACTTCATCCCTTCCGGCACCTTCGCGCTCGCAGAGCCCGCGTCCGACTGGACGCCCTCCGCGCACGCGCTGTTCGCCGGCGAAGTCATCGAGGCCGAAACTCCCGTGAACACCGTTACCGGTGCGGCATTCCATCGGATCCGGGTCCGCACCATCGCCGCGATCGAAGTCGACGTCGCCATCGCGACCACCGCCCTCAAGGAACCACCCGCGCGCGGCAACATCGTGACAGGGACCTTCTTCCTGACCGGAAGGCTGGGGCTACAGCCGTCCGGCACCACGGAAAAGCGGCGGCGCTGGTTCCGGCGATAGGCTCGCTACTCAAGTCCCGGAGATGGCCCGGATTCCGGTGATCAACCGGTCGATGTGTTCGGACGTCGTGCCGATGCCGATACTCGCGCGCACCGCGGTCGGCGTGGTCGCGCCCGCCTGGTCCAACAGCCGCCGGGTGAAGGGGTGGGCGCAGAAGAGGCCGTCGCGTACGCCGATGCCGAATTCGGCGGCCAGGCGGGTGGACACCGTGCGCGTCTCGACGCCGTCGACGGTGAAGGAGACGATGCCCAGCCTGTCCGGCCAGCTGCCGCCTGCTCCCAGTATCCGCACCGCGGGGATCGCCGCCAGGCCGTCGTGCAGCCGGGTCATGAGGGCGTCCTCCTCGGCTCGGACCGTGTCCAGGTCCGCCGCCGCGAGGGCATCGCACGCGGCGGCGAGGGCCACGGCGCCGATGACGTTCGGGGAGCCCGCCTCGTGGCGTGCGGCACCGGACGCCCACCGGACGTCGCCGGGGGCGTCACCGACGTGCGCGGTGGCGCCGCCGCCCGAGAGGTACGGCCGTGCGCGGTCGAGCCAGTCGGCGCGGCCCGCGAGTATGCCGGTGCCGAAGGGGGCGTACAGCTTGTGGCCGGAGAAAGCCACATAGTCGAGGTCAAGCGCGGCGATGTCGATGCGCCGGTGTGGTGCGAGTTGCGCGGCGTCCACCGCGATGCGGGCGCCGAAGCGGTGCGCGGTGGCGGCGAGTTCGGCCAGCGGCCAGACCTCACCGGTCACATTGGACGCTCCGGTGACGGCCAGCAGCACCGGGCCCTTGTCCTGCTTTAAAAGCGCGTTCGTAGCGGCGGAGACCGCTTCACCTGGCGACGAAGGCGCGGGGAGCCGGACGACTTCGTTCCAGGGTAAGAGGTTCGCGTGGTGTTCCCCTTCGAACGTGATGACGACGGTGTTCGCCGGAACGGCGTGCGCGAGCAGGTTCAGTGCGTCGGTGGTGTTGCGGGTGAACACCAACGCGTCGTCGGGGCGGCAGCCGAGGAACGTGGTGACGGATTCGCGGGCGGCTTCGTATTTTTCCGTGCACAGCTGGGAAAGCGCACCGGCACCGCGGTGCACGCTCGCGTAGAGCGGAAGCAGCTCCCCCACCACGTCGGCCACTTCGCGCAGGCATGGCGCACTCGCCGCGTAGTCCAGGTTGGCGTAGGCGATCTTCGTCCCGTCGGCCAACCCCACTTTGACGTCGGAGCCCAGCACGCCCAGTGTGTTCCCACTCATCCCGAAGCTCCTCCGCCGACCGGACCACTGTTCGCACCTGATGGTCGCAGCGTTCTCACTGGGTGGACATCTCCTGCGCTGCCACGGCTCAAGAAAAGGCCCACGGTGAAGTGGCGATCGCGCATCCGTTCCGCTCGAACCGCCCGGGATGGCGTGCCACGAGCGTGCCGAGGTCGCGCCGGACGGGCACCGCGATCGGGCCCAGCCTCCGTTCCCAGTCCGCCACCGGCCTTGTGCCCAGCGCCTTGGTGATCGCGTCCGGCAGTTCTTCGCTTAAGGGCAAGGAAAGGTCGAGAAGCGAACACAGCGTGTCGATGTCGTCGGTCACGATCGCGAGCAGCCCGTCGGCCGCGGGGAAGACGCCGTCGACGGTGGCGGGCGACGACGGCTCGTGCAGCAGGGCGTCGGCCGCGGCCAGCAGCGACGTCGTGACCGCGCCACCGCGGCCGGTACGCTGACGCGCCACCAGCGCGGCCAGGATCCCTTCCGCCGAAACGAATCCGCCCGCGACGTCCACCATGATCATCAACGTCGGACGCGGCGGTGCCCCGGCGGGCGTCAGCGCGTCGGCCACCCCGGAGTAGGCCTGGACCATGTAGTCCGTGCCGGCGGGCGGGTTCTTCCCCAGCGCGTCACCCCAGCCGCACGCTGCCGCATAGACCAGCCCGGGGTTCACCGCGTGCATGGTGGCCGCGTCCAGGCCGAGCTCGATGTCCTTGCCGGGCGCCCAATTGTGCAGGAAGACGTCGGCGTCGCGGATCAGGTCCAGGACTTCGGCACGGCCCTCCGCCTGCTTGAAGTCGATCTCGGCGACCCGCTTGCCGTCGTTGAGGACGCGGAACTTCGCCGAGCAGTCGCCGGCCATCGGCGGCATGCCCCGCAAGGGGTCGCCGCCCGGCGGTTCGATCCGGGTGACGGTCGCGCCGAGCATCGACAGCAGCCGGGTCGCCAGCGGGCCCTGCACCCGGCGCGTCGACTCGACGACGTGGATTCCGGCGAGCGGCAGACCGGCGGTGGCCCCGGATCCGGGCGGCGCCGCACGTCCGGCACGGAAGGACCACGGCGGCAGGCCCGCATCAGGATCGGCACGCCGGTCGGTCACCGTCCGCAGCGGGCAGACGTGCATCCCGGTCGACGCGGCGATCGAGCGGATTTCCTCGAACGACGTGGACTCGGCCGCCTCGTGCAGCTCGCGCGGGAGCGACACCGACGCACGTTCGTAGCGGAGGAGGAACGGTCGCCAGCCCCGGCCGATCGCTCGCTCCGGTGTGCCCAACGAGGTCCAGAACCGTTGCCACGCCTCACCGCTGAAGGCTTCGACCTCGAACGCGATCCCGTCGCTGGAGACGAACGGCGGCCGCGCTGCCGATGGCGTTCCTTCCGGTCCCTCGGGATCCTCGTCCGCGGTGGCGGCGGCGATGTACTGCCCGACCGCGAGCAAGGCGACGGCGTCCGCGCCCAGATCGACCCGGGCCACCGGATTTCCGCGCAGCTGAGCCAAAGTCGTGGCCAGCATGCCCTGGACGGCGGCGATTCCCGTGAGCACCGAAACATAGTCGATGCCCAGCGGGCGCGGCTGCGCCTCGGACCGTCCGTGCAGTGCCATGATCCCGCAGTCGGCCTGCACGAGGTTCTCCGGGAACGGCCCGCGCAAACCCGCCTCGACGGAGACACCCGGCCCGCTCAGGCTGAGTCCCCTGGGCCGCTCTCGATCGACTTCGGCCTCCAGCATCCGCAGCCGATCGAGAGCGGTCTCGACGGCCGGGCCTGACCCTCCACAGTGGACCTGGAAACCTTTCAAGGGGGCGGAAAAGGACACGACGAACCTCCGGAAAGCGAATGCGGGAACGGCCTGGCGTCCGCTGCGGCGGACGCCAGGCCGGAAGGGTCCGATGGCGAAAGGACTACACCGAAACCGATTCCCCACGCGGTGGCGGCACCGCGGCAGCCTTGCGGGCGGCCCGGCGCTTGATGACCCGCTCGCCCCAGTTCATCAGGGGGCGTTCCAACAGGTAGTACGAGATCGTCGACAGGATGATCGTGCCGACCAGTGTCACCAGTTGCAGCTCCCAGAACCCGGTACCGGCGCGGATCATCATCAACGGCATCGGCTCGCCGTTGAAATAGGCGTCCGGCTTCTGCAGATAGAAATGCATCACCGCGAACTGCCACAGGTAGACGCCATAGGAGATCTTGCCGATGAACAGGATCACCCGGTTGGTGAACACCGCACGGATGAGGCGCGACTCGGGTCCCGGCGCGACCATCGAAAGCAACAGGCTCGCCGAGAGAATGGCCAAGAGGCCGTAGAAGATCCCGAGCGCGGTGAGACTGTAGTAGTCGTCCATGCCGATTTCACTGCCGGGACGGGCGCAGTTGATGAGCAGGCAGGTCAGCGCGATACCCAGGAACAGGACGCGGTGGCGGCCGGCGAAAGCGAGCAGCTTGGGCGTATCCCGGGGCGACGCCTTCTGCAGCTCCAGCCAGATCGCGATGATCATACCGATCGCGACCTCGGGCATCAGGCCCATCGGGTACCAGAACAGCGCGCGGGTGCCGAGACCGTTCATCTGCGAGTACAGCAGCCAGGCGATACCGGCCGCGAACAGGAGCGGCACGGGGAGCATCATCCGGTACGCCCGCGCCCGCGCGGTCTTGCCGCGGGAGGCGAACTTGAAGGTGGCCCAGGCGAGCAGCGGGAGCAGGAGGTAGAACTGCGCCATGTCCGGCACGGTCCACGTGATCTCCATGCCGTTGCTCCAGCCGTCCCAGTCGTAGATGTGCAGCAGCAGCATCGGACGGAGGACGTCCCACAGGTTCTCGACCTGCTGGAGGTTCAGTGCGACCAGCACCACGAGGTACATCGCGTAGTACGCGGGGAGCAGGCGCAGCACCCGCCGGATCACCGTGCCTTCGCGTTTGCGCGGAGTGCCGTTGATGATCGACTTCGCGAAGCCCTGGTAGACGAACATGCCCGTGAGCACGAAGAAGACGCCGGCGAAGATCTGCAACCCGCCGGTGAAGAAGCCACCGACCGCGCTGGTCGAAGCGATCGTGCCGCCGAGTTCCTTGGTGCCGAGCACTCCCGCGATCATCGCGACGTGCGTGAAGAGCAGCGCCAGCGCGCAGACCCCGCGCAGGCCGTCGACGGCGAGATAGCGTTGTTTGGCTGGCTTTTCCGCGGCTGCGGGCGGCCCGCCAGTCCGCGTTGCGGTAACGCTCATTTGTGCGTCCTTTCTCCCAAAAGCGATGGGGGTGAACCGCGTTCGAGCATTTCCACGTCACGCGGCGGAACCCAGACCAGTAACCGGCTGCCTCGCAAGCTTCGCACCGCTGTATGGGCTACGTCTTATCCCATTCTGCGAGGAAAACCTCGTGAGTGGTAAGGACGTTTTTGAGGGGTAAGGCAAAGGTGGCGTGGTGGTGCCCTCACGCTTGAAGTATCCCTTGTGGACGCTCAACGCCCCGATCCTCCGTTGATCAAGCACGGCCGGTCGAGAGGGGAGGATTTGGGACGTTGAACGTCCCAAATCCTCCCCTCTCGCCCTCATCACCGTTCCGGTGCGAGACCACCAGAACCGTCCTTACCACTCACGAGACCGGCTCAGGCGGCTTCTTCTTCGAGGCGTCGCGCGATGTCCGCGCGCAGGACCTTCTTGTCGATCTTCCCGATCGGCGTGCGCGGCATCGCGTCGACGACGACGAGCCGCTCCGGCAGTTTGAACCGGGCCACCCCCGCCGTCTCCATGACGTCGATGACGTCTTGCAGTGCGACGGAATTGCCGGGTGTCGGCACGACGTAGAGGCAGCCGCGCTCCCCCAGCACCGGATCCGGCATCGCGACCGAGGCCGCCATCTCCACCGAGTCGAGCTGGTAGGCGAAGGATTCGACCTCCTCGGCCGCGATCTTCTCGCCACCGCGGTTGATCACGTCCTTGGTGCGCCCTTCGACGACGACGTAGCCGTCCGGGCGCAGCCGCACGACGTCGCCCGTGCGGTACCAGCCGTCCGGGGTGAAGGCGCGCTCGTTGTGTTCGGGCGCGCGGTAGTAGCCGCGGATCGTGTACGGGCCGCGGGTGATCAGTTCGCCCTGCTCGTCCGGCGGGACCGGATTCCCGTCGGGGTCGACGACGCGCAGTTCGTCGGCCTGGTTGATCGGGCGGCCCTGGGTGTCGCAGGTGATGTCGAACGGGTCATCCAGCCGGGTGAGGTTGGTCAGCCCCTCCGCCATTCCGTAGCCCTGCTGCAACGTGCAGCCGAACACCGAGCTGATCTGCCGGACCAGCTGGTCCTGCAGCCGCGCGGCGCCGAGCGTCAGCACCTGGAACGACGACAGGTCGTGGTGCTGGTCGGCCTCGCGGTACTCCAGCCAGCGCACCACGATCGCCGGCACCACCGACGTCACCGTGGCACGTTCGGTCTCGATCGCGCCGAGCGAGTCACGCGCGGACGGCGACGGCGAGACGACTACGCGGCCGCCCGCCCACAGCACGCCGAGGATCGCGCTCAGCGGGTAGTTGTGCCCGAACGGCAGCACGGCGAGATACACCGAAGACGCGTCGAAACCGAAAGCGTCGGCGGATCCGTCGACGTAGCAGGCGTAGTCGTCGTGGGTGCGCGCGATCAGCTTCGGCAGACCCGTGGTGCCACCGGAAAGGATCAGCAGCGCGACCGAACGCGGGTCGGGGGCCACCGCGTCGAGCTCGGCGCGTGCCGCCGCCGCATCCGGCGCCGGGGCACAGAGGGCACGCAGGTCGACGTGGCCGTCGCGGACGTCACCGGCGACGATGACGTGCTCGATCGTCTCGGCCCCGGCGGCGATCCCGGCCGCGAGTTCCTGGTGGTCGAAGTCCTTCACGCGGTCCGGCACGGCGATCGCGCGCGCCTCGGACAGTTCGGCCAGGTAGGACAGTTCGTGCCTGCGGTGCTGGATCAGCGCCATCACCGGGATCACGCCGAGCCGGAAGCACGCCAGCGTCAGCACGACGAACTCCCAGCCGTTGGGCAGCTGCATCAGGAGCCGGTCGTCGGGCCGGAGGCCCAGCGCGCGCAGCCGCTGCGCGGCACCGTCCACACGGGACAGCAGTTCGGCGTAGGTCAGCCGGAAGTCACCGTCGGTCAGCGCTTCGACGTCCGGGGTCGCGTCGGCGGCGGTCACGAAGCGCGAAGCGAGTGCCTGGCCCTTCCAGTGGCCTTCGGCGACATAGCGCTCGACGAGGTCGGCGGGCCAGGGGACCGTTCCCGCACGGCTCGGCTGGACAGGTTTCGAGGGCACGACGGCCTCCCTTTCTCGTGGAATCATCCGAAGGGCCTGTTGGCGGAGCTGAGGTTCTTCCGGAAAGTCACCATGCGCGTGGACCCGCTGCGCCGATTCACCCGCCGGGTTCACCTGCAGACACGAAGCGCGCGGGCATGGACTTGGCGCCGTTGACGAAGTTCGATTCGAGCCGGGTCACCGGCCCGGTCAGGCGCAGGCGGGACAGATGCGGCAGCAGTTCGGTCAGCAGCGTCGACATCTCCAGCCGGGCCAGATGCGCGCCGAGGCAGAAATGCGGACCGATCCCGAACGACAGGTGGGGGTTGGGATCGCGGCCGAGGTCGAGCCGGTCCGGGTCGGTGAACACCGCCGGGTCGCGGTTGGCCGAGGTGTAGTAGACGACGACCTTGTCGCCCTCGGCGATGGGCTGCCCGGCGATCTCCGTGTCCCGGACGGCGGTGCGGCGGAACTGCATGATCGGCGTGACCCAGCGGATCAGCTCGTCGACCGCGGTGGCCACCGGCACTTCGCCGGACACCAGTCGGTCCCGTTCCGCGGGGTTGTTCACCAGCGCCTCCAGCGAACCGGAGATCAGGTGACGGGTGGTTTCGTTGCCCGCCACCACCAGCAGCAGCCAGAAGCTGCAGAACTCGCGGTCGCTCAGGTGCTTCCCGTCGACTTCGGCGTTCACCAGCCTGCTGATCAGGTCGTCGGTCGGGGTCTCGCGCCGGGACATGCCGAGCTTCATCGCGTAGGCGAACGCTTCGGCGAAGGTGCGGCGGTACGCCTCGACGTCGCCGCCGCCGAACTCCGGGTCGTCGAAGCCGACCAGCGCGTTGCTCCAGCGGTAGAGCAGGTGCCGGTCGTCCGGCGGGAACCCGAGCAGATCGCACAGGACCAGCAGCGGCAACTCGGCGGCGAAGTCGGCGACGGCGTCGAACTCGGCGCCGCCGGTGACCTTTTCCACCAGCCGCCGCGCGTGCCCGGCGATGCTGTCGCTCAGCCCGCGGACGGATTTGGGCGTGAACACGGTCGCGACCAGACGGCGGATCCGGACGTGCTCAGGGCCGTCCATGCTGACCAGCAGCTGCCGGGTCTGTTTGAGGTCGCCCGGCGTGCGCGGGTCGGGCAGGAAGGCGCCCTTGGCCGCGGACGAGAACTCCTCGGGCCGCCGTGACACCGAGTAGACGTCGTCGTAGCGCGTCACCGCCCAGTAGCCGGAGCCGCGCTGGGTGGTGCGGCCGGCGCTGGAATGCCGCGTGAGTAACGGTTCCGGGGTCCAGGCCACCGGTTCGGTCTCGCGACGACGGGCGAACTCCGCATGCGGCACGCCGTCGGCGAACGTCGCCGGATGCGCGATGTCGGGCCGCTCGATGCCGATCGCGGCGAAGCTCTTGCGCAGCACGTCCTTGCGGAGTTTGCCGGTCGCCTCACGGGGCAGCCGCTCGATGACGTGATACGTCCTCGGGGTTTTGAAACCCGCCAAGGACTCGCGGCAGAACGGGTCCAGCAGAGCGAACAGGTCGGCTGGGGCATCGTCGGTGACCTCGACGACGGCGGCGACCCGTTCACCGAACTCGTCGTCGGGGACGCCGATGACGGCGACGTCCCGGACCACCGGATGGTTGAGCAGCACGGCCTCGATCTCGGCCGGGTACACGTTGACCCCGCCGGAGACGATCATGTCCTGCGCGCGTCCGGTGAGATAGAGGAAGCCGTCCTCGTCGAGGTGGCCGACGTCGCCGAAGGTGAAGGTGCCCGGTTCCAGATGCGCGGACCGCGTCTTCTCCGGGGCGTTGTGATACGAGAAACTCTTGCCTTTGACACGCCGGACGAACACCTGCCCGGAAGCGCCGGTCGGTTGCGGGGTGCCGTCCTCGCCGAGGATCACGATCTCGTTCGGGGGAATGGCCTTGCCGACGCTGCCGGGATGCGCGAGCCAGTCGCGTGAGCCGGCGATCGTGACCGCACCGCCCTCGGTGGCGCCGTAGTACTCCGTCAGCACGGGGCCCCACCAGTCGATCATCCGGCGCTTGACGTCCGGCGGGCACGGCCCGCCGCCGTGCCACACGCGGCCGAGGCTCGCCCCCGAGAACCGCGCGCGGACCTCCGGGGGCAGCCGCAGCAGACGGATGAACTGGGTGGGCACCAGATGCGCGGCGGTGATCCGCTCGCGGTCGATGATGTCCAATGTGGACTCGGGGTCGAACGACCGGCGGATCACCAGCGTCGAGCCGAGCAGCAGCCCGAGCAGGGAGAAGAACAGCTGGGACGAGTGGTACCAAGGACCGTCGAGCAGACATCGTTCGCGCGACGGGACGTCCAGGACGACGTGCGCGTACCGGGTCAGTTTCACCACCCGGGAGAACGGCGCGCCGACGACGAAAAGGCCGTTCACCACGCCTTTGGGTGCGCCCGTCGTGCCCGAGGTGTACAACATCGTGGCGCCGCAGGTCTGTGCCTCGGGTTCGGCCGACGACATCCGCGCCAGCAACGGTTCCGCCGCTTCGAAACCGGCCTCGTCCGCGGAGCCGGTGACGATCAGCGTCGCGCATTCCCCCGTGGACCGTGCCACCGCACGGCCGGCCGTCTCGGCGTACGAGGGCTCGACGACCAGCGCCTTGCTCCCGGAATCCGAGACGATGTAAGCGATTTCGGGATCGGTGAGATGCCAGTTGATCGGTACCACGGTGATCCCGGAGTGCAGGCACGCCAGGAGGACCTCGAAGGTCTCCCGGCGGTTGCCGAGGACGCAGGCCAGCCGGTCACCCTCGCCGATCCCGCGGTCACGCAGCAGCGCGATCCAGCGGTTCACCCGCTCCCCCAGCAGCCGCCACCCGACCGCGCCCGCCTCGTCGACGATCGCGATCCCGGCCCCGTCCTCGGCGATGTAGTCGTTCAGTAGCGTCGGCATGACCTTCCCCTCAATCCAGCAAGTCCGGTTGCGTGCGCACGAGATCGGCGTACAGCGGCCGGAAGTTGAGCCGCCCCATCCCCGGCGTGCCGATCATCGACGCGGTGTGCCGCGCGACCCGGGGCTCGATCGGCACCGGCTTCCCGGCCGCCTCCGCGAGCAGCTGCACGTGACAAGAGCCGTCCATGGTGGTGAACCACCAGGCCGCCTCCTGCACCGTGCCGCCGACCGTGAGCAGCCCGTGGTTGCGCAGGATCACCGCCTTGCCCGTGCCGAGGCGGACCGCGATCCGCTTGCCCTCGTCGGAATCCAGCACCACGCCGCCGAATTCGTCGAAGACCTCGTGGTCCTCGTAGAACGCGCAGGCGTCCTGGGTGATCGGGTCGAGCTTGCGGCCCAGCGTGGCCCACGCGCGCCCGTAGGTGGAGTGCGCGTGCGCGACCGCGACGACGTCGGGACGTGCCGCGTGGACGTGCGAGTGGATGACGAACCCGGCCGGGTTGATCCTCCCGTCGCCTTCGACGACTTCACCCCGGCTGTCGACCAGCAGCAGGTCGCTGACCCGGACGTGACCGAAGTGGACACCGAACGGGTTGATCCAGAACCGGTCCTGGTCGCCGGGGTCGCGGGCGGTCACGTGCCCGCCCGCGCCCTCGTCGAAACCGCGTACCGCGAACAGCCGCATGGTCGCCGCCAGGCGTTGCTTGCGGTAGAGCCGTTCCTCTTCGACGGTCCTCATCCGCAGCCGCCCGGGCTGTCCCAGTCGTAGGCGGCGCCCTCGTCCAGCAGTTCGGCGGGTACGCCGTACCACTGGTCGGTGGGCAGCTCGGTGACCGTGGCCTCCTGGTCGTCGCTCATGCCGCTCGCTCCTCTCGGACCGTGGGCTGCCAGACGCCGAGGAAGCCGTCCAGCCGGTCGAATCCCCAGAAGCGGTGGCGACCCCATTTGAAGTACGGGATGCCGAAGATGTCGTCGAGATAGGCCTGGTAGAGGCATTCGACGCCCTCGGCGCGGATCTCCGGGTCGTCGACGGCGCCCACGGCCAGCTCCGGGTCGAGTCCGGCCCGCTCGGCCGCCGCACGCACGATGCCGGGCTCGCAGATGTTTTCGCCGCGGCCCCAGCGCGCCTCGTTCAGCGCGTCGTAGAACGGCCACTCGACACCCTCGCGGCGGGCACGCAGCCAGGCCAGATGCGGCAGCTCCCACCACGGTTCGATGTCGATCGGCCAGGCCATCTTGCGGCCCTGCTGCTCGGCGATCCGTTTGGTGTCCATCAGCATGTACAGATGCTTCGCGCGGCTCATCTGCACGTAGTGGAACTCGCCGCCGCGTTCGTCGAGGCCGGCGCCGGTCACCGTGTCCGGATCCCAGTACGGGAAGCATTGCAGCTGTTCGAGAGCGCCGGGCACCTCGGCGCGCAGCTTGTTGATCGCGAGCCAGCTGTACGGGCTGCGCAGCGAGAAGTACAGCTTGGCGGGCCGGGTCACGCCCGGTCCCCGATCAACGCGTGCACGACACCCTCGTCCAGCTGGGCCATCCCGCCCGCGCCAGGGCCTGCCGCGATGGCGTAGCCGTGCAGGATCTGGGCGGTGGCGACCGGGACCAGCTCCTGGCCACGCTGGACGTAGCAGTCCATGCGGCCGTCGAACATGACCCCGCGCAGGATGTCGGTGACGGTGAACACGGTGTGCACCGTCTCCTCCATACGCGCGTCCTCCAGCAGCCGGACGCGGGCGCGGGAGACGACCGGGATCCACGCGCGTTCGGACAGCATGCGGCCGACGGAGATGCCGCGTTCGGCGAGGTAGCGGTCGACGACCTCTTCCAGCGTCCGGACGAAACCGGAGTGCTGGACGCGGTCGGAGTAGTGGCAGTAGAAGTACGGCGCCCGCCAGGACCACAGGAACGCGCCCGGCACCGCGGTCAGCACCGACTCGGCGGTCTCGCCCGCCGGGATCGCGACCCGCTCCACTGTGGACGTCAGCGCCGGGACCTCCAGATGCGCCAACGCCTCGGGCGCGGCCGCCGTGTTGTCGGCCGCCCGCTCGCGGACCAGCGCGACGGTGACCTTGCCGCGCAGCACGGTGACCTTCTCGCCGTCGCGGACCACCGAGAGCTGGACGTTCAGCTTGTCGCCGCGGCCGGGGGTGACCTCGACTTCGACCTCGTCGTCGAGTTCCAGCACCGCGGGCAGCTGCACCGAGCAGTCCACGATCTCCGCGCCGAGGCCGTGCTCGAGGAACAGGTCGCGCGCACTCGTGCCCTGGTCGCGCAGCCACTGCAGGACACCCTGCTCGACCAGGTACATGAAGTGCTTGAAACCGATCCAGGTGCGGATGTTGGCGCCCTCGAACGCGGGGCGGCCGTGCGTGACGGTCCGGCTTGGCCGCAGGACTGCGGTCATCGGAGCTCACCTACCTTCGGAATGGTCCGGACGTCTTCGACGAGGCCGGTCACCTCGGCCGCGGCGTACCGGGCGTAGCGAACGTGGAAGAAGTGGTCGCCGCGGTCGAGCGTGTGCAGCGTCGCCCCCGGCATGCCGTCGGCGAGAGCGCGCGCCGATTCGGCGGGCAGCGTCGGGTCCATACCGCCGACCAGCACCTTCGTCGGGATCTCGACGTTGCCGAGCTGGAGGTCGGCGCTCGCGGCGTAGCGGTCGAACACTGCCGCGAAGCCGAGCGGCCCGGCGCGGTTCAACGCGATCTTGACCATGCCGTCGACGACCTCGGGGTCCAAAGTGGCCGCTCGTTTGCCAAGCCGGGCGCGGACCCCTTCACCGACGTGCGCGGTGAACGTCTCGCGCGAGCGCTCGAACATCCGCCACGTCACCTCGAACCGGGGCAGCCGGTAGAACGGGCAGAACAACGCCACCGACGAACCGACGCGCGGGTCGAGCCGGCACATCAGGTCCAGCGCGGCGTTGGCGCCGAACGAATGCGCGACGAGGACGTCCGGGGTGGCGCCGACCATGTCCAGGCCGTCGCCGAGCCATTTGCCGAAGGAGCGGTTGCGCCAGCGGAAGTCGTTGCCCGCCTTCCACGGCAGCTCCAGCGAAACGACCCGATAGCCCTGGTCGAGATGCGCGGCCAGCGGCGTCCAGCTCTTCCAGTGGCCTTCCATCCCGTGTGCGAACAGCACCAGCGGCGCACCGGGCCTGCCGGGCGAGATCGTGTGCGCCTTCACCGCCGAACCGTTCACCGGTACCCCATCTCATCGCTGTGCTCTGTGACGGCGACCGAAACCGAAGGCCCGCCGTCCGGCCGGTGCGGGCCGATGCCCACGCGGCCTTCGCCTTCCGCCACGGCGAGGTGGGCGGCGAGCGCGAGCTCCACGACCCCGTGCGCGCCGTAGAAGTCGCCCCACCGTTCCTTGACGTCGAAACCGCCGGATCCGACCGTGCGCCGGGGCAGCGGCGCGGCCTCCCCCGGGTCGACGTCGACGACCAGGTGGCCAGCTTTCTCGCGCCAGGGCTCGAGGATCACGCAGGCGCTCCCGGAGCGCAGCGGTCCGTCGTGCAGGATCGAGGCGATCTCGTCCTCCGGTTCGGCGCCGACGAGCACCACCCGGGTGGCCCGGCCGGAGCGCAGCAGCAGACTCGCCATCCGCAGCCCGGCGTGCCCGGCCGTACTGCCGGAACACAGCATCAGGTTGGGGCCGCCGAAGCCGAACCACAGCGCGACCGTGCTGGCCACGACGTTCGGCGACACGTTGGGCGCGTCGAGCACGCTCACCCCGCGGCCGCCTTCCGCCTCGACCGCGCGCGTGACCTTCGCGACCGTCTCGACGTTGCCGAGGTTGCTGCACGCGACCACGGCGGTGCCGGTCTCGATCGGCCCGGTGACCCGGTGCCCTGGTTCGAAGCCGAGCGCGCGATGCACCGCGCACAACGCCAGCCGGGTCGAGGGTTCCTTGTACAGCAGGCCTTTCCGCCCGAGTACGGTGGCGGCCTTCTCCGGCGGCGCGCCGTCGAACTCCGCGATCCCCGGCAGGTGCAGGCTCCAGCCGGTGAGCAGCAACCGGGTTTTCATACGCGCTCCAACAGGGTGACGGCGTTGACCCCGCCGAAGCCGAACGAGTTGACCTGCACGAGATCCGGCCGTGCGGTGACGGTGTCCCCGATGACCAGCCGTAATCCGATGCCCTCGTCGAGCGGGTCGGTCAGGCCGGCGACCGCGGGAACCTCGCCGGAGGCGAAGATCCGCAGTGCGACGTCCACGTTGACCAGTGCGGCGCTGCCCGAGGTGTGGCCGGTCGAACCCTTGACCGCGGTGACGAGCGGATTCCCGCCGCCACCGAGGACGACCTTCCGCATCGCCTCGCATTCGACCGGGTCGTTGAGCGCGGTGCCGGTCGCGTGTGCGACCACGAGGTCCACATCGGACGGTGCGCGGTCCGCACGCGTGTAGGCGTCGGACATCGCGCGGGCGATGCCCTCGATGTCCGGCGCCGTGGCGTGGTGGGCGTCGCAGGAGAGGCCGGTCGCGGCGACCCGGCCGAGCGCCGGGCCGTCCCAGCTCTCGGGCACGACGACGAGCGCCGCCGCGCCCTCGCCGAGGAGTACGCCGGTGCGCTCGCGGTCGAACGGGCGGACACGTTCGGTCGGCGTCTCGGCGACGCGGCCGACCATGGCGAGCATCGACCGCGTCATCGCGTCGGCGGCGGCGACCACGACGGCGTCGCATTCGCCGAGTTCGAGCATGTCCTGGGCGAGCGCGAGGACATGGCCGCCCGCACTGCACGCGTTGACGACCGTGGTCACGTATGCGGCGCCGGGTAGCGTTTCCGCCACGACGTCGGCGAAGTCCAGCCGTCCGGCGGACACCGGCTCACCGGTGAGCGCCAGCCGTTCCACCGCGGACAACTCGCGCAGTCCCGTGCCGACGAGGACGGCGACCCGTTGCGTCGCGGTATCCACATCGGACTGTTCGACCGCTTCCTTCAGGCATTCGGCCAGGAGCCGTCCCGCGCGGAACGGCTCACCGTCCAGCTCGGCGTGGTAGCCATAGGCCACGTTCAGCTGTCCGGAGTCGCCGTATCGCAGCGGTGAGACGCCGCAAGCGCCGCGGAGCAGACCGTCGAACGTCTCCGCTCCCGAACCGAGGCAGGTGCGCACCGCGCTACCCGCGATCAAGACCGCCATCGGCGTACCTCCTCACGATGGCGGCGCCGACGGCACCGTCCGCGCCCCGCGCGGTGAGCAGGCTCAGCCCGCCGGGGCGGGCATCGCGGTCTTCGGCAAGCAGGACACCCAGCGCCACCGCGCCGGAGGCCGCGTCGCATTCGCCGAACAGCCGCTTGACCATGACCCGCTCCGGGCGGTGGCCCAGCGCTCGGACGATCGGGCCGTACTCGCGCTCGTCGCCGTCTTCGACCTCACCGGTGTACACAGTGGACACTTCGGCTGCGTCGACGCCCGCCTTCGCCAGCACGCGGTGCACACATCCGGCGAGTGCGGTCTCGGCCGCCTCACCGCCGCCCGGCCCGTAGGCCGTCGCGACCGCGAGGACACCGGCGCGTTGCCGCGTGCCCGCCCACTCCGGGGTGTTCTCCTTGGCCAGCACGAACATCCCGGCCGCCTCACCGGCGGCGACGACGTCGGTCGCCCCGGTCAGATGGGTCGCCCACGCGCGGTGCGGGGTGAACTCCTCCACCGCGCCCGCGACGACGACGTCGACGTGACCGCGCTCGATGGCGTTGCCGGCGTACCGCAGCACGTTGAGGAAACCGAGGGTGCCGCCCGCGATGGTGGTGTTCGCCCCGCGGAGGCCGAACCGGATGGCGACCTGCCCGGCGGCGCAGTTCATCACCGTGTTCGGGAACAGCATCGGATTGACCAGGTACGGCTTGTCCTGCACCAGGGTCTCGCGGGTGTAGTCGCTGGTGGACTTGAAGCTGCCCAGCGAGGTCCCGAGCACCACCCCGATCCGCGGCCGGACCTCGTCGTCGAGGGAGACCCCGGCCTCGCGCAACGCCTCCTGACAGCACACCACGGCCAGCCCGGTGGCCCGGTCGTAGGTGCTGGTCCCCTTGCGCCCCAGGTGTTCGCGTGGGCTGAAGCTGTTGAGGAAGTGCCCGCTCGTCGCGGGCAGCGGCTCTTCGTAGAGGTCGCCGATCTCGTGGCCTTTTTCGACTTGGCCCGCCTCGGCCAGAGCGAGCCGCTTCGCCAGCGCGTCCACGCCCACGCCCGCGGAGGTCAGCGCGCTCCAGCCGGTCACCACCACACCGCTCATTCTGGCGCTCCCAACATCACGATGGCGTTGTTGCCACCGAAGGCGAAACCGTCGTTCTGGACCACCCGCACGTTCGCCGCGCGGGCCGCGTTCGGCACCGGGTCGACGCCCAGTTCCGGATCCGCGGTGGTCCAGTTGACCGTGGGCGGCAGGAAACCGCGGTCGATCGCGATGGTCGAGGCGATCGCCCCGAAGCCGCAGGCCGCGCCCATGGTGTGGCCGAGCATCGACTTGATCGAGCTGATCGGCGGCGGGCGCTCGCCGAAGACCTCGATCACGGCCTTGCTCTCGACCAGGTCGTTCACCTGCGTGCCGGTGCCGTGCGCGCAGATGTAGTCCACATCGGACGGTGAGATGCCGGAGTTGCGGTGTGCGATGCGCATGCATTCCGCGACCGTCGGCGCGTCCGGCGTGACCGGGTGGATGGCGTCGCAGTTGACGCCGTACCCGAGCAGTTCCGCGTAGACCGTGGCGCCCCTTTTCCGGGCGTGGTCGTAGGTTTCCAAGGTGAGCACGGCGCCACCCTCGCCGGTGAGGATGCCCGCGCGGTCCTTGTCGAACGGGGTGCAGGCGTCCTTCGCCAGCGCGCCGAGCCGGTAGAACCCGGCGTGCGCCCAGCGGCACACCGAATCGGCGCCGCCGGCGAAGACGACGTCGGCCTCGCCGCCTGCCAGCAGGTCGTAGGCGTAGCCGATCGCGTAGTTGCTGGCCGAGCAGGCGGTCGCGATGGTCAGCGACTCGCCGGACAAGCCCAGCTCCTCGCTGACCGCGTTCGCCAGCCGGTTGGCGGGCAGCTGGGTCAGCAGGGCCGGGTCCTGCGCGGCGAAACCGCCCTCGATGATCTGCGCGGTGAGTGCCTCCGCGACCGCGGACTCACCACTGGTGGTGCCCATGATCGCGTGGGCACGCCCGGGCGCCACCGACGTCAGGTCGAGCCGGGCGTCGGCGAGCGCCAGCCGCGCGGCGACGGCCGCGAACTGGCTGGACCGGCCCCACCCCGCCGGGTCGACCCGGCGGAGATGGGCACCCGGATCGAAGGTCTGGACCTCGCCCGCGTTCCGGTGCGGGAACCCGGCCGGGTCGAAGCTGGTGATGGGCGAGATCCCGGATCGGCCGGTGCGCAGCGCCTCGGCGAACGCGGCTATCCCGATCCCGATGCTCGACACCGGGCCGACCCCGGTCACGACAACGCGGGCCACGGTTCATCCCTTCTTGACGGAGTGCCGGATCAGGGCGTCGTTGACCGCCTTGAGCGTGCGCAGCTCCGGCAGTTCGGCCTGCGGGATCTCGATCTTGTACTGCTTGTCGATCCTGGCGAGGATCTCGATGGCACGCAGGGAATCGGCCTCGTAGTCGTCGATGAAGTCCCCGTTGTCCTCAAGTTCCTCGGGCTCGAGCTCGAGCACCTCGGCGACCAGCTCGCGGAGCTCCTCGAGCTGGGTGTCGGTCTGCGTCATGACGATCCTCCGGTTTCGTTGTCCGCGTGCGGTTCTCACGCCGCGGGCCGCACAGGGCGCCGCGTCGCGGTCAAGGTGGTGACGGTGGCGATCAGGCGATCACCGGCCCAGGTCCGGCCGGTGGCGAAGGCCGTGTCGGCCAGTACCGATTCCAGGCGGACCTCGTGGCGCAGCACGTCACCAGGGCGGGCGGCGGCCGTGAAGTGGTAGTCACGGGCACCGATGAACATCAACGTCGAGTCGTCGTCCTCGACCGGCGCGCGGCCGTCGAGCCAGAGGAGCGCGGCGCTCTGCCCGAAGGACTCGATCATCAGCGACTTCGGGTAGTCGTACCGGCTCGCCGGTGCTCCGTCGGGAATCCCCGCGTAGCACGGCTCGGTGCCGGTGACCGCCTTGATCGTGACGATCGACTCGCCGGGGACCAGGTCCAGCACCCGGTCCACCAGCAGCAGCGGATACCGCTGCGGGAGCAGGATCCGGATGTCGTGGTGCTCGGTCATTCCGCGTCCTCCTCGAAGGTGGCGCGGACCTTGGCCGTCGTGGTTTCGCCGAGCACGGCCCTGCCGGTGACGTCCCAGCCGTCCGGGGTGCGCTTCGCGGTGGCCGTGAGCACCATGAGGTCGCCGTCGAGCAGCGGCGCCAGGAACCGGACCGAGCGGACGGTGCGCAACCGGGCGTTCGCGGCCTCCCGCATCGCCTGCTCCAGCGTCTCGATGACGAAGACGCCGGGGTACACGGCCTGGCCCGGGAAATGCCCGCGCAGGTTGGGTTCCTTGCCGTCCACGGTGATCCGGGCGACCAGCTCCAGATCGTCCCCGTGCTGCCGGACGTCCAGCGTGTCGACCGCCCGCAACGGTGCGGCGTAGGCGGGAATCCCGGTCACAGCGTGATCCCCCCGTCGATCTGCAGTACCTGTCCGGTGATGTAGGAGGCGCGGTCGGAGACCAGGAACGCGACCAGTTCGGCGACGTCTTCGCCGGTGCCGAAGCGTTTGGCCGGAATCTGCGTGAGCGCCTTGGCACGCTGCTTTTCGCCGAGGGAACCGGTCATGTCGGTCTCGATGAAACCGGGGGCGACGACGTTGACCCGGACACCGTGCCCGGCGACCTCCTTGGCCAGCGACTTGCTGAAGCCGATGATCCCGGCCTTGCTGGCGGAGTAGGCGGTCTGGCCCGCGTGACCGTAGACGCCGGCGACCGACGACATGTTGACCACGACGCCGCCGCGGTTCTTCATGAACCGGAAGGCCATGGTGCGGCAGAAGTTCCAGGTGCCGGTGAGGTTCGTGGCCAGTACCGCGTGCCAGTCCTCGGCGCTGGCGAGTACCAGCGGGCTGTCCTTGGTGATCCCGGCGTTGTTGATCAGCAGATCGATCGGGCCGAGCTTCTCCTCGGCGTCCTTGACGAATCGCTCGACCGCTTCGGAATCGGCGACGTCGCATTCCGCGAAATACGAGGGCACCCCGACGGCGGCGATGTCCTCTTCGGTTTCCTCCGACGCGGCGCTCGCTTTCGAAAAACAACCCGCGACGGCGTAGCCCTCCTGGGCCAGCCGCAGCGCCACGGCCCGGCCGATCCCTCGTGAAGCCCCGGTGATCAGGGCCCGGTGGTGCTCCGCCACGACGCCTCCTCGTTTTCCAGCACAATTTGTTTCCATTTTAAGAAGCGCGGCGCAAACTATTCTTCTCATCGTTTGCCGCGAGCTCCGCGAGTACTTCGGCGGTGTCCGCGCCCGGCCGCGGCGCACCGTGGCGGACCTTCGTCGGAGTACGGGAGAATTTCACCGCCGGCCCGACGATCGGCGCGCTGGTGCCATTGCTCAGCACCGTTTCCTGGAGCATCGCCCGCGCTTGGACGTGCTCGTCGGCGACGGCTTCGGTGAGCGTGCGCACCGGCGCGGCGACGAGCCCGCGGCCGTTCAGCACGTCGAGTGCTTCGGCGAGCGGACGTCCCGCGCACCAGCCGGAGATCATCGTGTTGATCGCGTCGCGGTTGGTCATCCGTTCGGCGGCCGTGCGGAATCCGTCCGCGAGGCCGAGTTCCGGTCTGCCGATGATCTCGGCGAGCGCGCGCCAATGCCGGTTGATCGCGACGGCGAGATACAAATGGCCGTCCGCGCATGCGTAGACATTGGCGGGAACGACGAAATCGGTCTCGTTGCCCACCCTCGGCGGCGGAGCGCCCGTCGCGGCGAGGGTCGGCAGGCCGCTGCTGCTGGCGAGCAGACAGTCCACCATGGACACATCGACGTGCTGTCCTTCGCCGGTCCGGTTCCGGTGTGCCAGCGCGGCGAGCGCGCCGATCGCCGCGTGGAGGCCGGCCAGCTCGTCGGCGAGGAACGTCGGAGCACGCACCGGCGGCCCCTCGGGCAGGCCATTGAGTGACATCCACCCCGCCGCGGCCTGGATCGCGGGGTCGTAGGCGGGCAGATGCGACTTCGGGCCGTACTGCCCGAAGCCGGAAACCGACACGAACACGACGTCCTCGCGTGCCGCCCGGCAGGCCTCGTACCCGGCGCCCCAGCCGTCCAGCGTGCCGGGTTTGTAGTTCTCGACCACGATGTCCGCGTGCGCCACCAGTTCCAGGAAGCGCGTGCGGTCGGTGTCGACCCGCAGGTCCAGCCCGGCACTGCGTTTGTTGCGGTGCACGGTTTCCCGGAACCACGACAGCCCGGTGCCAGGGATGTTCGGCGGCACCTCGCCGTCGTGGCCGTCGGCGAGCTCGATCCGGACCACGTCGGCCCCCATGTCCGCCATCACGCAGGTGGCGAGCGGACCGGACCAGACCTTGGTCACGTCCAGGACGCGCACACCCTCCAGCGGGCCGGCCGAACCTGCCCGCGCCCGGCGGAAGAACTCCTCTTCGCGCATGGTCAAAGCCTTTCCAGCAGTGAGGCCGTGCCGAGCGAACCGCCACAGCACATGGTGATCAGCGCGGTCGAGGTGTCGGTGCGCTCGAGTTCGTGCAGTGCCGTCACGAGCAGCCGGGTCCCGGTCGCGCCCAGCGGGTGGCCGAGCGCGATGGCACCGCCGTTGACGTTGACGCGGTCGATGTCCGCGCCGTGCGCCTTGGCCCAGTTCAGCACCACCCCGGCGAAGGCCTCGTTCACCTCACAGATGTCCACATCGGACAGCCGACGGCCGGTGCGGCGCAGCACCCGTTCGGTGGCGACCACGGGACCGTCGAGCAGGTAGTAGGGATCGGCGCCGGTGACGACCTGGCCGACCAGCCGCGCACGCGGTTTCAGGCCGAGCGCGCGGGCCTTCCCGTACGACATCCAGAGAATGGCGGCGGCCCCGTCGGAGATCTGCGACGTCGAACCGGCGGTGTGCACCGCGCCCTCGATGTTCGGCCGCAACGCGGCGAGCCCCTCGCGGGTGGTTTCGCGGATGCCCTCGTCGCGGGTGACCGTGCCGACCGGGGAGACTTCACGGTCGAACCGGCCCTCCTGCCACGCACGCGCCGCGCGCTGCTGGGAGAGAAGACCGTAGTCGTCGGCGTCCGCGCGCCCGATGCCTTCGCGCGCGGCGATCCGCTCAGCGCCGCCGAACTGGGCCTTCGGCGGGTCGTCCCACGGATAATCCCGCGTCTTGTAGTGCCCGGGCCCCTGGTAGAGATTCGTGCCGATCGGCACCCTGCTCATCGACTCGACGCCGCAGGCGATCCCGGTGTCGATCGCGTCCGCGGCGATCAACGCGGAGATCAGGTGATTCGCCTGCTGCGCCGATCCACAAGAGACGTCCACTGTGGAGCATCCGACGGCCGGGTCGTGACCGGAGTTGAGCCAGGCGTTGCGGGTGACATTGAGGCTCTGCTCGCCGGACTGGGTCACGCAGCCGCCGATGATCTGGTCGACGTCGCCGGGTTCGATACCGGCGCGGGCGATGACCTCCAGCTGGACGTGCCGCATCAGCTCGACGGCCTTCAGCTCGGCGAGCACCCCACCGCGTTTGCCGAGCGGGGTGCGGACGGCGGAGACGATGACCGGGGTCCGGTCGTTCAGCGCGGCCACGGGCGGGTACCTGCCTCTCCACCGGACGGGGTGCCCGGCTTCCCCATCGTGGTGCGGCCATCGGCGGGCGAACGTCTCACGGATTGCGGAGCCGACCAGCGGTTCTCCGTAGTTGCGGGAATCGTTCGCGTGGCCCCTCACGATCATCGACGCTGGTTATGGTGCGTACATGCGGCTGGACGACAGCGAAGATCAGGCGGCGTTCCGGGCTGGCCTCAAAGCCTGGCTGGCCGAGCAGTTACCCGAAAGCACGCCGAGCGCGCCTCGTACTTGGTCCGCCGACGAAGTGCGCGCCTGGAGCAAGGCGCTGCACGCGGCCGGATACGCGGGGCTGACCTGGCCTGCCGAACACGGTGGGCGAGGGCTTTCCCCCGCGTACCAAGCGATCTACGCCGAAGAGAGCGCGCTGGCCGAGGCACCGGACCACGCCGGGGTGATCGGGCTCGGCATGGTCGGCCCCGCGATCGTCCACTATGGAACGGACGCGCAGAAGGCCGCCCATCTTCCCCGCATCCTTTCCGGGGAAACGATCTTCTGCCAGGGCTTCTCCGAACCGGACGCCGGCTCGGACCTCGCATCGGTGCGCACCCGTGCCCGCCGCGTCGACGGCGGCTACGTCGTCGACGGTGAAAAGGTGTGGTCTTCCTACGCCCATTTGGCCGACCATTGCCTGCTGCTCGCCCGCACGGACCCGGACGCGGCCAAACACCGCGGGCTGACCTGTTTCCTGCTCGACATGCGCGCACCCGGTGTCGAAGTGCGACCGCTGCGGCAATTGTCCGGTGACACCGATTTCAATCAGATTCTCTTGAGCGGTGTCGAAATTCCCGACGACTGTGTGCTCGGCGAACCGGGGCAGGGCTGGCGCGTCGCGCTGACCACCCTCGCGCACGAACGCGGCACGTTCGGCATCACGCTCACCGCGCGGCTGGCCGTCCAGCTCGACAGGCTGGTCAAGACCGCCAAGGCGTGCGGAGGCGACACCGACCCGCGCGTCCGCGCCGAGATCGCCGAGCTCTACGTCGATCTGCAGGGTCTGCGGTTCACCGGGTACCGCGCGCTGGCCGCGATGGAACGGACCGGCGAACCGGGACCGGAGAGCTCGATCCTGAAACTGCGCTGGTCGCAGGCGAACCAGCGGGTGAGCGCCCTCGCTCTGCGACTCCTCGGCGCGGGCGCGGCGGCGGACGGGACCGACGCCTTCTGGGGCGGCTACTGGCAGCACCAGCGGTTGCGCAGCCGGGCCAACAGCATCGAGGGCGGAACGTCGGAAATCCTGCGCGGCATCGTCGCGGAGCGGGTCCTCGGCCTGCCGAAATCACGTTAGCACCGGTTGGCGGAGCTGAAGATGGACGAGAGAAGTGACCGAACGCGTGAACCCGCCCGGCCGAAAGCCCCGCTATCGCGGTGGCAGGGCGCCCTGCCGACGTCGATCGCGGACGCGGGTTCACCAAGGCAGTGAGGGAGCATCGATGGACTTCGCGCTGACCGAGGACCAGACCGGACTCAAGGCCGCCGCCCGCACCTACCTCGAGGACACGTACGGCCTCGATCGGATCGCGGCGCTCGCCGACGACGGCGAGCAGGACCTCGCCGCGTGGCCCGAACTGGTCCGGCAGGGCTGGCTGGACGCGGATCTCGGCCTGGCGGAGTTCGTCCTGCTGGCCGAAGAGGGCGGTCGCGCGCTGCACCCGGTGCCCTGGTTCGCCACGGCCGGGCTCGCCCTGCCGGTGTACCGGGCCGCGGGCGTCGAACCGCCCGGCCCCGCGACGTTGGCGGACGGCAGCGACACCTGTCGCGCGGCACGTCGCGACGACGGCTGGCGCCTGGATGGCGCGGTTCAGGCCGTCCTGCACGCCGACGTCGCCACGGAGATCCTGGTCGCCGCCCGTACGCCTGCTGGGGTGGCGTTGTTCGGTGTCGCCCCGGCTGCCGCTTCGCTGTCCGCACGCGACGGCGTCGACCCGCTCCGGGCGACGTCGGACATCGCGCTGGCCGGCGCCGAGGGACGGCTGCTGATCGGGCCGACTGCCGCCGCGTCACTGCTCACCGCGATCCGCGGCCGGGCGACGACCCTGCTCGCGGGCGAGGCCATCGGCGTCGCGGACCGGGCGCTGGCGATCGCCGTCGAGCACGCGAAGGCGCGGACCCAGTTCGACCGGCCCATCGGTTCCTTCCAGGCGGTGAGCCAGCAGCTCGCCGATGGCTACGCCGAGGTCGAGCTCGCGCGTTCACTGGCCTATCGCGCCGCTGGAGCCGCCACGGCGGAAGCCGTCGCGTGCGCCGCGCACGCCGCGAGCCGCGCGGCGATCACCGTCTGCGAGACGGCGATCCAGGTCTGCGGCGGGATGGGCGTCACCTGGGAATTCCCGCTGCACCGCTGGTTCCGGCGCGCGTTGTGGCTGGAGGCGGAACTCGCCTCGGGACCGTTGGAAGCGATCGCGCACTCACTGTTCGGGGAGCACTCATGAGCCTGCAACTGCACTGGTTCCTGCCGTCACACGGCGACGGGCGGGAAGTCGCCAAGACCGCAGACGGTGTCGCGGCACCCGGTGCCCGGCGCGAACCGGACATCGAATACCTGACCCAGGTCGCGCTCGCCGCCGACCGCTTCGGGTTCACCGGGATGCTCACGCCGTTCGGGTTGTTCTGCGAGGACCCGTGGGTCGTGGCGTCGGCACTGGTGGGCGTGACCCGGTCAGTGAAGTTCATGATCGCGATGCGGCCCGGCTTCGTCTCGCCGCTGCTGGCCGCGCAGACCGCGGCGACGTTCCAGCGCGTCTCCGACTCGCGGCTGCTGCTGAACATCGTGACCGGCGGCGACCCCGACGAGCAGCGCCGTTACGGCGACTGGCTCGACCACGACCAGCGGTACGCGCGCACCGGCGAGTTCATGGACGTCTTCCGCCAGGCTTGGCCGGGTTCGCGATTCGACTTCACCGGCACGCATTACACGTTGAAGGCCGGCATGGTCGCCCGCCCGCACGCGGTGCGGCCCACGCTGTTCCTCGGCGGCTCTTCGTCGGCCGCACTGGAAGTCGCGGCCGCGCAGGCGGACGTGCTGCTGATGTGGGGCGAAACGCCCGCGGCGATGGCCTCACACCTCGAACGGTCACGTGCGCGAGCGGAGGCCTTGGGCCGCTCGTTGCGTTTCGGCACGCGATTCCACGTGATCAGCCGGGACACCTCGGCCGAAGCGTGGAAGGTGGCCGACCAGCTGCTCGCCGGCATGGACCCGGCCCGGATCCGGCAGGCGCAGGAACGGTTCGCCGCCACCGAATCCGAGGGCCAGCGGCGGATGGCGGCGTTGCACTCCGGCAGCACCGACTCGCTGGAGATCCACCCCAACGTGTGGGCGGGCTACGGCCTCGTGCGCCCCGGCGTCGGCACGGCCTTGGTGGGCAGCCACGAAGAAGTGGCCGAACGGATCGAGGAGTACCACGCCCTCGGCCTCGACCACCTGATCCTTTCCGCTCAGCCGCACCTCGAAGAGGCCTACACGTTCGGCGAAGGCGTCATGCCGCTGCTGCGGAAACGCGGTCTGCTCGCGGAGACGCTCTGAGCTTGTGGTCTCGGGTGGGCTTTAGCGCGATTCGCGTGATTGGAGACGTAACTCGCGTGATTGGAGACGTAACTCACCGCGGCCCGGTCCGCACCGGTTATTGAGGGGTAACGCGAAGGTGCCGGGACGCGGGGATTCGCTCGCAGCCGTGGGGCGACCGTGTCGCGAAAGCCACTTTCGGGACATCAGGCGTCGCGAAAGTGGCTTTCGCGACGCACCTCGACCATGGGGTTCAGCGGCGGTAACGAAGGCCCCCTCTTCGCTTTCGCAACCTGCCACCTTTGCCTTACCCGTACCCCTCAAGAGAAACACGCGAGATCCGGCTGGAATCACCAACAGCATCGCGGGGCAGTACGTGAAGGCCCCCTTCCTGGCGTCTGACGCGGGGAAGGGGGCCTTCACGACGTGCATTGAGGCCTTCGGGCGCTTATCCTCTTACTCGACGGTGGAGGAATTGGGACACGCGACGTCCCAATTCCTCCATCGCCGTTTTGTTCCGGCCGCGAGCGTCAGCTGAAGCTGATGACCACGCCGCCACCGTTGCCGGCGGCGTCACCGAGGCCGACGACGCAGGTGATGGCCTTGCAGTCCACCGCACCGTAGCTGCTGCCGTCGGGCAGCACGCCGGTGAAGTTCTTCTGCACGGTGACCGAGGCCGAGATCTTCCCGGCCGCGTCAGCGACCAGCGACTGCTGCGAAGGGCTGCAGGGGAACTGCCCCGCCGCGTCCTGGGCGCATTCGCCGACGCGATAGGTACCGCCCGGCGTGAGGCCGGTTCCGACCACCTGGACCACCGCACCGTCCGAGAGCCCCGACGACGGCGTGACCGTGACGGCCGCCGCGGCGGAGGCACCAGGGGCGACGACGGCCAGGAGGCCGAGAGCGGCGATGGCGGAACCGGCGAACTTGGCGACAAGCTTTGCGGACACAGTAATCACTCCGATTCATTGACAGGGATTTTCCGACTTCACCAGGCGCGGGTTCCGTTACCCCCCGGCGTCCTGGTAACAACGTTACGATCATCGGACCTAGATCGTCAACGATTTCTTCGAGCAGTTTTCGAGTAGGCCGAAAGAAAAAGGGTGCAATAAACTCGCGCGCTTCATGCGTAATTCATATGCTGCGGGCAAGCCAGGAGAAGAAGGCGCGAGTGCGCGCACGGGAACCTGATTCAGTGACCTCTGTGACCTCTTCCAGCTCCGATTTCCTGTTCGGTGGCGCGCCAGAAAGGCACGCCGCCTATACCGCGTTGCGCGAAACCGGCCCGGTCCGGAGGATCACGCTCTCCTCTGGCACCAGCGGCTGGCTGGTCAGCGGCTACGCCGAAGTCCGTCAGGCCCTCGCGCATCCGGGGCTGAGCGGCCGCACCGGCGTCGTCGGCGACCGGCGCGGGCTGTCCGAGGACGTCCGGCTCGGCATGAACACGCATATGCTGAACCTCGATCCGCCGGATCACACCCGCCTCAGAAAGCTGGTGTCCGCCGCGTTCACCGTGCGCCGGATCGCCCAGCTGCGCCCCAGGATCGAGGCCATCACAGCGGAACTTCTCGACGCCGTAGCGGACTTCGACGAGGTCGACCTGATCAAGGCGCTCGCGCTGCCGCTGCCGATCCGCGTCCTCACCGAGATGCTCGGCGTGCCCGAGGACGAGGCCGGCGCCTTCCACGGCTGGACCGAGATCCTCACCGCCAGCGCGCTCCCCGTCGGCGAACTCGACGCGGCGGCCGCCGAAATGCTGCGCTATGTCAGGAAACTTCTCGCCGAGAAGCGCGAGAACCCTGGCACGGACCTGCTTTCGGCGCTCGTCACGGTGCACGACGGCGAAGACCGGCTGACCGAGCACGAGCTGACGTCGATGGTCTTCCTCCTGCTCATCGCCGGGCACGAGACCACCGTGCACCTCATCGGCAACGCCACCCTCGCCCTGCTCGAGAACCCGGCGCAGCTCGCCGCGTTGCGCGCGAATCCGGACGGGATGCCCGCCGCGGTCGAGGAGTTCCTGCGCTACGAAAGCCCGGTGCACGCGGCGATGCGTTACTCCACCGAGGAAGTCGAACTCGGCGGCGTGACGATCCCGGCACGGTCGCTGGTCATCGTGTCTTTGCTGGCGGCGAACCGCGACCCCGCCCGATTCCCCGGCGCGGACACATTGGAGCTCGACCGCGCGGACAATCCGCAGCTCGCCTTCGGACACGGCATCCACCACTGTCTCGGCGCGCCGATGGCCAGGCTCGAAGGCGGAATCGCGCTCGCCGCCCTGCTCACGCGGTTCCCGAAGCTGCGCCAGGCAGTTCCCGTGGAAAGTCTCCGCTGGCGTGTCAGCATGGTGATGCACGGCCTCGAAGCGCTTCCCGTCCGGCTTCGCTGAAAGCGCCAAACCAGCAGACTGGGATAAGACGCGGCAGAAACCGCGGTGCGACACTTTCGGAGACGATCACGAATTCGCGGTGCGTATCTCACGTCCGTGAGCCGCGTCATCTCCTATTCCTGGGAAGGGAGTAGAACGTGTCCCAAGACCTAGGCACCCCGGTCACGAGCACCCCGCCGCGGGGCGCTGCCCCGCCCGCGCGGACGCCGAAGAAGAAGACCAAGACGGGGTTGTCCGCACTGGCGGCCAAACGCATCGCCGTCCTGAGCGCGCTCGTCGCCGGCGTCGCCTACGGGTGGGGTATCGGCGGGAACGCCGCACACTACGCCTACGCGGCCGCGGTACGGAGCATGTCGCAGAACTGGCACAACTTCCTTTACGGCGCTTACGATCCCGCCGGGTTCATGAGTGTCGACAAGGCACCCGGCGCGCTCTGGTTGCAGGCGCTTTCCGTCCGTGTCTTCGGCTACGAGACGTGGGCGCTGCTGTTGCCCGGCGTCATCGCGGGCGGTGTCTCGGTGTACGTCCTGTTCGTGCTCGTGCGCCGCTGGGCCGGGCACGCGCCGGCGGCACTGGCCGCCGTCCTGCTCGCCGCGACGCCGATCACGGTCGCGGCCACCCGGGTCAACCTGCCCGACTCGACGCTGATCCTGACGCTGCTCGTCGCGACCTACGCCTTCTGGCGGGCGCTGGAGAAGGCGTCGCCGCGCTGGCTGCTGCTGACCGCCGTGCTCGTCGGCGTCGGCTTCCACGTCAAGCTCGCCATGGCGCTGGCCATCCTGCCGGTGCTCGGCATCGTCTACCTCGTCGCCGCGCCGACCTCGGCGGGACGCCGGGTGCTGCACCTGCTCGGCGCCGGCGCGGTCACCGCCGCGGTGTCGTCGATCTGGATGCTCATCGTGTCGTTCACGCCCGCGGGTTCCCGCCCGTACATGGACGGCAGTACCTCGAACTCGGTGTGGCAGATGGTCTGGTCCTACAACCTCTTCGACCGCACGGACGCCGCGAAGGCGGGGAACTCGGCCGAACTGCCCGTCCTGCCCGACGGCAAGGTCACGCCGGTCGACCAGGGCGGCGACACCGGTGTGTTCCGGCTGTTCAACGACCTGATCGGCGGCCAGATCTCGTGGCTGCTGCCGCTGGCGCTGCTGCTGCTCGTCGTCGGCCTGGTCGCCGCGGGCCGCGCTCCGCGCACCGACAAGCAGCGCGCGGGCTGGCTGCTGTGGGGCGGCTGGCTCGTCCTCTTCGCCGGCGCGCTCAGCTTCTCGCAGAGCATCCACCCGTACTACACGAGCCTCCTGGCACCGGCCATCGCCGCGATCGCCGGCGTGGGCCTGCACTTCGCCTGGACGACCCGCCATCACCCGTGGGTGTTGCCGGTCGGGCTGCTCGCCACCGGCGCCTGGGCGTTCGTGCTGATGAGCCGTTCCGGCGACTACGTGCCGTGGTTGCGGCCTGTCGTCGCGGTCGCGGCCGTCCTCGCCGCGGCGCTGGTCCTCCTGCGCCGCACGGGAAAGTTCGCCGTCGTGACCGGGGCTGTGGCCGGGGTAGCGCTGCTGGCCGGGCCGGTCGCTTGGGCGGCGCCCGCCTTCCAGCCGCCGACGGATCCGCGTACGGCGATGTTCCAGAACTTCAACCCGCTCGCGGGGCCGAATCCGAACGCGCTCTCCACCGGCATCGACCTGACGAAGTTCATGGCGGGCGGCCCGAAGCCCGGCGCGGCAGGCGGACAGCCCATGCCGTTGCCCCCGCCGATCATGTTCCAGATGATGCCGTCGGACGCCGATCAGAAGCTCCTCGGTTTCCTCAAGGCCAACGACCGCGGCGAGCGTTTCGACCTGGCGACCTTCGGCGGCACCGGCGCCTCGCCCTACATCCGGGCCGGCCTGTCCGTGATGCCGATGGGCGGCTTCGTCGGCACCATGCCGATGCCGACCGCCGCCGGTCTCGCGGAAGCCGTCCAAAGTGGACAGGTGCGGTTCGTGCTGTTCGGCGGATTCGCCTATGACAGCCCGACCGCGCTCGCCCGCAAGGACTGGGTGGTGCGCAACTGCACCCGGGTCCCGCCGCCCGCCTACACCGCGAACCCGTGGATGGGCTTCACCTCCGCCCTGTTCGACTGCAAACCGGGAGCGTGATGTCCGATGACGGCTGAACTCACCGCGGCACCCCGCCTCGCCCCGGGCAGCCGCACGACGGCGACCGTCGAGATCGTCATCCCGGTGCTCAACGAGGAACGTGCCCTGCACGGCTGCATCACCACGCTGAGCGCGTTCCTCGGCGACGGCTTCCCGTTTCCCTGGTCGATCACCATCGCCGACAACGGCAGCACCGACCGGACTTGGGAGATCGCCACCGAACTGGCCGAACGGAACCCGCGTATCTCCGCGCGGCGGGTGCCGGTCCGCGGCCGGGGCGCGGCGATCAAGGCGACGTGGGGAGCCAGCACCGCCGACATCGTCGCCTACATGGACGTCGACCTGTCGACCGGGCTGGAGAGCCTGCTCCCCCTGATCGCGCCACTGGTCAGCGGGCACTGCGAGATCACCATCGGGACCCGGCTCGGCCGCGGCTCGCGGATCCGCCGCAGCCTCAAACGCGAGATCGTCTCCCGGACCTACAACGCGATCACGCGGCATGTGTTCGGGCTGCGCAGCACCGACACGTCCGCCGGCTTCAAGGCTGCCCGGCGCGACGCCGTGGCCGGGCTGCTGGAAGCGGTCGAGGACGACCACTGGTTCTTCGACACCGAAATGCTGATGCTGGCCGAGCACAACGGCCTGCGGGTGCACGAGGTGCCGCTGGACTGGGTCGAGGACGTCGATTCGCGGGTCAAGGTCACGCAGACCGCGATGGGGAACCTGAAGGGCCTGGTCCGCGTGGGCCGGGCGATCGCCGCCGGGAAAGGACGGGTGAACGTGCCGGAGATCCCGCAGTTGCGCGCCACCCATCCCGACGCCGTGCTCGCCGAACCCCGGGCCGCGACCTTGGCGAAATTTCTGGGGTTCGCGGTCATCGGTGTCATCTCGACAGTGCTCTACACGCTCCTGTATCTCCCCTTGCGCGTGCCGTTGACGCCGGCGGGGGCGAACCTGGTCGCGCTCGTGCTCGTCGGGGTGGCCAACACCGAGGCGAACCGGCGCTGGACGTTCAACCGCGGCGGCGGGCACCGGCTCGGGTTGCACACCCGCGCCGCGATCCTGTTCGCCACCACGTATCTGCTGACCACGGCGGCCGTGACCGGGCTGCACCTGATCGCCCCGGGCTCCGGGCCGGTCGTCGAACTGCTCGTGCTCATCGTCGCCTACGGGCTGATGACGCTGCTGCGGTTCGTGGCCCTCGACCGCTGGGTCTTCGCCCAGCACCGGAAGGAGCGCCGGTGAAGACGGCGGACGTCACGCGTATCACCGAGATGGAGGACCGCCACTGGTGGTTCCGGGAAAAGCGGCACCTGCTCGCCGACGAGCTGAACCGGCTCGGCCCGCCCGGCCGCGCGCTCGACATCGGCGCGGCGGGCGGCGGCAACACGCGGGTGCTGCGCTCGCGCGGCTGGGACGTCGTCGCCACGGACTACGACGAGAACGCCGTCGAAATCGCGCGCTCACGCGGTCTCGACGCGATCCACGCCGACGCCCGTGACCTGCCCCTGCCGTCTTCGTCGTTCGATCTGGTGGTGGCGTTCGAAATCCTCGAGCACATCCAGGAAGACGACCAGGCCGCGGCGGAACTGTTCCGGGTGCTACGACCCGGCGGCTCCGCGCTGATCAGCGTCCCGTCCGGAATGGACCTGTGGTCGGCGCACGACGTAGCGGTGCACCACGTGCGCCGCTACGACCGGGCTTCGCTGCGGAAGGTCATCGAGGACGCCGGCTTCGTCGTCGACGAGCTGTGGAGCTGGAACGTCCTGCTCCGGCCGGTGGTGGCGCTGCGGCGGCGTTCGGCCCGCGGGAACGAACTCAACGAGCACACGCCCTGGCTGGTCAACCGCGCCCTGACCGCGATCGTCACGGCTGAGCGGTACCTCCCGACGCGCTCGCGGCGGGGTGTCTCGCTGATCCTGAAGGCCCACAAGCCTTAGCGGTACATGAAGGCCCCCTTCCTCGCGCCTGGCGCAAGGAAGGGGGCCTTCATGTACTTGGTCGGTGGTGCGGCGGGGGCCGCCGGTGGGTTCTGCCGCCGGGTCGCGGCTCGCACCAGGCCGACGACGTAGCGAGGGCCTCCTTCCCTACTCTCAAGGTAGGGAAGGAGGCCCTCACGGACCGCGAGCGGACCTAAGCCGCGCGGAGGCCGGCCGGGGGGACGTCCCAGGCGGTGCCGCGGTGCTCGAGGTACCAGTCCACCGTCTTCGTCATGCCCTCCTCCAGCGTGACCAGCGATTCCGGCTGGATGCCGACGGAAAGCAGCGTCGAAACGTCGGCCGTGACCGGGGTGTTCGGCGTCTCGCCCGGGCGCATGGGCAGGTCGGTGATGCCGACCCGCGGGTAGCCGCGCTGCTCGCACAAGCCGATGACGAGTTCCGCGACCTCGCGGATCGTCACCGAGTCGGCGGGCCCGATCTCGACCGTGTTCTCCAGCACCCGCCCCTCGGCGGCGACCTCCAAAGAGGACACCAGGGTGCGGGCGACGTCGCCGACCCACACCATGTCCGAGATCTGCCGTCCACCGCCGTAGAGCTCCACCGGGATGCCGGACAGCGCCCGGCAGACCAGCGCCGGGGTGATCTTGCGGACCTTGCCCGCGGCGAACGGCGGCGCGGCCTTCTGGCGCGGGCCGTAGGCGTTGACCGCGCGGACGCAGTTCACGCGGGTGCCGCGGTCGGCGTTGAACATGCGGACGAACCGCTCGACCGTGGTCTTCGAAATGGAGTAACTGTTGTTCATCCAGTGGTTGCCGACGCAGATGTACACGCCGGGCAGGTCGTACTGGGCGACGGCCTCGAGGAAGTTCAGGCCGCCCATGACGTTGGTCTCCACCGCGGGGCGCGGATTGGTGATCGTCTCCTGGGTGCCCAGTACGGCGGCCAGGTGGATGATCCCGTCGCAATGCGCGGCGAGTTCGGTCAGTGCCGTCGCGTCACGGATGTCGCCCAGCATGACCTCCCACGGCCCGCCGTCCCCCTCGCCACGATGGTCGAACACGACCGGCGTGTGTCCTCTCGCGGCGAGTTCCTCGCAGACGTACTGCCCGATGAACCCGGTGCCACCGGTAACACCAACCTTCATTTTAGCCACCTTTGCCCGATAGGCTGGGAATTCCAGGACTTTTCCTTTTCGCAGAATCCCATCGGCGAGTTCGCCTGGACGCCTTCAATACTGCCTCCAAAGGATTCAGCCAAGGAAATTCTTCAGCGCGCCGATGACCTGAGCGGGTTGTTCCTCGGAAAGGTAATGCCCGGCCCCGGCGATCTTGACCACCTGCGGATCGGCCGCCTTGGCGGGCATCACCTGGGTGAAGTACTGGTAATTGAACTCACCCGCGAGACCGAGCACCGGCATGGTCAGCTTCCCGTACGACGATCCGGCCGCGATGTCCTGGTTGAGCGTCCGGTACCAGCCATTCCCGGCCCGGACGGCCTCACGCGTGTGGTAGGCCCGCGCGTAGACGTTCCGGTCGAAGTCGCTCACCGCCGACGGCGCCACCGAAAGCTGGTCGATCATCGCGTCCACCAGGTACCGCGAGCGACCGGAGACGAGCTGCTCCGGCAGGCCCTGCAGCTGGTTGAACGTCCACCACCACGGCGAGAACTGGCCGGGCCCGCTGGGCAGCAACGGCAGCTGATAGAGGCTCTTGTCGGGCGCGACCACGTCCATCAGCGCCAGTTTCCCGACCGCCTGCGGGTATTTGATCCCGTAGCTGTGCGCGACCATCGCGCCGATGTCGTGGCCGACGATATCCGCCTTGGCGTACCCGAGCTTGGCGACCAGCGCGTGGATGTCGGCGGCCATCGTCTCCTTGTCGTAGCCCGCCTGCGGCTTCGACGATCCGCCCATCCCACGGAGGTCGACGGCGATCACGCGGTGGTTCGCGGCCAGCGCCGGCATCACCTTGTGGAACGCCCACCACGTCTGCGGCCAGCCCGGCAGCAGGACCACCGGACTGCCGGAACCACCGGCGACATAATGCAGCCGGACGCCGTTGACGTCGGCGTGAGAGCTTTCGAATCCGCCCTGCAGCGAACGTGCGAGCGCCGCGTCGGAATGTCTCCAGCTCGTATTCGCGGAGGTTCCCGCCGCCGCGCCCCCCAGCAGTACCACCGCCGCGACCGCGGCCAGCGCGATCATGACCTTCTTGAACCTGCTCATGAATTTCTCTCCCACCGCCAGGGAAATGGTCATCGACACATCAATGATCGGCCGAATGGGCCGAAAGACGCATCTCGATTGTTGCGGAGGAGGAAAAACATTCACGGCCACCCGTACCGAACCGGCGATCTCGCGTGACCGAGCGGACGACACGCGTGATCAGACGGACGACATTGGAGTCGTCCGCCCGATCACGTGTCGTCCATCCAGTCACGCGAGATCGCCGGTTCGCGCTAGGGCAGGGTCACGCCGCGCGCGACTCGCTGCCCGGGCGGGGCAGTTCCGTCACGGTCGCCCCCGCCATCGGACGCCGCCGGTTGGCCCGCAGCACCTTGCGCACGATGCCCGGCTTCATCAGCGCGGTCGGCGCGTCGACCAGCCCGGCCACCCGCATGAACGCCGCCGTGATCTCCGGATCGATCGTCGCCGCGTACTGGACCTTCGCCATGTACGCGTTGCCCATCCTGACCTTGAGCGTTCGCTTTCCCTCCACGCCGGGGAAGTCCAGGTCACCGCTGGTCGAAATGTCCCACGGGTCGTTGACGACCTTGCCGATCTCGCGCAGGAATCGCCGCGAGTCCGGTTCGGACCGGCGGCGGAGGTGTTCGCGCAGCGCGATCGCCTCCATCGACGCGACCGTCATGCCCTGGCCGTACACCGGGTTGAAGCTGCAGAACGCGTCACCGAGCACGAACAGCCGCTCCGGGAACCGCTTGAGCCGTTCGTACCGCCGCCGCAGGCTCGCCGGGAACTTGAACGTCACCGGCTCGATCAGCGGTTGCGCGTCCTTCACCGCTTCGTAGATCTCCTTGGCAGGCAACGACTTCACGTAGTCGAGATAGCCGCGTGCGTCGGTCGGCGGATGGTCGCCGAGAATGCCGGTCAGCGAAAGGATGCACTCGTCTTCGTTGACCTGCCCGAAGAACGCGCCCCGCGGATGCGTTGGCGAGGCGACCGGGTTGATCGACTGCCAGCCGCCGAACATCTCCGGCCGCTTGCGGAACATGCGGGTGGTGTAGGCCAGCCCGACCTTCACGCGCTCCTCGGCCGGCCGTTCGAAGCCCAGTTCCTCCAGCCAGACCGGCGTGCGCGTACCTCGTCCGGAGGCATCGACGACCAGGTCCGCGCCGAGGCGTTCCTCCGGCGAGCCGTCCCTCGCCTGCACGCGGACCCCGATGATCCGCTTGCCCTCGCGCGTGGCGAGCAGGCCGTGGACGTCGGTGCGTTCGCGATAGGTGACGTTCGGCAGTGCCGCCGTGCGCAGCCGCAGATGGTGCTCCAGTACCGGGCGCAACGCCGTGATCGACGGCAGCCCGCTGTCGGCCGGCATGACCTGCTTCCCGTTGAAGTACCACTTCATCCGCGCGAGATCGCCGACCGGGACGCCGGAGTCCCGCAGGTCGTCGAGCAGGTTCGGGAACAGTTCCTCGAGGATGAAGTAGCCGCGCGCGTGCAGCCCGTGCGCGTGCCAGGTGTGCGGGGTCCCGCGCCGCGGTTTGTCCACGCCGAGCACCTCGTCGCGGTCCACGACCACGACCTCGCGGTAGAACTCGGAAAGCACTCTCGCCGCCAGGGTGCCGGCGACACTGCCGCCGATCACCACCGCGCGTTTGCCGACGGGTTCGTTCATGACCATGGCTCCTTGGTGCTCAGGCCGCGAGGTCGCCGGACGCGGGCGGAGCCTGGCCGATCGTGGCGGTGGGGGCGAGAGGTCCGGCCGTCTTGACGCGCCGCGCGGTGCGCAGCACGCCGGCCACCAGGCTCGGCCGCATCAGCGCGGTCGGCGGGTCGACCAGGCCCGCGGCCCGGAAGAACGCCTCGGTGAACCGGCCGTCGACGGTCGCCGCGGAGTGCAGCTTCGCCATGTACGCGTTGCCCATCTTGACCTTCAGCGGACGCGGGCCCTCGACCCCGGGGAACGCGAGGTCGCCGCCCGCCGAGATGTCCCATGGCACGTCGATGATCGGACTGATCTCCTTGAAGAACCGCAGCGGCCGCACGCCACCGGCGTCGAGATGCGTGGCGAGCTGGGCAGCCTCCATGGCCGCGACCGTCATGCCCTGGCCGTACACCGGGTTGAACGCGCAGACGCCGTCCCCGATCACCAACATGCCTTCGGGGAAGCGGCGCAGCTTGTCGAACCGGCGGCGGACGCTGGCGGGCACCTTGAAGCTGGTGATCTCGCTGATCGGCTTCGCGGTGCGCACGGCCTGGTGGATCTCAGGCGCGTCCAGCGTCTTGGCGAACTGGAGGAAACCCTCGGCGTCACGCGGCGGGTGGTCGCCGAGCAGGCCGGTCTGCGACAGCAGGGCGACGTTCCCCGGCAGGTTCACGAAGAAGGCGCCGCGCGGGTTCGCTGGCGAGGCGACCGGGTTGATCGCCAGGTCGTCGCCGAACGGGTCGGTGTCCAGCTCGAACAGCCGCGAGGTGTAGGCGAGATCGATCTTGATCTTCTCCTCGGCGGGCCGCTCGTAGCCGAGTTCCTCCAGCCACACCGAGGAACGGCTGCCGCGGCCGGTGGCGTCGACGAGCAGGTCGGCGAGGATCGTCTCGGGTTCGGCGTCGTCGCCGGTCACCCGCACACCGAGGACCCGCGAGTGGTCGTCGGTGGCGATCAGCGACTGGATCACCGTGCGCTCGCGGACCTCCACGCCTCGCAGCGCGACGACGCGCGCCCGGACGTGCTCTTCGAGCTCCGGGCGGGTCGCGGACACGCTGAGCAGCCCGGAGTTCTTCTGCTGCAGGCGTTTGCCGTTGAAGTACCAGCGCAGGCTGCCGGAGAGGTCGCCGCTGGGGATACCGTTGTCGGTCAGCTCCGCTTGCAGACCGGGAAAGAGGTCTTCGAGGATCTGCTGGCCGCGGGCGAGCAGCGCGTGCGCGTGATGCGCCTGCGGTACGCCGCGGCGGGTCCCGGCGACGCCGACGATCGTGTCACGCTCGACGATCACGACGGAGCGGTAGCGTTCCGAAAGTACGCGGGCGGTCAGCAGGCCGGCCATGCCGCCGCCGAGCACGACGGCGCGTTCGCCAAGGTATTCGCCCATCGCGGGATTCCTCCAATAGGGTAGTCGGCCGGGCCGTCGGAGTCCGACACGTGAAGAATCGTCGTCCGCCCGCGGCCGGGGAGCGTCTCTTCGACTGCTGTTCCCCAAAGCGTTGTGCGGCAACGTGTTCTCGAGCGGCTCTCCATTCCCGGTTGTTAGCGTCGATCAAGTAATTCCGGCTGTCGGCGTAGTTGGAGAGGTGTCATGCGCGCAAAGACCCGGATCCTCGTGATCGGCGGCGGACCGGCGGGTTCCACCGCTGCCGGGCTTCTGGCCAAAGAGGGATTCGAAGTCACCCTTCTCGAGCGGGAACATTTCCCGCGCTACCACATCGGCGAATCGCTGCTGCCCTCGTGCCGCCCGATCCTCGAGCGCCTCGGCGTCTGGGACAAGATCGCCGCGGCCGGATTCCAGCCCAAGGGCGGCGCCTACTACTTCTGGGGACCCGAAGAGTGGGAGGTGCGCTTCCGGCCGCACGGCCGTGACGGCAGCACCAGCGCGTGGCAGGTCATCCGCGCCGACTTCGACAAGATCCTGCTCGACCACGCGCGCGAGGTCGGCGTCGAGGTCCACGAGGGCATCGCGGTGAAGAAACTCGACTTCGACGGCGACCGCCCGGTCGCGGCGCACTGGGCCGAGGCGAAGAACCCGGCCAACGCCGGCCGGATCGAGTTCGACTACCTCGTCGACGCCTCCGGCCGCGGCGGCGTGATGGCCACCAAGTACCTGAAGAACCGCAAGTTCCACAACGTGTTCCGCAACGTCGCCGCCTGGTCGTACTGGAAGGACGCGAAGGAACTCGACCGCGGGCCGCGTGGCGCGATCACCGTCGCCTCGGTCGGCGACGGCTGGTTCTGGGGGATCCCGCTGCCCGACGGCACGATGAGCGTCGGGCTGGTCACCGGCCGGGACTCCTTCAACGCCGCGCGCAACGAACTCGGCGGCGTGGATCCGGTGTACCACAAGGCGATCGGCGACTGTCCGGCGATACAGCAGCTACTGGTCGAGGCCGAGCAGGTCACCGAGGTCAAGGTGGAGCAGGACTATTCGTACGCGGCCGAGCAGTTCCAGGGCCCCGGGTACCTGCTCGCCGGCGACGCCGCCTGCTTCCTCGACCCCCTGCTGTCGACCGGTGTGCACCTGGGCACCTACAGCGCGCTGATCGGCACCGCCGCGATCAGCAGTGTCATCCGCGGTGAGATCGGCGAAACCGAGGCATGGGACTTCTACGAGGTCGTGTACCGCCGCGCCTACGAGCGGCTGCTGGTGCTGGTGTCCACCTTCTACGAGAGCTACCGCGGCAAGGAGCACCACTTCTTCCGCGCGCAGCAACTGTCCGAAAAGGACTGGGCGGGAATGGACGTGCAGGCCGCGTTCGACCGGTTCGTCACCGGCATCGCCGATCTCGAGGACACCGAGGACGTCTACCGCCGGATCCAGGGGCACCTGCTCGGCGAGGAGAGCGGCAAGCACAACCCGCTGGACAACCTCAACCGCGTCCACGAGCACAAGCAGGCGCCGGAGAAGCCCGAAAAGGCGATCAACGGGCTGTACCTGAGCTATGAGCCGCAGATCGGCATCCGGCGCGCGTGAGCGCCGCCACTCCTCCACCGGCCTAGGGAAAGGGTCCTCATGTCAGCCACGCTTCACGGTATGCCCGAGCGGTTCGACGTCATCGTCATCGGTGGCGGCCCGGCGGGCGCGACCTGCGCCGCTCTCCTCGCGAAGGAGGGGCGTACGGTCCTGGTCCTCGAGCGCGAACGGTTTCCCCGCTACCACATCGGCGAATCGCTGATCCCGGTCGGGATGCGCCCGCTGCAGGAACTCGACCTGCTCGAGCGTATGGAGGCCCGCGGCTTCGAACGCAAGTACGGCGGCAGCCTGGTGTGGGGGAACCGGGACGTGCCATGGAACTTCTCGTTCATGAAGGCCGCGGAGGGCACCTACGCCTACCACACCCGCCGCGCCGACCTGGACACGCTGATCCTCGACCGCGCCCGTGAACTCGGCGCGTACGTCGTGGAGGAGACGACGGTCAAGGACGTGCTCCAGTCCGACACCGGCCGGGTCACCGGTGTCCGGTTCACCCTGCGCGGTTCGGCGGGTGACTACGAAGCCAGCGCCTCGCTGGTGGTCGACGCGTCCGGCCAGTCCCGGGTGATCGGCCGGAAGTTCAGCGACATCACCTGGCACAACGAGCTCCGCAACGTCGCGGTCTGGACCTACTACGACAATTGCGACCGGCTGCCCGGTGACGAGTGGACCAACATCCTCATCGAAGGTACCGCCGACGGATGGTTCTGGGGCATCCCGATCGACAAGGGCACGATGAGTGTCGGCTACGTGACCAAGTCGGACCTCGCCAACGCGGACGACCAGTCGCTGGAACAGCTCTTCCTGAGCGAGCGGGACAAGACCACCCGGCTCAAGGGACTGCTGGCCAACGCCCGTCAGCACGCGGGGTACCGGACGGCGCGGGACTGGTCCTACACCAACGAAACCTTCTACGGTGACGGCTGGGTGCTCGTCGGTGACGCCGCCGCGTTCGTCGACCCGTTGTTCTCCACCGGTGTCGCGCTCGCGACGCTGGCGGGCAGCTCACTGTCCAAAGTGGTCCACCAGATCCTGGAACACCCGGCCATCGAGGAGAAGGCGCTCGACCGGTACGCCGGGAACTACCGTGCGTTCTTCGACGAGATCCGTAACTTCGTCGAGCGCTTCTACGACCGGACCAAGTACAAGGAGTACTACTACGACCTCGCGCAGGAGGTCGTGGACCCGGAGCAGCTCCACGCGCCGAGCGTCGACTTCGTCACGCTGGTCTCCGGACTGTCGGGCAAACATCCGCTGTTGAAGATCAGTCTCGACGACCTGATCGCGAACGTCACCGAACCCTGAGCGGGGACCTGAATGGTGGAGATCAAACCCCGCACCGGCTACCGGGCGCTGGGTGTCTACATAGGACTGGTCGTGGTGCCCGTCGTGGTCGCGATCATCCTGCTGACCCAAGGCGACGACGGCGACATCGTCGCCACGGCGAAGACGTCCTCCGGGCCGACGCTGGCGCAACTGCTGCTGGCGATCGCCGTGGTGGTCGGCGCCTGCAAGGTGGCAGGCTGGCTGGCCCAGCGGATCGGGCAGCCCGCGGTGATCGGCGAGATCACCGCGGGCGTCCTGCTCGGCCCCTCGGTGCTCGGCGCGCTGTGGCCTTCGGGCGCGGCCGTGCTGATCCCGCCGTCGGTGGTGCCGCAACTCAACGTCGTGGCACAACTCGGCGTGATCTTCTTCGTCTTCCTCGCCGGGCTGGAACTGAACACCCGGCTGCTCCGCGGGCGCGGTCGGCTCGCGCTGGTCGTCAGCCACGTCAGCATCGCGCTGCCGTTCCTGCTCGGCGTCGGGCTCGCCATGCTCGCCTACACCCGGTTCTCCCCGCCCGGCGGCGGATTCCTGCCGTTCGCGCTCTTCTTCGGCGTGTCGATGAGCATCACGGCTTTGCCGGTGCTGGTGCGGATCCTGCACGAGATCGGGCTCTTCCGCAGCGAGATCGGCGTGGTGACACTGACCTGCGCGGTGGTCGACGACGTGACCGCGTGGAGCCTGCTGGCGCTGGTGATCGCGCTGACCACCGCGTCTTCGCTGTTCGGAGTGGTACTGACGGTCTTGCTGACGGCGGCGTTCGTCGCACTGCTCGGCCTGGTCGTCCGGCCGCTGCTGCGGAAGCTCGTGACGCGGGTTCCGGTGGCGAGCCTGCAGAAGGCCGCGCCGCTTTCGGTGGTCGGCGTGCTGGTGTGCGCGATGGCGACCGAGTGGATCGGCGTGCACGCGATGTTCGGCGCGTTCGTGTTCGGCGTCGTCTTCCCCAGGGACAATCCGATCGCGACCTGGCTACACGACAAGGCCGGCGGGCTGACGACGGCGTTGATGCTGCCGCTGTTCTTCGCCTACAGCGGGTTGCGCACCGACATCGGCCTGCTTTCCGGCGGCGGCGCGTGGCTCTGGTGCGGCGCGATCCTGCTGGTGGCCGTTGCCGGCAAGTTCGGCGGCTCGGCGCTGGCCGCGCGTGCGGTCGGCGAGAACTGGAACCGCTCGCTGCAGGTGGGCGCGTTGATGAACTGCCGCGGCCTGACCGAACTGGTCGTCCTCAACATCGGGCTCGACCTCGGCGTGCTGTCCCCGACGCTGTTCACCATGCTGGTGATCATGGCGCTGGTCTCGACCGCGATGGCGGCGCCGATGGCGACCTGGTTCGCCCGGCGCGACGGCCAGAACGTGGTGCCTTTCCTCGACCGCACCTCCGAACGTGCGGCAGCTTGACGCACCGGCAAGCAGGAAGACGCGACGCCTTCCGGCCGCTGCGAAGCTGAAACAGTCGACGATCTAGGAGGTCAAGGTGTCGAGCACCGATGTTCCGACGCGGGAGGAACTGGTTCGCCGCGTGGCCGAACTCGCCCCCGCACTGAAGAAGCACTCGAACTGGCAGGAACAGAACCGGCGGGTGCACGAGGAGTCCATCGAGGCACTGGCCGACGCCGGCGTCTTCAAACTGCGCCGCCCCAAGCGTTACGGCGGCTACGAAGCCGACACCCGGACCCTGGTCGACGTCGCCACCGAGATCGGCCGCGCCGACGGCTCCACCTCCTGGGTGGCCTCGGTGTACTGGATCCCGACCTGGATGGCCTGCCAGTTCCCGGAGGCCGTGCAGGACGAGGTGTTCGCCACCCCGGACGTCCGCGTCTGCGGCACGCTGAGCCCGACCGCGATGGCCGCGCCGGTCGACGGCGGGGTGGTGGTGAACGGAAAATGGGGTTTCATCAGCGGGGCACTGCACGCGCAGTGGCAGGAGATCATCGCGATCCTCGTGCCGCCGGAGGGCGAGCCGTACCCGATCATGGCGCTGGTGCCGATCTCGGATCTGCTGATCGTGGACGACTGGGACACCTCGGGCCTGCGCGGCACCGGCAGCGTGTCGACGGTGGCGCAGGACGTCTTCATCCCGGCTGAGCGGGTGCTCCCACTGCCCGCGGTGCTGGAAGGTCAGGGCGCCGGTTCGGCCTCGATCTACCGGGCGCCGCTGCTTCCGGTCGCCTCGGCGTCCTCGGTGGGGACGCTGGTGGGGATGGCGAAGGGCGCGCAGGACACCTTCCTCAAGCGTCTGCCGGACCGCAAGATCACCTACACGGCCTACGATTCACAGCGCGAAGCCCCGATCACGCACCACCAGGTCGCCGAGTCGGCGCTGAAGATCGACGAGGCCGAGTTCCACGCGCATCGTCTGTCCACTTTGGTCGACCGGAAGGTCGCGGACGGCACGCCGTGGAAACTCGAGGAACGCGTGATCGCGCGGGCCGACCTCGGCGCCGTGGTCCGCCTCGCCAAAGAAGGCATCGACATCCTGGCCGGTGCCTCCGGCGGTTCGTCGGTGTACCAAGGCATCCCGATCCAGCGCATCGCCCGCGACGTCGCCGCGGTCAACCTCCACGCGCTGATGCACCCCAACACCAACACCGAGCTGTACGGCCGCGTGCTCTGCGGGCTCGAGCCCAACACCCTTTACATCTAGGAGGATCCGCCGATGACCACGACCGAAACCGGCACCGCCGCCGACCAGGCGGCGATCGCGGCACTGACCCAGAAGGTGATCGCCGCGTGGGCCTACCACGACGCCGACTCCTTCGCCGGCGTCTTCACCGAAGACGGCACGATGATCCTTCCCGGCGTCTACAAGAAGGGCCGCGACGAGATCCGGTCGTTCCTCGTGGAATCCTTCGAGGGCAACTACAAGGGCACCCAGGTCACCGGGCGTCCGCTGGAGATCCGGTTCTTCACCCCGGACTCCGGCGTCCTGATCACCCAGGGCGGCGTGCTCGGCCCCGGCGAGACCGAGGTCGCCGACTCCCAGTCGATCCGTGCCTCGTGGACGGTCGTCAAACGGGACGGCGGCTGGCAGCTGGCGTCCTATCAGAACACCCCGGCCAAGCAGCAGCTGCCCAAACCGGGCACGGCCGCCTGACCCTCCCCATCGGAACCCGGGCCTTCCCTCCTCTGGGCCCGGGTTCCGCCCTGTCCGGGGCCCGGCTGGCCGGGAGTCCGTGAGGGCCTCCTTCCCTACCCTGAAGGTAGTGAAGGAGGCCCTCACGGACTTCCGCACGTGGCAGGGCGGCCTGGCTGGCTGGCGAGGTGTCGCGAAAGCCTTGCCCTTACCCCCACTGAAGTCCGTGATCAGAGGCGGAACTCGCGTGCTTGGAGACGTAACTCGCGTGCTTGGAGGCGGAACTCTCGCCACCAGGTGTCATCCGGCCGGAGACACGCGAGTTACGTCTCCAGACACGCGAGTTACGTCTTCAATCACGCGAGTGACGGCCTCCCTACCCGATGGCGAAGACCTCGACCGGGTGCGGAATGCGAACGTGCCCCGCGGAGAGCGTCCCCAGCTCGCCGACGGCGTCGAGCAGCTCCGCGCGGCTCGTCCCGCCGTGCCACGGCTGGTGCCGGGCGAAGGTCAGGAACTCGAGAAGGCGGTGCGCCGGCTCGGAAACCGGCACCGTGATCTCCGCGCCCACCGTGACGGACCGGAACTCGATGCCGAACCGTGCCAGTTCCTCCGCGAGCGTCTGCGCGAACAGCGGACGCGTGACGCCTTGCCGTGCGAGGGATTCCGCGAAGGGACCGTTCAGCCGGTTCAGCGGGGTCACCGCCACGATCAGGACCCGGTGCCGGTTTCGGGCCTCCTTCAGCACGGCCATGCCGTCATCGGCGTCGAGGTAGCACAGCGACTGGACGAACAGGCCGTACTCGGTCGGCGCGATCCGGAAGTCGGCGACGTCGGCCATGCTCGCCGTGAGCACGCGGTGGCCACGCACCTTCGGCAGTCCGGTCAGCTCCGTGCGCAGCCGTTCCACCGCTTCGCCGTTGGTGTCGACACCCTGGAACCACACCGTTCTCCGCGGCACCCGCGCGATCAGCTCCAGTTCGAACATGCCGAACCCGCAGCCGTACGACGTGAGTTCGAGATCGTCGCCCGCGCCGATCAGTCTCGCTGTCTCCTCGACCATCAGCCGCTGCTGATCGGTCAGGCTCCGGAAGGTGGCATTGCAGGTGTTGTAATCCAGTTCGTCCATCGGCGCTCCCCGGTCCAGGCCACTGAAACACCGAAGCCGTGGCGCGCAGGCGTCACGGCTTCGGTGTTCGAGCGACGAATACTCAGATCCGCTTCTTCAAGGCACGTACCGAAAGTGCCCCGAACACGATCGCGATCACGGCCGCCCAGATGAGCGACCAGACCACCGCCGAGGTGACCCCGACACCACCGTTCATCAGGCCGCGGCACGCCTTGAGCAGGATCGCCACCGGGCTGACCTCGGCGAACGCCTGGAGCCATGCCGGCATCGACTCGACCGGCGCGAACACCCCGCTGACGAAGTTCAGCGGCAGGATCACCGCGAACGCGAAGACCTGGACCTTCTCCGCCTGGTCGGCGGCGACGCCCACCAGCGTGGGCACCCAGGAGAACGCGATCGCGAACACCAGCAGCAGCAGCCCGGCCGCCAGCACGCCGAGGAAACCCTTCTCCGGCCGGAAACCGAGCAGCAGCCCGACACCGACCACCAGCAGCACGGACCAGACCTGCTTGAACTGGTCGCCGATGATCCGCCCGGCCAGCGGCGCCCAGCGTGCGATGGGCAGCGAACGGAACCGGTCGAACACGCCCTGGGACAGGTCGGTGTTGAGGCCGATGCCCACGTTGATGGTCGCGAACAGCATGCTCATCACGAGCATGCCGGGGATCATGAACTGCAGGTACGCGTGCCGGTCACCGGAGATCGCGCCACCGAAGACGAACGTGAACAGCAGGGTGAAGATGATCGGCTGGAAGCTGATGTCGGCCAGCTGTTTCGGCTCGTGCTTGACCGAAACCGTGCTTCGCCAGGCGAGGGTGAACATCTGCGAGATGCCCTGGAAGAACCCGACCCGGGCCGACAACTGCGGCGGCAGCGTCGTGGTCGCGGCGGTCATCGGATCTCCTCCTCGGTCTCGTCGGCGGTGTCCTCGGCCGGACGTCCGGTCAGGCTCAGGAACACCTCGTCCAGGCTGGAGCTGCGCAGGGACAGCTCGCCGATGACGATGCCCGCCTCCTCCAGCCGCCGGACCGCGCCGGGCAACGCCGCCGGGTCGGTGACCGGGACGCTGACGACCTGACCCGAGATGTCCGGCGTCACGCCGGCGATCTCGCCGACCAGCCGCACGACCTTCTCGAGGTCGGCGGGCTGGGCGCCGCGCACCGTCAGGCGCTGGGCGCCGGTGCTGGCCTTGAGCTCGTCCGGGGTGCCCTTGGCGATCACCTTGCCGTGGTCGACGACCACGATCTCGTCGGCGAGCGCGTCGGCCTCTTCGAGGTACTGCGTGGTCAGCAGCACCGTGACACCGTCGGCGACCAGGCCGCGCACGACGTCCCACAGCTCGAGCCTGCTGCGCGGGTCGAGACCGGTCGTGGGCTCGTCCAGGAACAGCAGGCGCGCGTCGCCGACCAGGCTGGCGGCCAGGTCGAGCCGGCGGCGCATACCGCCCGAGTAGCCCTTGGCCGCCCGTCCACCCGCCTCGGTGAGGGAGAACCGCTCCAGGAGCTCATGCGCGCGGGCCTTGGCCGCCCGCCGCGAGAAGCCGAGCAGCCGCCCGATCAGCAGCAGGTTCTCCACGCCGGTCAGGCTTTCGTCGACCGAGGCGTACTGCCCGGTCAGTCCGATCAGCTGCCGCACCTGGTGGGCGTCTTTTTCGATGTCGTATCCGGCCACGGTGGCGTGGCCCTCGTCCGGCGTCACCAGCGTGGACAGGATCCGGACCGTGGTGGTCTTACCGGCGCCGTTCGGGCCGAGGACCCCGAGCACGGTACCCGTGCGGACGGTCAAGTCGACCCCGTCGAGCGCGGTCGTCTCGCCGAACCGTTTCACCAGCCCCTCGGCGTGGATCGCGAATTCCGTCTCGATCCCCCGCGGCCCCGGGCCGGCCCTCGACGCGGTCGCGGGTTCGACGTTCTGCAACATGACGCACTACCTTCCTGTTCCTCACTACGGAGACACTCTCGTGCGGTTACATCATGCGACCGGACGCGGCGCGGGAGGAGTGAATGGTTAACCTCTCGGGTATGAATTATTCATTTTCGGGATAAATGTCCCATCATCAAAAATCACACTGTCGCCGACCATACCCGCGCGGCACGCGGCCGTACTTCTCCATAAATGCGGTAAATAATCGTGGTCGTCTCCCGAATTCCGCTGCTAATCTGCAAATGTCCGCCTTTCGGCGAAAACGCGATTACCCAGCCAGGAAAGGACCGCTTCGGCCATGGTCGCCGTCATCACCGCAGCTCCGCGGACCGGCACGGTCTTCGCCGGATTCGCCGCGTACGGCGCATTGTGGGGCCCGTACCTTTCGATGTTGCCGGACGTCCGCCACGCCACCGGCGCGGGCGAGGCGCAACTAGGTGCCGCGTTGCTGATCGGCGCGCTCGCGGCGATGCCCGCCATGTTCGCGATCGGCAAACTGCTCGACCGGTTCGGCCGCCCGGTGGCCGTCGCGACCTTCGCCGGATTCGCGCTCATCGCACCGATGCCCGCACTCGCCGGATCCGTTCCCGGCTTGTTCCTGACCTTGGGATTGTTCGGATTCGGATCCGGCGCCTGCAATGTGGTCGTGGTCGCGCTGGCGGCGTCCGCCGAAGCAGGCGACGGGCCACGCGTGATGAACCGCGCGCACGCGTTGTTCAGCGTCGGCCTGTTGACGTGCAGCCTCGGCACCGGGGCGGCGCGGAGCGCGGGTGTCCCCGCCGAGGCGATCGCGCTGACGCTTTCGACGCTGGTCGTGATCGGCGCGGTCGCGGCGAGGAGCTCCGTGCCGGGACGGCTGGTGCGGCAGGGCCGCGAACCGGGAAAGCGGTTGCGGCTCGGCTCGGCGGTCCTGCTGCTGTGCCTGCTGGCCGCGCTGGCCATGGCCGTGGAAAGCGGGGTGCAGCAGTGGAGCGCGGTCTTCCTTGCCGACGTCACCCACGCACCGGTCGGGATCTCCGCCGCCGCGCCCGGCATCTTCGCCGCGGGCATGGCGCTGGGCAGGCTCGGCGGGCACTGGCTGTCCGGCCGCGCGTCGGATCGCCTGGTCCTGCTCGCCTCCGGCGCGCTCTCCGGAGTGGGCGTACTGCTGCTTTCCCTTGCCGACGCGCCGGTTCACGGCCTGATCGGCACCGCCGTGGTGGGCGGCGCGATCTCGGTCTCGACACCCACCGTCTACGGGCTGATCGGACGCGGCGCGACGGCGGAGGATCGCGGCGCGGTGATCGGCTCGGCCGCGTCGCTGGCCAGCGTCGGCCTGTTGCTCGGCCCGGCCGTGGTCGGCCAGATCGCCGGCCACACCGACCTGCGGGTCGCCATCGCGGCCTTGTCCGTGGCCTCGGTCGCGGTTTGCCTGCTCGCCCTGCGCGTACCCGCCCGGAACGACTGATCGGAGGAGGGACCAGATGGCCGACGTAACAGGAGGTCGTGGAGGCTCGGATTTCGCCGAGGGACGGCATCGGCGGCTACTCGTCGGGGACGACGTCCCTGCCGGGTGCCCCCTCAGTTCCCGCCCGCGCGACGGGCGGCGTGAATGGCTGGTGAGCAGCTATTCCGAAGCGCGCGAATTCCTGCGTGACAAGCGGTTCAGCCGGGCCGTGCTGGCCGAGACGACCCATCCGCGTGGCCCGGCCACCCGGATGTCGGTGACCGATCTCGACCCGCCCCGGCACACCCGGATCCGGAAGCTGATCGGCGGCGCGTTCTCCGCGCGCCGGGCGGAGCAGCTGCGCGGCTACGTGGAAACCGCCGCCACCGACCTGCTCGACAGGCTGATCGCGGCGGGTCCCACCGCGGACCTGCTCGCCGATTTCTGCGCCCCGCTGACCTTCAGCGCGCAGGCCGAGTTGCTGGGGGTGCCGCGGTCGCGGCGCGACGCCGTCCGCAAACGCGCGAACGCGCGCCTCGGGAAGCCGGGCTCCCCGCGATCCGCCGTCTACCAGGGCGAACTGCTGCTGCACGACGAGGTCGCGATGATGCTCGCCGACACCGAGGACCCGCCGTCCGGGCTGATGGCGGAACTCATCGAGGCGCACCGCTCGGGGGCGCTCGACGAAAGCGAGCTGACCGGCCTGGCGGCGTCGCTGTTCTTCGACGGGCACGCGCTGGCGGCCGCGCAGATCACCAACACGGTGCTGTGCGTGATCTCCCGGCCGGGACTGCTGGCCGAGCTGGACTCGGACCCGGCGGTGCTGGACGCCACCGTCGAGGAAGCGCTGCGCTACAGCCCCGCGGTGAACTTCAGCATGACGCGGATCGCGACGGAGGACGTCACCCTCGCCGGCACGCGGATCGAACCCGGCGACCTGGTGACCGCGCTGCTGCCGGTGGTCAACCGCGACGAGGACGTCTTCGCCGAACCGGACCGGTTCGCGATGGACCGCAACGGCAGGCACCTGTCCTTCGGGCACGGCACGCACCACTGCATCGGCGCCCACCTCGCGCGGGTCGAGGTCCAGTCGGCGCTGCGCGCGCTTTCCCGCCGAGCGCCGGAACTCTCGCTCGCCGTACCCGAATCGTCCCTGGACTGGACGGTCTCGCCGACGATGCGCGCATTATCGGCGCTGCCGGTCCGCTGGAGCTCTTCCGTCGTGCTGGATCCTTTGGAGCGTCGCGAGCGGCAATGGGAGGATCGGCCCGCGGCCTGAACTCAGGCTTCCGGCTAACGAAGGAGTTCTCATGCGTGAAATCGCCGCGGGATTGTTCATGTCGCTGGACGGGGTGGCGGAACGCCCCGACCGCTGGATGGGCCAGTACTGGTCGGACGAAATGAGCGAAGGCATCGCCGAGAGCCTCGCCGCCTCGGACGCCATTCTGATGGGCAAGGACACCTACCTGGCTTTCGAGCAGATGTGGAAGCCGCAGGGGGACAGCAACCCGATGGCGGCGTTCCTCAACGGCACGCACAAATACGTCGTTTCTTCGACGCTCGACGAAGCGACGCTGACCTGGCCGGACACGAGCCTGATCACCGGCGACATCGCGGGCGAGATCACCCGGCTGAAGGAAGCCCCCGGCAAGACGATCCGCGTGCCGGGAAGCCCGAAACTGGTGAGCTGGCTGCTCGCCGAAGACCTGCTGGACGAGCTGGCGCTCAACATCATGCCGCTGGTGGCAGGCGAGGGAGCACGGCTGTTCGACGGCGTCGGCAAGGAGATCCCGCTGACCCTGACGAAGTCGAATTCGCTGAAGACCGGCGTCATCGGAGCCGTCTACAACCGGGCGGGCTGAATTCGCGGAAATCGCGTTCACCGCCGACGTGAAAAATTCATTATCACGTCGTGACGAAAACATACCCCGATCGCACGTGAATGGACTACCGGGGAAGCATCGGCACTGCGATACTGGCGAGCAGGCGCGATCATTCACGCGCGACGGCGAGGAAAGGACCTTCTGTGACTGCCGCAGCCCGCAAGACCAAGCAACCGGCGGGTGAGGGAATCCGCGTCACCGGCGCTCACGAGAACAATCTGAAGGATGTCTCCCTCGAGCTCCCGAAGAACCAGATCACGGTTTTCGTCGGGGTGTCGGGTTCCGGGAAGTCCTCCGTCGTCTTCGACACGATCGCCGTCGAGGCACAGCGTCAGCTGAACGCCACCTTCCCCTGGTTCATCCGCAACCAGCTGCCCAAACACGAACGACCGCATGTGGACAGCATCGAGAACCTGACCACCCCGGTCGTGGTCGACCAGCGCCCGCTCGGCGGGAACGCCCGCTCGACGGTCGGCACGGTCGCCGACATCCATCCGCTGCTGCGGGTGTTGTTCTCGCGTCAGGGAAAGCCCAGCGCGGGCAACCCGTCGCTGTACTCCTTCAACGACCCCAACGGGATGTGTCCCGACTGCGAGGGCATCGGGCGCGCATTACGTCCGGATCCCGAGCTGATGCTCGACATGACGAAGTCGCTCGACGAGGGCGCGATCCTGGTGCCGGGCTATCCCGTCGGCAGCCCCGGCTGGCAGTTTTACGCCAACCACGACGCCATCAACCCGGCCAAGAAGCTCAACAAGTACACCGCGAAGGAGATGGACACCCTTCTGCACGGCAAGGAGGGCAAGGTCCAGCTCACCTTCAAGAACGGCAAGACGCAGACGCTGACGTTCGAGGGACTGGTCGCGAACTTCACCCGGCGCCACCTCAAACGCGACACCGGGTCGATGAGCGAGAAGACCCGCGCCCAGGCGGAGAAGTTCATCACCGAGGGACCCTGCCCGGCCTGCCGCGGCGGACGGCTGAGCGAGGCCGCGCTGGCGACCAAACTGGCGGGCAAGAACATCGCGCAGTGGTGCGAACTGCAGATCACCGATCTGATCGAGCTGATCCGGTCCATCAAGGACAAGCAGACCAGCGCGATGGCGCAAGGGGTACTGGCCGCGCTCGAACGCATCGAGGCGATCGGCCTCGGCTACCTTTCGCTGGACCGCGCGACGACGTCGCTGTCCGGCGGTGAAGGGCAGCGGCTCAAGCTGGTCAAGCACCTTGGCAGCGACCTGACCGGGCTGACGTACATCTTCGACGAGCCCAGCGTCGGCCTGCACCCCCGCGACGTCGGCAGGCTCAACGACCTGCTGCGGGCGTTGCGAGACAAGGGAAACACCATCCTGGTGGTCGAACACGACCCGGACGTCATCGAGATCGCCGACCACGTGGTCGAAATCGGGCCGCGTGCGGGTGTGCACGGCGGCGAGGTCGTCTTCCAGGGGACGTACCGGCAGCTGCGCGCCGGCAAGACACTGACCGGGGCCGGGCTGGCACGCGCCGGTGTCGTCAAGACGGATCCGCGACCCGCCAAGGGAAAGCTGCCGATCAAACGGGCTTCACTGCACAACCTGAAGAACGTCTCGGTCGACATCCCGACCGGGGTGCTCACCGCGGTCACCGGTGTCGCGGGTTCGGGCAAGAGCTCGTTGATCTCCGGCGTCTTCCGCGAGGCACATCCGGACGCGATCTTCGTGGACCAGACGCCGATCGCGGCGTCCTCCCGATCGACGCCGGCGACGTACCTCGGACTGATGGACCCGGTGCGCAAGCTCTTCGCGAAGGCGAGCGGGGCGAACGCGGCGTTGTTCAGCTTCAACTCCCAGGGCGCCTGCGAGGAATGCCAGGGCCGCGGCGTGCTGATCACCGAAGTGTCCTATATGGACCCGATCACGACGCACTGCGAAAGCTGCGACGGGCGGCGGTTCAAGGATGAGGTGCTCGCGCACAAGCTGCGTGGCAAGTCGATCGCCGACGTGCTGGAGCTGTCGGCCGAGCAGGCGGCGGAGTATTTCACCGAGGCACCGGTGCTGGCGAAGGTGAACGCGCTGATCGAGACCGGGCTCGGTTACCTCGGGCTGGGGCAGGCGCTGAGCACGCTGTCCGGTGGTGAACGCCAGCGGATCAAGCTGGCGGACCGGCTTTCCGGCGGCGGCAACGTCTACATCCTCGACGAGCCGACCACCGGCCTGCACATGACCGACATCGACATGCTGCTCGGCCTGCTCAACGGCATGGTCGACGCGGGTAACACGGTGGTGGTGGTCGAGCACAACCTGGCGGTGATCGAGCAGGCCGACTGGATCATCGACCTCGGCCCGGGCGGCGGCAAGAACGGCGGCGAGATCGTCTTCACCGGCCCGCCCGAGAAGCTCCTGACCGCGGAGAGCTCGCTGACCGGCGAGTATCTCAAGCGCTACCAACAGGCCTAGGCCTCTCGGTCGAAGGGGGCGTCCCACGCGGGGCGTCCCCTTCGGCATGTTCCGCGCAGGATGCGAGACGCCGCACACCGCCGGATTCCGCCATGCTGGGAGCCGGTTCGGTGAGGAGGCTCGGATGGCGGTGCGGCTGGAGCTGACCGGCGGGCTGGAATGGCTGGATTCGATTCCGGAAAGTGAGCGGGCGACGGTTTTCACCGCGTTGTTCGCCATCTGCGACGGATCCGCGTTCCTGACCTACGGCGTTTTCAAGGTCGGCGGCGGCCCGGACCGGTTCCTGCTGACCGTGGCCCCCGAACTCGCGATCCGGATCCGGATCGATTGGGCGCGTTCGGAGTTCGAGCTGCTCGGGTTCACCAGGAAGGCCCTCTACTGGCCACAGGAGCTGGACGCGCTGTGAAAGCCGATTCCGTTGCGGCATCCGGCTGCGGACAATGACGCGACCGGCGTCCCCCGATCGCCGCACCGGAAAGCGTATTCCGGGGAATCACCGCGGGGGTTGAGATTGCCGTAGAATCACGGCGGAGCCACTGAACTGGGGTGCGAGGTGCTTCGTGGTGATCAAAGTGCTGCTTGCCGAAGATATGCACATGGTCCGTGGTGCGCTCGTCGCGCTGCTGAACCTGGAATCCGACATCGAGGTCGTCGCCCAAGTCGCTTCGGGTGACCAGATCCTCCCGACCGCGAAGTCCGTCCAGCCCGACGTCGCGGTCATCGACATCGACCTCCCGGGCAAGGACGGGCTGACCGCCGCCAGGGAGATCCGCGAAAGCCTGCCCGGCTGCCACACGCTGATCCTCACCAGCCTCGGCCGCCCGGGCACGGTCCGGCGCGCGCTCGACGCGAAGGTGAACGGCTTCCTGCTCAAGGACGCGCCGTCGGACAAACTGGCCAACGCGGTGCGTTCCGTCGCGCTCGGACGGCGCGTGATCGACAGCGAACTGGCGCTGGCCGCCTGGGAAACCGACGACTGCCCGCTGACCACACGCGAAATCGAGATCCTGCGGGTGACCGCACTCGGGCGCGACGTGGCCGACATCGCGGCCGAGCTTTTCCTTTCCCCCGGGACGGTCCGGAACTACCTGGCCGCGATCGTCACCAAACTCAACGCCCGCAACCGAGTCCACGCGATCCGCATCGCCACCGATGCCGAATGGCTTTGACCCTCTTGAGGGGCGGATTCCTGGGGGCGTCGGCTGGGCACTCCGCAACGGCTGCGTCGCGAAAGCCACTTTCGGGACCCCAGGCGTCCCGAAAGTGGCTTTCGCGACGCAGCCGGGCCTGGCTAGGTGTGCCTTCGCGACGATGGAGGATTTAGGACACTGAACGTCCCAAATCCTCCATCGTCAGCTCTGCAGGTGGTCTGAGCCCTTCGCTCCCTCGACGACCGTGTTGCGAAAGTGGCTTTCGCAACGTCGGTCGCGCCTCACGCCGGGTGCGCCGAAATCGGGCCGATCGCTCGGCGACGGCCATTTCGTTCTCGACCCGACGAACGGCACGAAAGAATCGTCCCATCATTCAACGATAGATCCCCGGGATATTCACGGGCGAATCAGCCGATCCGTCGTTCGACCGGTTCCTGCGGTTCCTTCCGTCCGCGGGGGTCCAGACCAGGTTGCGCGGACGACGTGCTCCCGTCAAGCGACTTACGGCGCCTGTCGAGTTTGCCTTACCCCTCAAGGGTTCTGCCCGACGTCGACGGCAACGCACAGTGACGGCGAACTCAACGACACCGCACGAAACCCACCAAGCCGCCGAGTCCGTGGTCGAACACCCAGGCGACCAGCAGTGAGCCACCGCGGCTCAACTCGCGGCACTTGACAACCACTCCCGCCCGCTTGAATAGTGGCAAAGGTTTGACATTCACCAAGTGCTCTGGGGGCTAGAAGATGTTAAACTGGCATAAGGAGAAAACTGCGGACGGCACGCAGATCCCCACCGCCAGGAGGGAAGGTGAGTGGGCCTCCGCGGGCTCGGATCCACCGTTGGGCGAGGTCGTCGAGGTACCGCTCGACGAGTTGTCCGTGGAAGATTCCCCGAGGGCGGCGGGGGTTGATCTGGCGTACGCGCGAGTGCTCGCCGAAACGGACGCCCCGCTTCCGCCGATTCTCGTGCACCGTTCCACGATGCGAGTGATCGACGGCACACATCGGTTGCAGGCGGCGCGGCTGAAGAAGGCCACCGTGATCAACGCGCGGTTCTTCGACGGCGACGAGCAGGCCGCGTTCATCCTCGCGGTGAAGTCGAACATCGCACACGGTCTGCCGCTTTCCCTCGCCGACCGCAAGACCGCCGCCTGCCGGATTCTCGACGTCCGCGCGCACTGGTCCGACCGCGCGATCGCGGCGGTCACGGGCCTGTCGCACAAGACGGTCGGCAAGTTGCGCCGTCGTTCGAGTGGGGAAGTTCCCCAGTCGAACGCCCACGTCGGCCGGGACGGACGCATCCGTGCGCTGGACCCGACGCAAGGACGGCGGCGCGCTCACGAGCTGATTTCGAGCAATCCCACCGCCTCGATCCGGGAAATCGCGCGCGGCGCGGGGATTTCCCTCGCGACGGCGCACGACGTGCGCCATCGGCACCGCCACGGCGAGGATTCGTCACCCACGGCGACACCGGGCGAGGCCCCGGCACGTGCCTCGGCGAGACCTCGCCTCCGGCAGGCCGAAGCCGGCGACCCCGGCACGACACCGGGCGCCGACAATCAAGCGGCGATGGAACGGCTCCGCTCGGATCCCACCATTCGCTACACCGAGTCCGGGCGCACCTTGGTGCGGTTGCTCGACGGCCATCTGAACGACCGCGACGAGTGGGATCAAGTGGCGAGGAACATCCCCGAACACCGGCTGGAATTGATCTCCGAACTCGCCAAGGCGCGGGCGGAGGACTGGCGGCAGTTCGCGGAACTCCTCCAGAAGCGCAAGCGCTGACCCGACCAGAAGGGGCTTTCCACGCACACGATGCGCGGAAAGCCCCTTTTTCGTCGCCTGACCAACGAAGAACAAAGAACACCGGCGACGCGGACGGTTGCGGATCGCGGACGCTTCGAGACACAATGGAGTCACTGGGCGGAACGGCGGAGCGCACACTGTGGCGCTTTTCTCTGCCGCACCAACGTAAACAGGTCTGAAACCACCGGCCTGGTCCGCCGCGCCCGATCGCGGTGGAAACACCTTGAGAAATCATCCATTCGCGCCCGTATGCGCGGATTCAGCAAAGGGGACACATGAACGCGGAAGACGCGCGGACGGAATTGCGTCAGCAGATTTTCTCCCTCCTGTCCGAAGTCGCAGGCGGCGTTCTGGAAAACCAGACCATCGAGGCGGACACGGAGTTCCCCGAGACGGGTATGAGCTCCATCGAGTACCTGGCGCTCATCGAGAAGATCGAGACGAAGCTCGACGTGTTCATCGACCTCGAAGAGAACGAGGATCTGACCACTGTGGACAAGTTCTGCGACTACCTGCTGGAGCAGGTCCCGTCGGCCTGAGCCCTTTCCCCGGACCCAAGATCAGGAGTTCCCGTCATCATGCACACCAAGGCCTTCGGCTGCTTCCTGCCTCCCTTCCACGACCCCTCGGTCAGCCCGCACGCGTCGCTGAAGCGCGATATCGAGCTGTGCGGCCTGGTCGACGACCTGGGTTTCGACGAGATCTGGCTCGGCGAGCACCATTCCAGCGGCTGGAGCACGCTCAGCTCCCCTGAGATGCTGATGGCGGCGCTGGCCCGCGAGACGCGCCGCATCCACTTCGCCACCGGTGTGATCCCGCTTCCGTATCACCATCCCCTGCATGTCGCGGAACGGATCGTGCTGCTCGATCACCTCACCGCCGGGCGGGCGATCCTGGGTGTCGGGACCGGGACGTACGTCCACGACATGGAAATGATCGGGGTGGATCCGGCCTCGGTCCGCGATCACTTCCGGGCGGCGCTGGCGACGGTGCAAGCGCTTCTCAACGGCGAGACGGTAAACACCACGACACCGTGGTTCACCGCGAAGAAGGCAGTCCTGCAGCTCCAGCCGCTCAGGGGCGCGGGCACCATCGAGACCGTCGTCGCGTCTTCGCTCAGCCCGGCCGGAATCGAGCTCCTGACCGACACCGCGACGACCCCGACCGTCCACGTGGCACCGCCGTGGGGCTCCATCCGGCCTGGTATGGACCCGGATCCGGTCGGCGCGCTGACCGAGCGGGTGGAGTCGTACCGGAACAAGTCCGCCGGTGGGACGCGGGTCCGATGCAACGTCTTCGTCCACATCGCCGACTCCCCCGCCGCGGGCGTGGAAGAACTGCTCGAGGGCTTTTCCGCGCTGCGCCGCGGCCTGTACCGCAACACCCTGGGCATGCCCATCCCGGATTCCCCCGTCGCGCACCGCAAGACGTTGCAGAACCTCGTCGACACGGGCGGGTTCATCGTCGGCGACGCCGCGACCTGTGCCGCCCGGATCCGCGATCTCCTCGACCGCGTCGGTGACCCGGTGTCGCTGAACTTCTTCGTCCCCAGGTGGGTTTCGCACCAGGCGACCCTCGAACAGCTGACGGGGCTCGCGCACGAGGTCCTGCCCGCCCTCACCGGCGGATACGACGGCACCACCGAATCGATCCGGCTGACCTCGGAAGAAGCCGCCCGCCAGCTGAAGTCCCGGACCGAGCTGGTCGGAAACGGAGGCGACAAATGAGCCCCACCACGGTGAAGCTGGACTTCAGCTCCGACGAATTCCTCGCCGACCCTTGGCCCATCTACAAAGAGCTCCGGCGCTCGGAGCCGGTGTACTGGTCGGAGGCGTTCAACGCCTTCCTGGTCACCAGGTTCGAAGACGTGCAGAACCTGCTGTCGGATCGCGAGGTCGGCAGCGGCTTCCCGATGCGCAGCAGCAGGCGGCTGTTCGGCCGGACGCTGCTGGACACCGACGGCCCTCGCCATCGCGATCTGCGGAAGCTGTTCATGCCGCTGTTCGCCGGCGGGTCGGTGAAGCGGCTTCGCACGGAGATCCTCGTTCCCGCGGTGGACCAGGTCCTCGACTCGATCGAGGCCGAAATGGGAGCCAAGGACGAGATCGACGTCGAGTTCATGGAGCGGGTCGCGGTCGGCGTGCCGTACGCGATGGTCACCCGGCTGTTCGGGTTGCCGCCGGAGGACGCGGCCTGGCTGCGCCCCCGGGTCCTTCCGCTGGCGGGCGCGATCGAGTTCCCGGCGACCTCGCTGGACTCGGCGCTCGCGGCCAAGGCGGAGCTGATCGACTACCTCAAGGACAAGCTCGCTCGACGCCGTGAGGGCGACCGGATGCCGTTCCTCGACCTCGTCTTCCCGCCGGGCGAACCGCTCGACGAGTCCATGCTGGGCACGGCCACGCTGTTCCTGCTGGCCGGCACCGAGACGAGCGTCGCCACCATCGGCAAGATCATGTACGCGGTTCTGGCACACAATGTCGACCTGTCGACACTGGCGGATCAGGAATACCGCACGCAGGTGGTGCGCGAGACGTTGCGGTGGGAACCGCCGAGCCACACCATCCTCAGGTACGCGACCAGGGACCTGAACCTGCACGGGGTGGACATCCCGCGCCGGTCCGCGCTGCTGCTCTCACTGGGCAGCGCCAGCCGCGACGAGAACGCCTTCGAGGATCCGGATTCCTGGCGCCCGGAGCGGACAGACCAGCGGCTGCTCGCCTTTTCGGCGGGCCCGCACACCTGCCTGGGCATCCAGCTGGCCTTGGCGGAGTTCGACACGCTGTTCGAGCGGTTGTCGCAGCGGTTCGGCGGCGTCCGGCTCAGCGGTTCGCTCGACGGTGTCCGGCAGGGTTTCTGGCGGCTGCGGGAGCGGGGCCACATCTTCCGGCGGCCCGACCACCTTCATGTCCGGCTGGAGCGCAAGCGCGCGGGGAGCAGCGAGGCCGATGCCTGATGTGCTCGCCGCTCCCTACGAGCTGAAGACCGAGCTCGCGGTCGAGCCCTCCGAGTACCGCCGCGCGGCACTGGTGCTGGCCGCGTTCGCGGTGACCCTGTGCCGGTGGACGGCGGCGGGCGAGGCCGCGATCTCGGTCGCGGGGCGGGTGATCCGGGTCCGGGTCGACGACGAGGCGTGGATCGAAGACTTCCTGGGGTCGGTCCACCCGGTCGGCGTCGTCGAAGACGGGCCGGTGGATCTCGTGCTCAGTTCCCTGCACGGGGATCTGCGGTCCGGCGAGGTCCGGTTCGTCACCGAGGTGCCGGGCTCCGAGCACGGGTTCGTCGACGACGTCGCCGCCGCGGTGAACGAGCTGACTTCCCTCGGGGGTTCGCTGGAGGACGTGCGCTGCATCGCGCCGGAACGCCGTCGCCTCCTCGACGGGCTGGTCGGCGCGGACACGCCTCCGGCGGGCATCGAAAGCCTGTTCCTGGAACAGGCCGAGCTCCGTCCGCAGGCGGTCGCGGTCCGCGACGCGAGCGCCGAGCTGACGTACGGGCAGCTCGCGCGGGCCGCCGACGAGTACGCCGGTGTGCTGCGGCGGGCCGGGGTCCGGCCCGGTGACACGGTGCTCGTCGCGACCCGGCGGTCCGTCGGCGAGATCGTGGCGCTGGTCGCGATCGTCCGCGCCGGCGCCGCGTACGCGGGATTCGACGAGGACGCGCCCGAAGCACGGCTGGCGCGGATCGTCGGCAAGCTGGCGCCCGCGGCAGTGGTGGTCGACGCCGCCTCGGCGGGTCATCCCGTCCTGCGCGCACTCGTCCGGGTCGATTCCTGGCTCCCTGGAACGGAAATCGACACCGCCACCGAGCCGGCAGTGCCAGACGATCCGGGCCGGACGGCGTACATCGCGTTCACCTCGGGCTCCACCGGGGAACCGAAGGGTGTCGTCGTCCCGCATCGCGCGGTCACGCGGCTGGCGCGGACGCCGGAGCTCCAGATGCGCCCCGGCGATCGGGTGCTGCGGATGGCGCCGCTGGCGTTCGACGCGTCGACGTACGAGATCTGGGTGACCTTGCTCAACGGAGCGACACTGGAGGCCTTCCCCGGAAGGCTTCCGACGGTCCGGAAGCTCGAAAAGTTCTTCACCGAACGGGAAGTCACGGTCGCCTGGCTGACGGCCAGCCTGTTCCGGCTGGTCGTCAAGTCACGGCCGCAGGCACTCGCCGGGCTCCGCTGGCTCTTGAGCGGCGGCGAGGTCGTCCCGCACGACGCGGCGGCGCAAGTCCTCGAGTCGTACCCCGGTCTGGTGCTCACCAACGGATACGGGCCCACCGAGAACACCACCTTCACGACCACGCACACCGTGCGCGGCAGCGCGGAGATCGACGGCCCGCTGCCCATCGGCAGGCCGATCGCCGGTACCAGGGTCTTCGTTCTCGACCGGAACGCGCGTCTCGTGCCTCCTGGCGGGATCGGCGAACTGTACGCGGCCGGAGCGGGTTTGGCCGACGGCTATCTCGACGACGAGACCGAAACGGGCAAGCGGTTCGGCCACTTCTCCCCGGACGTGGACGAACGCCTGTACCGCACGGGTGATCTGGTCCGGCTCGACCCGAACGGCGACGTGCTCTTCCTCGGCCGCGCGGACAAGCAGATCAAACTCGACGGCCACCGCATCGAGACCGAGGAGATCGGCACCATCCTCGCCGGTCACCCCGGTCTCCGCGATGCCGTGATCGTCGTCGCCCGGCAACCGGGCCAAAGCCCTCAGCTCGTGGCGGCCGTCGTCGCGCACCCCGGACAGGACACGGATTTCCGGTCCCTGCGCGCGTTCCTGTCACAGCAGCTGCCGAGTTACGCGATACCCGCCCGCTGGGTGGTGGTCGACGAGATCCCGCTCACCCGCAACGGGAAAGTCGACGAAAAGGCCCTGATCGAAGCCGCGACGGACCGCGAGGTCGTCGCCCCCCAACGAGCGAACGCCGGATGAAGGAGAAGTCGATGAGGTTGTCGCTCGGACAGGAGCGGCTGTGGCTGGTGCAGCAACTCGACCGGACCAGCGCCGCGTACAACATCCCGATCGTCCTCCGGTTCCACGACGGCGTCGATTTCGAAGCGCTTGACAGGGCACTCGGCGGGCTCGTCGACCGCCATCCGGTGCTCCGCTGGCGGTTCGTCGTGGACGGATCGGGGACACCCGCCGCCGTACCGACCCCTGGCTTCCGCATCCCGGTGGCGCGGCGGACGGCGGGGCCGGGCGAGAACGAGTGGCAGAAGCACACGGCCGACCTGGTCAGTGAACCGTTCGACCTCGCGGCGGCGCCGCCGGTCCGCGCGATGGTGGTCGAATGCGCCGACGGATCGGCCGTGCTGTGCCTGGTGAACCACCACATCATCACCGACGGGCGGTCCATCCAGATCGTGACCGAGGACGTCGTCCGGCTCTACCGGTCGGAGACCCTCGCGCCGCTCGACGTGACCTACGAGGAGTTCGTCGCGGTGCAACGCGCCGGCACCGGCTCGGTGGCGGAGCATCTCGACTACTGGCGGCGTGAGCTCGACGGCTTCGAGCCGCTGCGGCTGCCGACGGACCGGCCGCGCACGGGTAATCCCGGTTTCGCGGGCGACCACGTCGATTTCGAGTTCCCCGCCGAGCTCACCAAGGCTTTCAGCGCCTTCGCCCTGCGGAATCGCTGCGCGCTCTCCAGTGCCATGGCCGCGGTGTTCCAGGCCCTGTTGTCCCTCCATTCGGGACAGGAGGACGTCACGATCGGCACGGTGCTGGCCGGTCGCGACGACCGCCGGTTCGCCGACGTCCTCGGCTTCTTCGTGAACACCGTGGTGCTGCGCACGCACATCACCCCGTCGATGTCGTTCCGCGAGCTGCTGAAGGTGGCGAGGACCAAGATGGTCGACGCCTACGCGCATCAGCAGGCGCCGTTCGACCAGGTGGTCGCCGAGGTCCGGCCCGAACGGGACGCGGGCCGCAACGCGATCTTCGACGTCGTGGTCGTGCACAACGGGGAGCTCCCCACGCCAGGCGAAGGCGAGATCTCCAGCGTGCCGTGGGCGGGGGTCGCGACCCGGTTCGATCTGGAACTGGTCACCCACCTGCAGGACGGCAAACTGCACGGTTCACTGGTGTTCCGCACCAGTCTTTTCGATCGCTCCACCGCCACGCGGCTCGTCGGCAGGCTGGTCCGGCTCGTCGAACACACGCTGGAACATCCCGACGAGCCGATTTTCGAGGCGCTGCGCGGACAACTGGACTACTGGCGGAAACAGCTCGACGACGTACCCGCGGCTTTGGAACTGCCGACGGATCGCGCACGCCCGCCGATGGCGGCCTACCGCGGCGACTCACTCCCCTTCACCGTGGATCCCGGCGTCGGCGAGAGCCTCCGCGAAGTGAGCGGGCGTCACGGCGTCACGCCGTTCATGACGCTGCTGGCGACCTTCGACGTCGTCCTGTCCCGCTACGCGCGCACCACGGACGTGACGGTCGGAGTGCCGACGACCGAGCCGCAGACCGGGTTCGACGCCAAGATGCTGGTACTGCGCACCGATCTCTCCGGCGATCCCACCTTCGCGGATCTGCTGGGCCGTGTACGGGAGACCACGCTCGGCGCGTACGCGAATCAGAACATCCCCTTCGAGCGTCTCGTCGAGGAACTGGCGCCCAGGCGGGACTTCAGCCGCACCCCGCTCACCCAGGTCGTGTTCCGGCTGGTGGACGGACCGCTGTCGGACGTCTCGCCCGTCGGCACGAAAGCGGAACCGTTCGATCTCGAATGCCAGGTGGCGAGCCGGGACGGCGTGCTGGAAGCGCGGATCGACTACAACGCCGAACTGTTCGACCGGGTCACGATCGAACGCTTCATCGAGCACTTCCGGCAGCTGCTCGCGTCCGTCGTCGCCGAACCGGAGCGGCCGCTTTCGGCGTGGTCGATGATGGGCGATTCCGAGATCCGCCTGCTGACCGAAGACTGGAACGACACGACCAAGGCGTTGCCTTCCCCGGCGACGGTTCCCGCGGTGTTCGCCGAGCGGGTCCGTGTCCGTCCACAAGCGACAGCTCTGGTCTGCGGTGACGATTCCCTGACCTACGCCGAACTCGACGTCCGGTCCAACCGCCTCGCGCATCGGTTGCGCACCCTGGGCGCCGGGCCGGAAACGGTCATCGGCGTCTGCCTGCCCCGCTCGATCGGGCTGATCACCGCCCTGCTCGCGATCCTCAAGACCGGCGCCGCGTACCTGCCGATCGACCCCGGGTATCCCGAGGAACGCCAACGGCTTCTGCTCACCGACGGCGGAGCGCGGCTGGTGATCGCGACCGAGCTGATCGGCGACCCGACCCTCGACGAGGAGCCGGCGACCGCGCTGGAGACCGGCGTGGGACCGCGCGATCTCGCGTACGTCATCTACACCTCCGGCTCGACCGGACGCCCGAAAGGCGTGGAAATCGAGCACCGGTCGATCATCCGGCTCGTCACCGGGCTGCCGGAGGGCATCCTCGGCCCGGACGAAGTGGTCCTGCACGCGTCGGCGATCTCTTTCGACGCCGCCACGTTCGAGATCTGGGGCGCCCTCCTCACCGGCGCCACCTGCGTCATCTCGACCGAACGGGTGCTCACCGCCCGGCCGCTCGCGAACGCGATCACCCGGCACCGGATCAGCACGGCGTGGCTGACCTCGTCGTTGTTCAACCACATCGTCGACGAGGACACCTCGGCACTGAGCGGGCTCCGCCGTCTGCTCGTCGGCGGCGAAGCGCTGTCGGTCACCCATGTCCGCCGCGCCGCCGCCGCACTTCCCGGCACACGGCTCTTCAACGGCTACGGCCCCACCGAATGCACCACGTTCGCCACGTGTCACCCGATCCCGTCGCCTGTTCCCGAGGACGTCACCGGAATCCCCATCGGCCGTCCGCTCGGCAACACCCGTGTGTACGTCCTCGACGAGCGCGGCGAACTCGCGCCGATCGGAGTGCCGGGAGAGCTCCATGTGGCCGGACCCGGTGTCGCACGGGGCTATCGAGGACAGCCGGAGCTCACCGAGGAGCAGTTCGTCGCCAATCGACACGACACCACCAGCGACCGGTTGTACCGGACCGGCGACATCGTCCGGCACAACGCCGACGGCGACATCGAGTACCTCGGCCGCGTCGACGACCAGGTCAAGATCCGCGGCTTCCGCATCGAACCCCGCGAGATCGAAGCCGCGCTTCTGTCCACTGAGGACATTTCGCAGGCCGCTGTCATCGCCCGCGAAGACGGCTCCGGGCAGAAGAGGCTCGTCGCCTATGTCAAGGTGTCAGGCGTTCTCGACGACATCGCTCTGCGTACTCGCCTGCGAAGCGTGCTGCCGGAGTACATGGTGCCCGCGGCGTTCGTGTCGCTTCCCGAACTCCCGCTGACCATCAACGGAAAGCTGGATGTCCGGGCGCTCCCGGAACCCCCGGGCGAAACCCGGGCGGACGAAGCCGCTCCCCCGCGCAACCCGACCGAGGAGAAGCTGGCGGCGATCTGGGCCCAGGTCCTCGGCCGCGAAACCGTCGGCAGGGACGAAAGCTTCTTCGACGTCGGCGGGCACTCGCTGAAGGCCGCGCAACTCGCCGTCCGGATCGGGGAGACCCTCCGGATCGACCTGCCGTTGCGGACGTTGTTCGAGCGGCCCACGATCGCGAAGCTGGCCGAAGAGATCAACGGCGAGCGGCGGACCGACGCCCGCTCGTTCGATCCCGAGGCCGTACTGCGCGGGATCCTTCCGGACCAGCTGCCGCCACGCGAGCCCGGTACTTCGGGGATCCTGCTCACCGGGGCCACCGGTTTCGTCGGGGCGTACCTGGTCCGCGAGTTGCTGGCGCGGAAGAACGTGCGCGTGCACTGTCTCATCCGCGCGGCCGACGAAGAGTCGGGATGGCAGCGGCTGCGCGAGAACCTGGACCGCTACGGCCTTTCCGACGAGGTCGACCACAAGCGGATCGCCGTCGTCCCTGGTGATCTCGCCGCGCCGGGACTCGGGCTCACCACCGAGACCTTCGCGCGGCTCGCGGGTGAAATCGATCTGATCTGCCACAACGGCGCACGGGTCGACGCGCTCTCCAGTTATGAACAGCTCGCAGGCGCCAACGTGGACGGCACCCGCGAACTGATCCGGCTGGCGGCGACCACCCGGCTCAAACGGCTTCAGTTCGTGTCGACCATCTCCGCCGGCGAGGAAAACGGTTCCCGCAGCGGCTACGCGGAGACCAAGTCGCACGCGGAGCAGCTGATCACCACCGCGCACGAGTGTGGGATGCCGGCGGCGATCTACCGGCTTCCCCGGATCGTCGGCGACTCGCGCACCGGACAAGGGAACACGCGCGACATCATGCTGCGCGTGCTGCGGATCATCCTCGAACTCGGCTGCGCGCCCGACACCGAGATCGAGGAACCGTGGATCGCGGTGGACGAGACGGCGGGCGCGCTCGCCCGGCTCGGCATGGAGGGGCAGCAGGACGGCAGCCGGTTCGTGCTGGCGAGCAAGCGGCCGATGCGTCTCACACATCTGGTCGAACTCCTGCGGAGCACCGGCACGGAGATCGGCGTCCGGCCGGTGGCGGACTGGCTTTCGTTGCTCGAAGCCCACTCCCCCGAGGAGCACGCCATCCTGAAGTTGCTTTTCGAGTCCACTTCGGACGCTTCCGGCAACGGCGTGCCGAGCAGTGCGTTCGACTCGATCGTCGTGCCGAGCCCCGACGACGGTGCACTGCTTCGCTACGTCGACCGAATGCTCGTCCGGACCTCCGTAGAACGCACAGAAGGGCTGTCGCGAAAATGACCAGTGAAAACCGGGTGGCCCTCTACCGGTCCATGAAACAGATCCGGGAGTTCGAAGAGCGCTGCCTGGCGATGGCGATCGCCGGTGAGATCGACGGCGGCATCCACCCGTACATCGGGCAGGAAGCGGTCGCCGTGGGCATCTGCGCGAACCTGACCGACCGGGACTTCATCACCAGCACGCACCGGGGACACGGGCACGTGCTGGCGAAGGGCGCCGATCCGCGCCGTCTGCTCGCCGAACTCCTCGGCACCCTCGAAGGCTTCAACAAGGGCCGCGGCGGGTCGATGCACGCCGCGGACATGAAGCTGGGCATCCTTGGCGCCAACGGGATCGTCGGCGCCGGCGGGGCGATCGCCTCCGGCGCCGCCTGGGCCGCCAAGGCCCGAGGGAACTCGGAGGTCGTCGTCAGCTTCTTCGGCGACGGGGCGATGAGCCAGGGCGTCCTCCTGGAAGCCTTCAACCTGGCCGCGATCTGGTCGCTGCCGGTGCTGTTCGTCTGCGAGAACAACATGTACGCGACGAGCCTCAAACTCGAATCGGGGCTCGCGGGCGGCGCGGCACGGCGCGCGGAAGGCTTCGGGATGGTCGCGCGCACGGTCGACGGCATGGACGTCGAGGCGGTGGCGGAGGCCGCGGCGGAACTCGTCGAAGGGTGTCGCGCGGGCCGTGGTCCGGCGTTCCTGGAATGCCAGACGTACCGGTTCTTCGGGCATCACTCCGTGCTCGAACTCTTGGGCGTCGAGTTCCGTGACCCCGAGGAAGTGGCCCTGTGGCGCGAGCGGGATCCGATTCCCCTGCTGGGAAGCCAGCTCGGCGATGACGTCGTCGCCGAGATCGACGCCGCCGTGAAGAACGAAATCGACGAGGCGGTCGAGTTCGCGAGGAACGCCCCGTCACCCGATCCGAAGGACGCATTGATGTACCTGTACGCGGGAACGACCGCCGTCCGGCCTGGGGTGATCCTGTGAGCGAGCTGCCTTCTCCGTCGAACTTCGGCTACATGCACGCGATGAACCTCGCCCTGCACGCCGAAATGGCGGCCGACGAAGACGTGTTCCTGCTCGGCGAAGACGTCGGCGTCGGCGCGAGCGGGGTCACCTCGGGGCTGCTGCCCCGGTTCGGCCCGGAGCGAGTGCTGGACACGCCGTTGTCCGAACAGGCCTTCACCAGTTTCGGGACCGGCGCGGCGATGGCGGGCAAGAGGCCCGTGATCGAATTCCAGATCTCTTCGCTGATCTACCTGGTCTTCGAGCAGATCGTGAACCAGGCCCACAAGTTCTCCCTGATGACCGGCGGGCAGGTGCAGATCCCCGTCACCTACCTCGTGTCCGGTTCGGGATCGCGGTTCGGCTGGGCGGGCCAGCATTCGGACAACCCGTACAGCCTGCTCGCCCACGCGGGGATCAAAACGGTCGTCCCCGGCCTGCCCGCGGACGCGTACGGGCTGCTGCGGTCGGCGATCCAGGATCCCGACCCGGTCGCAGTATTCGCCCCGTCATCGTTGCTGGGGGCGACGGATGTGGTCTACGCGGGCGAAGAGGACATCGTCCCGCTGGGAGAGGCGAACGTCGTCCGGGAGGGTGGCGACCTGACGGTGGTGGCGGTGGGCCAGCACGTCGGTACGGCGATCGAGGTCGCCGAGAGCCTCGGCGACCGGGCCGAGATCGAGATCATCGACCCGCGGACGGTGTACCCCTTCGATTGGGAATGCCTCCGCAAATCGGTCGACAAGACGGGGCGCCTGGTCGTGATCGACGACTCGAACCGCATGTGCGGGCTCGGGGCGGAGATCGTCGCGACGGCGGCCGAGGAGTTCGACCTGGTGGCACCGCCGAGGCGGGTGTGCCGCCCGGACGGCACCGTCATCCCGTACGCCCTCGCGCTCGACAAGGCCTTGGTGCCAGGACCCGAACAGCTGATGGCCGCCATCAACGCGACGCTGAAATGAGGTGCCCGTGAACGAGATTTCGGACCGCTACCGGCGGACACAGGACGCCTTCGACGCCGTACTCGCGGCCGTGCCGGAGGACCGGTGGCACGCGGCGTCGGCGTGCGAACACTGGACGGTGCGAGACGTGACAGGTCACGTCATCTGGGGCCTGGAGGTACTGCGGCAGCACGTGGGCGGCCAGGAATTCACGGTGGAGAACGGGCCCGCGGGCTCCGAGAAGCCCGGCGAGCTGGCCGGTGACGACCCGCTCGCCGAATGGCGCGCGACCCGCTCCGCGACCGACGCCGTCGTCACCGGCGAGATACTTCTTCGGCCCGCCCCCGCGTGGTACGTGGCCAACCGTCCCGATGCGACGGTCACCGACTACCTGGCCCTGCTGACCTTCGACACCCTGGTCCACACCTGGGACATCGGCTCCGCCCTCGGCGTGGACGTGCGCATGGACCCCGACCTCATCGCGCCATCGTTCTCGCTCGCCCGGCTGATCATCAGCCGCACGCCGGGCACCTTCGGCCCCCGGGTGAAACCCCCCGCGGACGCCGACGCCCAGGCCCGCTTCCTCGCCTTCCTGGGCCGCTCGACCTGAGTTCCGCCTCCAATCACGCGAGTTCCGCCTCCAATCACGCGAGTTCCGCCTCCAATCACGCGAGTTCCGCCTCCGATCACGCGAGTTCGGTCCTCCTTGAGGGATCCAAGTCCCTCAAGGAGGCCTTCACGGAGTTCTGTCTCGCTTATGCTGCCCGGCGTGTACTCACCGATCCCCGTCCTGAACGAGCTGAAGGACCTCTACGACTCGGCCGGCGACTTCATCGCCGATGGCTTCGAGCTGCACGACTACGACGACAAGGACCGTTTCCCCAAGGAGCTGGACGACCCGGAGTTCCTGTCGTGCGTGATTCCCTTCGCCCAGGCGAACGGGAGCGGCTCGACTTACGCGATCTGGCGAACCGGCGACGAGACGGACCTCACCCTGTCGCCCGTCGTGGTCTTCGGCGACGAGGGCGGCGAACAGGTCGTCGCCCGCGACTTCCGGGATTTCCTGCGGCTGCTGGGCTACGACGGTGAGGTCATGGTCGGCCACGACTCGGCCGACTATTTCCGCGAGGAAGACGACGACCACAGCGGCTCGCACGAAGAGTTCGTCAAATGGCTCCAGGATCGGGGCCTGACACCGGCCGAAGACCCGGACGCCATCGTGGCCGCCGCCCAGGAGGTCCACGGGGAGCGGTTCCGAGCGTGGATCACGCCGTTCTACGAGCGGATCGGCTGGCTCTGACCCGAGGCACGCGTCAAGCCCTGAGTGTCCACAAGGGACACTTTCAAGCGGTGAAATGTCTGATTGATGGCTAGATGTGCGGTTCACGACCCCTTCACAAAACGCCTGAATCGGGCACCGTTACCCGGAAATGGTCCCTGTGGACAGTCGAGAAGATGTCAGGCCACTTCGACGAGCCCCCACCCGCCACCAGGCTCACTCACCTCACCAGCGGTTATGCGACTTTGCGAGGGCCTCCTTCCCCGCCCTCAAGGTAGTGAAGGAGGCCCTCGCTACCCGCCGAGGCGATCGCTGGGACGGCGCGCTCGGTCGGCCCGGCGCTCCCTGTACCCGGAAGCCGAACTCGCGTGACTGGAGCCCGAACTCGCGCGGCGTTAGACCCTCTCACTTTTCCTCTTGACGCTAACCATCGTTTCGCTATAGCTTCTAACCATAGCAAGAGGCGCTAACCGAGCGGCTCGCGAACAAGAGGAGAAGGATCATGTTCGGCATCTCAAGCCGTCGGCTCGCCCTGCTCACCGTCCCGCTGGCCCTCGCCGGCGTCCTCGGCGCCACGGCACCCGCCCAAGCCCACGGCCACAAACCGACTTCCCTTACCTGCCAAGGAAAAGGCATCGATCGCGCCGCCAAGGTGCACTACCGGACCGAAACCTTCATCAAGGCGCCGCTGCGCACTGTCTGGAACCTGCAGACCGACGTGGAGGCCTGGCCGTCGTGGCAGAACCCCGTCCTCCCCGTCACCATGAAACGCCTGGACCACGGGCCGTTCCGCAAGCATTCCCGGTTCCAGTGGACCATTCCCGTCCCGCCCGGTATGCCCTACCCGCCCGGTGACGTGACCATCGTTTCCACCGTCCGGCAACTCCAGCACGGCAAGTGCATCCGCTGGACCGGTCCCCTCGACGGCCCCGGCGGCATGCACATCGACGGCGTCCACGTCTGGACCTTCGTCAAGGTTCCCGGCGGCGTCATCGTCCGCACCGAAGAGAGCCACACCGGCCCCCAGGTCGACAAGGACGTGCCCACTTCCACCGAGATGCTCGGACAGGGCCTCGAAATCTGGCTGAAGGATCTCAAGACGGCCGCCGAAAAGCGGTAACGAAAGACAGCCACCATTAAACTCCCCGGATGCAGATCATCGGGCCGGACGACGCCCTTCCCGGACGCCGGATCCGGCGGGCCGCGGTGGCGGGTCCCGCCGGATCCGGCAAGTCGACGCTGGCGCGAACACTGTGCGAGCGCATGGAGTTGCCGTTCGTCGAGTTCGAGTCCTTCTTCCACGCGCCGGGCTGGACGGTGCGGGAGACCTGGCAGGCCGACGTCCTGGAATTCCTCACCGGCGACGAGTGGGCCATCGAATGGCAGGGCGAAGAGGTTCGGGAGCGGATGACCGAGCGGTCGGACGTCCTCGTCTGGCTCGATCATCCCCGTGCCCTGACCGTGGCACGCACGGTCGTCCGGACGCTGAAACGTCGTGTGGGGCGCGGCTCGAAGATCGCCGGCGGCAACGTCGAAGGCCCTCTGTACACGTTCTTCACCGACAACGACCACATCGTCAAGCTCGCCTGGCGCTACCACCCGATCCTGCGCGCTCGCGTGCACAAGGTCATCGCCGAGAACCGGTATCCGGACCTCGTCGTCGTCCGCCTGCGGGGACAGCGCCAGGTCGATCGCTGGCTCGACGGGCCCTTGACCCGGAACCTCCGCTAGCGAAGATCGCGGACCCGCCAAACCACACCGAGCCCAGCGTCGATCCGCTCCACCGTGAAACCCTCGCGCTCGTAAAAGGCTCCCGCGCGTTCGTTGGCCACGAAATGCTCGATGTACAACCGTTCGGTGCCCGGCGGCAACTGTCCGATGAGGACGTCGAGCAGGCGCCTGCCCAACCCGCCACCGCGGTGACGAGGGTGCACGTACAGCTTGTAGATCACGTGCTCCGCACCGTCGAGTCCACGCTGTCCGACACCCACCAGGTGCCCGCCGTCGTCGGCGACCACCACCGAACCGCGGGCCACAGCGCCGGCGACGTTCGTCTCGTTCCACCACATCCGCACCTGCAGGGCTGCGGCTTCTTCGCCGATCAGTGGCGTGTAATGGGCTCGGACGTGTTCCTCGCCGAAGCGGCAGATGGCCATGACGTCGTCTCGATCGGCGTCCCGCACGATCGGTCCGGTTCCCATCGTGGTCCCTCTTCCAGGCTCTGGCCCGAACTACCACCACCGGAGGACCTTTCGGGCAATCCCTGATCATCCGGGTTGTCCGAACACCCGCGCGATGGTAACGATACGTGACGATCTCTGGCAGTTCCGCGGAGCGCCTCGTCGACCTCGCACTCTCTCCGATCGTGCCCATCCGAACCGAGCCAAGGCGACGCATGCAACCCAATTTCGACGCAGGTGAGGACTTCGCGCTTCTTTTGGAGCGAGAGGCCAGGAAACTCCAGGAAAAAGCCGAAGCCCTGACGGCCGCGTTCACCTCCTCCGCGTCCACGGTGCGGTCGGCCGACGGCTCGGTGACGGTGACGGTCGAGGCCAACGGCTCGCTGAGCGCGATCGAGTTCGGCAACCGGGCCACCGCGCTGGGACCCGCGCGGCTCTCCTCCCTGGTCATGCAGACGGTGCGCGAGGCCCAGCGCAAGACCGTGGAGAAGGTCACGGAGTCGTACACCGAGATCAACGGCAACGACGAGGCCGCCGAGCTGGTCCGCACGTTCCTGCCGAAGGTCGAGGACGAGGAAGACGCCCCGGAGAACCCCGAGCAGGACAAGTGGGCTCCCGAGGCGCACCGCGAGGACCCGCTTCCGCAGGCGGGCTTCCGGCCGCCGCCCCCGCCGCAGGCAGGCCCCCCGATGCCGCCGCAGCCGGGCCGTCCCGTGCGGCCACCGAATCCCCCGGCGCCGCGACCCCGGCGACCGGCCACCCCCGACGACGATGAAATGAGCCCGTGGTGAGCGGATTCGGTGTCAAGACGGAAGCCCTGAACGAGTTCGCCGGTCACCTCGACAAACTCGAGGACGCGCTACGGAAGAGCGCCGGCATGGTGGGCAGCTGCGTGGCCGACCCGGGCATCTTCGGCATCTTCGGCGGCCAGATCTACGGCGCCGGCGCGAGCATGCACTGCGGGAAGGCGCGGGACCACCTGAACAAGTACTCCGAGAACGTGCAGGAGTTCTCGGACAGGGTGCGCGAGGCCGCGAAGAAGTACGACGCCAACGAGCAGGAGGCGGAGAAGCTGATCACCGACGCCGGTAAGGGCATCGACGAGGTGAAGGTCAAGTGAGCGACGAGTACCGCCCGAACGACTTCGGCAACGGCAGTGGCACCAAGGCCGACGACTTCAAGGACGAGAACCGCAGCTTCCTCGCGGGCAGCGGGGACACCGCGGGCGCGGGCTTCTTCGATTCCGCGTTCTCACTGAAGAAGGCCGTCGACGACGGCGACAGCCTCAGCATCGGGCTGGCCTCGGCGGGAATGGCGATCGAGGTCCTCGGCATGGTCGTCGACCCGATCGGGTCGCTGCTCACCGCCGGGATCGGCTGGCTGATCGAGCACATCGTCATCTTCCGCTGGCCGCTGGACTTCCTGATGGGTGACCCGAAGGGCATCGAGGCGGCCAAGACGGCGATCTACAACGAGGGCAAGGCCGTGAAGGAGTGGTCGGAGGACCACGCGGCCGCCACCAAGAAGTTCATGGAGAAGTGGGACGGCGAGGCCGCCGACAAGTTCCGTGCCGACATGGAGGGCGTGGCCGCCCAGATCGACGCGCTCGCCGAGTACGTCAATTTCGCGGGCAAGCAGATGGGCATCGCCGGTGCCGTCATCGGCGCGGTCCGCGGCATCGTCCGCGACATCATCGCCATGACGCTGGCGGGCATCCTCAAGGCCGCGATCGTGGCGGTGGCGCTGGCGCCCATCACCTTCGGCGGTTCGATCATCGCGGCGATCACCTCCATCATGACCACCGTCGGGGTGGCGATCGCCAAGATCGCCAAGCAGATCGCCGACACGGCCAAGAAGCTCGCCGAGATGATCAAGATCCTGGCCAAGACGCGCGGGGCGGCGGACGACGTCGTGAAGCTGACCCTCGGCGGCGGCAAGGTCACGCTGCCCAAACCGAAACCCGCCGGCGGGACACCGATGCCCGGCGGCAAGAAGCCGATCGAAGCCCCGCCCGCCAAACCGTCCGACACCACTCCGGAAGCCACGCCCAAGCCCCCTCGGGAAAAGCTCAGCGACATGCCCCTCCGGGTCGTGCGCGAGAAGCTGACGAAGGTGCTGGAGGGACGCGCCGACGCGGCCGACATCTTGAAGCGGTTCGACTACTGGAACAGCTTCCCGATCGGCGACCTGCACAAGAGGTTCCCGAAGGTGGCGGACGCGATCGAGAAGACGACCAAGATCCTCAGCGACCCGACCTACGGCGCTTCCGGCATGGCCGGGAAGACCATCGTCGAGCTGACGAAGGCCATCCCGCCCGCCGTGAACGAGAAGCCGCCGGAGGACGACGAAGCGAAGTGAACACTGGCGGCCCCGTACCGGTTTCGGTACGGGGCCGCTTTGTGCTTTCGTTCGGTCCATGACTGAACGGGTGAACATCTCCTCCGGCGGGGACTTCGAGCGGGTCTTCGGCTACAGCCGGGCGGTGCGCGTCGGCGAGCACATCCACGTTTCCGGGACGACGGCACGGGAACCCGCCCGATCGGGCGACGCGTACGAGCAGGCCACGGCCGTGCTTTCGATCATCGAGACCGCGCTGCGGGACGCCGGTTCGAGCTTGGTCGCGGTGGTCCGCACGGTCACCTACGTGACCGACATCAAGGACGCCGAACTGGTGGCGCGGGCGCACCGCGAAGCCTTCGGTGACGTGCTTCCCGCTGCCACGATGGTCGAGGTCTCGGCGTTGCTCGACCCGAAGATGAAGGTCGAGATCGAGGCCTACGCCATCGAAAAGTAGGTCACCTCCCGAACGAACCGACCAGCGCTTCGGGAGCTTCGCGCGTCTCGTAGAGCTTCCAGAAGGCGTCGGCGAAGACGTCGGGGTGGATCACCTCGGGCTCGAAATCCAGCGGGCTCGAGGTGAGCACTCGATGCGGGACGCTGCCCTCGATCAACGCGCCGACGTTGACGGCTCCGGCGTAGACGCCCTTCTCGGCGAGCACGGCGTTCAGGTTGAGGAAGTAGTTCCGCAGCGCGGCCTGCGCCATGCCGACGTTGCCGAGGAAGGGCGCCGGGTGCAGACCGGATTGCCCGGCGGTGAACAGGATCGCGCCGTCGCCACGTTCGGTCATGCCCGGCAGTACGGCCCGCACCAGCGCCACCGCGGACACCAGGAAGCGGTCGAGGATGAGCCGGAGGTTCTCCGGATCCACGTCGAGCACTGGCACGATGCCCTCTCCCATGGTCCCGCCGCCGGGATTGAACGCCACCGCGTCGATGCGGCCGATGGCGGTGACGGCGGCCGCGAGCTGTTCGGGCTCGTAGACGTCGGCGTTGAACCCGCTCGCTTCGATACCGTCCTCGGCGAGTTCGGCGACGAGCGCGTCGAGGTTCTCGGTGGTGCGCGCGACGAGGGCGATACGGAAACCCTCGCGGCCGAAGCGTCGCGCGAGCGAAAGTCCCAGCACCGGTCCGGCGCCGAAGATCGCGAACGTCTTGGTCATGGTTCCTCCAGAAGAACTAAGTTGAGGTTCTCCTCAACTTATACCCTTAACTTGAGGGAACCTTCAACTTGACTACGATGGCGTCATGACCAAACCTCTGCGGAAGGACGCCCAGCGCAACCGCGACCTGCTGGTGCGAGCCGCGCGGGGGCTCTACGCGGTGCGCGGCCTCGACGTCCCGCTCGAAGAGATCGCGAAGACGGCAGGCGTCAGCATCGGCACCCTGTACAACCACTTCCCCCAGCGTGCGGATCTGGTGAACGCCGTGTTCGCCGACCGGACCACGACCGTCGCGAAACTGGCCGAACACGCGCTCTCCCTCGACGACGCCTGGGCCGGGTTGACGTACTTCGTCGAACGGATCTGCGAACTCCAGGCCGCCGATCGCGGTTACAACGAACTCGCCTCGACGCGTCCGCCACAGACCGGAGATCTCGAACGCGGCTACGAACTCATGACCCGGATCGTCGAGCGAGCCAAGGAAAGCGGTGACCTGCGCGCCGACTTCACCCTCGAGGACATGGCCTTCGTGACCTGGGGGATCGCGCGCACGGTGGAGGCGACCGCGGCCGTGCGGCCGGAGGCCTGGCGCCGCCACCTCGCGCTCCTGCTCGACGGCATGCGGGCCACGGCCGCGAGCCCGCTGCCGGAGCCGCCGTTGCTGCCCGGCGAACTCGCTCGGCTCATGGGGCACTGCGACTGAGGGCAACCCGCGGGCCCTCCGGTGCGTGTTCACCCCGGAGGGAGATCCGATGAAGACGAAACTCCTGCTCTTTTCCCTGGTGGGTGCCCTGTTCGCGGTTTCGGCCTGTTCGAGTGGGCCGCCGGCCGCCGCACCTGCGACAGTCACCGTCACCCCGCCGTCACCGTCGTCGCCGTCGCCCGCCGGGCCCGATCCGAAGGCCGTCGCCTGGCTCGACGGCGTGTGCGGCGCGGTGTACGGCTACCTGAAGGCTCACGACGAATACTCACGCAAACAGAAGTCGGGAATCGAAGTCACTCGCGGCGCACTGAAGGAAGAACTCGGGATCCGCGCGGGATTCGCGGGCAAGGTCGTCGACGATCTTGCCGCGCTGCCCCCGTCACCGATTCCCGGCGGCGACGCGGTGAAGAAGTCCCTTGTGGACCAATACGCCGCGGCGAGGGACGCGGCGGCGGCGGGCAAGCAGCGCTTGGAGAAGTCCGGCAACGAAGCCGCCATGGACGCCGCGATCAAGGCGATGGACGCCACGCAGAAGCCGGTCACGGACACCCCGGATCTCCTGCCCGCGCTCAAAATCGAGACACCGGACCTGATGGCCGCCGCGGCCGAGGCCAAGAGTTGCGCTTCTCCCCACTGACCGAAGCTTCACCGCGAACGGAGTCTCCGATGAAGACGAAAGTACTGCTCGTTCCCCTTGCAGCGGCCCTGTTCGCGATGACGGCCTGCTCAGGTGAACCACCGCCTGCCGCCGCACCTGTGACAGTCACCGCCACGCCGTCGTCTTCGGCACCCGCCGCTCCGGACGCCAAGACCGTCGCCTGGCTCGACGGGATGTGCGGCGCGCTGTACGGCTATGTGAAGGCCAGCAACGATCACGCGAGCAAACAGGCGTCGGGCGTCGAAGTGACGCGGAGCTGGCTGAGCGAAGACCTCGGCGTGCGCGCCGGGCTCGCGGACAAGGTCATCGGCGAGCTGGCCGCGCTGCCCCCGTCACCGGTCCCCGGCGGCGACGAGGCCAAGAAGTCCATTGTGGACCGCTACACCGCTGCACGGGACGCGGCGGCCGACGGCAAGCGTCAGCTCGACGCGTCCAAGGGGCAGGCCGCGCTGGACCAGGGGCTCAAAGCCCTTGAAGCGGCCCAGAAACCGCTGACGGAGACGACCGATCCCTTCGCTTCCATCAAGATGGACACGGCGGACTTGGCAGCCGCCGCCGCGGCCGCCAAGAAATGCGTGCCCGCCTCCTGACCCACCCTCGGCGCGGCCCTGTGTCGCGAAAGCCACTTTGGGGACGCCTGGCGTCCCGAAAGTGGCTTTCGCGACGCTCTCAGGACTCGATCTCCGGCGTGACCCCACCCGCCGCGGCAAGCGCGCGATGCAGCGCCAGCTCCGCCGTCGGTCCTTCGGCCAGCACGATCCCGGTGCAGGACCGCTGATCCGTGAGGTGCCGGATCTCGTCACCGGGGCTCGCCGTCGGATACCACTCCGGCGCGCCCGGGAGACCGGGCAACCTGTCGAGCCCCGACCAACCCTTCAGCACACCTTCCGCGGCCGGGTACGCCAGGACGAACGCGATCCCCGGTCCCCCACCGACCTCCTGGGTCAGCAAAGCGGGTTCCTCGCCCAGCGCCATGGCGATCATCGCGGAATAGACGTTGGTGTCCAAAGACCGGCACAGCGCCTCGCCGAGCATCGCCCCGCCGATCCGGATGTTGATCTCGACGACCTCCGGCCCGTCGACGGTGAGCACGAATTCGGTATGCGCGAAGCCCTGCTCGTGTCCGGCGGCCTTGAGCACCCGGCCGATCCAGTCGGCCAGTCCGGCGTATTCGGCCTCGGGGAACGCCACCGGGAACGCGGCGGCCTCCTCGCGTCGCACGGGTTCGGGCGACAGCTGACGGGAGAGGATCCCGAGCAGCCGCGTCCTTCCTTGCCAGGTGACGGTTTCCGCGCTGTAGAGCGGTCCGGCGAAATACGGTTCGGCGATCAGATGGCCCTTGAGCGGCGTTTCCTTCGCCTCCCGCCTGGCTCGCTCGAGTTCGTCCTGGTCACGAACGAGCCACACCCCGCGTGACGACGTTCCCGAAGAATCCTTGACCACCAAGGGAAACCCGAGTTCCTCGGCGACCATGACGGGTACCGGCCTACCGCGGGTGAGCCCGTGTTCGTACAGCAGATCGCGCACGGCACCCTTGTCCCGCAAGACACGGACGGCGGCCGCGTCGGGGCCGGGCAGGCCCAGCCGGGCGGTGAGTTCCGCGCCGGGAAGCGCCCATGTGTCGGTCGAGTTGATGATCCCGGCGAGGTCCGGGATGGCACACAACGCCGCTTCGCAGGCCGCGATGTCGGTGGTGTCGATGTCGACGACCTCGACCCTGTCCGGCCCGAGGGTGCCGAGTTCGTACCGGTAGATGTCGCGGTTTCCGGTGAACAGAACCAGTTTCCGCCCGGCCTCCGCCGCGGCGTCCGCCAGCCTGCCCAGGCCGAACGTCAAGGCTTCCAACAGGACGACGGTCACGACGCCCGCTCCTTCCGGTACAGCGGTTGCGCGGGTATCCCGAAGCGGCGGCGGCTCCAGTCCATCGCCGCCCACGGCAGCGCGAGTTCGTCCAGTGAAGCGATCTCGCGCGGAGCGAGCCCCGCCGGGTCGACCGCTTCCCGGTGCCGGGCGAAGACCCGCGCCGTGTAGCGATGTCCGGTGTCGGCGCCGATCACGACGTGCGTCCGATCCGGGTTCCGCGCCGCTTCCCAGCCCGCGACGAGGTACGCGGCACCGGTGGAAAGCCCGGCGAAGACGGCGTGGTCGCGCATCAGGCCGACGGTCGCGGCCATGGCGTGCACGAAGTCCAGCCAGTGGATCCGGTCGTACAGTGTGTGATCGACGTTGCCGAACGGGATGGCGGACCCGATCCCCGCGATGATCGCGTCCGGATCGGTGAACCGCTCGCTGCCGAAGGTGACACTGCCGAACGGCTGCACGCCGGTGAGCCGGACGTCCGGATCGCGTTCGCGCAGTGACCGCGCGATCCCGCCGGTCGACGCGCCGGTGCCCACACTGCCGACGACGGTGAGCGGCCCGGACGGCAGCGCGCGGGCGACGAGATCGGCGACCTCGCCGTACCCCAGGTAGTGCACGGGATCGTGGTACTGGCGCATCCAGTGCATCCCCGGATTGCGTTCCAGCAGTTCGTGCACGCGTGCGACGCGGCGCCGCTGGTCGAGCCGGAGGTCGTCCGACGGCGGCATCTGGTCCACCGTCGCGCCCAGGATCTCCAGCTGCGAGCGCATGGTGAGGTCGACGGTGGTGGAGGCGACGATATGGCAGCGCAGACCGTAACGATGACAGGCCATCGCCAGCGCGAGCGCGTAGATCCCGCTGGAGCTGTCGATCAGCGTCTGTCCTTTTCGGACGGTACCGTCGGCGAGCAGCGACCGGACCGCGCCGAGCGCCGCGTAGACCTTCAGGGTCTCGAAGCGGATCAGCACGACGTTCGGCTTGAGCCGGATCAACGCCGGTGTCTTGATCGCGTCGGTGACGTGTTCGTGGACCAGCGCGGACATCGCGTTCACCGGCCGATCGAGCGCAGGTACGCGGCCAGTGATTCGGCGCCCGCCGCGTTGCGCGGGCCGCTCACGAGATCCCCGTAGGAGACGACGTGGAACCGGTTGTCGCGCACGGCGGGGGTGTTCTTCAGCTGTGGCGCCGATTTGATGAACGCGATCTTGTCCTTCGCGGGCTGGTCCGCGTAGTCCACCACGACGATCACCTCGGGCTCGGCCTTCACCACCGCTTCCCAGCCGACGCTGCCCCAGCCGTCCTGGAGGTCGCGGAAGACGTTGGTCCCGCCCGCGGCGTCGATGATGTCGTGGGGAGCGGCGTGTTTTCCTGAAGTGAAGGGCTGATCGGTGCCGGAGTCGTAGACGAACACCTTGGCGGGCGGGGTCTTCGGTGCTCCGGCTCGGACCTTGTCGAAGCGTCCCTTGAGTTCCGCGACCAGTTCGTCGGCCCGCTGGCGGACGCCGAAGATGTCACCGAGGTTGCGCAGGTCGGTGTAGAGCGCCTCGAGCGGCGTCACCTCCGACTTCGCGGCCGGATACTCCCAGCAGGTCTCGGTGTGCAGATAGCTTCGGATGCCGACCTGCTCCAGCAGCTTCGGCGTGATCCCGCGTTCCTCGCTGAAGCCCGAGTTCCAGCCCGCGATCACCCAGTCCGCCTTGGCGTTGACCAGGATTTCGCGGGTGACCCGCGAGGTGCCGAGCCGTTCGACCTTGGCGTAGTCGTCCTTCCACGGCGACCCGGCGATCGACGGATCGCCGAGCGAGTTCATCACGTAACCGCGCATCCGGCCGGCGAGGCCGAGCGCGAACATCTTCTCGGCGCCGGAGACGTCGTAGGCCACCGGGCGCTGGGGCGCCGGGAAGGTGACCTGCGCACCGCAGTTGGTCACCGTGGCCTGTGCCGGTGCTGCCGGTCCGGCCTCGACCTGGGCACCGCAGGCGCTCAGGAGCAGCGCCGCGGCGAAGAGCGCGGTCACCCTGGACGGCTTCATCGTGTGATCCCCTCGGTTTCATCGGCGGGAAGGTCGTACAGCAGCTGGAGCGCCCCGGTCACGGGATGGGTCACCTGGGTGACCTCGACGCCGAACACGGCGCGGACCGTTTCGGGCGTGAGCACTTCGGCCGGGGTTCCGCAGGCGGCGAGCGATCCGCCGCGCAGCAACGCGATCCGGTGACAGACGGCGGCGGCGAGGTTGAGATCGTGCAGGGCGACGAGCACCGTGAGCCCGCAGTCGCGCAGGAATTTCAGCAGTTCCACCTGATGGCGGACGTCGAGGTGATTGGTCGGCTCGTCGAGGACCAGCACTTCCGGTTCCTGGACGAGCGCCCTCGCCACCAGTACCCGTTGCCGTTCCCCGCCGGAAAGTGTCAGCACACTGCGCTGGGCGAGATGGGTGATGTCCATCCGCCGCAACGCTTCCCGGCACAGCGCGCGTTCGCGGGCCGAAAGCCGGAGGTTGCCGCGCTGATGCGGCGACCGGCCGAGCGCGACGACCTCCTCGACGGTGAAGTCCAGATCCGCCCGGCTGTCCTGGGTGAGCGCGGCGATCCGGCGGGCCGTGTCGCGCAGGCCCTGTTCCGCCAGGTCGATGCCGTCGAGCAGGACGGCGCCGCCGGACGGGGTCAGCGCCCGGTAGACGCAGCGCAACGCCGTCGACTTGCCGCTGCCGTTGGGGCCGAGGAGGCCGACGACCTCGCCCGAGCCGACGTCCAGGCGCAGTTCGCGGATCAGCGTCGATCCGGCCACCTCGACGGAAAGATCGCGCAGGGAAAGCATCAGCGACCCCCGAACGCGTAACCGCGGCGCCGCATCACGACGAGGAACACCGGGACGCCGATCAGCGCGGTGATCACGCCGAGCGGCAGTTCCTCCGGCGCGACGAGGGTGCGGGCGAGCAGATCGACCCACACCAGGAACACCGCGCCCACCAGCGGCGCGAGCGCCAGCACGCGGCGATGCCCCGAACCGGCGATCATCCGCACCACATGCGGCAGGACCAGCCCGACGAACCCGATCGAACCGCTGACCGCCACCAGCAGTCCGGTGACGACCGCGGTGAGCAGGAAAAGCCAGCGGCGCAAGGCGGCGGCGTCGGTGCCGAGGCTCATCGCGGTCTCGTCGCCCATGGACAGGACGTCGAGCGCGGTGCCGTACCGCAGCAGGACGATGATCGCCACGGCCACCCCGAGCGCGGCCAGCGGCAGGGACGCCCAGGTCGCCGCGCCGAGGCTGCCCAGCAGCCAGAACAGCACGGTCTGCGCGGCCTGGCCGCTCGGCGAGAGGTAGACGAGCACGCTCATCACGGCTTGGAAGGCGTAGGTGAGCGCGACCCCGGTGAGCACGAGACGCAACGGCGTCAGGCCGAATTTGCTGCGGGCGGCCAGATAGACGAGTGCCGTCGCGCCAAGCGCGCCGAGGAAGGCGGCAGTCGACAGCGCCAGCACGCCGAGCCCGGCGAACAAGCCGAACACCACGACGGCGGCGGCACCGACCGAGGCACCCGACGAGATCCCGAGCACGAACGGATCGGCGAGGGCGTTGCGGACCAGCGCCTGCACGGCGACCCCGACCACCGCGAGCCCCGCGCCGACCACGGCCGCCAGCAGCACCCGCGGCGTGCGGACCTGCCAGACGATCGAGTACCCGGTGACCTCGTCGCCGGTGATGGTGCCGCCGGTGATGGCCTTTCCCAGGTAGCGCAGGACATCCGGGAGAGCGACGGTGGACGGGCCGAGCGCGATGCCCGCGATCAGCGAGATCACCAGCGCCGCCGACAGCAGGAGCACCGGACCGGTGAGCCGCAGCGAGCGTGAGGTGTCGTCGTCCGGTTCGGCGAACAGGCGAAGCGTTTCAGCCGGCACGTTCACCACGCACGATCAGGCGGCGTGCGTGGTTGTCGTACGGCGAGCCGTCGAAGTCACCGAAGCACTCGACGCCGGTGAAGCCCACCGTCTCGAACAGTGCCTTCAGTTCAGCCGCGCTGTACAGGAAGGACAGGATCGACGCCTGCTTCGCCGCACCGTCGCGGACCAGCGTCCATTCGGTCTTGAGGCGGGTCCAGTCGTCGAGGATGGTGTCGCGCATGAACACCGTCCCGCCGTCGACGTCGACCGCTTTCGGACGGCCGACCCAGCCCGCGAGCACCTCCTTGCCGAGCACGTCGATCAGGAGCCTGCCGCCGGGCGCGAGGCTCGCGTAGGCGTTTCGCAGCACGGTGAGGTTGTCACCGGGCTCGGTGAAGTAGCCGAACGACGTGTACATGTTGATGATCAGGTCGTACGCGCCGGGCTCGGCGTACTCGAACATGTCCGCCTGGATCAGTTTCGCGGCGACTCCGGCGCTTTCGCAGGCCTCTCGCGCGCGTTCGAGCATCGCCGGGCTGAGGTCGACGCCGGTCACGTCGGCGCCCTTCTTCGCCAGCGGCACGACGTGGATCGCCGGGCCGCACGCCAGATCGAGCACCTTCGCGCCGTCGGCGACCTGGAGCAGCGGTGACGTGGCCGTCAGGCGTTCGGCCTCTTCGGCCCGGCTGGGCGGGAACATCACGTCCGCGAACCCGACCCACAGGTCGTCGTCCTCGTACCAGTGCATCTCTCTCCGCTCGCCGGACCACATGATTCAGCCCCACAAGTCGTCGAAAGGTCGTCTTCGGTTCCCGGTTTCGCCGCCTTTCTCGTGGAGTGATCACGCGATCGCCGGTCCAGGTGCCTGGTTGAGGTACATGAAGGCCCCCTTCCTGTACCTAGGCGCAAGGAAGGGGTCCTTCATGTACTTCGGCTGGCGTGAAGGCCGAGTTTCCTCGGCTGAGCGGAGGGAAGGGGTCCTTCACGCGCTGTCGCCGTAGTGCTGGGGCACAAGATGGCGTTCCTGCGCGCCCGCCGCCTCGGCTCGGGCCGAGCTCAGCCCGGCATGCCGTGAGGGCCTCCTTCCCTACCCTCAGGGTAGGTAAGGAGCCCTTCACGGACCTGCGATCCCGGCCGCACGCTCAGGGAGGCGGGATCAGATCGATGAGGAAAGTCTGGTCAGGCGCGCCGGAGCAGCGTTCCCGGACGACCTCCGTACCGGCGACGGTGTCCATGTCGCGCAGGCCGAGGCATTGGCTGGTGCCGACGGGACGGATGACGAAACGCCCCTCCTCCGTCGGACCGGCCGCGCCGATGGTGAACAACTGGTCCATACCATCGTCGTCGCAGTCGTCGCGGGGTTCGATCAGGTCGTGCCCCAGTCCCTCGTTCACCACCGTGAGGCAGCCGACCCCGCTTTCCGGATGGTGCCACTGGATCTGCACTGCGTTCTCTTCGCCGACCGGGTCGATGAACAGATGCGGAGCCGCGTCGCTGCCGCAGAGCTGCTGGGCGACGACGGTGCCGGCATAGAGCCTGGTCCGGTCCGCCCCTTCGGCGAGACAGAACTCGGGCGAGCGGGCGGGCCGGATCTGCGCCCAGCTGCCCACCTCCCGGATGTCCAGCCCCGGTATCACGGCCGCGGTGTCCTTGCCCTTCGTGGCCGCGCCGAAGGACCGGGTCAGATAGCCGAGTGCCCCGACGAGGACGATGCTCACGACCGCGGCCACGATCAGCGGTCCGCGCCAGCGAGGTCGCCGGGGCGGCGGTGCGGGCTCCGGTTCCGGTGCCGGCGGGAGCGCGGGAGTCACCTTCATGTCGTCGACGAGCCGCAGCGGAACCCCCATCGCGATCCGCGTCCTGGCGCCGAGCCACCGCCGCACGTCTTCGTCGTTCAACCCGCACGCGCGCGTGAACGTCTCCACGAACGATTCGCGGGGCAGTGTGGTCCGGCCGAGAGTGGTCGCGACCGTACTCGCCGGAAGCGTTCCCCCGAGTTCTTTCGCCCGTCCGGCCAGTTGTCGATAAGTCAATCCGGACCACGTTCTCAATACACGCAGTGCCGCTGTGAACTCAGCCGGTGAAGACGCTGAGTCCGGTGACGGAACCCCCGTCGACGACTCCCCGTCGTCGCCCCCCGCATCAACGATCATCGCTCTAGATTGACTGAACCGATCTCGACCCTGATACCGCCATTCAGCGGCGCCGGAATCTGCTGTTCGGGCCACTCGAACGATTTCGAACAAGGCCGAACTACCCGAAGGTTGCCCATGCGCTGGTCAGGAAGTCAGGCTGGCCCCAGTCGGTCCCCAAGCCGGCCACCTCGGGGGAGGCTCGGGAATACCGGGCCCGAAGAAAAATGAGCAAACCGGAAGAGCCCGCACGATCATCGTCAAGGGCGACGGTGAACCCGGCGGAAACACCCGGTTCATCTCGGAAGGCATCCACTGAAATCTCTGCTTTGAAGACCGGATGACGCCTGACGTCGCCCGCATCGGGCTGCATCTGCTGATTCCGAAGAGAAAACCTCGTGCGCCGCACATCTGAGCACACACGAGGAATGAAAGCTGCGATTCCAGCAGCGAACCGGCGGTTCGCAGACCGACGCGCCGCGCCGATCGTATCGGCCCGGTGACCGTGCGTTGACATAAGCAACAGCCATGTCTCGCGGCGGTATGGCCCGGTCTCGTTCGAACCCGGTCGTCCATGAATGGCGAACATCGGATTGTGGAGCGTTGTTGATGCATAGCGGGCAAAATGATGTGGCCGAGAGGCAGGTCGTCGTCGTCGGGGCCGGTAATGCGGGTCTTTGCGCCGGTATTGCGGCGCTGCAGGCCGGCGCGATCTCCGTCAGTGTCCTCGAAGCCGCGCCGAAAGAACTGCGCGGCGGGAACAGTTCCTTGACCAGGACCATGCGTTTCTCCTGGCAGGGAAGTCCCTTCATCGCGGCCCTGTTGCGGGAGGCGGACAAAGACCGGGCCGAAGAGATCCTGGACGGCCGGTCGGGGTACTCGGACGAGCAGTACGTCGACGACTGGCTGCGGGTGTGCGGCGACCAGGTGGACGTCGCCCTGATCGAGTCGATCGTCCGCCGTTCGACGGAAACGATCACCTGGATGCGCGACTTCGGGCAGCGCTGGGCCCCGCGGCCGACCCCGCTCCCCGGTGACGTGCCGATCGTGCTCGACGGCGGCGGTCAGAGCCTTCAGGACCGCAACTTCGCCCGGTTCGAACAGCTCGGGGGAACGGTCTTCTACGACAGCGCGGTCGCCGGCTTCGAGAAGACCGCCGACGGCCGGTACCTGGTCCACGGATCGGGGCCCGCTTTCCCGGTGATCGCCGACGCGCTGGTGCTGGCGTCGGCGGGCTTCGAGGCGAACACCGGGCTGCGTGAACGCCACCTCGGCGAGGAGTGGCGGGACGTGAAGCTGCGCGGTGTTCCGTTCAACGAAGGCGCCCCGCTGGCGGCCGCCGTCGAATTCGGCGCCGACACCGCGGGCAACTGGGAAAAGTGCCACACCACGCCGCAGGGCATCGAACTGCCCGACTACATGTTGCCAGGGCAGATGCACAAATCCCACGGCCTCGCCAGGTACGCCTTCCCGCTGGGTGTCGTGGTCAACCGGGAAGGGCGCCGGTTCTTCGACGAAGACGGCGGCTACAGCAATCTCACCTACGTCACGCTCGGGCAGAAGATCCAGGAACAGCCGGGACGGATCGCGTTCCAGATCTTCGACGACAAGGTCGTCTCGGCCGGGTCGCTCCCGAACGGTTACCTCGGCGACCCGGCGTCGGTGACCGTCTCCTCGATCGAGGAAGGCGCCCGGCGGCTCGGCATCGACGCCGCGAATCTGGCCGCCGAAATCGAGCGCCTGCATTCCGGCAGCACGGAGAAGCGGCTCGACACGCCTCCGTTCCTGTTCGTCCCGGTGGTCTGCGGCCTGACCTTCACCTACGGCGGGCTGTCCGTGTCCCCCGGTGCCGAGGTGCGTGGCGGCGGCGAACCGATCGACGGTCTCTACGCGGCGGGTGTGATCGTCGGCGGCCTTTACGACCAGGGCTATCCGGGCGGCACCGGCCTGATGGCGGGTGCCGTGCTGGGCCGGGCCGCGGGCACGTCCGCCGCCCGCCATTCCATCCGGTCGCGGGGAGGGGAAGCCCGTGTCGGCACTGTCGCTGGCTGAGAAGACGATCGTCATCGTCGGGCTCGGCAAGATCGGGTCGTTGTACGCCGCATGCTACGGGCAAGCGGGTCATCGGGTCCGCACCGTGGACGTCGGCGCCGGCGCCGACTGGGACCGGGTGGAAGAGGTGCCGGATCCGTCGGACGTCGACGCCTGGGTGGTCGCCACCCCGACGGCGACCCACCTCACCGTGGTCGACGAGATCCTGCGGCTTCAGCCCGACGCGCGGATCCTGCTGGAGAAACCGGCCTGCTATCCGGACGAACTCGACGCCCTCGCCCGCACGGTCCTGCGGCATCCCCGCGCCCGGATCATCGTCAACGACGTCTATTCCCACAGCGAAGCCGTGCAGCGCTTCGCGGCGTCAGTGCGGGAAGCCGGTGAATTCGATCCGATCCGGAAGGTCACCATCGAATTCACCAAGAACCGGGAGTTCGACGTCGCGAACGGCCGGTTCGTGGACACGCAATACGGCGAAGCCGGCTACGAGGGCTTCCACATGTTAAGCATTCTGCGCGCGATCCTTCCGGCCGATCAGTACCGGACGTATCTGCGCACGGCACCGTCGTCGGTGACGGCGGAGATGCGGGTGCTGACCTCGGCGATCGACCTGCCGGACGTCGAGCTCTACACGTCCTCGACCGGCGCCGTCGCCTTTCCGGCACTGGCCGGATTCGCGTTCCCCGAGGACGTGTCGAGGGATTTCATCGCCCCCGCCGCCATCCCCTACGGCTCCGAGTTCCGGTATCGCTTCGCCGACGTGGAATTCCGCTCCGGCAAACACGTCACCTTGGTCTTCGAACCGTTCTTCGGCTCGGACCTCGACCACAAGAACATCCACGCCGTTCACATCCGGCACGCCGGCGACCTTCTGGAACCGGTGGCGGCGCGCCATTTCCTGATCACCGTCAACCATTTCAAGGAGGCACTTCTGACGCAGCTGAACCTCTTGGGGCACCTCGACGAGGGCACCACGGTGACCCGGCCCGCCGAGCACCGGTTCCTCGCCGCGCTGGGTTCGGCGATGTTCACCGGCACCTTCCCGCAGACAACGGAAAACGACCACGAAGAGTTCGCACGAATTGGGAGCGAAGCATGACGCGAAGCATTGAGGACCTTTCGACACTGTTGCGACCGGCCAAGGACATGCTGGCCGAAGTCTCGGACCGGGAAGCGGCGCTGACCGAGGTCACGAGCCAGCTCAAGAACGACGACGCCGCCCGCGCGTTGTTCGGGAAGGTGTGCCGATTCGAGGCGCCCTTCACCGCGAGCTGGATCCACGGCCCCGGCGACAAATCCCCTTACCTGTCACTGGAACTGGCCGCGGCGTCGCTCGACGACGACCGGCATCGCGCCCTGCTCGCCGACATCGTGCTGTCGACGTCGCCCTCCATTCCCTACGACTACCGGGCGCTGGCCGCGGAAAAGCTCGTCCAGGTCGGAACGGGTGAGTTCGCCGACGCACTCCAGGAGGTCGTCGACTCGTACGAACCGCTGCCCAACCGTGGCCTCCAGGCCAAGATCGCCGTTCCCACCGACGGCATCGACCACCTCTTCGAGATCCCGGAAACGGTGACCGGCAGGCTCGACCTCCTGATCGCGGCCAGCAAGGCGAAGACGCTGGAGACCAGGCACCGGTTCGCCGTCCGGGTCCTCGCGAACGGCGTCCTGCCGTCGGAGCCGGTCGGCGACGCGGAGCGGCTGATCCTCGAAGACGTCGGGACGACCATGGTGGTGGCGTCGGACTACCTCGTGCCTTGGGACCAGGAATTCCCCGGGGAGCACGGCTCCGGCCTCACGCTCGCGGAACTGGTGCGCATCACGCTGATGTGCGGTGAATTCTCGCTTCCGGACACGACCGTCCGGCCGATCCTGGTCGACTTCTACCGGTCGGTGCTGCGGACCTGCGGCCGTTCGATCATCGGCCTCGCGGCAGGCGTCTTCCACGTGGAGCACGGCACGCTCGCCACGCCCTCGTACTACTACCAGGGCCGCGACGCGATCCTCGGCAAGGGCTGCGTGATCGACTGCGTCGGCGGGGCGGTCCTGCAGGCGGGTTCGTTCCTCGGCGGCGGCTACATGCCGATCCTGATCCACACCCACAAGCACATCCGCAAGGGCGGTCAGGCCGCCGCCTCGGAGCGCAAGCAGATCCTCCCGTGCATTTTCGCGGCGGAAGCGGGCGCTCGCTATCCGATGGACGCCATCGGCCTCTTCGAAACCGTGGACTACCTCGGCAAGGAGACGCCGTACCAGGGAATCCGGGCGATCCCGCACGCCGCGTGACGCACGACTTGTTCGGCTGAACACGAAAACCGTATCTCGCGATGCCATCGGGCAGGGCGGCTCCGTCCTGCCCGGTGGCATCGAAAAACTGGAGGGTGAAGAGAATGGGTTCAACATCGGGGGCCAAGGTCGCCGTGATCGGCGCGGGCTATGTCGGTCTCACGACGGCCGCGTGCCTCTCGTCCTTGGGGCATCAGGTCGTCTGCGCGGACATCGACCAGGAGAAGGTCGACGCGTTGCGCCGCGGCGAGGCGACCATCAGGGAACCGGGTATCTGCGAACTGGTGGTGGACGGGCTGGCGTCCGGGCGGCTGGACTTCGTGCTCGGCGCGAGCGCGGCGGCGGCCGGGGCGGACATCGTCATCCTTTGCGTGGCGACGCCGATGAGCGTCACCGGCGCGGCGGATCTGACCACGCTGGAGTCCGTCGTGACCGAGGTGCGGGATCTGCTGCCGACCGGCTGCGTCGTGGTGAACAAATCGACGGTCCCCGTCGGCACGGCGGCCCGCGTCGCGCACCTGATCGACCGCGCCGATGTGGCGGTCGTGTCCAATCCCGAATTCCTGCGTGAGGGGTTCGCGGTCCACGACTTCCTGAACCCCGACCGGATCGTGGTCGGCTCGGCCGATCGTGACCCGGTCTCCGCCCGCCGTGTCGCCGATCTGTACGAGAAGCTCGACACCGCCGTCCTGGTGACCGATTCCGCCAGTGCGGAAATGATCAAGTACGCGTCCAACTGCTACCTGGCGACGCGTCTGTCCTTTGTGAACACCGTCGCCGAGCTCTGCGAGTACCTCGACGCGAACGTCGACGACGTGACGGCCGGGATGGGGTACGACGCGCGGATCGGCAAGTCGTTCCTGCGGCCGGGGCCGGGCTGGGGCGGCTCTTGCCTGCCGAAGGACACTTTCGCGCTGCTGCACATCGCGGAATCCGCGGGCAGTGACTTCGCCCTGCTGCGAGCGGCGATCGAGACCAACCTGAAGCAGCAGGAACTGGTGGTGGACAAGGTGCGCAAGGCCGTCGGCGGCAACCTCGCCGGCACCCGGATCGGCCTGCTCGGCCTGACCTTCAAGGCCGGGACGGACGATCTGCGGGATTCCCCGGCGCTGGCCATCGCGGCCCGGCTCGCCGCCGAAGGCGCGGACCTGTCCGGCTACGACCCCAGCGTCCACGCGCCGGTGGCGGGCGTGACCGACAACGTGCGGGTCACCGGCACCGCCTATCACGCCGCGAAGGGTGCGGCCGCGGTCGTGCTGCTGACCGAATGGCCGGAGTTCCGCGCCCTCGACTGGTCGCGGATCGCCGACCGGCTCGACGGCCGGGCCGTCATCGACACCCGGAACCTCCTCGACCCGGTCGCCGTGGCCAGGGCGGGGCTCTCGTATCAGGGCATCGGCCGTCCGGACAGCACCAGGAAGCCGTTGCCCCGCACCGTCGGCATGGTGCGGCAGGCAGGGTGATCCCGGGGTGGACGACGAGTGGCCTTGCTCGTCGTCCCACCCCTCCGGCGTCGGGAACAGGAGGACGGATGCCGAAGCGAACCAAGTCCTGGTCCGCGCTTTTCGCGCTGTGCCTGGGTTTCTTCATGGTCATGCTCGACATCAGCATCGTGAACATCGCGGTGCCTTCGATGGTGCGCGAACTCGGCACCGACCTGACCGCGGTGATCTGGGTGACCAGCGTGTACCTGCTCGCCTACGCCGTCCCGATCCTGCCCGCCAGCAGGCTGGGTGACCGGTTCGGGCCGAAGCGCGTCTTCGTCGCCGGTCTGCTGGTGTTCACCGCCGCCTCGTTGTGGTGCGGGCTTTCCGGCGACGTGGAAACGCTGATCGTCGCCCGCGCGGTACAGGGTTTCGGCGCCGCGTTGCTGACCCCGCAGACCACGGCCTTCATCACGCATTTGTTCCCGCCGGACGAACGCGGTCCGGCGATGGGTGCCTGGGGCAGTGTCGCGGGCCTCGCCATGATCGCCGGTCCGGTGCTGGGCGGCGTACTCGTCGACAACTTCGGCTGGGAGTGGATCTTCTTCGCGAACGTTCCGGTCGGGCTGGTCGCGCTGGTGCTCACCCTCGTCCTCGTCCCCGACTGGCGGCCGGGGAACTCCCACCGGTTCGACGTTCCCGGCATCCTGCTCTTCGGCGCGGGTCTCGTCTGCGTCGTCTTCGGTATCCAAAATGGACAGACCTACGGCTGGGGCACGGTCGGCGCCGGGATCTCGATCTTCGACATCATCGTGGCCGGTGTGCTGCTGCTGGGCGGTTTCGTCCTGTGGCAACTCGTCAACCGCCGCGAACCACTGCTGCCGTTGCGGATCTTCCGGCACCGCGACTTCTCGCTGGGGACCGCGTCCGCGGTGGCGGTCGGCTTCGGGATGACCAGCATGCTCCTGCTGCTCGTCATCTACGTGCAGTCGGTGCTCGGCCTGTCCCCGGCCGAAGCCGGCCTGCTCATCGCGCCGCTCGCCTTGGTGTCCGGCGGTGTCGCGCCGTTCGCCGGACGGCTGTCGGACCGGGTGAATCCCCAGTACCTGTTGATGTTCGGGTTGCTCTGCCTGTCCGGCGGCCTTTGCGTCCTCTCGCTGGTGATCATCCCGGCGAGTTCGCCGCAGGCCTTGATCCCCGCGCTGCTGCTCTGCGGTCTCGGTGTCGGCTTCACCTTCTCCCCGATGAACAACGTGACCATCAACTCGGTCGACCGTTCGCTGGTCGGCAGCGCGTCGGGCATCTTCAACACCGCGCGCCAGGTCGGCGGGGTGCTCGGCGGCGCGGCCGTCGGCGTGCTGCTGCAGGCACGGACCAGCGCCTCGATGCCCGTCCGGGCGAACGAGGCGGCGGCCGCGCTGCCCGCCGAATTCCGGCAGCGCTTCGTCAGCGGCTTCACCGGTGAGGCCGGGTCGGCGGCCGCCGCGACCGAGTTCGGCGGCTCCCCCGCGGTCCCGGCGGACCTGCCGTCCGAGGTCGCCGCCCAGGCACGGGAACTGGCCGCACAGATCACCGGGGCCGCGCTCACGGACGCGGTCAAGACCGCCTTCCTGCTTCCGGTCGGTGTGCTGCTCCTCGGTCTGCTGTGTTCGGCGGGGTTGCGAGGCACCCGGCGCGGGCTACCGTCACCTCATGACTCTCGTACCGACGGTCGATCTGAGCAGCTGGAACGACGGTGACCGCACGGAACTCGCGTACACCGTCGACGAGGCCTTGACGCGTGTCGGGTTCCTCCAGGTCGTCGGGCACGGCATCCCGCGATCGACGATCGACGACATGCGCGAAGCGACCGCAGGGTTCTTCGCGCTCCCTGTCGAGGCGAAGCTCCGGTCCGCGCCTGCCGACCGCGCCTCGGATCGCGGGTACGCGGCCGAAGGCACCGAAGGGTTGGCGTACAGCCTCGGCGAGACGACGCCGCCCGACCTGTCGGAGTCGTTCGTCATCGGCGCGGAGGAGATCGACGGCGAGGATCCGTACGGCTTCTTCGCCCCCAACATCTGGCCTGAGCTGCCGAAGTCCCTTCAGCCTGCCCTCACCGAATACGAGGCCGAAGCGCACCGCGTCGCACGGGTGCTGCTGGAGATCTTCGAGACGGCGCTCGGGCTCCCGGACGGCTACCTCGGCGCGTACACGCGGCATCCGACGCGCACCCTGCGGGTCAACCACTTCGAGCGCCGCGCCGGCGCACCCGAACCACTGCCGGGGCAGATGCGGCTCGGCGCGCACACCGATTACGGCATCGTCACCGTCCTCTACGCCGATCCCGTCCCCGGCCTGCAGATCCACGGCCCCGACGGCGCCTGGCACGACGTCATCCCCGCCGAGGGCGCGCTGGTGGTGAACCTCGGCGACCTCACCGCGCAGTGGACCAACGACCGCTGGCGTTCCACCCTGCACCGGGTCGTGCCGCCGTCCGGGCCTGGTCCGGCACAGCGGCGAAGCGTGGCTTTCTTCTTCGACGGCGACCACGACGCGCGTTTCGAATGCCTCCCGACCTGCCAGTCCGCCGAGAATCCGCCGAAATATCCGCCGGTACTCGGCGGCGCGCACCTCTACGCGAAGATCACCGGCGGGAGAACTCTCGAACCGGCCGACGCGATGAACACCGCCGCCGACCGCGGTTGAGGAAGAATCCTCGGCGGACGGTGTCCGGTCCTGTCCGGCGGCTCCGACGTCTCCGGCAGAAGGCACCGCAGCGGTGCCGGCCGAGAGGAGCAAGCCATGAAGTACATGATCATGATGATGGGGTCGCAGAAGGACCTGGACAGCATCAGCGGCAACTGGAGCGCCGACGACATCACGGCCCTGCACGAGTTCATGGGCAAATGGAACAACGACCTGGTCGAATCCGGCGAGTTCGTCGACGCGCAGGGCCTCTCCCAGCCGGCGCACGCTCGCCGGATCTCCCTGCGTGACGGTGCGCCCGTGGTGACCGACGGACCGTATGCCGAGACGCAGGAGGTCCTGGTCGGTTACACGACCGTCGACTGCGCGAGCTACGACCGCGCGACCGAGATCGCGGCCAAGCTGGCGGCCACCCCGTATCCGGAAGGCACCGATTTCGGCCGCGAGTGGTACGTCGACATCCGGCCGTGCGCCGACAGCTTCGAAGAACTGGAGCTGTAAGTGCCGGACAGTGGCATCGAGGGCCTGCTGCGTGAGCTGTCGCCGCAGGTCCTCGGCGCCGTCGTCCGCCGCTACGGCCATTTCGACCTGGCGGAGGACGCGACCCAGGAGGCGCTGCTCGCGGCGTCGACGCAATGGCCCGCCGAAGGGCGGCCCGACGATCCGCGCGCCTGGCTCATCACCGTCGCCTCACGGCGGCTGACCGACCTGCTCCGCGCCGAGCAGGCGCGGCGCCGTCGCGAGGACACCGTCGTCCACCGGGCGTTGCCGGAGGAGCAGCTCGCCCCCGCGGCGGACCGGCGGGCCGCCGACTCGGACGACACGCTCGTCCTGCTCTTCCTGTGCTGCCACCCGTCGCTCTCGCCCGCGTCGCAGATCGCGCTGACCCTGCGGGCGGTCGGCGGCCTGACCACGGCGGAGATCGCCCGCGCGTTCCTGGTCCCCGAAGCGACGATGACGCGGCGGATCACCCGCGCGAAGTCCGGTATCAAGTCCAGTGGTGTCCCGTTCGGCATGCCCCCGGCGGCGGACCGCGCCGCGCGGCTCGACGCGGTACTCCACGTGCTGTACCTGATCTTCAACGAGGGTTACGCCAGCACGTCCGGCCCGGATCTGGTGCGAAGCGATCTTTCCGCCGAAGCCATCCGGCTGACCAGGGTCGTCCACCGGCTGGTGCCGGACGACAGCGAGGTCACCGGGCTGCTCGCGCTGATGCTGCTCACCGACGCGCGCCGCCCGGCGAGGACGGGGCCGGACGGCGCGCCGATCCCGATGTCCGAACAGGACCGGAGCCGGTGGAACACCGAGTACGTCACCGAGGGTGTCGCGCTGCTTTCCGAGGCGTTGCCGCACGGGCCGACCGGGCAGTTCCAGATCCAGGCGGCGATCGCCGCACTGCACGACGAGGCGCCGAGCGCCGAAGAGACCGACTGGCCGCAGATCGAGGCCCTCTATGAACTTCTGCTGCGTCTCTCCGACAATCCCGTGGTGGCGCTGAACCACGCCGTCGCCGTCGGGATGGCGCGAGGTCCGCGCGAAGGGCTGACAGCACTGGAAAAGCTCGGCGACCGGATCTCCGGCGACCACCGTTTCCACGCCGCCCGCGCGCATCTGCTCGAAATGGCCGGGGAAACCGCCGCGGCCGTTGAGTCCTATGTGGACGCCGCGCGACTGGCGACGAGCCTGCCGCACCAGCGCTATCTGCACTCTCGCGCCGCACGCTTGCGCTGACGCAATTCGTCACCTACTTGCGATGGTCCCATCCCGCAAGCAGGTGACGAATCGCGTGTGTGTCAGCAGCTCAGCAGGAGCCCGGTGACAGCCGTGCAGGTCGACGTCGACGCGTTGTTGGCCGCGTTCGGGTCGGCGACGGAGCTCTGCGTGATCTTCGCGGTCGTCTTGACCTGCCCGAGGGACAGCAGTCCGGCGGCCACCGAGAACTTGGCCGTCACGCTGGCTCCGGACGCGAGCGACGAGAAGTCGCAGTTGACGGTCTTCGCGCCGCCCGGGTTCGTGCAGGTGGACGAGCCGGTGAAGCGCAGCCCGGTGCCGAGGGTCGACACCACCCGGATCCCGGACGCCGCGGCCGGGCCCGCGTTCGTGACCTTGACCGTGTACTCGATCGACGACGTCAGGATCCCGCGCGGCGACGCGGTCAGGGTGACACCGAGATCGGCGGCGCTCGGCGTGCCGGTGACGGTCAGCACGGGTCCGTCGAGGATCTCGAAACTGTAGTTCTCACCGACGAACTGGTGCTGCAAAGTGACGCTGCCCAGCGGGGCGTCGTCCTTGACCCGGAAGGTGAACACCACGGTCTTGCTCTGGCCGGGGGTCACCGTGCCGACCCCGCCGCGGATGCTGCCACCGAGCATGTCGCAGGCGAACGCGCCGGGACAGGACACCAGGTCGACGATGCCCGGCAGCGAGGATTCCTTGCCGTAGAGCGTCGCCTTGCCACCCTCGATGTTCGATGTGGCTTCGGCGTTGTAAACGGTCTGCGTGACGGTGAATGTCTGTCCACGTTGGACAGTGGTCGGCGAGACCTCCACCGCACTGGTCGGCGGGGCCGCGTTCGCGGAAGCGGGTGCCACGAGCATGATCGTGGCCACGGCGGCCACCAGAGACAGAAGTGAGGCTCTTCGAAGCTTCATGGGTTCTCACTGTTCCGGTCGGGGGCGTCGCGCCGATCGGTGCGGACAACGATCAGTCGCCGAGGAACCGGCATTCGTTACCGGTGCCTCCGGCCGAGTGGCCCGACGGTCTCACCCGCTCGGAGTAACCGCGCCCGCTTGTTCCCTGGTCACGGCGGCGTCCTGCCGTCACCGCGGAGCGCGGGGAGCAGATTCGCCTCCTCGTAGGCGAAATGCTCCTCCAACCCATTCGCGACCCGATCGAACTCCTCGCGCAGCGCGGCACTTTCGATTTCCTTCTTGCCCTGCAGCAACTCATCGAGGTCGCGCAGGGCGCGGGACACGGTTTCGTGCTCCTGGCGCAGCCGGTCCAACGCCGGCGCGAGCCCGGGATGGGCCTTCTGGATCGCGGTGAACGCGCCGTCCTCACGGAGATGGTGCATGCGCAGGTCGTTGCAGAACGTCACGCAATGGCCGAGCAGTTCCCGCCGCAGCACCGGCCGGTCCCGCTGCGCGGACTGCTCGCCGTCGAGTTCGGCCCGCGCGGCCGCCAGCGTCTTGCGGAGTTCACCGTGATGGACGAGCAGCTGATCGGCGATCGCCCGGCCGCGGGCGGCGTCGACTTCCAGCAGATGCAGCGCGACACCGCGCTCCTCGCCTTCGAGCGGCACGGCCCGCGCGGCATGCGGGACCCCCTCGATCTGGAGTGTCGCTTGTGGACTGACGAGGAGGTCTTGGTACCAAGGTGAATCGACGTCCGGCGCGTACGCCAGGTACCGGCTCCCGGAGCGGCGGCAGTCGACGTCGACAGTGCGAGGACGGCCGGTTCCGGCGTCCGCGGTGGTCATCAGCAACGGTACTCCCCAGGTAACATCATCGAGAAAGCTATTTTGCTTTGCAAGCAAAGCCTCTTTGCTCGCAAAGGTATCCAGGAGGGTGCCCGGTGTCAACCGAGGACATGGAAGTCGACGACGCCGTACGGGCCTTGCTGCTGCTCATGCCACGCATGGTCGGCCGCGCGAAGCGGCTCAAGATCCCCGAAGAACTCCAGTCGCTGTCGCTGGCTCCGCGTCACTTGTCGCTGTTGTCGTACCTGCTCTTCGACGGGCCGATGACGGTGAACGAACTGGCCGAACGGCTCGAGGTCGCCCCGACCACGGTGAGCCTCATGGTCGGCGAACTGACCAAGAAGGACGTACTCGACCGGCGCGAGGACGAGGCGGACCGCCGTCGGCGGATCGTCGCCATCAGCGAACGGATGCGGCCCGCGATCGACGGCTGGCTAGCGCAGGGCGCCCGCGCCTGGCAGAAGGCGCTCGCACCGCTGACCCCGGCCGAACGGCGCATGTTCATCGGCACCCTGCGCGCCTACGAAGACGGACTGACCGACTAGGAGGAACGGTGCGCTACCTGCTCATGCTCTGCGGGACCGTCGGCGACGACGCGCTCGACACGGACATCACCGAGCCCTGCCGCGCCTGGGGCGAGGAGATGACGCGACGCGGCCTGCGCCTCAACGGGATGGGCCTGCGGCCGCCCGAGTCGGCGACGACCGTCCGCGTCCGCGGCGGCGAGGCATTGCTCACCGACGGGCCGTTCGCCGAGACGAAGGAACAGATCGGCGGCATCAACATCATCGAATGCGAAAGCCGCGAACAAGCCGTCGAGGCGGCGAAAACCCACCCCTGGGCCGCGATCGGGACGATCGAAGTGCGCGAACTTCTTTAGCCGGTGATCCGCGCGGTGACCTGGTTGTCGGCGTATGTGTAGGCCACGTATTCGAATTGGGTGCCGGTGCGCTCGACGTATTCCAGCCACGCTTTGTGCTCGTGCCGCTGCCAACCGGGATAATTGAAGAATTCGTCGAAATGCACGATACTGCCGGGCCGCAGGCGCGGGCCCGCCAGATCGAGTACGGTTTTCGCCGAGCTGTACAGGTCGCCGTCCACATGAAGGAAATCGACGACGCCTTCGTGCCGTTCGAGAAAGCCGGGAAGCGTGTCGGCGAAAAGACCGACGACGAGTTCGGCGCCGGGGACGTCCGGCAGGTCGTCGCGGGCGAACGAGCCGGCGGGCATCCCGTTGAGCCAGTTCTCCGGCAGGCCTTGGAACCAGTCGAACCCGTAGGTCTCGACACCACCGCGTGCCTTGGCGATCACCCGCAGTGTGTTCCCGCTCGCGACGCCGAATTCGAGGGCCATCCCGCCCGACGGGGCAAGGGAAAGCGCGTACGCGAGAGTCTCCTGTGGACGCGCGAAGTGCCGGGTGCCGGTCAGATGCTCGCGCGCGAACCGATTGCTGTCCCGCGCCGCGTCCTGATCACCGGCGTAGATGATGTCGCGACGGCTCCGGATTTCGAACTCGACGACCCGATCGAAACAACGATCCCCTTGCCGGACGATCTCCGCGCGCAGTTCCGCGGCGACCCGTTCCAGTTCCTCCGTATACGGATCGTGGAATCGCCGGGCGAGCCGGTGCAGGCCCCGGCCGAGCGTGCCGCGGGCCGATCGGCCCAAGGTCTTCAGTGCTGAATGGGGTACCAGGTGACGCATTCCGGGACGGTACACCATCACCGTTCGAGTGAACGGGTGCAGAACACCCGGGGGTCGGTTTCGTTGCGGTAACCGAGGGGTGTGCTCCTAGCATCGCGTTCGCCGCCGATGATCGGATACCGGCAAGGGAAAAGGGAGCACGATGAGCAGGATCGTCATCTTCGGGGCAGGCGGACGCGGGGGACGCCGAGCCGTCGCCGAAGCCGTGAGCCGCGGGCACCAGGTCACCGCCGCCGTCCGCGATCCCCGGCGCCACACGGATCTCGCCGGGGACAACGTCACCTTGATCGCCGCCGACGTCACGGTCGCGGACGACGTCGCGAAAGCCGCCGCCGGGCACGACGCCGCGATCAGTTCCGTCTACCGCGCGGACCTCCCGTCGCGGGACTACTACCCGGCCGCCGCGCACGCGTTGATCGACGGCCTCGGCAGGGCCGGTGTCGCGAGACTGGTCGTCGTCGGCGTCGGATCGGCGTTGGAGATCGCGCCGGGCGTCGCGTTCCACGACCAGCAGGGCTGGCCGCCGGAGCACCGCGAGTTCTCGCTCGGGCACACCGCGGAACTGGAGGTCTTCCGCGCGTCCGGCGGCGGGCTCGACTGGGTGATCATCGCGCCGCCGCCGGTGATGCTCGACGAACACGCCGGCCGCACGGGCGGATACCGCAGCGGAGACCACCGCGTACTGCCGCGCGCGGAGGACGCGGCAGCGTTCTCTTACGCGGACCTCGCGGTCGCGCTGGTCGACGAGATCGAACGGCCGAAGCACTCACGGGCGATGGTCGCCGTCGACTACTGACCGCGTCGTGAGTGGCGATTCGGGTTCTGACCGTCCCCTACCACTCACGAGACGCGAGCGGCTGCTTCAGTGCTTCCGATTGGGCCGGCGTCGAGCTCTTATGTCGGGCGTCCACTCACGTGAGCGCCTGACTGGAGTCCTTCACGGACTACAAAACTCAGCGCTCCGGCGTCTCCCCGCCGTTCTGCTCGGCCAGGAACCGCTCGAACTGGCTGCCCAGCTCCTCGGCGGTCGGCATGTGCTCGACCGACTCCGCGAGGAGGCTCTCCTTGCCGGACGCCTCCATGAACGTGTCGTACTGCTGTTCCAGCGCGCGCACGACGTCGGCGACCTTCTCCGAGCCGGCGACCTGGCGGGCGATCTCGGCCTCAGCCTCGTGCGAGGCTTCCCGCAGGTCATCGTCCGGCAGGTTCAGCCCGGTGGCCGAGGCGATGGCGCCGAGCAGGTTCAGCGCGGCGCTCGGGTACGTCGAGTCCGCCAGGTAGTGCGGCACGTGCGCGGCGAAGCCGGACGCGTCGTGCCCCCACTCGCCGAACCGGAACTCCAGCAGTCCGGCGATGCTGCCCGGCACCTGCATCCGGTTGGGCAGCGGGCGGTGTTCGCCGACCAGTTCGTTCCTGGTCGCGTGCGCGGTCACGCCGAGCGGGCGGGTGTGCGGCGCGCCCATCGGGATGCCGTGGAAACCGGTGGTGAGCCGGACGTCCCAGCGTTCGACCAGTCCGCGCACGGCCGCGCAGAACCGCTCCCAGTCGTGGTCCGGTTCCGGCCCGGTGAGCAGCAGGAACGGCACGCCGTCGGCGTCGTGCAGCAGGTTGACGACCAGTTCGGGGGCGTCGTAGTCCTCCCAGTGGTCGATGGAGTACGTCATCGCGGGGCGGCGCGAGCGGTAGTCGATGAGGCGGTCGACGTCGAAGCGCGCGACCACGCGGTGCTCGAAGGAGTTCAGCAGGTGCTCGGCGACGAGCTTGCCCGCCGAACCGGCGTCCATGAACCCGTCGAAGTAGTGCAGGAGCACGGCCCCGCCGAGGTCAGGGACGTCCGAGTCCACCTCGTACAGGTCTTCCGGGTCCAGCGCCACCAGATCCTCCAGGTTTCGTGGGTACGACCGTCTCCAGGTGGAACGCCTCGATAGGGGGTATCCATTCCGCCGACGGTGGCTTGGATCCTATCGGTCCGTGACAGCTGTCGTGGGCGGTCCACACGGAGGTGGTGCAGGGTGGAGGGGTGACAGAAGAGACGCTCAGCCTGCGCCCGCCCGCCAATCGGGTGAGCCGTCGCGCCATCGGCTACTGGACGGTGTGGGCCGCGGTCGGCTGGGCGGTGCTCATCGGCGTCCAGACGGTGTTCGTCCTCACGAGTGACGACGCACCGACGTGGCTCACGGTGACGCTCACACTCTCGTGCGTGCTCGCGCCACTGCATCTGCTGGTCATGCCGCAGTGGCGCTACCGGATCCACCGCTGGGAGGTCACCGGCGAGGCCGTGTACACCCAAGAGGGCTGGCTCAAACAGGACTGGCGGATCGCGCCGATCTCGCGGATCCAGACCGTCGACATCGAACGGGACCCGGTCGAGCAGCTGTTCCGGCTGGCGAAGATCACCGTGACGACGGCGTCGGCCGCGGGCCCGGTCAAGATCGCCGGTCTCGACCACGCCGAAGCGCTGGCGCTGGCCGCGGAGCTCACGAAGACCACGCAGGCCACTCCCGGTGACGCGACATGAGCACCGAGGCACCACCGGAAGCCGCGGAAGCCGCCGTCGGCCGGTGGCGACGGCTCGATCGCCGGATGCTGCTGATCCGGCCGGTGCTCGACGTCGTCAAATCGCTGCCGGTGCTGATCGGGACGGTGATCCTCGGCCGGGGCAACGGCTGGGAGTGGTTCGGACTGGGGGTCACCGCGCTGACCGTGCTCGTCGGCGTCTCGCACGTGCTCACTTCGCGGTACCGCATCGCCGGCGGCCAGGTCGAATGGACCACGGGCCTGTTGCTGCGCAAGCATCGCGCGATCCCGCTGGACCGGGTGCGCACGGTCGACGTCACCTCGGAACCGAAGCACCGCCTGTTCTCCCTCAGCGCCGTGCGCATCGGCACCGGACGGCATTCGGCGGGCTCGGGTGCGAGCGGCGACCAGCTGGTGCTCGACGCGGTCAGCCAGGCCGAAGCACACCGGCTGCGCACGGTTCTCTTGCACCGCAAGGAAGTCATCGCGGAAGCCGAGGACGCGCCGCCGCCGGAGCAGGTCGTCGCGGAGGTCGACCGGAAGTGGGTGCGGTACGCGCCGTTCACCCTGTCCGGGCTCGCCGTGGTGGGCGCCGTGTTCGCCGCCGTCTGGCATTTCGCGCACCAGCTGAACATCGCCCCGGAGAACGTCGGACCGCTGCGGGACCTCATGGACGACCTGGCGAACACGGCGTTGTGGCTGATCGTGGTCGTCGCGGCGGTGGCCCTGCTCGTGGTGGTCTCGCTGCTTTCCGTCGGCGGCTACGTACTCTCGTTCTGGAACTTCAAGCTGACCCGGGAGCCGGAAGGCACTCTGCACGTCCGGCGTGGGCTGATCACCACGCGTTCGGTGTCCATCGAGGAAGAACGGCTTCGCGGCGTCGAGGTGAAGGAACCGCTCCCGCTTCGGATCGCGGGCGGGGCCCGGCTCACCGCGATCGCGGGCGGACTGCGCGAGGGCAAGGGCGGGGACAAGGGCGGCGGGCTCCTGCTGCCGCCCGCACCCGTCGGGCGGGTCCACGAGGTCGCGGCCGAGGTGCTGCGGGAGAACTTCGACCCGGCCACCGTTTCGCTGAACCGGCATCCGCGACGGGCACTCACCAGGCGCCTCACCCGCGCGGTGGGTGGCGTGCTGATCCTGGCCGCGGCGCTGTTCGGCCTGGCCTGGATCGATTTCCTGCCGTCGTGGATGTGGCAGGTCGCGCTCGGCCTGGTGCCGCTCGCCGCTCTCGTGGGCTGGGACCGCTACCGCAACCTCGGCCACGCGATCGTCGGGCGGTATCTGGTCAGCCGTTCCGGCTCACTGGCGCGGGCGACGGTGGCGATCCGACGTGAAGGGCTCACCGGAATCGTCGTCAGCCGCTCGTTCTTCCAGCGCCGCGCCGGATTGATCACCGTGACGGCCCCGATCGCGGCCGGCAGCGGCGGCTATCAGGTGGCCGACGTCGGCGAATCGGCCGGGCTGGCGATGGCGGAGCAGGCCGCGCCCGGTCTGCTCACGCCCTTCCTGCGCCGGGAGGCTCAGCGGTAGCCGGTGACGTCCGCCGGCCTGCCGGGATCCTGGACCTCGACGAGATAGCGCCAGCAGTCGGGACGACTGCCGTCGAGGTCGGTGAATCCGTATTCCTTCGCCAATTCACCACTGGAAACCGATTTCCCGTTCCAGCGGCCGACTTTCGCGTCACCGGCCAGTGCCGCGACAGCCCTGCCGACGAACGCGGGGCTTTCAGAAATGGCGAAATGCGGCTGCACCTTCGTGGCGTCGTGCCAATTCTCTTCGGTCACCCGATAAGCGTCGAGCATCGCCTCGGAACGTAACCAGCCCGGGGTGACCGCCACCGCGGTACCGCCGTGCGGTGCCAATTCGTGCCCGAGCGCGAACGCCATCCGGTTCACCGCGGTCTTGGCGAGGTCGTAGAAGAACGAAACACGGTAGTTCTCCGAGTTGTACCCGGCCGTCCCGTCATTGACCTCGACGACCAGCGCGCCCGGATTCCTGATCATGAGCGGAAGCGCGAAATGGCTGGTGATGGCATGGGTGTCGATGGCGAGCCGCAGCGTCCGCAGTCCGACGTCCAAAGTGGACTCCCAGACCGTCTTGCCCCATTCGATGGGCGCGCCGTAGATGTCGTTGACCAGCACGTGCAGTGCGCCCTGTTCGGCGTCGATCCGTTGCACCAGTTCGCGGACCTGGTCTGCCGCCAAATGGTCCACACCGATCGCGATCCCGTGCCCGCCCGCTTCGCCGACGAGCGCCGCCGTCTCCTCGATCGTCTCCGGGCGATTCATTTCCGACCGCCGGGAACCGGTACTGCGGCCGGTCACGTAAACGGTCGCACCGGCGGCACCCAGCTGGACCGCAATTCCCCGCCCTGCCCCGCGGGTCGCCCCGGCGACCAACGCGATCTTGCCTGCCAATGGCTTTTCCATGGTCCGAACCTAGCAAGAAGCCCGCTTTTCGTGGACCAAAGACCCTGGCCCGCAATTCACACAATGTGCTACTTTCTTGACTCTTTGTGATTGCCCCGGCGAGAGGTCGAGATGACGCCTGCCGCACGATCCCTGGACACCACCGCCCCGCCGAAACGGACCCCCGGCGCCAGCAGCTCACGCAAGGTCCTGCAACTGTTGCTCTCCTTTTCCGAACGCCGCTGGGACGCCAGCGTCGCCGAACTCGCCGCGAGGATCGGCACCCCGGTCGCGACGACGTATCGCTATGTCGCACTGCTGAAGGAACTCCAACTCCTGGAGGAGGGAAGGACGGGGCGCTATCACGTGACGAGCCAGGTGATGCCGCTCGCGCGGGCGGCGCAGCTGGCCAACGACCTCGCCCGCCTGGCCCGTCCGGCGATGGAGGAGGCGGCACGCGCCCTCGGGGAGACAGTGTTGCTGTTCCAGCATTTCGGCGATTCCGCCGTCTGCGCGGACCGGGTCGAATGCGAACGCGCGATGCGGTTCACCTTCCAGCCCGGTCATTCCGTCCCGCTCGGCACCGGCGCGTCGGGCAAGATGCTGCTCGCCATGCTGCCGGAGGGCGAACGCGAAAGACGGCTTTCGTCGATCGTCCACCGCCGCGGCACGAGTGTGCGGGAAGAGGTCAAACGCGCCGGGGCGAACCGGTATTCGGTCAGCTGGGGCGAACTGGACGACGGCGTCTGGTCCTGTTCGGTGCCGATCCCGAACACCGGGCACCGGCCCGCGGTGCTGACCCTCGCCGCCCCGGCGACCCGGATCGGAGACGACGAGAAACGGGCCGCCATCGTCGCGCTCCAGTCGTACGCGAGCAGGATCCACCGGGCCGTTTCGTCGTTCTCCCTCTAATTCACGCGCGACCGCTCCCCCGGCGGAGTAGAACTCGATCCGTGATCCGATTCGCCGTCCCCGAAGACCTGCCCGTGCTCCAAGACATCGAACGCGCCGCGGGCGAACCGTTCCGCGCGCTCGGCATGGCCGCGATCGCCGACGACGACCCGCCGTCGATCGCGGACCTCACGGCCTTCCAGCGCGACGGCCGGGCCTGGGTGTGGGACGCCGGAGACGGCCCGGTGGCGTACCTGCTCGCCGAGGTCGTCGATGGCCACGGTCACATCGAGCAGGTGTCCGTTCATCCGGATCACGCGCGGCTGGGCCTCGGGCGGCGGTTGATCGAGCACGCCACCGGCTGGGCTTCGCGCGAAGGTCTCGCGGGGCTGACGCTGACCACGTACGCCGAGGTGCCGTGGAACGCGCCGTACTACGCCCGGCTCGGCTTCGTGACCCTCGACGAGGAGAGCCTCACCGAGGGCCTGCGCGCCGTCCGGGCCCACGAAATCGCCCTCGGGCTGGACGCGTGGCCTCGGGTGACCATGCGGCGATGACCCGCACGGGGGGTCGGATTGGCGAGGGTCATCGAACATGTGTTCTACTGTCGGCGCCGGCCCCGGAGGGGGAAGCTCCGCGGGCCGGCACCGGACTTCAGGAGGCATGGATGGCGGTCAAGATCACCCATCTCACCAACGGCCAGCAGGTGCGCTTCGCCAACGCGGACGGCGCCCGGCGGTACGCCGAGATCATCGGCGGCGGGGTCGACAAATGGCGATTCACCGTGGTCAGCGGGCATGAGCTCCCGGAAATGTCGGGGCGCGTGGTTAATGTGCCGGTATGGCGTATGACTTCCAGGTGACACCGAGACCGTCCGCGTCGATCATCACCGCGGACTTCGAGGGCGAAGAACTCCGCCTCCGCTGAAGCGGGCCCACGTGGGCCCGTCGCACTGGGGGTGTCATGAAGGGACCTGGTCCCGTCGGCTGCGCCCTTCATGGCCGAGCGCGAGGCCCTCGTGCACGTCACGCTCCGCCGCACCGGCACTCGCGGGACGCGGCGGACGTGACATGAAGGGGCCTTTCATAGCAAATTTTGCTATGAAAGGCCCCTTCATTGCGCTTGCGCCGGCGAAGCGCGCTAGACCAGCCGGTCCAGAGCGCGAGGCAGGGCCGAAGCGAGCAGGTCCAGTTCGGCCTCCCCAGCGATCAGCGGTGGCGACACCGCGATCCCCTTGGCCAGGTTCCGCACGAGGACGCCCTCCTCGCGCGCCATCCGCTGCAACCGGTTCGGCGCGCCGGCGTCGGACGCGAGGAAGTCGGCCTTCAGTTCCACCGCGCCGAGGAAGCCGAGCCCGGCCCGGACCTCCGCGACCAAGGGATGCGAAGCAAGCCCGGAAAGCGCGTCGGCCAGCGGCTTCTCCAGTTCCCGTCCGCGCGGGATGAGCCCGTCACGCTCGTAGATGTCCAGCGTCGCGTTCCCCGCGGCGCAGGCGACCGGATGCCCCGCGTAGGTCGCGCCGTGCCGCAGCACCGGCGCACCCGGCGCGCCGGTGAAGAACGGCTCGGCCACCCTCGGCGCGACGATCAGCGCGCCCAGCGGGATCGTCCCGCCGGTGATGCCCTTCGCGGTCGTGATCATGTCGGGTTTCACGGTCCACCGGTCGATCCCGAACCAGGTCCCCAGCCGACCGAACGCGGCGATCACACAGTCCGCGACGAACAGCACGTCATGCTTGCGGCAGATCCCGGCGACCGTCTCGATGTAGCCCTCCGGCGGCAGCAGGACCCCGCCCGCGCCGATCACCGGTTCGCAGAAGAACGCCGCGACCCGCTCCGGCCCGACACGCAGGATCTCCGCCTCGAGCGCTTCGGCGCTGTCGTAAGGCACGTGCGAGATGTCTCCCGGCAGCGGCCCGAAGCCCGCCGCGTTGGCCGCGATGCCGCCGACGGCCGTCCCGAAACCGTGCGTGCCGTGGTAGCCCTGCACGCGCCCGATGACGTGCACCTTCTCCGGGCGGCCGGTGTGCGCGAAATACGACCGGGCGACCTTGACCGCGGTGTCGATGACGTCACCACCACCCGAACCGAAGAACACCTTCGAGCCCGGCTCCGGCGCCAGCGCCGAGACCCGCTCGGCGAGCTTCAGCGCGGGCTCGTTGGCGTTGTAGCCGAACAGGTTGTACGAATCGAGCGTGCGCAACTGATCCCCGACGGCCTGCGCGATCTCCTCGCGTCCGTGCCCGAAGTTCGCGTACCAGAGCGACGCGGTCGCGTCGAAATACCGCTTCCCCTCGTCGTCCCAGACGTAGGAACCCTCACCACGGGTGATGACGAGCCGGTCGCCGTCGACCGCTCCCATGTCCGCGAAGGGATGCCACAGCGGATTGCGCGCGGACGCCGACGAAACCATGATCTTCCTCCTCGTGCTCGTGCCCCCATCCTCACCCGGAACCGGCCGGGACGCGAACACTCCATCGTGCACAGTTCGCGGCCCGGACCTGTCCGGACTGTCGCCGCGCTGATCGGTCTTGTTCGAAGTTGAGCATTCATGGGCGAAGTGCTAGGAAAGGTCCTTTCCTTGCGAAATTTGCAAGGAAAGGACCTTTCATGGCGTCCCTGCCGCCACCGGCCGGGTGCCCACGGACCTGGCACAGATGTCGCGAAAGCCACTTTCGGGACGCTTGCCGTCGCGAAAGTGGCTTTCGCGACACTCAAGATCGGCAAGCGGGGACCACCCGCGGCCTACGCTTCACGAGCCACCTGGGATGGCCGCCCGTCACAGCTCACGAACCCCGCCGGTCGTAAGCGGCCAACAGCTGCTTCTCCGCGTCCCGCAGATACTTCTCCAGCGCCGCCTCCGCGGGCCCGAAGCGCCCTCGTTCCAGGTCCCGCAGGATCCGCTCGTGCCGCCGCAGGAACGGCTCGAAGAACGTACGCGTGTTCTCCGCCAGCACGAAGAAGAGCCGCGTCTCCGCCAGCACCTGACGCATCGTCGTGCTGACCCGTTCGCTGCCCGCCAGGTCGCCCACCGCTTGATGGAACGCGATGCTCGCGGTCCCGACGGCCTGCCAGTCGCCTTCGCCCGCCGCGGCATGCCCCTCCCGCACCGCGACCTCGATGGCCGAAAGGTCCACAGTGGACAGTTCGGCCGCCCGTCGCAGCGCACCGCATTCGGTGACCCGCCGCATCACGTAGAGATCCGAGATGTCCTGCGCGGTCAACTCGCGCACGAACACGCCGCGGTTGAGCTCGTGCACCGCGAGCCGTTCGTGCGCCAGGAGCTGGAAGGACTCGCGCAGGGTGTTGCGTGAAACGCCCAACGCGGCGCTGATCGACGGTTCGGAAAGCCTCGACCCTGGCGGGAAGACGCCTTCGGTGATGCGCTGGCGCAGGATCTCGGCGACCCGTTCCGCTGTCCCGCTCCGTTCGAGCAAGGGTCTGTCGCGGGCCAGTGTCTCCTCGGCGGCAGGAGTGGACATGGCGCTACCTGACGCCGAGTTCGAAGTCGAGGCTGTACCGGTTGCCCGGCATGGCACCGGCGGCCTTGGCGCCGTCGATCGGGAGCGCGACCCCGTTGATGAACCGCGATTCGTCGCTGGCCAGGAAGACGACCGCCTTCGCGACCTCCCACGCCTCGCCGACCCGCGCCGCGGGCGTGCTCGCGGTCAGCTGGTGTTGTTTGGCTTCGAACTCCTCCGGCGACGCGAGGGTGCCGCGCAGCATGTCCGTGTCGATCGCGCCCGGGTTGACCGTGTTCGCCCGGATCCCCTGGTGCGCGTGCGCGACGGCGATCGATTTCATCATGCCGACGAGCGCGTGTTTGGTGGCGTTGTACACCGGGTCGCCGGGACGGCCCATCACCCCGCCGTTGGACGACGTCGTGATGATGCTGCCCGCCTTGTTCGCGATCATCCGCGGCAGCACCGCCCGCGTGCCGAGGAAGGCGGCGCGCACGTTCAGCGCGAAGATGTTGTCGAATTCCGCCAAGGTGGTGTCCGCCAGTGGCTTCCCGAGGTGGATGCCGACGTTGTTGAACAGCACGTCGACCCGGTCCGTCTCCGCGAGCACGCCGCGCACGAATTCGTCGACCTGTCCTTCGTCCGTGGCGTCCACAAGGGAGTGCCGGACGCCTTCGACGGGCTCGGCGAGTTCACGGATGTCGCTGGAGAACACGGTCGCGCCCTCGGCGACGAACTCCTTCACGGTGGCGAGGCCGATTCCCCTCGCGCCCCCGAAGACCACCGCGACCTTGCCGGCCAGCCGACCCATGCTCATCTCTTCCCTCTCGACGAAACCGCTGTGTAGTCCTCCGGAAGCCGCACCAGCGCCCCGGGTTCTCCGTGATAGGTGACTTCGACGCCGTACAGTTCGCGCGCGGCTTCCGCCGACACGTATCCGTCGACGACGTCGGCGAGCACAGCCTCCGGCTCCCGTTCGCACGGGTCGCCGTAACCGCCGCCGCCGGGCAGGACCACGTCCACGACGTCGTCCGGACGCAGGTTCACCCGGCTCTTCGACGGCAAGGGACCACGGGCGAGCTCGAACCGGCCCACCGCGCCGTCGTGTCCCGAGTCCACACCGGACGCCGGCCGGAGCACCCGGTCGACGTTCCCGTTGACACTCCACGAGATCTCACCGTGGGCGGCCATCGTGGTGCACTGACCGAGGCCGCCGCGCCATCGCCCGGCACCTCCGGAGTCCGTGCGCAGCACGCGTTCGCGCTGGATCAGCGGCGCCATCGTCTCGATGACCTCCGTCGGCGTGGACCGCAGCCCGCTCGGGAAGCCGGTGGTGCTGAGACCGTCCTTGGTGGCCCGTGCGCCGATCCCGCCGGTCTGGAAGACGTTGAGCATGAACTCGCGTCCACTGGCGTCGGCGCCACGCCAGATCGTCATCCACAACGCGTCCGCGCTGTGCGCCAAGGCGTTGCCGGGCAAGGCTTCGTGCAGCGCGGTGATCAACAGTGACGGCAGGAAGTGCCCGATCAGATGGCGGGAGGCGACCGGCGCGGGCGGCGCGCAGTTGAGCACCGAGCCCTCCGGCGCAGTGACGTGCACCGGCCGGAACGAGCCCGCGTTGTGCGGTACCTCCGGCGAAATGGCGGCCTTGACCGCGAACGAGGCATAAGCCCGGGTGTAGTTCAGGACGACGTTGATCCCGCGGCGGCTCTGCGGCGACGATCCGGCGAAATCGAGGTGGATCTCTTCGCCGACGATGGTCACCGCGACCTTGAGGACGACCTCTTCGTCGTCGAAGCCGTCGGTCACCAGTTCGCTGGTGTACGTACCGTCCGGCAGTTTCGCCAGCGCGTCCCGCAGAGCCCGCTCGGAGCGGTTCATGATCTCGGCGGCGACGTCGTCCAACGAATCGAGATCGAATTCCTCCAGCAGCCGCACCAGGCTGGCGGCACCGACCTCATTCCCGGTCACCTGCGCGTACAAGTCGCCGATGGTCTCTTCCGGCGTGCGGACGTTCGCGCGGATCAGCAGTTCGAGATCCGCGTTGACCTCGCCCGCGCGGAGGAACTTCATGATCGGCAGGCGCAAACCCTCTTCGAAGACCTCGTTGGCCTCGGCCGAGACCAGCCGCCCGCCGATGTCCGGTGCGTGGCAACAGGAAGCGAACCACGCGACCAGCCGTCCCCGCAGGAAGACCGGCGTGGCGACGGTGATGTCGTTGATCTGCCCTGCCGTCTGCCACGGGTCGTTGGTGAGCAGGACGTCGCCCGGCTCCAGGGTCTCCGGCGGGTACGCGGCGACGAAGTGGTGCATCCCGGTCGCCATCGCGTTGATGTGGCCGGGGGTCCCGCCGACGGACTGGCCGATCATCTCGCCGTGCGAGTCGAACACCGCGCAGGCGAGATCGAGAGATTCCCGCACCACGGAGGAGAACGCCGTGTTGACGAGCGCGTTCTGCTGTTCGGCCAGGATCGAATGCAGCCGGTTTCCCAGCACCCCCACCAGGATCGGGTCGACGCTCATACCGTCACCACCAGGCCCGCGTCCGCGCCGACAACACAGTTCGCGCCCGGCGGGACGACCACGGTGGACTCGCGTTCCTCCACAATGGCCGGTCCTTCGACGCGATCGCCCGGCTTGAGGCGATACCTGTCGAACACCGCCGTGTCGACAAAGCCACCCGCGGCGGGAAAGTACGCCGGACGGCTCCCCTTGCGCGCGTCACCCTCGACCTCGGCGCCCGCGAGTTTCAGCGTGACCTCGGGTGCCGGACCGCGGGAAACGACACGCCAGTTGAGCACCTCGATCGCGACGTCCGGCCCGGTCCGCCGATACAACGTCCGATAGGTTTCGGTGAACGCGTCGACCAGCGAATCCGGCCAGTTCCCCCGCTCGACCGGTACGCGGATCTCGTAGCCCTGCCCGGAGTACCGCATCTCGGCGATCCGGCGGTGCGCCACCTCCGCACCGTCCACACCGGACTCCTCCAGCAGTTCCCTTCCTTCGGCCTCCATCTCGGCGAACAGCGCGTCGACCTGATCCCAGGACAGGTCGAGTACCGCCGCACGCGCCGAACGCACGAAGTCGAAGGCCAGTGGCGCGGTGAGGAATCCCGCCGCGCTCAGCACCCCGGCCGCGCTCGGCGCGACCACCTCGGGCGCGCCGAGCGCCCGCGCCACACCGACCCCGTGCACCGGCCCGGCGCCGCCGAAGGTGAACATCGGCAGCTTCGCCGGATCCTTGCCGCGCTCGACGGCGTGGACGCGGGCGGCGTTGGCCATGTCCTCGTTGACGCTGGTGTGGATGCCCCAAGCGGCCTCTTCGACACTGACGCCGAGTGGGTCCGCGATCTTCGAGCGGATCGCCTCACGCGCGCCTTCGGCGTCCAAAGTCATTCCACCGCCGAGGAAATACCCCGGATCCAGGTAGCCGAGCACGAGGTCCGCGTCGGTCACCGTCGGCTCGGTGCCGCCTCGTCCGTAACAGACCGGACCGGGCTCGGACCCCGCCGAATCCGGCCCGACGGTGAGCAGGCCGAGCGCGTCGATGCGGGCGATCGAGCCGCCGCCGACGCCGATCTCGATCATGTCGATGACCGGCACCTTGACCGGCAGCCCGGATCCCGGCAGCAGCCGGTACTTCCGGTCCACTTCGAATTCGTGCGTCACCAGCGGCGCGCCGTCGGAGATCATGCACAGTTTCGCCGTCGTGCCGCCCATGTCGAAGGCCAGCAGATCCCCGGTCCCCGCCGCGGATCCGATCGCGGACGCGGCCAGCGCCCCGCCCGCCGGTCCGGATTCGAGGATGCGGATCGGGTGGCGCGCGGCGGTGTCGACGGTCGCGATCCCGCCGTTGGACAGCATGATGTGCGGCGACGGCCGCACCCCGGCCTCGTGCAGACGCCGTTCGAGATCACGGAGATAGCGTTCGGTCAAATCCTGGACATACACGTTCGCGACCGTGGTCGACGCGCGTTCGAACTCGCGGATCTCGGGGACGACCTCGCTGGACAGCGCGACCCGGAGCCGGGGCGCGACGTCCTTGAGCACCTCGGCGGCCCGCTGTTCGTGCGCGGGATTCGTGAAGGCGTGCAGGAAACAGATCGCCACCGCGTCGATCCCGCGGGCGTCGAGTTCGCGGCCGAGCCGCGCGACGTACTCCTCGTCCAGTCCTGTGTGGACCGCCCCGTCGGCGAGGATCCGCTCGGGGACGTCGAACCGCAGGTGACGCGGCACCAGCGGGGTGGGAAGCTCGATGAGCAGGTCGTACAGTTCGTACCGATGCTCGCGCCGCATCTCCAGCACATCGCGGAAACCGGCCGTCGCCAGCAGGGCGGTGCGCGCTCCCTTGCGCTCGATCAGCGCGTTCGTGACCAGCGTGGTCCCGTGCACGAACTGCTCGACGTCGCCGGCGTGCAGCCCGGCGTCGGCGAGTGTCCTCTTGAGACCTTCCTCCACCGCGCGAGCGGGCTCGTCGTGCGTCGTCAGCACCTTGCCGACGGCGACGACACCGGTCTCGTCGAGCACGCAGAGATCGGTGAACGTACCGCCGATGTCCACGCCGACGCGGAGCCCGGTCACGGGGATTCCTTGCGGTACCAGCGGGGCGAGGTGTTGAGCGGCGGCGCCATCTTCGCGCGGACGACGAGCACGTTCGGCTCGTCGGACTCGATGAACTCGGCGAGCAGCCGCCGGAACGCGCGCCCGAACCCGGACACCCGGTCCGCGTGCACGCCGAAGGACCTCGCCAGGCCGACGAAATCGGGACTGTCCCAGTCGACACCCCGGCGCGGGAGCCCGGCCCGGTCCTGGTCGTACCGAAGCATCCCGTAACCGCCGTCGTCGACGATGATCACCGTGACCGGCAACTGCTCCTGCGCCATCGTGGCGAGATCACCGCAGGCGAACAGGAAACCGCCGTCACCACTGACGCAGATCGCGCGGCCGGTGCCCGCCGCGCCGGCACCGAGCGCGGCCGGGAAGCCGTAACCGAGGGTGCCCCAGCCCATCGGATACGCGAGCTTGCGCGGCGCGCGGACACGGTGGAAGCCGCCGATCCAGTAGCCGGCCACGCACATGTCCGCGACCACGACGGCGTCGGCCGGCAGCACCTCGTCCAAAGTGGACAGCAGATCCGCGGCCTGTGGCTCCTCTTCCTTGATCCGCTGCCGGACCCGGGCGGAGACCTTGGCGAGCCTGCCGACGAGCGCCGCGATACCGGGCCGTTCCTCGACCTTGAGCGCCTCGGTGAGCACCCGGGCGTCCCCGACCAGTGTGATGTCCGGCTGGTAGTTCTTGGCGGCGTCGTCCGGGTCGACGTTGATCGCGATGAGCTTCTTCGGCTGCGGCATCAGCCAGTTCTGCGTCATCAGCCCGTCGAAGTCGGTGCCGATGGCGAGGACGACGTCGGCCTCGTCCCACAGCGCCCCGACTTCGGGCGCGTGCACCGGATTCGGGGCGAGACAGGGATGATCGACCGGCAGGAGCCCGCGAGCGCCGAACGTGGTGAGCACCGGCGCGGCCAGCCGTTCGGCGAGTTTCCCGATCACCTCACCCGCCTCGGCGCGCAGCGCGCCCCCTCCCGCCCAGATCAGCGGCCGGTCTGCGGTGGCAAGGAGCGCCTCGGCCTCGGTGAGGTCCGGGATCTCGGCGGGCCGGGCGTGCGACCTCGGCGGACGACGGGCGGGCGTCCGCACCGACAGGAAGTCGGCCGGGATGCCGAGGTAGACCGGCCCGCTCTGCGGCTGGAGCGCGAGCCTGGCCGCGCGGTGGAGCGTCGCGGCGACCTGGTCGGCGCTCGAGACGGTGAACCCGGCCTTGGTGACCGGCGCGAACATCGCCTGCTGATCCGACGTCTCGTGCAGCACGCCGCGAACCACGCCGGGCCGCCGTAGCGTGGAGGGGATGTCGGTCGCGATGACCAGCACCGGCGCCGCCGACGCCATGGCCTCGCCGACGGCGGCGAGCGTGTTCGCCGCACCGGGCCCCGTGGTCACCAACGCGACGCCGAGCTTGCCGGTCGCGCGGGCGTAACCGTCCGCCGCGTACCCGGCCGTCTGCTCGTGCCGGACCCCGACGAGCCGGATGTCCGTATCGGCCAGCGCCTCCCATAACGGCAGGTTGTGCACCCCAGGGAGACCGAAGACGACTTCGGTCCCCAGAGCGGTCAGCGCGTCGGCGAGATGCTGGGCTCCGGTGGGTGCAGGCACCCCGCCGATAGTGCCAGATCGTTCAACGATCCAGCAACCATCGCAGCCGGGCCGCGTGAGCAGTAGGGACGGTTAACGCAAAGGTGTCGGGTCGCGGGGGTTCACTCGCGGCCGTGAGGCGACCGTGTCGCGAAAGCCACTTTCGGGACCCCAGGCGTCGCGAAAGTGGCTTTCGCGACGCATCTCGACCTTCGCAACGAGCCAACCTTGCTTACCCCTCAAGAGAACTGCCCCTGCCACTCACGAGTACAACCCGGCCGAGTAGGCGGCAGGGGCGTAGTAAGCCTCGAGGTCGGCCAAGCTCTCCTCCGGCCGTTCGAAGGTCTTGGCGATCGCCGCGCGGGACGGCAGCGCGCCGGGCGCCCAACTCTCCGGCGACCAGAGCTTCGACCGCATGAACGCCTTCTGGCAGTGGTGGAAGATCTCGTCGATGTCGACCACCAGCGCCAGCTTCGGACGGCTGCCCTTCACGATCATGTCGTCGAAGAACGGCGCTTCCCGCACGAGCCGTGCGCGGCCGTTGATCCGCAGTGTGTCGCCGCGGCCGGGGATCAGGTAGATCAGCCCGACGTGCGGGTTCGACAGCACGTTGCGGAACCCGTCGGCACGCCGGTTGCCGGGGCGCTCCGGGATGGCGATCCGCGTGTCGTCCAGCACCAGCGTGAACCCGGCGGGGTCGCCCTTCGGCGAAACGTCGCAGGTGCCGTCGGCCGCCGACGTCGCGATCAGCACGAACGGTGACTCCGCGAGCCACTGGCGGTCCATCTCGTGCAGCTTCGGACGCGCCTTGTTCGCGGTCCGCTCCAGCGGCGGCGGCAGGATCTCGCGCAACTCGGCCTCGGTGGTGACTTCGACGAACTCAGACAATGTTGTGCTCCCTCGTCACGGCCCGGTCACCGGCGAACCGGCGGACGTCGAGCCCGGTGATGTCGATGGCCGGGACCCGCCCCAGGTAGAGGTCCCGCACGAGCTCCCCCACCGCCGGGCCCATCTGGAACCCGTGTCCCGAAAAGCCGGTCGCGTAGAAGAACCGCGACAGGAGGACGCTTTCCCCCACGATCTGGTTGCGGTCGGGGGTGACCTCGTACAGCCCGGCCCAGCCGCCGCGGATCCCCGCGTCGAGTACCGCGGGCACCCGGCGCGCGGCGATTTCGGCGAGTTTCGGCAGCCAGTCGCCGGGCTGGTAGCGGGTGTCGAAGCCGGGATCGCCGTCACCGTCGCAGAAGGACATCGCCAGGCCGAGGCCCTCGCGGTGGAAATAGAAGGCGGACGGCATCTCGATGGTCAGCGGCACGGATCCGGGCAGGTCCGCGACCGGGCCGGTGAACACGACCTGCCGCCGGAACGGCCGCACCGGGAGGTCGACGCCCGCGAGTTCACCGATCCGCCCCGACCACGCGCCCGCCGCGCAGACCACCGCGTTCGTCCGCACGAAGCCTTCGCCGGTCAGGACACCGGTGATCTCGTCGCCGTCGCGTTCGATCCCGACGACTTCGACGCCCGTCCTCAGCACCGCGCCGTGCCCGCGGGCCGCCCGCGCGTAGCCCTGGACCGCGGAGTCCGGTGTCGCCTTGGCGTCGTCCGGCGACCACAAGGCCGCGATCACGCCGTCGGTGTCGATCAGCGGTGAGAACCGCCGCGCTTCGGCGGGCTCGACGAGCCGGCTGCGGACGCCGTAGGAGTTCTGCAGTTCGGCGCAGCGCTCGAATTCGGGCAGGTCGGCCGGGTCGGTGACCAGGTACAGGTAGCCGTCGCGGCGGAAGTCGATCTCGGTCCCGTACGTCTCGGCGAAGGAGGCGTACTCGGCCAGCCCGCGCAGCCCGATCTCGATGTTGACCCGGGTGGTGAACGACGACCGGATCCCGCCCGCGGCCTTCGCCGTCGAGCCCCCGCCGAGGCTCCCGCGTTCGAGCAGCAGCACCGAGACCCCGGCCGCGGCGAGCCGGTACGCGCAGCTGACCCCGACGATGCCGCCGCCGATCACGACGACGTCGGCGCGTTCGGGAAGTGGCTCCATCTCCTGTCCCCGATCCGTTAGTCCTCGGGCGGCGGTCCCGGCGGCGTGCCGTCGCCGAACGGGCGCCCGCCCAGCTGCTCCCGGTGGTGCGGCGCCGTCCAGCCGGACAGGTCCGGTCCCAGTGGGACGATCCGCGTCGGGTTCACCTGCTCGTGCACCGCGTGGTAGTGCCGCTTGATGTGGTCGAAGTCGACGGTGTCACCGAAACCCGGCGTTTGGAAGAGGTCACGGGCGTAGGCCCACAGCACCGGCATTTCGGTCAGTTTGTTCCGGTTGCATTTGAAATGCCCGTGATAGACCGGATCGAAGCGGACGAGCGTGGTGAACAGCCGGATGTCCGCTTCGGTGATCGTGTCACCGACGAGGTAGCGCTGCTTTTCCAGGCGCTCGGAAAGCACGTCCAGCATGGCGAAGAGCCGGGTGTACGCGTCCTCGTACGCGGCCTGTTTGGTCGCGAAACCGGCTTGGTACACAGCGGCGTTGACGTCCGCGTAGACGCCCACGTTGACGTCGTCGATCTCGGCACGCAGTCGCTCCGGGTAGAGATCGGGCGCGCCGGGCCGGTGGAGACTGGTCCATTCGGTGGACAGATCCAGGGTGATCTGTGGATAGTCGTTGCTCACGAGCCGCTTGCTCGGAATGTCCACAATGGCCGGGACGCTGATGCCTCCCATGTAGTGCGGGTCGGCCGCGTGATAGGCCTCGGCCAGGTACTTGATGCCGAGTACCGGATCCCGGTCATCGGGATCGAGGGTGAACCGCCAGCTCTTCTCGTCCTGGATCGGGTCGGCGACGGCCACGCTCAGCGCGGACTCGAGGCCGAGCAGCCGCCGGACGATCAGCCCGCGGCTCGCCCAGGGACAGGCCCGGCTGACCACCAGCCGGTATCTCCCCGCCTCCACCGGCCAGCCGTCACGGCCGTCGGCGGTGACACGCGCGTCGAAATGGTTGGCGGACCGACGGAACTCACCAGTCTGCGGATCGGTCGGGATCGTCATGTGAGCCACCCTAAAGCGTGAGATGGTGGTTTCGGTGTGCGTAAACTCTGGCACCCGGCGTGCTCACACGCCGCCGCGCGGAAGGTGGTCCGACGATGCCGTTCATGCCCGTGACCGACTCGATGTTCCTTCTCGTCGAGACGCGCGAACATCCGATGCACGTCGGCGGGCTGCAACTGTTCAAGAAACCCGAGGACGCCGGACCCGACTACCTGCGTGACATCCGCCGGAAACTGCTCGATTCCGACAACATGCGCCCGGTGTTCCGGCGCCGTCCCGCCCGGCCGGTCAGCACCGCGGGCCACCTCGCCTGGTCGACCGACACCGAACTCGAACTCGACTACCACTTCCGGCATTCGGCGCTGCCCCAGCCCGGCCGGATCCGTGAACTGCTGGAGCTGACCGGACGCTGGCACAGCACCCTCCTCGACCGGCATCGCCCGCTGTGGGAGATCCACCTGGTCGAGGGGCTGCAGGACGGCCGGTTCGCGATCTACAGCAAGATCCACCACGCGCTGATGGACGGCGTCTCGGCGCTGCGGCATCTGCAGGGCACGCTGTCGGACGACCCGTTCGACCTCGACTGCCCGCCGCCGTGGGGCTCCCGGCCCAAACCCGAGAGCGGCCGCAACGGCAAGGCGTCACCCTCGCTGTTCCAGACCATGGGCAAGACGGTCAACCAGCTCGCCGGTATCGCGCCCGCCGCGATGAAGGTGGCGCGCGAGGCGTTCCAGGAGCACACTCTGACGCTGCCTTCGCAGGCGCCGAAGACGATGTTCAACGTCCCGATCGGCGGTGCCCGGCGGTTCGCGGCGCAGTCGTGGTCGCTGGACAGGGTACGCAAGATCGCCACGGCGGCCGGGGTGTCGCGCAACGACGTCGTCCTCGCGATGTGCTCGGGAGCGCTGCGGGACTACCTGATCGAACAGAACGCGCTCCCCGACGCACCGCTGACCGCGATGGTCCCGGTTTCCCTGCGGCGCAAGGACAGCGGGGACGCGGCGGGGAACAACATCGGCGCGCTGCTGTGCAATATGGCCACCCACCTGAGCGATCCGGCCGCGCGGCTCGCGGCGATCAACGCGTCGATGCGGAACGGGAAGAAGCTGTTCTCGGAGCTGACCCCGCTGCAGACACTGCTGCTGTCGGGGATCAACGTCGCCCAGCTCGGCGTGTCGCCGATCCCCGGTTTCGTGAACAACACGAAACCGCCGTTCAACCTGGTGATCTCCAATGTGCCGGGGCCGCGCAAGCAGATGTACTGGAACGGCGCGTCGCTCGACGGCATCTACCCGGCGTCGGTGCTGCTCGACGGGCAGGCGCTGAACATCACGCTGACCAGCAACGGGGACAACCTGGACTTCGGCGTCACCGGCTGCCGCCGCAGCGTCCCGCATCTCCAGCGCATCCTGACCCACCTGGACACCGCGCTGGTCGAACTCGAACACGCGGTCTCCCTGCCCCGCGTCTGACCCCCGCAATTCGTCACCTGGTTGCGATGCCGGACCGCCGCAACCAGGTGACGAATTGCGTCAGGGGCTAGCTGCCGTCGGAGACGTAGAGAGCGCCCGGGGTGATCGTGTACAGCTGGCCGTCCGGGCCCGCGACCGCGTCACGCGTGCGGCCGAGGTTGGTCCAGAGCTTGCCGCCGTTGCCGTTCAGGTCGAGCTTGTACGTGCCGCCCTTGAGCGAAGCCATGTACAGCGAGCCCTTGTAGGCCGCGAGCCCGCTCGGCGTCGCCGAAGACGTCGGCCAGGCCTTGACCGGGTTGGTCATCCCCGCCGTGTTGCACGGTCCCTCGCAGGTCGGCCAGCCGTAGTTCTTGCCAGACTCGATCTTGTTCAGCTCGTCGAGCCTGTTGGCGCCGATGTCGGAGACGTACAGCTGACCGTTCGCCCAGGTCAGGCCCTGGACGTTGCGGTGGCCGTAGGAGTAGACGCGGCTGTTGAACGGATTGCCGGGCGCGGCCGCGCCGTCGGTGGTGACGCGCAGGACCTTGCCGCCGAGGGAATTCTTGTTCTGCGCGTTGGCGCCGTTCTGGCCGTCGCCGGTGCCCGCGTAGAGGTAGCCGTCCGGCCCGAACCTGATCCGGCCGCCGTGGTGGTACTGCGAACCACGCGGGATGCCGGTGACGATCGGTGTCGGCGCCTGGCCCAGCTTCAGCTTGGCGATCCGGTTGTCGGAACTGGTCGTGTAGTAGATGAAGACCGTCTGGTCGGTGGCGTAGTTCGGCGAGACGGCGATGCCGAGCAGGCCGGCCTCCGCGGTGACGCTCACCCCGGGGATGGTCTGGACCGTGGTGACCTTGCCCGCCTTGTCGATCTTGCTGATCGTCTTGGCGTCCTTCTGCGTGAAGAGACCGGTGCCGTCGGGCAGGAAGTCGATCGACCACGCCTGGTTGAGGCCGCTCGCGAGTTGTCTGATCGCCTGGACGGACGGCGCTTCGGCGGCCGCCGCCGGAACGGCCGCGATCGACACGGCCGTCGCGGCGGCGAACGTGGCGGCGAGAGTACGACGTAAGGACATGGGACGCCTCCTTCAGCTACACCCCTGGAGCTCGGATGGCGGCGGTAGGCGGGTGGTCGGGGTGCACCCGTCGAGTTGGATACAAACACACCACAGGACGAAACGGACACCACTGGACGGGCTATCGACAGCGCCCGCCGTTAACCGTTATGTGCGCCGAGCGTGACGATCGGGGCGGCTCGATCGGCCATAGGTAGGAAACTTTACAAAACACCTCCGGAAGTCGGTCCTTACGTCTGGTCAGAATCGGCGGCCCGCTTCTAGGGTGACGGTGGCTCGGCCCTGTTCGATCCCATGTGGACGTTAGGAGCGGAAATGATCGAAACCATCGAGGTATGGACCACCCCCGACTTCGTCGAGTACGAAACCCCCATGGAGGTCACCGCCTACGCGGCCCGCATGGAGGACTGACTTCACATCCGGTGGTGGGGGCCGTCCCCCCACCACCGCGCCGCCGTCCCGATCAGCGAGCCGTTGGAGGCAGCACGGTGTCCCCCCTGTCGTCGTCGGAGTTCATCGCGGCCTTGCGCGGGCTTTCGCACCGCTATTGGGGCACCCACCCGTTCCACGAGCGGATGCACCGCGGCGACCTGTCCGAGTACGAGCTGAAGATCTGGGCCGCGAACCGCTGGTACTACCAATGCGTGCTCCCGCAGAAGGACGCGGCGATCATCAGCAACTGCCCGTTGCCGGAAATACGCCGGGAATGGCTCGACCGCATCGTCTATCACGACGGGGCGAAGGCAGGCGACGGCGGAACCGAGCGGTGGCTCCGCTTGTGCACCGCGGTCGGGCTCGACCGCGAAGAGGTTCTCGATCAGCGGCACGTCGCCCCCGGCGTACGGTTCGCCGTCGACGCCTACGTGACTTTCGCCCGCACGAAACCTTGGCTCGAAGCGGTCGCTTCGGGGCTGACCGAAATGTTCGCCGGCCATCTCATGCAGCGGCGGGTCGCCGACGTGCTGGCGAACTATTCGTGGATCGCGCGGGAAGACCTCGCCTATTTCACCAACCGCATCGACAAGGTCTCCGGCGAGGGCAAGGGAACGCTCGACATCGTCGTGCGGCACGCCGTCACCCGCGAGCAGCAGGAGAAGGCGATCGCCGCGCTCTCTTTCAAGACCGACGTGCTCTGGTCCATGCTCGACGCCATCGAGCGCGCCGCGGCCAAGGAGTAGCGATGAGCACCCTCGAAATGGGCTCGGTGCCGCGGCTGCGGCGCGGGGTCCGGCTGAGTTATGACCAGACCCGGGAAACACACGTCCTCCTGTTCCCCGAAGGCGTACTCGTCCCGAATCCGACCGCTGCCGCCGTACTCAAGCTCTGCGACGGCGTCGAAGACGTCGCGGCGATCGCTTCGGCGTTGCGCGAACGCTATTCCGGTGTGCGCGAGGAAGAGATCCTGGACGTCCTGTCCCGGCTGGGAGAACGGCGGATCGTCGAATGGACCTGAAAACCGCGGCGCCACCACTGGGCATGCTCGCCGAGCTGACCCACCGCTGCCCGCTGCACTGTCCGTACTGTTCGAATCCGGTCGAACTGATCGCCCGTGACGGCGAACTGTCCACAGAGGAATGGATCTCCGTGCTCTCGCAGGCGCGGGAGCTCGGCGTGCTCCAGGTGCACATGTCCGGCGGTGAGCCACTCGCCAGGCCGGACCTGCCCGTCCTGGTCGAACACGCCGCGAAACTGGGTTGCTACGTGAACCTGGTGACGTCCGGGCTCGGCCTGACCGAGTCCAGATTGGACGATCTCGTCGAACGCGGCATCGCGCACATCCAGCTTTCCGTCCAGGGCGCGACAGCCGAACGCGCCGACCGGCTCGCCGGCGCACGGGCCCACGACCGGAAACTGATCGCCGCCGAGCTGATCAAGAAGGCCGGGCTGCCGCTTTCGGTGAACGTCGTCCTGCACCGGCAGAACCACGATCAGCTCGCCGGGATCATCACCCTCGCCGAGGAAATGGGCGCGGACCGGCTCGAACTGGCCAACACGCAGTACTACGGCTGGGCCCTGCGCAACCGTGACGCCCTGATGCCGACCCGGCGGCAACTCGACGAGGCCGAGCCGATCGTGCGCGCGGCCACCGAACGACTGCGCGGCCGCATGGAGATCATCTACGTCGTCGCCGACTACTACGAGCGGTACCCGAAGCCCTGCATGTACGGCTGGGGCGCACGGCAGCTGACCGTGGCACCCGACGGGAACGTGTTGCCGTGTCCCGCTTCGACGGCGATCGAGACGTTGGAATTCGACAACGTACGGGACAGACCGCTGGCGTGGATCTGGTACGAGTCCAGCTCCTTCAACGCCTATCGCGGTGAGGATTGGATGCCGGACAGCTGCGGCACCTGCGAGCGGCGCGCGATCGACTTCGGCGGCTGCCGGTGCCAAGCGTTCCAGCTCACCGGCGACGCCGCGGCCACGGACCCCGTGTGCTCGCGTTCACCACAGCGCGACGTCGTCGACCTCATCCTCGCCACACCCCCGAAAACGGACGAACTCGTGATGCGCGGGCCGCGATGAGGGTGATCCTGCTCGGCACCGCGGCGGGCGGCGGATTCCCGCAATGGAACTGCGCCTGTGCGCTGTGCGTTTCGAACGCGCCGCCGCGGACGCAGGACTGTGTCGCGGTGAGCGCGGACGGCGAGGGCTGGTACCTGCTCAACGCGTCGCCGGACATCCGCGCGCAGATCCTCGCCACGCCACCGCTGCGTGCCGGGCCAGGGCCGCGGGAGATCCCGCTGCGCGGGGTGTTGCTCACCGACGCCGAGCTCGATCATTCACTCGGCTTGCTTCTGCTGCGCGAAGCGGGCGGGCTCCCGGTGTGGGCACCGGACGCTGTCCTTCTCGCGCTCTCCGAACAGTTCCCCGCGCGGTCGATCATCGACGGCTACGGCGGCTGGGACTGGCTTCCGTCGTCGGAGATCGCCATCGACGGCCTTCGGGTGAGCGTGCTTCCTGTGAGTGACAAGCGGCCGAAGTACGCGCGTTCGTCCACTGAGGACGGGCCATGGGTGGTGGCGTACCGGATCGAAGACGTCCAGACCGGCGGCGTCCTCGTGTACGCGCCTTGCCTGAAGAGCTGGCCGGACGGCTTCGACGAGTTCACGCGCGACGCCGGCCTGGTGTTGCTGGACGGAACTTTCTTCGCGCCGGACGAGATGTCGGGCGCCACCGCGGCCGAGGTCGGCGACGGCGCCCAGCTGGCGATGGGACATCTGCCGATCACCGGAAGTCTCGCGAAGCTGCGGCCCGGCCCGCGATGGGCGTACACGCATCTGAACAACACGAACCCGGTGATCGACCCCGCCTCGCCGGAGCACGCCGCCGTCCTGGACGGCGGCGCCTCGCTTCCCTTGGACGGTACCGAATTCAAGCTCTAGACGATGCCTTCCGGACTCGCGCCCGACACCGGGACGGCGCCGGCGGTGAGCCGATCGATCTCCGCGAGATCGTCCGCTGGCAGGTCGACGTCGGCCGCGGCGAGACTGGCCTCGATATTGGCCGCCTTGCGCGCGCCCACGATCGCGACATGCACGCCCGGCTGGGCGAGCGTCCACGCGATCGCGAGCTGACCGACCGAGATCCCCTTGCCCGCGGCGAATTCCTTCAGCCGGTCGACGACGGCGAGATTGCGCCGGAAGGTCTCCCCGGTGAACGCGGAAGACCGGGAACGCCAATCGGTCTTCTCGAACGTCGTCTCCGGCGTGAAGGAACCGGTCAGCAGGCCACTGCCCAGTGGGCTGTACACGAGCACGCCGATGTCGTTCTCCCGCGCGTACGGCAGCGGATCGGTTTCGATGTCCCGGCGGAACAGGTGATACGGCGGCTGCAAGGTTTCCACCGGACGGGTCCGGTCGAAGGCGGCCAGCCCCGCGGCGTCGTAGTTCGAGACACCGATGTGCCGGATCTTCCCGGCGTCGACGAATTCCTGCAGGATCGCCGCGGTCTCCTCGGCCGGCGCGCCGGGATCTGGCCAGTGGATCTGGTAGAGGTCGATGTGGTCGACGTCGAGGAAACGAAGGCTGTCCTCGATTCCCTGTGCCAGCCACTCGCGCCGGGAATCGCGCGGCCGTTCGGAACGCGGCTTGATTCCGCCTTTCGTGGCGATGACGAGGTTGTCGCGGTCGCGCTTGAGTTCTTCGCGCAATGCCTTCCCGAGCATCGCTTCGGACTTCCCGAAACCGTAGGCCTGGGCGGTGTCGAAGAAGTTGACCCCGAGTTCGCGGGCGTGGTGGATCGCGGCGATGGCCGCGTCCTCGTCGAAGGAACCCCAGTCCCCGCCGAGCTGCCAAGTGCCGAAAGCGACCCTCGAAACTTCGAGACCGCTCCTGCCCAATGTCGTCGTACGCATACCTTCAGCAGAGCACAGACGCCGGTTCACCGCACCGGATCTCCCGGCCAACGAAACCCCCAAATAACTGTTTGACGGTCGGCGTCCCGGCAGTCGATACTCGCTTCATGTCCGAGTCTCCCGGCCTCGACGGGCTGCGTGTCCTCGCCCATCCCGTACGGCTGCGCATTCTGTCGCTTTTGACCGGTGTCGCGATGAGTGCGGCCGAGGCCGCGCGCGAACTCGGTGAGACACAAGCGAATGTCAGCTATCACTTGCGACGGCTCCACGAGGCCGGACTGCTCGACGTCGTCGAGGAGGTCCGGATCCGAGGCGGGCTGGCGAAGCGCTACCGGCACGATCCGGAGTCCGGAGCCCATTTCACGTCGGCGAATCCGCGGGAGAAGCAGCTTCTCCTCGCGACAATGGCCGAAGAACTCAAGCGCCGCAGCGAATTCCGTGCCCTGGGCGAACGCGCGTCGACGACCGACGCCGAGATGTGGGTCGACCGCGAGACCTGGGAGAAGGCGCTCGCACACGCGCACGAACTGAGCAGGCTGCTGCACTCGGCCGCGCGGCCGCCCCGCACCCGGGGCACCATCCCGGTCAGCGCGACGGTGTCCCTGTTCGAAATGACGCGATCGTGACATCGCTGCGCGAACCCCTCCGCCACCACAACTTCCGCTGGCTGATCGGCGGCCGCACGTTCGGGGAGTTCGGCAACGCCGTCGCCCCGCTCGCGCTGGCGTTCGCGGTGATCGACCTGACCGGTTCGGCCGTCGACATCGGCATCGTCGTGGGTGCGCGGTCGGTGGCGAGCGTGGTCCTGCTGCTGTTCGGCGGGGTGCTGGCGGACCGCCTGCCGCGTTCGGTGATCCTGCAGGGCACCGAACTCGCCGCCACCGTGACCCAGGCCGTCATCGCGACGAGTGTCCTTTGTGGATTCGCGTCGATCCCGCTGCTGGTCGGCCTCAGCGTGGTCAACGGCGCGGTGTCCGCGATCTCCGCCCCCGCCTCGGCGTCGCTCACTCCGTTGACGGTGCCCGCGGCATTGCTGGCACCGGCCAACGCCCTCGGCAGGCTGCTCTCGAACTCCGGCCGGATCGCCGGCGCCGGCCTCGGCGGCATTCTGGTCACCGCGGTCGGCCCCGGCTGGGCGCTCGGCGGGAACGCGCTGCTGTTCCTGGGCTCCGCCCTGTCCTACCGGCGTATCCGCCTCAGCCGCCGGGAACGGATCCCCGGCAGCCGCCCGCTGGCGGAACTCGTCGAAGGCTGGCGCGAGTTCCGGTCACGGACCTGGGTGTGGGTCGTGGTCGTGCAGTTCATGGTGGTGAACGCGGTCATCGCCGGCGGGATCGCGGTACTCGGTCCCGTCGTCGCCGACAGCAGTTTCGGCCGCTCCGGCTGGGGGTTCGCCCTCGCCGCGCAGACGATCGGCTCACTCGTCGGCGGGATCCTCGTGGCTCGATGGCAGCCGCGGCGCGCGCTGTTCGTCGGCGTCGCGGTGATCCTTTTCGAAGCGCCGCCGTTGATCCTCCTCGGCCAGGCGCCGTGGCTGCCGCTGCTGCTGGCCGCCATGTTCGTGTCCGGCCTGGCGATCGAGCAGTTCGTGGTCGCGTGGGACGTCTCGCTGCAGGAGAACGTGCCCGAAGAAAAACTCGCGCGCGTCTACTCCTACGACATGCTCGGTTCCTTCATCGCCCTGCCCCTCGGCCAGATGGCGGCCGGACCGGCCGCCCAGCACTTCGGGGTCAGCACGACACTGCTCGCGTGCGCCGCCCTGGTCGTGGCGGCCACCTGTCTCGCACTGTGCAGCGGCCAGGTGCGCGGGCTCGTCCGGAAGACCCACGCCGCCCAGCCCTGACCCCGTGGAAGCGATAGCAAAGGTCCCTTGCTCCTTTCCGCAGGTCACGGCCAGGGACGGACCTCCTCCAGGAGCTTCGCGACCGCGAGGACCAGGTCGTCGGAGTGCCGCGGGCCCACGATCTGCAGACCGACCGGGAGACCTCGAGAGGTGCGGCCCGCCGGGACGCTGATGGCGGGCTGCTGGGTCATGTTGAACGGGTAGGTGAACGGCGTCCAGTCCGGCCAGCCGCTCAGACCACTGCCCGGCGGCACCTCGTGCCCGGCCTCGAAAGCGGGAATCGGGAGGGTCGGCGTGATCAGCACGTCGTAGCGCGTGTGGAACTCGCCCATCAGGATGCCCAGTGCGGCCCGCTCGGCGTTGGCGCCGAGATAGTCACTCGCCGAGAAGGTCTTGCCGAATTCCCACACCTTCAGCAGCCCGGGATCGACCTTCGCCTCCGAACCGGCGGGGAAGGCGTCCAGCCACTTGGCCGCCCCCGTCGACCACAGGATGTCGAAGGCGGGTTTGGGGTCGGTGAAGCCGGGATCGGTCTCCTCGATGTGCAGGCCCGCGTCGCCCAGCGACTGGACCGCCGACTTGACGATCGCCGCGACCTCCGGGTCGACGTCGACGAAACCGAGCGTCGGCGAGTAGGCGGCGATCAGCCCGCGTACGTCCCGGCGGACGGCTTCGCGGTAGGTCGAGACAGGCGGGGCGAGCGCGGCCGGGTCGCGGTGGTCGGGCAGCGAGAGGACGTCGAGGAGCAGTGCCGTGTCATCGACCGAACGCGCCATCGGGCCGGCGTGCGAGAGCGGCCCGAACGGGCTCGCCGGGAACAGCGGGATCCGGCCGTGCGTCGGTTTGAGGCCGACGATTCCGCAGAACGAAGCCGGGATCCGGATCGAGCCACCGCCGTCGGTGCCGACGGAGAGTTCGCCCATCCCCGCCGCGACGGCCGCGGCGCTTCCCCCGCTGGACCCGCCCGCCGTCTTCGACGGGTCGATCGGGTTGCGGGTGATCCCGGTCAGCGTGTTGTCGGTGACACCCTTCCACGCCAATTCCGGCGTCGTGGTCTTTCCCAGCAGTACCAAGCCGTTCTCACGCAGCCGCGCGGTGACCGGGCTGTCGACGTCCCACGGCTGGTTCGGGTCGATGCACCGCGAACCGCGCAGCGTCGGCCAGCCCTGGGTCAGGAACATGTCCTTGATCGAGGCCGGGACACCGTCGAGCCAGCCGATCGGATTACCGTCCCGCCAGCGGATTTCGGACGCTTTCGCCTGTTCGAGCGCGCCATCGGCGTCGACAAGGCAGAAAGCGTTCGTCTCGCCGTCGTGCTCTTCGATGAGACGCAACGCGTTCTGAGTGGCCTCGACCGGCGACAGCTCTCCGGTGGCATACGCGGCCACGAGCTCACTCGCGGTCGACTTGGTGTCGTTCATCCGGCCCCTAACCTTGGCGAAGCGTCTCCGACGGCACGTATCCGAGCTGCTTGTCCACGACGTTGCGCAGCGGCTCCCCCGCGCGCCAGCGACGGAAGTTGTCCGCGAACACCTCTACCAGAGTATTACGCCAGCCGACGAAGTCGCCCGACATATGCGGCGAGATCAGCACGTTCTCCATAGTCCACAAAGGACTCTCGGGCGGCAGCGGCTCGGTGTCGAAGACGTCGAGCGCCGCACCTCCGAGCGAACCGTCCCGCAAGGCGCCGACCAGGTCCGAAGTGATGACCAGTTCGCCGCGGCCGACGTTGACGAACCGCGCGCCGGGTTTCATCGCGGCGAAGGCCCCCGCGTCGAACATGCCCTTCGTCTGCTCGGTCAGCGGCGCGACCGCGACGACGTAGTCCGCCTCGGGAAGATGGCGAGCCAGGTCCGAAGAGGCGTACACGTCTCCGAAGTCGGGATCGCCCTCACGAGGACGGCGTCCGACGCCCGCCACCGACATCCCGGCCGCCCGCAACATCCGCGCGATCGACCGGCCGATCGGCCCGGTGCCCACCACGAGCACCCGGCGACCGGAGATCCGCTCACTCTCCCGGTGCTTCCACTGCCTCCGCCGCTGCAGGTCCCACGAACGGACGAAATCCTTGGCGAACGCGAGGACGACCCCGAGGACGTACTCGGCTATCGCCCCGTCGAACACCCCCCGCGAGTTGGTGAGCACGACGTCGCTCTCCTGCAGCCCGGGGAAGAGCACGGGGTCGACACCCGCGCTGGCGATGTGCAGCCAGCGCAGCCTGTCGGCCGCGTGCCAGGCACCCGGGACGGCGGTCGACAGGAAGTCGTAGACGAAGAACGCGTCCGCACCGGATAACGCATCGGCCAACCCGGCTTCGTCGGTGTAACGAACCACCGCTTCGGCTTCGATAGCGCGCATGTCCGGTGGGCGCGTGTCTCCGCAGAGCACCGCCAGCACAGGGGTCTCCGAGGCGATCACGTTGACACCGTAAAAGTGGCTCGTATGATTGTCAACAATCCGAGGAACGACCCCCGGAGCACCGGACTGTGACTGCAGAAGTTTCCGGAGGCTGAGACTTGGATTTCGACTTACTGGAGTTCGAGGGCCCGTTGGCGCAACGCGGAATCGGCGTCATCGCCCCCTTCGACCTTGCCCTGGAACGCGAGCTGTGGCGCTGGGTGCCCATGGAGGTCTCCCTCCATCTGGCGCGGACGCCGTACGAGCCCGTCCCCGTCAGCATGGAGATGGCCCAGCTCGTCAGTGACAGCAGGCATCTCGCCGCCGCCACGCGAGACGTGCTCCACGTGGAGCCCGAAGTCGTCGCCTATCTGTGCACCTCCGGAAGTTTCGTCAACGGTGTGGACTACGAACGTTCTCTGACCAAGGCGATCTGCGACGCCGGCGCTCCGGACGCCGTCACCACCTCCGGAGCGCTGGCCGAGGTCCTGCACCAGCTCGACCTGCACCGGGTCTCGGTGCTGACGCCCTACGACGGCGACCTGACCGGGAAGCTGCACGACTTCCTGGCCGAGCTCGGCGTCCGCACCGTCTCCAGCGACCATCTCGGCCTGGGCGGCGGCATCTGGAAGGTCAGCTACCGGACCATCGCCGAACGCATCCTCGCTGCCGACCACGCCGACGCGGAAGCCATCTTCGTCAGCTGCACCAACCTCCCCACCTACGATCTGATCGAGCCGCTCGAAAGCGCGCTCGGCAAACCCGTCCTCACCGCGAACCAGCTCACGATGTGGGCCTGCCTCCGGCGGATGAACCTGCCGATCGTCGGGCCCGGCAAGTGGCTGCGGGAGGTCGACTGACCTCTTCCCCTACGATTGTCGACAATCTGCCCTCCGGAGGTCCCGTGCCCATCTCGCCGCTCACCCCACCCGAGCCGCCGTCCGAGACGACCACGATCGGGTTCATCTACCCCGATCACGCGGCCGAAGACGACTACCCGCTCGCGGAACAGCTCCTCGGCGGGGACATGGCCGGGATCAAGCTGCCGGTCGAGCACATCTACGGAACCGATCTGCACGCCGTGCCGGAGCTGCTGGACCTCGGCAGCGAAAGCCGGCTCGCCGACGGCGCCGCGCTGCTGGCCAAACACGAACCGGACGCGGTGGTCTGGGCGTGCACCAGCGGCAGCTTCGTCTACGGCTGGGAAGGCGCCCGCGACCAGGCCGACCGGCTGGCCGCCGTCGCCGGTGTCCCGGCGTCGAGCACCTCCTTCGCCTTCGTCCACGCCGCTCAGGCCCTCGGCGTCCGGCGGGTCGCGGTCGCCGCCAGCTACCCGGACGACGTCGCCCGGCTGTTCGTCGAGTTCCTCGGCGCGGGCGGGGTCGAAGTGGTCTCGATGGGCAGCGCGGACATCGACACCGCCGCCGAGGTGGGCGAACTCAGCCCGGAAGCCGTCGTCGAGCTCGTCGTGAGCCGCGACCACCCGGCCGCCGACGCGCTGCTCGTCCCCGACACCGCCATGCGCACCCTCGGCGAGATCAACACGCTCGAGACCCGGCTCGGCAAGCCGGTGCTGACCGCCAACCAGGTCACCGTCTGGGAGGGCCTGCGGCTCACCGGGAAGTCGCCACTCGTCCGCACACTGGGCGCGCTGTTCGGGAGAAGGGGCAACTGAACCATGTCCTTGCCGGAAATCGAGCCGGTCAGCCGGGAGTCGACCGCCGGGATCATCGCGCGCCAGTTGCGGGACGCGATCATGACCGGCGCTCTCCCTCCCGGCACCCAGCTCGGCGAAACGGATCTGGCCTCCCGGTTCCAGGTTTCGCGGGGACCGCTGCGAGAGGCGATGCAGCACCTCGTTTCCGAAGGGCTCCTGCGCAGCGAGCGGCACCGCGGCCTGTTCGTGATCGACCTCGAACCCGGCGACGTCTACGACATCTATTCGGCGCGCTCGGCCATCGAGCGTGCCGCGATGCTGCGGGCGCTGCGCGGTGACCGGGAACGGGTCGCCACCGAACTCGAACAGGCCGTGAGCGCCATGGCCGCCGCCGCGGACGACGACGATCCGACCGCGCTCTCCTGGGCCGACCTCCGGTTCCACGAAGCGCTGATCGCCGCCTCCGGCAGCAAGCGGCTCGTCCGGATGGCCCGGACCCTGCTGATCGAGACCCGGATGTGCCTCACCGCGCTGCAGGCGACCTATCAGCAGGTCGAAGAACGGGTCACCGAGCACACCAAGATCATCGAGGCCCTCCGGGCAGGCGACGAAGAGACCGCGCTGTCGCTGCTGGAAGCCCATATGGAGGACGCCGTCCAGCGATTGGCCCCGGGAACCAGCCTGCGAGTGGGCGAAGCTCCCGCGGTGCCTTAAGGATTCAGCCACGGCCCCGTGCCCCCAGCACCGGCTGCCCGCCCGTCCCGCCGCGGAACTCCCTGTCCCACGGCCAATTGCCGTGCTCGTCCTCGTAGACCAATTGCAGGGCACGGAATTCCTCGCCGTACATGAGCACGGCGGTGATCAGGTGCGCCGACGGCGAACTGAGCGGAACGACCTCGAATGACGGCCATCCCACCGCGGCGGGCAGCACCTCACCCGCTTCCGGCGGCCCCGACCGGACCACCTGCTTGGCGAAATAGTTCAGCAACTGCCCCGATCTTCGCTCTCTCAGTCCGGTGACGACGAGCTCCGGGAGCCCGGCGTCGGTGAGCCCGACCGTGTACGCGAAACCGGGTTGGGCGCTTCCGCGCTCGACCGTCTGCACCATCCAGCCGTACTTCCGGATCAGCGGACGGACCTCCTCGATAAGGTAGTCGCGGCGGCTCTTCCCGGGGTTGTCGCAATGCCAGCACATCGGCACTCCTCCAGTCGTCGAATCCGATGATCGACACTGTGCACCGGGGCACCGACAAAAACTCGCGGCCCGGGGTGGCGCCCATGCGATGAACGGTCCTTTCGCGACGGGTTTCCCTTTCAGCGCACCATTTTCTTCTTGTCCGAGAAAATCGACAGGGGTCGGATTCACGGGACCGGCGCTCCCGATGTGGCGTTGAGAGCGCTCAGCAGGCCGCCCGAATGCCACTGGCTTACTCCGCAAGGTGAATACGGCGTATTCCTGGGCAGGTTCAGTGTCGCGAAAGCCACTTTGGGGACGCCTGAGGTCTCGAAAGTGGCTTTCGCGACACGGCCGTTAAGGGTGGCTGGCCACTCCAGAGGCGTTAGGGGCGTCTCGGCAGCCAGGCCAGGTTCCCAATGTCGCATCGGAGACGCTCAGTACCCCCAATGCGACATTGGGAACACCGGACCGCGGCGGCATCGAGCCCGCACCGCTCGAAACGCCACGACAGCCACACCTCCCTTAAGTACATGAAGGCCCCCTTCCTTGCGCCTAACGCAAGGAAGGGGGCCTTCATGTACTTAAACCCCGCCCGAAGTCCTGAATGGACCATTCATGACTACCGGGACTTGACACGCCCCTATGCGGATGGTTCAAGATAGAGCGGCGACCACCGCGGACCCGAGTTCGGCGGTGGTGGACTTCCCGCCGAGGTCTGGGGTCTGCACGGTCCCCTCCTCGAGAACCTTTTCCACCGCGACGCGAACATCCTGTGCCGCAAGGGTTTCCCCGAGATGGTCGAGCAGCATCGCCCCCGCCAGGATCTGCGCCACCGGATTCGCGATGCCCTGCCCGGCGATGTCGGGAGCGCTGCCGTGGACCGCCTCGAACATGGAAGGGAACTCACCGGTTGGATTGATATTGCCCGAAGGCGCCATTCCGAGCCCGCCCGTCACGGCCGCCGCCAGGTCGCTCAGGATGTCGCCGAAGAGATTGGAAGCGACCACGACGTCGAGCCGGTCCGGCGCCTGCACCATCCGCGCGGCGAGCGCGTCGACATGGCACTGTTCGGCGTGCACGTCCGGATACTCCGAAGAGATTTCGGCGAAGATCTCGTCCCAGAACGGCATCGAGTGGATGAGTCCGTTGGACTTGGTCGCCGAGCAGACCCGGCCCGTCCGCGTCTTCGCCAGCTCGAAGGCGTAGCGGATGATCCGCTCCACCCCGACCCGCGTGAACACGGATTCCTGTAAGACGAACTCATTTCCCAGGCCACGGTTGTGCCTGCCGCCGATCTCCGAGTACTCGCCCTCGGAGTTCTCCCGGACGATCACCATCTCCAGCTCGTCGGCGTCGCGGCCCGCCAGTGCCGACGTCGTGCCCGGCAGCAGACGGACCGGCCGGAGGTTGACGTACTGACTGAACGCCCGCCGCACCGGAATGAGGAGACCCCACAACGACACATGGTCCGGAACGCCGGGAAAGCCGACGGCGCCGAGAAAGATCCCATCGAAAGCGGAAAGCTGCTCGATACCGTCGTCGGGCATCATCGAGCCGGTCTTGGTGTACCGCTCACAACTCCAGTCGAACTCTTTCCAGGACAAGGAGAAACCATGCGATGCCGCCGCGCGGTCGAGGACCTTGCGGGCCTCGACCGTCACATCGACACCGATCCCGTCGCCGGGAATGCTCGCGATCCGATAAGAAGAAGTCACAGGGCCACCGCGATGTACTTGGTCTCGAGGAACTCCTCGATGCCGACAGTGCCACCTTCACGACCGAGTCCGGACTGCTTGATCCCACCGAAAGGTGCCGCCGGGTTCGAGACCAGCCCTTGGTTGAGGCCGATCATGCCGGCTTCCAACCGTTCCGAAACCCGAAGCGCCCGCTTGAGATCGGAGGTGTACACATAGGACACGAGACCGAACTCGGTGTCGTTCGCCGCCGCGATGGCCTCGTCCTCGCTATCGAACGGGGTGATCGGGGCGACCGGGCCGAAGATCTCCTCCGAAGCGAGCCTGGCGTCCTTGGGCACGTCGGTGAGCACCGTGGCCTGATAGAAGTTGCCTGGACCGTCCACAGTAGACCCACCGGTGAGGACGCGTGCTCCCCGATCGGTGGCGTCGGAGACCAGGCTGCTGACCTTCTCGACGGCGGCTTCGTCGATGAGGGGGCCGACGACGACACCTTCCTCGGTGCCGCGCCCCATCGGCAGGGCTTCCATCCGCTCGGTGAGGCGCCGGGAGAACTCGCCGACGATGCCCCGCTGGACATAGAAGCGGTTCGCGGCCGTGCAGGCCTCACCGATGTTGCGCATCTTGGCGGTCATCGCGCCTTCGATCGCCGCGTCGAGGTCGGCGTCTTCGAAGACGAGGAAGGGGGCGTTGCCGCCGAGCTCCATCGAGGTGCGGAGCACCTTGTCCGCGCACTGTTCCAGCAGCTTCCGCCCGACGCCGGTCGAGCCGGTGAAGGACAGCTTCCGGGCACGGCCGTCCCGGATCAGCGGCTCCATCACGCCGCCGGAGTCCGACGTCGTGAGCACGTTCAGCACACCTTCCGGCAATCCCGCTTCGGCGAGGATCGCCGCGAGGGCCAACATCGAAAGCGGGGTCTGAGCAGCGGGTTTGATGATCATCGTGCAGCCGGCCGCGACGGCGGGACCGATCTTGCGGGTGCCCATCGCCATGGGGAAGTTCCACGGCGTGATCAGGAGGCACGGCCCGACGGGCTGCTTCGTCACCAGGAAGCGACCCGACCCGTTGGGCGCGACGGCGTAGCCGCCGTCGATCCGGACGGCCTCTTCCGCGAACCAGCGGAAGAACTCGGCCGCGTAGGTGATCTCGCCCTTCGATTCCACGAGCGGCTTGCCCATCTCGAGCGTCATCAGCAGCGCGAGTTCGTCGGCGCGCTTGATCAGCAGTTCGTAGGCGCGGCGCAGGATCTCCCCGCGTTCACGCGGGGCGACGTTCGCCCAGTCGGCCTGTGCGGCGACGGCCGCGTCGAGTGCGCTGACACCGTCCGCCGGTGACGCGTCGGCCACCTCGCACAGGGCTTCGCCTGTCGAAGGGTCGAGGACGGGGAAGGTCTTCCCGTCCGTGGCGGGCACCCACTTGCCGCCGATGAACAGTTCCTTGCCGACCGCCTTGACTACGCCGGCCTCACTGATCGAGCTCATCCCAACGCTCCTCCATGTTGTCCCGAAAGCCATGCTATGGATATTGTCAACAATCGACAACAGCTCAGCCGACCTAGGAGCGCAGCCCATGGCCCAGCTATCACCGCTGCTCAAGCAGGCAACGCCGGTCGTGGTCGACCACGGTGAAGGGGTGTACCTCTACGACACCGATGGCAAACGTCACCTGGATTTCACCGCCGGTATCGGCGTGACCAGCACCGGCCACTGTCACCCGCACGTGGTGAGCGCGGCGCGGGAGCAGATCGGCAAACTCATCCACGGGCAGTACACGACGATCATGCACAAGCCGATGCTCGAGCTGACCGAGAAGCTGGGCGCTGTCCTTCCGGAGGGCCTGAACTCCCTCTTCTACGCGAACTCCGGCAGCGAGGCGGTCGAGGCGGCGCTCCGGCTGTCGCGGCAGGCGACCAAGCGGCCCAACGTCATCGTCTTCCAGGGCGGGTTCCACGGCCGGACCGTCGCGGCGGCGACGATGACGACGTCGGGCACCCGGTTCAGCGCCGGTATCTCGCCGCTCATGTCCGGGGTGCACGTCGCGCCGTTCCCGTACGCCTTCCACTACGGCTGGGACGAGGAGACGGCGACGAAGTTCGCCCTGCGCGAGCTCGACTACCTGTTCGCCACTGTCTGCTCGCCGAACGAGACGGCCGCGTTCTTCATCGAGCCGGTGCTCGGCGAGGGCGGCTACGTGCCGGCGAACCGCGAGTTCCTCGCCGGGCTGCGCGAACGCGCCGACAAGCACGGGATCCTGCTGGTGATGGACGAGATCCAGACAGGCTTCGGCCGGACAGGCAGGTTCTGGGGGCACGAGCACTTCGGGGTGAGCCCGGACATCGTGCTCATCGCGAAGGGTCTCGCGAGCGGCTTCCCGATCTCGGGCATGGCCGCGTCGGAGGAGCTGATGGCGAAGGCGCTTCCCGGGTCGCAGGGCGGCACCTACGGCGGTAACGCGGTGGCCTGCGCGGCGGCGATCGCCACGCTGGAGGTGATCCAGCAGGAAGGGCTCGTCGAGAACGCCGCCGAACGAGGGCGCCAGCTCTTGGAAGGCGTCCGGGTGATCGCGGACAAGTCGCCGTCGATCGGCGACGTCCGCGGCCTGGGGCTGCTGGTCGGTTCCGAGTTCACCACGCCGGACGGCGAGCCGGACACCGCGAAGGCACAGGCGGCCCAGAAGGCCGCGTCCGCCAACGGGTTGCTGCTGCTGACGTGCGGGGCGTACATGAACGTCGTGCGGATGGTGCCGCCGCTGATCGTCGACTCCGAGCAGGTCGACGAGGCGCTGCGGATCTGGGGCGACGTCGTGGCGGGGGTCGCGTGATGGCCCGCTACATCACGATCACGCTCGACAAGCGCGGAGTGTCCTGCCGGGCCCGGCTGCTCGACGCCGAAGCCCCGCGGACCTGCCGGGCGGTGTGGGAAGCGTTGCCGCAGAGCGGTTCGGCCTACCACGCGAAGTACGCGCGCAACGAGGTCTACACCCTCGTCCCGCCTTTCGCCGAACCGAAACCGGGCCGCGAAAACCCCACGGTGACCCCGATTCCGGGGGATGTCGTGTACTTCGGGTTCGAGGCTTGGGAAATCGGCAACCCGGCGTACGGCTACGACGAGGACAGTGAGGCCCACAGTGACCAGGGCGCGACGGATCTCGCGATCTTCTACGGCCGCAACAACCTGCTGATCAACGGCGACGCGGGCTGGGTGCCCGGGAACGTGTTCGCGACGATCGAGGAGGGACTCGCAGAAATGGCGGAAGCCGCGCAAGACCTCTGGCTGCGAGGTGTCGAGGGCGAGACGCTTTCGTTCGCACGCGCGTGAAACCCGTGGGCGGTGCGGGTTCCTGCCCCACACCGCCCACGGGCCGGCACCCCTCCCTGGCTTACTGCCGCGCTTCGCTGAGCCGGTATTCGACGCCACCGACCTCTTCGCCGCGCTGGTCGACCTGGGTCACGTGGACGGTGTACTGCCCGCCGGCCGCCTCGGCTCCGGCGGTGAAGCTCAGCTTGGCGTCCACCTGTTCGCCCGACTTGAACGTCAAACCGCTGATCCGGGCGCGCTGCGGGTTCACGATGGCCAGCTCGGTCTCTCCGACACGTTCGACGCCTTCACCCTTCGCACCTGCCGCCCGCCAGCGTGCGGCGAGGTCGGGTCCGAGGTCGATGGTGATCCGTCCCGGGCCGGTGAACGGCCTGCCCGGCTGTGTGAAGACGATGTCGCCGACCGCCGTGGGGTCGGGACCGTCCCAGCCGAACACGATCGGCCGGTACTCCGGGATCTTGATCTTGAACGGCAGGACGTTCACGTTGTGCCAGGCGATGTTGTTGTTCTTCCGCGTGTTCATCGACGTGCTCAGACCCTCGGTCGGCAGGTCGGTCGGCGAAAGCCACCGCGCCAGCAGGCAGAAGTGCGAGCCGAACGGGACCTTCCACGGGATGACGACCCGTTTGGAGCCGTAGGGCACGCTCACATTGGTGGCCGAACCGATGTAGTTCCACTGGCTCGACCACTGTGCCACGGTGCCTTGCTTCGTGTAGTAGACCTGCAACGTTCCCTTCTCGAGGCCGTCCCCGTACGGGCCGGGGTTGTTCAGCGTGACATGGATGTAGACGAGGTCTCCCTGGACGACCGGGTCGTCGGTGACGCAGGGAGTCATTCCCTTGCACACCCGGATGTCGGGGCTGGAGTAGAGCGAGCCGGTCGAGGGTTCGAACCCGACGTCGGACGTGTTGTCCCGGATGAAGACGTCGGCCCGGGCTTCCGGCGCGGCCTGCACCGCCGGTGCGACACCCGCGAACAGCGTCGCGACGGCCAAGACGGCCGAGGCGAGCAGCGTTCGACGGCGCCGCGGATTCCTGCTGATCATGTTCCCCTCCTTGGGCGAAAAAGTCGGTCCGTTGACCGTCGGCCAGACCGGTTGTGGCGGGGTTGTCGAGATCGTGTGCCCTAATTGGCCGATTTCGGTGGGTCTTCGCCCGGATACGCTCACCGAGGTCACTTGCCGGAGGGAGCAGGGTGCCCGGGCCAGGGGAACTGCGGGTGCTGGGCCCGGTCGAAGCGATCGGCCCCACCGGGCGGGCGGAGTTGCACGGCGCCCGCCAGAGAGCCGTGCTCGGCGTTCTCGCCCTGCACGCGGGCTCGGTCGTCCCGATCCCCCGGCTGGTCGACGTGCTCTGGGGCGAGGATCCGCCCCGCACCGCGGTGAAGACCCTGCACAGCCACGTCGCCCGGATCCGGCAGGCGCTGGAGGACTGCGGATTCCCGCCGATCCTGCTGACGCGCAAGCCCGGGTACGTCCTGACGGTCGCACCGTCCTCTGTCGACGCTCTCCGCTTCGAAGAGGAACTTCGTGCCGCCAAGCGGAGCAATCCCGGCCAAGCGGTGGCGGCGTTGCGTGAGGCGTTACGGCTCTGGCGCGGCGAAGCCTTCGCAGATGCCGAACTCGACGGCTGGGGCCAACGCGAAGTCGAACGGCTTCAGGAACTGCGGCTGTCCGCCTGGGAAGAACTCTGGGACGCCGAACTCAGGCTCGGCGAACACGAAGAAGTCCTCCGGGAGCTTCCGCGGCTTCGGGCCGAGCAGCCGTACCGCGAACGGCTCGCCGCGCTGCACATGCTCGCCCTGCATCGCTGCGGAAGGCATGCCGAGGCGTTGGAGACGTTCCGGGCCGTGCGCCGCGGACTGGCCGACGAGTTCGGCGTCGATCCAGGCCCCGAACTGGTCGAGCTGCATACCTCGATCCTGCGGCGCGCGCCCGAACTCGACGCGCCGGCGCGAGGCACCGCGCCCGCGCAACTCCCCGCCCGTGTCGGGCATTTCACCGGACGGCAGCAGGAACTCGCTTCGCTCGACAAGCTCCTCGACGAACCCGAACCACCGGTCGTGGTCATCTCCGGTGCGGCCGGGATGGGCAAATCCGCGCTGGCCGTGCAGTGGGCGCACCTCATCGCGGACCGCTTCCCCGACGGTCAGCTCTTCCTCGACCTCGCCGGGCACGACCCGAACGAAGCACTCTCACCGGGTGACGCGCTCGCGCATTTGTCGCGTGGACTCGGCCTCCCCGACGATCGGCTGCCCGACGCGACGGCCGAACGCGCGGCGCTCTACCGCTCCTTGCTGCACGGCAGACGTTGCGTGATCGTCGCCGACAACGCGGGTGGCGTCGACCAGATCCTCCCGCTCGTCCCCGGCACGGCGAAGGCGATGCTGATCGTCACGAGCAGGCAGACGCTGGCCGCGCTCGGAAGCAGGCACGCCGTCCACGTATTCGCCCTCGACGCGCTGGCCGACCCGGAGTCGATGACCCTGCTCACCCGGGTGCTGGGCGCCGAACGGGTCGCCCGAGAACCCGCGCAGGCCGCGCGGCTGGCCAGGCTCTGCGACGGGATGCCGTTGGCGCTGCGGATCGCCGCCGCGCGCCTGACCGGTGAACCGGGCCGTCCGATCGCGGCACTCACCGCCGAACTGACCGGCGTCGGCCGACTGGAAACCCTTGCGGTACAGGGAGATTCCCGGACGGTCAAAACCGTTCTCGCGAGCGCCTATCTGCCGTTGGACCGGGCGCCGGCTCGGCTGTTCCGGCTGTCCGGGCTGATCCCGGGGGCGTCGTTCAGCTCGGCTCTCGGCAGCGCGTTGTGCGGGGTGCCCGTCGAAGCGGGCCGGGCCGCGGCCGCCGAACTGTCCGCGGCGCATCTGATCACCCCGGCGGGCCCGGATCGCTTTCGCCTCCACGACCTGATCCGCGAGTTCGCCGTCGGGTGTGCCCGCGCCGACGAAACGACGTCGAGCCGCGCCGAGGCCGCGGACCGCCTGATCGATTGGTACCTGCACGTGGCCGCCGAGGCGAACCGGGTCATCGACCCGAACCGCGATCTGGTGGTCCCGGCGCTGCGCCACTCGCCGCCCGAGCGGCCGTTCCCGGCGGAAAGGCGTTCGGCGCTGGCGTTCCTGAGTGCCGAACGCGCGAATCTGCTGCCCGTGGTGCGGTTCGCGCGCGAACACGGCCGCAACACCGCCGCCTGGCAGCTCACCTATCTGCTCACCAGCTTCTACGACACCACGGGTGGTTGGAACGAGCGGATCGGGCTCTGCCGCGAAGGGGCCGCGGCGGCGGCCGAACTCGAAGATCCCTTGGCGGAGGCGGAAATGCTGCGCGCGCTGGGTGCGGCCTACTTCATGACCCGCAGGCTGACGGACGCGCTCGAAACCAACGCCCGCGCGTTGAAGGCGGCACGCGCGGCCGGTGATCTCGAAGGCGAAGGGCATATCTACAACAACACCGCGAACGCCTACGCCGCGCTGCGCCGGTTCGACGAGGCGATCACCGCGTACCGGCTCGCGGTCCAGCGGTGCACCTCGGCGGGCAACCGGCTCGGGCGCGCACTGTCCCAGCGCAACCTCGGCCACGCCTACATCCGCCGGGGCCAGCCGATGGACGGCCTCAGCCCGCTGACGGACGCACTGGAGACGTTCCGCGCACTCGGCAACGCGCGGCTGGAGGCCGCCACCCTCGACACGCTCGGTGAGGCCTACGAGGAACTCGGCGATCACGACGTCGCGCTGGACCACCTCGGCAAGGCGCTGGCCGCGTCCCGGGCGATCGGCGACCGGTGGCAGGAGTGGGAATCACTGCTGCACGCCGGCCAGGTCCACCTCGCCCGCCGGGATTTCCGGGCCGCGCGGGACGATTTCGACCAGGCGCTGCTGATCAGCCGGGACGTCGGGAACCGGCACAGTGAGGCGGCCGCGCTCGATCGGCTCGGCCGCGCCCACCTGGGGCTCGGTGATCTGGTGGCCGCGCGGGAACACCTCGAGCGCGGCGTCGCCGTCCGGGCGAGCGTCCCGGATCCGTACGAGGAGGCGCACCTGCACCGCGACCTCGGCGACCTGGAGGCGCGTTGTGGTGACACGGCCGCCGCGGCCGCCCACTGGGCTCGAGCGATCGAGCTGTACCGGCGGGCGAACGCGACGGCCGATGCCGACCTCGTCACCGGGCGGAACTGATCACCACGGTCGAGGTCGCGTACACGAGCTTGCCCTGCGACGGCTCGAAGAATTCGACCCGCGCCTTCCCCGTTTGACCGGACAAGACCGTGAACTCGGCGTATCCCCTGGTTTCGCCGGGCCGGAAGGTGACGACACCGTCCTTCACCGGCACGTGAGCGGACCCTTCGGTGCGATAGCGGATCGTGAGCGGCCCCGCGAGCCACGGGCGGGACAGCACGAGCGGCACCTTGCAGCTGGTGCCTTGCGCGAAGTTGGGCGGGATCGACCAGCAGATCTCGCCTTCCTGAGTGGTGGCGAGCGGTGGAGCCTTCGTGACGTCGTCGTCGGCGATCCAGGCGACGCCGACGCTGTGCCCGATCCGCAGCCCCTTCTCACCGGACAGACGCAGGGAGAACATCTCGTCGTTCTCCACGAGGGAGTCGGCGCGGACCCTGACCGCGACGGTGCGCGTGTCCGCCGTCCCGGACCAGGTCAGCGTGCCCGCACTCGGCAGGTAGTCGACGCTCTCCTTCGCGATGAACGCCGGGTCGACCGGCGAGCCGTTGCCCTCGATCGTCCGGTATTCGACCGCGCCCTGCGGCGCGCAGCCGCCATCGGCGAGCGAAACGGTGAAAAGAAGGGTGGTGTATCCGGCGCTGGTTCCCTCGGCCTGGCTGACCCCGCTGACGTTGACCACGGGAGCCGTGCAGCCCGTTTCCCCGCCTTCGGCCACCGGAACCGCGAGCCCGAACGTGACCGCGAGCGCCGCCCCCAGCGTCGCGATCCGTCTCATCTTCGTTCCCATCGAGCTTCCACCCCTTCCGGCGGGCCGTCGCGGCCCGCTGCGACATGGGTAGCCGAGTGAGGTTGTCGTGAGGTTGTGACCACCGGAAAGCAAACATGAAAATGATTCATGGCCATCCCCGCCCACGACGTACTACGCTTCGGTAACCAGGCAAAGAAGCGTGAGGAAGGGCAGTCGATGGGCGATGTTGCGGCACGGTTCGCCGAAATCGTCGGGGACGCGAACTTGCTGTCAGGCGAGGCGATCCCCGAGGACTACGCACACGACGAGGCTTTGACCACCTCCGCGCAGATACCCGCCTACCTGGCGAAACCGGGTAGCGCCGAAGAGGTCGCGGAGCTGCTCAAGGCGGCGACCGAACACGGCGTGCCCGTCACCGCGCGAGGGTCGGGCACCGGACTTTCGGGTGGTGCGCGGCCACGCGAAGACAGCCTGGTGATCTCCTTCGAGCGAATGAACGCGGTGCTGGAGATCGACACCGAAAACCATGTCGCCGTCGTCCAGCCCGGCGTCACCTTGTCCGAATTGGACGAAAAGACCACGGAAGCCGGACTCGGCTACACCGTCTATCCCGGGGAACTGAGCGCGAGCGTCGGCGGCAACGTCGGGACGAACGCGGGCGGTATGCGCGCGGTCAAGTACGGCGTCACTCGGCACAACGTCGTGGGTCTGCAGGCCGTGCTGCCCACCGGCGAGATCATCCGGACCGGCGGCAAGACCTCGAAGGTGTCGACGGGGTACGACCTGACGCAGCTGATCATCGGTTCCGAAGGCACCCTCGCGATCGCGACCGAGGTCATCGTGAAGCTGTACCCGCGCCTGCCACACGGCGCCACGGTGTTCGCCCCGTTCGAGACCTTCGACGAGGTGATGACCGTCGTCCCGAAGATCATCGCCAGCGGGCTCGCGCCGCACATCCTCGAGTACATCGACAACCTCACGCTCGCGGCGATCAGCTACAACGAGAAGCTCAGCCTCGGTGTCCCGGACGCCATCCGTGACAAGGCGCAGGCGTATCTGGTGGTGGCGCTGGAAAATCGCGACAACGACAGGCTGCACGCCGACATCGAGGAACTCGGTGGGCTGCTGGGTGATGTCGGCGCGATGGACGTGTACGTGCTCGAAGGCGCTTCGGCGCGCAAGCTCATCGAGGCGCGTGAGAAGGCGTTCTGGACAGCCAAGGCGGCCGGCGCCGACGACGTCATCGACGTGGTGGTCCCGCGGTCCGCCATGCCCGAGTTCCTGCGCAAGGCCAGGGAAATGGCGTTGTCGCGCGAGGCGGGCGCGCTCGGTTGCGGGCACGCCGGCGACGGCAACGTCCACCTCGCCATCTTCTGCAAGGACCCGGACAAGCGGAAGCAGCTGCTGACCGACATCTTCGCGCTCGGGATGGAACTCGGCGGCGCGATCTCCGGCGAGCACGGCCTCGGGAGGGCCAAGTCGGGGTACTTCCTCGATCTGGAGGACCCGGCGAAGATCGCGCTGATGCGCCGGATCAAAGAGAGCTTCGACCCGGCCGGGATCCTCAACCCCGGCGTTCTTTTCGCTGAGAGGGCTTGAAAAGTGAGTGAGATGAACGGCGCCCAGTCCCTGATCCGCACGCTCGTCGACAGCGGTGTCGACGTGTGCTTCTCGAATCCGGGCACCTCGGAGATGCACTTCGTGGCCGCGCTCGACACCGTGCCCGAGATGCGCGGCGTGCTCGGCCTGTTCGAAGGCGTCGTCACCGGTGCCGCGGACGGGTACGCGCGAATCGCCGACAAGCCGGCGGCCACGCTGCTGCACCTCGGCCCCGGTCTCGGCAACGGGCTGGCGAACCTGCACAACGCGCGCCGCGCGCACACCCCGATCGTCAACGTGATCGGCGATCACGCGACCTATCACAAGCAGTACGACGCCCCGCTCGAATCGGATATCGAAGGCGTCGCCGGTTCGCTCGAAGGCTGGGTCCGCCGTTCCGAGCACACGAAGGACGTCGGTGCCGACGCCGCCGCGGCGGTCGCCGCGTCTCGGGACGCCCCCGGGCAGATCGCGACGCTGATCCTCCCCGCCGACGCGTCCTGGGGTGAGGGCGGCGAGACCTGCGCGCCCATCCCGCCGCGGATCCCGCAGGCCGTCGACGCGACGACGGTGAAGAACATCGCCGAAGTGCTGGCCAGTGGTGAACCGGTGGCGCTGCTCGTCGGCGGCAGCGGCTGCCGTGAGGCCGGCTTGCTCGCGACCAGCCGGATCGCCGCCGCGACCGGGGTGAAGGCGTTCGTCGAGACCTTCCCCGCCCGGCTCGAGCGTGGCGAGGGCCTGCCGACGATCGAGCGGCTGGGTTACCTCGCCGAGCAGGTCGCGTACCAGCTCGACGGGATCAAGCACGTGATCGTCGCCGGGACGAAGGCGCCCGTGTCGTTCTTCGCCTACCCCGGCAAGGCGAGCAATCTGGTTCCCGAAGGCGCGCAGGTCCATGTGCTGGCAGAGGTCGGGCAGGACGTGCCGCGTGCCCTGAACGACGTCGCGGCCCTGGTCGCCGCCGAGACGGAGCCCGTACTGCAGCAGGCCGCCAGGCCCGCGCTGCCGTCCGGGACGTTGACCCCGCAGAACTGGGTCGACGTGATCGGCGCGCTGCTGCCGGAGCGCGCGATCATCGCAGACGAGGCGAACACCTCCGGTCTGCTGTTGCCGGCCGCGACCGCGGGCGCGCCGCGGCACGACCTGCTGACCCTGACCGGCGGCGCGATCGGCTACGGCATGCCGGTGGCGACCGGGGCGGCCGTCGCCGCGCCGGACCGGCCGGTGATCAACCTGCAGTCCGACGGCAGCGCGCTGTACACGATTTCGGCGCTGTGGACGCAGGCGCGGGAGAACCTCAACGTCACCACGGTCCTGCTGAACAACCGCGCGTACGCGATCCTCCGGCTGGAGTTGCAGCGGGTCGGCGCGGACGCCAACGGGCCCAAGGCGAACGAACTGCTCGATCTTTCCCGGCCCGACATGGACTTCGTCAAGATCGCCGAAGGCATGGGTGTCCCGGCGACCCGGGCGACGACCGCGGAAGAGCTGGCCGAGCAGTTCCAGCGCGCGCTCGCCGAGCCGGGACCGCATCTGATCGACGCGATCGTCCCGACGCTGTTCTGAGTACGTGACATGAAAGGCCCCTTCATTGCGAAATGTGCGATGAAGGGCCTTTCATGTCATGCGGGCTAGTGGACCGAGGCGACCAGAGGTTCTGGCCGACGTTGCTTCGGGACGAAAGCGGTCAAGACGAGGCCCAGGAGCGCCGCCCCGGCGGCGACCACGAAGCTCAGCCGGAAACCCGCCGCGGACGGAACGGAAACCCCGCCGACGGTGATCGCCAGCGACGCGAGCATGGTCGCCATCACCGCACTGGACGTCGATGTGCCGACGGAGCGCATCAGCGAGTTCAACCCGTTCGCGGACGCGGTTTCGGTGACCGGGACGGAACCCATGATCAGCGCGGGCATGGCCGCGTACGCGATGCCGACGCCGCCACCGATGATGATCGACGCCGTGATCAGCTCGAAGGCGTTGTCCATCAACACGGTCGCGAAGATGTATCCGGCCGCGATGGTGGTGGCACCGACCATCAGCGTCGTACGCGGGCCGTAGCGCTCGATGAGCCGGGCCGAAACCGGCGACAGCATGAACATCACCAGCCCGTTCGGCGCCAGGCAGAGCCCGGCCTGGACCATCGTCAAGCCGAGCCCATAGCCGGTCGACGCGGGCGCTTGCAGCAGCTGCGGGAACGACAACGCCATCGAGTACAGCGCGAACCCGATCATGATCGACGCGAGGTTGGTGAACAGCACCGGCCGCCGCGCGGAGACCCGCAGGTCCACGAGCGGATCGCGGCGCCGCAACTGGTAGGCACCCCAGACCAGCAGGATCGCCACCGCCGTCCCGGCGAAGCCGAGGGTGCGGCCGCTGCCCCAGCCCCATTCGCCGCCCTTGACGATCGGCAGCAGCAGGCAGACCAGCCCGACCGTCAGTCCCAGAGCTCCGAGGTAGTCGAACGGCGCTGGTGTCTTCACCGGCGACTCCGGCACCACGAACAGGATCAGCAGGCCGCAGACGAGCCCGAGCCCGGCCGACGCCCAGAAGAGGACGTGCCAGTCGGCGTTCTGCGCGACCAGCGCCGAGACCGGGAGACCGATGGCGCCGCCGACGCCGAGCGTCGAACTCATCACCGAGATCGCGGCGCCGACCCGTTCCGGCGCGAGTTCGTCGCGCATGATGCTGATCCCCAGTGGGATCGCGCCCATCGCGCAGCCCTGCAGCCCGCGGCCGACGACCATCAACGCGAGTGAGCTGGTCAGCGCGGACACCACCGAACCGGCGACCAGGAAACCCAGGCTGATCAGCAGCAATTTGCGCTTGCCGTAGAGGTCGCCGAGCCTGCCGCTCACCGGCATCACCACGGCTCCGGCGATCAGGGTCGCCGTCACCACCCACGACGCGTCGGACGGGGTCGTGTCGAGCAGCCGGGGGAACGCCGGGATGAGCGGGACGACGAGCGTCTGCATGAACGAGGCCACCAGACCGCAGGTGGCGAGCACGACGACGAAGATCCGGGGCGAAGGTGCCCGTCCGACCGGTTTCACCATGCGCATCCCATGATCCGACCTTACACAGCACCACCCTTCTCAGTGAACGGTTGACCGACGGGATCACAACCAGGTGCGGACCCCACCGTGTCCGGAACAGGTACCGCGACGATTCTGGCTGTAGCTATAGGAACCGTCCTTGCAGATGGCAGTCGCGCCGTCTGCCGCGCCCGGTCCGGTCGCCGGCCGGTGGACACAGACACCGTCGGAGTTGCGGTAGTGGTCGCTTCCGCATTCCGCCAGGTTCGGCGCCTTTGCCGTCGGCGTCGTTTTCGGCCGGGTTTTCGTCGGAGCCGGCTCGACCTGCTTCGGCACGTCGACCGCGGCCGTGGTCTGCGGCACGAGCTGCTGAAGTGTCGGAGTCGGCGTGGCTGTACTCGTAGGCGGTGCCCAGCTACTGCTCGGCGTCGATGTTGTGGACGTTGCCGACGCGGGGCCGTTCTGCGGCGTGACCCGCCCGGTGGGCACGGTCTCCACACCGCAGCCCCCGGCGACCAGAAGCCCGATCGCCAGCGCCATGCCCAGCTTCGTCGCTCTCTTCGGCACAACGGCCTCCCCGGCACTTGGTGTAGTGCCGCATAGTCGGGAGAGCGTTCGCCGTCGTTACAGAGAGAACGTCAATCGACCATCGCGCCGCAACTGATGTTCAGTGCCGTCGCCGTCATGCTGCGCGCGTGATCCGACGCGGCGAAGGCGGCCACACGGGCGACGTCATCGAGCGATGCCGTCCGCCTGAGCATCGTGGCTTCTTCCATGTCGCGGATGGCGTCGTCGAGTCCGGCGCCCGCCGGTATCGTCTCCGGGATCCCGCCGGTGCGCAGGGTGACGACACGGATGCCGCTCGGTCCGAGTTCGCACGCCAGCCCTCGCCGCAACGCCTCCATCGCACTGAACGCGACCTGCAGCCCGCCGAGGTGGTACCCCGGCAACGGATCACCGTCGCCGCCGAACATCAGGATCACCCCGGACCCCTGCCCGATCATGTGCCGGGCGGCCGCCCGCGCGGTCAGGAAGTTCGTCCGTACCGCCGTCCGGACCGGGCTTTCGAGGTCCGCCAACGACATCTCGACCAGTGGAGTGCCCTGGACGTCGTTGTGCGTGATCACGTTCATCGAGATGTCGACACTGCCCGCCGACGAAGCCACCGAAGCGGCGTGCTCGTCGATGGCCGTTTCGTCGAGTGCGTCGAACTCCGCGGTTTCCGCTTTTCCGCCCGCCGCGCGGATTTCGTCGGCCAGGACGTCGAGTTTCTTCAGTGTGCGGCCGGTGAGATGGACGGTCGCGCCCTCCCTGGCGAAGCCGCGGGCCACCGCGCTCCCGATTCCGCCGGCCGCCCCGTAGACGATCGCGTTCCTGCCTTCGAGCAACATCGGATCCTCCTATTTCCCGTCCAGTGTGATGAGTCCTTCGGGTGTCCCCTCCAGGCGGACGTCGACCCAAATCGGGAGCCACGGGTCGACCTCGTGGAACCTGCGCAGTTCCGCCAAACCACTGAGCCAGCCCATCCACATGCCGTACGGCGGTTTCCCTTCGGAGAATCCACTTTGGACGAAGGTCAGCTTCGTGCCGCCGCCGGATTCTTCGAGTTCCCAGGAGGCGACGATGCCGTCCTCGTACGCGAGCGACATCTTGGAATCGGGCACCAGATCGACGATCTTCGCCGGATCCGGGTCGTTCTCCAGCGAACCCATCGCCCAGCGGCCGCCGACGTGGGTCTCCGCCTCGATGCGGGCACCGAACCAGCGCGTGAACACGGCGGGGTCGGCGATCGAGGAGTAGACCTCGCCTCGCGGCGCGTCGATCCGCACTTCTTCGTTCATCAGCGAGGAAGTGAGGTCGCAGCGGGCGGTGAGCGGCCGTCCTTCGACGTGGTCCACGAGGTTCGCGACGGACAACGCCCAGAACGTGTACATCATGCCGAGCGACGAGTCGGGGTCGGCCAGCATCGCGGCATAGTCCGGCAAACCGGTCTGGCTGAACGACAGGGAGGTCGCCTCCCCGTCTTCGGTCAGCGCGATCTCGACGACGGTCTCCGTCTCGCCGAGGGTCCAGGCGAACCGCAGGACCTTGCCGTCGGCCAGCAGGAGTCGCTGACGCGGACGATCTCCCTCCGGCGTGTAGCGACCCCAGAATTCGTACCGGGACGGCAGATCGACTTCCGCGTACTCGGAAAGCCAGATACACAGCGCCCCGGGATCGACCAGCGCGTGCCAGACCTCGTCGATCGGCGCGCGCACCCGCACCTGGAATCTCGTCGGCTCAGTCACGGACATTTCCCTTCGGGTAACAGGCCACGGCGAGCTTGAAGGCGTCGCCTTCCGCTCCGCCGTAGCGGGTGAACAGATCCTGCAAAGTCGTCTTCAGTTCGTCGAGGAACTCCTGGCGCCGCTCCGGCTCCACCCGGATCTCGCCGGAGACTCCGATCGACGGCAGTTCCCGCACCGTCCTGTCGAGCGCGGCGACGTCCGACTGGACCTCCTCCATGAGGTCCACCAGATAGCCGAGACTCAGCTCGTCCCGCGCTGCCCGTGGGCCGATCCGGCCGACCAGCCCGGGCGACAGCCAGTACGAACGCGCGCTCGCCTGGTACACGCCTTCACTGACGGCGCGCACCTTCCGCTCCGACACCTGCTTCACCAAACCGGCTTCCACCAGTCGTTTCACGTGGTAGTAGACGCGCTGCGGGGTCTGGTCCAGCACCGCCGCCACCTCGGTGCAGGACCGCGGCTCCGCCAGCTGCCGCAGGACGTCCACCCGCTGCGGTTTCAGCAACGCCTCCGCCTGCTCGAGCCGCTCGAGGTACTCCACGTCCTTCACGGCCGCACATCCTTGATCACAAAAATGAGTTTGAACGTAAAAATCATTTTTGTCAATCGCGCCGGATCGCGCTACTCTCGTCGTGTGGCGATCCTGCGGCGGTACTCGGCGGACATCGCGATCACCGTCGCGGTGCTCGCGGGGTCCGCCATGGCCTTCTTCGGTGACAACGCCGAGGCGCCGCGCAACGCCGCCCTCGGCTGGGTCTGCGCGGTGCTCGCCTGTGCCGCACTGTTCCTGCGCCGCCGGTATCCGCTCCCCGTCGCGATCTTCACCGCGGTCTGCTGCGCGATCTACTACCCGAACACCGATCCCGACGGGTTCGTGCTGCTCGCCTTCGCCTTCGCGCTGTACAACAACGCCTCCACCGGGCGGATCCGCAGCGCGGCGGTCGTCGCGGCGGCTTCGATGGGCGGCGTCGCGATCGGCGAGTCACGGGCCGGCGCCTCACGGCAGGTGGACGACTTCGCGTTCCTGCTGATGGCTGGTTGGTTCATCGCGCTGGTCGCGGTCGGAGCGGTGACGTACTACCGCCGCGAAGCCGAGCGCACCAAGGAGGCCGAGGCACAACGAAGGGCAGCGGATGAGCGGCTCCGGATCGCCCGCGAACTGCACGACGTCCTCGGCCACAACCTCGCACTCATCAACGTCCAAGCGGGTGCGGCACTGCACGGCAAGGATCCGGCGAAATCCGAGGAGGCGCTGGCCACGATCAAACAGACCAGCAAGGAGGCGTTGCGCGAACTCCGCGCCACCCTGGGCATGCTGCGGCAGGCGGACACACCGAGCCTGGCCAGGGTCGCCGAATTGGCGAAGGCCGCGGGCGCGCACGGGCTGACCGTCCGGACCGAGATCGACGGCACGGCGACGGAGCTGCCGCCCGACGTCGAACACGCCGCCTTCCGCGTCGTCCAGGAGGCGCTGACCAACGTCGCGCGCCACGCCGCCGCGAACACCGTCGTGGTGCGGATCGGCTACACACCCCATGATGTGTCCGTGCAGATCGACGACGACGGCCGGGGAGGCGCGGCGAAACCCGGCAACGGGATCCGAGGGATGACCGAACGGGCCGAGGCCCTCGGCGGTGAGCTCACCGCCGCCGCGCGCGAAGACGGCGGATTCCGGGTGCGTGCCCGGCTTCCCTTGCGGGTGAGGAAATGATCCGGGTCCTGCTCGTCGACGACCAGCGGCTGGTCCGCGCCGGGTTCAAATCCATTTTGGACGGTGAACCCGACATCACCGTGGTCGCCGAAGCGGCCGACGGGCGTGAGTCCCTCGAAGCGGCGCGCGAACACAAACCCGATGTCGTCCTGATGGACATCCGGATGCCGGTGATGGACGGACTCACCGCGACCCGGCATCTGCTCGAAGATCCGGTGCTGACCGGGACCAGGGTCGTCATCCTCACCACCTTCGATCTCGACGAAGACGTCTACGGCGCACTGCGCGCCGGTGCCAGCGGGTTCCTGGTCAAGGACACCGAACCGGACGAACTGATCCGCGGTGTCCGAGTGGTCGCCGGGGGCGACGCGCTGCTCGCGCCGTCGATCACCCGCCGCCTGATCTCCGAATTCGCCGGCCGGGTCGCCAGGCCCGGCCCCTCGCCCACCCTGAACCGGCTCACCGAAAGGGAACGCGAAGTGATGAGCCTTGTCGCGGCCGGCCTGTCCAACGACGAGATCGCGAAGGAACTCGTGCTCAGCCCGGCGACGGCGAAGACGCACGTCAGCCGGATCATGACCAAAGTGGACGTCCGTGATCGCGCGCAACTCGTCGTGCTCGCCTACGAATCGGGCATGGTCACCCCTCGCTGGTTGACCCCGTGACCACAACCCCGGTAGTACGGGAGGAGCCTTAGGGGTACCCAGAAGTTGTGGCCCGAGTGCCCGCCGGAGCCCGACGCCATCCGGGCCGGGAAAGCCGATGCTTTCCGCCATGGACACCATCACTCTTCCCCGGCGACAGCCGCCTGGGGGTGCGCTCTCGAAGCTGGCGGGCTGGTCTCAGCGCCACCGCTGGCTGGCCGTTTCGCTCTGGCTGCTCACCCTCATCGGTGTCACGCTGGGCTCACAGCTGGCGGGCAGCGCCTACCACGACGACCATTCTTTGCCGGGCACCGAATCCCAGCAGATCATGGACCTGTTCAAGGCACAGGCTCCCGCGCAGACCGGTGCGACGGCGGAAATCGTCTTCAAGAGCGAGACCGGACTCGCGACCGCACGCGGACCGATCGACGGGATGCTCGCCGAGGTCCGTGGCCAGCCGCATGTGAAGTCGGTGACGAGTCCCTTCGACACCCCGTCGGCCATCTCCCGTGAGGGCACGATCGGTTACGCGGCGATCGCTTTCGACCTCGAGTCGAATGATCTGCCGTACGACGACATCGTGCGCGTCGTCGACACCGCGAAGAAGGCGGAGGCGGCCGGGCTCCAGGTCGAACTCGGTGGCGAGCCGATCAAACGGACCAGTGAAAGCGGCGGTCCGTCGGAGGGCGTCGGGTTGCTGGCCGCGCTGGTGGTCCTCGTCTTCCTGTTCCGCTCGATCCTCGCCGCCGGGCTCCCGGTGATCGCGGCGGTCTTCGCCGTCGGCAGCACACTCGGCGTGATCGTGCTCGTCAGCAGGTTTGTCGACATCGCGAGCTACACGGTGCCGCTGATGATGCTGGTCGGGTTCGGGGTGGGCGTGGACTACGCGCTGCTCATCTTTTCCCGGTACCGCAGCGAAATCCTGGGCGGTCTCGACCGGGAACAGGCGGCGCGACGGGCGCTCGACACCGCGGGCCGATCGGTGCTGTTCGCCGGCGGCACGGTGATCATCGCGTTGCTCGGCCTGCTCGCGCTGGGCCTCGGTTCGCTGCGCGGGGTCGCCCTCGCGGTGGCGCTGACCGTGCTCGTGACGATGCTCGCGTCGATCACCCTGCTGCCCGCGCTGCTCTCCCTTTTCGGCCGCCGTCTGGAAAAGGGCATCCGCAAGCACGCCGGGAAACGGGAACACGGCAAAGCCTGGGGCCGGCTCGGGGACGCGGTGCAACGACGGCCGATGGTTCCACTCGCGATCGGCCTGCTCGTTCTCGTCGGGCTTTCCTTGCCCGCGCTCGGCATGCGCCTCGGATTCGCCGACGCCGGGACGGATCCGGAGACCTCGACCACCAGGCAGGCCTACGACCTGATGTCGGAGGGTTTCGGCCCCGGGTTCAGTGAGCCGCTGGTCGTGGTCACCGAAAACGGTGATGGCGTCGCGCTGCAGCGGAAACTCGAAGCCACGCCCGGAATCGCCGAGGTGACGCCGCCGATGGGCCAGGGCGTCACGACGGTCCTCGCCTTCCCGACCTCTTCGCCGCAGGACGAGGCGACCGCCGATCTGGTGGAACGGTTGCGGACGGAAGTGTTGCCGGGACTGCCGGGTAAGTACCTGGTCGGCGGGAGTGTCGCGGCGGCGGTGGACTTCGCGGACGCCGTCGGCGACCGGTTACCCCTGTTCGTGCTGGTGGTCGTCGGTTTGTCGGCGCTGCTGCTGATGGTCGTGTTCCGCTCGATCCTCATCCCGCTCAAGGCGGCCCTGTTGAACCTGCTGAGCATCGGTGCCGCGCTCGGCGTGATGACGGCGGTGTTCGGCGATGGCCTGTTCGGGGCGCAGCCGGGACCGATCGAGGCGTTCGTGCCGGTGCTGATCTTCGCGATCGTGTTCGGGCTTTCCATGGACTACGAGGTGTTCCTGGTTTCCCGGATGCACGAGGAATGGCGGCGCACCGGCGACGCTCGTCATGCCGTCCGTCAGGGGCTCGCCTCCACCGGCGGGGTGATCACGGCGGCGGCGGTGATCATGATCCTGGTGTTCGGGGCGTTCCTGCTCAACCCCGACCGGATGCTGGCGCAGTTCGGTCTCGGGCTGGCGGTGGCGGTGCTGGTGGACGCGTTCGTGATCCGCTGTCTCGTGGTGCCCGCGGTGATGCGGCTGCTCGGGAAACGCGCCTGGTGGCTGCCGCGATGGCTGGACCGGCGGTTGCCGCATGTGGCGCTGGAACCGTCTTCCCGCTGACCCCCGATGCAATGAACGGTCCTTTCCTTGCAAATTTCGCAAGGAAAGGACCGTTCCTAGCACGTTAAAGCGAGTGAAGCGGCTTATTCGTAGATCTCGCCCTTCGCGGCCTTCGCGACCAGCGACTCCGGCGGGGTGAAGTGGTCGCCGTAGCGCTCCGCCAGCTCACGGGCGCGGTCGACGAAGCCCTGCAGGCCACCCTCGTACTGGTTGATGTACTGGATGACACCACCGGTCCACGCCGGGAAGCCGATGCCGAAGATCGAGCCGATGTTGGCGTCGGCGACGGTGGTGAGCACGCCCTCGTCGAAGCACTTCACGGTCTCGAGCGCCTCGGCGAACAGCATGCGCTCCTTGAGGTCCTCGAACGGCACCTCGGCGCTGCCCGACTTGAACGCGTCGCGCAGGCCCGGCCAGAGACCGGTCCGCTTGCCGGCTTCGTCGTAGTCGTAGAAGCCCGAACCGGTGGAACGGCCCTTGCGGTCGAATTCCTCCACCATCCGGTCGATGACACCTTCGGACGCGTGCGCGTTCCAGGTGCCGCCGGCGGCCTCGATCGCTTCGCGGGTCTCCTTGCGGATCTTGCGCGGCAGCGTCAGGGTCAGCTCGTCCATCAGCTGCAGCGGCGGGGCCGGGTAACCGGCCTGGGCACCGGCCTGCTCGATCGACGCGGGCTCGACACCCTCGCCCAGCGCGGCGACGGCCTCGTTGAGGAACGTGCCGATGACGCGCGAGGTGAAGAAGCCGCGGCTGTCGTTGACGACGATCGGGGTCTTCTTGATCTGCAGCGTGTAGTCGAAGACCTTCGCCAGCGTGGCGGGCGAGGTCTTCTCACCGCAGATGATCTCGACGAGCGGCATCTTGTCCACCGGCGAGAAGAAGTGGATTCCGATGAAGTCCTCGCTCCGCTGCACGCCCTCGGCGAGCGCGGTGATCGGCAGGGTCGAGGTGTTGGAGCCGAGTACGGCGTCCGGGTTGACGAAGCCCTCGATCTCCTGGAACACCTTGTGCTTCAGCTCGACGCTCTCGAAGACGGCCTCGATCACGAAGTCGACGCCGGCGAAGTCCTCCGCCTTGTCGGTCGGCTTGATCTTGGCGAGCAGCGCGTCGGACTTCTCCTGCGTGGTCTTGCCGCGGGAAAGAGCCTTCTCCTCCAGCTTGACCGCGTAGCCCTTGCCCTTTTCGGCGCCTTCGAGCGTGACGTCCTTGAGCACGACGTCGATGCCGGCCTTCGCCGAGACGTACGCGATCGCGGCGCCCATCATGCCCGCGCCGACGACGCCGACCTTCTTGGCGGTGTACTTCTCGAAGCCGTCCGGACGCGAGCCGCCGGAGTTGATGCTCTGCAGGTCGAAGAAGAACGCCTTCGTCATGTTCTTCGAAACCTGGCCGGTGGCGAGGCTGATGAAGTAGCGGGTCTCGACGGTGATCGCGGTGTCGAAGTCGACCTGCGAACCCTCGATGGCCGCGGCCAGGATCGCCCGCGGGGCGGGCATGTTCGCGCCCTTGATCTGCTTGCGCAGGTTGGCCGGGAACGCGGGCAGGTTCGCCGCGAAGCTCGGGTTCGACGGGGTGCCGCCCGGGATCTTGTAGCCCTTGACGTCCCACGGCTGCACGCCGCCTTCGGGGTTCGCCTTGATCCACGCCTTCGCGGCCGGGACCAGTTCGTCGACCGTGCCGACGAGCTCGTGCACGAGGCCCAGTTCCTTCGCCTTGGCCGGGCGGTGCCGCTGGCCCTGCAGCAGCACGTTCAGCAGCGCGCTCTGGATGCCGAGCAGGCGCACGGTGCGGACCACGCCACCGCCGCCGGGGAGCAGGCCGAGGGTGACCTCGGGGAGACCGATCTGGCTTCCCTTGACGTCGGCCGCGATGCGGTGGTGCGTCGCGAGGGCGAGTTCGAGACCGCCGCCGAGCGCGGCGCCGTTGATGGCGGCCACGAACGGCTTGCCCAGCTGCTCCAGCCGCCGCATCTGGCCCTTCATCAGGCCGCTGCTCTCGGTGATCTCGGCCGCGTTCTCCGGCTTGGCCTGGATCAGGTCGTTGAGGTCACCGCCGGCGAAGAAGGTCTTCTTGGCCGAGGTGAGGACGACACCGGTGATGCTGTCCTTCTCCGCCTCCAGGCGGTCCACGACGACGCCGAGCGACTCGCGGAAGTCGGCGTTCATCGTGTTGGCGGACTGCTTCGGGTCGTCAAGGGTGAGCACGACGATGCCGTCGGCGTCCTGCTCCCAGCGGATGGTCTTCGCTTCAGTCATTGTCTCTTCCTCAGACCCGCTCGATGATGGTCGCGACGCCCATGCCGCCGCCAATGCACAGGGTGACCAGGGCGCGGCGCGCCTGACGGCGCTCCAGCTCGTCGACGACGGTGCCGACCAGCATCGCGCCGGTGGCGCCCAGCGGGTGCCCCATCGCGATGGCTCCGCCGTTGACGTTGACCTTCTCCTCGTCGAGGTGCAGGTCCTTGATCCACTTGAGGACGACCGAGGCGAAGGCCTCGTTCAGCTCCCACAGGTCGATGTCGTCCGGGGTGAGACCGGCGATCTTGAGGACCTTCTCGGTGGCCGGGGTCGGGCCGGTGAGCATGATCGTGGGCTCGGAGCCGACGGTCGCGGTCGCCACGATGCGGGCGCGCGGGGTCAGGCCGAAGTCCTTGCCGATCTGCTCGTTGCCGACCAGCACCACCGCGGCGCCGTCGACGATGCCGGAAGAGTTGCCACCGGTGTGGACGTGGTTGATCTTCTCGACCGAGTGGTACTTCTGGAGCGCGACGGCGTCGAAGCCGCCCAGCTCACCGATGCCGGCGAAGGCGGGCTTGAGCTTGCCGAGGCCCTCGACGGTGCTGCCGGGGCGACGGTGCTCGTCGTGGTCGAGGATCGTGACGCCGTTGATGTCCTTCACCGGGACGACGGACTTCGCGAAGTAGCCGCCGGACCAGGCCGCTTCGGCCCTTTCCTGCGAGCGGACGGCCCACGCGTCGACGTCCTCGCGGGAGAAGCCCTCGATGGTCGCGATCAGGTCGGCGCCGGTGCCCTGCGGGACGATGTAGTTGTCGTACGCGGTGGCCGGGTCCATGAACAGCGCGCCGCCGTCGGAGCCCATCGGCACGCGCGACATCGACTCGACACCGCCGGCGATGATCAGCTGGTCCCAGCCGGAGCGCACCTTCTGCGCGGCGGTGTTGGTGGCTTCGAGGCCGGAGGCGCAGAAGCGGTTCAGCTGTACGCCGGCGACCGTCTCGGGAAGACCCGCGTTCAAGGCGGCGGTGCGCGCGATCACGGCGCCCTGCTCGCCGACCGGGGACACGACGCCGAGGACGATGTCGTCGATCACCGCGGGGTCGAGGTTCGGGTGCCGGACCTTCAGTTCTTCGATGAGGCCGACCACGAGATCGACCGGCTTGGTGCCGTGGAGGGCACCACCCTTGTTCTTGCCGCGAGGCGTACGGATCGCCTCGTAGATGTAGGCCTCGCTACTCACAGAAAAACTCCTCCGCGTACGGCGCTGTATCAGGATGAAACGTACCGGCCAGTAGCCATGCTAATGCCGATTAACATAAACCGCGATAACCCCATGGTGTCAATGGGTTGCGATGCACGCAACCGACGCTATGGTGAGTTCACCTATGGATCACCCGACCGAGCGTTCAGCCCGACCGCGCGACCGCAAGGCCCAGCTGGCAGGCCTCGCCGCGGAGCTGTTTCGCGCCCGCGGGTTCCACGGTGTCGGCATCAACGACATCGCCGCCGCGGCCGGCATCACCGGGCCCGCGCTGTACCGGCATTTCACGGACAAGCAGGCGGTGCTGTCCTACGTCGTGTTGTCCGGTATCGACGACATGGAGACCGCCACCACCGAGACCCTCGCTGACGTCGACCTTCCCGTTCCCGCGCAGGTCAACGCCCTGTTGGGGACTCTCGCCGCGCAAGCCGTGGAGCGGCGCGAAGTCGCTGCGCTGTGGCGCTGGGAGGGCAGGCATCTGCCCCGGGAGGAACGGCGGGAGATCCGCCGCCGGTCCGGCGCGGTGCTCGAAGCGTGGTCGAAGGCGCTACTCGCGCTGCGTCCGGAACTGACCGCCGACGACGCCGAGCTGCTGTGCTGGGCGGGGCTGAGCGTGTTCGGCAGCGTCTCCGTACATCACACGTCCGTGGCGAAGAAACGCTTCGCGCAGATCCTGGTGCAGCTGGCGGAGTCGGTGCTGCATGTCACACTGCCCGAGCCCGAGAACCGGCCGGAAGAGACGCCGTCGATGGCACTCCGCGAGCCGTCCCGCCGCGAGCAGATCCTCGCGGCCGCGACCGGGCTGTTCGGGCAGCGCGGCTTCCGCGCGGTCAGCATGGAGGAGATCGGCGCGGCGGCCGGGATCGCCGGACCCAGCGTGTACCGGCATTTCCCCAGCAAGGCCGCGTTGATGGTGGCGATCGGGCATCGCGCGGCCGACAGGCTGGCGCTCGCCGCGGAACGCGCGTTGCGGACCGACGACGAACGCGACGCGCTGCGGAGGCTCGCGGCGTCCTATGTACACACCTTGCTGCACACGCCCGAGCTGCTGGTGTCGTTCTCCGGCAGCCCCATGGAGCTGCCGGAACGCGACAAGGCTGACCTGATCCGCGTCCAGCGGGACTACGTCGCGCGCTGGATCGCGCTGGTATCGGAAGTCCGCCCGGAACTGAGCCTGCGCGAAGTGAAGATCACCGTGCACGCGGCGCTGACCATCGCGAACGACCTCGCGCGCACCCGCCGGGTCAACGGCCGCCCGAACATCGAAGCCGAGCTGACCACGCTGATGCACGCCGTTCTCGGCGTCTGAGAGCAGGCTCGCGCTCAGTGGCGCGGGCGCGGCGTGCTCATCCCTGCCATCTCTTCATCTTGTGAGCAATCTGCCTCATGAGAACGACCCGAATCACTCACGAGCGTGACGTTCGCCTCCCCCGTGGTAGCGCATCCGCCCAAGGGGAGTTAACCTACTCACGAGTAGGTAAGCGAGGCAGGGAGACTCACCGTGGGTGCGCCTAGGAAACGAGACGCGATGGGCCTTGGCCTGTCCGCGCTCACCCGGCTGGCCGGGAGCAAGGTCATTGAACGGGCCGGACTTCGGAAGCCCGTGCAGAACCTGGTCAGTGCCGGGACGCGCAACGGCTTCCGGGTCGCGGGCGCGGCGGGACGGACCTTCAAATCCGCCCAAAAGCTCGGCAAGCCCGCGCGGCTCGCGCCTGCCGAGGACACCGGGCTGTTCGACCTCACCCCGAGTGAGGACCAGCAGCTCATCGTCGAAACCGTGACGGAGTTCGCGGCCGAGCAGCTGCGGCCCGCCGCGTCCGACGCCGACGCGAAGCTCCATGCGCCCGAGGGCCTGTTGAGCCGTGCCGCCGAACTCGGCATCACGCTCGTCGGCATCCCCGAGGAGCTGGGCGGCGTCGGCACCGAACGGTCGGTCGTCACGAACGCGCTGGTCGCCGAGGCCCTCGCGCACGGCGACCTCGGCCTCGCGGTCGCGGTGCTCGCGCCGTCCGCGGTCAGCACCGCGCTGGTGTCCTACGGCGACGAGCAGCAGCAGGCGGACTACCTGCCCGCGTTCGTCGGCGAGAACGTCCCGGCCGCGGCGCTCGCGCTGCAGGAGCGCACCGCGCTGTTCGACCCGTTCAAGCCCGCCACCAAGGCCCGCCGCACGCCGAAGGGCTACCAGCTCGACGGCGTGAAGTCGCTGGTGCCGAGGGCGGCGGACGCCGAGCTGTTCATCGTCTCGGCCGACCTCGAAGGCCGGGGTCCCGCGCTGTTCCTCGTGGAGTCGGCCAACTCGGGCGTCACCATCGAGTCCGAACCGGCGATGGGCCTGCGCGGCGCGGCGACCGGGAAGCTGCACCTGGAGAAGGTCGCGTTGCCCGCCGGAGCACTGCTCGGCGGCGGCAAGGCCGAGGTCTTCACCGAGGTCGTCCGGCTCTCGCGGCTCGGCTGGGCCGCGCTGGCCGCCGGTACCGCGAAGGCCGTCCTCGACTACGTGGTGCCTTACGTCAACGAGCGCAAGGCGTTCGGCGAACCGGTGAGCCACCGGCAGGCCGTCGCGTTCTCGGTGGCCGACATCGCCATCGAGCTGGAAGGACTGCGGCTGGTCACGCTCCGCGCCGCTTCCCGCGCCGAACAGGGCAAGCCGTACGCCCGCGAGGTCGCGCTGGCCCGGAAGCTGGCCGTCGACAAGGGAATGCAGATCGGCAGCGTCGGCGTGCAGCTGCTCGGCGGGCACGGCTTCGTCAAGGAACACCCGGTCGAACGCTGGTACCGCGATCTCCGTGCGATCGGCGTGATGGAAGGCGCCGTCCTTCTCTAGGTCGCGCCCTGCAAGCCCTGTTCGCGGTCTTCGCGCCCAGGCGGCCCCTGACGGCACGGGCGGCTCGGCCGAGTACAACCCGGTACGAGACCGAACCGCCCGCACCGCCAGAAACCACCTGGATCACGAAGCCCATCGAACGGACTCACAGGACACGACCAGGACTTTCGAAAGGCAATCATGATCAACCTTGAGGTTCCGAAGAAGGCCGGCACCCTGATCAACCAGGCGTACCAGGCCGCGGCCGAGGTGTTCCGGCCGATCTCGCGCAAGTACGACCGCGCCGAGCACACCTACCCCGCCGAACTCGACATGTTCGCCGCGCTGCTGGACGGGCTGAACTCCTCCGGCGAGGGCGGCGCGGGCGCGGCGGGCGTCCGCCGGTCAGAGAAGAACGAGAAACCGGGCAACCGCAACGGTTCCAACCTCAACATCGTGCTCGGCACGATCGAGATGTGCTGGGGTGACGTCGGTCTGCTGCTGTCGATGCCGCGTCAGGGGCTCGGCAACGCCGCCATCGGCTCGGTCGCCACCGACGAACAGCTCAAGAAGTTCTCCGGGCTGTGGGCCGCGATGGCGATCACCGAACCGGACTGCGGCTCGGACTCGGCCGCGATCACCGCCACCGCGCGGCTCGACGGCGACGAGTACGTGATCAACGGCGAGAAGATCTTCGTGACCGCCGGCGAGCGCGCCGACGCCGTCGTCGTCTGGGCCACTCTGGACAAGACGAAGGGCCGCGCGGCGATCAAGTCGTTCGTCGTCGAGAAGGGCACGCCGGGCTTCGAGGTGGTGCGCGTCGAGCACAAACTCGGCATCCGCGCCTCCGACACCGCCGTGCTGCGCTTCGAGAACGTCCGCGTACCCAAAGAGAATCTCCTCGGCACGCCGGAGATCGACACCGCCAAGGGTTTCGCCGGGGTCATGCAGACCTTCGACAACACCCGTCCGCTGGTCGCCGCCATGGCCATCGGCGTCGCCCGCGCGGCGCTGGAGGAGACCCGGAAGATCCTCACCGACGCCGGCGTGGTCATCGACTACGACAAGCCCGTCCACAGCCAGCACGCCGCGGCCGCGGCGTTCCTTCAGCTGGAGGCGGACTACGAATCGGCGTACCTGCTGACGATGGAGTCGGCGTGGATGGCCGACAACCGCAAGCCGAACTCGCTGCAGGCCTCGATGGCCAAGGCGAAGGCGGGCCGGTCGGTCGTCGAGATCACGCTGAAATGCGTCGAGCTCGCCGGAACGTTGGGTTACACCGAGGAATCGCTGCTGGAGAAGTGGAGCCGGGACGCGAAGATTCTCGACATCTTCGAAGGCACGCAACAGATCCAGCAGCTGATCGTGGCGCGCCGGATCCTGGGCAAGACGAGCTCCGAGCTCAAGTAGCCTCCGTCCTGGACCGGGTCGCGCGGGGTCGTGTTCTATTGAGCCGTAAGGCAAAGGTGGCGTGGTCGGTGCCGGGGGTCGTGAGTGGCGTTTCGGGTTAGAACCCGAAACGCCACTCACGACCCCATTTCGGCAGTGATCCAGGAGACCAGGTCCGGACGCGACAGGCCGGCGTCCTGCACGAGCAGCTCTTCGTAGCGCTCCTCGCCGAAATGCTCGCGAAGGTCGTCGATGAGCTGCCTGATGCCGGGTTCCCCGAGGTCCTGCCTGCCGCGCAGCAGTTTCGCCGCGCCGAGCAGCCGGACAGCCGCCTCGGGCCGCCCCTGCCGGAACCGGATCAGCCCGCAGACCTCGACGATCCGCGCGAGGTCGGGCATGTCGCCGCGTTCCGCGGTGGACTTCACGACGATCGCGGCACCGCGTCCGGCGCCGTCCGGATCTCCGGCGGCCAGCGCGATCTCCGTGTCGATGTATCCGCCGTACTCGTCGCCGAACATGCCCGGCATCGGCACCGTCTCCATCAGCTCCCGGAACCGGACGCCGACCGCGCGTGCCTCGTCGACGCGTCCGGCGCGGCAGAGCAGATCGGCCTTCCCCACCAGCACCATCACCGCGAGCTGGTCGTTGCCCGTGTCGATCGCGTAGCGCTCCGCGTCGCGCATCTCACGCATCGCCGTGTCGAGGTCACCGGCCCGCGCGTACTCCGTCGCGAGCCGCCAGCGCTGCTGGATCACGTCGTCCTGCGACCCCAGTTCGAGTGCGAGGTCGAGGCCTCGCCGGTACAGCGCGAGCGCGGCGTCGTGATCGCCCGACATCGAGATGTCGCTCGCCTTCATGCCAACGGCCATCGCGGTTCCCCAGCGGTCGCCCACGGCCGTGAACCCTTCGTAGGCCCTGTCCCTGGCCCTGTCCGCGCCTTCGGGGTCGCCGTCGTCGGCGAGGATGAAGCTGTACGCCCACGACCCCGCCGACCTGGCCCACGGGTCCGGGCTCGCCAGCGCCCTCTCGACCTCGCGATGCGCGAGTTCCTTGTTCTGGCTGAAGAAGGCCAGCATCGGCAGGCCGATGGCCAGTCCGGCGAACCGGGTGTGCGCGTTCGTCCGCACGCAGTCTTCGATGAGTTCCCGCACGGCTTCGCGGTCGCCGGCTCCCGGCACCATCGAGGTGATCTCGCCCATCGCCCGGAACGCTGCCGCGAAGTCCTCCTCCAGCCGGTCACCGAAACCGAGCACTTCGGCGACGAAGGACTCGACCCGGTCGCTGTCGCCCTTGACCAGCCAGTACCAGAAGGTGTTGCCGAGCAGGCGCGTCGCCATTTCCGCGTCGCCCGCGTCGATGGCCTGGCGAAGCGCTGTCACGATGTTGCCGTGTTCCGCGTCGTAGCGGGAGATGGCGACGAGCTGATCCGCGGTCCGCAGCATCGGCTCCAGCCGCTCGGCGAGCTGGGCGTAGTAGCGGTGATAGGCCTTCGTGAGCTGTTCTCGCTCTTCGGCCTCGTCGAGCCGTTCCGCCGCGTACGCCCGGATGGTCTCCAGCATGCGGTACCGCGGCTCGCCGTGATCGCCGGTCATCGCGTCCACAATGGACTTCTCGACGAGCGAACCGAGGACGTACAGGACGTCTTCGGCGGCCAGGCCGTCTCCGGCGCAGACCCCTTCGACGGCTTCGACCTCGGCACCCGCCCCGAAGACCGAGAGCCGCCTGGCGAGCACGCGCTCGGCGTCGTCGAGCAGATCCCAGCTCCACTCGACGACGGCACGCAGCGTGCGCTGCCTCGGCAACGCCGTCCGGCTGCCCGAGGTCAGCAGGCGGAACCGGTCGTCGAGACGCTGCGAGATCTGCGCGACGGTCATCGACCGCAGCCGCGCGGCGGCCAGTTCCAGTGCCAGCGGCATGCCGTCGAGCCGCCGGCAGATCTGCGCGACGGCGTCCACAGTGGACTCGTCGAGGAGGAAGTCCGGGCGCACGGCCACCGCCCTGTCGACGAACAGCCGGATCGCGCCCGCCTCGGCCGCCTGCGGGACGGTCGGCGTCCCCTCCGGGACGGACAGCGGGCCGAGCGGGCACAGCGTCTCGCCGTCGATGGCCAGCGCCTCGCGGCTCGTCGCGAGGATGCGCAGCGTCGGCACGCGGCGCAGCAGGGTGTTCGCCAGCTCCGCGGCCGCGTCGACCAGATGCTCGCAGTTGTCCAGCACCAGCACCGACTCGCCGGCGCCGAGCGTCTCCACGACCCTGGCCAGCGCGTCCACCGGGCGCCGCATCGGATCGCCGCCATGCGAAAGGCCGAGATCCCACAGCTCCAGCGCGGCGAAGACCGCGCCGGGCAGGTCGCCGGGGTCGCGGACGCCGGCGAGCGGCACGAACCAGACGCGTCCGCGCGCGTGCGCCGGATGCCGCGTCGCGACCTCGGTGGCCAGCCGCGTCTTCCCGGCGCCGCCGGACCCGACGAGCGTCACCAGCCGCGCACCCGCGAGGAGCTCCGCGACCAGCTTCAACTCGTCGTCACGGCCGACGAAACTGGTCAGCCGGACCGGGAGGTGATCGGCGGCCGCGGGCGGCGGGCCGAGCTCACCGCGCAACGCGGCGAGATGGATCTCCTGGAGTTCGGCCGACGGGTCGACACCGAGCTGATCGGCCAGCGCCGCGCGGACCTCCTCGTAGACGGCGAGGGCGTCGGACTGCCGGTCCGCCGCGCACAACGCCCGGATCCACAGCCCGGCGAGCCGTTCGCGCAGCGGATTCCGCGCGGCCGCCTCCTTCAGATCCGCCAGCACCCGGCCGTGCCCACCGAGCCGGATCTCCGCTTCGAAGCGATCTTCGGCGGCTTCGAGCCGCAGATCCTCCAGCCGGGTCGCTGGTGCCTGCGCGAAAGGGGCTTCGAGCACGTCGGACAGCGCTTGACCACGCCAGAGGCCGAGCGCTTCGGCGAGGACCGCGGCCGCACCCGCGTCCCGGCCGGCCGCCAGCTCCGCGCGGCCCTCGGCCGCCAGCCGTTCGAAACGGAAGACGTCGACGTCCTCGCGGGCGACGTCCAGCCGGTAGCCGCCAGGGCCGGAGTCGAGCGCGACGCCATCGGCACGCAGGACCTTGCGCAACCGCGAGACCAGCGACTGCAACGCGTTCGCCGCGTCGGCCGGCGGTTCCGCGCCCCAGAGACCGTCGATGAGGGCGGTCGCCGGGACCGCGCGACCGGCGTCCAGCGCGAGCCTGGCCAAGAGCATGCGGAGGCGGGCACCGCCGATGTCGACCGGGGTGCCGTCACCGGCCTCCGCTCCGACCGGGCCCAGCAGCGTCACACGCACGACCCCAGCTTTCCAGAAGCCGCAAACCGATAGCCCCATCAGGCTGTGTCTATCGGAGCGCGCTGTCGGACTTCCGGACCTCGTTCAGGCGACGGAAGTGGGGATTATCCGGGCACGAAGGATCTTTCCGGGCGGACGGCCGAGGTCACGGCGCTACGTTCGTGACCGAGTCACAGCCGATCGACTGGGAGCGTGAATGAGGTACCGGAGTGCGGCCGTCATCGCCGCCGTTCTGGCCGCGAGTGTCCTCGGCGGCGGGGCCGCCGTCGCCGACACCGGGAAACCCGGCGCCGACGGCGCGGGCGACGGCTACTACCCGCAGGACGGCAACGGCGGCTATGACGTCGGCGACTACAACCTGAAAATCGGCTACGAGCCCGCCACCAAACAGCTCACCGGCCTCCAGACGATCACCGGCCGGACCACCCAGGCGCTGAGCTCGTTCAACCTCGACCTGCGCGGGCTGACCGTCGACTCGGTCAAGGTCAACGGGCGGAAGGCGGCCTTCACCCGCACCGGTGACCACGAACTCGTGATCACCCCGGCGCGGTCGCTGCGGAACCACGAGCGGTTCACCGCCGAGATCGCCTACCACGGCGTCCCGCGGCCGATCGAGGATCCGTCGCTGGGCGAGAACGGCTGGCAGTACGCGAAATCCGGCGGCGCGTTCGTCGCGGGCGAGCCGAAGTCCGCGACCACCTGGTACCCGGTCAACGACACCCCGCGGGACAAGGCGACCTTCCACCTCGCGGTCACCGTTCCCTCGGAATGGGGCGTCATCTCGAACGGCCGCGAGCGCGGGCGGTTCGCTTCGGGGAAGAACACCACGTACGTCTGGGCCGAAGAGACCCCGGCCGTGCCGTACATGACGACGGTCGCGATCGACAAATGGGAGTTCGAGCGGACGAAGCTGTCCGACGGCACCCCGGTCGTCAACGCCTACGCCCCCGGCACCCCCGCGGCGACGAAGCAGGCCGAGGCGCGGCTGCCGGAGATCATCGACTTCCTGGCGTCGAAGTTCGGGCGCTACCCGGTGGACGCGGCGGGCGGCATCTTCCTCGCCGAGCCGATCGGCTTCTCCCTGGAGACGCTGAGCAGGCCGATCTACTCGGGCGCGGCGGGCAACGTCCCGACGATCGTGCACGAGAACGCCCACCAGTGGTGGGGCGACTCGGTCGCCGTCGACAAGTGGAAGGACGTCTGCCTCAACGAATGCTTCGCCTCGTACGCGGAATGGCTCTGGTCCGAGGCGAAGTCGGGGCAGGACCTCAAGGCGCGCTACCTGACCGCCGTGCAGAAGGCGACGGACCGGTTCTGGGCCGGGAAACTGTACGACATGGGGCCCGGCAACGAGTTCACGTACGTCTACTCGAAGGGCCCGGTGGCGCTGCACGCGCTGAAGAACTACATCGGCGCGGCGCCGTTCGACCGCGTCCTGAAGACGTGGCCCGCCATCCACCGCGACGGCAACGCGAGCCTGCCGGAGTTCCAGAAGTTCGCCGAACGCGTCGCGCACAAGGACCTTCAGGGCTTCTTCGACGCGTGGTTCTACGGCAACACCAAACCGGCGCCCGAGTTCCTCTACCCCGGGGACCTCAAGCCCGCTGCCTGACCGTCGTCACACGTTAGGGTGAGGGCATGACGTCAGTGCTCCTCACCGGTTTCGAACCGTTCGGCGGTGAGCGGGTGAACCCGTCGTGGCAGGCGGTTTCCCTGCTCACCGGCCGTCGGCACGACGCCGTGGCCGTCGAACTGCCGTGCGTGTTCTCGCGTTCGCTGGTCACCTTGCGCGACGCGATCGACGAGTACCGGCCGGAACTGGTGATCTGCGTCGGACAGGCGGGCGGCCGCGCCGGCGTCACCCCGGAACGCGTCGCGATCAACCTGATCGACGCCCGCATCCCGGACAACGCCGGCTCGCAACCCGTCGACGTCCCGGTGATCCCCGGCGGGCCCAACGCGTACTTCACCACTCTGCCGGTGAAAGCGTGTGTCGCGGGGATCGAGCACGCGGGACTTCCCGCGTCGGTCTCGCACACCGCCGGGACGTACGTGTGCAACCAGGTCTTCTACGGGCTGATGCACTTGCTGGACAACGACTTTCCCGGCGTACGCGGCGGTTTCGTGCACGTGCCGTACACGCCGGAACAGGCCGCGCGGACGACCGCGCCGAGCCTGGCCGTGCACCGCGCGGCGGAGGCACTGGAGATCATCGTGGACACCGCGCTTTCGGTGACCGAGGATCTCGCGACCCCGGCGGGCACCCTGCACTGATCAGGGCTTGAGCTGTGCGGTGAAGAACTCGACCATCTCCGCGGTGGTGCGCGAGGTGCCGTCGCTGCTGGTCGAGACGAGCATCGCGCTCAACGGCGCGTCCTCGGTGCCGAAGAGCACGATGCCGCTTCGCTTGCCCGCGCCCGCCATGTAGCGCCCGCGGAGCCCGTCGGCCGCCCAGGTGCCCTCAACGGGCTTGCCCTTGGTCATCCGCTGCCGGACGCCGTCCTCCAGACCGGTCATCGCGACGCCCTGGTAGTAGTTGATCGCGTTCGACGCCTTGTCGTCGGAGAACACACAGGTGACCGCCGACGACGCCCCCACCGTGGCGGCCGCGTCCGGCGCCTCCCGGCAGTCGTCCCCCTTCGGGACGACCGCGGCGATCCGGCGGAGACAGTCCGTGAAGCCCTGCGCGTCCTTCGTCCCCGCCTGATCGCAGCTCACCGGTTTCGCCGGGGCCGGTCCGGCGACCGGCGCTTCCTCGCCGCCGGTGAGCAGGACGATCGTCGTCACGATCGCCGCGAGGGCGAGCACGATGACGCCGTACGTCGTGGGCTTCTGCCAGCTCCGGCCCGGCGGGGGCGGAGTCGGCGTCCAGCGCGGCGGCTGCGGGCGGCGCGGCTGTTGTTGTATGGGTTGTGGCTGCACGGGCTGCTGCTGAACGGGCTGTTGCCGCACCGGCGGCGCGACCGGCGCGAAGGCGGGCACGGTCAGCTGGGAATCATCGCCACCCGCGGGCACGTGGTGCAGCCCGAACGCGACCGCCGTCTCCGGCTGATCCTGCGTGGTCGGCGCGATCCTGAGCTGATTCGCCAGCAGGCTCGCCAGCAACGGCATCCGGCTCGGCCCGCCGACGAGGTAGACGCCGCCGAGCCGCTCCGGCGACAGTCCTGCGCGGCGGATCGTGGTGGCCAGCAGCTCGGCGCTACGCAGGAAACTCGGCCGGACGAGCGCCTCGAGCTCCGTCCGCGTCACCCGCACGTCGCCGAACGGCTCCGGCATCGGGATCTCGGTCTGCTGGTGCCGGGACAGGCTTTCCTTGGCGTCACGGACATCCTGCAGCAACGACCGGCGCGTCCGGCGGTCGCTGACCGACTGCGGACGCAGGATCCGTTGCCACCGCGCGGGTTCGGAATGCGACACCTCACGGCCGATGTGCACCAGCAGCGCCTGGTCGATGTCGAGACTGCCGAGATCGGGCAGGCCGTCCTCGGCGAGCACGGCGAACCCCTGTGCGCTGACACCGACGACCGCGCAGTCGAAGGTGCCTGCCCCGAGGTCGTACACCGCGATCGGACCGGGCGGCCGCTGACCATGGTTGAGGGAGGCGTAGTGCGCGGCTGCGGCGACCGGCTCGGGAATGAGCACCGTCGTGGGAAAACCGGCCTTGAGCGCGGCGTCGCGGAGGATCTGTTTGCGATCCGGGCCCCAGCCCGCGGGATGGGAGATCCGCACCTGCGCGGGCAGGCGCTGGAGGAGTAGCTCGGCCTCCTCACCGACCCGGCGCAGGACCGCGGCGAAGGCGTCGGCGATGGGCAACGTGACCTCACCGAGCTGGAGAGCGCCCTCGTCGATGCGCCGCTTCGGATTCGCCTCGAACCGGCTCGGATCCAGCCGGGCCCGGCGTTCGGCGTCGCGGCCGACGAAGACGGTGCCGTCCTTGTCGACGTAGATCGCGGACGACATCGTCACCGACCCGTCGATCTCGACGACCTGCGTCCCCCTGCCGTGGATCGAAAGCACCCCCACCGTGCTGGAGGTACCGAAATCGATCGCCAGAACGTCCACCTGACCCCCTCCCGGACCCGAAGGCATCGTCTCACGCCCCCCGATCACGCGAGTTCCGCCTCTGATCACGCGAGTTACGTCCCTGATCACGCGAGTTCCGCGCCCAATCACGCGAGTTACGTCCCTGATCACGCGAGTTCGCCATCCACGCACGCCGACCCCCTGTGCGGAAAAGACGAACTCACGTGATTGAGCACGTAACTCACGTGATTGAGCGCGTAACTCACGTGATCAGAAGGCGCAGACGCGAAAGTGCCCGCCGCGGCAAACCCGCGACGGGCACTTCCGGAACCACAGGGCGTTACTCGCCCTCGGCTTCACCGTTCTCTTCGGTCGAGCCGGCACCGATGCTCACCGGCGGGGCGTCCGGGACCGACGAGGGCCGGGCTTCGCCACGGAAGACGAAGTGCGCCTTGTCGTCCTTCTCGCCCTCTTCGTCGTTCCAGCCTTCGACGTCGACCAGGATGATCTGGCCGGCCTGGATCTCGCCGAACAGGATCTTCTCCGACAGCTGGTCCTCGATCTCGCGCTGGATCGTGCGGCGCAGCGGCCGCGCGCCCAGCACCGGGTCGAAGCCGCGCTTGGCGAGCAGCGCCTTGGCCTTGGGCGTGAGCTCGAGCTCCATGTCCTTGGCCTTGAGCTGCTTCTCGACCCGGGCGGCCATCAGATCGACCATCTGGATGATCTGGTCCTTGGTCAGCTGGTGGAAGACGATGATGTCGTCGATCCGGTTCAGGAACTCAGGCCGGAAATGCTTCTTCATTTCCTCGTTGACCTTTTGCTTCATCTTCTCGTACCGGTTGGCGGTGTCGCCTCCCTGCGAGAACCCGAGCGAGACGGACTTGGAGATGTCCGAGGTACCCAGGTTCGAGGTGAAGATGAGCACGGTGTTCTTGAAGTCGACCGTACGACCCTGGCCGTCGGTGAGACGGCCGTCTTCGAGGACCTGCAGGAGCGTGTTGTAGATCTCCTGGTGGGCCTTCTCGATCTCGTCGAACAGCACCACCGAGAACGGCTTGCGCCGCACCTTCTCGGTCAGCTGGCCGCCCTCTTCGTAGCCGACGTAGCCCGGAGGGGCACCGAAGAGCCGCGAAGCGGTGTAGCGGTCGTGGAACTCGCCCATGTCGATCTGGATGAGCGCGTCGTCCTCGCCGAACAGGAACGCCGCGAGCGCCTTGGACAGCTCGGTCTTACCGACACCGGACGGGCCGGCGAAGATGAACGAGCCGGAGGGGCGCTTCGGGTCCTTCAGGCCGGCACGGGTGCGGCGGATCGCCTGGGAGACGGCCTTGACGGCGTCCTCCTGGCCGATGATCCGCTTGTGCAGCTCGTCCTCCATGCGGAGCAGACGCGTGGTCTCCTCCTCGGTGAGCTTGAACACCGGGATGCCGGTCCAGTTGGCGAGGACCTCGGCGATCTGCTCCTCGTCGACCTCGGCGACGACGTCGAGGTCGCCGTCCTTCCACTGCTTCTCCCGCTCACCCTTCTGGCCGAGGAGGGTCTTCTCCTCGTCACGGAGGCGGGCGGCGCGCTCGAAGTCCTGCGCGTCTATCGCGGACTCCTTGTCCCTGCGCACGTCGGCGATCTTCTCGTCGAACTCGCGCAGGTCCGGCGGCGCGGTCATGCGGCGGATGCGCATCCGGGCACCGGCCTCGTCGATCAGGTCGATCGCCTTGTCCGGGAGGAAGCGGTCGTTGATGTAGCGGTCCGCGAGGGTGGCCGCCTGCACCAGCGCGCCGTCGGTGATCGAGACGCGGTGGTGCGCCTCGTACCGGTCGCGGAGACCCTTCAGGATCTCGATCGTGTGCTCGAGCGACGGCTCGCCGACCTGGATCGGCTGGAAGCGGCGCTCCAGCGCGGCGTCCTTCTCGATGTACTTGCGGTACTCCTCGAGGGTGGTCGCGCCGATCGTCTGCAGCTCACCACGGGCCAGCATCGGCTTCAGGATCGACGCGGCGTCGATCGCGCCCTCGGCGGCACCCGCGCCGACGAGCGTGTGCAGCTCGTCGATGAACAGGATGATGTCGCCGCGGGTCTTGATCTCTTTGAGCACCTTCTTGAGGCGCTCTTCGAAGTCACCGCGGTACCGGGAACCGGCGACCAGGGAGCCGAGGTCGAGGGTGTAGAGCTGCTTGTCCTTCAGCGTCTCGGGCACCTCGCCCTTGACGATGTTCTGCGCGAGCCCCTCGACGACGGCGGTCTTGCCGACGCCGGGCTCACCGATCAGGACCGGGTTGTTCTTGGTGCGCCGCGACAGCACCTGCATGACCCGCTCGATCTCTTTACCGCGGCCGATGACCGGGTCGAGCTTGCCTTCGCGGGCCTGCACGGTCAGGTTGCGGCCGAACTGGTCGAGCACCAGCGACGACGACGGGGTGCCTTCACCGCGTCCGGAGCCGGTCTCGGTCGACTCCTTGCCACCCTGGTAGCCCGACAGCAGCTGCAGGACCTGCTGACGCACCCGGTTGAGGTCCGCGCCGAGCTTGACGAGCACCTGTGCGGCGACGCCTTCGCCCTCGCGGATGAGCCCGAGCAGGATGTGCTCGGTGCCGATGTAGTTGTGGCCGAGCTGCAGCGCTTCGCGCAGCGACAGCTCAAGCACCTTCTTGGCCCGCGGGGTGAAGGGGATGTGCCCGCTCGGGGCCTGCTGCCCCTGGCCGATGATCTCCTCGACCTGTTGGCGGACGCCCTCCAGCGCGATGCCCAGCGATTCCAGCGCCTTGGCGGCGACACCTTCACCCTCGTGGATCAGACCCAGGAGGATGTGCTCGGTGCCGATGTAGTTGTGGTTGAGCATCCTGGCTTCTTCTTGGGCCAGGACGACCACCCGCCTCGCGCGGTCGGTGAACCTCTCAAACATGTGCACTCCCTCGACTGCTGCGACGGCGGCCCGTTTCCATCGTGCTTTCACCGCGATGGATTCAGCACCGTGAGACCACTCTAGTAGCCACGCGGTCGCGCTGGCGTACCACTACGGCTGATTGCGGCCCGTTCGCGCCCGGCCCGTTCTCGGGCCGTGCGCTCTTTCATCTTCCGGTTGCCCTGCACCTTTACGTCAAGCACAACGTGCGGACACGCGTCCGGATTCCGCCGGACGGGCGTTGTCCGCTGAGCGCGAACACGGGTCCGCCGTGTGAATGGACACCCGTCCGGAGTACACGGATCACATGTAAGGTAAGGCGAACCTAATGACGGGAGGCCGGTGTGTCCCCACGCTACGCGCTCGCGTTCCCGGCGGACGGGCTCAGGGCCTCCCTCTCCAGGATGCCCGAGGACGCCCGGCTCCGCGGAGACGTGCCGGACGGGGAGCCGGACTGGGTCCGCTGCGACGATCTACTCGACGAGCCGGCCCGGCTCGTGCGCTGGCGGGAGCGGCTCACCGGCTGGCTGGCCGAGACGTATCCGGACGCGCCTGTGATCCCGGAGCGGACCCCGGCGAGCTGGATCCTGTCCTGGTATCTGCACGTCCCGGCCTTCGCCGGCGCGATGCTGCTGCACCACGAACGCCGCGTCCCCTCGCTGGCGCCGTCCGCGCTGGCGTTCCGGATCGGCGGCGACCGGCCGCATCCGGACTCGGTCGCCGTCCTCGGCGGCGGCTTCCACTGCCTGCCGACGGACCCGGGATCGGCACATCCCAGGGCAGTCGTCGCCCCGGACGAACGGACACTGGGCACCGTGCTGCGGGGCAGGTTCGTCGCCCACGCGAGCCTGTTCATCGACGTCTACGGGCCGATGACGAGGCTCGGGCGGCGGCAGCTGTGGGCGGCCGCCACGGACGCGCTCGACAACGCGCTGTGGTCGGCGGGACGGCTGGGCGGGACCCCGGAGGCCGAGGGCGCCGGGGTCGCGGACGCCGCACTGGTCCTCGAATCACGGTTCCCGCCGCTGACGTCGGCGTCGAAGCTGACGTCGGCTCCGGGAGCCGACGGCCGCCGCGAGTGGACGAGAAACCGCGAAAGCTGCTGTTTCTCCTATCTGCTGCCCGCGGAATCGGAATGCGGCGGCTGTCCGCGAATCCGTTAAGGGGTCCAGGCGGGATTCCGGCCCGTCGCGCCCAACGCGCGTTCGAACGTCGTCGCGCCTTCGGCGACGGCCACTTCGTCGCCGTACACCTTCATCGCCCGCGCCTGATCGCCGATCTCCAGCGCGATGGCGTACACGGCGTCGGCGACTTCGGGGAGAACGGTGAACTCCGCGCCGGTCGCCTTGGCGAGGTCCCAGGCGTGGAAGACGAACTCGTCCAGCACCATGTACCCGGCCATCGACGCGGGCATCGGGTTGCCGCCGAAGGTGGTCTGCCCCTGCCACGCCTCGGGCGTCCCGAAGACGTCCACGAGCCGCGCGGTCTGCTTCTCGATGTCACCGAGCCATCCGTCGCCGACGAGCCCCGCTTCCGCCTCACCGGAGGACACCTCGGGCGACGGCGCCTTGCGCCCGGCGGCTTCGAGCCAGGGGCCCCAGTAGAGAAGGTGGTTCAGCAGGGCGCGGACGTCGTATTCGGCGCACGGGGTGCGGGCGGCGAGGTCGGACTCGCCGATCCCGCGCAGGATTCCGGCGAATTCCGCGGCGGCGGGGGTGATCAGGGCAATGTGTTCGGGCATGGGGGCATGAGTTCACAGGAACCCGCGCACCGTCTTGAAGAAACGCGACAGGGTTAGGTTGAGGGGGTGAACGGGCACCGGATCCCGGCGGGGATCGTCAACGCGCGGCAGGCGAAGTTCAGCCTCGTGCGGTATCAGCCCGCGCCGGAGCTGCGCCCGTTCGTCGACCACCACTGGGTGCTGCGCTGGGATCTGAGCGGCCGTCCACCCCACGAACAGGTGGTACTGCCCAATCTCGCGGTGAACGTCACGTTCTTCCGCCACGCGGAAGGTGCGTTCGGTCCCGGGAAACGACCTTTCCGCCGCACCATCGCGGGCACCGACCACGGTATCGGTGTGCGATTCCGGCCGGGGGCTTTCCGGGCATTCCTCACCGGCCCGGTCACGATGATCTCCGGCGGTTCCGTTCCGCTCACCGATCTCTTCCCCGGCGCCGGAGGAGTGACGGAATCGGTACGGAATGCGACGAACGACTTCGAAATGGTCCGCCGGTGCGAGGAACTGCTCCTCGGAGGAGATCCCGTGCTCACCGCCGCGGCCAGGTCGGCCATCGAAGCGGTCGAAACAATCGCGGCCGATCCGGCCATTACCAGAGTCGGCGAGCTGTCAAGCCGAACGGGCCTGTCTCAGCGAAGCCTGCAACGCCTGTTCGCCGAACATGTCGGCGCCGCCCCCAAATGGGCGATTCAGGTGTACCGATTGAACGAGGCGGCGGCACGGATCGCCGCCGAGGATCGGCCGGACTACGCGGAACTGGCGTTCACGCTGGGCTATAGCGACCAAGCCCACTTCATCCGGGATTTCCGCTCCGTGACCGGATGGGCGCCCACCGAGTACGCCCGCTTGAACCATGTACAAGAACAAGAAAGCCGCCGGGAACAGTTTCCCGGCGGCGTTCGAGTCTGAAAGACCTCAGTTCTTCTTGTGGTAGGCCTCCACGACCTCGGACGGGATACGTCCACGGTCGGAAACCTGGAAGCCGTTCTTGCGAGCCCAGGCGCGAATGGCCTGGTTCTGCTCGCGGTCCACGGTCGCGGGGCGGGCGGCGGCCTTCACGCCGGCGACCGGACGAATGGCGGTGCGCTTACGGCCACCCGCGCGACGGGCGTGCTCCACATACTGGGCCAGCGCGTCACGAAGCTCTTCCGCGTTTTCCGCGGAAAGGTCGATCTGGTAGCTCACACCGTCCAAACCGAACTCGACGGTCTCTTCCGCCTCAGTGCCGTCGAGGTCGTCGACGAGAGAGACGAGCACCTTCTGTGCCATCTGTTTCCTCCTGCTGGGGGCTTACACGAATGATCTGGTACGGGGCATGCCCCGGACAGAAGACTTTGTCTAGCGACATTAATACCCGCTACCGAGACATAACGCAAATCTTGTTTACGAGAACGATCGAGGTATCTGTCACGCGGACGGGTTATTCGGGTCGGACGAGCGGGAAGAGGATGGTCTCCCGGATACCAAGGCCGGTCAGCGCCATCAGCAACCGGTCGATCCCCATTCCGACACCACCGCTCGGCGGCATTCCGTACTCCAGCGCACGGAGGAAATCCTCATCCAGGTTCATGGCCTCACTATCACCCTGCGCACCCAGCCGAGCCTGTTCCACCAGACGCTGACGCTCCACCACGGGATCGACGAGCTCGGAGTATCCGGTGGCCAGTTCGAATCCGCGCACGTACAGATCCCACTTCTCGGCCACCCCCGGCTTGCTGCGATGTTGCCTGGTCAGCGGGGATGTCTCGACCGGAAAATCACGGACAAAAGTGGGTTCGTGGAGATGATCTCCGACGAGATGTTCCCAAAGTTCTTCGACGAGTTTGCCGTGGCCTAACTTCGGGTCGAGCTCCAGCTCTCGCGCTTCGGCATAGGAACGCAGCTTGTCCGCCGATGTCTCGGGAGTGACCTCTTCCGACAACGCCCCGGACAGCGACTCGTACATTCCGAGCGTGGTCCACTCGCCGGAGAGGTCGTACTCCGAACCGTCGGCGAGAGTGACCACCTGAGTACCGAGAACGTTCTGCGCCGCCTCCTGGATGAGCTGGCGCGTCATCACCGCATTGGAGTCATAGGTCGCATACGCTTCGTAGTACTCGAGCATCGCGAACTCCGGCGAGTGGGACGAGTCGCTGCCCTCGTTCCGGAAGTTCCGGTTGATCTCGAAGACCTTCTCGATACCGCCGACCACGCAACGCTTGAGGTACAGCTCCGGTGCGATCCTCAAGTAGAGGTCGAGGTCGAAGGCATTCGAATGTGTGACGAATGGCCGCGCCGCCGCGCCGCCGTGCAGCGTTTGCAGCATCGGGGTCTCGACCTCGAGGAATCCGCGGCCGTGAAACGAGTCACGCAGGGAACGCAGCACACCGGCCCGGGTACGGACCACGTCCCGCGCCTTGGGACGCACGATCAGATCGACATAACGCTGCCGGATCCGCGTTTCCTCGGCCAGCTCTTTGTACATCACCGGCAGCGGGCGCAATGCTTTCGACGTGATCCGCCATGAGTCGGCCATCACGGAAAGCTCACCGCGCTTGGAGGTGATGACCTCGCCCTCGACGAATACGTGATCGCCGAGATCGACATCGGACTTCCACGCCGCGAGCGCGTCCGCGCCCACCTTCGCGAGGCTGATCATCGCCTGCAACTCGGTGCCGTCGCCTTCACGGAGACTCGCGAAACACAGTTTGCCGGTATTGCGCATGAACATGACCCGGCCGGTGACGCCGACGATCTCGCCGGTGGCGGTGTCGGCCGGAAGACCGGAATGCTTCTCGCGCACTTCGGCCAGCGAGTGCGTCCGGGGCACCTCGACCGGATACGGATCGATACCCTCCGCGATTATCCGGTCGCGCTTGTCCCGGCGCACCCGCATCTGTTCCGGCAGGTCTTCGTCGGGGCTCACGCCCTCGGATGCGGGGATTTCAGTCATGGCGCACAGCGTACGAACCCGCCGCTTCCCTACGCCAACCGGATTACCTTTTCCGAGTCCGGACCGGCCGGTTTTCTGTCCATTAACCTGGTTCGCGTGAACTCATCCACTCCCGGCATCGAAGCCGAACTGCACGCACGGCGCGCCGCCTCGTTCGGCGCGAAGGCCGCCGCCTATGCCGCCCATCGGCCCGACTATCCGGAAAAGGCACTGGCCTGGGGGCTGGCGGGCGCGAGCAGCGGCCCCAAGCAGGTCCTCGACCTGGGCGCGGGGACCGGCAAGCTCACCGGAGGGCTGCTCGCCCTCGGCCTCGCGGTCACCGCGGTCGAACCGGACGCGAAGATGCTCGAAGAGCTCACCAAGGCATTCCCGGCGGCGACCCCGCTCATCGGGACGGCCGAAAGCATCCCCTTGCCGGATGAATCCGTGGACGCCGTGGTCGTGGGCCAGGCCTTCCACTGGTTCGACCTCGACCGGGCCTACCCGGAGATGGCCAGGGTGCTGAAACCGGGCGGAGTCGTTGCCGCGCTGTGGAACCACGACGACGAGTCCGTCGGCTGGCTGGCCGAGTTGAACGCGCTGATCAAGACCTCGGCGAGCAGGCGCTGGCTGAGCGACTACGAATCGCTGCCGGACCACGAAGCCTTCGAACCGTTCGAGAAGGAGACCTTCGGCCACGAACAGCCAAGGACGGCGGAAAGCCTGGTGGAGACTCTCGCCACCCATTCGCACATCGTGGTGGTTCCGGCGGAGGAACGCGAAGCCAAACTTCGTACGGCGCGGGAATTCCTCGACCGGAACCCGGAAACCGCCTCGGGGGAATTCGACCTGCCGCTCACCACCATCGTCTTCCGGACGCGTAAACGATGACCGACTGGAAGGCCACGTTCACCACGACGTTCGGCGCGCCCGCGTCCGCGGTCTCGGCGGGGATCTGGGCCGAGGTCTACGGCGACGAGTATCCCGCCGAACTGGACACCTACAGCTTCGTGACCCGGACCGACCTGCGCGACATCGTGACCGGGGCGCGACTGGAACCCGGCGGGCGGCTGGCCGACATCGGCTGCGGGCGCGGCGGACCGGGCCTGTGGGTCGCCGCGCGCACCTACGCGACGCTCACCGGCGTCGACATCGCGGAGACGGCGCTGGCTTCGGCGCGGCGTCGCGCGGAGGCGATGGACGTCGAGGCGACCGACTTCCAGGTCGGCAGTTTCTCGGACACGGGGCTGGAGGACGCGTCGTTCGACGCGGTGATGAGCGTCGACGCGCTGCTGTTCGCGCCCGACAAGCAGCGCGCCTGCGAGGAGTTCGCGCGGATCCTCGTGCCAGGCGGGCGCCTGCTCGTCACGACCTGGGACTTCGACGGGCAGCCGGAGAACCGGCCACCGCAGGTGCCCGACCACCGGCCGCTGCTGGAAGCGGCCGGATTCGACGTCCATTCCTACGAGGAGACGGCGGACTGGCGGGCGCGGCAGCGGCGGACCGGGGAACTCTCGCTGGAGCGCGTGGCGGAACTGGCGGCGGAATCCGGCGCGGATCCGGCGAAACTGCGGGCGAGCATCGAGCTCGCGCTGCGAAACCAGGACCTGATGACGCGGCGGGTGCTGATCGTCGCCTCACGCCGGTGACCGAAGGCGTGACTCGCGTGATTGAAGGCGTAACTCGCGTGATTGGAGGCGTATCTCGCGTGAGTTACGTGTCTGATCACGTGAGTTACGGGTTTCGTCACGGGCGGGCGGAGGCGTGGTTGCGCTCGTAGACCAGCCGGAGGCCGAGCAGGGTGAGATCCGGCGCGTGCTCGGTGATCGTTTCGGACTCCTCGAGCACCAAGGGCGCGAGGCCGCCGGTCGCGATCACCGCGACCGGATCGGTCCCGCCGGGCGAGAGCTCGCGCTTGATCCGCTTCACCAGGCCGTCGACCTGGCCGGCGAAACCGTAGAGGATGCCGGATTGCAGGCATTCCACAGTGTTCTTCCCGATCACCGACCGCGGTGGCACCAGTTCCACCTTGCGCAGCGCCGCGGCCCGCGCGGCCAGCGCGTCGACCGAGATCTCGATGCCGGGCGCGAACGCGCCGCCGAGGAACTCGCCCTTGGCGGAGATGGCGTCCACATTGGTCGAAGTCCCGAAATCCACCACCACGCAAGCGGTGGACGGGTGCAGATGGTGCGCGGCCAGGGTGTTCACCAGCCTGTCCGCGCCCACCTCCTTGGGATTGTCGACCAGGAGCGGCACGCCGGTGCGCACCCCCGGCTCGATGACGATCTTCGGCAACCGCCCGTAGTAGCGCGAAAGCATGACGCGCAGCTCCCGCAGCACGGCGGGAACCGTGGACAGCGCGCTGATCCCGGTGATCGCGTCCGCGTGCGAGCCGAGGAGGCCGCGCATGGTCAACGCCAGTTCGTCGGCGGTCATCCGCGCGTCGGTGCGCATCCGCCAGTCGCCGATCAGCTCCTGTCCCGAGTACAGGCCGAGCACGATGTTGGTGTTGCCGACGTCGACCGTGAGCAGCAAGGGCTCAGCTTTCGGCGTGCAGCAGCGCGTCGAGACGGCGGGCGTCGGCGGTTTCGGCGACCGGGAAGGTCATCGTGTCGTCGTCGGCCAGCGTCACGGTTCCGCTCAACAGACCGGAACCCTCCGGCGCGTGACCGGGGTTGGCGCCCTTCTCGACGATCCGGTTGTCCGCGTCGACGAAGACGACCCGCGGCCGGAACGAGGCCGCCTCGGCGTTCTCCATCTGCGCGTACGAAATCAGGATCACCAGATCCCCGGGGTGCACCAGATGCGCCGCGGCGCCGTTGATGCCGAGCACCCCGCTGCCGCGTTCGCCAGCGATCACGTAGGTCTCGAGCCGCGCGCCATTGGTCACGTCCACAATGGACACCTGTTCACCCGGCAGCAGATCCGCCGCGTCCATCAGGTCCTCGTCGACGGTCACCGAACCGACGTAGTGGAGATCGGCCTGGGTGACCGTCGCCCTGTGGATCTTCGATTTCAGCATCGTGCGGTACATCGTGGACTCTCCTTATTCCCCTGCGTCCAGCGCGTGTTCCGGATGGTCGACGGCCGCGCCGAGCATCACCGGGACGTTGTCGATCAGCCGGGTACTCCCCACCCTGGCCGCGATCAGCAACCGCGCTTCACCGTCCGCGGGCGCGGGCCCGAGGTCGGTTCCCCTCAACTCCAGATAGTCGACCTCGACCGCGGGGCGCGCGGAGAGGGTCTGCCTGGCGGTCGCCAGCACGGCTTCCGCGCCGTCGCGTCCGACGAAGGCACCCGCGGTGAGTGCCGCCGACAACACGATCGCGTCCTCGCGCTGTTCCGGAGTCAGGTAGACGTTGCGCGAGGACAACGCCAGCCCGTCGCGTTCCCGGACCGTCGGCACCCCGATGACACGGGTGTCGAAGTTCAGGTCACGCACCATCTTCTTGATCAGCACCAGCTGCTGGTAGTCCTTCTCCCCGAAGAAGGCGTAGTCCGGCCGCACGATGTTGAACAGTTTCGCCACCACGGTCAGCACGCCGGCGAAATGCCCCGGCCGCACCGCGCCTTCCAGCTCGTCGCCGAGCGCGCCGGGATGCACCGTGACGGTGGCCCCGTCGGGATACAGATCCGACGCCTTGGGCAGGAAGCCCAGCTCGACGCCGTCCTCCTTCAGCACTTCGAGGTCCTTGTCCAGCGGACGCGGGTACGCCTCGAAGTCCTCGCCCTCCCCGAACTGCAGGGGATTCACGAAGATCGACGTCGCGACGACCGTGTTCGGCAGCCGCTTCGCCCGGCGGATCAGCTCGCGGTGCCCCGCGTGCAGGGCGCCCATCGTGGGCACCAGCGCGACCTTGCGGCCGACGCCGTGCAGGGCACGCGTCACCTTGCTGACCTGCTCGGGCGGCTGGAAGGTGTGCAGCGTGCCTCGGGCGAATTTCGGTGTGGTCACTGGTTTTGCTGCCCTTCGGCGGGATCTGCGGGATCACTCAGGAGTTCGGTGAGCTCGGCGGCGGCCGAGGCATCCAGTAACCCGGCTGCGTCGCCGCGCGCCAGCGTGCGCCTGGCCAGCGCGCGATAGCTCGGGGCGACGTCGGGGCCACGTTCGGCCAGCACCGCGAGATGCTTACGCACGGTGCCGAGGTCACCACGGGCCACCGGCCCGGTCAGCGCCCGGTCCCCGTGTCGGAGAACATTATCCAACGCCGCCGACAACAACGGAGCCACCAGGCGTTCGGGCTGGGCGATTCCCGCCTCCCGCAACAATTCCGCGCAATCGGCGACCAGGGTCATCAGGTGGTTCGCGCCGTGTGCCAACGCCGCGTGATAGAGCGCTCGCGCTTCGTCAGGGACCCGGACGGGCTCCGCGCCCATCTCCACGGTCAGCGCCTCACCGACGTTCCATGCCGCTTCGTCACCCTCTGTGGCTGTGACGCCGATGCTGCACGCGGCCAGCCTGTCGAGGTCTTCGGCACGGCCGGTGAAGGTCATCACGGGGTGCAGGGCCAGCGGCAGCGCCCCGGCCTCGGCGGCGGGCGCGAGGACGTCGATGCTGTGTGCCCCGGAGGTGTGCACGACGATCTGGCCGGGCCGCAGGGAGCCGGTGGCGACGAGACCGCGCACCATCCCCGCGAGCGCGTCGTCCGGCAGGGCCAGCAGGACGAGGTCGGCGCGGCGGGCGACCTCGTCGGGAGGCAGGAGGGGTACGTCGGGGAGCAGTTGCTCCGCCCGGCGAACCGAAGCGTTGGAAAGGCCCGAAGCGGCGACGACGGTGTGGCCGGCCCTGGAGAGCGCGGCACCGACGACACTACCGACCCGGCCCGCGGAAACGACGCCGACGGCCAGTCGAGCGGGCCTCATCATGGCGTGCGCCAGTGGACGCTCATGGGCGAAAACTCCTCAACTCGTTCCAGTCCCGCTCGGTGGGCGCGGGTACCAGACGACGGCGCGAGGGTAACCCTCCGGCCGTGTCTGAACCGACCCTCGTGACCAGCTTCACCTGACAGTGGTCACCCGCGTGGCGCGCCGTCGGCCAGCCGCACGGCCTCGGCGCGCGACGTCTTGAGCATCCGGAGCAGCTCACGCTGCCGCTGTTTGGCCTCGTCGGTGAGCTTCCGGCCACGCCGCAGGAACGCGAGCTCGGTCACGCTGGCCTGGTAGCGGCCGACGGCCTTCGCCGCCTCCCGCCCCGACTGCTTCCGCGCCTGTTTCCGCCACGACCGCCGTCCGGACAGGCTGGCCAGCAACGGCACCTCGGACGGCGCGATCCAGCGCGCGTCGACCATCAGCGGCAAGGCGGCCGCGACGATCCGCTGCTCGCGGCGCCGCTGCATGACCACCACCGAGAAGACCCCGATGAACAGCGGCACCATGATCAGGAAGTAGACGTTCAGGAAGGTCTTGGCGCCGCCGAGCAGCGCGGCGCCGTTCCACAGCGCGTGCAGCAGCACCGCGACGACGTAACCGCCGATCGGCGCCAGGATCCGCAGCGAGCGCACCTTGCTGCTCGCGGCGATGCCGAGCCCGATCCCGGTCATGACGGCGAACAGCGGATGGGTGAATGGCGAAAGCACGCCTCGGAGGAAGAACGCCGCGAGCACGCCGGCGCTCGTGCCGTCACCGAAGCCGTGCTCGGCGAAGGCGCGGCCGAAGTAATAGATGTTCTCGGTGAACGCGAACCCAGCCGCGGTGAAGCCGGCGTAGACGATGCCGTCCACGACGCCGTCGAACTCGATCGGGCGGCGCCACCACAGCAGCAGGATGAAGGCGGCCTTCGCGGCTTCCTCGACCAACGGCGCGGAGACCAGTCCGCTGATCTTGCTTCCGACGCCGGTGCCGAGCAGCAGGTCACCGACGGCCTCAGCGCCGCTGTTGAGCAGCAGCGCGATGATCGTCGCGACGCAAGCGCCCCAGACGAAGGACAGCAGCAGGAGCTTCGGCGGTTCCGGTTCCCAGCGGTCGACCCACAGGAAGGCCGTGACCACCACGCCGACCGGGACCAGCGCCGCGAGCACACCGATCGTCACCGCGGGCAACCCGACCTTCTCGGTCACCGTGCCGAACACGAACAGCCCGCACAGGGCGACGGCGATCAGCCCGAGCACCGGCAGCAGCACGGTGATCGACCGAGACCGGCGTGGCCGGTCGAGACCGGGCGCCGGGGAGGAAGGCTCGCTCACAGCGGGTCACCCTACCGTCGGTATGCGGTCAGTCCTCGGCGCGCCGCCTGCGCCGCGGGGTGGACTCGTTCGCGCCGTTCGCCGCGAGCAGGTCCATCACCGATCGGCCGGAGGCGTGGGAACCGGCGGCGGGCGTCTCCGGACGGCTGTGCGACGACCCGTTGCGGGACGGCGCCTCCTCGTCCGGCTTCGCCCGCCTGCCGCCGTGACGGCCGCCGGAGGACTCGGAGCTCTGCCAAGCCGGGGGCTCGCCCTCCGGGCGACGGCGACGGCCACCACCGGTGGGCTCCGGAACGTTCGGGGCCGGGGTGAGCGAGACCGAGGAGTCCTCCGCCGCCCGGCGACGGCGTCCGCCACCGTTCTGCGTCATGCGGACCTCTTCGGGCAGCGTCGGGTTGACCGCGGGCGGCTCCTCGGCGCCACCGCCGTGCCTCGACGGCGCCTCGGCGGCCGGACGGCGCACCGGTTCGGGCTCCGGCTGCCGCACGGGCTCCGCCCGGCGAGGCGGCTCGGACACGACCGGGATCGACATGGGAATCGACAGCGGGGTCGGCGGCTCCGGATCACGACGCGGTTCGGGGCGCGGCTGGGACGCCGACGGCTGGGGCTGCTGCGGTTTCGGCGGCGTGGGGCGCAGCCGGTCCTGGAAGTCGTCCTTCCTGGGGAACGCCGCGCTCAGGTCGGACACCGGGCGCTCCTGCGTCCACGACGGCTTCCACTCGCCGGTGGCCTCCATCGGCTCCTGCGCGGCGGGTTTGTTCGCGGGCGGCGGCGTGCCACCGGCCGGGTGGGACCGTTCGACCGGCTTCATCCCGGGACGGGTCAGGCCGAGCTCGCGGTTCGGCCGCGGACGGTCCGGCTCGACCCGCTTGACCGGCTTCGCCTGCGCGGCGGGCTTCACCGGCGGCGTCTCCTTGCGGGTCTGCTCGTCCGGACGCGGCGCGGGCGGCCGCTGCACGGTGCCGGCGTCGAGCCGCTGCTGCAACGAAGGCTGCTGCGGACGGCGAGGCGGTTCGTTGCGCTGGGGCTCCGGGCGCTGCGGTTCCGGACGCTGGGGCTGCCGGGCGATGGCGGGCATCGACGGCTGCGAGACCTCGGCGCGGGAGACGCCTGGCATGGACGGACGCGACACCTCCGCGGGTGTCACCGGCGGCGGGGTCTTGCGCTGGGGTTCTGGACGCTGGGGCTGCGAAACCTCGGCGGGCGACATGCCGGGGTTGGACATCTCGAGCCGCTCGCGGCGGGCGGCTTCGGCGGCGAGCGCCTCGGCCGCCTTCGAAGCGCGGGCGTCCGCCTTGCGCATGCTGCGGCGAGTGGATTCGTCGACCGGCTTCGGCCGCTGGACCTGATTGCTCTGGCCGTAGCCGCCTGCGCCGTTGACCTGGCCGTTCGACGGCTTGCGACGGGCGGCGGGCGGCGTGCCCGCCCGCGCGGAGGCGGGTTCGAGGACGCGGTCGATCATCTCGGTCGGGCGGTCGCGCTCACGCTCGTCGACGTCGATGGTGGTGCTCTTGGCGGGCATCAGCTGGGGTTTGCCGTTGCCGTTCTCGGATCCGGCGCTCATCAGCTGCTTGTTGTCGAGGGACCGCATCCGGGTGGCCTGCGCGGTGAGCGCGACGCGTTCGAGGAGAACCTCGCCGCCGCCGAAGAGCGACTGGAGGCTTTCACGCAGGGCGGTCACCTCGGCTCTGAGCGCTTCGAGCTCGTCATGGGAGCGGTTCTCGGCGACCTGCCTGCTCTCCGCTTCGATCTCCAGCTCGAACTCGCGGCGGGCGGCGATCTCGCGTTCCAGCTCAAGCTCGTAGACGGCCTGCGCCTCGGCGACGGCGTCCTCGCTCTGTGACACGTGCTTGCGGTAGCGGACCGCCAGGAACGCACCGATCAAGGCGGCCCACAGCGCCGCGACGATGCCCAGCCGCAAGTAGCGGAGGTCGTCGGAAAGCACCAATGCGAGAGTCGCGCCGACGGCGAGAACCAAGCCGACGACAAGCCACGGCCTACCCGCAAGGCGGCCGCGCGAGTCGTCACCCACCCCGGTCATGCCCAACACCGTACCTTCTAGTAATCCGAACGAGACCTAGTCGGTACTTCGAGCGGTGGCTCTCGAGCGTTAACCGGTCGGCTCGGGATCGCGGTCCCGATCACCGCCCTCGGGGGTCCGGCAGCAGTGTTCGAGCCACAAAGCCGCAGCTACCAGGGCCACCGAGCTGACGATCCCGACCGTCGCCGAACGGAGGTCACCGCCCGCCGCGAGGAGTTCGTCACGTCGCGGAAAAAGATACGCGAAAGCCGCCAGCCAGACCCCCGTCATGGCGGATCCGGCGAGCGACGAGGCCTTCGCGAGGGCCACCGATCGGGCGACGGAGATCGCGGCGAGCACGCGGCCCTCCTTGATCCGCGAACGGATGATGAAGGCGAGCACGACCTCGCAGAGCGCGAGGACGAGCAACGTGATTCCGGCGAAGAGCGGAAGCGCGGGGATCGATCCGTAGGCGACCTGGAAGACCAGATAGGCCAGGACCAGACCCAGTAGGCCGGCCACCGCCAGCTCGCGTGGCCGGGTGAAGTGCATGGAACAACGCTACCTGGCAGGCTTGACTCTCCACCAACTGGAGAGTCGACGATGAAGCATATGGGCACCGCAGCGGTTTTCACCATCGGGGAGCTGGCCAAACGGACCGGCCTGCCGGTGAAGACCATCCGCTTCTACTCCGACGAAGGACTCCTGCCACCGACCGACCGCACCGACGCCGGCTACCGCCTCTACGACGCCACCGCGATGGCGCGCCTGGAGCTGGTCCGGACGCTGCGGGAACTCGGGCTGGGCCTCGCGGACGTAGAGCGGGCGCTGACCAGGGAAGCGACCATCGGGGACCTCGCGGTCCAGCACGTCGCCGCCCTGGACGAGCAGATCCGGCGGCTGGAACTGCGCCGCGCGGTCCTGCGAGCGGTGGCCAAACGGGACTCACCACTGGAGGAGGTCGAACTGATGAACAAACTCGCGTCGATGGCGGACGAAGACCGCAAACGTTTGCTCGACGAGTTCTGGGCGGACATGGTCGAAGGACTCGAACTGGACCCGCAGTTCTACGAGCGGATGCGCTCGGCGAAACCGGAACTGCCCGACGACCCGACGCCCGAGCAGCTGGAGGCCTGGATCGAGTTCGCCGAACTCGTCCAGGACGAGGAGTTCCGCGCGTCGATCCGCCGGATGAGCGAGTGGCACTCGAAGCTCCGGAAGGAGGACGGAGCGGACTTCGGCGAGAAGCAGCAGCAGCTCTGGATCGCGTGGAGCGCGAAGGCGACCGAAGCGCTCGAAGCCGGCCTCGCGCCTGATTCGGCCGAGGGCCGCGAACTGGCGGAGACGATCTTCACGCAGTCTTCGCGGAACGGCCGTGACCCGGCCGACCCCGCCTGGCGGAAGCGGCTGACCGACGGGATGGCGATCAGCTCCGACCCGCGCGCCGAGCGGTACTGGCACCTGCTGGGGAAGATGAACGGCTGGCCGTCGTTCCCCTCGCAGATGCGGGAGGCCGAGTGGATCATCGCCGCCCTGCGCTCCGCGTTGGGATAGCCCGCAATTCGTCATCTGGTTGCGGTGGTTCGTGTTGCCAACTTCCGCAACCAGATGACGAATTGCGGAGGCGGGCGGCGACCGTGTGGGTTTCTGGTCATCCAACGCCACAAAATCCACACGGTCCCCGCACCACCGGCCCGGTCACGACCGAGAGGTGACCGAACGTGAGGGGTGTGTGGATATAGGGACACTCAACGTCCCTATATCCACACACCCCTCCGCCCGAGGCGCGTTTCGTCACCTGCTTGCGATGGTCGGCATCGCGAACTATCGCAAGTAGGTGACGAATTGCGGAGGGGGACGGGCGGGTCAGGCGAGGGTGAGCGACGTCAGTCGGACGGAGTCGCGGTCCGAAGCGGGGCGGGCGGCGAGGAGGTCGGCGACGGGACCGTGGCCGGGGAGCACCGCGCCGGGCTCGATCTCCAGCCAGGGGATCAGCACGCTCGCGCGCTCCGGCGTGCCGGGATGCGGAAGCAGCAACTGGGGGTCGTCGGAGCGCACCCCGTCCACGGTCACTATGTCGACATCCAGCGTGCGCGGACCCCAGCGGAGTTCGCGCACGCGTTCCGCCGCCTGCTCGGCGGCCTGCCCGGTGCGCAGCCAGTCCCAATGGTCACGCGCCGGGTCGTCGACCAGGACGACGGCGTTGAGGAAGTCCGGCTGGTCCTCGACGCCCCACGCCTTGGTCTCGTAAACACTCGAAACGGCGACGACCGCCGGCCGCACGGCGTCGACGGCGGACTGAAGGAACGCGAGCCGGTCCCCCAGGTTGGAACCGAGCGAAAGCAGCGCGCGGCTCATCGTTCGCGTCGTCTCTGTGAGTGCGCGCCGGTCATGACAACCGCCGGGAAGACTCCGGCGCGTTTTCGCGTCGTACCGTGACGGCGACGTCGTCGAAGTTCAGCGGGATCGGCGCGGACGGTTTGTGCACCGTCACCTCGACGGCGCTCAGCCGCTCGTCGCGCAGCACCTCGTCGGCGATCTTCCCGGCGACACTCTCGATGAGGTCGTACGGCTCGCCCGCCACGATCCCGGCGGCGAGTTCCGCGAGTTCGCCGTAGTGCAGCGTCTTGGTCAGATCGTCGGAGGCGGCGGCCGGGCCGAGGTCCAGCCACACCACGATGTCGACGACGAACTCCTGCCCGTCCCGCTTCTCGTGGTCGAAGACCCCGTGCCTGCCGAAGACCCTCAATCCGGTCAACGTGATCCGGTCAGACAACAGGACTCCCCTTCCGCCAAGCCGCCGCGACGGTCACGGCGTCGATGCTCGCGCCGACCTCGTGCACCCGCACTCCCCAGGCACCGGCCGCCGCGGCGAGCGCGGACACGGCCGCGGTCGCGTTCTCGCGGCCGTCCGGCGGAGCGGGCTTTCCGTCCTTTCCGGACAAAAGGCGCCCGAGGAACCGTTTGCGCGAGGCGCCGACGAGAACCGGGAAACCCAGTGACAGAAAGGAATCCAGCCTGTTCAGCAGCGCCCAGTCGTGTTCGGCGTTCTTTGCGAACCCGAGCCCGGGGTCGAGCACGATCGCACTCTGGTCGACGCCCGCGGCGACCGCTTCGTCCACTCGGGACAGCAGTTCGGCGCGCACGTCCGCGACGACGTCCTCATAGGACGCCAGCGCGTTCATGTCCTTGCTGTGCCCACGCCAGTGCATCAGGACATACGGGACACCGGTCTCGGCGGCGACCTTCGCCATGTTCGGATCGGCCAGCCCGCCGGAGACGTCGTTGATGACGGACGCGCCCGCCTCGACCGCGGCGAGGGCGACCTCGGCCCGCGTGGTGTCCACGGACATCGCGACACCATCGGCGGCGAGTGCGCGGATCACCGGCATGATCCGGGAAATCTCGGTCTCGGCGTCCACTCGGGACGCTCCCGGCCGCGTCGACTCCCCGCCGACGTCGATCAGATCCGCCCCGCGCGCCCACATCTCGTGCGCGTGCTCCAGCGCCTGCTCGACGCCGAGGTAACGGCCACCGTCCGAAAAGGAATCCGGGGTGACGTTCAGAATCCCCATCACCGCGCACCGGCCGGGCCGGGGCAGGGCGGTCATCGACGGCCCTTGATCAGATCCAGCGCCTCCGACCGCGAGGACGCCGAAGTCTGCAGCAGCCCGCGCACGGCGGACGTCGTCGTCCTGGCGCCGGGTTTGCGGATGCCGCGCATGGCCATGCAGAGATGTTCGGCCTCGACCACAACGATCGCGCCGCGGGGTTCGAGTTTGCGCATGAGCGCGTCGGCGACCTGGGAGGTGAGGCGTTCCTGGACCTGCGGGCGCTTGGCGTAGAGGTCGACGAGGCGGGCCAGTTTGGACAGGCCGGTGACCTTGCCGTGGCTGTTCGGGATGTAGCCGACGTGGGCGACACCGTGGATGGGCACGAGGTGGTGTTCACAGTTATGCGTCAGGTGCCCGGCGATCAGGAAGGTCGGGTGGGGCTCGCATTTGAAGCTGTACACCGTGTAAGGCTTGGTCCCCGCGGCCTTCATCGGCCGGACGGACTCGACCTCGACGTACTCCGACTCGATGAGATCGGTCGTGTAGTCATCCTGTGGGAAGCCGTGTCGCCGGAACCAGCTGTCAGCGACCCACAGCTGCGAAGTGGCCTTAAGGCTCGGCGAGAAGCGAGCGCCGATGACAGTGGCCAAGTCCTCCAGGAAGTGAACGTTCGCGCTCGTGATCCGGCGCCCTGATCTACCGGGATCGTCACAGCCGTCTCCGTCCACGTACCCGTCGAGAAATCCGTTGAAGGTGCTCAAGTCGTTGAGCACGACCATCGGGAAGCGCTGCCGCTGGTGATGGGCGTCGCCGCCGACGTACTGCCGCATGAGATCCGCGAGGAACGATGAGACGACTCGTACTCGAAAGCCCGGCGCTTCACGTCCGAGGTAACCCGACGGCCGCGAAACCGGCTCGAGTTTCGCCTCGATCCCGAAGGCCCGGTAAAGCGACTCGGCGTACTTCTTCGCGAAGTCGCGGTCGTTCACCACAAGAGACACGTAGCGCTCGGCGACCGTCCCGTCCGAGCAGGTCGCGCCGATGACATAGCCGAAGTCGTATCCGAACTTCGGCTTCCAGCGATCCCGGCAAAGCTTGCGCGCGTGGGTCCACTCGATGAAGGAACCCTCGACATCCTTGGCCTCCATCCATCCCTTGGGCGTCGCCAGGGGATGGTCAGGAGTGACCTTGAAGCTTCCACTCGCAGTCGTGACCTCGACAAGCTCGCGAGTCTGGTGCGAGCTGATCTCGGTCACTGTGGTCTCTTCGACCTTGCCGCCGGAGAGGGTCCACAGCTTGTCGCCGACTTCGACCTTCGCGGCTTGCTTAGTGCCATCGACAGCATTCACAGTCTGCCTACTGGGCACACAGGTGCTGAACATCGGGATGTCCGTCACGAGCACGAGTTCTTCGTGTGCCTCGTCGAACGTGCGGTCCAGGACGTGGTCCGGCTCGGTGTAGAGCCCGGCGAACATTTCCCGGTAAGCGCGAGCGACCCGGGCCGGGGTCTCAAGGAGACCGTCCCGGTCCGGGTCCTCACCACAGGCGAGCAGGAGTTCGCGTACGGCTTTCTCGGCCCGGTCCTGGTCGAAGACCGGGCTTGCGCCGTTATCGCTTGGTGTCGTCCTGTCCGTCGTCACGCCGTTGCTGTCCTTCGTCCTGCTGACCGCCGGGCTGGTCAGCGAACCAGCCGTCGCGCGGGCGGTCTTCGGCGGGACGCCAGGGCTGGTTCGGCTGGCCGCCCGGCTGCGTGGCCGGGGTCCATCCGGGAGGAGCCCCGTAGTTCGGCGGGCCGCCAACGGGCCCACCCTGGTAACCGCCTGCCGGACCACCCGGCTGCTGCCCACCATATGCCTGGGGCCAGTGACCGGTGCCGTTCGGCCCACCGTTGGGGCGACCACCGTTGGGGTAGGCGCCCGGCGGCGGCGGGGCGTACGGGTTCGCGTTCGGGTCCGGCGGCGGAGCGGGCTGCGTGTACGGCGGGCCACCGGGAAGGTCGCCGCCGCCCTGCGCGGTGCCGACCGGGGTCGGCGCCGGCTGCAGCACCGGCTGCTCCTTCTTCTCCTCCGGCGGCGGCCACGGCTCGCCGCGCTCCATCGCCAGCTCGCCGGGGGTCTTGATCGGCGGCTTGTCGGACGGCTTGCGGTCGCCGAACTCGTTGAAGATGGTGATGTGCGGGCGCTTCTCGACGGTCGCGAAGATCCGCTCGAGGTCCTTGCGGGTCAGCGTCTCCTTTTCGAGGAGCTCGATGACCAGCTCGTCCAGCACGTCACGGTAGGTGCTCAGCACGTGCCACGCCTCGGTGTGCGCGGTCTCGATGAGCTTGCGCACCTCCTCGTCGATCTCGTGCGCGACTTCCAGCGAGTAGTCCGCCTGGCGGCCTGCCGAGCGGCCGAGGAACGGGTCGCCCTGCTCCTGGCCGTACTTGACCGCGCCGAGCCGGGCGCTCATGCCGTATTCGGTGACCATCGCGCGGGCGATCTTGGTCGCCTGCTCGATGTCGGAGGAGGCACCGGTGGTGGGCTCGTGGAAGACGAGCTCCTCCGCCGTCCGGCCGCCCATCGCGAAGACCAGGCGCCCGAGCATTTCCGAACGGGTCATCAGCTCCTTGTCGTCCTCCGGGACGAGCAGGGCGTGACCGCCGGTGCGCCCGCGCGGCAGGATCGTCAGCTTGTAGACCGGTTCGATGTCCGGCATCGCCCACGCGGCGAGCGCGTGCCCGCCCTCGTGGTAGGCCGTGATCTTCTTCTCCTTCTCGGAGATGATCCGGCTCTTGCGGGCGGGGCCGCCGACGACGCGGTCGACCGACTCCTCCAGCGCGGCGTCGGTGATCACGTGCCCGTTCTCGCGGGCGGTGAGCAGCGCGGCCTCGTTGAGCACGTTCGCGAGGTCGGCGCCGGACATGCCGACGGTCCGCTTCGCGAGACCGCTCAGGTCGGTGCCCTGCGCGATCGGCTTGCCCTTGGCGTGCACCTCGAGGATCGCCTTGCGGCCGCGCATGTCCGGCGCGGACACCGGGATCTGGCGGTCGAAGCGGCCGGGACGCAGGAGCGCCGGGTCGAGGATGTCGGGACGGTTGGTCGCGGCGATCAGGATGATGCCGCCGCGTGCGTCGAAGCCGTCCATCTCGACGAGGAGCTGGTTCAGCGTCTGCTCACGTTCGTCGTGGCCACCGCCGAGGCCGGCGCCGCGCTGGCGGCCGACCGCGTCGATCTCGTCGACGAAGATGATGCAGGGCGCGTTCTGCTTGGCCTGCTCGAACAGGTCGCGGACGCGGGACGCGCCGACACCGACGAACATCTCGACGAAGTCCGAACCGGAGATCGTGTAGAACGGCACGCCGGCCTCACCGGCGACGGCTCGCGCGAGCAGCGTCTTACCGGTACCGGGCGGCCCGTAGAGCAGCACGCCCTTGGGGATCTTCGCGCCGAGCGCCTGGTAGCGCGCCGGGTTCTGCAGGAAGTCCTTGATCTCGTACAGCTCTTCGACGGCCTCGTCGGCGCCCGCGACGTCCCCGAAGGTCGTCTTGGGCATGTCCTTGTTGAGCTGCTTGGCCTTCGACTTGCCGAAGTTGAGGACGCGGTTCCCGCCGCCTTGGGCGTTGTTCATCATCCACATCAGCAGGCCGAGCACCAGCGCCAACGGGATGGCGAAGATCAGGATCTGGGTGAGGACGTTCTGCTGGGTGACCTTGGTGGTGAACTTGACCGGGTTGTCACCGCTCTTCAGGCCGATGAGCTGGCCGTAGATGGTGCCCGCGACGTTCGCCGGGTACTGCGCGATGATCTGGTCGACCTGCTGGCCTTCGACCTCGATCTTCTTGTTCAGCAGCAGCTTGATCTGCTGCTCCTTGTCCTCTTGCGAGGCTTCCTTGACGTTGTTCGTGGTGATCTGCTGGTTCGCGATCGAGATCGGCACCTGGGTATAGCCACGATCACTGTCGAAGATCGTGTTGTATGCGAGAAACGCCAGTACCGCCGCGAGAATCCAGAGCACTGGGTTCTTGAGCACGCTCTTCCGGTTCATACGACTCGGCCCTGGTGGCCTCGACCCTTCCTGGTTGGGCGGCTCCTGCTGTTTCCCGCCATCACGATCTTGACGACCCATGGTGCTCCGACACCCGCCCCTCAGGATACCGCCCGCCTGGACGGACGAGGGTGGTGAGCCTCTCGGACGTAAACGGCGGACGTCGCGCGAGGGTTCCCGGAGCGTGACCGGGGCAGCCACCCTAACGTGTGTCAACCGCCACACCGGCGGCTATTTCGCCCAGTCGCGTGCGGAGTGTCTTGATGTCGGCGGGTGACACGGTGACCCATTCGCGGCCGTCCGGACCCGCCTGTGACGTGCTGAGGTAGCGCCCGCTGGCGGTGTCGAACCAGCCGAGGACCCGTGACCGCTGCTTGGCGCCCACGTGGGACCGGCTGTTCGCTGCCAGCTGACCGCCGCGCAGCCTCGGCTGGCCGGTGAGCTTGCCGAACGCCTCACGCGGATCCGCGGAGATGCGTTCACTGAGCGAGACGCGGGACTTCTCCTTGCGACGGACCTTCGCCGCTTCGGGCTCCTCGGCCTTCTTCGTCGGGTTGACGGCGGCACGGATCGGCTCGGTGCGGCGGGCGTCGTCGATCGGCAGCGTGACGGACGCCTCGGAGCCGCGCTGACCCGGCGGCAGCAGCTCGACGACCGCTGTCGGGAGACCGTCTGCGGGGGCCTCCCGCAGCCAGATCCCGGACTGGTCCTGGATCGCGATCACCCCGTCACGGCCGTCGGTGGCGCCGAGCAGGGCGACCGTCGGGGCCTGGAACTCGGGGATGTGCAGCGCGTCGATGGTCAGCGAACCGCGGGCGAGGAGGTACAGCCAGTCCTCGATCCTCCGCTCCAGCCTTCCCCGGCCGTCGCGGATCCCGCGGGCCTGGAGTTCGACGTCGGTGCGCTGGCGCAGCGCCCGGCGCTCGGCCTCCGTCGCGCCGTGCGAACGGACGCGCAGCGGATAAGGCAGGTCGCCGAGCTCGGCGGACTCCCAGAGGAAGTCGAACGCCATCGGTGTGAAGTGTTCTTGGTGCATGCTCCGTGCCCTCCCGGCACCTTGGCTCCTGGGCCTCGGGACACCCAGGGGGTTCACGATAGCGAAGGGGTACGACAGTCGGCGGCCGGATCCGGGAAACGTCCGTGTTTCGGGCGCCGGGGCGTGCAATGAAAGGTCCTTTCCTTGCAAAATTTGCAAGGAAAGGACCTTTCATTGCACGCGAAGGGACCGAGAGATCAGCGTGCGGGCGAAGCGTCCGCCGCGATCTTCCCCAGCATTTCCGTGAGTCGGTGCCGCAGCGTCGCCGGGTCCGCGGGCGCGATGGTGATCCAGTCCCGTCCGTCGGAACCGCGCGTGGCCTGGGTGAAGTACCGGCCGGACTGGGTGTCGAACCAGCTCAGCACCGAAGACCGGGTGCGCGTGCCGTGTTTGCTGCGCGCGTTGGCGCCGAACTGGCCGCCGCGAAGCCGCGGCTGCGCCTGGAGCCGCGACAGGGCCTTGCGGTCCTCGTCGGACGTCGCCGAGCCGTCGACCTGCGGCTGACGACGCTGGAGGAAGTCCGCGCCCGAAGCGCCGACCAGGCCGTCCAGCGGGAGGGTGATCGACTTCTCCGTGCCGCGCGAACCCGGCGGCAGGAGGGAGACGATCGCGCTCGCGAGGCCGTCCGGGGCGATGGGGTGGAAGTGGAATCCGCGCGGATCCTGCACCGTCAGCAGGCCTTGCCCGCCGACCAGCGACGCGACCGCGAGCAGCGGTTCGGTGTTGGGATTGTTGAGCTGGACGCAGTCCAGGCTCAGGTCCGGCCGCGCGAGGACACCGAAGTAGTCCTCGATATGCGGTTCGGGACGGCCGCGTTCGTCGGCGAGACGACGCTGGTTCAGCGACTGGAGCGTCTGCGTCCGCAGCGCGCCGCGCTCGTCCATGGTCGCCCCGTGCGAGCGGAGCCGCAGCGGGTACGGCAGCTCACCGGCGTTCGCGCTCTCCCACAGGAAGTCCAGCTCGACCGGGGTGAGCAGGTCACCGTTCGCCATCTTCCGCCCCAAATGTCTGTTGGTGAACCCGCCGGTGAATCGGCACAGCGGGTCACGCGTGGTCGCCTTTCGGCGTCGATCTTCAGCTCCGCCGACAGGCTCTCGCACAAGTCAGCGGGCGCGCGGCCGGATCGGCCGCGCGCCCGGTGAAAACCGCTCTAGCGTTCGTCGTCTTCGGTCCAGGCGCCGATGACCGGCGGCGGGGTCGCCTCGTTGGCGCCGAAGGCGTCGTCCGGGTCCGGCTCGATGAGGAACGACGCGTGCGTGTGCTCCTCTTCCTGCTCGGCCTGCGCGCCGGGGGCGCCCATGCCCATGCCGCCGCCCATGCCCTGCATCGGCGGCGGGGTGGCGCCGATGGTGCCACTGGAGGACACGATGCCCTGCTGCGGCACGGCCTGGGACGCGGCGCTCTGCGCGGGGGCCTTCTCGGTGGCCGACGCGTCGGTGCTGTCGGTGTCCTTGGCGCCGGACTTGTTGCCCTGTCCGAGCGCCTTGGCACCGGCGTAGCCGAGGCCGCCGCCGAGCGCGGCCGCGGTGAGGGCCTGGCCGAGTCCGTTGCCGCCGCTCGCCGGGGCGTGCGGGGTCGCCATCGGGGCACCCGCGCCGGAGGCGACGCCGGCACCCGGCGCGACACCGGAAGCCGGCAGGTTCCCCGCGGCGGGGGTGTAGCCGGCCTGCGAGAACGAACCCGCGTCCGGACCGGCCTGGAGCGGGGCCCCGACGCTGCCCTGCGCGCCGCCGTAGCCGTGCGTGCCGGCGAGGACCGGCGTACCGGAGACCGCGCCCGAGTTGAGGCCCGCGCCGCCGACACTGCCGACACCGCTGAACGAAGCGCTGTTGTGCGAGGCGGTCGGCTTCATGCCGAGGGATTCGGGGCCGAAGCTCGGGGTCGAGCTGTCGACCTCGCTCATCTCCTTGGTGTAGGCCTCGAGGAACCTGGCCTGCTCCGCCCGCACTTCCTTGTCCTGGTCGGCGAGGGGCTTCTGGTCGGTGATCATGCCGACCGGGCCGGCCGCGAGGGCCTGCGCCATCGCCTTCTCCGGGCTGTAGTCGGTCGGCTTCGGCATGAGCTTGACCTTGGTGGCCGCGTCGGCCTGCTTCTGCAGCCTGTCCGACATCGTGCGCGCGGCTTCGGAGGCCTGCGAACCCGAGTTCGCGATGGCGACCAGCGAACCCTGCGCGGCGGCCGCGCCCTGTCCGATCCAGGCGGCGCCGAGTTCGGAGATCGCGTTGTAGAGGTCGTTCGAGGCCTGGCTCAGCTTGCTGCCGTGCGAACCCCAGGACTGGCTGATGCTGGTCGCGGTGCTCGGGTCGTTGCCGAGGTTGGCCTGGTTCCACAGGTCCTGGCTGCTCGGGGCGCTTTCCCAGTTCGGCGGGTTGGTGATGGCGCGGTCGGCGCCGATGTCGAACCCGTCGGAACGGCCGCGGGCGGACGACACGATGCCCTCGGCGTGCGAGTTGTCGCCGAGCTGGACCGGCGTGCTGGTGCTGCTCTCGCCGTAAGAGTCGGCGCTGTGCTTCGGTGGCATGGCTTTCTGACTCCCCCTCAGACGTTACGGAACGGCTCGGCGGCGGCCTGGTCGATCTCGTGGTACCGGGCCATCGCGGTCACGATGCCGGACTCCGCGGCCTCGTACTGCTGGTACAGGTTCTGGAGCGCCGCGGCGTACGAGTCGCCGCCGCCGTCGGCGCGGTTCGCCACCTTCGCGGCGATCGCGTTGCCGACCGGGTTGTTGCCCAGCTTCGGCGCCTGCCCGAGGTCACCCGCGCGCTGCAGCAGGGCCTCGACGGCGTCCTTGCCGGTGCGGATCTTGTTCAGGGCGGTCTGGGCCGCGTCCGGGTCGATCCCGACCTGGCCCTGGGCCGCGGCGTTCTTGAACGCGTTCGCGTCCGCCAAGCTGCTGTTCCCCATCTGAGCTCTCTCCGTTTCCCCCGGGCCAGGCCACGACGGCTTCGTCGGCATTGGTCTTCGCATAGGTTAACGCACTTGATCGCAGCCTATGACGCGTTCTCGGTGCTCAGGGTTCCGCATTTCCCCAGACGCGGGCAAGCGGTTCTCAAGACGTGTAAACGTGCGGATCCAGGGTGCCGATGTAGGGCAGGTCCCGGTAACGCTCCGCGTAGTCCAGGCCGTATCCGACTACGAATTCGTTGGGAATGTCGAACCCGATGTACTTGACCGGTACGTCGACCTTGACCGCCTCGGGCTTGCGCAGGAGCGAGACGACCTCGAGCGAGGCCGGGTTGCGGCTGGCGAGGTTCTTCAACAGCCAGGACAGCGTGAGCCCGGAGTCGACGATGTCCTCGACGATGAGCACGTCGCGGCCGGCGATGTCGCGGTCGAGGTCCTTGAGGATCCGCACCACGCCGGACGAGGACGTCGCCGAGCCGTAGGAGGAGACCGCCATGAACTCGAGCTGCGAAGGAAGAGGGAGTGCCCTGGCGAAGTCGGTCATGAACATCACCGCGCCCTTGAGCACGCCGACGAGCAGGAGGTCTCCCCGCCCCGCGCCGGGGCCGTCGGCCGGATAGTCCGCGGCGACCTGCGCGGCCAGTTCGGCGATCTTGTCGTTGATCTGCTGCTCGGTGACGAGCACGGAGGCGATCTCGCCTTCGTACACGGGACGATCCCCTCTAGGTGGTGGAATGGGGTGCTTCGAGCAAGAGCCTGCCATGCGCCCGCTTGGCCACCAACTCGCCGGGTAGCCAGACCCCGCCCTGACCCCGCCAGTTCCCCACCAGCGCGTCGACCGAACGCAGGTGGGCGTCGGTGAGTTCGCGGACCCCGGAGTCCAGCAGCCACCTGCGGAGGACGCGCCGCCGCAGCGCGGGCGGTTCGGTGGCGAGCACCGCGGCGTCGAGCCCTTCCCCGGTGAAGGCCCGCAGGTGGAGCTCGTCCGCGAGTGTGTCCAACGCCTCGGTGTCCTCGCGCAGTTGCGCCGCCGTGCGGGCCAGCGAGGCCGCGACACCACCGGAAAGCACATCCTCCAGAAGGGGCAGTACTTCCGTCCGTAACCGGACACGGGTGAACCGCGGGTCGTCGTTGTGCGGGTCCTGCCACGGGTCGACGCCGAGCGCCCGGCACGCCTGCCGGGTGATGGCGCGGGTGACGCCGAGCAGCGGCCGCCCCCATGGCGGGTCGTGCGGCCGCATCCCGGCCACCGATCGCGGTCCGGAGCCCCGGCCGAGGCCGAGCAGGACGGTTTCGGCCTGGTCGTCGAGGGTGTGGCCGAGCAGGACGAGGCCGTGTCCGCCGGGGAGCGCCGAACGCAAGGCGCCGTAGCGGGCCCGGCGGGCCGCGGCCTCCGGTCCACCCGCGCCCTCGACCCGCACCTTCAGGACCTCGGCGGTGTCGGCGCCCAGTTCCCGCGCCGTACTCGCGGCTTGAGCGGCGGTCTCGGCGGAACCGGTCTGGAGGCCGTGGTCGACGACGAGTGCCCGCACCTTCAGCCCGGCGCGGGAGCCGACGAACGCCGCCGCTTCGGCCAAGGCCAGGGAGTCCGCGCCGCCGGAGACGGCGACACACACCTCGTCGGCGACGGTCGCCGACGCCAGGAAATCCCGTACGGCCGACCGCACGGCCGCGATCGCCGGATCCGGTCCGCTCACCCGTGCAGGCGCCGCACCCAGGCCGCCGGATCGGTGATCTCGGCCCTGGTCGGCAACGTGTTCGGCGAAGTCCACACCGCGTTGAAGCCGTCCATGCCGACGGCGTCGACGACGTGCTTGGTGAACTTCGCGCCCTGTTCGTACTGGCGCAGCTTCGCGTCCACGCCGAGCAGGCTGCGCAGCACGCGGTCGATCAGCCCGCCGCCCTTGCGCCGCGCGGTGAACCGCGAACGGATCAGCTCGACACTCGGCACGACCTGCGGCCCGACGGCGTCCATCACGAAATCGGCGTGCCCCTCCAGCAACGTGGAGAGGGCGAGGAGCCGGTCGAACACCGCGCGTTCGCTCGGCGACTGCAGGAGTTCGGCGAGTCCGGCGCCGCCCGCCTTGCCCTTGCCGATCTGCTTGATGGTGTCCGGCAGACGGCCGACCAGATCGCTCAGCCCGTCCGCGTCCCGGCCGGCGAGCCCGCCGATCAGGCGCTCGACCTCGTCGGCGAAGTAGTCGCGCAGCCAGGTGACCGCGGTGAACTGCAACCGGTGGGTGCATTCGTGCAGGCACACCCACAGCCGGAAATCGTGCCCCGGCACGTCCATCGCCTGCTGGGCGGCGACCACGTTCGGCGCGACGAGCACCAGCTGCCCACGGCGTTCCGGCCCGCCGAACGGGTCGTACTGGCCGAGCACGCGGGAAGCCAGGAAGGCGAGCACCAGACCGGTCTGGACACCGGCGCCACCGGCCAGCACGGGCGCCAGCGGGCCACCTTGGGCCTCCGGCAGCGCGCGCCCGGTGAGCGCGTCGAGCCCCGCGGCGGCCGAGCGGACCCAGCCGGGCCTGTCGACGACTTCGGCTGGCAGCAGCGGCAGGTCGAGGCCGAGCCCGGTCAGCTCGCGGACGTGCCCCTCCGCCTCACTGGTCAGCTCACGCAGATCGGCGACGGCTTCTTCGGCCACTTCGCGGTCGACCACCGGACCGCCACGCACCAGGAGGGCGCCCGTCGAGGCGGCCAGGGACCAGTCGACCATCGAACGTGTCTTGGTCGGCGTTTCCTCAGTCACTCTTATGACGCTACCCGCTGAAAGACCGGTTTCCGTCCCGACTTCCTCACGCTCCGATTCCGTTCGCTCACCTGCAGCCGCACTTGTGCAAGGTCGCCGCGACGACGTCGAGCGCGGCCCTGCCCTTGTTCTGGTCCGAACCGGACGACATCAGCGCGAACACGAGCATCCGGCCGTCGGTGTCCAGCACCACGCCCGCCAGGGTGTTCACCCCGGACAGCGTGCCGGTCTTGCCGCGCACCCAGCCGCGGCCCGCGGCCGACGCGGGATCGCCGTAGCGCTTCTCCAGCGTCCCGCTGCCGCCCGCGACGGGAAGGCCGGCCAGCAGGGGCCGCAGTTTGGCCGTCCGCGGATCCTTGCCGTCCGGCGCCGCCGCGACCGCGAGGATCTCGCTGAGCGCCTTGGCCGGGATCTTGTTCTGGTCGGACAGTCCGCTGCCGTCGTTGATCTGGACGCCGGTGAGGTCGAATCCGGCCTGCTTGAGCACGTCCATCGTCGTGGCCGCGCCGCCGGTGAACGACGGCTCGGCGCCCTTCGCGAGCGCGAGCTGGCGGGCGAGGACGTCGGCCATCAGGTTGTCCGAAAGCTGCAGCAGCGAGTTCGCGAACTCCGCGAGCGGCTGCGACTTGACCTCGCCGAGCACCTTCGCGTCCTTCGGCGCCGTCGTCGTACCGCCGGCTTGGGCTTCGAGCTTCCCCGCGATCTTCTGGGTCAGCGTGGCCGCCGGGTTCGCGATACGGGGCGAATGGTCGTTCTTCGGATCGGCGCGGCCGCCGTCGGCCATCACGGGGAGGACCGGCGCCATGTAGGTGTTCCCGGCGGCCGTGTCCTCCGGGTCCCAGCCCTTCGCCGACGTCGGTCCCTTGAACAGGCTGATGTCCAGCTGGACCTTGGAGATCTTGCCGCCGCCCGCCTTCTTGACCTGGGCGACGAGGTCGTCGACGTGCGCGGCGCCCGGGTACAGCGGCGAGTCGGTGCCCAGCGGCAGCGACGTCAGCGAGGGGTCACCGCCCGCGACGAGGATCACCGTGCCCGGCTCGGCGCCCTGGACGATCTTCGTCGAGAACTGCGTCCCGTGGTCCATCGACAGCAGCGCGGCCGCCACGACGAGGATCTTCGTGGTCGACGCCGGGGTCAGCGGGGTGCCGGAGTTCTTGTCCCAGAGGACGTCACCGGTCGCCGCGTCCACGACGGTGCCGGTGAGCGTGCCGAGGTCGGCGGCACCGGCGGGACCGGCCAGCGCGGCCGCGAGACCTTCCTTCGTCGGCGCGACGCCGTTGACGTCCGGCCCGTGCAGGACCCGGGTGACACCGGCGGGCTTCGGGATCTCACCCTTCGGCGCGTTCGGCGCCCAGGGCAGGCCGAGCCGGTTCGACACCTTCGGCATCGCGGCGGCGCCGCCCATCCCGGCGAGCAACAGGACGACGACCAGGGTCGTGATCAGCAGGGTCTTGCGCTTGCGCTTCGGCTTCGGCGCGGGCGCGGCCTCGGTTTCGGCTGCCGGGGGTTCCTGGGACGGCGGCTCGGGCCGCTGGATCCCGACGGTGGCTTCGGAGTCGAAGCGTTCTTCGGACGGCTCGATGCGGACCGGGCGCGCGTGCATGGTCGCGGACGGGACCGGCGCGGGAAGCGGCGGCTCGACCCGGCTCTGCTCGGGACGGCGCGACGGCTCCTGACGCGGCTGCTCCTGCCTCGGGGGTCCCTGGCTCGGCTCGGGTCTCGAGGGTTCAGCGTCACGCGGTGGGGTGGCGGTGCCCCGGTCGAACTGGTCCCAGTCCGGTTCGTCCTTGTGCTGCGGCTGGACCGGCTTGACGAAGAGCGTCTTAGGCTCTTCGTGCTGCTCCGGCTCGGCCGGCGTCACCGGTGTCACCGGCTCGAAGGCGGACCACTGCGGTGTCGGGGTCTCCGGAACGTCCGGTTCCTCGTCGATGTCACCGACCTCGACGACGGGCTGGAACCACGAGCCACTTTCGGGTGTGACCTTCGGCACTGACAGCTCTTCGGTCTTGCCGTTCGCCAGGCCCGACATGGGCAGCCAGACGGTGGCCTCACCCTCCCTCTTGGCGCCCTTGGGCTCGGCGGATGAGGTGTCCTTGTCGTCCGACGGCCACATCGGGACATCGTTTTCCGGCACTCAACGCTCCTTCATCCACCGTCCGGGGAAGGGGCCAAGCTCACATACGACCACATCGATGCGACCGCCCGAGCCCCCGTGGTCCACACTAGTGAAGACAAGACCATGAACTCGGTGAGCCGTCCGCGACGGCGGGGCGTACCAAAGACGAGAGCAGCGAGGCCGGCGTGGAATTCGACGTCACTATCGAAATCCCCAAGGGGGAGCGCAACAAGTACGAGGTGGACCACAAGACCGGTCGGATCAAACTCGACCGGACGCTGTTCACCGCCACGCAGTACCCCGCCGACTACGGGTTCATCGACGACACCCTCGGCCAGGACGGCGACCCGCTCGACGTGCTGGTGCTCGTCCAGGAGCCGACCTTCCCCGGCTGCCTGATCCGCTGCCGCGCGATCGGCATGTTCCGGATGACCGACGAGAAGGGCCCGGACGACAAGGTCCTCGCCGTCCCGACGAACGACCCGCGCCTGGAGCACCTGCGCGACATCCACCACCTCAACGAGTTCCACAAGCTCGAGATCCAGCACTTCTTCGAGGTGTACAAGGACCTGGAGCCGGGCAAGAGCGTCGAGGGTTCGAGCTGGGTCGGGCGGTCCGAAGCCGAGGCCGAGATCCAGCGTTCGTTCGAGCGTGAGACCGACCGGCTGGCCAAGGAAGCCGTCGACGGTCCGGCTCACTAGTCGCTTAAGTGCCGAAGGGGCCCTTCACCGCGTCGCATGCGGTGAAGGGCCCCTTCGCTTCTAAGCACTCACGATCACCCGCCGACCGTGTCGCGAAAGCCACTTTCGGGACGCTGGGCGTCGCGAAAGTGGCTTTCGCGACGCACCAACCCAACCCAAGCGCCCTGATTACGCCGAGTAGCCCGGGATCGGGAACGGCGCCAGGAACTCGCGGATCTCGGCGGCGATGGTGTCCAAAGCGGACTGTTCCTCGCCGGCCGCCGCGGTGATCGTGCGGTCGATCCAGTCCGCGACCTGCGTCTGGTGCTCCGGCTTGAGCCCGCGGGTGGTGATCGCGGAGGTGCCGAGGCGGATGCCGGACGGGTCGAACGGCTTGCGCGGGTCGAACGGCACCGTGTTGTAGTTCAGTTCGATGCCGGCGCGGTCCAGCGCCTGCGCGGCCGGTTTGCCCGGCACGTTCTTGTTCGTCAGGTCGATCAGCAGCAGGTGGTTGTCGGTGCCGCCGGACACGAGGTCGTAGCCGCGTTCCACCAGCGCCTCCGCCAGCGCGCGGGCGTTGGCGACGATCGTGTGCGCGTACTCGGCGAACTCCGGCTTCTGCGCCTCGCCGAGCGCGACGGCGATCGCGGCGGTCGTGTGGTTGTGAGGGCCGCCCTGCAGACCGGGGAACACCGCCTTGTCGACGGCCTTCGCGTGGTCGGCGTCGGAGAGGATCATCGCGCCGCGCGGGCCGCGCAGGGTCTTGTGCGTGGTCGTGGTGATGACCTGCGCGTGCCCGACCGGCGACGGGTGCGCGCCGCCGGCGACCAGCCCGGCGATGTGGGCGATGTCGGCGACCAGGACGGCGTCGACCTCGCGGGCGATCTCCGCGAACGCCGGGAAGTCGATGGTGCGCGGGATCGCGGTGCCGCCCGCGAAGATCAGCTTCGGCCGGTGCTTCAGCGCGAGTTCGCGGACCTGGTCGAGGTCGACGCGGCCGGTCTCCTTGCGGACGCCGTAGCGGACCGGGGTGAACCACTTGCCGGTCGCGGACACGCTCCAGCCGTGCGTGAGGTGGCCGCCGTCCGGCAGCGCCATGCCGAGGATGGTGTCACCCGGCTGCGCGAAAGCGAGGTACACCGCCAAGTTCGCCGGCGAGCCGGAGTACGGCTGGACGTTCGCGTGGTCGGTGCCGAAGACGGCCTTCGCGCGCTCGATGGCGAGTTTCTCGACCTGGTCGATGAGTTGCTGGCCCTCGTAGTACCGCTTTCCGGCGTAGCCCTCGGAGTACTTGTTGGTGAGGACGGTGCCCGTCGCCTCCAGTACGGCCTGGGAGACGTAGTTCTCGGACGCGATCAGGCGGATCTTGTCGTGCTGGCGTTTCGCCTCGTCCTCCACGAGCCCCGCGATCTGCGGGTCGGCGGCGGCGAGCGCGGAAAGTTCGGGCTGGTGTGTCATCGGACGTACTCCTGCCAGAGACGGCCGGACCCAGGCGCGCGGTACCGGCCTTGTCGTCGCTTCCCGGTGGTGCTCCACCTCAAATGGCGCCAGTCGCTGGTGCGGACAAGCCTAGAGCACGGGCCGGGGCTCGGCGTGCGGACGATGTCCGGCGCACCACCGGCGGCTGCATCCGGCCGTGCGATCACAGAACGCCTGTGCGCAGACGGCGCAGCGTTTGATCCGCCGCCAGCCGCCGAACGCGACGAGTTCCGCCAGCCCGGAGGCGCCCGCGACCAGGTCGCCGCAGCCCGGCCACGAGGTCACCTGCACGACACGCCAGCCGTTTCCGGCCTCGACCAACCGGGGCGCGGCACCGGTCCCGGCGAGGATCCGGTTGAGCCGGTCGGCGGCCGCGTGTTCGTCGGGCAACGCCGATACGACTCCGGCGAGCCACGGATTCCCTTGCGCCAAAAGCCTTTCCGCGACCTCGAGGGCCGGGTCGAGGTCGCGGAAGGGCGGGACGATCACGTGCTTGCGCGTCACGGTTCTTCGATCGCGACGCCCATCGAGCGGGCCGTGCCCGCGATCGTGCGCATGGCCGCGCCCAGGTCTCCGGTGTTGAGGTCGGGCAGTTTCCGTTCGGCGATCTCGCGCAGCTGCTCCTGGGTCAGCTTCCCGGCGACCTCATGCCCTGGGCGTCCGGATCCCTTGCCGCCCAAGGCTTTCTTGATGAGGAACGACGCCGGCGGGGTCTTCAGCCGGAGTTCGAAGGAGCGGTCCTCGAACACCGACACGACCACCGGGACGATGTCGCCGCGCTGCGTGGCGGTCGCCGCGTCGTAAGCCTTCTTGAGCTCGACGAGGTTCACGCCGGTCTGCCCCAGCGTCTTCCCGAGGTCGACCACCGGCGCGTTGCCGGCGGTCAACTCGAGCGTCGCCTGGTGCGTCTTCTTCTTCGACTTCGGTGCCATGAGCCCGAAGCTATGGTCTCCAGTTACTGGAGAGTCAATCGATCGGCTTGATGCTTTCCGCGTGCCTGCGCGCCAGCTCCTGGTAGATCGCCGCGTTGTGCTCCACCCAGCCGCGGGCGGTGCCGTCGAGCGGGACGTGCTTCTTCGCCGGACTGCCCATGGCGACCGTCTCCGGCGGGATGATCATCCCGGGTGTCACCGTGGCACCGGCCGCGACCAGGGCCTTCGCCCCGATCTGCGCCTTGTCGAGCACGGTGGAGCCGTTCCCGATCAGCGCCTGCTCGCCGATCGTGCAGTCGTGCACGAGGCACTGGTGCCCGACGGTGACGTTCTTGCCGACCTCGGTCACGCCGCCGTTGACGTGGATGACCGAGTTGTCCTGGATGTTGGCGCCCTCGCGGATGAGGATCCGCCCGAAGTCGGCGCGCAGCACCGCGCCGTACCAGACGGAAGCACCCTTCTCGACGACGACGTCACCGATCAGGGTGGCGGTGGGGGCGATCCACGCTTCGGGATCCACCTGGGGACGGTGCCCCTCGAATTCGAACATCGGCATGCCCCGCACCCTATGCCGAAAATCCGTGAAGGCCTCCTTCTGTAATGGCCGCTTTCTGACCTGCGCAAACGCGCCGGATGGGCCGGTGACCAGCGAAAACCGATCCTGTTAGTACCGGTCGCTACTGGCCCTTATCGGTGCTCGTGTGTACCCAGCGCGTACCGGTACACAAGCCGTTGGCCCCCTCCTTTGACCAGGTGGGGGCCTTCTGCTTTGTCGGTCAGGACTTCCGTGCCTCGCGCGGGCTCAGGGCGTCCGCGATGATCCATTGCGTCTGAGTGTCGCCCGCGTCAGGCTCGCCCATGGCGAACGTGACCCATCCGACCCAATGGCCCGTCGTGGTGGCTCTCCACATGCTCAGGAAGCCGGGCACCTTCACCGTCAGGTCTAGCCCGTCCGACACAGTGGAGACCGTCTCAGGGACCTGGTAAACGACGCTCAGGTCAACCCAGACGGCACAGGGTGGACGGACCATGTGTAGGTATGGCGTCCTCGGTGACGTGGTGTCTCCGGTGTCGAGCATGAGCCGATTATGCACCCGACTCGAACGCCTGTTCGTATCGAGCAACGCGGGGCAGCCCTAGAGCGGGCCGTCTTGCTCTGTCCAGTTCACGCCGGACGGCCGTTGCCCGCCGGAAGTCAGGAAATCGTGTGCGGCCTGCCGGGCGACGTCTGCGGGGATCTCGGCGTCGTCCGGGTACTCCCGAGGGTTGTTCATGAAGTAGTAGAGAACCTCGCCGTGTTCCGGCAGCGAGAAGGTTCCACCCTTCGAGTGCGCCCCGTTCGGCGCGTCGTCGCCGACGTAGCGCAGGCTTGCCCGTTCGCCGTGCAATCCGATCTCAAGCCATGATTTTTCCGGGTCGCCGTCCGTGTACAGCTCGGCGAGCGTCGGCCCGCTCATGGCCGCCACAGCGTCTAGAACACGGTCGAGACCGGCCGCAGTGGTGACCGTGGTCGCTCCGGACGCGTTGCCGTCGTACCAAGCTTCGATCATGGCTTCTTTCTCTGTCCGAGGTAGGTCGTCCCGATCGGGGTTCCGTCCGGCGTGGTCCCGTACACGGTGAGCGCGCTTCCTTGGGGAAGGATCTTAGGGACCAAGGTTTCACAGCCGAACGGGCCTTTGCACACTTCGTTGTTGACGGCGACGGTTGCGCTGGTGATGCCCTTGTTCTGCATGTGAACGGCTAGCTTGACCTCGACGTCGGCAGTCGTGGAAGGCATCCGCCGGACGCCCTGGTCCTTGAAAAACTGGACGGCATCGGCTTCCAAGTCGTCACGGCCGCTCACGATGTGCCCGGCCTCCCCGTCGCCCGAGTCCGTGACCCACTGCCCGTGTGTCTTCTGCCCCTCCCCACGGTCGACGCGCGGCGGAAGACCTCGCTTCAGCTCGCCCACGCGGTCTTGTGAAACCGGGTCGGGCTTCGTCTGCGTAGTTGTGGTGTGCACACCAGGCCGGCCGCGGGCTCCATCCTCAGCCTTCGGTGCATTGACCTGCGGGTTCGCCGGAGCTTCCGGCACGCCAAGCTTGCCCAGATATGCCGAGATGCTCGCTTTCACGGTCCTGTAGTGGCTGACCGCCTGCTCTGCGGACTGGCGTAGTCCGTCGTAAAGCCCAGGCAAGGCCCCTATCTCAGGGTTAGTGGTGCCGTAGACGGCCTGGCCTAGATGCGCGGCCGATTCTCCGAAGTCCCCGGCGGCCTGCTGCGTCGCCTGCTCCGCCTTTTCAAGGGACGTGACGGCGGCCCGCAGCGCTGCGGCGACTGCTTCGATTTCGCTCAAGCCACACCCCCTGTCTCCCCGTGTCGCGGATCATGACACGGGTGTCTGACAGAGGGGTGCCGATCAGCCGAGAACCGGGGCTAGCCGCTGAAGCAACCACCCAGCGACCCAACGAGACTCCGAATCCTTCACATCGATCGCTTCCTTCGCCAGCTTCGCCCCGAGTTTCTTCGGGTCCGGCGCTGTTGTCGGGTCGTCTGCGACCTGTAGCGACGTGGGCCAATCCCACTGCATCAACCTTGACACCTCCGACGCTACGCAGAGCCTCCGAACCTTCGGGTCCGTGTCGAGCGCCCGCGCCACCACTTCGGCGTTCTCGCGGCCCGGCAGGAAGCCCAGGACGGAAATCGCGTTAGCCCGCAGCGTCGATGTCTTGCCTTCGACCGCCCAGGTTCGGAAGTGGCCGATAGCAGTCTCGGACAGGTTCGGGCAGATCGCCGCATCGATAGAGCTGGACGTCGGTCCTTGGGCGAACACATCAGGCTCTCCCGCCTCGACGGCCGCTAAGACGCGTTCACGCTCCTGCGGAGTGTCGATCTTGATCAGGCGAGGATGGACAAGGTCGGGCCTCTTCATGCCGTCTCCTAGCACTCGCTCGTACGCGGTCAGCAACTCCAGGGTAACGGGCTTTTTCCCCGTCTCGACGAGACCGAGGTAGCTCTTCGCGTACCTCGTGGCCTTGGCCATCTCAGCTAGCGAGAGCTTCATGTAGAGGCGGGCGCCCCGGAGCTGCGCACCCGTCGTCGTTTCGCTGATCTCAGTCGGAGTAGACACCAGTAGACACCTCGCCTGTTCACCTCACGCCCAGTAGCAACGATGCTACTTGACAAGGGAATACAGGCGAGGGGGCGAGGACTTGGAGAACGCAGCGGTGTGCGTTGCTGGTGGGCTCTTCGTCCTAGCCGGGGTGCTCGGAGTGGTGACCTTCCGGCGTCAGCGACAAGAGCGGCTCGCGCGTGGCTCCAAGCGTGTTCCGTGGACTGTGCTGGAAGCTCGCATCAAGAAGGAGAGGGAGGCCGAGTCCGCCACCGCTGCGGCGCTGCGGCGTCAGCGTGAGGGCGTACCGGTCTCTTGGGCTTCCGCGCCCAGAGTGCCTCAATACGTTACGGACCATTTGAGAAGCTCCGCCGGACGGGCGCCGGAAGATGACACCGTCGTCATTCCGAAGCAGTCGAGAGTGGAAGTAACGCAGCCCCTTCCCGTCATTGGCCGCTTGAAGGTGTGAAATGGATATTGACGAAGCTTTTGATGAACTTTCAAAGCCTGAATGGGAGAAGTGGGCTTTCGGGGCGGAGAATGACCCGATCGGCCTTGTGTACATCTACTGGTGGAATGAATGCGCGGACGTCGTGCTGATCCGAAGCGAGGAATCCGCAGACACTTACCGTGCGCGAGTCAGTGACAAAGTTCACCCATTTTCCCCCGATGTTGTCGATTGGTACTTCGGCGGGAAAACTGGCGATGCAGTTGGGCGTCTCTTGCGACTGCCCCCGCCGGGAGATCCACGCGCCCCCACGCATGGGCACCGATTTCTTGGCTCTTCACGAGTGCCCATGACTTGGATGTCGGGACCGAAGCGACTCGTAGCGGCTGGCACGCGTCGCCCAGGGTAGTAACGCGCCCGACTTTCCACAGCTCACGGCGGGTGCATCGGCTAAGCGCCTTGAGTGCTCGACGCGGATGCGCCCGCCGTGCTCCACTTGACCAAAGGCAAAGCTTGAGTGTTTACGACCTAAAGCGAGGCATTGAAAGTTCTCGCCAGAAGCTCATGGATGACACCGATCCAGCTTTTCAGTTTATCGAAGGCAAGTTCAACGAAGCTGCACTCGAATTTCACAACGCAACACAGGGTTACCAGTACCTTCCGCACGTGGAGTCCATGACCGCAGGCTTTATGGAGGTGAACGAAGTTCTCACGAACATGCTTGCGAAGCGTGTCTACATGAGCGCAATGATGATGAGCATTCGGGATTCGGTTTAGGCGGGCCACCGTGATGACAGAGCAGGAAGTACGAGAATGGAAGGCGGACGAAGCGAAGGCCAATCGTCTTCGTGCCACGCTTACGCCTGACAAACGTGCCGTTCTCACCCTGATTTATGAACGTAGGTGCGGCCTTACGTTCGGTGAGATCCAGGCCGGAACCGGACTCGACATGCACCGTATCTACGGAATCGTCAGTAATTACTTGCGTCACGATGTGCTTAAGGAGCGAAGACCGTACGCGGACACAGCGTGGCAACGCCGTTACTTCTACAGTGGCAGGTTCGGCGGCGCCGCAATCCTCGGTGAATAAGAGAGGCCCCCTCCCGGCGCGGGGAGGGGGCCTCTCGTGCTTGTGCCGCTAGTTCTCACACTGCTTCGGCCCGGCCGTCTCGTTCTGGTGGGCAAGGGTGCGGTCGTCGGCACTGCGGACGGCCACGCTCTGGAAGTCGGTCTTCGTGTCCTTGGCGGCCTTGAGCGCGGCCTCACAGACGGCTGTGGACGTCGCCTTGTCGGTTTTGGTGAGCGAGGTAGCGACGATCACCGCGCGGCCGTCCAACGTGATCTGCGAGACCTTGTCGGCCCACGGGGTGGACTTGGCCGAAGCGGTGAAGGCGTCGCGGAGAGCTGCGGGTGTGTCGACGGCCGGAGCGGACGACACCGGAGGTACGGAGGGCACGGGGGCCGTGGTGGTCTCGGCGCCGCAGGCGGCTGTCAGGCAGAGCCCGGCGAAGGCCGCTGCGGACGCGGCGAAACGGCGGACGGACTTCGTCGTAAAGGTGTGGTTCACGTGCTCTCTATCGCTTTCCGCGCGCGGATAGTTACTTTGTTGTGTGCACCACAAGAATGGGCAAAAAGAAAGACCCCCCACCCGGAGGTGAGGGGTCTTCCTGTTCGGGTTAGAACCGGCGTATAAGTCCGTCCCGGCCCGAGACGCGCTCAGAGTACCAGCACGCACCAGGGCACAGGACCGACCTTCGGCCCTACTTTGAGGCGGCCTTCTTGCGGCCTGTCTTCCGCGCGGATGCTGTCCCGGAAGCCTTCTGCTTGGCCTGGTCGTACTGAAACTTCACGGTCTGGGGGATCGCACCCCGCGTGCCCAGGTTGTAACCGTTCTCTGCGGCCCACGCCCGGATCTGTGGGTTCTCCGGGTTGGCGGGCTTCCGCACGTAGGCGGGCCGATCCGGTTGCGTGGAGCTCAGAGCAGGACGGGCGTCCTTACGGATCTTGCGCCCCCCGACGCGCCGAGCCTTCGCGATGTACGTACTCAGATACTCCCGCAGGTCGCTCGCGCGTTCGCTGGACAGGTCGATGCGGTAATTGATCCCGTCGAGTGCGAACGGCACCGATTCGGCGCCAGGCGTCCCGTCGAGATCACACACTACCGAAGCAGTGATTTTCCTAGCCATGGCTAATCCTTACTCCTAGCTCCCCATCTAACGCACACATCGTATCGACCAACGAACCGGAGTTTTGCAATACCCCACAATAGATCTGACCGGCTTGCGCGCATTGTGGTGCACATTCCAAACGACACGGAAACGGTCGCGGTGTGCACACTAATTCGTCGGACCCGGCTTGTGGTGTGCACGCCACAAAAGGCCCCCGCGGCCGGCGAGGGGACTCTTGTGGTGTGCACGCCAACTAGCGCCGGACGGTGTCCGGGTACTTGTCCACCGTGACCAGGTGCGTTCGGGGGAAGCCGTTCTTCGTGCGGCACTCGCGAACGCTGAACTCGGAGCCTGCGACCAATTCCCGGATGTGGTGCGTTTTCCCGTGCTCGCAGGGCGAGACGCGATGCAAGGTCACGGGCTCAGCTCTCACGCTGCCTCTGCTGCGGGTTCGGCTGCGACCCACTCCGCAGCCTCGAAGAGGTCCACGTCTCCGGCCTCGAACAGGGTGGCCGTGATCTTCAGCGCGGCGGCCCGCCGGGTCAGGTCGGCGAAGGTCTCCGCCGTTGCGGCCGGGGTGTCCTGCGTGCGGTCGTCGGCTTCGGATGCGGTCAGGGTGAGCTTGTCGGCGGCGTCGGCCGCGTCCGTCCGGGAGAGGATGACGCTGCGGCTCGTGCCGCCGTCGACACCGACGCAGAGAAGGATTCCGGGGTCGTCGGTCGTCCGGCCCAGGAAGACGCCGGAGACTTCGCCCGCCTTTCCCTGTTCGGCGAGAAGCTCGCGGATCTTGTCGGCAACCGCGCGGGCGTCGTCGCTGGTGATCTCAAGCTCTGCCGCGTCGGCGAGTCCGTCCGTGGGTTCGGCTTCGTTGACGGTGATCAGGATCGAAGAGCCAAGGGTGGCAATCCCGATGAAGTCCTCTTCGTCGGTAACACAACGATAGACGTGCATTAGTAGTTCCTTAAGAGAGTACGTATGGCCCGGAATTAAGCGGCGCAACGCGCGTCTTCGGGCGAACGGGGCTTGACGATTTCGGGCGCCGGTTCGTCGGTGTCGGCGCCGTGTTCGCGTGTGACTCCGATGGCGTCGGCAGCGCGGGTCAGCTTGGCGAGCGCGGAAGCTCGCAGGCGTTTCACGTGACGGGAGGACATGCCGAGAAGCTCGGCGGTCTCTTCGGTCGTGGCGGCCAGTCCGCGAAACCCGAAAATCGCTTCAATGACGTCGTGCTCGCGCATGGTCAATTCGGCGTGCTCAATGGTGCGGTGAACGTCGTCGCGATCCTCGACACGGGCGAGCGCTTCGGCTGCGGCAGGGTCGGCGGTGGTTTCCGCGAAGGAGAGCCCGCCGGAGTTGCTCGCGTCGTTCCATTGCACGGGCGCACCGAACGCACTGCCATGCACCGCCCAGAAATGAGCGAGGCTCCACCCGAAGTGGTTGCGGGCGTATTGGACGGCCGCAAGCGTGCTGTATGTCCCGTCATCGTTCACGGTGGCGTTGAGCGCTTCCCGGAGGCGGCGCCGTTCCCGTCCCGGAATCGGCGGGCGGCCGGGTCGCTGCGAGTCGACCAGGTCGACCAGGTGGCGACGGAGTGACCGACCGATGTACGGGCCGATAGCTCCGCCGAATCGCTCGCTCACCAGTCCGGCGCGCACGTCTTCGATGAGCCGAAGTGCGCCTTCCTGGTGGAGGTCCTCCCGGCTCAGTGCAGCGTCCCCCGCGACGCGTGCGGCTGTCCGTTCCAGGTCTGTCGCCACCCGCACGTACAGCGGCAGCTCCGCCGCGCGGTCGCCCTGTGCGATGTCCGCGACGAGATCCGGCGTCTCCCTGAAGTCCTCGTGTGCTTCCCCCGCGAGCCCGCTCAAAGCGAGTCGCGCAATGTGCCCCGGCAGTGCCGCACCCTGCGCTTGGATCGGCTTCTGCGCGTCCATCCGGTCACGCAGAGTGTCAGCAAGCGCTCTCTGCCGGGTTGTGCCCTGAACCAAACTCCTCGTCCTCCCCCTACCTCGCATTCGTGTCCCCGACCGCTGCATTGCTCAGCCAAGCTAGCGCCAAGCGACGGGGCACGCCTTCGTGAAAAAAGTTCGGCAAAACGTGTAACGCGCAGGTCAGCGCCGCTTTCCTACTGTCCGGTAAGGACAGTTGAAACTTGAAACACCTGCTCGGCCTGCGGATCGACTCGAACGTGTGTTCGATGTGAATCAGGTGCGGCCCTGGCGGTAACTCTCGCGTTCGTCCATGTGGTAGCGAACAGATCACTTGAATGTGAGCAGTGTCACCATCGAATACTCTCAGCCGTTAGGCTGTTCGAGTGATTTCGATCAAGGAGCGGCCTGCCTGATCTCCAGCGAACGGGCAGCGTCGCGGGTCCTCGCGGTGGCGGCTTCGGTGTGTAGAACGGCTTGCACGATGTGACGCCGAGTAGCGTCCAGCGCCCCGTACAGCCCGGCGTCTTCCCGAGCGAGGATGACGTCTTCCACGGGACGGCTCACCCCGTCGACAGGGCGAGCGGGCGCGGCCCTCGGAGACATCGCGGTTGCGGAGTCGGCGACTCCGGCCACGGCCTCGAACGCGTCGGCGGCAGTCCGCAGCCTTCGCGCGATAGAGACGAAGGTGTCGGTTCTCAGGCTCAATTCGATTCCCTCTCGGTGTCGGCAATGGCAAGTAATTCGTCGGCGCGGGCGAGATATACGACGGCCGCGCGCAGGATTTCCGGCGACTCCCGGAAATGTCCGATTCCGGCGTTGCACGAATGGCAGAGCAAGGCGCGCACGGTCCCGGATTGGTGGTCGTGGTCGACCATGAGCCCAAGCGGTAGGCGGTCTTCGTGCCGTCCGCAGAGCGCGCACCGGTAGCGCTGTTCGGCCCGCAGCTCGTCCACGTCGGCGGCCGTGATGCCGTACCGAGCTACGTACCTTCTGTTGCGTGCCGCGTCGCGGGTGGCCTGATGGCGGATGGCGGCGGCCCGGCGGGTGCACGTGGCGCAGATTCCCCGGCGGCCGTCCCGGCTAGAAGCCCTCCGGTAGTACTCGGACAAGGGCTTTAGTGCCCCGCAGCGACCGCAGACCTTCGCGGCCGTCACGCGGCCGTCCAGGTGCGCCACAGGCCCCGGACGGCCGCCCGCTGGTCGTCGGTCAGGTCGGCGAGCCTGCCAGGCAGCCACTCGCCCAACGTCTTCCCGCCCTTGGACAGGTTGCACGGCGAGCAGGCCGGAGCGAGGTTCCACGGCGCGTCATCCCCGGCCAGGACGAGCGGCCACACGTGGTCCAGGTGCTCAGCCTTCCCGCCGCAGTAGGCGCAGCGGTCACGGTAGAGCCTGCGCAGCCATGGCACGTCATACGCGAGGGCGTACACGGCCCGCTGGTCGGCCCGTAGGGCGTGACCGCGTGCTCTCTGCCGATCCCGGTAGGACGGGAAGACCCGGTATGCCTGGTCGGCGAAGTCGCGGAAGTACCTCGCGGCCTGCGCAGCGAGTGCCTCCAGGCAGGCACGGACGTCGTCGGCGACTTGTGGTGTGCACGCCAATCCGGCCCCGCGGCCGGCGAGCGGTGCTCTCGTGGTGCACACACCAAGGTCGGGCCGCTCCGTGTCGGCCCGCAGGGCGACGTGATGAGCCTCCGCCCGGCGGGCGGCCTGGTCCATGTCGCCGTACTGCGCGAGCAGCCGCGCCGTCTCCAGTCGGCGCCGTGCCTTGAAATGCTCTCCCGAGCACGAGCGGCACAGGAAGAGCTTGCGCGGCCACATCGGGTAGACCCGGACCCCCTCGGTTGCTCCGCAGCGACACCGCGCCATGGCTTCCCCCTCCTTGCTCAGGCGGCGGCCCCGTAGAGCGATCCCCACGTGCGTCCGCCGATGTCCAGATCTGTGGTGAGCGGCACGCCGAAGAAATCGGGTACCGCCATTGCCGTTTGAATTTCGTGCCCGATTTCTTTCGCGTCTTCGGCGGGCGCGACGAAGACCACTTCGTCATGCACGGGAAGCCGGAGATAATCGGTCAGGCCGCGCTCATCGAGCCGCAATAGCGCTTCGGCCAAAACGTCGCGCGAGGTGCTCTGAACCATGTAGTTCGTGGCCGCGTAGAGCCGTCGCCGGTCGAGCGGGAGACGGCGCCCGGACGGGGTGATGACCTCCTTGGCGCCCCACTCGGCCCGGTTCTGAAGCCGCTTCGAGTACCGGCGAACCCCGGCATAGGCGCGGTCATAGGCGCGGATGGCGGCCTTGACCTGGTCCAGCGGTGCCCCGGTCTGCCGGGCGAGCGTGTCCGGGCCTCCGCCGTAGACCTTCCCGAAGCCGATGCCCTTGCACACCTTGCGGTGGTACTCGGTGAAGCCGGGGCCGTAGATCAGCTCCGCCGTGAAGCCGTGCAAGTCCTTTCCCGCGTGGATTGCGGCGGTCATCTGGACGTCCCCGGACAGCGCGGCGAGTACCCGCAGCTCGACCGCCTGATAGTCGACCGTGCCGACGACGCAGCCGGGTTCGGCCTGCATGGCGCGGCGGATCACCCAGTCGCCGGACGGGAGTTGCTGAAGCGGAGGCCGGGAGATCGACATGCGCGCCGTGCGGGCCTGAAGGCTCGCGATGTCCGGGTGAATCCGGTCCTGCCCGTCGCGGCGGGACAGCATGGCGTCCGCGTAGGACGTAGCCCACTTCGACGCGCGTTTCGCCCGCAGCACAGCGTCCGCAAGAGGATTCGGCTCACGCGCGCCGATGCGTTGCCACTTGCGGTCAAGGTCGGCAAAGGGCAGCAAGACTTCCTTGTCGACCTTCAGCGCCCCGGATTCCGTTGTCTCCGTGAGGGTTTCGCCCATGCCTTCGAGCGCGGCGGAGATCTGCGCCGGAGCGTTCACCGACGACACCCCGAACCTGCGGGCAACCCCGCTCCACTCGTCCGCTTCGGCGAGTAGCCGCGCAGCAAGGGATTCGGTGTACTCGACGTCCAACAGGAAGCCCTTTGCTTCCATCCGCGCGCACACCAGCGCTACCGCGTGCTCGAACTCCGAGAGCCGCTCATACCCGGCGGCCTGCGCGAGCGGACCCAGCACGCGGAACAGGCGGGCCGTCAGGATGACGTCCAGCCCGGCGTACAAGGTGTACAAGGGATTGCGGAGGTCGATTGCGGCCCAGCCGGTTTCCTTGTTGTGCCCGATCTTCCGGAACTCCGAGTACAGCCCGGCTTGAGTGTCCGGCGCGTCCGGGTCGATGTGCCGTGCCGACAAGGGTTTGAGCCCTTGCCCGATGCCGCCGGGGTCCTGCGGCCCGCGCGGGTCAAGCAGGTGCGCGAGAATCCGCGTGTCCGTGACCCGGCGCCACAAGCTCGTCAGTTCCACGCCGAGATGAGCCCACACGGCGAGCGCATCGAACTTGGCGTTGTGTGCCAACAGGTACGGCAATGTTTCGAGCGCTTCGCGGACGGCGGCTTGTGGTGCACACACCAGGCCGGCGAGAGGGTCGACCGGGATCACCCATGCTTCGCGTTCGGTGCCGAACTGGACCAGGCGGACCCGGAATCCGGGCGCGAAGATGTCGAGCCCGGTTGTCTCCGTGTCGAACGCAATGGGACGGTTTTCGTTGCTACGGCACCAATCCAGGAACGCGCGAACATCTTCGGACGTCTCGACGTTGCGGACGATGACCTGTTCCCCGGCGATCCGGTAGCGCTGTACGCGCATAGTCCCCCTTGCTGCAAGCGCGCAGAACTGACCAGGCCACAAGGAAAACCCTGCGGCCCGGCCTGTCTGCTTGGTGGTTGCGGGCTACCCCGCGTGGATCTCGTCCGGCCTTGCGGCCCGTACTCCGATCAGCTTCTTACCTGCGTTCGCGCGAATGCTCTTCACCTTGCGTGATTCCAGGTTGCGGGCGAATTCCCTTGGACCCCAACGAAGAACCTGCATGACCTGCTCGTCGTCCCTCCAGTTCTGGAACATGTCCCAAGCCTGCTTTTGCAGGATGCTTCCCTGTGGGTCGCGCACGAGCACGCCCGGCAGAAACCCGTCCAACAGGTCGGACTGTTGCCGGTACTCGGCGACGGCCGCACGCACGGACGCGGGTTCACGCAGGCCCCCGGCGTACCACTCGGCCGCCCCCTGCACTGCCCACGCGAGGATGCCCGGCGCTTCGGCGAGCAAGGTCCGCGACAGGGCCGGGTCCTTGTCCGCGTCGCTGAACGCGCGCGTGAACGGGATGAGCCTTGTCCTGCGCCAAAACCCGTCATCCTGACCGCGCACATCGGGCCGATAGTTCGTGGCCATGAGCATGAGCGCGGTGGGCTGAAAGGTGAAGATCCCCTTGTACAGCTCACGTGCCGTGACGGGGTCCCCGGCGGTGAGCTGTTTCAACAGTGCTTCGTTCAGCCGCAGCCCCTCGGACAGCTCCGAGAGCACCGCCAGGCGGACACCGCGCAGCGCCGCAAGAGCCGGGTTCGCGGCACCGGGGTCGTAGCTTCGCTGGTAGGCCACGGCCGCTTGCGAGACATGCCCCGTGATGCCGCGCAGCACGTCCGCCAAGGTGTTGACGAACACCGACTTGCCGTTAGAGCCGTGCCCGTAAAGCAATGCGAAGGCGTGCTCTCGTGTCTCGCCGGTGATGCCGTATCCGATGAGCCTACGCATGTACGCGGGCAACTCGGCGTCGTCCGGGAAGATCTCGGCGAGAAACTGTGTCCACCGTGGACACTGCGCGTCCGGGTCGAAGTCCTGCCGGATGAGCTTGGTCAACCGGTCGTCACGCGTGTGTGGCCGTAGCCGTCCGGTGCGCAGGTCCACCACGCCGTTGTTGAACGTGAGCAAGTGCGGGTGTGCGTCGAAGTCCTCGACTTCGTGACCGGTGATCGTGCGGAGGTGCTCCAGCGCGGCCCGGATGCCGGAATCCATGTGCATCCGCCGCGTGGTTTTCAGTGCGCTCTTGTACGCGTTGGACTCGTCGCCGAACCGCTCGCGGATCTCGGCAAGCTCCGCCGTCATCGCGTCGGCCACCCGGTGACCGATGGCTCGTTCCCGCGTGGCACTCATGACCGACCACACCTTGCCCGTCCACGTCAGGAAGCCGACTCCGTCCACATAGGCGGTGTCCTTGCCGACGATGTCCAGTGCCCGGCGGGCGTTGGCAATGTCGGTCCCCTCCATCGGCACCCGCTCCCTTCGCGGCCTGGTCGGTGTCGGCGGTGTCGTCTCCGCAGCCACCCACGCGGGCGCGTCGGACACAGCGGTGTGCAGCGCTGCGGCGAACTCGCCCGGTCCGGCGGCACGCCACGCGGCGAGATCCTTGATCCCGGCAGGGATGGCGAGGACGCACACCTGAACGTCGAGCGCGGCGAGCTGCGCGCCCAACGCGTCGTTGAATTCCCGGCCCGATCGGTCGTTGTCCCCGGCGAGCACGAACAAGGCCCCGTCCGGCGCCCCGTCGACCAGCTCCCGCGCCGTGCGTTCGGAGCGCGCGACCCCGGAGCCACGGACGGCCACGGCGGTGTACCCGGCGGCAACCGCCGTCAGAGCGTCGCCCGGCCCCTCGGTCACTAGGACCGTGTCGAAGGAACCGGAGGTGCGGAACACCCCAGTAGCGGACCACCTCATGCCTTCGGCAGGACTCGCGAGGTTCACCCAGCGGGCCGGGCAGGCTCCGCCAACGTCACGGCCCTGAAGCCCGCGCGGCGTCCCGTGCCAATCGAGCATGGGCACGACCAAACGCGGGTGAGCGGTGTACGCCTGCGTGCGGAAATCCTTGCCCCGCGTCGTCACGGTCCCGTCATCGTGGCCAAGCTGTAGCTCCCGGCCCATGTCCTCGGTCACCCCGAACCGCTCCAGCGCGTACACGGCGCTCTCAGAGCCAGGAAGGCGGACCGCTGCGGCCGTCACGTACTGCATGAGCGCGGCGACGGCGCCGGGGTCCAGCTCCACGGGCGGAGCGTCGGAGAGAGTCGGCTCACCGCTCACCCCGAACAGGTCGGCCGTCCGCAGCCCGGCGGCCGTCAGGACAGCGTCGGTCGAGCATCCGGCGCGGCAGTGGATCAGCGCCCGCCCGTCCGGCTTGAGCGAGACGAACAGCGACGGGCGCCCGTCCTTGTGCGCGGGACAGGTCACCAGGACCCCGCCCCGGTCTTCGAGCACGGCCCCGCCGCCCAACCGCTGTAGCAGCGCGTCAACGTGCAACGGTCTTCCCCCTCCTGATCAGTTGGTGTGTGCACCACAAGCCACCCTTCGCCGGCCGCGGGGCCGGGGGCGTGGTGTGTGCACCACAAGAAATCGTTCCTCGCTTGTGGTGATTACAACGATTAGTGCAAACGGTGCGGGTTTGGCAAGCGGTGAAGCGCTGACAGTTTGTCAGCGTGGATCACATCGAATTATTTAATTCAAACCAAATGCGCTTATGATTTGATTCAAATCATTGCGGATGGGTCCTAGCACGAGAAATGGCCCCCGGAGCCGTCCAGGTGGACAGCTCCGGGGGCGGTAGTGCGAGCGCCTACGCGGCGCCCTTGATGGTGATCTCCGGGCGGTGGTACTCGACGTGCCTACCGGCCTTCGTGTCGTACTCGACGAAGGTCAGCTTCAGGTCCGCCTTGAGCGGGCCGTCCGCAGCAGACAGCGTCCGCTCCAGCTCCGGCAGGTCGTTCACGAGCGACCACGAACCGGACGAGAACAGGAACAGCCCAAGGTCCGGGTCGTCAGCCAGACGGAACCGCAGCCGGATGTCCGGCTTCGGACCCCGGCCGCTCTTGGCCTGCTCCTTGCGCTTGGTCAGCTCGCGCGGGCACCCGCACGACTCGCCGATCTCCGCATCTTCGGGGTGGCCCTCGATGAAGTACGCACCGTCACAGATGTGGATCGGCCCGGCCTGCCCGTAGAGAGCCATCCGGGTACGCAGCGCGGAAGCGTCCTCGATCACGACGGACACGCTCGCGGAGTCGGTCATTACCTGAAGGTTGTCGGACTTGTCGGTGTCCCACTCTTCCGGAGTGCCGCCGTACAGCTCCGCCATGCGGTCGGCGACGTCCGGGTCATCGGTCGTCACACGCCACTCTGACAGCGCCTGCGGGCGGCGACCGATCAGGATGCCGGAGCGGAAACGCCCGACGATGTCGTCGGCAAAGTTACTCCGCGTCTTGGGCTTGGCGTCCGGATCGGTCTCGAAAATACGCAGCGACAAAAGGAATCCTCGCTGTCGTGTGCGGACCCGGCTGGTCCGCAGTGGTGCAGAAGCTCAGAAACGGAACGGGTTCACGTACTGCGGCGCCCGAAGCTCGCGGTACAGCGCGTCCATGTAGGCCGCGTTGCGCCGGGCCGTGAGCCTGCGGGACTCCGCCTTGCGTGCCTCTTCGGCCCTCTCCCGCGCGGCCCGCTCGCTCGCGGCCATGTCGGCGGCCTTGATCAGGGTTTCGCCGATCTCGCGGGCCTGCGCTTCGGTGAGCGGCAAGCCCTTGGCGTCCCCGGTGCCATCGGCCGTGATCTTGATGGTTGCGGCGTGCTCGTCGTTCGCCTCCACGCGGTTGACCCGCAGCGTGCGGCGGTGCGCGGTGACGACGGCCGGGAAGGGTGAGACGGTCTCGACCTTCGCGCCCTTGGGCAGCGTGGCCGTGTCCGGCTTGTTGGTGGTTTCGTACGTGACCTTGTGCGTTGCCATGAAACGGTTTCCCCTCTTACTACTTGCTGGACGAGCGACGTTCGGAGCCGGTCGAAGCGACGGACTCATAAAGTGGTTTGCCGATGACGGTTGACGCTTCGGTCGTGACCCTGTCGAAAACCTTGCGCAGAGTCAGGAAGTAGCCGAAGACCTCTGCGTCGACACGAGCCGGGACGAGCTTCCAGCCCTCCGGCCGCAGATGCAGAACCGCGCCCGCGTGGATCTCCGGAACGGGAACCTGCTCGCCGTCCTGCGTCACGATGTGGTCCGCGTAGCTGTACGCGGAGAGCTGCAACGCCACTTCTTCGTGGACGCCGGAGCGCGTCGACTTCGCGTCGAGCATCACGGTTTCGCCGTCGATGTCACAGATGGCGTCGAACGAACCGGCGTACTTGTGCGTGGTCGACCACACCGTGTCTTCGATGTGCCGATAGGACGGCTGGTAGCGGTCGTGAAACTCGTTGATCCACCGGACGTAGGGTTCCAAGTCCGGATGCTGCCTCCCGACCTGATCGCCCCGCGCCAACTTCTCGTACAGCGCATGGACTTCGGTCCCGATGTCGGCCGCTTCGTTCGTGGTCCGGCGGTGCGCCCGCTTGAGGTAGTCGACCGCGCCGGTTGGGTCGTTCATGGCCAGACCGACCACGGGGCCGATGTTCGACACGGCCGATTCGGCGGTGACCTTCGCGGCCCAATAGGTCAGGAAAGGCTTGGGAAGCATGGAAAGTACGGACGTGACGCCGGGGACCTTTTCGCGGGTCTCAGGGTTCACGTAGAAGCGGCTTCCGCCGCGCTTGATGGTTTTTACTGCGCTCACTCATTTCCCCTCTGTCGCGCTCTCTCAACCCGATCAGTGGCGGTAGAGGGACGCGAGGGGACATGATCCGAAGAGAAAGTTTCCGGACATGAAAAAGCCCCTTGTCCCGCAAGGGAAAGGGGCTCAATCTTCGAGCAGTCGTTACGGGCCTTCGGGTTCCAGCCGGGTACGCAGGCGGTCACACGCGGCGGCCGTGTCGGCGAGAACAGCGCGGACCTTATCGGCCGTGTCCGCGTCCAAGGTGGACGCTTCCGGCGAGTCGACAAGGGCGGTAGCAAGCGTGTGGAGTTGCGCTACCTGATCGGGCAGGCTCGCCGAAGCACTGGTGACACGATCGGCATCCGCGCCCTTGCGACGCGGGGCGTTACGGTCCTGCGGGCTCAAGTCGTATTCGGCGAGCTGTTCCGTGCTCAGCTCCCGCCGCAGCACGATTCCGACTTGATGGCGGACCGACCCTTGCAGCCGCTTCGAGTCCTCACGGGACAGCCCCGACGCTTCGTAGAGCGCGGCCACGGCGGACCGGTACGCCTGCGACTTCGCCGCGTAATCCGGCCTGCCCTTCTCATCCTGAAACGTCCCCCGCAGCTCGAACAGCACGCGGGCTAGCTCCTGCTTGGCGTCAAGCGAGTTGCGCAGGACGGCAGTCTTCGCCAGGTCCGCCCCGGTGCGGACAAGCGCGGCCTGCCGGGTCGTGAGGTCCGGATGTGCTCCCATGTCTCCCACCCTTTCACGGGGCGAGCCCTCCATGCGGACTCGCCCCGTGACCATGGTAACGCAGCTCAGGCGTGCTTATTCGTCGTCTTCGTCCTCTTCGTCGCGCGGCCGGAAAGGCTCCATGCAGTCGCCGCAGAGGATCGGGGCGCGCTCCAGGCGGCCGGGGGTGATCGGGAAAGGATCGGCGGTCGCACAGATGCAGGTCACGTAGATGCGCTTCCCACCCCGCGACCCGCCGCGCGAGCCCCTGCCGCGCTTCTGCGTGCCGCTACCGCCGTCGCCGTCTTCCCCGCCGTCGCCACCTTCCCCACCCAAGGCGCCGGGGTCTCCGTTCTCCAATCTCCGGCCCTCCGCCAGGTACGCGAGACGAGCGGCTTCGAGTTTCTCGATGACCTTCTCGTACTTCGCGGCGGTCTTGTCGGTGATCTCGACCTGCGAAAAGCCGATGGACTTGTGCGGCGCCTTGCCTTCGGGCCAGATAAGTCCCAGTTCGTTCGCGGCCCGCACGAACGTCTTGTTGTGGCGACCGTTGATGTTGGTCCCGTGTTCGCTGCGAGCTTCGTTGAGTCCGTGCGCGGCTTCGTGCAGAAGGGTTTGCATGATCCGGCGGCCGGGTAAGCCGAGCAACTCGCCAGAGACGAAAAGCTCCGGCATGCCCGTGAGGATCTGCTGAATGACGTTGGGCGCAGCACCTTCCTTGCCCTCTTCGTCCTGCGTCCAGCGACCAGGCCAGAAGTGCGCCCACTTCGGGTTCTTCCCGTGGAAGCCGGAGCCTGTTACCACGACCACGTCGGGTAGCTCCTTGTGCTTACGCTGGATCGCCCGCCACGCCATCTCAATGGTCTTGATGATCTCGCTACCGGTCTTCGTCATGTCAGCTTCCCTCCGTCGTGGCCTGCTGCAACAAACCTAAGCTGCGTTACCATGGTAACGCAGCTATTTGTGGTGCACACCACACCGACACAGCTGTGCCCGGCTTGGCGTGCACACCACAAGGAAGGCCCCGCGGCCGGCTCGAGTGCGCTTGATGTGCACACCACAAACCGGACGCGGGCGACGGGCTCAATCGGCCGGGGCGGTCTCCGGCTCCGGCGCGTCGTCCTCGAACTCGTATTCGTGGGCGCGTAGGCCGCGCTGGTCGGCAGGGACGGCGGTCACCCGGCGGTGGATCTCCACGCCCGCGATGAGCGAGACCGCAGCGGCGGCGACGTCGAGCAGGGCGCCGTCCGGCAGGCCGGGCACCAGGTGCACGAGCAGGCCCACCAGGGCGCCCACGAGAGTGAGCACCAGGGCCGGGAACCGGCGGACATAGGCAATCAAAGTACGTACTCCTTCACGAGCTGATGGACGCGGTCGGCGAGCGCGTCCGGGGTGTCGTCGTTGGTCACGGTCACGTCCGCGCGGATGGCGTCGGACTCGCTTTCGGACACGTGGGTGTCGGCTCCGGTCAGGCCGGGCCGCCGGACGCGGAGGATGACGAAGCCGCGTGACCGCAGCTCGTCCGCTTCGTTGGCGAATCGCACGTCCGGAACGACCACAGGCCCGTGCACCAGGCGGACGCGATCGGTTAGCGCGTTGACCCACACGCCCGGCCCGAGGGCCTCCCGTGCGCTCACCCCGAGACGCTGAAGAACCCGCCGCGTCTCCGGGTAGGCGTCCTTCGCCCGCTCCCAGCCGATCCGGTCGACCACATCCGCGAGCCGTTCACCCTCCCGCACGAGCGGGCTCGTTTCGTAGGCCATGGCCTTCAGCGGGTCGGCGAAGCCCAACCGCGTGTACCCGTGATGCCGCACCAGCACCCCGGCGGCCGTGTCCTTCCCGGACCGCATCCGGCCGACGATGCCAACAGACCTTCGTGTCATCTCTTCCCCTCCCTGTGGCTGCCCCTTGCTTCGTCTTCAGTGGCGGTAGGAGGGCTTAGGGGGACATGGGCGGACCGGAAACCTTCCCGGTCCGCCCGAGGGCCTCTCAGAGCTTCAGGGCCGCGAGCGTGCGCGGACCCGCGATGCCGTCCGCGACGAGCCCGGCCCGACGCTGAAACTCCTTGACCACACTTTCCGTACCGGCGCCGTAGATGCCGTCAGCCGTGAGATGCGAGTACGCGGGGTACCAGGCGTTGAGCCGACGCTGAAGCGCGGTGACAGCCGGACCTTGCGAACCGCGCTTGAGCGTGGCCCCCGGCGGCGCAGGTGTAGGAGTGCCCCCACCAGTGCCAGGAACAGCACCCCCAAGACCGGAAGTGATTCGCGCCCACGTGGCGGGGCCGACAATCCCGTCAGCGGTGAGGCCCTGCCGGGACTGGTAGCGCTTGACGGCCGATTCGGTGTCAGTTCCGAAAATGCCGTCCGCCTTGAGACCGAGGAATCGTTGAACAAGCGCGACGTCGGCCCCGGAGCTACCGCGCTTGAGGGTGGCGCGTCCACCGGAGCCGGAGTCAGGAGGGGAGGGGTTGCCGCCCCCGTTCAGCCGGGACGCGACCGCAGCCACGCGGGCGTGCGGTGCGTTGATCTCGAAGTGCATTTCGTCCGCGCGGCCGGAGTAGTCGCCACCCCATCGCACGACGTTGTCCACTTCGGACAGAATCCGATGGATCTCCGCGACCTGCGGCCCGGTGAAGGTGCCCCGCTTGCCGAGCGGGTGCCGCGTCGCATTCGCATCGGCGGCCGTGGCCGAAGCGTGGTTGCTGGTCGCGGTGCCGCCCCGGATCGGCCTGTTCGCATAACCCCAGTCGTCGGCGCCCTGGTCGAGATCCTCAACGCGCTTGTCGAACTGGGACAGCACGTACATGAGCACGTCGCCCGCCGGGCCGTCCGCAACGACGATGCGAACATTCGTGCCGGGAACCGTGCGGGACGAGCGCGGAGGGTTCACGGGCCAGCCGTTCTGAGAAACAGCCATAGAGAAACTCCCTTGCAGCAGAAGGAAAAAGAAGGCGGCTTGTGGTGTGCACGCCAAAGGGGAGGCACCGCGGCCGGCGAAGGGTCGCTTGTGGTGCACACGCCAAGGTCAGTAGCCGAAGCCGCGCGGCTCCAGCGGCCAAGTGCCGTAGGTGTTCGGGAACGGGGCAGCCTCTTTCGGCGATGGTGCCGGGAGGTCGGGGGTCTCGAACACGGGCGGAGGCAAAGGGGGAACCGGCTTCGGCAGCTCGATCCGTTCCGGGTCAGGTGGGACAGGATCGTCGGTCGGCTCCGTCGTCAGCGTCTGCCGTTGCTGTGCAGCGGCTGCACTCGGCGTCCCCTGAAGCAAGGTGCCTTCCGCCGTCGCGGTCGGGTAAGACGACAGCGGAGCCAGGAACACGTATTCCGGCTCGTACACAAGTACGGAAATCGTGTTCTCGGTCGGCTGTACCCAACTCAGTAGGACGTTGGCCTGTGGCACGGAAAACCCGTTGGCCCGCGCGTCATCCCAGATGGAGCTAGGCCGCGCATTCAGCACATGGTTGGAGGTGGCTTCGGCGAAGTACCGGACGACGCACTTCCGCAGTACCGAGACGGCTTCGGTGTCCTGCCATTCGTCAACCGGCATTCCGTGTAGCCATGCCATCTCGAATACCTGAACGTTCCACTCGTCAGGATTGGTCTTCCCCCGGAAGGTGAACGTCCGGGTTGACGTCCTCAGGCCACCAAGTGCCGCCTCGAAGTTGAAACGGAGAGACGAAGTGCCGAACGCTTGAATCATGAAGCGCGCCACTAGAACGGGGTACTTGGGGTTCACCATTCCGCTTGCGTAGACCGCTTCACGGCCGTTGCGCGTGAAGAGTTGCCGGGGCACTGCTCCGTCGTTCGTCGTCAGCCTGTCGCGGTAGGTGACCTTTCGTTCTCCGCGCTCAAGGGCGCTGATTCTGTCCGCGAGGCCCCGGAATTCCGCTTGCAGCGACGGCGGCAAAGTCGGGTTAGCCATTGGTGTCACCTCCAAACACTTCGCGGGGAGCGGCGGTCAAAGTGATTTGCTCCGCGCCGGACTCGTCGACGGATACGGAAAGTTCGGTGATGCGCCACATGCCGTCAATCGGGACAAGGCCGGACCCGCCACGTACGGTCAGTGCGTCGCCTAAGGCGAAGTCATCGAGTCCGGGTGAGCTGTTCGGGTAGAGCGCGATGGAGGGCAATGTGATGGGCGCGGAACCAATCCGGATGCGCTCTTCAGCCTTGGCCTTGAGCGTGCCGTACTCCTTGACGTCCGAAAAGGACTCGACGGCTTCCAGACGCGGAAAGACCTTTGACGGGAAGCCCGCCGATGCCCACACCTGATCTGCACCGTCGCCCGAACCGAGTGCGAAAGCGTGCGTTACTACCGACTTTCCGCCTACTGTCGCCGACGGGATATCGCAGTTACGCCCCTGTTCAAGCGTGACCGCGCGAAATCGTCCGACCGCCGGGTAATGGACCGTGAACGTGGTGACCAAGTCCGCATCTCGCCACGCGGTATCAAACGAGAAATCGAATCCATTGATGACGGCGGCGAGTTGCTCGACCGCTTCACCGATACTCTTGTGTTCAGACTCTTTGTACGTACGGTCCCGCTTGATTCCGGTCTTCTCGTTCCCGTATTCGATCATTCCCAAACGGGAGCCGTCGCCGTAGTTGCCAGCGTGCCGGAGAAGGGATCGGGCAATGTCCGCCTGGTCGACTTGGGTGAATGCCGTCGTTGCATGGTAGTGCCGATGGCGGAAGTATGAGAGCCAGCCTTCGCAATTCAACTCTAGTGTGCCTGCCGCGAAATCGGCGGAGGCATCCCAGACGAGCCCAGACCAGACGATACGGCCGGACCGCTCGATGTATACGGCGGTGGCTCCGCCTGCGATGACCGTTTGCGTGTTCACGCGGGCAACAGTTGGATTCAGAGCGATTGTGACGGATGCCGATCCGGGGGCGTTGAGGGTATTGGTGTAGTTGAACTTCTCCGCCGGTAGTTCGCCGTGAATGATTCCTGACAAGACGTCCCGGAAGAGAACACGATATGTGGCGGTCACAGAGCCCCGATATCTTCGACCATGAGAATCCGACCGTTTCCACCCGAGAAGGTCAAAGCCGGGTTGTCGAACCCGTTTGCGGTCAGGCCAAGCGAATACGTGCCGCTCGTGGGGACAGTGAACGTAGTCACCATCTCGAAGGTCTGCCGTGTCGCGTTGTTCTTCAGGATGCCGGTCGTCTTGATGACGGGGCTGGACAGGGACACGGACGTGCCCGCAGCAAGGCGGATATCCGCGCTACCGTTCGGCGGCCCGAAACCGGCGGCATGGTGTTGCGCCGAGAACGTAACCTTGTATCGGCGCGATGCCGAAAGGCTCAAGGTCAGGCGTTCCAGGAGAACGGGCGATGTGAAGGTGTCTTCCGTTGTCCGCTTGACCTCGCCGACCCAGCCGCGAGGCAAGGTCGGATCGGTCGCACCGATCCACGCCGAACCGTTCCACAGCCACAGTTGCCCAGTGGTGCCGTCCGACCAGATCTGACCAGGGCGGCCCCTGGTGGGCCTCTCTGTGCTCGTGATGGTCGGTCCCGCGATCATCTGTTGCCCGCCAACGAAACGCTTGTCGAAGCCGGACGGGTTGACCCCCTTCGACGCGGCCGGAATAGCGAAATCCCAGACGACATAAGCGTTTGGAGTCTCCGGCGGTACGGGCGTCGCGGCGGGAGCGCCCTTGCGGATCTCCATGAACCACTTGCCCGTGTCCGCGCCGGTCACCGGCGGGACGACGTAGGCGACGAGCCGGTCTGTACGGTCGCGGGTCGAGTCGGCGGGGTCCAGCGTCAACGCTGTTGCTTCCGTCGACTCGACCAGGTACACGCCTGATTCTGTTGTGCCGGAGGGGATCGCACCGCGTCCCGGTGCGACGGTCACGGCCGATCCGGACAGTGACACGGCGAAGTCGGCGGTTCCGAAGAGTCCGACCGTGTCGCCGATCATCTGACCCAGCAACCGCCGGACAAGCCCGGCAGCGTATTCGGTGCCGTCACAGAAGAGAGGTGGAGTGTCCATCTGTTTGACAAGCGCCATATAGGAAATTCCTCCCGGCGAAGATCAGACCCAAGCGGATGTCCATTGGCATTCCAACGAGGCGCCTTCGCCGCCTGAACCGGGATCGATGCGGAATCCGCGAAACACGAATTCGGTAAGGCCGGGTGAGCAGGTAAGCCACGTATTCGCGGTACCTGAAGTAAGGAACCGCGGGGCAGTGCCATTAAGTAGGACTTCATGGGTGTACGTGTCGATATCGAGCCACTCGCCACGGAGTAGCGTGTAATTGAAGCTCAGCATTTGCCCGGTTGCGAGATTGATAATCTGCGGGTTGGTGACCGGTCCGCGAATGATGAACTTCGGGTAAGTGGTGAAGTTTCCTTCGTTGAGAACACGGACGATTCCCAGGCTTCGGGGTGGCCCGAATTTGATGGGGAACCGGAATGGTGGTTTGATTCCGCCGCCTAGCGCGTTGGCGTCGGCAAGCGGTGCAGAGTCGCGCAGTAAGACCGGGGAGACGATAAGCGGGCTTGCGCAATACATTTCGACCGTGACCATGGCGAGCCCGTTGGAGTACTCCACGTTTACCGGGATGCCGCGCTTGCGGACGCGAGCGGAGACGAAGCGGACTCCGCCTCCGGCGATACCCGGAAAACGGAACACCAACGGCGCGTCCGGTGCGGCCGGGGTGAAGGCGGCCGTCACCGCGTTGAGCGCGTCGGCCAGCTCGGCGCCGTCGCGTCCGTATGCCTCGATGGTGAGGGTGACCGTGCGCGACCCCAGGTAATCGGAGCCGCTCACGTCGCCGTGACGGCTCAGAGCGGCCCTGTCGGAGGTCCGCATACCGGGGACGTCTAGAAGCCCGTCCACGGCCACGAGGGACAGCGGAGAATCCGGGGCGCCGATGATCAGCCCCCGGTACTCCGCCATCCACTCGTCCGTGACGGTCTCGGCGGCTCGCTGCGCTGCGGAGAACAGGGTGGGAACGAGTTGCATTCGACTACCTCCCACCGGTTCTCATGGCCCACGCGACTTCACGACCAATGGCGTACGGGTTCGCATTCGTTTGCGCGTAGACATTTACGACGGCGCCATTTCCTGAACCCCCGCCGGCCGCGGCATGATTCGGAATTACCTGCGCACCTTTCGGTAATAGCACTTGCTCCGGTCCTCGCTCGCCGACCGTGTAAACTCCAGTCGCCGAGATTGGGCCACCCATGGCGCGGAAAGGGTTGATGCTGCTAAGGAAATTGCCGACGTCTGAGATGCGGTCCTGAATCCACTGAATCGCTCCCCGGATCTTGGACACGACCCAGTCGAACGCGTCGCCGATGGCTCGGCGGATGTCGCCTCCGAGATTGAAAAAGAATCCGGTTATCCCGGACCAGATATCGATGACCCAGTTATAGGCGCCCCGGACTTTGTCAACGACCCAGTTGAAATGTTCGGTGACAGTGCGGACGATGTTGCGTCCGGCAGACACGATGAAATCTACGACCGCATTCCAGGCATCGACCGTCCACTGTTTCACCGTGTCCCAATTCGCGATGATCAGCGCGACCAGGCCGACGACGGCGGCGATGATCCAGCCGATAGGCCCCATGGCCATGACCCAGGCTGCGGCCATCTGCGCGCCCCGGATCAAGGACTGCACGCCGAGTGCGACCCATCCGGCGACAAGCACGGCGAACGCGGGAACCTGCGCCGCGAGTGAGGCGAGCGCTTCCACTTTGGACAGGACCCAGGCCCCGGCGATACGGGCGCCCTGAATCGCTGCCTGTACTCCCAGCCCGACCCACGCGGCTCCGAGAGCGACGAAGGCGATCATCTGCCCGGCGAGCGATGCGGCGGCCTGAACCTTCGACAGGACCCATGCGGCGGCGACTCTCGCCGACTGCATAAGACTTTGCAGCCCGAGACCGACCCACAGCGCGGACAGAGACACCAGCGCGGCCGACTGTGTGACGAGAGACGCTATCGCCTGAACCTTGGAAACCGTCCACGCCGCAACTGTTTGCGCTGCGCTGATGGTGGCCTGTACGCCCATCGCGACGAGCGCGGGCAGGAACACGGCTGTGATGATCCCAGCCACGACGGAGAGCCAATCGGCGTTACGTCCGACCCAGTCCACAAGGGACGTCAGAGCCGGAAGTACTGTGCTGGTCAAGATCCCAGCGGCGACGCTCAGCGCCGGGCCTAGGACGGTGGCCAGTACGCCCGCCACCTTCTCGATTAGTGGCACCACGTAGGTACCGAGGACGGTCACGAGCCCGCTAGACAACGTGCGGCCGAACGCTTCAAGCTTCGCCTGTGCGTTGTCGTGCAACGTGTTTCCGGCCGCTGCGGCGGCGCCGGACACTTGGCCTAGACCCGCGACGGCGGTTGACGGGTCGAGCGCATAGAGCGCGTCCTGAAGGTCTTCCGCCTGCGTGCCGAAGAGATTCACGGCCGCCGTCGAGCGCTTCACGGGGTCGGGGATGGCACGGAGCCGGTCTAGGGTGAGGTCGAGCGCTGCGGCGGCGACTGGTCCGCCTGCGGCGAACTTGCCCGCCATCTCCGACGCGCTCAGGCCGATTGCAGTGAACCCGTCTGCTGTGGTTTTGCTGCCATCCTTGGCGCGGATGGCGAACTCCTTCAACGCGTCGGCGACTTTGTCCGCGTCGCGCGCTCCGGCCTGAAGTCCTTGGGAGAGCAGGCCGGTAGCCGTCTGCCCGTCGAGCCCGAGAGCGCGGAACATGGTGCCGTATTCGTTGAGCGTGTCGAGAAAGTCACCGGACTTGTCCACACCACGCTGAAACCCGGCAACGATGATGTCGAAAGCCTCATCGGCGTTCGCTGCTAGGCCGGTACGGATCATCTGCCCAACGGCGCGGGTGACTCCGCCTAGGTCCTGGTCGAAGATCTTTGCCGTATCACTGGCCTTCGCGCCGATCCTCTGAAGCTCGCCTTGTGACGCGGTGCTCATGCCGTCGATGTTCTGCACGACACCGCGAATCGCTTCGGTGATATCGGCCATCGATTCGCCGTAGCCCTTGGCGTACAAGGCACCTGCGGCGGCGCCGTAGGTCTTGGCCTGTGCTCCGGTCGCGCCAAGTTGGGCGTTGAGCTTGTCCGTCAACGACTCTTGCGCGATAGCGTCTGAGATAGCGGTTCCGATGCCTGCGACCGCGCCGGACACGAGTGCGAATTTCGCGGCCATGCCAGCGACTTTTCCGGCGACGTTGCCGAGTGAGACGCCGAAGCCGGACACGGCTTGTTCGCCGTCGTCAAGTTTCTTGGTGAGGTCGGAGACGTCACCAAGGATGGTTACCTTGATCGGCTTAGCCATCGGCGCCCCCTCACGTCATCACCGGGGTACGTCGCGTCCCCGGCTCGTGCCCTCCGCCGTGTCGGCGGTTGCGGTCCTTCAGGTCTTTGTCCATTGCGGACACCAGCGCGTTGAACTCCACGAGCCGCAGCGTGTGCAGGTCTGACCATGTGACGCCGAAGTGCGCCACAAGCCGCGCTTTCGTTACTGCGCGGCGGGCACAGTAGGGTCCGGCTTCCCCGCCGGGCGCTCGACGCGGATCTTCAGGCTTCCGGCCTGCTCGATGGTGAAGGCGGGGTCTTCACGACGCTTCACCACGAACGCGAGGGCGCGGAGGAACTTGCCCTTGCGGGAACCGGGCTTGGCCACCGATTCAATGGACGCGTCGATGATCTCTTCGACGGTCTCGATTTCGTCAATCGTCAGTTCATCGATGTCAATGGAAATAAAGTCGGACAACGATTCTCCAGTCTGTTTAAGAGCCGAGAGCGCGCCGGACGAGCCGGGTAATCCGCTCACGAAACACAGCGGTGTACTCGTCTTGCTTCCGCCCGGCGGTGTGGAATAGGAAGGGCTGCGCGCGGATGTGCCGCTTGCGCCACCCGAAGTGGATCGGCCCGGCGTACGGGACCGACGAGCCGCGTCCCGCGCGAACGATGGCGCCCTTGACGCTCGCGCTCGGCTTGACCGTGCGTGCCAGTCGGCCGGAGCGATGCGGAGCCGCACGGCTCGCAGGCTGCGCGACAACGTCGGCGGTGTCCTTATGCGCCTGCGCTAGCTCCTTGCGCAGGTCGGCGTCCTTAGTGCGGCGGATGGCGCTCCGTAGCTCCCGGAGCCCATCTACCCGCACCTCGAAGTCACGGACCATGGAAGGGATGGACCTCCTTGTGGTGTGCACACCAAGCCCCCTTCGCCGGCCGCGGGGCCTTCAGGTTGTGGTGTGCACACCAAGCAGGGGGCGGACTCAGCCGCTCGTCGGAGGGGTCGGAGTCGGCTCGGTGTAGACGAGCTTCAGCGCGTCGGCGGTACCGGGGTCGAGAATCCGGAACGGCAATTCCATGACCGTGACTTCGTCAATGGAGGCTTCGGGGGAATCGCCGGTGAACTGGATCGCCGGAGCTTCGACAACGAGAGAAGACGGCTTTCCGTCACTCGCCTTCGTCGCGCCCGTGTAGGTGATGCGAGCGGACAGCACGGCGCCCGCAATGAATGCCTCATATAGCGCGAGCGTCGAGTCATCGAATTCTGCTTCGATGGACCCTTCGTAGGTCGGCACTGCCGCACGAACGGGCACTTTCTTGAGCGGGTTCGCCCGTACAAAGCGCCGGTCGGTCTTCAGGCCGGACTCAGCCGAGATGGTCCACTTCGTCACGTCGAGCGGCGTGTACGCGGACGCGCCGGGCATCTTGAACTCAACCACGCCCGCCGTCCAGTCGTACGGGAAGGCTTCAGTCGGGTAGGCCGGGGCGAGCGGGGCCGCGCCGTGCGTCACGGTCTGAAAGTCGAACGCCACCTTGGCCGTTAGCGGGGAACCGACTTCCTGCGTCAGCTCAACGGTTGTCGCGACACACCCGACGTGGCGGAAGGCGGTTACACCACCGGATGCTTTAGGGCGCACCATTTCGGCGGTGAAGCTCTTGCCGCTTCCGGTGCTCGCGGACGTGAACGTGTGCACCGTGGTCTTGCCTGCGGGCTTGCTCTCATGCCGGTCGAAGGCGGAGGCGAACAGGGTTGCGGCTCCAGCGTCGAGTACATCGCACTCGATCTCACCTTCGCCGCCCATGTCCACGATGCGGCGGCGGTCTGCGCGGGCGGTCTGTAGACCGGTGCGGAAGCCCACGGACTCCATGAACTCGCGGGTAGTCTTCCAGCTATCGCCCTTGCCTTCGTAGCCGTCCACAGTGGATGCGGCGGTGCCGTAGGCGGTTTCAGCGCCCAGGGCGATTGTTGCGTCTAGGGCCACTGGGGCACCCTCCTATGTGTGTATGCGTGCCCGAAGAGCGAGCGTGACGTCAGCGACGGCGGTTGAGCCGTTGCCGCCGTCGCCATTGGTGACGGCGACACGCACGGGCCGGGCGTCCATGAGCCCGGACACTCGGTGCGGGTGGAAGTCGTCCAGCACAGCGCGTTCGATCTCGGCCCGTAGCTCATACGCTGCGGTCTCGGCCCTGACCGGGTCGCCGGGTACCGTCGCCCATGCCCTGATGGTCAGTTCGGCCGTGACGTTGGACGGCTTCCGTCGCCCGGCCGCGAGTGCTACGGGCTCGATCTCCGGTTCTACGGTGTCGGTGAACCACACGCTTCGGCTTCGTGCGTCTGCGGGTTCGGCGTAGGACACCTGGACCCCTGACCCGGCGAACCGGGCCGTGAGTGCTTCGTACAGCGCGAGCTTGGCGGCAAGGATCACGTACACGTGCTCACCCCCACGGGGGCCGGGTTCGATAGCGGTTCAGGACCGCGTTCACCTCCGGCAGGGACGTAGGCCGCCAGTCGCCCCCGGCTTGGGCAAGTGAGACCTGTCCGAACTCTGAGTTGATGGACAGGGCACGGTCGGGCATCCGGGAGTGGAGATCCACGGCCCACTGTCGCGCGATGGTCCGCACGGCCCACCTGATGGCCGTAGGCGGGCGTTCCGGCCACGCTTGGCCCGTGTACCCCTCCACGGTTTCGACGGCGTAGGAGAGGGCCTCCGACAGGTCCGCGTCGGTGAACAGATCGGCGTCGGCGAGCCCGTCCAGGCGCCGCAGCTCCGGCAGGGTCGCGTACTGGTCATGCACCACGCGGCACCTCCGTTCTTGTGGTGTGCACCTCAAGGCACGCCCGCGGCCGGCTCGAGTGCGGAATGTGGTGCGCACTCCAACCGGCCGGGGGCGTTACCGCAGGTGGGACGGATCAGGCAGCGGTGACCGGAGCGGGCAGGGTGAGCAGGGCGGAGCCGGTCGCGTCGAGCAACGAGCCCCCGGCCCGCTGAACGAACTTGTACGAGACCAGGTCCTCAACGAACTTCGCTTCGGTCGAGCGTGCGACCCGCAGCGGACCGGCGAACCGGGTGATGAAGCCCGAGAGGTCCGACAGGACGACCTTGGTGTTGTCGTTGTCGAAACCGGCGTCTCGCAGGACCGGGCGGCCCATGAGCGTGAGGGCGGTCCCGTCCGCGACGGACTTCAACAGGTACTGCCCGTTGCCGTCCTTGAGCTTGCGCAGGCGCGCGATGGTCTTACGGCCCATGAGCCAGCTCGCGCGGTTCGCGGCTGCGGTCGGCAGCTCGTAGAACAGATCGATGACGTAATCGGCCGCGTCGGCTTCCTTGGTGAGCTTCGCCGGGGTCTCCTTGATGGTGATCCCGGCGAGCAGGGCGGCGAGGAAGTCCCTGCCCATCTGGTCGGCCAAGTTCGGCCCGGCGTCGGCAGCGAGGAAGCCCACCAGGTCCACCACGTCGTCCTGAACCAATTCGGACGACAGGTGAGTCACGTAGCCGTACTTCTCCGGCGTGTTGCTCACGGTGTCGGTGGACGGGTAGTTCTCCGGCAGAGCCTGCGCCTCAGTGGGCTTGGTCTCCGGCCGCTTCGGGGAGACGCGGGGGAAGGTCAGCTTCTCGCCCGTGCTGGTCGTGACGGAGCGGGCGCCACCGACGATGACGTTGGACCGCTCCGCGATGATCTCGATGAGCTGCGTGTACAGCGTGTCCGAAGGAGTGGCCTTGCCCGCCTGCTTGTTCGCCGCGTCCACGCCCACGCCCATCACGGCGCGGAACTCGGCCGCGTCGCCGACGTTCATGCTTCGGAGGGTGGTGCTGTCCTTCTCGCGGGCGTCGATGGCCTGCGGCTGCGGGGCGCCCTGCGCGAGCAGAGCCACGGCGAGGCTGCGGGCCTCTTCGGTGCGCTGCGCGGCCTGCTCCCGCGCTTCGGCGGTCTTGGCGTTGGCGAACAGGTCGGCGAAACGGGTGTCAAGCCGGTCGAGCAGCTCCAGAATGCGGGCGCTCGTGTCGGTGGCGCCGTCTGCGTCGGCGGCGGTGAGGGCGTGCTCTGCGCGGGCGCGCTCTTCGGCGGTGTCCTGAAGCTCAGCAGTGGTCAAGGTGGTGGTGCTCCCCTTCGGTGTGGCTGCGGCCGTCGCGGGCCGGGCGTCGGGTGTCTTGGCGCTGCGGGCTTCGTGAAGGGCGCGCAGGGCTGCGGTGGTGTCGGGGTAGGCCGGGTTCAGGACCGGGCCTAGTTCCACAACGTTGATGCGGCGAAGGGTGCGGATCACTTCGCCGTCTGGCGTGTCGGTCCATTCCTGATCGGAACGGGCGTCCGGAAGGGAGAACGTGAACGAGCTGCCCGCAACGACACCGCGCCGGATCAGCTCGGCGACATCGCGCGCGGTGCTGGTGTTCGGTAGGTCGATCTCGTACCAACCGCCGATGTCGTCTTCACCGACGCGCAGCCCTGCGCCCGTGCGGGCAAGGGGGGCGTTCGCGTTGTGGTTGAACGTCGCGAGCATCTCGTTACGTGCCATGGATTCCCGGCCCGCTCCGCGTTCGATGCGCTCCCGGAACCCGCCTAGGTCATGGGACAGCGCGCCGAAAACGTAGGCGTAGCCGCGAATGGTGGTGTTCTCGCCTTCGGATCGCAGCTCGACCGGGCGCGCGTAATCGCGTCGCTCAGTGGTCAACGGGTGCGGTCTCCTTTGGCTTCTCGGCGGAGTCTTCGCCGGTTTTCTCCGCGTCGGTCGCGGGGTCTTCGGGGGCGGTCTCGTCCGGCTCGTCGGCCGGTTCGGTGGTGGTCTTTCCGCCGGAGAGCGACAGAGGGCCGTCCGGGGTGAGCAACGCCAAGTTGAGCGGGAGTTGAAAGAAGTCGCCGTACTCGGTGTCCGGTGGAAGGTCTTCCAGTGCCCGGACTTCGTTGCGGGTGTAGATCCCGGATGCGAGACCGACGCGGTAGGTGTCCATGCGGTCTTTGAGGGCGCCGCGCTGGATAGCGTCGATGTTCAGCCGGACGAACGCTTTCGTGTCTCCTGTGTCGGCGATGAGCAGAGCCGTTAGGGCTTCCTCGATCCGCTCGACCCATGGGCGCGTGGAGTACTGCGCAAAGCTCGTGTTCTGTTCCGACAGGCCGGAGCCCCACGACGTCGAGTTGGTGGCGTCCGCGATGAGATGCGGCGGCACACCGAAAAGCCTTGCCACGTCGGGGACCTGGAACTGTCGCGTCTGCAAGAACTGCGCTTCGTCCGGGCTGATCGTGACCTTCTGGAACGTCGCCCCCTCCGTGAGGATGGCGAGCCCGTGACGATTACCCCGGCCCCTGTGGATATTGCGCCACGTCTGCCGGGCAGCCTTCAGGCCCTCCGGCGTCATCGGGCCGGGCACGTTGACCACTGCGCCGGGAAGCGCGCCGTCTCGAAAGAAGTCCGCTCCGTACTCCAGTGCCGACAACGCGGAACCGATGGTGAGGGATGCGGCCTTGAGCGGCGAGACCCCGCGCAGTTCTCCGGCGAGCGGGAGCCCTTGAAGGTGAATGACGTCCTTCGGGTCGAGCGCTCCGACCACGTCGGACGGTTCCTCTTCGCCCGCGACCGACAGTTGATACACCAGCCGCTTACGGCCGGAACGGGTCGCGACGTAGCGCGGCTCCACCATGGACGCGGGGATGACGTCGAGCGCGACCACCCGGCCGCCCACACGGGAAACCAGGATGTAGGCGTTTCCCTCCAACAGAAGGCTTGTCATGATCTGCCCGAAGAACGCAATCCGCCCGATATCCGGATTCGGCTTGGTCAGCCAGTCGGGCGCGGTGAACGGGCGGCGACGTCCGGCCACGCGGCGGTACGCGTCCACGGGAAGCGTCGCAATCGCATCGGTCAGAAGCCGGACGCAGGCGAAGACAGCCGAGACCTTGAGCGCGGTCTCACGCGTCAACGGCTCGTCGTCCGGGGCATCCACGCCGAACAGTTCGGCGGTGGTCCTGGCCTGCTCGACCGGGACCGGCGCGGAGCGCTTCTCCACAAAGGACATGAAGCCCACTAGGCCGCACCACCCTTCGACTTGGCAGCGCACACCGCGCCGATCACGGCGAGCACTCCGCCTGTGATCCATCCGGCGGGGCCGTAGATGGCTGCGGCGCCTGTCGTGATCGCCGACGCGCCCCCGGTCGCGAGGATCTCCGCTGTGTTTTTCCGCCACAGTGCGGCGGTACGTTTACGGAGTTTCTTTGCGGCGCAGGCGATTTGCCGCCACTTGTCAGTGTTGAGCACAGCGGCCCCCTTTCACCACGTGTCGTCATCCTCGAAGTCGTCCCAGGGCTTGCCGTCTACTAGGAAGCCGTCACTTGTGCGCCTGTCCTCGCGGAATAGCTGTGCGCGGTGAAGGGCGCCGATCAGGCATACGGCGAGGTCGATTTTTCGTTTGCTGCCTGCGGTTTCCTTGTGAATTCGCGGGCCTCGCGTGTCCTCTCGTACGACCGCGTTGGCGAGATGGCGGGCTAGCGCCGGGTCGCCGGAGTGCGTCATCCGGCCTTCCGTGATCACCTCATAAGCGCTCTGTGTCGCGGGCACCATGCGTGCAAGTGAGTTGGTCGGGAACTCCACGACCGGCAAGCCCTCTTCGGCTAGCTCCTGCATCGCAACTTCCCACCGGTACGGGTCGCCGGGGACCTCCGCAACGCGGTAGATCCCGCAAATATCCCGGATTCTCTGCTTGACCTCACCCAGTGGCGTACGCCAGTGCGGGTCATCCGGCGGGGCTTCCCAGTGCCCGAGTACTTCCGCGTGCAAGTCGGACAGGCGGACACCGACGATGCCGGTTGAATCGCCTTTCCACGCCGCGTCAACGAAAGCAACGATTTCGTCGCCGGGCTCAAGCCGCTTGTCCGGCCGCGCGAGCGCTTCCCACGCGCCGTGGGGAAGCCACGTCGAGCCACCCCGGACGAACTGATTCAGCCGGTACATGCGGAAATTGGCTTCGGGCGTGCGCTTGCAGCTCGCGGCGAAGTCCGCGTGATTCATGATTTCCCACGACGGATTGCAGCGCTGCCACACGTCGGGGTCGCGGTGGTCCACGGTTTCGCCGGGGTGGACCCCGTACCAGCGGGACCAGAAAGAGGGGTCGTCCTCTTCGCCCGACTCGACCCGGCGGCCGTGCTCGACCATGTCCGCGAACGGCCCGTCAGGCAACGGCCCGGCGGTCGAGATCACCAAGAACAATGGCTCGTTCCGTTGGGCAGAGCCAAGAGTGAGCGCGTCGAACAGGTCACTGTTCTTCGCCTGCGCGTACTCGTCCATCACGATCATGGACGGGTTCAAACCTTGCTGAAGTCCGGCGTCGGCGGACACGGCCTTGAACCGGCCGCCTGTCGCGTGGCAGATGATCTGATCACGTTGGACAGTGCAGATGTCCGATAGAAGCGGGGACATGCGGACCATGCGTGAGGCTTCGGCGAACAGTAGCCGGGCCTGGTCGCGGGTGTTGGCGGCGCAGATGACTTCCGGCGCTGCGTCGCGGGTGTCCGCGCACAGGTGGTACAGCGCGAGCGCTGCGGCAAGCTGTGTCTTGCCGTTCTTGCGCGCCACGCCGAGAACGGCCGTGCGGTATCGGCGTCGGCCGTCCGGGGTGAGCCGGTAAATCTCATCGATGACGTCGCGTTGCCACGCGAGCAGACGGAACGGCTGCCCGAGATAGGAGCCGCCTAGCGTGAGGTGCTGGACGAATCGGCGTACCCGTCGTCCCTCTGTTTTGGGGGACAACGGTTTCGCCTCCTAATCGTCGTCAGGGTCACCCAAGATGTCGTCCAAAGTCGTCCGGCGCGCAGCGTTCGCGGCGATTCCCAGACGAAGGCGGGCTTCCAGATTCAGCCCGAGAGTTGTTTCTATGGCGCGCATTTCCTTCTCGGTGGACTCGACGTACCGCAGCGCCGGATGAATTACGGTCTGCCCGGTACTGCCCACTGTCGTGAGCCCGTCGATTTCCACTTCGCGCAGCAGAGCGGCCCGCCGGTCGTGAAGCTCGCAATAGCGTTCGATCACGAACCGGTCGGTTGCGGGGAGGTAGGCGCCTTCACCCGCAGCCCACACGGCCCGCCAGATCTCGCGGCCGACGTCGCCCAGCTTCGACGGTACGCGCGGCGCACGTCCGACGTGGACAGTTGGCGCGGACGGGGAACCGTTGGCACTGCGCGGGTTTCCGGAGCGATCCTCCGGCCGCTTCGCGTGCGACATGCCGACTACCTCCATCCCGTCTTGTGGTGTGCACCTCAACCGGCATCTCGCCGGCCGCGGGGTCTTTCTTGTGGTGTGCACACCAAGCTGCATGTCATCGCTAAGATTGATCGGACGAGCAAGCGGATGGGGAGCTATGGACTTGGGAGCACTTTGGCGGGATCTACCGAGATGGGTTCATGATCTCGATTGGGGAAATGTGCCGTCATGGCTGTCTGCATTATCGATTGTCGTCGCGGTTGCCGCATTCATGCGCGACAAGCGCAGACACCAACGGCGACAGGTTGACGAAGTCACAGCCGCAGGTCACGTTCTCTTTGATGCGCCGCGCATTCGCAATAGGGATGACTCCGAAGAGTCCGAGTACGATCCGCTATACGTCTCGCTCTACGTGCAGAATGCCAGCAAGCTTCCCGTTCGCGATGTTGTAGTTAACTACACTGTCCGCGTGCACTGGCGAGACAGGCGCACGCGAAAGTTCTACCGTACACGCTTTACCAGGGTGGCCTGGTACGCGCAGAATATCGACCCTGATACTACGATGAAACCGCAAATGTCTGAAATTGAGATAGCGGCACCGCCGAACGAACGCCATACATTGACGCGTGATGCCTCGCTGACTATCACACATGTGTACATACGCGACAGTGTTGGCAAAATGTGGGTGTGGTTCCCCGGCTCAGGCCGGGCGGCTATCCCCATGGGATTCAGAAGCGCGCTTCGGAACCTCGGATCGGGCATCCGTCGGCAAACTCAGTACTAGGTCAGTAGCCGCTGTAGCGGGCGCCCGTGCGCCTGCCGACGACTCCGGGCACGTTGCTTTCCGAGCCGTAGCGGCCACGGGCGTAACGAACTCCCGCAATGATGTTGTCGACGGGGTGGCGGATGTCGCCATAGCCGGGCAACGCCCATCGGTCGAACGTCGGCCGGATCGTTTGGACCAGGCCCACACTCGGCGTTCCGCGTCGGGCGTTGATGTCCCAGGTGTTCACGGCGCACGGGTCGCCGGAGGACTCGGCCGCGATGATGAGCCGCAGCGCATCCCTGTCAGTGATCGGCGGTTCGCCGACGTGCTCCAGCGCGGCGGAAGCTTGCGCAATCCATCGGTCGAGCGCGTCCCCCTTTGCGGGGCCACACGGCGGGTTCGAGTCCTTCGCCGGGGGTTCGGGGTCCGGGCCTGCCCCGGCGGGCTGCGGGCTCGCGGGCACCGAAGGCAAGGCGGGCCGGGTCGGTTCGGCAGGCTGCGACCACACCAGGGCCGGGCGCGGCCGGGGGTTCACGGCGTACACCGTGGAGAACAGGAGAACGGCGACGAGTGCCCCGGCGATCACGCGGTCGGTCGCCGACACGGAGCCGGGCAAGGTGCCTCCGTTCAGAGGTCGGCCGGGGACCGCCGTTGCGGACCGGCGTGTAAGTCCGTCCTTGGCGTCGCCCGGCGGGCGCGGAAGAGTGGGACCGCCCCGAACGGGGAGCACCAGGCCGCGAGAGGGGCGCGGCCGGGCTCAACCCGCACGGGGCGGTGGTCTACGCAGGCTGCGCGGAAGCGAGCTGCGGGAGGAGAAGGCACACGGCGGAGGCCGCTTGCTGCGGCACGACACCGTTACCGAGAAGGCGGAGTTTCTGCGCGCGGGACAGGCCGGGCATCTCTGCCACGTATCCAGGCGCAAGGCCCATGAGCCACTCAACGAACGGCGCGGTGAGCAGGTAAGTACCTCGCTCGGTCTCGAAGGCCGGAGCCGGGGCTACTCGCCTAAGGGCGTGTTCCCATCCTCGGACGGCGTCGGAGTACTTGCCCCAGTCGAGTCCTCCACCAAGCGCGCTATCGCCGTCTGAAGGTTGAGCCCTCCCCGGCGGCCCCCCGACCAGGCGCCCGCGTGGCACGTCGCGTGTGGGGTCGGCAGCAACCACGAATAGCCTCCGCCGCAGATGCGGCGCCCCGACATCACCAGCGGATACAACCGCCCATGCGAATAGATACCCAGCTTCGGCAAGGTCTGCAAAGACGACATCGGCGCCGCGCCGGAGATGTCCGGCAACGTTCTCCAGCACGATGACTCTCGGTCGAAGTACGCGAATGGCGCTAGCGATCCAGGGCCAGAGATGGCGGGGGTCTTCGGTTCCAAGTCGCCTCCCGGCGTGCGAGAAAGGCTGACACGGGTAACCGGCGGTCAACACGTCGACAGGTGGGACGGTCTGCCAATCGGTCGCCGTGACGTCCCCCAGGTTCGGGGCGGATGGGTGGTAGGCGGTCATGACCGCGATAGCCGCCGGGTCGATATCGGCCCACCACGCGAGCCGCCCGCCGAACACCTCGACGGCCGCGAGGTCGAGCCCGCCGAGACCGGAACACAGAGACCCGATCGTCGGAGAGGTCACTTGCCCGCCCGGCATCGGTCGAGCGCAAGGGCGAGATAGTCCGGGTTCAGATCGACCCCGATAGCGCGCAGACCTGCGGCGCGAGCGGCGACGAGCGACGTCCCCGACCCGCAGAAAGGGTCAAGGATCGTGGGGTGTGCACCACAAGATTCGGCACCGCGGCCGGCGAAGGGCTTCTTGTCGTGTGCACCACAAGAAGGCACGGACGCGGCAATACAGCGTTCGGCGAGCCGCAGCGGCATCGGCGCGAAGTGCGCGCCCTTGAAAGGCTGCGTCGGTAGCGTCCACACGTCGCCGGGATTGTGGCCCCGGTCTTCGTGCCCCGGTGGCGGCCACACGCTCGTGACGCTGTTGGCCTTCTTCGGCCCCGGCTTGCGGGCACGGCGGGACGGGGAGCGGTCGCCCGTGTACGGCTCGCGGACCGCGTCCAGGTTGAACCTGTACCGGTTCGACTTCGTCAGCAAGAACACCGACTCGTGCCGGTTCGAGAACCGGTCTTGCACGCTCTCCGGCATCGCGTTCGGCTTGGCCCAGATGATGGCGTTCCGCAGGAACCACCCGTCCGCCTGAAGGGCGAAGGCCACCTTCCACGGAAGGCCGATCAGGTTCTTAGGGCGCGTCCCGGTCGCTCCGGCCCGCAGCGGTCCGGACTTCGCGGTGTAGGCGTCGCCCAGGTTCAGCCACACAAGGCCGTCGTCGACGAGCACCCGGCGGACTTCGGCGAACACGGAAACGAGCCGTTCGACGTACTCCGCCACGGTCGGCTCATGGCCGATCTGTCCGGCGTCGCCGTAGTCGCGGAGCCCGAAGTACGGCGGGCTCGTCACGACCGCGTTCACCGAACCGGGCTCCAGCGTTCGGAGCACGTCGGCCGCGTCGCCCTGGTGAAGGGTGAGCGTCTCGTCTCGGTAGTACTCGGCCACGCGCTCACCTCCATTCAGTCGGCGCGGGGAAGCCCGCCACGGGGAGCTATCAACAAGGGCCAGACACCCGCGAAGCGCTCGACCCGTGACGGGCTGGAATGGCTGCCTAAGCCCCTGTTTCCGGGGGTTTTAGGCACGTTTTAAAGGGCTTTCGCCCTGCTTTCGGGCAGCGTGAACCGGCCCGCGAGCAGGCAAAACGCACGCTCGCGGGCGGCTCGTGCTGGTCAAAAAACGGACTCGCACTCAGGGCGTGTCCAAAGAGGGGCCGGGGTGTTCTACCGCCCCGGAGCGGCCAGACTTTCGCCCCGCCTTCCCCATGAGCGCGCAGCGCGTTCGCCTTCAGAAGAGAGCGTGAAGGATCGCAGGATGAGTAAGGGTGTGCCTGCCTGTCCTAGCTCTGTGGTCTGAAGATCCGGCGCGCGTTCTCGTCTTCGGTCTTGTCCTTGTGGCACGCGGTGCACAGCACTTGAATGTTGCCGGGCTCGTCGCGTCCGCCATCCCGCAGTGGCCGGATGTGATCCACCTGAACAGCCCGCGCGGGGAAGGTGTGACCGCAGCCCCGGCAGCGTGCCCCGCCTGCGCGGTTGATCGCTCGTCGGACTGCCTGCCGGACGCGGTCACCCGCCCTCCGGCGATGGCTACCCCCGCAGCGCTCACAGTGGGCGCCCCCAGGAACAGCCGTCCGGGGACAGGTCATGCACGCACGTCGGAGCATGAGCACCCCCAGGGCTGTTTGCGGCCTCTACTTACTTCAGTGGCGGTGGGGTGACATCCGACCAGGCGAAACGCCCTCCCTGTGGCGCACACCACACCAAGACGTGTCGAAGTGTCGATTAGAGCCCTTTTCTGTAATCCCCTTAGAGAGAAGAGAGCTATAGAAGACCTAGAAACACCCGCATTTCAACACTTCGACACTCCGCCCCGCGTCCGCCCGCAGCACGGCACGTGCCGCGTGTCCCCCTACCGCCACTGAGAGGTAATGACGGGAAACAAGGCGCACGACGAAGTCCGGCGAGCGCCTCCCGTGGAGGTGGCCTATGGGGGCACTGCTCACCGCGCGGGAAGTCGCGCAGTACTGCGGAGTGCCGCTGAAGACCGTCTACGGCTGGAACACGGCCGGAACGGGACCGAAGTACTACCGGGTTGGGAAGCACGTCCGATACAGAGCGTCCGAAGTGGACAAGTGGCTAGAGCGGCACGCTGTGACCCCGCGCGACCCGGCGTAGGGACTGACCTTCAGAGATCGGTGAACAACGTCGCGACGTCCACGCCGAGAGCGTCCGCGATTTGAAAGACCGCGTCCACGGACGCGCTGTTCCGCCCGGCTTCGATGCGCCCGTAGGTGGTGCGGTCGAGCCCGGCAGCGTCGGCGATGTCCTGTTGAGTCCGGTTCGCCTGCTCGCGCACGTCGCGAATCCGCACGCCAAGGGCAAGACGGCGGCGGGGAGCGGCCTTACGGCTTGTCGGCGGCACGGCGAACAACCTAGCCCACCCCAGAGGGAAGGGCGGTACGCTACAGTCCATGCGGCACATATGCCGCATTAGTGATCATGAAATGGGGTTGGCTTCGATGAGCGTTGAGGACCGGTGGCACCACAAGGGCACCCGCAAGCGCACGGCGGACTACGGCCGGGGCAAGCGGTGGCGCGTGCGGAACAAGGGCGCCCGGACCATGTCCTTTCACAAGAAGAGCGACGCGCAGGCGCACGACGTCAAGGTCAACAACGACTTGCTCAAGGGCCTTGTGCCGTTCGATCCGACGGCCGGGCGCGTCCTGGTGTCGGAGGCGGTCCCCAAGTGGCTCAAAGAGCGCTACTCCGACGTTCAGACCCGCCGAACGGTCGCGTCCCGGTTCAAGAACCACATTTTGCCGACGTTCGGTCACCTGCGGGTCTGTGACATCACCCTGTCGCGGGTCATGGAGTGGTGGGCGGAGATGTGCGAGAAGACCAAGCCCAACGGCGAGCGGTACGCGACCAGCACCCTTGAGCTTGTCTACGTCCATTTCGGCTCGTTCCTGCGGACTGCGGTCAAGGGCGCTACCAAGCTTCTCCCCGTGCATCCCTTCGACGGGTGGGACGTGGAGGTGCCCCGGCGTGACAGACGCGTCCGGAACATCTGGGAGCAAGAACGGGTCAACACCGTGCTTGCCGCCATGCCGGAGCGGGAACGGCCCATCGGGCTCGTGTCGGCGACGTGCGGGCATCGGCAGGGCGAAGCGTTCGCCGTCGCGCTCGAAGACGTGAACCGCTTCCGCAAGGAGATCACCATCCGCCACCAGGTGAAGCGCGTCGGCGGGAAGCTCGTCCTAGCCAAGCCCAAGGGCGGCAAGGTCCGCACGGTCCCACTCGCCGACGTCACCGCGACCGCCATTGCCCAGCACGCGGAGAAGCACGGGACGACGGTCGTCCGATGCACGTGCTGTAACAAGGACTGGCACGTGGTATTCACCAACGACAAAGGCGGCCTGATCGACCGCGCCAAGTGGAACCCGGACGTCTGGCATCCCGCGATCAAGGCGGCCGAACTCGCCAAGGGCGGCGCCCACGGGATTCACAACCTGCGCCACTACTACGCGTCCCGGCTCATCGAAGGCGGCCCCGGTCATCGGGGAGCGTCCATGGAACAGGTCCGCGACTACATGGGGCACGCTTCCATCGTCACCACCAGCGAGACGTATGGGCACCTGTTCGAGCAGGCTCACGAGCGCGCCCGCTCGCTCATGGATGACCTGTTCTCGGCTGTTGTGTACCCGCTGCGTACCGCCGAAGGCCGGTAGCCGTGTTAGCGCAGGTCAGACGGCTACCGGTCTCCGGGGCTACAGAAGGGGCCCTTCCCTACCTTGAGAGTCGTGAGGGCCTCCTTCCCTACCCTGAGAGTAGGGAAGGAGGCCTTCACGGAACGCCGCTCAGCCGATGGCGGTGTTCAGCAGGAGGTCCACGGCGCGGTCGTTACGCGTGGTCTCCCGGACGATCACCTCGTCGGGCGGGTAGAAACCGGGGTTGGAGCCCCGCGGGTACATCTCGAAGGTGAAGCTCAGGATCTTGTGGGTGCCCCACATCCAGTCGTCGATCGTCCCGTCCGTGATGTACAGGTCGCTCGACTGCTGCGGCGTGTAGCCGTTGGTCGCCGCCAGCTGCCTGCCCACCGTCTGGAAACGCTGCGCCTCGGCCGCGGTCATCCCCGGCGCGGTGTCGTTGTAGGTGAAGCCGAACGGCCACAGCACGAGCTCCGAATAGGTGTGGAAGTCGATGCTCGCCTTGATCTGCTGGACGCCGCCGATCTTGCGCGAGTTCACGAAGTTGGACACGGCCCTGGTCTCCGGCGCGGAGAACGCCGACGGGCCGCGGTAGGTCTCACTGGTCGTCGAGCCCGACGAACCGCCGCAGCAGCCCCAGTTGTAAGCCCAGTTGCGGTTGGGGTCGGTGCCGTTGCCCTGACGGTTCTTGCGCCAGTACTTGTAGCTGCCGCCGGAGATGTCGTACTCCGAGCCGTCCGGGTTGACGTTCGGGATCACGTAGATCTCGGTGCTGTCGACGAAGCGTTTGATCGCCGGGTCGGCGGCGTAGCCCTGGGTGAACCGGTTCACGATCCGCAGGCACATCTCGGTGGTGAGGTGCTCGCGGGCGTGCTGACCGCAGGTGAAGAGGACTTCGGGCTCGTTCTCGTCGGTCGCCACGTTGTCGCTGATCTTGAACATGTTGAGGGCGCGGCCCTGGTACGAATTCCCGACACTGCTCAGGCGCCCGATCGACGAGTAGGTCGAAGCGGCGTTGCGCAGGACCGTCGTGACCTCGGCGTAGTTGTGGAAGCCGGAGTCAGACGGCGGGAAGTCGTTGATCGCGTTGGTGCCGACCTTCTCCGACCTGTCGACGACGCCGCGCTGCTCGACGCGGAAGCCGAGCGAACGGACCTTCGCCGCGTCGGACGCTTCGCCGATGAACGTCGTGGTGCCACCCGCGGAGCCGAGGACGTCGACGCCCAGCCGGGAGATCTGCGTGCGCTGCTGCGCGGTGCCGGTCCCGAATACCTCGTAGATCTGCACCTGCGCGTCTTCGGCCTGCTGGTCGGCGGTCGCCGGACTCGCGGCGACCGGGATGGTGAACGCCGCGACGGCCGCGATCGCCACGGCCATGCACCGTCTTATGCGCATCGTCGTCTCCTAGCTCTGGGCAAGGGAAGGGGAACCTCACCATGGCCGGAGCCGGAAGAGGAGAACAATCCGTAACGGTACGGATCTAATGCGTATTTCTACCCGTAGTTCGCGAAACAGAGCGCTTCGATGTCGCCGCGCAGTGCGGCGAACGGCCGCCGCCGCACACGCTGCTGGACGATCGCGCCGAGCAGGTAGGACAGCAGGGCCCGTGCCCGCGCCCGCGGGTCTTCGACGTCGAGCGGGGCGAGCAGTTCCGCGAGCAGTTCGGTGATCGACGTCAGCATGACGTCGATGGCCTGCGGATGCTGCGCGCGGCCCGCCGCGATCCAGTATTCGAACCAGAGGAAGGCCGCGTTCGGGCGGCCGGAGAACTCGGCGAGGAAGGCTTCGAGCGCCGCGAAGAGCCGCTCATCCGGGTGATCGTGCTTCGCCGAAATTTTGCGCAAATCGGCCGTGAACGTTGTGATGTGCGCCGCCATCGCGCGGTCGATCAGGACGTCGATGTCCGCGAAGTAGTAATGAATCGCACTCTTCGTGAGCGGCCCGGCCTCCGCGATCGCGCGGACGGTGCACCCCGCGAGCCCGTCCCTCGCGAGCACGACACGCGCCGCTTCGACGATCTGTTCCTGTTTCTGCAGCTGATTGGGGGAGAGCCGCGCGCTGCGGCCGGGAACGGCGGTCACGAAGTTCCTTACACCAAGTAGTCAGGACACGAGCCCTGAAGCTTAGGGCAACCGTCCTGGCCGGTCACAGCGGGTGAAAAATCTAGGTGGCTAGCGGCCGATCTGTAGCGGACAATGCGCGGCATGGTGACCTCAGGGGACAACGGGTTCAGCCCGGCCGCACGACGGCAGCTGGAGAAGGAACTCGCCGATCTGCGTGCGCAGCGCGACGCGATGGCGCCGCTCGTCGGCGAGCAGGAACGAACCGGCGACGCCGCCGATCAGGCGGAGGTGCTGGACCGCGCGGAGGCCGCCGCCTACCTCGACCGGCGCATCGCCGACGTCGCGGCGAAGCTCGAGCACGGCGGCCGGAACAGCAAGGGCCTGCTCCCCGACGGCACCACCGTCACTCTCAAGTTCGCCGACGGCGACGAAGACGAACTCCACATCGTCACGATCCCGGGCGAGGACGCCGACGCCTCCACGGTCACTTCGGACAGCCCGCTCGGCCTCGCGCTCGTGGGTGCCAAGGAGGGCGACGAGATCAAGTACCGGACGCCGCGCGGCGAGACCAGCGCCACCGTCGTCACGCTGAAGCCGCCTGCCTGACCTCGGTCCAGGTGGTCGTGAGTGGCGATTCGGGTTCTAGCTGAACCTGTCTTATGTACCTACTGTGGATCACATGGGATTCAGTCATCAGGTTAGTGCAGGTCAGGGCGGGCGTCAGCCGGTGTTGGACTCGTATGCGCGCCTGTCGCGGAATCAGGCGGGGAAGCTGGAGAAGTGCGAGACCCAGCACGCCGACAACCGGGATGTGATCGACCGGTTGGGCGGCGTGCTGGGTGAGGAGATCTCGGACCCGAAGCTGTCGGCCTGGAACCCGAAGGTGCATCGTCCGGGCTGGGAACGGATCATGAAACGGGTCGCGGCGCGGGCGTCGGATGGGGTGGTGTTGTGGAACACCGACCGTGGTTGGCGGCAGTCGCAGGATCTTGAGGACCTGTTCAAGCTGATCGAGGGCACGGGCTATGACTCGTACACGGTGGCGTCCTCACACGGCCGCTACGACCTCACCGACTACAACGACCGGTACCAGCTACGGCAGGAGGTCGCGCACAATCAGCGCAACTCCGATGAGGCGTCTCAGCGGATCTCACGGCGGTTCGAGGTGCTGCGCAAGCGCGGTATCCCGCATCACCAGGGGCGCCGGTTCGGGTTCGGGGGTCTGGACCGGACGGTGCCGCGTGAGGAGTGGTTGGACGCGGACGGAAAGGACACCCGTAAGCCTGTTCCGGCGGAGTTGGTGGAACGCGAACGCAGGGCGTTGAGGGACGCCACGGACGCCGTGTTGGCGGGGGTGTTCCAATCCACGATCGCGGACGAGTGGAACGCGGCGGGACTGCTCACGATCACGGGTAAGACGTGGCTGCCGCGCCAAGTCGGTGAGGTACTGCTCAGGCCGATCAATGCTGGTCTGATCGAGCATGACGGCGTGGTGGTGGGCACGATGCCGGGTGAGCCGATCGTGAAACCGGAGAAGTTCACCAAGCTGCGCGCGTTGTGTGCGGGGCGGACGCAGGGCCAGCATCCGAGCGGGGTCTACGTAGGGTCGGGGATCTTGCGGTGCCCGCTGTGCGGGCGAGGTGTGAGCGGGCGCCCGCATTCGGGGAACTACCCAGACGGTGAGCGGCGACGGCAGTACGGGTGCTCGAAGAGTTCGGGCGGGTGCGGCAAGGTCGGCGCCGATATGCGGCGGGTGGATCGTGAATTGCGCGGGCTGGTGATCTCGCGTCTGTCGGACACCAAGCACGCGGCGGCGATCCGGGCCGCGCGTGCGCGTGTCTCGGAACGGTTGGCCGAGATCCACATGGAACTCGGTGAGTGTGAACGCTTGTTGAAGTCGATCGCGGCGAAACTCGGCGCGGGGAAGATGACCGAGGACGCTTACGATGCGGCCAACGAACCGCTGATGGCCACACATGCACGGTTGGAAGCGGAGCGGGACGAACTGACCGGCGGGAACCCGGACGGTCCTACCGAGGCGATGAGCAGTGAGGACGCGGCGGCGCAGTGGGACGCGGCCGAGTTCGATGAACGCCGCGCGATGCTCACCGACGCACTCAGCGGTGACACTCTGTATCTCGACCCCGCCGCTAAGAACGGGAAACGGCAGTTCGACCCCAAGCGGGTGCGGATCGACCCGCACAAGCCCAAGCGCCGTACGCGCGGCCAGCACGCGGCCTGATAGAGCAACGACCCGAGGCCACACCACCCCGGAAACGGGGGCGGGTGTGTCCTCGGGTCGTCGGTGTGTCAGGCCGCGCGGCGGCTTTCGTCGTTCCTCTCAGCGTTGGCGGCGTGGCGGCGTTTGTCGATGCGGTTAAGGATCACCGCGAGTGAGGTGATCCGTTCTTCGGTGAGCGGCGGGAGGTCGGCGACTTTCGCGGCCCACCGGTCGACCGCTTCGGCGTCGAGTCGGGCTTGTTCTTCGGCGTACGTTTCCTTCCTGCGGGTGTCTGCTTCGGTGGCCTTGAGGTGGCGGTGCGGGCGGCGTGGGTGCGGTTGCCGGGTGGGCATGGCGGCGGTGTCCTCTCGGCGCGTGGTGCGGGTATCGGCGGTGTGAGTTCGGCTGGCGTCTCCTTTCCAGGGGTTGCGGTGACAGGTTCGGCGGGCACGTCGATGCATGCCCCGGTCGCGAGGTCGTAGACGGACAGTTGGCGGGCGGCGCGTCCGTGGTCGAGTGCTTCGGCCAGGGTGGGCACCACAATGGACACATCGAGGTACACGCGTCCGGTGTCGGGGTTGTGCCAGCCGCCGAACGCCCTTCCCTCCACATGCAGGATGGGTGCGTGGCGGGTGAGGTAGGCGGCGAGCTCATCGGGGGTCACGGGTGCCTCGGTGACGTGTTCGTACTGCGGGTGCACCGACACCGCGAACCCCGTACGCGGCGTGACACCCGTGACGGGGTCGACCGTGAACCCGCCGTCCGGGACGGCGCACGCGGCTGCCAGTTCAGCCAGCCGCGCCACCGACAACCCGTCTTCCTGCTCGGTGGTGGCTTGGTTGTTCACGCGGACCTCCGGGGAGTGAGGCCGGACGGGGAGTCCCACCACGCCGGTTCGCGCGGTGGTGCGGGCGCGGCGGCGAGTAGCGGCATGATCGCCTTGTCGCCCGGCTGGAACGCCGCTTCCCCGTACGGGAGTTCCGGGGCGTGGTGGCTCACCCGTGGACCCCGTTCGGGCAGGTTCGCCAACGTGAGCCGGGTGACCGGACCATGGTCACGGCCGGACCACAACGTCCACACCTCTCCCGCCGGATCATCGGCGCCCGGCAGGTCCCGCGCGGTCGTCGCGATCACCACGCCCGGATCGTGTCCACCGAGGAACTTCACCAGCCCGGCCCGGAACGCCTGTTCCCGCCGCGCGGAGTGCAGGGAGAACAGCAGCACCCCGAACCGATCGGTGTAGAACGCACTGTAGGCGGCGATCTTGCGGGCCAGCACCCGCAGCGACTCGGTACCGGTGTCGTATTCGAGGAAGAACCGCACCGCGCGGCCGCCGGACTCCCAGCAGCCGTAGCCGTCCGGCCGCACCCGCGCCTCGCCCCCGTCGGTTCCCTGGTTGGTCCAGAAGAACTCCGCCGAGCGGCGTTCCGGCCACCACTGCGTTAGCCTCCCCGCCCCGCCGTCATCGGTGCGGGTGGGGTTCGAGTGCGCGGCCAGCCCGCAGAAAAACCCGTTCACCCCGAGCTGATGAGTGAGGGTCGGTAAGAACGCGAGCCGTTCCAGCCGTTGCATGTGGGCTTTCGCGGTCGGCGGGGTCACCGCCCGCGCGGCGGCGATCATCCGCGCCCCTATATAGCCGAGCGCGTAGCGGGCCTCACTGGTCCCGCCGAACATGTACGAGTCACGGAACGCGAACAGCACACCCAACGACCGCAACCGCGCCAAACGGTCTTGCGCACGGCGCCGTGACGAAAACTCCAGTGACGCGATCTGGCCCGTGGTCAGCACCTGGTGTTCGGCCAGCAGCCACAACAGGCGACGATCCCGCTCGACCAGGCGGAACCAGATCCCAGGGTTGGGTTCACCAGGCCGGACCGACCTGGCCGGCGACCGTCCCGCGGCCGCAGCCGACGACCCCGCGGACCCCACCTTTTTCCGGGTGGATGATGACTCATACCCCTTCACTCGGCCTCCCTCACCGGGCCGCCGAATCCACGCCGTACCAGGGGACACGCGACCAGCGTCCCCGGCGCTTGGGGCGGCGGACATAGAACGCCGAGCCGATGCCGAAGCATCCGCCGAACCAACCGCCAACCCATCCGCACCGCCACCACCGAGACCACGTGAACCGCTGCCGGGCGGCACTGCGGCTTGTGGCGACTGCGTAGTTTTCCTGTCAGACATGAGAAACAACCTCTTTCGAACACGCGACGAACCGAGCAAGACCGAATAGCTATCCAGTTGTCTCTACCGCTCACACGACCAATCGGTGATCACCTCCTTGCGCCCCCTAACTCCGAAAAAAACACTGTTTTTGGACATTGCATTGGCAAACTTCTCAACTTTTACCCGAATGGGGGACGGGGTCGGGCCCCCCGCCATCTGGGCGCCCTGCAAGCCCTCACCAGCGGATCAGCCGTTCCCCGCCCCGGCGGGTGGGGCAGCGGAGTTACAGCGTCGAAACTGCGCCGAACCACCCGCCTGACACGTTTTGGCGACGCGGGATGCCTTACCGCGCCCTTTCGAACCAAGAGGCCGGATTTCGGGCCTTTTTTGGACACCAAGCGCGGCACGGTCACCCGGGTTGGGCTCCCGCCAGCCGGGCGCCTCAAGCGGCGTCGCCAGCGGGTCAGTCGCCCCGTTTCAGCGAGTGAGGCGGCACAGTTACGACGCCGACCAAGCGCCGCACCATCCGCCGGACACCTTGTTCACTGGGCAATACCGAGAAAGCAGAGTCTTTGCGGCACGGGTTCTCGAATAACTTGTTTCACGTTCCGTGAGTGCGGCCGCCGTCCCCTCCTTTCGCAGCAAGAAGCCGGTTTTCGGGCCCTTTTTCGACACCGAGCACGCCAAGGTCACCCGAAAGCACCAATGCTTGGTGCATGTTCGCGTCTTCCGGCATGGGTTGATGGAGGCACGATGATGACGGTGACAGTGCGGGCTGACAACGAAGCGGGGGTACGCTGGTCTGGTAGTTCTCCGCGTGCGACTCCGCGAATGAGGGATGCGTAATGTCCTCGCCGATCAGCAACAGGCTACGAGAGATTCGTAAAGCTCAAGGCAAGTCGCTAGCGGTCATCTCCGGGCTGGCTGGTATTTCGCCGTCGTACCTGTCCCGGCTCGAATCCGGCGATCGGGCGCTTGACCGCCGATCGCTTGTTGTCGCCCTCGCCAACGCTCTCGAAGTGGCGCCGAGTGAGATCACCGGGGCCGCCATCACCATGGGCGAACTGGAGGAAGACCACTCCCTAAACCAAGTACGACTCGCGCTTCTCGCCGTCAGCATGGGCGACCCGCGTGGGGAAGTTATGCCTCTGGAAGCCTTGCTGCTCCGAGCTTCCGACCTTCTCGCCAAACAAAGAGAGTGTGACTACGCCCTGGTCGGGGCTCTGCTGCCGCAACTGATCAGGGACCTCCATGCCACCTTGGATGCCCGGCGCGACGAGCGGGAAATTCTCCGGCTGCTGGTGACAACACACGTGCAAGGCACCCAAGCGTGGCTTGGTGACATCGGCGCGAGCATGGACCTCGCTTGGCAAGCCGTCAGCCTTGCGCAACGCGCGGCCGAACGGCTCGATGAACCACTGTATGGGGCGGTGTCGGCCTTCGGGACAGCGTTCGGACTGATCGGTGCCGGAGGCTTCGACATGGCTGCCCGCACGCTTGCCGATGCCGCGCCCGGTACCGCGACGTCAGCGGACATGCAGGTGTCCGGGATGCTTAGCCTGACGTCCTCTCTCGTGTCCGCTGCGCGGAAGGACAACACGCAGCGCGTAGCTGCGCTTGACCATGCGGCCGATCTGGCGGTTCACGTCGGCGAGGGCAACAACGCATTGTGGTTCGGCTTCGGACCATCGAACGTAGGCGTGTGGCGCATGTCGGTGGCGCTGGAAGCCGGAGAACACGCGGACGCCGTAAAGATCGCTGAGATGGTCAACCCGGATGCGCTACCCACGCCAACGCGGCGGTCGGCCTACTATCGGGAGTACGGGCGCGCCCTCGCCAGATTCCCTAAACGCCGTGACGAAGCCGTGCTGATGCTCCGCCGGGCGGAGAAAATCTCGCCTGCCCGTATTCACCGGCACCCGTTCATGCGCTCGATCCTTGCCGAACTGGTTGCCAAGGGCACCAAACAGGCCGCTGTCGGCCGCGAACTTCGCGGCATGGCGTACCGGGCTGGCTTGCGCGTCTAACTCGAACGTGTAGCCCATTCGAGTGTTTGCCACCGTGGCAAGTTTCGGATCTTGACCGGCTCGAAACTGATCATGTGACTGCACACGAAGGCGGAACACCTCCGGCGACTAGCGGAGAGAACGAGGATGACAGGAATTCGAATGCCTGGCACGGCAGTGAAAAACATTGCCATAGCGGCCTGACAGATCTCGGGTTCGATAATCGAGGCCATCGCCGTGCTGGTGAAATCGACCTTGAAAACCGCCATCACGGCACGACGATCGCGGAGATGACCGCCGCCGATTGGGCGGAGGCAGCACGAATGCTACGGGCGTGGGATGCGGGGTGGCGACCGTGATCCACGGAGCGCGGCCGGGGCGGCATGGTGGGCTGTACATCTGCTGGCATCGCAGCCAGCATGACGGGCAGGATCATGCGGTCACAGATGAGGAATTCTTCCGTGCACGCAAGGAAAACTCCCGTGGACGGTATATGGCCTTGTGTGGTCACGTGGTACTGGCGGCGCCGATGCTCATGCCGAACGGCCGCCCATGCGAGGGCTGCCGCGCGTTCGTGAGGGCCTGGTCAACTGCGCGCACTGTTCGACATTGGCGGCGACCGACACGGCATCGCGCACCGGCCGGATGGCGCCGCCTTGTCCGGAAATGCAGCCGTGTCACACCGCGAACACAAGCTTGACGCAAGCAGCAAATTGCTATTCGCAAACTTCGAGTGAACTGAAATGGATCCGAGCATGAAAACGCGTGGCGCGATGCCGTTGGCTGATGCGAATAGTGACAGGGAGGCGATGCAGGAGATTGTCCGGGTTCAGCATCAACTGTCCAGGATCAGGAAATCCCGAAAGTGGTCTTTGAACTACGTGGGAATCGAGTTGGATGTGCATCCATCTACCGTATGGCGATGGGAGAACAACCCTGCCTATTCCGGCAATGTCGGCGAGCTTCAGATGTATGCACGCTTCCTTGGCTATACGCTTCGGGTTCTAGTCGTTGCCGACGACATCAACGAATCAAAAACAGTAGTCCCTGAAGATTCTGAGCATTCTGACGGTATCGCTACTGGCGAGCTAAGGTCTTTGCCTGGTGGCGATACCGGCGGCTACTTCACCCCCGAAGCACACCACTTTGGTGCCGCTCGCGGTCCCGCGCCGGACCAGTAAGGCCACGAACGGTTCGCTTGCTCTGCTGACTTCAGGCCACCAGAGCAAGCGAGCCAAATCCGCAGGTCACGAGTAGGTAACTTAAACAGGGTCAGCTCTAACCCGAATCGCCACTCACGACCAACGTGCCCCACTCGCCACCGCCGCCTTCACGCGCCCGGACGGCACAGCACCGGATTCGCCAGTTCGGCGCACGGCCGGTGCCCGTGGGACCGCACGATGTCCTTGCCGACCTGGTTGGTCAGGTACCGCAGGAAGCTGGCGACGAGCGAGTCCGCCTTCGGCTCGCCGAACGTGTACGCGTACTCGGTCTCCCAGAACGGGTACGCCGCGTGGATCGCGCCCTCCAGCGTCGCCTGATGGCCGTCGATGCGGACCGGCAGCACGTCCTGGCGTTTCGTGGCCGCGCCGAGTTCGCTGTAGCCGAGCGCGCCCGGCACGCGCGACACCGCGTCGAGGACGTCGTTCGTGGACGGCTTCGCGCAGCGCACCACACCCGGCTGGGCGCCCGGCGCCGGCTTGAGGCAGTCGTCGGAGTTGTCTCCGGGCTCCCGCTTGCCCGCCAGGATCTGTTCCTCGAACGTCCGCCGCGTGCCGGAGTCGGAATGCCGGTCGACGAGCCGGACCGGCCGGTCCTTGCCGCCGATCTCCTTCCAGTTCGCGATCTTGCCGTCGTAGACGTCGCGGATCTGCGCGAGCGAAAGGTCCTGGACGCCCGCTTCGGCGTTGATCACGAGCGTGAACAGCGAGAACGCGACCGGACGCGGCAGCAGTCGCGGGTAACCCTCGCCCTTCGCCCCGTCGGAAAACGCCAGCGTGCCGTCGTTCCCGGCCTGGTTCAGGCTGCCGAGCCCTTCCGCGCTCCCCCTGCTGTCGAAGGTGAACGATGCGCCCGGGCACGTCTTCGTGTACGAAGCCGTCGTCTCCTTCAGCACCGGCGCGAAGGCCGTCGATCCGGTGATCGTGAGCTTCCCGGACGCGCAGTCCAGCGGAGGCGGCTTCTCGTCGAAGACCAGCGAGCGGGTCAGCTGGAAGATGCTGAGCACCACGAGGAAGAGGATCAGCGCCATCACCGAACCCGTCGGCCCGGTGCGGCTCTTGGTCTCGCGGAGGCTGCCGCCCTTGATCTCGCCGATGACCTGGGGATCGTCGAAAGCGTCGGGCGAGCCGTTGGGGATACGGTCGAGTACGGCGAGGATCTTGTAGTGCGCGCCGCGGTTCAGCGGCACCCTCGGCAGGTCGATCACCCCGGCAGGCCGTTCGGGATTCTCGTCGCGCGCGCCGAAACCGGAGTCGTCGCCGAAACATTCGTGCAGATGCGGCGAGCTGAGCTCGGTCACCACCATCCCGGCCACGGTGCGGCCGGGGAACTTCACGCGGACGCCGACGCGATCGTTCTCGTTGACCGCGTAATCGTCTGTGTCGATGTCGGTGGTGCCGCTGTTCTCGATGCGCAGCAGCACGAACGACGGGTCGACGAGCCGCTCGCCGTTCTCGTGCTGCAACTGCGCGAGCGCGTCCGCCGTCGGCGCGAACCCGCGTCCGGACGCCGTCGGGGTGTCCATCTGCACGCGGTAGCCGAGCCGTTTGCGGCCGACCAGCACGAACTCCCACAGGAACGCGACGGCAGGGACGGCGATCCCGACCACCGCGAGCAGGACGTCCCAGGGAAAGCCTTCCAAGACCAGCCTCCAGGTTCGGGGAATCGAACCTAAGGCTCATCCCGGCCGGGGACGGCGGACTTCAGCCAGTGTTCACCGGCCGTCCGCGAAGGCGTAGTCGTCGAGGTCGAAGAACCGGCTCGTCACCATCGTTTCCAGCGTGGGCGAGGCACGGAACGGCACGTCCCCGTTCGCGTCGAAGTAGTAGCTGTTGGCCAGCGAACAGCTGTCCTGGAAGAACACCTGGTGCTTGCGGCGGTCCAGCATGCTCCGGAAGTACCGGTCGTTGGCCTCGTTCGTGACCTCCACGCGGGTCGCGCCGGTCTTCCGCGCGTTGCGCAGGCACCGGATGATGTGCGCGGTCTGCGTCTCGATGAGGTTGAAGTACGAGGAACCGTTGTAGCCGTAGGGCCCGAGGATGGTGAAGAAGTTCGGGAAGCCGGGGACGCTGACGCCCTGGTAGGCCTGGAACCGGTTCTCCTCCCAGAACTTCTCCAGGTCGGCGCCGCCGGATCCGCGTACGGTGAACGCGGGCATGTTGCCCTTCTCGAACACCTTGAACCCGGTCGCCAGCACCAGGACGTCGATCGGATGCTCGGTGCCGTCGACGGTGCGCACCCCGGATCCGGTGATCGCGTCGATGCTCGTGGTCTCCAGCGTGACGTTGTCCCGGTCGAAGGTCTGCAGGTAGTCGTTGGAGAAGCTCGGCCGCTTGCAGCCCAAGGCATAGCGCGGGGTGAGCTTCTCGCGGGTCACGGGGTCCTTCACCGCGCGGCGCAGATGCGCGCGCCCGATCCGCTCCCCCGCGCCCGCGGTCGGCAGGAGATTGTGGAAATGCGCGGCCAGCGGGAAGGTCACTTCGACCAGCGCCTGGCTGGCCAGCCGGGACACCAGTTTCGCGCCGGGCAGCCGCCGCAGCGCGAGCCGCGCCGCCCGCGGCAGGACGGCGTCGGGTTTGGGCAGGCACCAGATCGGCGTCCGTTGGAACACCGTCAGATGCCCGGCCTCCGGCGCGATCGACGGGATGACCTGCACGGCCGAGGCCCCGGTCCCGACGACGGCGACGCGTTTGCCGCGCAGATCGACGCCGTGGTCCCAGCGGGCGGTGTGCATGACCGTGCCCCGGAAGGCGTCGAGCCCGTCGATGTCCGGCGGCTTCGGCTGGGTGAGCACGCCGGTGGCGCCGACGACGAACCGCGCCGTCATCGACCAGCCGTCGGCGGTTTCCAGGCGCCACAAGTGCGTTTCGTCGTCGAAGGCCGCGGAGACGACCTTGCTGCCGAGGCGGGTGCGGCGGCGGATGTCGTACTTGTCGACGCAGTAGTCGGCGTACGCCTTCAGTTCGCGGCCCGGCGCGTAGACCCGCGACCAGCCGGAGATCTGCTCGAACGAGAACTGGTAGCTGAACGACGGGATGTCGACGGCGACGCCGGGATAGGTGTTCCAATGCCAGGCGCCGCCGACACCGTCGCCCTCCTCCAGCATCAGGAAGTCCTCGAAGCCGGCTTTTTGAAGCAGGATCGCGGCGCCGATCCCGGAGAAGCCGCCGCCGATGATCGCGATCTCGTGGTCCGGCGTCATGCGGGAAGTCCTTCCTTGGCGAAAAGCGAACTGGCGCCGAGCACGACGACGTCGGCCTGGTGCTCGATCCCTTCGGCGGTACGGATTCCGTGGGGTACGAAGGCGTAGACCGGCCAGGTGATGAGTTTGCAACCGGGCTTTTCGAGCGCGCCGTAATAACCGAGACCGGGCGCCGTCCGACGCGACCCGAAGTGGCGGTCGGGGGTCAGCAGCCTGCGGAGCCACGGGTCTTTCACCTGCCAGCGCAGGAAGACCTTGGCGACGGCGATGCCGAGGACGTCCGGCCCCGGGACCGGCATCGGTACCACCCAGTCGGGTTCTTCCTGGAACACCTTCACCGCCCGCGCGGTGGCCGCCACCTCGGGCACGATCTGCGCCGCCTCACGGCCGGGCGCGACCACGGCGACCCGCTGCCCGGCGAAGTCCCGTCCGAACCAATCGGTACCGCGCAGCACCTCGCCGCGGAATTCGCCCAAGGTCATGACGCGACCGGTTCGTGGGTGATCTCCTCGGTCCACGACTGCGGCTTTCCCAGCAGCCGCGCGGGGATCAGGCGGGTCATCTTCACCATCGGGTCGGCGAGCAGCCGGTGGTAGGCGTGCGAGCGGTCGACGATCATCGCCGCCTGCGCCTTGAGCACGTGGTACGCCGGGATGCGTTTCGTGAACTCGCCGCGGCCGCCGATCGTGGAGAACCGCTTCACGGCGTTGTACAGCTTCTTCTCCGGCAGACCCATCGCCACGATGTTGTCCCGCATCTTGTTGATCAGCGGGACGAACACCACGATCAGGCCGAGGACGATCTGGGGTTTGAGCGAGCCGACGGATTCGGTGAGCAGCTTGGTCGTGGAGCCGGCGCCGATCAGTTCCAGCACCTCGAAATCGGCCGTGATGTGCCGGGACTCGTCGGAGTTGATATGCCGGAACACCTGGTGGCACACCGGATCGGAGACCTCTTCCAGCAGGAACTTCACCAGTGCGCCGTCCAGCGCGCATTCCAGCAGCGGGATGAGCGTGGCCAGCGCCGTCAGCGGCAGCGTGTCGCCGTAGTCGTCGAGGACCTTGATGGCGAGTTTGACGTTGATGTTCGGCTCGGGCATCGAACCGTGCTCGTCGAGCATGCCCCAGCGCTTCATCAACGCCAGTTCGGCGTTGGCGTGCTTCTGTTCCTCGGCGTGGAAGTAGCGGTAGATCTCCTGGATGACCGGTGTCGGGGCCTTCTTGGCCAGCGAGGCGAACCCGCGGGCGCCGACGTGCTCGATCCACACGAGATCGGCCATGAACGGCCGCATCTTGGCGCGGAGTTCGTCGGTCATCGTCTCCGCGCCGGGCGCGTCCCAGTCGATGTCGGCCAGCGACCACTGCTTGTCCTTGATGGTCTGGAGCATCGCCTCGAAGTCGTAGGCCATCACTTCTCCTTTTCGGCGGGCAGGAACCGGCCGAGCAGACCGGCGATCCGCGTGTACGGGACGGGCACGAAACGCTTGGCGTGCCAGAGAAGCTGAGCGTCGGGTTGCGGCACCACGTAGAGACGGCCGCGATCGTGGGCGTCGAGGGTCGTCCGCGCGACTTTTTCGGCGGAGAACCCGACCACGTCGGAGACCCGCCGCGCGAGGCCGCGCGCCTCGGCGTCGATGAGTTCGCCGTCGAAGATGTTGGTACGCACGAAAGTCGGGCACAGGACGGTGACCGCGACACCCGTGCCGGACAGCTCCGCGGCCAGTGTCTCCGAAAGACTGACGACCCCGGCCTTGCTCACGTTGTAGGCGGCCATCCTCGGTGCGGCGGTGAAGCCGGCGGCCGAGGCGACGTTGATGACGCCGCCCGCCTTCGCCGCCCGCATGGCGGGGACGAAGGTGTGGCAGCCGTGGATCACACCCCAGAGATTCACGCCGAGGGTGCGCTGCCAGTCGGACAGCGGGCTCTCCCCGACGGGTTTGCCGCCGGCGCCGATCCCGGCGTTGTTGACGACGAGATCCGGCTCGCGGCCGAGCCAGGAACGCGCCTGGCTCGCGAGCTCGGCGACTTCATCCACACTGGACACGTCGCAGGCGATGGCGACCGCGTTCTCGAGCGTTTTCGCGGTTTCCTCGGCGGCTTCGAAGTCGATGTCCGCGCACACGACCCGGCTGCCGCGCCGGACGAGTTCGGCCGCGATCGCCCTCCCGATCCCGCTGCCCGCGCCGGTGACGACGGCGTGTGCTCCGTGAGTCCGTTTCACTAGGCCGCCTTTTCGATCGCTGTCAGATTTTCGGTCAGGAACCGGCAGGCACGCTCCATCGCGGGCCGCGCCTCCGGGACGAAGCGGGTCAATGCCTGGAACACGTGCATCTGACCGGGGACCACGTCGAGTTCGCAGTCCGCGCCCGCGCGGCGCAGCGCCCTGGCCAGCTCGATGGCGTCCGCGGCGAGCATTTCGAGTCCGCCAGCCTGGATGATCGTCGGCGGGAAGCCCTTGATGTCGTCGAAGGCGAACCGCAACCGTGCCGACGCGAGGTCGGCGTCCACTGTGTACAGACCGACGAGCCGGGCGGCCGCGGCGGCGGAGATCATCGGGTCCGGGCTCATGCGTTCCCTCTGGGCGGCCAACGAGAAAGTCACGTCGAACAACGGTGAGAAGAGGGCCAGCGCGGCAGGCGGATCCTTGCGTTCCCGGATCAGCTGCGCGGCGAGATCGACCGCGAGATGCCCTCCCGCCGAGTCACCCGCGACGAGGATCCGCCGATATCCCTGGTCGAGGAGCCGTTCGTAGGCCGCGCGGACGTCGTCGGCGGCGCTCGGGAAGCGATGCCGGGGCGCGAGCCGGTACTCGCAGGCGAAGACCGGCAGCCCGGTGCCGTCGGAAACCCGCGTGGTCAGCCCGCGATGCGTGCGCGCCGAGCAGAGCGCGTAGCCGCTGCCATGGACGTAGAGGACAACCGCGTCGCCTTCGGTCACTTCGGGGCCGCGGACCCACTCGCCACCGACGCCGGGCTGGACGCGGCTTCCCTTCAACGGCGGCGAAGCCAGCCACAAACTGCTCGCGATGAAAGCGCGGGAGAACGCGACGCCCGCCCGGTTGGCCGGGATCGCGTTGGCGATCGGCCGCACGAAGGCGGACGTCAGCGCGGCGGCCAAACCAGGTCGCAGGCCATTCTGCGGTCGCATGCCCTCAGAATGAATCCGAGGGCACCTGCTGTCAAGATGGACAGGTGACCGCGTCCCGCCGCTACAGCGGCAAGACCGCAGACGAACGCCGCGCCGAACGACGGCTCGCGCTGCTCGCCGCCGCACTGGACATCTGGCAGGAACAAGGCTGGGCGGCGGTCACCATGCGCGGCGTCTGCGCGCGGGCGAACCTGACGGACCGGTACTTCTACGAGAGCTTCGCGAACCGCGACGCCTTGCTCGCCACCGCCTGGGAACAGGTCCGCGACGAGACCCTGCGGATGATCCTCGACGCCGTCGCCGCCCGGATCGAGCAACCCGCCCTCGACCAGCTCCGCGCCGCCGTCGACGTCGTCGTGCACCACGTGCAGGAAGAGCCATCCCGCGCGCAGATCCTGTTCGGCGACCACGCGGGCAGCGCGGTGCTGGAGCAACTGCGGCGGCAGACCGTCCAGGAGACCACCGGCCTGCTGATCGAACTCGCGCGGCCGCATCTGAAGCCGGACGTGGACGGGCTGGAGTTCCGCGTCAACGTCCTGCTGGGCATCGGCGGCTTCGTCGAGATCATGCTCGCTTGGCGCTCCGGCCTGCTCGACGCGGACGCGGACACGCTCGTCGACCACCTCACGGGAGTGGGCACTTCGCTGTCGCGGATGTTCCTCAAAGGTGACACCAACGAGTGAATTTCCGTTCCGGGTGCGGAGCCTGCCCCGGAAACGGATCAGGGCCCCATCCGGAGTGTCCGAATGGGGCCCTGACCTGCGGAGCCGCCTAGGGGAATCGAACCCCTGACCTATTCATTACGAGTGAATCGCTCTGGCCGACTGAGCTAAGGCGGCGGACATCGGGCTCGCACCCGATGACGGAGACAAGTGTAGCGGAGGCTTGAACGTCACCTTCGAGGGCCACCGTCGTTAAGGTCCTATGACGCCGGTCTCAGTCCCCCAAGATCGGCCCACCCCCACTGGAGGACCTGTTCATGCGGCAACGACTGCCCCGTGTGCTGGCGCTTCCGGCCGCCGCGGCCCTGCTTCTGCTGACCGCGGCCCCGGCGACCGCCCAGACGATTCCCACCACGCCGATCCCCGATCCGGCGAATCCGGGACAGCCGCCGATGTCGGCGCCGATCGGTCCGCAGCCGCTGGGCAAGGCCGTCGGTGACGCGGGTGCGGCCCTCGGCGTGCTGCGGCTGCTGCCGAACGCGGTGCCGACCAGCGCCATCCTCCCCGGGGCGGGCGAGATGCTGCCGAAGCAGTCCGCGCTCGAGGCCGGGATGGGGCTTTCCAGCGCGCAGGCCAACTCCGAGGCCTACCTGAGCTACGAAAAGTCGATCGCGCAGTCGTCGCCGTTCGGCCTGTCCGCCGCGGGCAACGCGCCGCAGACGCCGGGCAGCCTCGTGCAGACGGCGTTGCCGGACAACCCAAAGCAGATCAGCGGCGGCCTCAACGCGCCGAAGAACCCGCTGTTCAACCTCGGCCTGCTCAACGGTGAAGCGCACGCGCGCTGGAGCCCGACGCTCGGTCCGTGCGTCGGCACGATCGCCGACTCGAGCACGTCGATCGCGAACCTCGCGCTGCTGCCGACCATCCCGAACATCCCGGGCGCCGACCAGCTCACCCAGGCTTCGGAGCAGCTCAAGTCGGGCCTGTCCGCCCTCGGCCCGCTGGCGAACCTCGGCGGCCTTCTTTCGGGCACCAGCACCAACGCCGACGGCAAGGGCGCCGTGCTGAGCCTGCCGAACACGCTGTCGTCGCGGTCGGTCGTGCGGCTGGTCGACATCCCCGGTTCGAAGAACAAGGCCGTCGAATCGACGTCGACCCTGCAGGCGGCCAACATCGAACTGCTGAAGGGCACGCCGCTCGGCCTGACGATCAAGGTCGCCAGCCAGCCGACGCTGCGGGTCACCTCGACCGGCGACAAGAAGACGTCGAAGGTCGAGTACACCGCGCCGGTGCTGCAGATCGTCCGCGGCGACAAGGTCCTGTTCACCCTCGACGCGAACAACCCGGCCAAGGACATCCCGATCGGCATCCCGCTGCCGTCGCTCAAGCAGGTCCCCGGCTTCGAGCAGCTGAAGAACGTGCCGGTCGTCGGCGGGCTCGCCGAGATGGTGAACGGTGCCACCAAACAGCTTCCGGGCGGCGAGGCCGGGAACGGGCTCACCCTCGACCTCGGGGTGCTGAAGCTGTCGATCGCCGGGCTGAACCAGAAGTCGAGCGACATGACCTCGCCGTTCAAGGGCTTCCAGATGGGTGCCTCGGCACGACTGCTGGACCTGCAGATCCTGCCGACGACGGCACTGCAGAAGGCACTCCCGCCGGACGCCGCGAAGAAGCTGCCTTCGTCGCTGGCCCAGGTCTCGCTCGGTGAGCAGATCGCCCGCGCGTACGCGCCGGCCGGCGGTGTCGAATGCGGCACCGTGACCCCGCCGCCCGCGGGCAACAACGGTGGCGCGGCGCCGAAGGGGCCGGTCAAGAACCTGGCCTACACCAACGCGGCCTACGACACGGTGCCGATGTTCTGGTCGGGTACCGCGATGCTGCTGATCGGTGTCGTCCTCGTGGCCGCCATGCCGGGACGCCGCCGGCTCGCAGTGGTCACCGTCACGGAAGACACGCCTGGGCCGGGGTCGCCGGGGTTCGGGTCGCCGGGGTTCAAGCCTTCGCCGCGGCCGCGCTCGGGGGACTAGACGGGGCGAGGAGGGTGATGAACGGTCCTTTCACGCCTTGCCCCCGCGTGAGAGGTCCGTTCGTACCTCCCTCTTAGCCGCCTTTCGGAAGTCAGGGGCCTTCGCCGCTTTCATGCGGTGAAGGCCCCTTTCGCTTCTCGGTGACTGTGTGGATTTTGGTGCGTTGGATGACCAGAAATCCACACAATCACCGGTTCGCCGCCCTGCTCGGCCGCTTTCGCCCACTTCGCTACTTCGCTGCGTTTCGCGGCTTCGCTCACTTCGCCGCTTCCCCCGCCTTCGCTCACTACTCCCATCGGCCCCGCGATGCCCCCAATGCCACATTGGGGTCGCTGAGCGTCTCCAATGCCACATTGGGGACATCACAGCACCAGCACCAGCACCAGCCGAACCCGAAGCCCCTTCACTTACCCACAGCACTTGTCCACAACCATCCCCACCTGTGGACAACTCCCGCGACCAGCCCTTTTGACCCTCCACCCCCGGTAGACTGGACTCGGGGACGCCCCCCTGGGACGGGCGGGGGGCTGGGGTAGGTGCGAGAAGAGCCGGGTCAGCCTTGGCGCAGGGTGGTGACCATGGCTTCGACGGCGATTCGTGGCTTCACGTTCAGGTCGATGGCCTCGCGGCATTCCAGGACGGCTTCGAGGCGGCGCAGGATCGAGTCCGGCGCCCAGGCGGAAGCGGCCTGCGTGATTTCCGAGGCGTGGTCGGGATGGTTCAGTGTCGCGCCGGCGCCGCTCGCGGTCACGAGCACGTCCCGGTAGAACGCGGCGAGGTCCACCAGCGCGAGATCGAGGGTGTCCCGCTGCGTACGGGTCGCGCGTGACTTCTGGCGCTTCTCGAGTTGTTTCACAGCGGCTTCGGCGGCTCGTTTCGCCCCGCCGACGCCCTTCCCGATGCCGTCGCCACCCATCGCGGTGCGGAGTTCGGAACGTTCGGCCTCGTCGCGGACCTTGCTCTCTTCGCCCGCGTCGGCCTCGGCCGCGCTGATCAGCTGATCGGCGCAGGTGAACACATCGGACGGACGGCGCAGGCCGAGCGGGATCCGCAGCACGGTCGCCCGTCGCTGCCGGGCGGCCTCATCCGTGGCGAGCCGTCGCGCGCGGCCGACATGTCCACTCGAGACGGACGCGGCCCAACGCGCACGTTCGGGGTCGATACCGTCCCGCTCGATCAGCACCTGCGCGATCGCCTCGGGCGGCGGCGTCCGCAACGTGACCAGACGGCACCGCGAGCGGATCGTCACCGACACGTCGTCCGGGTGATCGGAGGGCGCGCACAGCAGGAACACCGTGCGATCCGGCGGCTCCTCGACGGCCTTCAGCAACGCGTTCGACGCGCCTTCGGTCAGCCTGTCGGCGTCCTCGATGACCACCACCTGCCACCTCCCGGTGGTCGGGCGGCGGGCGGCGGACTGCACCAGTGAGCGCATTTCGGCGACGGAGATCGAAAGGCCTTCGGGCACGACGAGTTTGACGTCCGCGTGCGTGCCGGCGAGCACGGTGCGGCAGCCAGGGCATTCCCCGCATCCGGTGCCGGTGCTGCACTGCAACGCCGCCGCGAAAACCCGCGCGGCGGTCGAGCGCCCCGAACCGGGCGGGCCGGTGACCAGCCAGGCGTGCGTCATCGCGCCGGGCGCGACAGGCTGGTTCTCGACGATCCGCGCGGCCGCCGTCGACGCCGAAGAAAGCGTGCGCGCGGCGGGCTCCTGGCCGACGAGCTGCTTCCAGACACCGATCAGCGCAGGGGCTTCCGTCATCTCACCTCGACCTTTTCCTCCGACGGTGCGAGCCCGGCGAGCCTGCCGACGAGCACCGCGCGGATCGCGGTCCGCACGCGGTCGCTCACCTCGTCCTCGGTGCCGTCCGCGTCGACCACGACGTACCGGTCCGGGTCGGCGGCGGCCATTTCCGTGAGCAGATGCTGCACCCGCCACTGCGCGTCCAGCGATTCCGACTTCCGCATGACCGTGCCGGGGTCGGCGTCGAGCAGGACCGTGATGTCCGGCCGCAGCCGGTTGGTCGCCCAGTCGGCGAGCCCTTCGAGTTCCTGGCTGTCCAGCCCGGCGACCGCCGACAGATGCGCCAGCGGCGAGTCCACGAACCGTTCCATCACGACGACCGAACCGGCGTCGAGCGCGGGCTGGATGTCCCGTTCGACGATGTCCGCCCGCACCGCGGCGGCGGCGAGCGCCTGCGCCCGCGCACCGGTCAGCGAAGCACCGGCGAGCAACTTCGCGAGCCGTTGGTCGTCCAGCGCCGGGTCAGCCGCCAGTACGACCGGACGCGTGCCTCCGCGCAGCCATTCGGCCAGCCGCGCGGCCTGCGTTTCGGTGTTGATCGCCCGCGTCCCCTCGAGCGCGATCAGCAGCCCGTTCACCCGGCGCGGGCTGCGGCGCAAGGCGTTGCGGAGGTCGGCGAGGATCGGCTCGGCGCGCCTGTCGTCCATCTGCCGGTAGGCGACGATGCCGGCGATCAGCGCGAGGACACCGCCGCCGATCATCACCGGCCGGGTGCCGTCGATCGTGATCGTGCCGCCCCACAGTTCGACCTCGGTCGTCTGGACCGCGCTGATCAGCACCGGCACCAGGATCGTCGAGCCGAACAGCACGATCTTCATCAGCGACTGGTAGATCGCGTTGATCCGGCCGCGGATGGAGTCCTCGATCCGCGAACCGATGATCGTGACACCGGTCAGGAACGCCGTCCCGGCCCACACCCCGACGGCGGCGACGGCGACCAGTGAAACGGCGAGATGCGGCGACAGCGCGACGACGATGAGGCACAGGCCCGCGGCGACGATCGAGATCCCGAACAGCCGGTCGTGCGCGAGCCGCCGAGCGAGCTTCGGGGCCACCGCCATCCCGGTGGCGAGCCCGAGGAAGACGGCGAGCACGAGGAGGTTGAACGCCGCGTCACCGGCGAGCAGGCTCGACGAGTACGGCTTGGCCGAACCGATCACCGCGCCACCGGCGGCGAACGCGCCGAACGCGCCGATCATCAACCCGCGGACCAACGGCGTCGTCCGCACGAACCGGGCGCCGTCGGAGATCATCTGGCGGAAGCCGAATTTCTCCTCGTCCGCGGCCTTGACCTTGGGTTTCTCGACCGAGTGGACGTTACGCAGCGAGAGCTCGGGGATGCGGGTGGCGATCACGATCGCACTGGTCAGGTACAGCAGGCCGGTGATGACGACGGCGACCTTCGCGATGCCGAGCTGGGCGTCGCCCTGGAAGAAGTGGAACGTGGTGTTACTACCGGTGAGCACGGCGTTCGCCCCGGCCGCGGTGATCACCGCGAGGCCGTAGGTCATCACCATGCCGAGCTGGTTGGCCGTCTCGACCTGATCCGGGCGGCGCAGCAGGTTCGGCACCGCCGCGTCCTTCGACGGGATCCACATCATCGCGCAGCAGCCGACCAGGAAGTTCCCGACGAACACCCACCACGGCGTGCCGACGAACGCGATCGACAGCAGGAACCCGCACCGACCGAGGTCGCAGAGCACCATCACCTTGCGCCGGTCGAACCGGTCGGCGAGCAGCCCGCCGAGCGGGGCGAACAGCAGCCCCGGCAGCAGCGACGTCAGCACGACACCGACGAACGCGAAGTTCTGCGCGGCGTAGTTGTCGGTCAGTTTGGTGACCAGGCCGGTCAGCGTCAGCAGGTTCAGCCAGTCCGCGACACTGCACAGGTACGAGACACCCCAGATCCGGCGGAACGGCTTGATCGCCAGCACCCGCCGCACGCGATGCATCGTGGAAGCGTCACGCCCCGCCGAAGAACCAGTGCCCGCTTCGGGCACCGACTGCACGCCCTCGCTGATACGCCCACCCCACTAGTCACGCGGCGCCGAGGTGCGACCCGGGTCAACGCCGGGTCCCCCGACCGTATGGCCAGGGTATCCCGATGGGTGAGGTCCGTCCGGACGGCCCCGTCCGGCGCAAGCGCCGGACGGGTTACCCGAAGATCCCCGTGATGCTGTTGAACAGGCTGGACAGCAGCTGGATGGCGAGGATCGCGAAGACGATCATGAGGGCGACCGCGATCATCACACCGGCGGTGTTCGACGACGGCTTGCCGAGCCTCGGCATCTGCATGGAACGCTTGGCACGCCGTACTTCGACCTCGGCCTCTTCGTCGACCTCGACCGGCTCTTCCTGCTTCAAGCGGCGCGGTGGACGGATCAGCTGAGACGGCCTCGAAGGCCAGGTCCGCTGTTGGGGCAGGATCCCGATCGGCGCAGCGCCCTGCTCACCGACCGTGCTGACGATCTCGGTGGGCGGACGGACGGCGCCGGGGCTTCCGGCGGGCTGCTCGTCCGCGAGCATGGCCGCGCTGACCATCCGGCTGACGACTTCGGGGTCGTGCTGGACCGGTCCCGGTATCGGTACGTGGATGTCGTCGGCCTCGGCCGACGGATTCGCTTGGGCCGCGGTGCCGGTCGTGACCAGCCCGGACAGGGGGTCGGCGAACCTGTCGCCCGGAGGATCTGCCTGAGTGCCATCGCCCTTCACGAAGTCGGGGGCATCGAAGAAGGGAGTTCCGCCCTTCCCGCTCATGGTGACCACCTCACTACGGAATGTCCTCTGCTTCCAGGGTAACCACCTCGGCTCGTCGCACATCCGCCCAATGGGCCAGATAAATGTCACGCGCCGCGAGGCTGACCTTCACATCCTCCAACAAGGGTTCGAAGAAAGAACGCCGGTACCGGGCATCTGTCGCGGTTGATGCGGCGAAGTAGAGACCGGAGAAAACGGCGAGGAACACGGAGACGTTGACGAGCGCGGAACTCACCGGAAGAGGGACACCCAGGAGGGTGCCCGGCGCCGATTCGCGGCCGGCGAACTGGGTCACGACCTCCGGCCGGAGGATCAGCACCCCGAACACGATGAAGAACGCGAACACCAGCACCCCGAAGGCCACGATCTGCACCGCTTGGGCGAAGAACAGCACCAAGGCGATGTTCAAACGCTCGATCTTCGTCAGCGCGCGCCGATCGGGCGGGGGTGTGTCGTCGTCGAACGGCGTGCCGCGCAGGACGGGCGCCCCGGGTTCCACGGTCCAGGACTTCAGCTCCTTGATCTCGTCGGACAGCATCGACGCGAGGAACACCGCGCCGATCAGCACGAGGAAGCCGACCACCAGCCACAACCGGCCGGGGGTCAGCCGTTCCACGGCCTGCCACAGCTCGGCGGTGAAGAAGCTGAACATCACCACCAGCAGAAGCAGCGGCAACGCCCGCGACGCCAGCGTGCCGATGGCCCTGACCTGCGCGACCGCGCTCCGCGCCGCCCAGGTCAGGATCGAGCCGACGCCGATGCGGACCAGCAGCATCAGCACGGCCAGTGCGGCGAGATTGGCGAGGACGGCCGCCCAGAGCGGGTGCTCCCACGACACCAGCCCGGTGAGCCGTTCGCCGAGCGGCAATACGAGCAGCCAAAAGCCGATCGTCGCCGCCATGACGGCCAGCCGGACCCGCGTGCGGTGCAGCGCCCGGAGCAGTTTCGCCATCAGGCGACCGGCGATCACCGGCACGACGACCACGGCGAACGTCAACGCCAGCACACCGAGGACGTACGCGACACCGCTCTCGCGCATCCGGGCCGCGAGCACGTCCTCGGGGACGTCGAGCAGCTTCAGCAGCCCGGCCAGCAGCAGGTCGAGCAGGCTCAGGAACACCAGCCCGGGCGTCGAACGGCGCAACATGCCCGCTCCACGCCTCCGCCTGTGGATGACCATCGGCAGCCCTCGCCGCCGGAACCACGCGTCGGCCGCCCGCCGGTCCAGGTCCATGCCCGCCCCCCTCGTCCACGGCTACGTCCGGCTCAAGTCCACCGCCTCGTGCAGCCAGCCCGCCAGTGCCCGGCGGTCCATTCCACCGAACATCAGCCACCCTTCGGAAGGGGCGGCGTACAACACGAACCTCCCCAGATCGTTGTCGATGATCACGAAGCCGTAGTCCGGGTACTCGGCGTTCAGCCCGCCGAAGGCGACGAGATCGAGGATCGCCGTCCCGGTCCGCGGCCGGTTCAGCGTGTCTCCGACCAGGCCGACCTCCTCGTCTTGGCCGGGCAGCGGCACGCCGTGCTCGTCGATCCTGATGCGCATGAGCTCGGTGTCACCGGCGGGGACGTGCGGGAGCCCGCCGAACACCCGGGCTCCCAGCTCGCCGAAATCGCTCAGGCTGAACGTGGTCCGCCGTTCCGACCGCATCCGCCAGACGACCGCCTGATGCCCGTCGCCGTAGCAATCGACCCGCACCGCGCGGGGCGCGGACGCGAAGACGCCGGTGAGGACGCCTCGCACCGAACCCCGCAGCATCACGCCGTGCATCTGGACGGCGGCCGGATGGATCTCGCCGTTCTCCATCAGCCCGGCCTCTTCGAGCATCGCCGCCTTGGCCGCGTACCGCTCGGCCTGGGTGACGAGATCCGCCGGCCCGTCGTAGGACGGGCACAGGCGGCGGATCTCGTCGTCGGTGATCTCCGGGTCGTAGCCCAGGTACACGCTCCGTCGCTCGGGCACCGCGCGCAGCACTGGCTCGGCGGCACGCTTCATCAGTTCCTTCACGGTCGCCGGTTCACGCATGGTTCTGCACCGCCTTCACGATCCATTGCTCGGCCGTCGACCGGCTGGCCGGGCCCCAGGTGAGCGTCCAGCGGCCGTCGCCGTCCATCGCCGAGCTGAACTGGTACCGGCCGAGGTCGTTGTCCACCAGGCCGAACGCGCCGTGCGGGTACTCGGCGAGGATGGAGTTCCGCACCGCGAGATCGACGAGGACCGTGCCGTGCCGCGGCCGCGAAGCGCCCTCACGGATCACCTCGACGGCCTCGCGGGCCCGCAGCGGGATCAGCCCGCCCGCGTCCGTTTCGATGCGCACGGTCTCGCCGGTGCCCGGCGGATGGTCGGGCAGCCCGTCGAACACCCAGCCGGGCAGCGCGCTGAGGAAACCGGACCGCAGCCGCGCTCGCTTGCCGAGCTTGTTCAGCACCGTGGTGTAGTCCTCGTCGCCGAAGAACCGGACCTCCCACGGCTCCGCGCGGGACGGGAACACCCCGGTCACCACGCCGCGGATGAACCCGCCGCGCAGCGCCCGGTACAGCCCGACGGCCTCGGGCGTGACCTCACCGCCGGGGGCCAGCCCGATGGTCGCCATCCCGCTCACGAACCGGGTGTACTGCTCCACCTCCTCGGCCAGGGTGAGCCCTGGAGTCGGCTCCTCGTCGGCCAGCACCGGCGGCACGGCGAGCTGCGGATCGTAGAACTCCATCACCGAGGGACGCTCCGGAACCTCGGCGGCCAGCGGGGCGATGACCTCGTCGATGACGTCGAAGACAGCGGTCGTTGAAGTGCTCACCTGACCATTGAACACCCTGGTACCGACAATTTTTAGAACTTTTGTTCGAACGGGTGAGGTCGGTCGGCGAGCGGTCGGTGAGCGGTTTCCGGTCGCCAGATTTGCTCACCTGAGCTATTTTTTGCTCATGCAAGCAAAGGCGAAGACGTTCACCGAGAGTGCGAGACGGGCACAGATCGTGGCCGCGGCCATCGAGACGATCGCCGAGCTCGGCTACACCCGCGCGTCGTTCGCCCGCATCGCGAAACAGGCGAATCTGTCGAGCACCGGGCTCATCTCGTACCACTTCGCGAACAAGGAAGAACTCGTCCGCACGGTCCTCGAAGACGTCTTCCGCGAGATCGGCGCGTTCATGACCGAGCGGATGGCCGATCCGCCGTCCGCGACCGCCGCGCTGCGGACGTACCTGGAGGCGAATCTCGAGTTCGCCGCCGCGCGGCCGACCCGGATGCGGGCGTTGCTGAACATCTTCCTCGGCGGCGCCCTCGACTACGACCCGGCGAACGAGCGGGCGGCGCTGGAACCGGTCGAACGCATCCTGCGCTGGGGCCAGGAGTCTGGCGAGTTCCGCGAGTTCGACGTCCACGTGATGGCGACGACGATCCGGCGTTCGGTGGAGGGCCCGGTGTTCCTGCTCGCCGGAACACCGGAACCGGACCTCACCACCTACGCGGCCGAACTGGTGACCCTCTTCGATCTCGCGACCAGGAAGCAGTGAACCCGTGTGTGGCGCCGTCTCGCGGACTCCTGAAAGGACCTGTCATGCATCTCCTGCTGGCCATCGTCACCGGCCTTCTCACGATCGTCGCCCCCGCGGATCCGCTGGTCGTGCGCACCGACGCCGGCCCGGTCCGCGGGATGGACTCCGGCCCGACCCGGACGTTCAGCGGGATCAGGTTCGCCGCACCACCCGTCGGCGAGGATCGCTGGAAGCCGCCACGACCGCCCGAACCCTGGAAGGGCGTCGCCGATGCGACGAAACCAGGGGCCGCCTGCACCCAGTACCTGCCGGGCAGCGCCGAGGACTGCCTCTTCCTGAACGTCACCGTGCCGCGTGACGCGGGCAGCCGTCGGCTACCGGTGCTGGTCTGGCTGCACGGCGGCGGTTACACCATGGACGCGGGAAGCCTCTACGGCGCGCGACGCCTGGCGGACCAGGGCGACGTCGTCGTGGTGACGACGAACTACCGGCTCGGCGTCTTCGGCTACTTCGGTCTTCCCGGCCTCCAGGGTTCCGGCGATTTCGGGCTCATGGACCAGCTTTCGGCGCTGCGCTGGACCCAGCGCAACATCTCCGCGTTCAGCGGCGATCCGCGGAACGTGACACTGGCCGGGCAGTCCTCGGGAGGGATGAGCACCTGCGCGCTGCTCACCTCGCCCGCCGCGGCCGGGCTGTTCGACAAGGCCGCGATCATGTCCGGCTCTTGCCTGCTGGACTGGCCGCGCGGGGGCCTGATCCCGAATCAGGAAGCACAAACGCCGTATTCGCCGCTCTCCAAGACCGAAGCCGACGGTGCGGCGATGGCCGCGAGCCACGGCTGCACGGGTCCGGACACGATCGGCTGCCTGCGTCGGCTCCCGGCCGCGGATCTGCTGAAGGACAGCCAGTCCTTCAGCAATCACCTGACCTATCACACGCCGTTGCTGCCGAACGATCCCGCGAAAGCCGTGCGACAAGGCGCTTTTCACCGGGTACCGGTGCTTTCCGGCGGCACGCACGACGAAATGCGCGCGTTCATCGCCGGTGTCGAGAAGCTCAAGCCGATCACCGAGGAGCGCTATCAGGAGTTCCTGCGCAAGACGTTCGGCGAGCACGCGGACGAGGTCGCGGCCGAATACCCGTCGCGGGACCACCTTTCGCCCGCCCTGGCCTGGGCGACGGTCACCACGGACCGGTCATGGGCCTGCCCGACGGCGGAGGGGAACCGGCTGCTGTCCCGGCGGACCTCCGTGCACGCCTACGAGTTCGACGACAAGAACGCGCCCAACGTCAACGGCAACGACGTGCCCACCGTGCCGCACGGCGCGGCGCACGCCCTCGAACTGGTCTATCTGTTCGAGCTCAGCGGGGTCGAACAGTCACTGGACGAGGCACAGAAACGCCTTTCGGAGCAGATGATCGCGTACTGGACCACCTTCATGCGCACGGGTGATCCGAACGCGGCCGGATCACCCCGGTGGGCCCCCGCCGGGACGGTGCTTTCGCTCGCGCCGGACGCGATCCGTCCGGTCGCGCACGACGCCGATCACCGGTGCGGCTTCTGGGCGGGCCTTCGCTCCTGACCGCCCGTCCCCCAGTGCTATGAAAGGTCCTTTCCTTGCAAATTTTGCAAGGAAAGGACCTTTCATAGCGCGCTAAGGGGAGCTACTTCGTCTTCGTGGCCGTCGAGCGCGCCGAAGGCTTCTTCGCCGTAGTCGTCTTCGCCGCCGTCGACTTGGTCGCGGTGGTCTTCTTGGCCGTGGTCGTCTTGGTGGCCGCCGTCTTCGACGCCGCCGGCTTCCGTGCCGGAGCCTTGCGCTTGGGCGCGGGGCCCTTCGCGCGCTTCTCCGCCAGCAGTTCGGCGCCGCGCTCGGCGGTCAGCTCCTCGATGCTGTCCGACTTCCGCAGCGTCGCGTTGTACTCGCCGTCGGTCACGTACGGACCGAAGCGGCCGTCCTTGACCACCATCGGCTTACCCGACACCGGATCGTCGCCCAGCTCCTTGAGCGGCGGCTTCGCGGTCGCGGACCGGCCACGCTGCTTCGGCTCCGAGTAGATCTTCAGCGCCTCTTCGAGCGTGATCGAGAACAGCTGGTCCTCGGTCGTGAGCGAACGCGAGTCCGTGCCCTTCTTCAGGTACGGCCCGTAGCGCCCGTTCTGCGCGGTGATCTCGTCGCCGGATTCCGGGTCCTTGCCGACCACGCGCGGCAGCGAGAGCAGCTTCAGCGCGTCTTCGAGGGTCATCGTCTCGATCGACATCGACTTGAACAGCGAACCCGTACGCGGCTTCGGCTGCTTCGCCTTCGCGGCCTTCTTCTGCGCGGCTGTCGCGCCTTCGGGCAGCGGCTCCGGCTCGGGCAGGAGCTCGGTGACGTACGGGCCGAAGCGGCCTTCCTTCGCCACGATCTCGTGTCCGCTGACCGGGTCCGTGCCGAGCACGCGGCCTTCCTGCGGCGTCGCGAACAGCTTCTCGGCGAGTTCCAGGGTCAGCTCGTCCGGCGGCAGGTCCTCGGGCAGGTTCGCCCGCTGCGACGTGCCGTCGACCTCGCGCTCGAGGTACGGGCCGTAGCGGCCGACGCGCACGACGACGGTGTGGCCGTCGGGGTCGCTGAACAGCGGGATCGAGTTGATCTCACGGGCGTCGATGTCCTCGACGCCGGAACCGACCAGCTTCTTCAGCCCGCCGAGGCGGCCGACGGAACCGTCGACACCCATGTCGCCGCCGAAGTAGAACTTCGACAGCCACTGCGTGCGGTGCTCGTCACCGGCGGCGATGCGGTCGAGTTCGTCCTCCATGCCGGCGGTGAAGTCGTAGTCGACCAGCCGCTCGAAATGCCGCTCCATCAGCCCGATCACGGCGAACGCGACCCAGGAGGGCACCAGCGCGGAACCCTTCTTCCACACGTAGCCGCGGTCCTGGATGGTCTTGATGATCGACGCGTACGTCGACGGGCGGCCGATGCCCAGCTCTTCGAGCTTGCTGACCAGGCTCGGCTCCGAGTAGCGCGCCGGCGGCGACGTGGTGTGCCCGTCCGGGCTCAGGTCGGTCGCGGTCAGCGCCTGGTCCTTGGCCAGCTGAGGGAGACGGCTCTGCTTGTCGTCCGCCTCGCCACCGCTCTCGGTGTCGACGGCCTCGACGTACGCCTTGAGGAACCCGGCGAAGGTGATCGTGCGGCCCGACGAGGCGAACGTGACCTCTTCCCCGCTGGTGGCGGTGCCGACGATGCGCACCGACATCGTGGTGCCCTTCGCGTCCGCCATCTGCGACGCGATCGTGCGCTGCCAGATCATCTCGTAAAGGCGGTACTCGTCGGTGTCCAGATCCTTCGCGACCTGGCCCGGCGTGCGGAAGACCTCGCCAGAGGGACGGATCGCCTCGTGGGCTTCCTGCGCGTTCTTCACCTTGCGGGTGTACTGGCGCGGCGACGGCGAGACGTATTCCTTGCCGTACAGCTGCGTCGCCTGGCTGCGCGCCGCCGAGATCGCCGACTCCGACAGCGTCGTGGAGTCGGTACGCATATAAGTGATGTAACCGTTCTCGTACAGCTTCTGCGCGATCCGCATGGTGCGCTCGGAGGTGAACCGCAGCTTGCGGCCCGCCTCCTGCTGCAGGGTCGAGGTCATGAAGGGCGCGTACGGCTTCCGCGTGTACGGCTTCTCCTCGACGCTCGCGACCTTGAAGTCACGGTTCTTCAGCGCCTCGGCCAGCCGGACCGCGTCGGCCTCGGCCAGCACGCGGATCTCGTTGTTCGAAGCCTTGAGCTGCCCGTCCGAGCCGAAGTCGCGGCCTGTGGCAAGACGCGCGCCGTCGACGGCGATCATCCTGGCCGGGAAGTTGCGCGGGGAGGCGTCGGCTCCGGCGTCCATCGTCGCCGAGATGTCCCAGTACGACGCTGACGTGAAGCGCATGCGCTCACGTTCCCGCTCGACCACGATCCTGGTCGCCACGGACTGCACACGGCCCGCCGAAAGCTTCGGCATGACCTTCTTCCACAGCACGGGCGAGACCTCGTAGCCGTAGAGCCGGTCCAGGATGCGGCGGGTCTCCTGCGCGTCGACGAGGTCGGCGTCGAGCTCACGGGTGCTGTCGGCCGCGGCGCGGATCGCCTGCTCGGTGACCTCGTGGAAGACCATCCGGCGGACCGGGACCTTCGGCTTGAGGGTCTCCAGCAGATGCCACGCGATGGCCTCGCCCTCGCGGTCGGGGTCCGTGGCGAGGTAGAGCTCGTCGACGTCCTTCAGCAGGCTCTTCAGCTCGGTGACCTTGGACTTCTTGTCCGGCGTGACGACGTACAGCGCCTTGAAGTCGTTGTCGACGTCGACACCCAGCCGTGCCCACGACTCGCCCTTGTACTGGGCGGGCACGTCGGCCGCGCCGCGGGGAAGGTCACGGATGTGTCCGACGGAGGACTCCACGACGTAGTTCGCGCCGAGGTACGGGGCGATCTTGCGGGCCTTGGTCGGCGACTCGACGATCACCAGCCGACGACGGCCCGCGCCGTCGTCCGACGCCGAGGTCTTCTTCGTCCGTGCTCCTGCCACGCTGTCCTGCTCTCCGCTCATCTTCGGCGCCTTCGCGCCGCCTCTCGACCCGTCAGTGTGCACGCTCGCACCGCCCGGACCACGGCTAGGTGGTGCAACACGCCGCCGATCGTGTGTCCAGCGCATCGCCGCTGACCTCGTCGATGTTTCCTTTCAACACCTAGCACGTGATGTCCGACACGTCGGCCCGGGGGCCCGCGTGATGGGGTGAACACCCTCCGTTCGACGGTGGTGGCTCACTCCCGCCAACGCTTCACTTGATGTCCACGCCGACCCGAAAGGACTTCACGTGACCCGACGACTCCTCGGCACACTGTTCGCCATGCTGACCGCGTCCGCGCTGGTCGGGACCGCACAGGCCGAAGCAGCCACGACCACTTTCGCCGGAACCGTGGCGTTGTCGAACTGCTCCGGGTCGGTGGTCAAACCGCCCGAGGCGAGCCTCGACGACCCCGCCCTCGTCCTTTCCAACGGGCATTGCCTGCAAGAAGGTTTCCCGGACCCCGGAGAAGTAATCGTCAATCAACCGTCGTCGAGGACCTTCAGCCTGCTGTCCAAGGACGGCCGTTCGTCGCTGGGCACCCTCAAGGCGAAGAAGCTGCTCTACGCGACGATGACCGACACCGACGTCTCGCTCTACCAGCTCAACACCAGCTACGCCAAGATCAAGGCGACCTACGGTATCGCCCCGCTGACACTTTCGCCGACCCGTCCGGCGGCGGGCGTCGCGATGGACGTGGTGTCGGGATATTGGAAGAAGATCTACTCCTGCAACATCGACGGCTTCGTCCACGAGCTGCACGAGGCGGACTGGGTCTGGAAGGACTCGATCAGGTACACCTCGGCGTGCAAGACGATCGGCGGGACCTCGGGGTCGCCGATCATCGAGACCTCGACCGGGAAGGTCGTCGGCGTCAACAACACCGGCAACGAAAGCGGCCAGCGGTGCACGATGAACAACCCGTGCGAGGTCGACGCCGCCGGGAACGTGACCGTGCGGAAGGGCATCAACTACGGGGAGCAGACCTACCAGCTGACCTCCTGTCTTTCGCGCAGCGAACTGGACCTGTCGAACCCGAACTGCCGGGCTCCGAAACCCTGACCTACCTCGTCACCGAGCGCTATGAAAGGTCCTTTCCTTGCGAAATTTGCAAGGAAAGGACCTTTCATAGCGTTCACGTGAAGATCAACCAGCGCGGACCACGGGCACCAGGCTCGGCCAAGCGGGCTCCGCCCCGGCGGGCGCGTCCCCGATCAGCTCCAGCACATGCGCAAGCCGCCTTCGCCCGGTGACCCGCAACAACGCCTCTTCGCCACGCTGCGCCTTCGCCGGCACGCCCAGCTGGGCCAGCGCAGCGATCAGCCGCTCGTGCGTCTCCGGCGCTTCCGGGTCGAGCGCGAGCAGGTAGCCGTTGCCCTGCGGACTGCCCGCCGCCAGCGCCCACATCCTCAACATCGCGCCGTCGAGCCGGAACCCGTCCGGCAGAACCTTCTTCTCTTCACCACGGCTCCAGCCCCGCTCCAGCGGCAGCAGGTCGACCCGGAACGGCGTTCTCACCAGCGGCCGCCCGCATTCGGCGGCCGAGACCTGCGCCTCGGCGCCGCGCCGACGGCATTCCCTGGCGAGGGCGCCCGCCCGCCACGGCTCGTCGACCACGGCGGACAGCCGCGCGGCCGTCCGCCCGAAACCCGTCATCCGCCCGGGCCCGCACAGCACCCCGGCGAGGTCGGCGAGCCCCGGCCCGCTCGCCTCCGCCGAGAAGAGCGAGATCGTCCCGTCCACCCGCACAGAATAGAACACAAGTTCGAGTCATGGCCAGTGATGAGGCGGTGACTCAGCGAGGTTGTTTGACCAATTCCTGGCAAATCGGGAGCCGGCTGCTCGCCGCGGCGAGCTGAGGGACGTCGTTAAGGCCCCTGAGAAGGTCGAGGCGGTCTAGTTCGTCGAGGGACGTCCTCGCGTCGCGAAGCGCGGTTTTCGTCGCTTCGGGCTCGGCTGAGGAGTCGAGACGGTGGCGGACGTCGTCGGCGCGGGCGCGGATGCCTTCGAGCTGGTCGACGGCGGCCGTTCGCGAGGTGTCGCCGCCGGCGACCGGGGCCGGACCGAGGTCCTGGAACGCGGCGGTGGTGCGGTCCAGCCCTCGGACCACAGAAGCCATCAACTCGCTGGACGTACGCGAAGCCTGCTGCGGCGAGCTCGGATCGACGCTGGGCAACGTCGCCAGCGTCCGGACGAGTCCGCCCGCCGCGCCGCAGTATCCCTCCGCCCAAGCGGAGGCGGGGTCGGCCTCCGACGCGCTGACCGTCGCGAGACCTTCTTGTCTGGCGTGGGAAGTCACCGCGGGCTGCTGCCCGCACCCGGCGAGGCCGAGCCCGATACCTGTTGCTAGCGCGGCAAGGACGGTGAACCGCGGCCGCACGAAAACACCTCCCGACCTGACGACTTCCCGATTGGCCCCCGACGGTACCGATACCGGTGGGCAATGCAAATCAACGTGGCGGCAAGAAAGGTCAGGAAGGCAGCTTCTTGCAGTTCGGCGCCTGTGCGGCCAGCGCTTTCAACGACGCGTTCGTTTCCAGCTGCTGGAACGGGTCGGGCATGTCGTTGATGTCGGAGCCGATCTGCCGGAAAGCGGCCGCGGCGGCCGCCACGGCCCTCTTGTCGTCCTTCGGCGCGGCGTCCAGCGCGGCCTTCGCGGCGAGGACCTCGTCCCGGATCGGCGTCAGCGCGTCGACGATGCTCTTGCGTGCCGCGTCGGCTTCCGCGCTCGGTGCCTGGCCGAGCTTCCGCAGGCCCGTGACCGCGTTGTCGAAACCGGGCGCGAACACCCCGAAGGCCTCGTCCATCACCCGCCGCGCGCTGGCGACATCGTCCTGCTCGAAGTCGGGCATCGTGAAGTCACCGATCTTGGCGAAGTCGATCAGCGAACCGCAGAAACCGTCCATCCACGAACCCCCGGCCGCGGGAGCGGGAGAAGAAGGAGAAGGTGCGGCCGCCTGCTCGGCGCCACCGCAGCCCGCGAGGAGGAGAACGGCGGCGAACAGGACGATCGAACGCCTCATGGCAGGGACTCCCCGGATCGGATCGGCGTGACGCGCAGAGATTAGCCTGCGCCGGAAAGCCGCCGGGCCCGCCACGGAAATCGTGGCGGGCCCGGCGGAACAGAACTTTCGGCGTTACGCCTTCGCTTGCGCGGGCGTGTCGGAAAGGACCGACTCGCGGCGCTTGGAGACGACGATCGCGGCGACGATGATCGCGACGGCGACCAGCGAGATCCCGATCCGGACGCCGACGTTGGCGTCCGGGCCGATCGAGAACTGCACGACCGCCGGGGCGATCAGCACCGACACCAGGTTCATCACCTTGATCAGCGGGTTGATCGCCGGACCGGCGGTGTCCTTGAACGGGTCGCCCACGGTGTCACCGATGATGGTGGCCTCGTGCGCGTCCGAACCCTTGCCGCCGTGGCTTCCGTCCTCCACGAGCTTCTTCGCGTTGTCCCAGGCACCACCGGAGTTGGCGAGGAAGATCGCCATCAGGGTGCCGGTCGCGATCGCACCGCCAAGGTAACCGGCGAGCGCGCCGGTGCCGAGGCCGAAACCGACCGCGATCGGGGCGAAGACCGCGAGCAGACCTGGAGTGGTCAGCTCACGCAGCGAGTCGCGCGTGACGATGTCGACGACACGGCCGTACTCGGGCCGCGTGGTGCCCTCCATGATCCCCGGGATGTCGCGGAACTGGCGGCGCACTTCGTAGACGACCGCGCCGGCGGCACGGGACACCGCGTTGACCGCGAGACCGGAGAACAGGAACACGACCGCCGCGCCGATGATCACACCGACGAGCGTCTCCGGGCCGACGATGTTCGCGACGAATTCCTTGCCATCGCCGATCGCCTTGGTGATCGCGTCCTGATAGGACCCGAACAGCGCCGTCGCCGCGAGGACCGCCGTGGCGATCGCGATGCCCTTGGTGATGGCCTTGGTGGTGTTGCCGACCGCGTCGAGCTCGGTGAGGATCTGCGCGGCGTCCTCGTCGACGTCACCCGACATCTCGGCGATGCCCTGCGCGTTGTCCGAAATCGGGCCGAAGGTGTCCATCGCGACGATGACACCGACGGTGGTGAGCAGACCGGTACCGGCCAGCGCCACGGCGAACAGCGCGACGCCGCCACCGACCAGGAAGGCTCCGAAAACGGCCGCGCCGATGACCAGCGCGGTGTACACGGCGGATTCGAAACCGACCGAGATACCGGCCAGGATCACTGTGGCCGCACCGGTTTCCGAGGACTTGCCGACCTCCTTGACCGGCTTGTACTCGGTGCCGGTGTAGTAGCCGGTGAGCTTGAGGATGATCGCGGCGAGCACGATGCCGATGATCACCGAGAGGGTCGCGATCAGCGCCGGGTTGCCGGACTTGCCGGCGAAGGCCTGTCCGAACTCGGAGAACGAACCGGGCAGGTAGACGAACGCCGCGATCGTCGAGAGCACCGCGGAAATCCCCGCGGAGATGTAGAACGAGCGGTTGATCGTGACCAGACCGCCTTCGCCCGCCTTGGCCTTGGTGATGTAGACACCGATGACCGCGGTGATCACGCCGATGGCGGGAACGATGAGCGGGAAGATCAGGCCGTGCACGCCGAAGGCGGTGCTACCCAGGATCAGCGCCGCGACGAGCATGACCGCGTACGACTCGAAGAGGTCCGCCGCCATCCCGGCGCAGTCGCCCACGTTGTCACCGACGTTGTCGGCGATGGTGGCCGCGTTGCGCGGGTCGTCCTCGGGGATGCCCTGCTCGACCTTGCCGACCAGGTCGGCGCCGACGTCGGCGGCCTTCGTGAAGATACCGCCGCCGACACGCATGAACATCGCGATCAGCGCGGCACCGAAACCGAAGCCCTCCAACACCTTCGGGGCCTGTCCGGTGTAGACCAGGACGACCACCGCGGCGCCGAAGAGGCCGAGACCGACGGTGATCATGCCGACGACGCCGCCGGTGCGGAACGCCAGTCGCATCGCCTTTTCGCGACCGCCGGGCTCACGCGAAGCGGCCGCGACACGCAGGTTCGCCTGCGTCGCCAGCCACATGCCGAGATAGCCGATCGCGAAGGAGAACCCCGCGCCGACCAGGAAGAAGAGGGACCTGCCGATCTTCTCGTTCCAGTCTTCGGCCGGCAAAGCGAAGAGCAACACGAACACGATTCCCCCGAAGATCACGAGGGTGTTGCGCTGCCGTTTGAGATAGGCAGCCGCGCCTTCCTGCACTGCCTTCGCGATGTCCTGCATCTTGGAGGTGCCCTGGCCAGCGGCCAGGACCTCCTTGAGCAGAACGTAGCCGATGACCAGTGCGGCAAGGGCGACCACGGCGATCACACCGACGATGGTGTAACCACCTCCGGAGAGCGTGAGTTCGCCCTCCGCGAGGAACTGCCGGGACATTCGTCCTCCTGGAGACGTCGCCGTTGGCCAACGACGATCCGCCGATGGAGCCGGCGGCTCGTGCGTTGACATGGGATCTGAGCCGAACGTCACGCTAGTCGCACTGCAAGGCACGTCTCACATGACGCTCGCCACAGACGGTGTGGATTGCGGGAGTGTATTGGTAGTGGGATGGAGGGCGGCAAGGCGTCCCCGCCACCGCACGTTCCGTAATCTTGTGAGGCTGGTCACTGTATCGATCATCGGCGGCCCGTTCCAGTGCTCGTTCCGTCCGGCGGCGGTCCGTTTCTGTCGGTGCGCTGTGCGAAGCTTCCGAAGGTGGACGGCACGGCGGAATCCGGTAAGGGTCGGCGGCTTCTCGACCGCGCGACGGCGGGAATCCCGGCTTCGCTGTACCCGGTCACCCATGTGGCCGAACTGCCGTCACGCCCGGCGGATTCGGTGGACTGGCCGGAGTGGGCGGCGGATCCGGTCGTCGAGGCGCTGACGGCGAACGGCGTCAAGGCGCCGTGGCGGCATCAGGCGGAAGCCGCGTCGCTGGCCCGCGACGGCAAGCACGTCGTGATCTCCACCGGCACCGCGTCGGGCAAGTCGCTCGCGTACCAGTTGCCGGTGCTCTCGGCACTGGTCGAGGACGAGCGGGCCACGGCGCTGTACCTGTCCCCGACCAAGGCACTCGGCGCCGATCAGTTGCGCGCCGTGTCCTCTTTGGACATCAAGAAGGCGCGGGCGGCGTCGTTCGACGGCGACACCCCACTGGAAGAGCGGGACTGGGTCCGCGCGCACGCGAACTGGGTGTTCACGAACCCGGACATGCTGCACCGCGGGATCCTCTCGTCGCACTCGCGCTGGTCACGGTTCTTCCGGCGGCTCTCGTTCGTCGTCGTCGACGAATGCCACAGCTACCGCGGTGTCTTCGGCTCCCATGTGGCGCTGCTGCTGCGCAGGCTGCGGCGGGTCGCGGCGTACTACGGCGCTTCGCCGGTCTTCGTCCTCGCGTCCGCGACCACGGCGGACCCGGCGGCGTTCGCCGCGAAACTCTCCGGACAGGACTGTGTCCCGGTCACCGAGGACGGTTCGCCGCGCGGGGCCCGCACGGTCGCGTTGTGGGAACCCCCGCTGCTGTCGGAACTATCGGGCGAGAACGGGGCGCCGGTGCGGCGCTCGGCCGGCGCCGAGGCTTCCCGGATCCTCGCCGAACTGGTCATCGAGGGCGCCCGCTCGCTGGCGTTCGTCCGGTCGCGGCGAGGAGCGGAGCTGACCGCGCTCGGCGCCCGGCGGATTCTGTCCGAAGTGGACGGTTCCTTGGCGGATTCCGTCGCCGCGTACCGCTCCGGGTACCTGCCGGAGGAGCGGCGTGCCCTCGAAGCGGCGTTGCTCTCCGGTCGGCTGCTCGGGGTCGCGACGACGAACGCGCTCGAACTCGGCGTCGACATCGCCGGGCTGGACGCGGTGGTGCTGGCCGGTTACCCGGGGACGCTCGCGTCTTTCTGGCAGCAGGCCGGCCGGGCCGGGCGAGCGGGTGACGCGGCACTTGTCGTGTTCGTGGCCCGTGACGATCCGCTGGACACCTATCTCGTGCACCATCCGGCCGCGATCCTGGACCGGCCGGTGGAGGCCGCCGTCCTCGACCCGTCGAATCCGTATGTGCTGGGGCCGCAACTGGCCTGCGCCATCGCCGAACTCCCGTTGACCGAACCGGAGGTCGCGGCCTTCGGCGGTGACGCGGCGCGTGCCGTACTCGCCGATCTGGTCAAGGAGAAGATCATCCGGCGCCGCACGAGCGGCTGGTACTGGACTTCGCGCGACCGGCCGCATTCCGAGGTCGGCATCCGCGGTTCCGGCGGCGAGCAGATCGCCGTGGTGGAAGCCGATTCCGGCCGGATGCTGGGCACGGTCGACCCGGGTTCCGCCTGCTACGCGGTGCATCCCGGCGCGGTGTACCTGCACCAGGGTTCGTCCTATGTGGTCGACGAACTGGATCTGGAGACCGGGCTCGCCCTGGTACACGCGGAGGATCCGGACTGGAGCACGTCACCGCGCGAGATCGTCGACATCAGCGTGCTGCGCACCGAAGAGACCAGGACGCACGGCGGGATCACGGTGAACCTCGGCGAGGTGTCGGTGAGTTCGCAAGTGGTCGGCTACTTGCGGAGACGTCCGTCGGGCGAGGTGCTGGATCAGACTCCGCTCGACCTGCCGGAGCAGAGCCTGCACACCCGCGCCGTCTGGTACACGATCTCGGCGGAGCTGCTCGGCCTGTCCGATGGCGTGGCGGGGACCGGGGGCCATCGGCCGGGGGCCGGGGTTCTGGAGCCGGTGGGGACCGGAGGCTCCGGGGTGGGGACCGGGGAACTTGGCGGAGCACCGGGGACGGGCGCCGGATTGGATCCGGCGCGCGTCCCCGGTGCCCTGCATGCCGCCGAGCACGCGGCGATCGGCCTGCTACCGCTGTTCGCTACGTGCGACCGCTGGGACATCGGCGGGGTGTCGACCGCGTGGCACGAAGACACCGGGGAGGCGACGGTGTTCGTGCACGATGGCCATCCCGGGGGTGCGGGATTCGCCGATCGCGGGTTTGCCGCAATTGTCCCTTGGCTGGCCGCAACGCGGGAGGCGATCGTTTCCTGCGAGTGCCCGGCCGGCTGCCCGTCCTGCGTCCAGTCGCCGAAGTGCGGGAACGGCAACGATCCGCTGGACAAGGCGGGGGCGGTGGCTGTTCTGGACACCGTGCTCGGGGCGTTGCGTCAGCACGGGTCCCGGTCCGGCCACCTGTTGGCTTGAAATTGTGGGTTGATCAGGCGGCGGTGCTCAGGGTCGCCACGGGGGTGGCGGCCTTGTCACCGGCCAGCGCACGGACGAGCACGTCGTGCACCTCGGTGGCCTCGGGCAGCTGCCAGCCCCAGACCTCGGGCTTGACCCGCCAGTGCACGACACCGTGCTGGAACGGCGACGGGGGCAGCGGGATGTAGTCGTTCGCGCCGTGCCACTGGATCGAAGCCTCGTCGGCCAGTTCCCGCGGGATGCTCGTGGCGACGGTGGTGAGGAACAGCCAGCGGCCGTTCGGCATCGCGACGATCGGCGCCGGGTGACCGGTGGCGCGCAGCAGGCGGGCCGCGGCCTTGCCGAGCTCGTCGTCGACCTCGATGGCGTCCAGCACGGTGCCGGTGGCCACGAGCAGGCTGTGCGTTTCGTCGCCGAACCAGGTGGCGACCTCGTGCGGGTGGGTCTCGGTCAGTTCGCGCCAGTCGTCCTGGGCCGGGACGGGACGCCGCCAGGTGAGGTCGTCACCTTCGGCGGTGAGCGCCGCGGGCTCGGCACCCGGGAGCACCGGCCAGCCACGCCAGGCGAGACCGATCGCCTCCGCACGCATTTCGATGCGGAAGGCGCCCCGCCAGCTGTCCGGCCAATTCGCGTCCAACATTACTGTCCCTGCCTCAGGTCAACTCTGTCCTGTGTCTGTCTCTGTCGCACCGGCCTCGGCGAACTTTTCGAAGTGGTGCACATCTCAATAAACGGCAAGTTGCACATCGGGAGAAGACCTCACGCGACAACCGGCGGTTACGCAGCGATGAACGCGCGGTAGTGCGACCGGACGGACCGAACGCCGGACGTCCGGTTAACCGGCGTCTCCGACCGGGCCTGGGCCGTTCGTCGCAGCCGACCTGGGCTTCCGGCCCTCGTGACGGCGCTCACGGTGAGCGGCGGACGACCGTTCGGCGGAGCGCTGATCATGGTTTCGACCGCTCGCCGTGCGTCAACGACCGCTGCCCGCGCCCAGCGGTTACTCACGCGTACTACCGGCCGGTCACCGCCCGGCGACCGTTCACCGTGCGACGCCCGTCACGGTGGCCGGTCGACCGGACCGGCCCTGGCGCGTGCCTCGGCCCGTCCGATGGCGGCGAGGTGTCCTGACGGCTCCGATCGCACCTCGACCAGGGCATCGCCGCGCTCCCACCGGCAGGTCAGGAGCGTGACCGCCATCCGGACGGCGACCTGCCGCGCCCGTTCGCAGGCCACGCCGGGACCGTCCGTCGCGTGTGAGGCCGCCGCGAGCGCCGCCAGATCGGCGGCGGCCTCGGCGCGATGCCGGGTCGTGACGGCGGCGCCGAGCCAGAAGACGAACGCCACCGCGCCGATCAGGACGGCGACGATCGAGGCGGTCCACGCGGTCGCGACGCCGCGATCGTCCGCGGTCACGGCCCGCTCCCCGGCTCGGCGATGGCGAAGGCACGGGAGTTCAGCCGGATTCCCGGCAGGAGTCCGGCCACCGGTTCGGCCTCGACACCGGCGGAGATGGTGTCGCCTTCGCGGACGACGTCCAGCCGCGCGCCGGGCGGCGCGATCTCCCGCACCGCCTGTTCGGCACGGGCGGGCTGGCCGCGGGCGAGGAGCCGGGCCGCCTCTCGAGCCGCGTCAGTGCAGCGAAGCTGGTCGGAAGCGGCCCCGATCCCGGCGAACAACAGCGCCGAGACGAAGGTCAGCGCGCCGATACCGAGCGCGGCCTCCACCGTGACGGACCCGCGGTCGGGCATCAGAGCTTCACCGACAAGGCCCGCTCGATGAGCCCGGTGAGCCCGGAGACGACGGCCTCGCTGCTGACGACCAGGTAGAGGACGGCGGCCAGCGCGGCGGCGGCCAAGGTGGCGATGGCGTATTCGATCGTCACCATGCCGTCGTCGTCGCGGAAGGTGGGGAGCTTGTACATGGGGAATCGCCTTTCGGTTCTGTGTGTCGGTGCACCCGCGATAGCGGGGCCTTCGGCCGGGGCGGGTTCGCGGCTTTGGTCGCTTATTCGTGCTTCCTCTTCAGTTCCGCCGTCCGGCTCTTAGAGGGGGCCGCCGAGACGACCGGCGAGGCCGAGCACGACGGGCAGGACGCCGAGGCAGAGGAACGCGGGGAGGAAGCAGAGGCCGATCGGGGCCGCGAGCAGCACTCCGGCCCGTTCGGCGCGCTCCTCGGCCTCGGCGGAGAGCGATTCGCGCAGTCTTCGCGCGAGGTCCTTCGCGTGGGTCGCGAGCGCGGTGCCCGCTCTCGCCGTGCGGACGGCGGCGACGGACAGTTCGGTCAGGCCGGGCCGATCGCGGATCGGTGCCCAGGCTTCCGCCGGTCCGACACCCACGGCGAGGTGCGCCGCCACCGAACGCAGCGCCGCCGCGGTCTTCGGTGACGCTGCCGGTACGACGGCCTCGAGCGCGACGGGCACCGGCAGCCCGCCCGCCAGGCAGGCGGCCAGCAGGTCGAGCGTGGCGGCGGACCGGAGGAGTTCGGAGACGCCTTTGTCCCGGGACGACCGTTCCCGGAGCCAGGCGAGGAGACGTCCTGGCCGCGCGACGGTCCGGGCAGCGACGTGCGGCCACGAGAAGACGGCACCGCCCAGCAGGATCAACGCCGCTCCGGTCAGCACGGCGCCACCCGCCCGGTGAGTGCCCGGCACCAGGCCGTGCCTGTCCAGAGCAGCCCGCTGCCGACGACGAGCAGGAACTGACCGGCACCCGTCCCGGTGAGGACGGCGACCGGACTCGCCCCCATCGCCTCGCCGAGCGGCAGGCACACCAGCGGGAGGAGGGCGAGTACGGCGGCGCTCGCCCGGGGGCCGGCCATCTTGGCTTTGAGACGGCGCCGGAAGCCGATCTCCGCCTCGGCATCCCGTCGTGCGGCGTCGAGCACGTCGGCCATCGGAAGCCCGAACCGGTTCGCGAGGGTCCAGGCGTTCACCAGCGCCGGTGGCGCGTCCGGATCGGCGGTCTCGCCACCGAGCCGGGCGGCCGCGCCGAGTCCGCGCAACCGTTCGGACGCCGCGGGCATCGCCTCCGCGGTGGCTTCGATCGCCGCCACCGGATGGGCACCCGCCCGGAGTTCGCCGATCATCGTCCGCAGCACGGAGGCGGTGAGTTCTGCTTCGGCCAGCGCCGCCTTCGCCCGTGCCCGCCATCGGTGCTCCTGACGGACGGTCAAGGTCACCACGAGCGTCGCCACCGCCCAGCCGATCCCGAGCAGCGGCAGGACGAGCAACGCGGGCAGCGGCCACCAGCCCACGCGGACGGCTCGGGGCGGCCGCCAGGCGAACGGCGTGCCCGCCACGGGTCTCGGCCAGCAGGCCACTCCCGCGCCGCAGGACAGGAGGAACCAGGGGTTCATGCCGCCATCTCCTCGAACGGGGTCTCGTCGCCGATCCAGTTGCCCTTGCTCCAGATCGGGACGACCTTGGCCTCGCCTCGGAACGACCGGAGGACGCCGACCTCGTCCAGCCGCCGGATCCCGCCCGGCAGGCGGCGCATGTGCAGCACCACCCGCACCGCGGCCGCCAGCTGGCTGTGCAGGGCGTCCCGTTTGAGCCCGCCGAGCGAAGCCAGCGCCTCCATCCGGGCCGGGACCTCCATCGGTGAATTGGCGTGCACGGTGCAGCCTCCGCCCTCGTGCCCGGTGTTCATCGCGTTGAGCAGCGCGCAAACCTCGGCGCCACGCACCTCGCCGACGACCAGGCGGTCCGGGCGCATGCGCAATGCCTGCCGCACCAGCTCACCGAGACTGATCTCTCCCGCGCCCTCGACGTTGGCCGGGCGGGCGATCAGGCTGACGAACTGCGGATGATCCGGTTGCAGTTCGCCGGCGTCCTCGACGCAGACGATGCGTTCGCCCGGGGGCACCGCGCCGAGCAGCGCGGAGAGCAGGGTCGTCTTGCCCGCCCCCGTCCCGCCGGACACCAGGAACGCGAGCCGTCGCTGGATGACCGAATCGAGCAGGTCCGCACCGCTGGTGCCGAACACCCCGCGCAACCGGAGTTCGGCGAGATCATGACTGGCGGGCCGGAGAATGCGGAGCGAAAGGGAAGTCCCGGCGGGCGCGATCGGCGGGAGGACCGCGTGCATCCTGATCCGGCGTCGCGGTCCCGCTCCCGGCAGCCAGCAGTCGGCGAACGGTTGCGCGTCGTCCAGCCGCCGTCCACCGGCGAGGGCGAGCCGCTGGGCCAGCCTGCGGACCGCTTCCTCGTCGGTGAAGCGAACTTCTGTCTCTTTGGGACCTTCACCGATGTCGGCCCAGACCTCATCGGGGGCGGTGACGAGAATGTCGGTGACGCCGGGCTTTTCGAGAAGCGGCGCGAGCGGGCCGACGCCGACGAACTCGTCGCGGGCCAGCCGGACCGCGCCGAGGACGGCGTCCTGACCGAGCGCCCCGCCTGCTTCGGCGCGGACCGCCCGCGCGACGCTCACCGGGTCCGCCGGGACGGCCGATCCGGCCAGCCGCCGCCGGACCCGCTCGACCAGATCGTCGGTCATCGCGAGGCACCGGCCAGGTTTCCGCGTGCGGCCGCGAGGACTTCGGTGGCGGCCGTCGCCAGGTGTCCACGAGGCTTCAAAAGAAACTCGCCTCGATCGAGGGCCGCCGAAAGGGATCGCTCGCGACCCATCGACGTGATGAGCGGGACACCGACGGCGTCGGCGATCTCTTGCGGGATCAGCCCGGCGGGCGACGGGCCCCGGACCGCGACACCGATCCGTGTCGCGTGGGGTTCGAGCCTGGCGATGACCTGTTTCGCCGCCGCGCAGGCTCGGAGTTCCGCGGGGACGACGACCACGACCAGATCGGCCAGCCCGATCACGGCGGACGTTTCGGTGCCGAAATACCTCGGCAGATCGCAGACGACCGTCCGCCCGGCCCTCCGCCCGGCGCACAACACGCCCTCGATCGCGTCCGGACCGGGGCCGCGTCCTTCCCTGCCGTAGGACACAAAGGACAGTGAGCCGGTCGCGTATTTCTTTCGTGGCAGGGCTTCGCTCAACGCGGTCATCGACACCCTGCCACCGAGGTCGAGCTCCGGCCAGCGCGGCCCGCGATCGCGTTCGGCGGCGAGGAGGACGTCGACCCCGCCGCCGAGCGGGTCGCAGTCGACGAGCAGGCCGCCGCTGCCGGACTTCTCCGCCCGGTACGCGACGGCGGCCGCCAGTACGGAAGCACCGGCTCCGCCCCGCCCGCCGATGATCCCGATGACGACGCCGTCGTCCCGCGCGGGCCCGTCGACGACGTCGGCGAACTCGCCGATGAGGTCGCTTTCCTCGTCCGGCAGCGAAAGGACCTTCTCCGAACCGGTGTTGAAGGCACGCTCCCACGTCACCGGGGTCGGCGCGCCCTTGCAGACGAGCAGGACCTTGTTCCGTCGCAGCAGGCGATTCGGTGTGCTCGCGGCCTCCTCGTCGAGCACCACGAGCGGCGCGCGGGCCCATCTCCCGCGTGCGGCGTCCAGATCCGGTGCTCGTTCGACCTCGCAGCCCGCGGCAGCCGCCACGCGCAGGATCTCGTCGAGCAGGATGTCGTCTCCGGCGACGACGAGTGGATGTTCTTCGGTCATGGCTCCCCCAGTGATCGGTCGGACTCGGGTTGTGACTCCACGGTCGCGCCGCTTCCGTCCGCGCACAACGCCGTTCCGTCCCGCCTGTGGACAACCGGGGTGTTGTGGACAACTCCGCGGCGAGAGATCGTTTTCCCGGCGCTTTCGTCGGTCCCTTCCGGCATACTTCCCGGCTTTCATCCCATCCTGTTCCTCGACGAAACCGCGCACGGAAACCGTTGAGAGAAAAGAAAGTTAACGAACTTCGTCCGATTCGGCCTTGTCCTGAAGGGATTTCCGCGACCGACAAGGTCTGAACCATTGGCAGGGCGGGAAGTTAGAGGGCGGCCCTCGCCAGGGGGGAGGGACGAGGGCCGCCTGGGGTTCAGCCCCGGGGGGTCGGACTGAACCAGGGCCCGGTGCTACACCGGACAATCTCACTGTAACTCCGATACCGCCCCGTTGCGGGCGACGCCGGTACCCACAATTCGATAACGGCACGACGCGCCGGATCCCATGCGCGGTCGTGAATTTTCCACCGCGGTATCCCGGCCGTGGTCGACCAACGGGCGGGCCGGTGTCCGGCTCTCCTATCCTTGGCGGGTGGACCGACCCAGCACGACGCCCAGCACGGTCGCGGCGTTCTTCGATCTCGACAAAACGATCATCGCCTCCTCGAGCGCACTGGCCTTCAGCAAGCCTCTTCTGCGCGAAGGCCTGATCAACCGCCGAGCCGCGCTTCGCAGCGCGTACGCCCAGCTCGTCTTCTCCCTCGCGGGCGCGGACGCGGCGAAGACCGAGCGGATGCGGGCCGAGGTTTCCGCGCTGTGCGCCGGATGGGACGTCGCCCAGGTGTCCGCCATCGTCCGCGAGACGTTGCACGACGTCGTCGACCCGCTCGTCTACGCGGAGGCCGCGGAACTGATCTCCTCGCATCGCGCGGACGGGCACGACGTCGTCGTGTTGTCGGCGACCGGCGAGGAAGTCGTCGCACCGGTCGCCGAAATGCTCGGCGCGACGCGCAGCGTGGCCACGCGGATGCAGATCGTGGACGGTCGCTACTCGGGCGAAGTCGATTTCTACTGCTACGGCGAGAACAAGGCCGTCGCCGCGAAGCAACTCGCGACGACGTACGGCTACGACCTCACCCAGTGCCACGCGTACACCGACTCGAGCACCGACATCCCGCTACTCGAAGTCGTCGGACGGCCGCACGCGGTCAACCCCGACCGCGTCCTGCGCAAGCACGCGACCGAGCAGGGCTGGGAGATCCTCGCCTTCGAGCACCCGATGTCGCTGCGGACCCGGATCCCGGCGCGGTCGGCGGGGCTGGTGGCGCTCGGCGCCTTCGCCGCCGGGGCCACCTGGTACGGCTACAACCGGCGCAAACGCACCCGCTGAGCGCACACCCACACGGCGGTACCGAACCGGTTTTCGCAGCCAGGGCCGCGAATTGTCCGTCGCGGAGGGTGCCCGTGTCACTAGATCGAGCCTCTGTACCGGTGCACCCGTCTGCGCACTTGAAGTGACCCGGCTCACGGCGTAGAAAGTAGGTGCGGACGTTCGGTCGGCCAGGGAACAGGTAGAAGAGAAGCCTGTTCCACCCCGGCGAATCTCCGTGTGCGGACACCGGGTACCCACGCGCAGCGCGCCGCGGGAGGCTCGTCGTCTAGGGACTGCGTACCGGGACGCCGGACGCCGAGTCCATGAAGGTACGACCAGAGTTGCACGCTTGGTCGCCCGAGTTGCCCGCACTGATTGGCGGCGCCCGCCGGCTTCGGCCGACGGGCGCCGCCAGTGTTTTAGCCCTGTTTTCAAGCGTGACAGGCCCGTTCGCGTCCCTTTGTGTATGAACGGACCGATCGCGGGGGTGGCCGATGGACAAGCAAAGTGCTCGTGGGTAGCTTCCGGATATCAGTGCTTCCAGGTGGACTTCTTTCCACCTGAGAGTCAGGCACGAATCTGGGAGGCTTTGAGGTGACGACCCGAACCGCGCACGCCCGTCATCGGAGGATCCATGCGCTCGCCGTGCCCCTCGCGGGTCTGCTCACCCTCGCCGTCACGGCCGTTCCGGCGACCGCGCAGCCGGTGACGGCGGACGTGGAGGCGCAGCGGACGCTGCGCGGATTGACCCTGGAGCAGAAGGTCGGGCAGCTGTTCGTCACCTGGGTGAACGGGAAGTCCGCCGACGAGGTCAACGCCAAGAACAAGGCCGACTTCGGTGTGGACACCCCCGCGCAGGTGATCGAGAAGTACCACCTGGGCGGCGTCATCTACTTCAACAACGACAGCCGCGACAACTTCGACGATCCAGTACAGGTCGCGAAGCTGTCGAACGGGCTCCAGCGGACCGCTCTCCGCAGCGGCGCCCACATCCCGCTGCAGATCGCGACCGACCAGGAAGGCGGCACGGTCACCCGGATGGGTGCCCCCGCCACCGAACTGCCGAACGCGATGGCGATCTCGGCGGGCCGGGACACCAAGGCCGCGCAGGAGGCCGCCCGGATTCTCGGGCACGAACTGCGCGCCGTCGGCATCAACCAGGACTTCGCCCCTGACGCCGACGTGAACTCGAACCCGGCGAACCCGGTGATCGGTGTCCGTTCCTTCTCCGGCCGCCCGGACCTTGCAAGCGAGTTCGTCGCGGCCCAGGTCAGGGGCTTCCAGAACTCCGGGCGGCGCTCCGAGACGGTGTCCGCCGCCGCGAAGCACTTCCCCGGCCACGGCGACGCCGCCACCGACAGTCACCACGAGCTGCCCAGGATCGACCGGAGTGAGGCCAGCTGGCGCGAGACCGACGTGCCGCCGTTCAAGGCCGCGATCAAGGCCGGCATCGACTCGATCATGAGCGCGCACATCCAGTTCCCGAGCCTCGACCCGTCGGGCGAGCCCGCGACGCTGTCGAAGCCGATCCTCACCGGCAAGCTGCGCGAGGAGCTCGGTTACCGCGGTGTCGTCGTCACCGACTCGCTCTCGATGGACGCCGTGCGCGAGATGCACAGCGACGCGGAGATCCCGGTGCTGGCACTGAAGGCGGGCATCGACCAGCTGCTCATGCCGGTGAACCTCGAACTCGCGATCAACTCGGTGCTCGACGCCGTCCGCAAGGGTGAGCTGACCGAGCAGCGCATCGACGAGAGCGTCCTCCGGGTGCTCAAGCTCAAGCTGAACCGGGGCATCCTGACCTCGCCGTTCGTCGACCCGGCCAAGGTGATGTCGAAGGTCGGCACCCCGGCCAACCTCGCGACCGCGCAGGGCATCGCCGACCGGTCGGTCACCGCGATCCGCAACGACGGCGGCGTCCTGCCGCTCAAGCAGCAGCCCGCGAAGACGCTCGTGACCGGCTGGGGCGTGAGCACGACGACGTCACTGGCCGCGAAGCTCACCGCGCACGGCACGCAGGCGACGGCGTTGCAGACCGGCCAGACACCGACCGACGCGCAGATCGCGCAGGCCGTCGCGGCGGCGAAGAACGTCGACCTCGTCGTCGTGCTGACCAACAACGTCGGCACGTATCCGTTGCAGGGCAAGCTGTTGCAGGCGCTGGCCGACACCGGGAAACCCGTCGTCGCGGTCGCCGCCCAGATCCCCTACGACGCCGGTTACGAGAACCCGATCAAGACGTGGCTCGCCACGTACGGCTACATCTCGCCTTCGCTCGAAGCGCTGGCGAAGGTGATCCTCGGGAAGGTGAAGCCGCAGGGCAAGCTGCCGGTGGACGTCCCCGCGGGCAAGGACGTCGGCACGGTGAAATACCCCTTCGGCCACGGGCTGACCTGGTGAACCTCAACCGCCGCCACTTCCTCGCCACCGGTGCGCTCGCGGTCCCGGCGCTGACGGCCGGCTCCTCGGTCGCGCGGGCGCAGCCGGAAAGCGAGAGCAAAGGTCCCCCGCTCACCCGCACCGGAGCGGACGTGCTCGCCGCCAAGGGCTGGGCACCGCTGTCCGGCCGGAAGCTCGGAGTGCTGTCGAATCCGACGGGTGTGCTGGCGAGCGGCGACCACATCGTCGACTCGATGGTCGCCGCCGGGGTCCGGCCGCTCGCCGCGTTCGGGCCGGAACACGGTTTCCGCGGCAGCGCGCAGGCGGGCGGCTCCGAAGGCGACTACACCGATCCGCGCACCGGCGTGCCGGTGTACGACGCGTACGGCGCCGACGCGACGAAGCTCGCCGGGATGTTCACGAAGGCGGGTGTGGACACCGTCGTCTTCGACATCGCCGATGTCGGCGCGCGGTTCTACACCTACATCTGGTCGCTGTACACGGCGATGGTCGCGGCGGCGAAGGTCGGCGCGGCGATCGTCGTGCTGGACCGGCCGAACCCGCTGGGCGGCAGGGCCGCCGGGCCGATGCTGAACCCGGCGTTCGCCTCGGGTGTCGGCCGGAAGCCGATCGTGCAGCAGCACGGCATGACCGTCGGCGAACTCGCGCGGTTCTTCGCGGCCGAATTCCTGCCTGCCGAGGGCGTCACGCCGGGCAAGCTCGAAATCGTCGAAGTGCGCGACTGGCGGCGTGATCAGCTCTTCGACCGCACCGGACTGACCTGGGTCCCGCCGAGCCCGAACATGCCGACGCCGGACACCGCGCTCGTCTATCCCGGCACCGGGATGTTCGAGGGCACCGTGTTCTCCGAAGGCCGCGGCACAACGAGGCCGTTCGAGATCATCGGCGCGCCCGGCCTCGACTGGCGCTGGCGCGAAAAGCTCGGCGAGCTGCGGCTTCCCGGCGTGAAATTCCGTGAGGCGTACTTCGTGCCGACGTTCGGCAAGTTCGTCAACGAGCCTTGCGGCGGCGTGCAGGTGACCATCACGGACCCGCGCGCGTTCGACGCCATCCGCACCGCGGTCACCATGTTCGTCACCGCGAAACAGGTGCACCCGGACAAGTTCAAGTGGCGGCCCGACAACTTCCTCGACAAGCTCTCGGGTTCCGACAGGTTGCGCACGATGATCGACAAGGGCGCCGGGCCGGACGAGATCGTCGGGTCCTGGCAGGCCGAACTGGCCGAGTTCGACCGGAAACGCCGTCGCCATCTCATCTATCGCTGAGGGGAACGACCTTGCGTGTTAGGAAGATCCTGATCGCGGCTGTTTCCGTCCTGGTCGCGGCGACCACGCTGTCGACGGCGGGAGCACAGGCGATTCCGGGTAACGGAGAACAGGCGGACCGCGCGGCGGGCCGGTTCGACAAGCCGCGTGAAGGCTTCGCGCCCGCGTCCACCGTCCTGCGCGACGGCGCGCCCTCCGAGGTCGGCCTCGATCCGGCGCCGATCAAGGCGGCCGAGCAGTTCATCGAGAGCTGGACGAAGCCGGACGCCACCGGGCATCCCCACTTCTCCGGAGCGGTCGGCCTGCTCGCGCACGACGGCGTGGTCGTCGAGCGCCAGGCCGTCGGCGGCGCTGTCCGCTACGCCGACGCGAAGGGCACAGAGCTGCCACCGGAGCAGCAGGTGCCGATGCGCGCGGACACCATCTTCGACATGGCCTCGATCTCGAAGCTGTTCACCTCCATCGCGGTGATGCAGCTGGCCGAGACGGGCAAGCTGGACATCTCGGCGCCGGTGGTGCGGTACCTGCCGGAGTTCGGGGTGAACGGCAAAGAGGCCGTCACCGTCCAGCAGCTGCTCACGCACGTCTCGGGCTTCGCCGCGACACCGCTCCCGTCGCTGTGGGAGGGCTACCCGGACATCCCGTCGCGCCGGAAGGCCGTCCTCGACAGCCCGCTGAAGAACGCGCCCGGCAGCACGTACCTGTACTCCGACATCAACCTGCTGACGCTCGGCTTCCTGGTCGAAAAGCTGGCCGGGGCACCGCTGGACAAGGTGGTCCAGGACCGCATCGCCGGCCCGCTGGGCCTGGCCGACACCGGATACAACCCGCCGGTGTCGAAACTCGCCAGGGTCGCGGCGACCGAGTACGCCGCGAAGCCGCCTCGAGGGCTCGTACGCGGCGAAGTCCACGACGAGAACGCCTGGTCGCTGGGCGGCGTCGCCGGGCACGCGGGCGTCTTCTCCACCGCGCCGGACATGGCCGTGCTGGCGCAGACGATCCTCAACGGCGGCGCGTACCGCGGTCAGCGGATCCTGCGTCCGGAAACCGTCCAGGCGATGCTGACGAACTACAACCACAAGTTCCCCGACAACTCCCACGGGCTCGGTTTCGAACTCGACCAGCCCTGGTACATGGGCGCGCTGTCGGCGCCCTCGACGGCGGGCCACACCGGGTTCACCGGGACCTCGCTGGTGATCGACCCGCTGTCGAGGTCGTTCGCGATCCTGCTCACCAACCGCGTGCACCCGACCCGGAGCTGGGGCTCGATCAACCTCGCCAGGGAAGCGTGGGCGAGTTCGCTCGCGAAGGCGATGGCGGTCCGCCCGGCGCACGGCCGTGAGGCGTGGTTCAGCGGCGCCGGAGACGTCTCGACGGCCACGCTCACGACCCCGCCGCTACAGACCCGTGGCGGGCCGCTGAAGGTCTCCTTCGCCACCTTCGTGGACACCGAAGGACCCTCGGACTCGCTCTTCTTGGAAGCGAGTACCGACGGCGGAGCCACCTGGAAAACGATTACTCTGCGTGCGAACGGACCAGGCGCTCCCGCCGGGGATCAACCCGGACTCGGCGGGCACGGCCATCGGGCTTGGTGGCGGGTCGCCGCCGAGGTGTCGCAAAGCTCACAAATCACCCTCCGATGGCGTTACACGACCGATGCCCGTTACACCGGACGGGGAATTTCTTTGGACGGTGTGAAAGTCACTGAACGCGGCCGCACACTGCTGGACAGTGAGCATAATCCGCCTACTTTCGTCGCTACCGGCTGGAAATTGAGCCCTAGGTAACCAGCCGGTTCCGATGCGGTGACCTGCCTGCCCCGTTGACCGGGACACAGCCCCTTGCGTCGCGACACTAAGTTGCCAAGTCGTTAGCTCGACCTCGTTAACGGCCTCGACCTGGTTAGCGACTTTCTGGTCAACGATTAATCGCAAATCGAATCCGCAGACACGGATAGGTTGCGATCTTCCCGAAGGGTGTGGGTAGCCTTGTCGCAGATGCCAACGGTTAGTAACTTTCCCACGGTGGGCGATACCGATTCCGTAATCGCGGCCGCACCGTCCGAGGCCGTGCCGGCGCAGCCGACACGGGACGCTGACGCGAGCCCGCTTGTCCGGATTCGCTCCCTCCTGCCCGGGCTCGCCCGGGCTGAACAGCGTGTCGCGAAGGTCGTTCTCGAGGACCCCGCGACGGTCGCACGACGCAGCATCACCGAGGTCGCGCTCGCGGCCAACACGAGCGAAACCACCGTCACGCGGTTCTGCAAGGCCGTCGGTGTCGGCGGATATCCGCAGCTCAGGATCGCCTTGGCGGCCGACACCGCCCGCACGGAGGCCCGGTCGAGCCGGAACCTCGGCGGCGAGATCGGCCCGGAGGACGACCTGGCCGCGGTGATCGGCAAGGTGAGCTTCGCGGACGCCCGTGCCGTGGAGGAGACCGCCGACCAGCTCGACGTCCCGTCGCTACAGCGGGTGATCGACGTTTTGGCGGGCGCCGGCCGGGTCGACGTCTACGGCGTGGGCGCGAGCGCGTTCGTGGCCGCGGACCTGCAGCAGAAGCTGCACCGCATCGGGCGGGTCAGCTTCGCCTGGTCGGACACGCACATCATGCTCACCTCGGCCGCCGTGCTGAGCCCGGGAGACGTCGCGATCGGCATCTCCCACACGGGCGCGACCACGGACACCGTCGAGGCGCTGCGCGTGGCCCGCGAGCACGGCGCGATCACCGTCGCCGTGACGAACTTCCCGCGTTCGCCGATCACCGAGGTCTCCGACCACGTACTGACCACGGCCGCACGGGAGACGACGTTCCGCTCGGGTGCGACCGCCAGTCGCATCGCGCAGCTGACCGTCATCGACTGCCTGTTCATCGGTGTCGCGCAGCGGCACATGGACGCGTCGGTCAACGCGCTCGACGCGACCAGGGACGCGGTTGGCTCGCACCGTCTGGGCGTCCGGCCCGACGGCAGGCGGCGGCCGCGGGAAACCGGCAAATGAGCGAAAAAGTGAGGCGCATGATGACCGTCCCACGCCAGGTGGTGCACGTCGATTCGCCAACCGAACAGCGCAATCCACGGACGACCGACATCGACCTGATGTCGACCATGGGGATCCTCGGCGCGATCAACGCCGAGGATCGCCGGGTCCCCGAAGCCGTCGCCGCGGTGCTGCCGCAGGTGGCACGGGCGGTCGACTTCGCCGTGGAAGCGCTGCGGTCGGGAAACCGCGTGCACTACTTCGGGGCCGGCACCTCCGGCAGGCTGGCGACGTTGGACGCGGCGGAGCTCGTGCCGACGTTCAACGTGCCCTCCGATTGGTTCATCGCGCATCACGCGGGCGGCGCACGCGCGCTGCGCCAAGCCGTCGAAGACGCCGAGGACAACGCGAAGGCCGGAGCCGCCGAGGTGACCGAGTCGGTCGCCCCCGGCGACTTCGTGCTCGGGCTGACGGCTTCCGGCCGGACGCCCTACGTCCTCGGCGCGCTGGCCGCGGCCAGCCGTCGCGGCGCCCGGACCGCTTTGGTCTCGGGCAATCCGGCCGCGGTGACGCCGCCGGGGGTCGATGTCCTCATCGCGGTGGACACCGGCCCCGAGGCGATCGCCGGGTCGACGCGGATGAAGGCGGGCACGGCGCAGAAGATCATCCTCACGGCGTTCTCCACCGCGACGATGATCAAGCTCGGCCGCACCTACTCGAACCTGATGGTCAGCATGCGGGCGACCAACGCGAAGCTGCGCGGACGGACCATCCGGATCTTGCGCGAGGCCACCGGCATGAGCATGGCGGACTGCTCCGACGCGCTCACCGAGGCCGACGGCGACCTCAAGGTCGCGCTGGTCCATCTGCTGTCCGGCGAGGATGTCGCGAACGCGGCGAAGGCGCTGGCGGCCAACGATGGCCACGTACGCAAGGCTCTCGACTCCCTGCGGGTGCGCGCGAGCTGAACCGATCGCCCAGGCTCCCGGGTCTTCGCGACCGAGAGACCGGGTGGTCACCGGCGGACAGACCCGTTCATCCCGACGCTTCGCGCTTACGCGACGCGAACGGGTGTCCGTCGCCGGGATGCCTTCGTGCTCGCATGACCCTGTGGTGACCCTGGTGTCCCCAATGCCACATTGGGGACACCACAGCACAGGGAAAGTCGAGCGGCCACGCGATATTTAGCGTACCCACGCTAACGATAGCAAGGGTCCCTTGCTATCACTTTCGGTCAGGCGGGCTGGACCACAGGCCTCCGCGAAGGGACCGAAAGCGCGAAGGCGAGCAGAGCGACGAAGGCGGCAACGGGGCCGACCCACCAGACGCCCGCCGACGACAGGACGACGCCACCCAGCGCGGCGCCGAGGGCACCGCCGGCGTAGATCGCGGAACCGTTGAGCCCCATGGCGACCGTCGGCGCGTCGGGCGCCAGCGAGAACAGCCGGTGCTGCTGCGGCACCATCAGCATCCCGCCGAACACTCCCGAAGCCAGCGCGAAGACCAGTGCGCCGGGCAGGCTCAGCACGGCGACGTCCAGCAGCGCCAGCGTCGCGACCGTGCCGACGAGCGAGATCGAGCGGACGCGCGCGGAGCCGAGGGAGTCGGTCGCCCGGCCCGCGAAGGCGTTGCCCGCGATCTGCCCGATCCCGAAGCCGACGAGCAGCCACGAGATCATCGCGCCCGCCGCCACGGGCGCCATCAGCACCGGCAGGTACACGAAGGCCGCGAAGCCGGCAGCGGTACCGAGAACGCTCACGCCGAGCACGCGCGCGATCGGCGGCCGCGCGACGACGGCGAGCCTGGCGCGCAGGGTCACCGTCGGCATCCGGACGCCGGGCAGCAGCGGCACGAGCAGCGTCACCACCACCGCCACCGCGCCGATCCCCCACATGACCGCGCGCCAGCCGAACCAGTTCCCGGCGAGCACCCCGATCGGCACGCCGAGCACCATCGAGACGCTCATCCCGGCGGAGACGGTGGCCAGAGCGCGGCCGCGGCGCTCGTCCGAGGCCAGCGCCCCGGCGAGGACGTAGGCGTTGGATTGGAACGCGGCGGCGCCGAGGGCGGCCAGCACGCGTGCGACGGCGACCACGGCGAAGGACTCGCCGAGCGCCTGACCGGCCATGCCGATCGTGAACAGCACCATCCCCGCGCCGAGCACCCACCGCCGATCGAGCTTGCCGGTGAACGCCGCGATGAGCGGTGAGGAAACCGCGTAGGTCACCGCGAAGACCGTGGTCAGCTGGCCCGCGACGGCTTCGGAAACGCGCAGGTCGGCGGCGATGGTGGGCAGCAGCCCGTTCAGGACGAACCCGTCGGTGCCGACGGTGAACGTCCCGACGGCGAGTACCAGCAGAGCCCCCAGAGCGAGCCGATCATTAGATGATCGTCGAATCGTCATGGGAGGTATAGTGGCCGGACTATTCGATGACTGTCAAACAGTTGGAGCGAAGTGAGCACCACGCTGCCGCAGCCGGCGACCGAGGAGATCGAGATCGTGCCGGTCCTCCAGGCGCTCGCGGATCCCGTACGCCTGGAGCTGATCCGCGCCCTGCGAAGCAACCCTTCGCCGCGAAGCTGCGCCGTCACCGAGTACGACGTCGAGATCAGCGCGCCGACGCTTTCCCATCACTGGAAGGTCTTACGCGAGGCCGGCCTCACGACGACGTTCGTCGAGGGCCGGACCCGCTGGGTCGAGTTACGGACCGAGGACGTCCACGCGCGGTTCCCCGGGCTACTGGACGCCGTCCTCGCTTAGCCGCCACTTCGCCGCGAGTTCTGCCGCGGCGCACACGCCGACGTCGAGCAGATACGGCCCGGCCTGACCGCAACCGGATCCCGGCGCGATCGGCTGACCGTGCCCCATCCCGGTGACGGCGTGCGTGTCGACAGCGGCGCCGACGTCGGTCCACTGCTCGGCGAGCTCGCGCATGTTCATCGGGGCGACCGTGTAGTCCGCGGTCCCGTGCCAGACGCTGACCGGCGACCGCGGCCCCGTGCCCACGGCCCGCACCTTGTCACCCCACTGTTCCGGGGTCAGATCCTTGCCGGGGTTCATGCAGGAGTACGCGTCGATCATCGAGGTCGCGCAGCCGTAAGGCAGTCCCGCGACAACGCCGCCGCCCGCGAACAGTTCCGGATACGTCGCGAGCAACACCGAGGTCATCGCGCCACCCGCCGACAGGCCGGTCACGTACGTCCGGCTTCCGGCCGCGTATCGCGTCATCTGCGCGATCGATTCGGCCTCCCCGGACCCGCGTTTGATGTCGCCCGCCTGGAACCAGTTGAAGCACTTGCTGAAGTTGTTCGCCGAAACCTGTTGCGGCAAAACGAGTTTGAAGCGCAGCTTGTCCGCGAGCCCGACCCAGCCGGAGCCGCGCGCGTAGCCGGCCGCGTCCTGGGCGCAGCCGTGCAGCACGACCACCGCCGGACGTCCGGACGGCAGCCCGTCGGGAACGTACTCGAACATCCGCAACGCACCGGGATTGCTCCCGAACCCGGTCACCGGGCGGATCGTCGCCGCCTGTGCCGGAGCCGGAAAGAGAAGGGTCAATGCCGAAACCACCGCGCCGATGAGGAGTTTTCGCATCACCCGAGGCTAAAACCGTCACCCGCGGGATTTCCACGTGGCAGACCACCACAGCCGCGACCCGTTTTGTGTGGTCGCGCCGGGTACCGGCCTCGGAAGACCGCGCTTATCGTCGGCCGATGCGGTTCATTCTGGTCCTCGCGATGATGCTGGCCCTGGCCACCCCCGCCCAGGCGGCAAGCGGTTGCGGGAACGTGCGCGTTCCCGGGGCCGCGAAACAGCAACTGTCCTGTTTGGACGATCTGACCACCACTGGAACCCTGGCCACCGGGCATACGGTCCAGGCCGACTGGGCCGGGCTGACCTCGGCCGGTTTCCCCGCGCCCAAGGGGGTTCCCGGCGTCCAGATCGACGGCTACTTCCCGGACACCTCGACGGCCAACACCACGCACGGCTGGAACCACGACGCGCAATTCGTGCTACGGCTGCCCGATCGCTGGAACGGCGGACTCGTCGTCTCGGGGTCACCCGGCGTGCGGCGGCAGTACGCGAACGATCGCGCGATCGGCGACCAGGTGCTCGCCGCCGGCTACGCGTTCGCCGCCACCGACAAGGGCAACACCGGAGCCGGCTTCCACACCGACGGACGTCGCCCCGGTGACGCGCTCGCCGAGTGGAACTCGCGGGTCACCCAGCTGACCATCGCCGCGAAGGGCGCCGTGGCGCACCGCTACGGACGCCTGCCGAGCCGCACGCTGGCGGCCGGGATGTCGAACGGCGGCTACCTCGTCCGCTGGCAGCTCGAGAACCGGCCGTGGCTCTACGACGGCGGCATCGATTGGGAGGGCGCGCTTTGGCACGAAGACGGTCCGAACCTGTTCACCTTCCTGCCGCCCGCGATCAAGGCCTACCCCGCGTACGTCGCCGGCTCCGCGCAAGCCCACCAGCAAATCCTCGACGCCGGTTTCGCGCCGGGCTCGGAATTCCTTTGGCAGTACCACAACGACGTCTACTGGGGCCTGACTCAACGTATCTACCAGGCCGAGTTCGACCCGGCGTTCGCCGGAACCGACTACGACTACGCCACTCGCCCGCCGTCGGTGCACCGCGCGGTCGAACGGATTTCGCTGACCGGCCGGATCGGCAAACCGCTGATCACCCTGCACGGCACCCTCGACACCCTCCTGCCGATCACCCGCGATTCCGACGTCTACCAGCGGATGATCGCCGAGCAGGGCCGCGCGGAGCTACAGCGCTACTACCGGATCGTCGACGGCAACCACGTCGACGGGCTCTACGACGCGTACCCGGACAAGCTGCGGCCCATCGGCCCGTGCTTCCGCACGGCGTTCACCGCGCTCGAAGGCTGGCTCGACGGCATCCAGCCGCCCGCTTCGGCGACGATCCCGCGCGCGAGCGGTGACCTCGCGGCCACTTGCGTACTAAGCTGATCGGATGGAATTCCAGGACGTCGTACGACGCCGTCGCATGGTCCGGAAGTTCACCGATGAGCCCGTCGCGGAAGAGAGTCTGCGGCGCATCCTGCGCAACGCGCTGAAGGGTCCCTCTGCCGGTTTCTCACAGGGACAAGGATTTCTCGTCCTCACCGGCGAGGAACTGGCGAAGTTCTGGGAGTTCGGGGCGAGCTGGGCGCCGGAAACCGTGACCACGGCACCGGTCGCGATCGTCCCGCTCTCGGTCAAGAACGCCTATCTGGACCGGTACGCCAAGCCGGACAAGGGTTTCACCGAGGGCGACGACTCGTGGTGGCGCGTGCCGTACTGGGATGTCGACACCGGGATGGCGACCATGCTGATCCTTCAGACGGCCGTCGACGAGGGCCTCGGCGCGGTGTTCTTCGGGCTCGCGCCGGAAAGCGTGGAGCGGCTTCACAGCGAGTTCGGGGTGCCCGCGGATCACGATCCGATCGGCGTCGTGGCGCTCGGACACGGTGCCGAACCCGGACCTTCGCCCGGCTCTTCGGCGACCAAAGTCGCTCGCCGCGGCTTCGACGAGGTCATCCGTTTCGGTCACTGGTGAGGCGGTGCAGCCTGAGCGCCAGTTGGAGTTCCAGCGCGCGCTCGGGCGCCTGCCATTGCTCGCCCAGCAGTGACGCGATGCGGTCCAGCCGCTGCACGACGGTGTTGACGTGCACGTGAAGCAGCTCTTTCGCCCGCGTCAAGTTGCCGCCGCAGGCGAAATACGCGCGAAGGGTGCCGATCAGATCCGTGCCGCGGCGTTCGTCGTAGTCGAGCACCGGGCCGATCGTGGCGGTCACGTACGCACCGAGGTCGGCGTGCTCGCCGAGGAGCAGCCCGACGAAGCCGAGATCGGCCATGCTCGCGCCTTCCCCCGCCCGCCCGAGTGCCAGCAACGACGCGACGCACCGCGCGGCTTCGGCGTGCGCCACGGCCAGTTCCCGCGGCGACGCCGCCGGGCCCGCCGCACCAACCGTGACCGGACAGTCCATTGTGGACGACAGTTCGGCGGCGACGGATCTGGCCAGTGCCCCGGGATCCGCGCCACGGACCAGCAGGACGACCTCGTCGGCGTGGACACCGACCAGATCCGCGTGCCGCACGGCCGCCGCGGCCAGCCGTCGCCGGGAGACGTCGTCGGAATGCGCGATCAGCACCGCGTGCGGTGTCGACAAGTCGACTCCCAGGCGGCGACCGCGAGCCAGTAGCGCGGAGGGGTTACGGCCAGGCGCGGTGATCAGGTCCGACAGCAGCTCCCCGCGCACTTCGTCCTCGGCGCGTGCGACGGAACGCCGTTGCATCAACAGCACCGCGGTGACCACGCCCGCCCGCTCGAACAGCCGCCGATCGGCCTCGCCGAGCGACGGCCCGCCGCCGAGTACCAGGCTGCCAAGGAATTCCTGGCCCGCCTGGACTGCACACAACCAACCGTCCTCTGTGGACACTGCCCGGCCGCTCGCCCGGGACGCCGACACCGCCGCACGCGAGAGACTCAGCACCGCACCGGTGCGGGCCAGGACAACGCCTTCCGCGTCGTAGACGGCGATGGCGCCGCCGAGCACGTCCGCGACCGCGGCGGCGACCTCGGCCAGATCGCCGCCGCGCAGCACGAGATCCATCAGCCGGTCGTGTGCGTCTTCGGCACGGCGCATCGCGTCGTTGTGCGCGCTGATCGTCGCGTTGGCGGCGTTCAGTTCGGCGACCGCGCGGCGCGTCTCGTCGAGCAGATGCGCGTTGTCCAGCGCGATCGCCGCGTGGTCGGCCAGCGACGACAGCAGCGCGACCTCGTCGGGCGAGAACTCCCGCGTGGTGCGGTCGGAGGCGAACAGCACCCCGATGACCTTGCTGCCGATCGCCAGCGGTACCCCGAGGATCGCGGTCAGTCCCTCGTCGAGCACCCCGGTGTCGATCGACGACGTATGGCGGAACCGCTTGTCGTCGAAGTAATCCGCCGTCGCGTACGGCCGAGCGGTCTGCGCGACCAGCCCGCCGAGTCCCTCGCCCATCCCCAGCACGATGTCCTGGAACAGCGCGGAAACCGAGCCGTCGGTCACGCGGACGTAGGTCTTGCCTTCGGATTCGTCGTTGAGGCTGAGATACGAGACGTCCACGCCGAGCAACGCCCGCGCCCGCCGCACGATCGACCGGAGGACGGCGTCCGGATCGTCCAGCCTGGCGAGGTCGCTGGCCGTGTCGAACAGCGCGGCCAGCTCCGCCTCGCGCCGCCGGTGCTCGGCGACGGTGTCCCGGATCCGCAGCGCCAGCTCGGTGGCCTTCGGATCGACAGGGACCTGCGCCAGCTGCTCGCTGCCCGCCCCGGAGGCGAGCAGTTCGAGCAGCCGGCGCAACCGCGTCGCCGTCTCAGCACCGTCCACAACGGTCATGCTGGCACGTGACCGCGCTCCGTGAGAACTTCGGAGTGCAGGGACTCGCCCTTGGTCTCGCGGGCGGCGAGCAGCGCGATCACGGTCAGCACGCACATCGCGACCACGTAGAGCGACACCGGGATCGTGCTGCCGAACTCCTTGAACAGCGCGACCGCGATGAGCGGCGCCACCGCCCCCGCCGCGATCGACGACAGCTGGCCGCCGACCGAAAGGCCGGTGTAGCGGACCCGCGTCGGGAACTGCTCGGAGAAGAACGCGGCCTGCGGGCCGTACATCGCGCCGTGCAGCACCAGCCCGACGGTCGCCGCGAGAATGATGACACCGGGATTCTTCGTGTCGAGCATCGCGAAGAACGCGAAACTCCACGCCGCCATGCCGATCGCGCCGAACAGGTAGACCGGTCGGCGGCCGATCCGGTCGGAAAGAATGCCCCACAAGGGAATCGTCACGAAATGCACGGCGGAACCGATGAGCACCGCGTTGAGTCCGGCCGATTTCGGCAGACCCAGCCCGGTGGTGACGTAAACGAGAATGAACGCCGTGATCACGTAGTACGAAACGTTTTCCGCCATCCGCGAGCCGATCGTGATCAGCACCGCGCGCCAGTTGTTCCGGAACACCTCGACCACCGGTGCGCGCTCGGGCTTGCTCTTCTCCTGTGCTGCCAAGAAGACCGGCGATTCGCTGACCGCGAGCCGGATCCACAGCCCGATCACCACGAGGACACCGGAAAGCAGGAACGGGATCCGCCAGCCCCAGCTGAGGAACGCTTCATCGGACTGCGTCCCGGCGAGGATCGCCAAGACCGCCGTCGCGAGCAGGTTCCCGCCGGGTGCACCGCACTGCGGCCAAGACGCCCAGAACCCGCGGCGTTTGTCGTCGCCGTGTTCGGAGACGATCAGCACCGCGCCGCCCCATTCGCCGCCGAGCGCGAAACCCTGTACCAGCCGCAGCAGCGTCAGCAGGATCGGCGCCAGGACACCGACGGTGGCGTACGTCGGGAGGATGCCCATCGCGCAGGTCGAACCGCCCATCAGCAACAGGCTCAGCACCAGCAGTTTCTTGCGGCCGACCCGGTCGCCGAAGTGCCCGAACACCAGCCCGCCGACCGGCCGCGCGAGGAAACCGACCGCGTAGGTCAGGAACGCGAGCAGCGTGCCGGTCAGCGGATCGTTGCTGGGAAAGAACAATTTGCCGAACACCAGCGCCGCGGCGGAGGTGTAGAGGAAGAAGTCGTACCACTCTATCGTCGTGCCGATCAGGCTGGCGCTGACGACCTTCGCGATCGAGCCGCGGTTCTGCGTGGTCACCGAGGGCTTCCTTTCTTGGGGGTTCACGCGGCGGTCCAGCCGCCGTCGAGGGGGATGGAGGTGCCGGTGACGTGGGCGGCGCGGTCGCCGGACAGCCAGAGCACGCAGGCGGCGACGTCGGCGGGTTCGATGAGCCGCTTGATCGCCGACCGGCGGAGCAGGACCTGTTCGATGACGGCGTCGCGTTCGAGCCCGTGTTCTTCGGCCTGCGCCTGGAGCTGGCCGGTGACCAGCGGCGTGCGGACGTAGCCGGGATTGACGCAGTTGCTGGTCACGCCGTGTTCCGCGCCTTCGAGCGCGGTGACCTTGGAGAGCCCTTCGAGCGCGTGTTTCGCGGTGACGTACGCGGATTTGAACGGGCTCGCGCGGAGGCCGTGGACGCTGGACATGTTGACCACGCGCCCCCAGCCGCGGTCGTACATGTTCGGCAGCACGCGGCGGATGAGCAGGAACGGCGCGGTGACCATGAGCGCCTGGATGCCGGTGAAGGTCTCCGGCGGGAATTCGTGGATCGGCGCGATGTGCTGGAAACCGGCGTTGTTGACGAGGATGTCGATCTCGGCCGGGAGGGTCTCGACGGCCTGTGCGTCGGTGAGGTCGACGACGTGCGCGATGCCGTTGATGCCGGCGGCCGCCTTCTCGACGGCGTCGTCGATGTCGGCGAGGTGGACCTTGGCCCCCGCCTCGGCGAGCGCTTCGGCGCAGGCCAGGCCGATCCCGCTCGCCGCACCCGTGACCAGCGCGGACTTACCGGCCAGATCGCTGTGATACGCACCACTCATGCCGGACGACGTTAGGTCGCTCCCGGCACTTAGACCATGTGGTTACGCCCTACACCTGCACAAGATCCCGTGTGGGCGCCACACACCCCGCAATTCGGCACCTGGTTGCGCTGGTTGCGCGTGCAAGTATCGCAACCAGGTGCCGAATTGCGGGGGTCTAGCCGGCGGCGTCGGAGATCGACTTCGCCTCGCGGGCCCCCGTCTCGAAGGCTTCACACGAAAAGAGCAGCCAAGCCCGGACGCCATCAGGAGTCCCGCCGGAGAACGCCGAAGCGGCTTCGAGGTACTTCGGCACGCGCCGGAAGTACGCCACCTCGGGCACCGTCAGCGCCTTCGGGTCCAGCCCGGTCGCCACCGCCGAAAGCCGCGCCGCGGCCCTCGCGACGACACCGTCCGCGGAGCCGAAAGGCTTGAGCGCCAACAGTTCCCCGTGCACGACGGCGGTCAGCACCGGCCCCGGCACCGACGTCGCCCCGGTGATCAGTTGCGCCAGCATCTCCAGCCGCGGACCGACGTCGCCGGACGACCGCGGCCGCCCCAGCGCGTCGGGATCCGTCACGAGATCCGACGCGGCGAGAAGGTGCAAGCGCGCCAACGCCTGCAACGGCGCACGACGCCACGTCGGGAGCAGACTTTCCAGCGCTTCCGCGACCCGCAGCGCGCCTGCCAGGACCGGATCGGTCACCTCACCGGATTCGGGCAGTTCGGGCGCGGCGCCTTCGATCCCCGCCGACGCCCGCGCCGACCGCACGGACGCTTCGGCGGCCGTCTCCGCGCCGCCGCGCAGGTTGGCTGGCAGCCGGTGGACGGCGAACACCGCGTCCTGTGCCGATTTCGCGGCCGCGGCGACCCCTTCGAGGTCCAGCAGCGGCTTCAGCGGATCCGTCACGCGTCCAGCACCTGGCCCTCGCGGCGTACGACCGGTGCCTGCACCGACCACGGGAAGTTGATCCACCGGTCCGTGTGCTTCCAGACGTACTCACCTTTGACCTCGGAGCGCGGCTTCTCGTAGACGACCGCGCAGCGCACCTCGGCGACATGGTCGGCACAGAAGTCGCGGACCAGCTTCAACGTCGCACCCGTGTCCGCGACGTCGTCGGCGACGAGCACCTTCTTCTTCGTCAGGTCGACGACGTTCGGCACCGGCGGCAGCATCACCGGCAGGTCGAGACGCTGGTCGACGCCGGTGTAGAACTCGACGTTCATCACGTGCAGGTTCTTCACGTCGAGCGCGTAGCCGAGCGCGCCCGCGACGAACAGCCCGCCTCGCGCGATCGACAGGATGAGGTCCGGCTCGAAGCCGTCGTCGGCGACGGCCTGCGCCAGCTCCCTGCTGGCCGTCCCGAACAACTCCCAGGTGAGCTCTTCCCGCTCCTCGGCCATGCTGCCTCGCCTTCTCGATCGTTCCCGCGAGCATAGGCAACGCCCCAGTGGCCTTCTCGAATGCTTCGAAACTGGCTCTCCAGTAAGGCCATTGCGGGGACGTAGCGTCGAGCCCGTGACCGACTGGAACAGCTGGAGTGTCCATGCCACCCTGCGCGGCGAACGCGTCCGCCTCGAGCCGCTGACCCGCGATCACGCGAAGGGCTTGTTCGCGGCGGGCTCCGACCCGGCGATCTGGACCTGGCTCAGCCTCCGGCAGCCGCGCGACCTCGCCGCCGCCGAAACCATGGTCGACGGCATCCTCGCCGACCCGGACCGCCGCGCCTGGGCCCAGATCGACGCCCGCACCGGCGAGGTCGCGGGCACGACGTCGTTCTACGCGATGAACGCGCGCCACAAGATCGTTTCCCTCGGCTACACCTGGATCGGTTCCGAATGGCAGCGGACCGGACTCAACCGCGAGTCGAAACTCCTGTTGCTGCGCCACGCTTTCGACGACCTCGGCGCGAACCGCGTCTCGTGGGAGACCGACATCCGCAACCTCCAGTCCCAGAAGGCGATCGAACGTCTCGGCGCGCAACGGGAAGGGGTGCTGCGCGCGCATCGCGTCCGGCCCGACGGGACCATCCGTGACACCGTCGTCTACTCCGTCACCGGACCAGAATGGCCGGCGGTCCGTACCGCTTTGTCCTCAAGCGTGTGAATGCCGCGCGCAACCACGATGCAACCTTTTACTTCGCGTCGTAACGTCGATAGCGTGCCAACGGGCGTGAAGACACGCGAATCACAGGAGGCATCGCACCATGACCGAGCAGTCGCCGGCGCTGGACAATTTGCTCACGGAGAGCAGGACCTTCCCCCCAAGTGAGGCTTTCAGCGCGCAAGCGAATGCCACCGCCGACTTCTACGCCGAAGCCGACGCCGACCGCGAAGCGTTCTGGGCCAAGCAGGCCGAGCGCCTCCAGTGGGAAACGAAGTGGTCTCAAGTACTGGACTGGACCAATGCGCCGGTGGCGAAGTGGTTCGTGGGCGGGAAGCTCAACGTCGCCTACAACTGCGTCGACCGCCATGTCGATTCCGGGCACGGCGACCAGGTCGCCATCCACTGGGTCGGCGAGCCCGGCGACAACCGTGACATCACCTACGCGCAGCTGAAGGACGAGGTTTCCAAGGCCGCGAACGCCTTCGAGTCCCTCGGCCTCACGGCGGGCGACCGGGTCGCCATCCAGATGCCGATGGTGCCCGAAGCGATCGTCGCGATGCTCGCGTGTGCCCGCATCGGCGTCTTGCACAGTGTCGTCTTCGGTGGTTTTTCCCCGACAGCACTGCGATCCCGGGTGGACGACCAGGCGGCGCGGATCGTCATCACGACCGACGGCCAGTACCGCCGCGGCAAGGCCGCCCCGATGAAGGTCAATGTCGACGAAGCGCTCGAAGGCGCCGAATCGGTCGAGAAGGTCATCGTCGTCCGACGCACCGGCGAAGAGGTGCCGATCACCGAAGGCCGCGACCTCTGGTGGCACGAACTGGTCGACGGCCAGTCCGCGGAGCACGCGCCGCAGGCGTTCGACTCCGAACACCCGCTCTTCATCCTCTACACCTCCGGCACCACCGGGAAGCCGAAGGGCATCCTGCACACCTCCGGCGGTTACCTGACCCAGGCCGCGTACACGCACCACAACGTCTTCGACCACAAGGCCGGCGAAGACGTCTACTGGTGCACCGCCGACATCGGCTGGATCACCGGGCACACGTACATCGTGTACGGGCCCTTGGCGAACCGGACGACGCAGGTCGTCTACGAAGGCACGCCGAACACCCCGCACGAGGGCCGCCACTGGGAGATCGTCCAGCAGCACAAGGTCTCCATCTACTACACCGCGCCCACGCTGATCCGCACGTTCATGAAGTGGGGCAACGAGATCCCGCAGAAGTACGACCTCTCGTCGCTGCGCGTGCTCGGCAGTGTCGGCGAGCCGATCAACCCCGAAGCGTGGATCTGGTACCGCGAGAACGTCGGCGCGAACTCGGCGCCGATCGTCGACACCTGGTGGCAGACCGAGACCGGCGGGATCATGATCTCGCCGCTGCCGGGCGTCACCGCCACGAAGCCGGGCTCGGCGCAGAAGGCGCTGCCGGGCATCTCGGCGAAGGTCGTCGACGACCAGGGCGTCGAGGTCGGCAACGGCGGCGGCGGGTACCTCGTGCTCGACAAGCCATGGCCGGGCATGCTGCGCGGCATCTGGGGCGACGAGGAGCGTTTCCGCGAGACCTACTGGTCCCGCTTCGCCGACCAGGGTTACTACTTCGCCGGCGACGGCGCGAAGTACGACACCGACGGCGACGTCTGGCTGCTGGGCCGGGTCGACGACGTGATGAACGTGTCCGGGCACCGCATCTCGACCACCGAGGTCGAGTCCGCGCTGGTCTCGCATCCGACGGTCGCCGAGGCCGCCGTCGTCGGCGCGACCGACCCGACCACCGGGCAGGGCATCGTCGCCTTCGTCATCCTCCGCGGCAACGCGGTGGACGGTGGCGACAAGGCCGTGCAGGAGCTGCGCAACCACGTCGCCAAGGAGATCGGCCCGATCGCGAAGCCGCGGCAGATCCTGGTCGTGCAGGAGCTGCCCAAGACGCGGTCCGGCAAGATCATGCGCCGCCTGCTGCGCGACGTCGCCGAGAACCGCCAGGTCGGCGACGTGACCACGCTGGCCGACTCGTCGGTGATGGACCTGATCTCTTCGGGCCTGAAGACCGGCAAGTCCGAGGAGTAACCCCACCTCACGCGCCATGAAAGGTCCTTTCCTTGCAAATTTTGCAAGGAAAGGACCTTTCATGGCGTCCGACACGCCTACCACACCCCGGTTCGCATCACTCGAACGCCTGTTCTAGGATGTGCCGGGTACCACCCCATACCCGGGCAAGGAGACGACACCGACGATGACCGTGGATGCCTTGACACGCACTGACGCCGTGTCCGAAGAAGCGGCTACCGAAGCGCCCGTCGACTCGACGCCGCAGGCGGAGACGGCCGAAGCCCCTGCCGAGGCCAAGACCGAGACTCCGGAAACCCCGGAGAACCCCACCGAAGACGCCACCGACAGCGCGGTGGAGTCCCCCAAGCCCAAGCGTGGCCGCCCGAAGGTCGCCACGACGGCGAAGAAGACCCGCACCGTCGAGCTGACCCTCACGGTCACCGGCACCGCCGACGGCGAGTGGCAGGCCGAGCTCAAGAACGGCGCCAAGTGGGTCGCGAAGGGCCTGGAGATCCCGGCCGCCGCCGTGTCCCGCGCCGCCAAGGAACTGCACGCGGACCTGTCGGGCCCGATCGACGAGGTCATCAACGCCGCCCGCGAGCTTCAGGCCGCGAAGGTCGCTCAGCTCGAAGCCGAGCTGGAGAAGGCGAAGCTGGCGCTGGCCGAGCTGGACGCGTAAGACTTTCCTCCCGACCGGGGCGGACGCTGGATATCAGTGTCCGCCCCGGTTTTTCATTCCGCGATCGGCGGCCGCGAGGGCAGCGGCGTCTTGAACTCGATCCACTGACTGTCCACAATGGCCTCGACGCTGTGCGGAACCCCGCGCGGGTGGACGATCGTCCCGCCCGCTTCGAGGGTCACTTCCCTGCCGTCGAGAGTGCCGCGCAGCGAACCGGACAGCAGGTACACGATGCTGTCGTGATCGTGGCTGTGCACGGGCGAAGCGACGCCCGCCGGATAGTGGATCTCGTACGCCAGACCGCCTTCCGCCGTGGCGAGCGTCCGGAACCGGCCCTGCCCGCCGATCAGCGGCAGACCCTCCACTGTGGACATCGGGGACCAGGTCATCGCGCGGGCTCCATGGCCGCCGCCTCCTCCTCGCGGTCCGGGTCACGGGCGAGCAGGACACCGACGACGGTCACCACCGCGGTGGCGAGCAGGTAGACCCCGATCGCGACCCAGGTGTCGAAGCCGGCCAGCAGCGCCGTGAACAGCAGCGGCGCGGGCGCCCCGCCGATCACACCGGCGAGGGTGTACGCCAGCGAGCTGCCGGTGTAGCGCAGGCGCGGCGAGAACTGCTCGGTGACGAGCGCGGCCTGCGGGCCGTAGAGCGCGGCGTGGATGACCAGCGCGAGCACGATGCCGAGCGCCAGCATGAGGAACGAACCGCCGCTGACCATCGGGAAGAACACGAACGGCCAGATCCCGGCGGCGATGGTCGCGACCAGGTACATCTTGCGCCGCGAGACGCGGTCCGAGAGCGCGCCGAACAACGGCATCAGCACCAGCTGGAACGCCGAACCGATCATCACCGCGGCCAGCCCGGCGCCACGCGAGAGGCCGGTGTGCGTGGTGACGTAGGTGAGCACGAAGACGGTGAACAGCGCGTACAGCACGTCCGGGCAGACGCGGATCAGCACGGCCGCGACCAGCGCACGGCGTTCGGTGCGGAAGACCTCGGAGATCGGCGCCGACGAACGCTCGCCGCGCTCCTGGATCTGCTTGAAGACCGGCGTCTCCTCCAGCTTGAGCCGGATCCACAGACCGAAACCGACCAGCGCGCCGGAAAGCAGGAACGCGATCCGCCAGCCCCAGCTGTTGAACTGGGCCTCGGTGAGCAGCGCGGCCAGTACGGCGAGGACACCGTTGGCGAGCAGGTTGCCCGCGGGCGGGCCGATCTGGGCGGCCGACGCCCAGAAACCGCGTTTGGCCGGATCGCCGAACTCACTGGAGAGCAGGACGGCGCCACCCCATTCGCCGCCGATGCCGACACCCTGCGCGAACCGCAGCGCGACGAGCAGCACGGCCGCGAAGCCGCCGATGCTCTCGTACGTGGGCAGGACACCGATGAGGAACGTCGCCACCCCGGTGAGCACGAGCGTCATGACCAGGATCCGCTTGCGGCCGAGCACGTCGCCGAGGCGGCCGAAGAGGAATCCGCCGAGCGGCCGGGCGAGGTAGCCGACGGCGTAGGTGGAGAACGCCGCCATCGTGCTCGCGAGCTGATCTTCCGAGGGGAAGAAGAGCTGCCCGAAGATCGTCGCGGCCGCCACCGAGTAGGCCGCGAAGTCGTACCACTCGAGCGCTGTCCCCGAGAGGCTGGCCGCGAAGGCCTTGTGCAGCGAACGCCGGTCACCGGCTGGTGAGGTCATGTCCACATCCCGTCCGTAGGAGATCCGCAACCCCGCCGGGAGGGGTTGAATTGCGGATATACTCCTTGTATACAAGCTGTATGCGCAACCCCCAATCTCGGAGGACAGATGCCTGAGCTGCGTTTCACCCTTCCCGGCGGCGAGGAGCGGCGGACCGAGGTCCACACGCTGCTGAACGCCGGATACGCCGGTCGCAGCCAGGAGGACGTCGCCGCCCACGTGGCCGAACTGGCCGAACTCGGCGTCCCCGCGCCTTCGGTGATCCCGGCGCTCTACCCGGTCGCGCCGTACCTGGCGAGCCAGACCGACGAGGTCCCCGTGCAGCACGAGCGGACCTCCGGCGAGGCCGAATGGGCCATCGTCATCACCGGCCCCGAGCCCGAGGACGTCCTCCTGACCGCCGCCTGCGACCACACCGACCGCGCGCTCGAAGCGCACGGCGTCGCGTGGAGCAAGAACGCCGGCCCCGACGTCCTCGCCGCCAAGGCCTGGCGTCTCGTCGACGTCCAGGACCGGCTCGACGACCTCACGCTGTCCGCCTGGGCCGGGGAAACCCTGATCCAGCAAGGGAAACTCGCCGAGCTCCTGCCGCCGTCGTACTGGCTGGAGGTGCTGCGCGAACGCGGCCTCCACGCTCCGGGCACCGTGCTGATCTCGGGGACCATCCCGATGGTGCACGGCGTCGACCAGTTCGCCGACTCCTGGCGCGTGGAACTGGGCGACCCGGCGACCGGCGAGACGATCGAACTCGCCTACACCGTGCGGCGGCTGCCCGAACCGATCGGCTGAAGCAGTTCGCCGAGGAAGACGCGGTACTCGTCCTTCATCGGCAACTCGCGCTCCACGCGGACGCGGCGGCGGGTCGCGGGGACCTCGATCTCGCGCACCGGGTCGAATCCGGTGCGCTCGTAGGATTCCCAGTGCAGCCCGACGCCGCGCCGCTGCCAGGCGGGCACTTCAGTGAAGTTGATGCCATGCGCGTAAAGCAGCTCGTTCTTCTCGGGGATACCCGCGCCCTCCAAGGCGTCTCCCGCTTCCCGCGCCGATTTCCCCGCCTTGCGCAAGGTCCAGTAACACCAGCCGTTGAGCGCGCAGCGTGTCGCGTCCGCTTGACGCCATGAGAAATAGTCGACGACGTCGTCCGCCGTCGTGCCGAGCCAAACGCGTCCGTCGAAGTGCGCGGGCACTCCGGCCGCGTGCGTGAACGCCGCCGACGCGATCCCGGCGGAGATCGACACGAGCTTCTCGACTCCCCTGCCGAACAGGTCGACGGCGGGATCGAGCAAGATCGAGATCTCGTCGCTCTCGGTGTAGACGTACGGCGCGGCGAAGTCCGCCATCAAGGCCTTGGCCGCCTCGACCATGCACTCACTGAACCGGGGATCGAAGGGCTTCTCGAACCGCGTTTCGGTGAACTTGGAGAACCCGCGGCCGTCCACGCGGAGCACCGTCCACGATCCCGGTGGGACGGTCAGGCCGTGGAACCACTCGCGTTCGCGTTGCCGCGCCTCGAAACCGCCGGATTCCACGGTCACCCCCGTTCCACGACGAAACCGCCCTCACCGTCGAAACCGACGGAGTACAGCTCATCGAAACCATCCTCGGCGCCAGGTCGCCTGAGGCGTTTCAGCGTCGCATACAAACCGACGTCGGGCACCCGCGTTTTCCCTTTCCTGAGCGCGTTGCGCTCGTGGGACCCGGCGAGGTCCGGTGGGAACCAGTAGCCGCGCACCCGCGCGCCGTACCGCCTGGCGACCTCGACCAGCGGCGCCCATTCCTCCGGCGAAGGGTTGGTGTTGTCCACGACCACCGAACGGCCGTCCTCGAGCGCTTCGGCCAGCATCCGCAGTTGCCGGGCCTGGGGACGCCGGGCGTTGGGGAAGGTGTCCTTGCTGACATGGACGTGCGTGCTCGCGAACTCCCGCCGGAAGAACGTCGTCTTGCCGGACGCCTGGAGCCCGATCAGGATCACCATCTCTGCCACGGACTCAACCTAGCCGCTAACCGATGGGTTAGGTAAGGCAATAGTCAATAAGGATTGCCTCTATTTACCGAAACGGCCTTCACTCGCCGGATACCGTTCTTTGTGTTTCACTGAAAAGGTGACCGATACCGTATCGACTTCACATCCGCACGAGCCGCACGCGGATCTGGGCGGCAAGCTGAACTGGCTTCGCGCCGGGGTTCTCGGCGCGAACGACGGGATCGTTTCGGTGGCGGGCATCGTGGTCGGCGTCGCGGGCGCGACCACCGACTCCACCGTGATCGCGACCGCGGGAATCGCCGGGCTGGTCGCGGGTGCCCTTTCGATGGCGGGCGGCGAATACGTGTCGGTGAGCACCCAGCGCGACACCGAACGCGCCCAGTTGCGCCTGGAAAAGCGTGAACTCAAAGAGATGCCAGAGGCCGAAGAACGGGAACTCGCGGAGATCTACGAGTCGAAAGGGCTGTCCCCGGAACTCGCCGCCGAAGTCGCCCGCGAACTGACCGAAAAGGACGCCCTGCAGGCACACGCCGAAGCCGAACTCGGCATCGATCCGGACAATCTGACCAGCCCGTGGCAGGCGGCGTGGGCCTCGCTGGTCGCGTTCACCGTCGGCGCGCTGCTGCCGCTGCTGTCGATCGTGTGGACGCCGACCTCGGCGCGGGTCTGGGCGTGCGCGTCGGCGGTGGCGGCCGGCCTGGCGCTGACCGGGTTCGTCAGCGCGAAACTCGGCGACGCCCGCGTCGGCCGCGCGATCGCGCGGAACGTCGGCGTCGGCGCGCTGACGATGCTGGTGACCTACTACGTCGGTGTGCTGTTCGGCGTCAGCGTGGGCTGAACCGGCGCAGGGAGGCGTCCGTGCCCAGCTCCGCGCGGGCGGCCGGGTTCTCCACGTAGAACCGCACCAGGTGATAGACCACGGTCGGGTCGAGCGCGAACGACGTCGTGTCGATCTCGATCATCGGCGCGGGCGGGAGCTTGTCGAGCTTCCAGATCCCGCCGAGCGGCCGCCTGTCCCATGGCGCGTTGGTGTAGGCGATCACCAACACTTCGGGCGTTCCGTTGTATGCGGCCTTCGCCCCGGCGAACGCCTCCCACGGCAGGAACGACGAGAAGGCCCTCCCGCGCTGGAAAATCCCCTGCTGCGCCAGGACGACCCGGCCGCGCCGCAACCGGCCCGCCACCACGAACACGAGGAAACTCAAGAAGAACAAGGCGGCGAGCCCCATCAACGCCGCTCCGGCCGGTGCCGCCGGCACCTCTTCGCCCGCCGACAGGAAGTCCCAGGCGCCCAGCGTGCAGATGGCCGTCATGCAGACCACCAGCAGCGTCAGGACCGTGAAGGCCGCTTGCGAGTAGCGGATTTCGGTGGCGGGGCGCCCCTCGTAGGTGGTGATCGCGATGTCGGCATGGCGGTGCCCCGGACGGATCCTCGTCACCAGCCCGTACACCGCTGTGAGCAGGAACAACGCTGCGAGCAGGAGAGCGTACTTCAGCGCACCGGCCTTGCCGATCGCGACGAACCCGAACCCGACGGGCACACAGGCGACCCCGAGGAGCACGACGAAGACCAGCGCCGCCTTGTACTTCGCGCCGTCACCGGGCGGCCATTCCGCGGGTCGCTCGTGGAGATCAGAAGATGGCATCCCACGCGTCCTTGGCGAGTCCGCCGATGGCCTTGCCCGCATCGCCCACAGCTTCGGCCCCGTCCTCGATCGCTCCGCCCACGTCGCCGATCCCGTTGGTCCACAGGGAATCGACCATGCCCGACGCGAATACACCTACCACAGCACCGCCGATGGCACCGACCGCCGTTCCGACGACGGGCACCGGGATCAGCGTGCCGATCGCCGCGCCGGCGGCCACCGAGGCGCCGAAACCGACGCCACCGGAAACGATCGCCTGTGCGGCCGGTTTGCCATTGGCGATGTCGTAGGCGACCCCGGCGACGGCGAGCGCGCCACCCGCTCGAAGGCCCCATTTGGCCGCGTTGGCATCGGTGTTCTTCGCCGCCGCGGCGACGTCGTCCGCCTGCTGGGCAGCGGTCCGTCCGAGGTCGACATCGCGATAGATCTGCGACGCGGGGGTCCCCGCCGGCGCGGTTCGCGCCCGCTCCAGGAACTTCGCGGATTCCTCGGAAAGGAACTTCGCCTGTTTGCCGAGAATCGACGAATGTTTGGCGGCGAGTGTCCCGGCGGCACCGCTGGTGAGGTCACCGACCACGAGGAACCACTTCTGCGTGACGTCCTGCCAGACGTTCTTCAGCGTGTCGCCCGCGAGTTTCGCGATGTGGCTCGCGGCGTCGGACTCGGTCTTGGCTGTGTTGTACGCCTTGACCTTGGCCGCGTGCGCGTTCGACGCGGTGACGGCGTCGTTGTGCGCCGTCATCGCCTCCGGCGTGGCGGCTTCACCGGTCGGTGCGGCGCCGGGCGCGGACGGGCCCTTGCCCGGATCCTCGATGACGTCGCCGTTCACCGTGAGCCCGGCGGCGGCGGCGCGTTTCCGGACCCCGCGCATGTCTTCCTGTGCGCGGTGGAGGTCTGCGGCGTAGGTGTCGAAGTTCTGCGCGGCCGTCTTGGCGGCGGCGGACAACTGGTCGGTCTTCTCGGCCCCGGTGGTCATCTTGGCGCGGAAGGCCTGGCCGCCCTCGCCACCCCATCCGGCATCCGCGCTGTTCCTGGCGTGGTAGATCTGCGTCGCCGCGTCCGAAACGCTTTTCGCCAGCGAGTCGCGAAGCCAATGCCCCGCGCCGCGGATGCTTTCCGGATTTCCCTCGATCTTCGTGTCGATCCCCATGGTCAGCGCCCCCCGGCCGCTTTACGGACGTCTTCTCCCGCGGCGTGGTCCTGCTCGCGGTAGCCCTTGTTCGCCGAAGCGACGTCGTCGCCGGCACCGGCCGCGCCGAGCACCAGCGCACTCGCGTTCTCGACGAAATGGGCGAGGATGCCGACGACCGCCGGCGTCCCGACTCCCGCGTCGGGAGCGCCGGGGACCGAATTCCCCAGCGCGTCGACGTCGGAGCTGGCGTTGCGAAGCGTGCTGGCGATGCCGTCGAGGACGTCGTGATCGACCTTCGGCCCGGTCACGCCGCTCCCTCCTGCCGTTTGTCCTCGGGAATCACGACGTCGAGCAGCAGGAGCTGAAAGGGCTGCGCCTTCTGCAACGCGTCGAGCCCGGGTGTCGGCATGACGATCCAAGGCTGATGGGGACCACAGCAATCGTGCAGGCGATCGAGCGCGGAATAGGCGAGGAGCGCGACCCTGCCGTCTCTCGTAGTGCGCATGGCGACGCGGGCTTCATTGGCGTCGGCCACCGCTTCCATACAGGGCAGGTACACGACCGGCGGGAATTCCCGCGGGATCGGCTTGCTTTCCGGCTGTGCGTTTTCGGGACTGGTCATTTCGTCAACCCTGGTGGTCCGTTTTGCGTCGTCCATGGCGATCGTCTCAGTTCGTCGGCTTTGACGCAGTTCGACGCCGTGGGGTTCCCGGACCGGAATGGACGAAGGCCCCCTCCCCGCGTTGTGCGCGGGAAGAGGGCCTTCATCAGGTGAATCGGAGCGTCTAGTGAACGCCCTTCATCAGCTTGCGGATCATCGGCGTCGCCACCAGGAGCGCCACACCGACCACGATGGCCACTCCGCCGACGATGCTGAAATACGGCGCTTCGTTCTCCACCGAGTAGAACTCGGCGAGCTTTCCGGACATCGCCGTACCGAGCGAAATGGACAGGAAGTTCAGCGCCACCATCTGCGTCCGGAACGCCTCCGGCGCGAGTTTGGTCGACAGCGAGAGACCGACCGGCGAAAGCATCAGTTCCGCCATGGTGAACACGAACAGGATGCCTGCCAGCGCGAGCAGTGGGCTCGCGTTCTTGCCGCTGCCGACCATCGGGAGGAACAGCAGGAACGCCAGGCCCATGGTGACGGTGCCGAGCACGAATTTGATCGGCGAGGACGGCTGCTTGGGGCCGAGTTTCGTCCAGATCGCCGCGATCACCGGCGCGAACAGGATGATGAACACCGGGTTGATCGAGTTGACCCACGCCACCGGCATCTCCCAGCCGAAGACGGTGCGGTTCAATCGCTCGTCCGTGTAGGCGGCGACGACGGTGAACTGCTGCTGGTACAGCGAGAAGAACGCCGCGCTCGCGATGAACATCGGGATGAACGAGTACACCCTGGTGCGTTCGTCGGAGGTGATCTTCTTGCTGCTGATGATCACCACGAAGTAGACGACCGAGATGACCGCGACGGCCCCGACGACGACGTCGACCAGGTTCGCCGGGTTGATCACACCGAAGACCACCAGCAGGACGATCGCCGCGACACCCACCGCGGTGCCGGCGTAGACCACCGGGCGCTGCGAAGCCGGCAGCGGGTTGGGGATCTCGCTCGCCTTCTCGCCGAGGTTCTTGCGGCCGATCGTGTACTGGATCAGGCCGAGCGCCATGCCGACCGCGGCGAGCCCGAAACCGACGTGGAAACCGATCTCGCTCTGCGCGAGCCCGGTCAGCAGCGGCCCGACGAAGCCACCGACGTTCACTCCCATGTAGAAGATCGTGAAACCACCGTCGCGGCGTTCGTCACCTGGCGCGTACAACGTCCCGACGATGGCGGTGGCGTTGGACTTCAGCCCGCCGCTGCCGACGGCCACGCAGACGAGGCCGACACCGATGCCGGCGAGACCGGGCAGCACGGCGAGGCTGACGTGCCCGATCATGATGAGGATCGCGCTGTAGAACAGCGTCCGTTCGGAGCCGAGCACGCGGTCCGCGACCCAGGCGCCGATCACCGCCGACAGGTAGACCATGCCGCCGTACGCGCCGACGATGCCGAGCGCGGAGGCCTTCGGCAACGCCAGGCCGCCCTGGCTGACTTCGTAGTAGAGGTAGATCGGGAGGATGCCGAGCATCCCGTAGAACGAGAAACGCTCCCACATCTCGACGCCGAAGAGGTTCGCGAGCCCTCGTGGGTGCCCGAAAAACCTCGTGTCTCGCTGGACCTCGGTAGAGGTACTCACCATGCCGTCCTTAGTGAAGACATCGTTGTCGGTTTCCGGTTGACATGCTAGAAGCCCACCATGTGGACGGGACACCGACGTCCGCATGATCTCTGTGGCAGCTGTCATGAACGCGAGATTTCCGCAGCTCGAAGCATTAAAATCGCGTCAAGGTGCGCCGGGAAGTCTGGTCGGCAACAGTGTTCGTCGTCGCCGAAACACCCGGAGGATGCCTTGTCCGGCCCCACCCGCCCCGCGAAAGCCGTCGCCGAATTCGCCCGCTACCTGCGTACGGAGACGACCGGTGGGATGATCCTGCTCGGCGCCACCGCGATCGCCCTCCTTTGGGCCAATTCGCCCATCGACGACATTTACCGCGCGATTCGTGATTTCCGCCTCGGCCCGGAATTCCTCCACCTGAATCTGACGATCGGCGACTGGGCGAAGGACGGCCTGCTCGCGCTGTTCTTCTTCGTCGCCGGGCTCGAACTCAAACGCGAACTCGTGGTCGGTGAGCTCTCCCGGTTCAAACAGGCGATCCTTCCGGTGGTCGCCGCGATCGGCGGCATGATCGTCCCGGCGCTGGTCGCGCTCGCCGTCGGCTGGGGAGCGCCGGGCATCGAACGCGCGTGGGCCATCCCGGTCGCCACGGACATCGCGTTCGCGCTGGGCGTCCTCGCCCTGACCGCGTCGAACCTGCCGAGCAGTGCCAGGGTCTTCCTGCTCTCGCTCGCGGTGGTCGACGACCTCGGCGCGATCCTCGTCATCGCGATCCTGTTCACCGCCAAGTTCGACCTCGTCGCCGCGGGCGTCGCCGTCGTCGCGCTCGCGTTGTACGCCTATCTGCAGAAGCGCCGCGTCCGCAGCGCCTGGATCTACGTGCCGCTGGCCTTGATCACGTGGGTCGCGGTGCACTCGGCCGGTGTCCACGCCACCATCGCCGGCGTCGCGCTCGGCCTGCTCACCCGCGTCCGCTCCGACGAAGGCGAGGAGCACGCGCCCGCGATCCGGCTCGAACACCGGCTCCAGCCTTGGTCGGCCGCGGTCGCGGTGCCGTTGTTCGCGCTGTTCGCGGCGGGGATCAAGGTGGACGGCGAGTCGCTCGGCGAGGTGTTCACCACGGCGTTGCCGCTGGCCATCCTGGTCGGGCTGGTCGGCGGGAAGCTGATCGGGATCTTCGGCGCCAGCCTGCTCGCGGTGAAGTTCAAACTCGCGGAGAAACCCAGGGGGATGGGCTGGCGCGACATCGGCGCGCTGTCGATGCTCGGCGGCGTCGGGTTCACGGTGAGCCTGCTGATCGCCGACCTCGCGCTCGAGGGGGAAGCCGTCGAACTGGCGAAGGCGGCGGTGCTGATCGCTTCGGCCATCGCCTCGCTTTCGGCCGCCGCGATGCTCGTGCACCGCAGCCGCGTGCACGCGAAGGACGATTGAACCTGCGACACTCGCCGGTCCGCCGCGCCCGTGATCGGGGCACGTGGCACGATGGCCGGTGTGAGCAGCCCCAAGCACGAACGTACCGGCCCCGACGGCGTGGGGGCCGTGCCCTACCTCCCCCTGTCGAGCGATGACGACGTGGTAGCGAGCGAGCAGTCCCTCGGGAAACTCGTCGGCGATGCCACACAGCACGTTTCGACACTGATCCGCGCCGAGGTCGAGCTGGCCAAGTCCGAGGTCGTCGCGGAGGCGAAGAAGGGCCTCAAGGGCGCCATCTTCTTCCTTGTCGCGCTGGTCATCGGCCTGTACAGCTCGTTCTTCTTCTTTTTCTTCCTCGGCGAACTGCTGTCGGAGTTCCTGCAGCGCTGGGCGGCGTTCCTGATCGTGTTCGGGCTGATGCTCGTCTCGACGGCGGCCGCGGGCTTCCTCGGCTACCGCAAGGTGAAGAAGATCAAGGCGCCGGAGCGCACGATCAACAGCTTCAAGGACACCGCCGCCGCGTTCAAGCCGCGTCACGGCGCCGAAGACCAAGACTGAGTCTTCGAGCGGTGCAGGCGACACCGGATCCGTCGATCGTCCGGATCGACGGACCGTGGACCCATCGTGACGTCTCGGCGAACGGCATCCGGCTGCACGTCGCCGAACTCGGCGACGGGCCGGTGGTCCTGCTGCTGCACGGGTTCGCCGAGTTCTGGTGGACCTGGCACCACCAGCTGACGGCGCTCGCCGACGCCGGTTTCCGTGCGATCGCGGTCGATCTGCGCGGCTACGGCGACTCGGACAAGCCCCCGCGCGGCTACGACGCGTGGACCTTGGCCGGTGACGTCGGCGGGCTGATCAAGTCGCTCGGCGCGCGCAAGGCCCATCTCGTCGGACATGCCTGGGGCGGCATGCTCGCGTGGACGGTCGGCGCGCTGCACCCCCGGCTGGTGTCTTCGGTCAGCGTGCTGGGCGGCGCGCATCCGCTGGCGTTGCGCCGGGCCGTCCGGCGGCCGGGACAACTGCGCGCGTCGGGACATCTGTTCCGTTTCCAGGTACCGATGGCGCCGGAAAAATGGCTGGTCAAGGACGAAGCGCTCGCCGTCGAAGAGCTGTTCCGCGCCTGGTCCGGTCCACAGTGGACGGACACTGCCGACTTCACCGAGACCGTGCGGACGTTCCGGCAGGCGATGCTCGTGCAGGGAGTGCCGCACAGCGCGCTCGAGTACTACCGATGGGCGTTCCGCGCGCAGTTCCGCGGCGAAGGCCGCCGGTTCAGCGAAGCACTGCAAGGCCGCTTCGCTCCCCGCGTGCTGCAACTGCACGGTGAGGAAGACCGATGCGTCCTGCCCGAGACGGCGGCGGCGTCTCGGCGCTGGGCCCCGGACGCTCGTCTTGAGCGCTGGCCCGGCATCGGGCACTTCCCGCATCTGGAGGCCCCGGACCGCACATCTGTGGCGCTGCTGGACTTCCTCCGTATCTTGGAAGCATGACCGAGCGCAAACCGACGGGCGTGTCGTTCGAGTCCTGGGTGGACCGGCAGGTCAGCGCCGCGGAGGCGAAGGGCGAGTTCGACGACCTTCCCGGCGCGGGGAAACCGCTGCCGAAGACCGACGGCAACGACACGGCCCTTGCCTGGGTGGTGAACAAGGTCCGTAGCGAAGGGCACGACGTATCGGCGCTGCTGCCGCCGTCGCTGGCCATCGCGAAGGAACTCGACGACCTGCCGGACACGCTGGCGCGGGTGCGGGTGCGCCGTGAGGCACGGGTGCGGGAGATCGTCGAGGACCTGAACGAACGGATCCGCGCCGAGCACCGGCGTCCGGCGGGCGGCCCGGTGCTGCGGGCACGGCCGCTGGACGTGGAGGAGACCGTCGCTTCTTGGCGTGAAGGCCTCTCCTCAGGCTCCTGATTCACCCTCCGCGCGTGCCATGAAAGAGCCTTTCCTTGCAAATTTTGCAAGGAAAGGCTCTTTCATGGCACGCGAGGGGCTCAGTTCGCGCAGGGACCGGTCGACGCGTTCGCGCTCAACGCCGGTGCCGTGTCCACCACCGGCCGCACCTGCTCCGAAGTCAGCGTGAAGCCGGTCTCCGGGTCTTCGACGGCCGCGCCGAAGACGACCCCGATGACCTCGCCCTCGGGGTTGATCATCGGCCCACCCGAGTTGCCGCTGCGGACCTGCCCGCGCACGGTGAACACGTCACGCTGCACGGTGTTGGACTCGTAGATGTCCGGTCCGCGCAGGTTGATCCGGCCGCGCACTCTGGCCGGGGTCGCGGTGTACGGGCCGTCGAGCGGGTAGCCGAGCACGATCGCGTTGTCGCCTGCCCGCGCGACCCGCGGCGTGAACGGCAGCACCGGTGCTTGAAGCCTCGGCACCGCGAGCACGGCCACGTCGGCCTCGGGGTCGAAGTAGACGACCCTGGCCGGGAACTTGCCCGAAGTCGACTCGATGGCGACCTCGTCGGTCCCCGCGACGACGTGCGCGTTCGTCATCACGCGCTGCGGCGCGACGACGAATCCGCTGCCCTCCAGCGCCCGCGAGCACGAAGTCGCGTTCCCGCGGATCTTCACGACGCTGCGGTGCAACTGTTTGACGATCGCGCTCGCCTGCAGGGCGGTGTCCGGCGGGCTGGTGTCCTGGACGTTCGGCTTCTGGAACGGGTCCACAATGGACGGGAAGCCCGACGCGTCGAGCAGTTTGCGCAGTTCGCTCGGGAAACCCTGCGCCGCGTCCGGCATGACGTTGTTGACCTCGCCGAGCACGACCGAGCTGTTGATCGACTTCGCCAGCCCAGGCACTCCCGAGACGGCCGTGAGCGGCGTCGCGATCAGCCACGCGACCACGAACACCACGGCGGCCTGGACCACCGCGCCGAGTGTCTTGTCGACCCCGGAAAGCTTGTCCGGGTTGATCTTCTGCCGCAGTCTCCGGCCTGCCCAGACCCCGAGGGTCTCGCCAAGCGCGACCAGGAACACCACGGTCGCCACCGCGAAGGCGACCTTCGCCGCCGGATGTTCGAAGAGTTCGACGATCAGCGGCGCGATCTTGATCCCCGCCAGCGCGCCGAGCACCACTCCGACCAGCGAGGGAAGGGCGATGATCACCCCCTGGAACGCGCCGGACACGCCCGCCAGCAGCGCGAGGAGGATCACCAGTACGTCGACCCAGTTCACCGGCGCCTACTCCTTCTCCGGCACTTGCCGCCCGTCGACCCGCGCCTGATGTTCGGCCAACGCTACGTCAAGGTCCCGGACGTCGCCGTGGTCCCAGTCCCGTTCCCAGCCACCGAGCGACAACGTCCTCGCCAGCAGGCCGCCCGTGAAACCCCAGACGAAGAGCCCGCCGACGTCGAACGCGGGCCCCTTCCAGTCGTAGCCCTTGCGCGTCACCTGGAACCGGTTGGCCGGGTCGGCGAGTTCGGCGACCGGCACCCTGGCCACCGCCGCCGTCTCACCGGGATCGACGGCGTGCACGGGCGACGGTGTCCGCCAGTAGGCGAGCACCGGCGTCACGGCGAAGGCGGACACCGGCACGAACAGTTCCGGGAAGATCGCCACCGGCAGCACGCCGGCGGGTTCGACGCCGGTCTCCTCCTCGGCCTCGCGCAACGCGGTGCCGACCGGCCCGTCGTCGTCCGGCTCGGCTCCCCCGCCGGGGAAGGAGACCTGGCCCGCGTGCGAGCCGAGGGTGTCGGCGCGGCGCTGGAGCAGCACGTCCGGCCCCTGCGGGCCCTCGCCGAAGAGCATCAGGACGGACGCGGACCGGTAGCTCGCGTCCGGCGGCACGCTGAACCGGCTGAAGGTGGCCGTGTCGAGGTCCCCGCTGATCTTGACCAGCGGCTGCAACCAGGCGGGCACGGCGTCGGTGTCCACGAGGGGGCCGGTCATGGTTTCCCTTCCACAGCGGCGCGCATCTGGTCAGTGTTCAGGAAGACGCGTGGGTTCTCGATGAGCCTGACGTCGCCACCCGCCGTGACCAGGTACGTCGCGGGAAGGGAGGAAGGGACCTTTAGTGCCGTCCGCACCGGGCCCGACTGTCCGTCACCGTCGAACACCGACGGCAACCGGACACCCAGATCGCTCAGCATCGCCAGCCCGTCGGCCCCGGAGCTCGCGACCTGGACGAGGAGCACGCGGGCGGCGCCGGGCAGCGCGGCGTACTCCTGCAGCAACGGCAGTTCGGCGCGGCACGGCTCGCACCACGACGCCCACAGGTTGACCAGCACGGGACCGCCCGAGAGCACCTTGGCGAGGTCGACCCTGGAGCCGTCGCCGAGACATTCGACGTCGACGCCGCGCAGCTTCGCCACCTCGCCCGGCCCGGGCGGCGGGCAGGGAGCGAGCGCGGCCTTCGCACGGGCGGCCGTGAGATCCCCCGACGTCTTGGCGGGCTCCCGGCCGTCACGGGTGGTGAGCAACGCGACGATCAGGGCCACCACCAGCACGGCGGCGCCGAGAGCCAGTTTGGTGACCCTGGTCACCGGCGCGCCGCCAGGTCGAGGATGTGTTCGCGCTCTTCGCCCTTGACCAGCTTCGCGGCCTCTTCGAACTCCGTCGGGCCGGTTCCGTACGAGGGGCACATCTTGGCCAGCGGACAAGCGCCACAAGCAGGTTTGCGGGCGTGGCAGACGCGACGGCCGTGGAAGATCGTCCGGTGCGACAGGAGGGTCCACTCCTTGCGCGGGATCAGCTCGCCGACGGCGTGCTCGACCTTGACCGGGTCCTCCTCCTCGGTCCAGCCCCAGCGGCGGACCAGGCGGCCGAAATGGGTGTCGACGGTGATCCCGGGGACCCCGAAGGCGTCGCCGAGCACGACGTTGGCCGTCTTGCGGCCGACACCGGGCAACGTGACGAGGTCCTTCAGCTTGCCGGGCACTTCGCCGTCGTAGCGCTCCACCAGGGCGGCGCCCAGTCCCATCACCGAGTTCGCCTTGGCGCGGAAGAATCCCGTCGGCCGGAGGTACTCCTCGAGTTCGGCGCGATCGGCGCCGGCGTAGTCGGCGGCGGTCCGATAGCGCGCGAAGAGGGCGGGCGTGACCTGATTCACGCGGACGTCGGTGGTCTGTGCCGACAGCACGACCGCGACCAGCAGTTCGAGCGGGTTGGTGAAGTCAAGCTCACAGTGCGCGCCGGGGAACTCGTCGTCGAGGCAACGCTTCATCCGCCTGGCGCGTCTCACCAAGGCGAGCCGGCTTTCACCCGCACCCCCCGCACGGGGGGCATTGGTGGGGGCAGGAGGCACCCCGATAGCCTACGGGCGCCATCGGACGAGCCAGTGGGGAGCACCCGCCGGTCGACGGCCGACACGCCAGAACACCACCTCGGCGCTTCGATCGAGGACGCCATGAGCGAGGATCTGGAGTAATGCACAACTTTTCGGAATTCCCGGGGCAGGGCGCATGACCGTCTGGTTCGTCATCCTCGTTCCCTTGGTGATCATGTTCTTCGCGCTGTTCATGGAACGCGTGGAGACCCGGCTCAAGCACGTCGCGGTGCAGGAGAACGAAGTCGAGGAGTTCCTCGAGCAGGCACAGCCCAACGAGGTCAGGGCCCTTTACGGGCACGGCATCGGGCGCGCGCTCGAGCTCTTCCGGCTGCGCAGGCTCGGCGGGAAGGCGGCCAGGCTTCGCGCGCGACGCGTGCGGAGTTAGGCTCCACGTTCGAGCGAGATCGTTCCAGGCACGCGCGCACGTTCGGCGTGCCGACGAGCGATCTCGCGCGCACGACCTAGACTGACGCGAAAAGTGATCGACGACACGGTCCTCGGCAGATGAGGATCGACGTCGTATCTCGATGAGGAGGCACCCGAGGTGGACGAAACCCTGGCCCGAGCGGGCATTTTCCAGGGTGTTGAGCCGGCAGCCGCCGAGGCGCTGGCACAGACCTTGGAATCCGTGGAGTTCCCTCGCGGGCATGTCATCTTCAACGAGGGTGAACCCGGCGACAAGCTTTACATCATCCAGTCCGGCAAGGTGAAGATCGGCCGCAAGTCACCGGACGGCCGCGAGAACCTGCTGGGCATCTTCGGCCCGTCCGACATGTTCGGCGAGCTGTCCATTTTCGACCCCGGCCCGCGGACGTCCAGCGCGACGACCGTGACCGAGGTCCGCGCGGTGACGATGGACCGCCCGGCGCTGCGGCAGTGGATCTCCACCCGCCCGGAGATCGCCGAGCAGTTACTGCGCGTGGTCGCCCGCAGGCTGCGCCGGACGAACAACATGGTCGCCGAGCTGATCTTCACCGACGTCCCCGGACGCGTGGCGCGCGCGCTGCTGCAGCTCGCGCAGCGGTTCGGCAGCCAGGAAGCCGGTCTGCTGCGGGTCACCCACGACCTGACGCAGGAAGAGATCGCCCAGTACGTCGGCGCTTCGCGCGAGACCGTCAACAAGGCTCTCGCCGACTTCGCGCACCGTGGCTGGCTGCGGCTCGAGGGCAAGAGCGTCCTGATCCTGGACCCGGAGCGCTTGGCCCGCCGCGCCCGCTAGTCCCACCAGCACGCAATTCGGCACCTGCTTGCGGTACTTGCCACACGCAAGTACCGCAAGCAGGTGCCGAATTGCGTGTCCGGATACAACGAAGAGCCGGGCGCCACCCCCGACGTGGCGCACCGGCTCTTCGCTGTGCGCGGACCATCCCCCGACGATCCGCGCTCCCCGCCCTCCGGAACAAGGCCCCGACCCGTACGCCGGAGGGAGCTGGAGACTGTGTGGTTGTCGTACAACCATCCACGGCCATCGGCCGTGAACTCAAGTTCTTTCACTCTCAAGGACGCCATCTGCGTCGATTTGTTGCCCCGAATGACTCAGAATGGCCTGACTGTTACCCGATCGTGACGAACCGGGCGGTTCATCGCCCGAAGTACCCGAATCCGGTGGTGACCAAACTTACCGTCACAGAACTGGTACTCGCGTACCAAAGTAGTTCATACTGGTACGCGTGTCCCAGTCTGTGTCCGCCTCCGCCGAGAGCCACCGCACCACCCTCGCCGACTACCGAGCCGCGCTGACCGCGCCCGGATCCCGCGCGGCGGTGATCGCGTCCCTCCTCGCCCGCCTGCCGATCGCGATGATCGGCATCTCCGCGCTGCTCTACGTCCAGCGCGAGACGGGCTCGTTCGCCTCGGCCGGGCTGGTTTCGGCCGGGTCGCTGGTGGGTGTCTCGGTCGGCGCGGTCGTGCAGGGACGGCTCATCGACCGCTTCGGGCCGACACGGCCGCTGCTGACCACCACGGTGTTCTTCGCCCTGGCGATGACCGGGCTGGTGTTCGCGATCGAGGCGCACGCGCCGACCCTCGTGCTGGTCCCGCTCGCCTTCGGCACCGGGATCACGGAACCGATGGTCGGCTCGGCCTCCCGGGCGCTGTGGACACGGCTGCTGCCCGCCGGGCCGACGCGGAACGCCGCGTTCTCGTACGAGGCGATCAGCATGGAGGTCTTCTTCATCCTCGGCCCCGGATTCGCCGGGCTGCTGATCGCCGCGCCGTGGGCGGGCACCGGCATCGTGACCGGCTCGCTGACGATGATCGCGGGCGCGGTGCTGTTCGCGCTGAGCCCGACCGTGCGGGCATGGGGGCCGTCGCCGTCTTCGGGCGGCAAACTGCTCGGCGCGCTGGCCAGCCCCGGCATGCGCACGCTCGCGATCGCCGCGCTGGGCTTCGGCGCCGTGATCGGCTTCGTCGAGGTCGCCGTCCCGGCGGCCGCCGCCGAAGCGGGGAACACCTCCATCGGCGGGCTGCTGCTCTCGGCCTGGTCGGTCAGCTCGGTCGCGTTCGGCGTCGCGTACAGCCTGCGACCGTGGCCGCGTCAGATGGGCCTGCGGCTGCCGGTGCTGCTGGCGGGCTTCGGCGCTTTGGTGGCGCTGCTCGCGCTGCCCGGTTCACTCTGGGGCCTCGCGCTCGCCATGCTCGCCGCGGGTGCGCTCATCACGCCGCAGTCGACGACGCACTCGGCGGCCATCGAGATCGCCGCGCCGAAGGGCACGGCGGCCGAGGCGTTCGGCTGGGTGCTCACCGCGGTGACCCTCGGCCTGGCGTTCGGGCAGTCGATCAGCGGTTACCTCGTCGAGCACGCCGGGCACGAAGCGGCGTTCCTCGCCGCCGGCGCCGTCGGGTTCGCGCTCGCCGCGGTGGTGTGGCTGATGCGCGGCAGCTTCCGCCCGCGGCCTTCCGGTCCCGTCGCCGAAGCCCCCGAACTTGTCGGTGCCGCCCGCTAACTTGCGGGCATGGACCTGACTGCCGACACCCGCTCCCTCTCGTCCGCCGTTTCCGCCGCCGCACGGTTGCTGTCGGCCCGCTCCGGTCTGCTCCTGCGCGCCGGACGGGAAGGCCTGACCGTCGGCGGCAGCGACAGCGAACGAGCGGTCCGCCTGACCAGCGACGCCATGGTCCACACCGATGGCGAGGTCCTCGTCCCGGCCGGGCCGCTCGCGGAGACGCTGCGGATGCTCGACGGCGATTTGGTGCGCCTGGTCGTCGAGGGAGCACGGCTGGCCGTGCGCGTGGAAGGCGGCCGGTTCGCGCTTCCGTTGCTGAGCCGCGAACTGAACCTCCCGGACATGCCGCCGAAGGTGTCCGAAGTGGACGGTCACGCGCTGGTGACCGCGTTGCGCACGGTCGCGGGCACGGCCGCCAAGGACGACGCGCTGCCGATGTTCACCGGCGTCCGCGTGCAGAGCTTCAGCCGTGAGCTGCGGCTGACGGCGTCCGACCGGTACCGGATGGCCGTCGCCACCCTCCCTTTGCGTTCCGAGGGCGAGCCGATCGACGCGCTCGTCCCGGCGGGCCTCCTGGCCGAGACGGCGAAGCAGGCTCGCGGCATCGTCGGCCTGCACGGCGACAGGACCCGGTTCGGGCTGAGCTGGGCCGGAGTCACCGTCACCACCGCCGTCCTCGACGCGGGATTCCTGTCGGAGAAGCTGATCGAGTCGTCCACTGTGGACACGACGGTCGAGGTCGCCGCCGACGCGCTGGCCGCCGCCGTACGCCGGGTGGGCGTCTACGCGGACGAGCGCCGGGTACTGACGCTGGAGGTCGGCGACTCGCAGCTGCGGCTCGCCAGTTCGAAGCAGGACACCGGCGAGGCCGAGGAGACCTTGAAGGCCGAGGTTTCGGGCGGCCGGACGTCGCCCTCGTTCCAGGCGCGCTACCTGCTGGACGCGCTGCAGGGTTTCGCCGGGGAGCGGGTGCGGCTCGACATCCAGCCCGGCATGCGGGCCTGCGTCATCCGCGCGGTGGAGCCGGGCGATGTGGAGCTGACGTATTACGTGATGCCCATGCTGCCGCGCTGACGCCTGCACTCTACCGTCCACAAAGGACTTACCGGTGCGAAGGCGGGTTGCGAAAGCGGCTTTCGCAACGTGGTGATGGCGGCGTAGACGTGCCAAGGAGCGCAACGGCCGCCCTCCCGCGGATGTCGCGAAAGCCACTTTCGCGACGCCTGACGTCCCCAAGGTGGCTTTCGCGACACCACCTCGGCACTGAATCGCGACGCAGTCACCACCCTGCCGAACGCTATGAAAGGTCCTTTCCTTGCAAAATTTGCAAGGAAAGGACCTTTCATGGCATTCGGCGAGTCAGGCGGAAGCAGCCTTCACAGCGGCCTCGATCTCACCGAACGAAGGGTTCACCATCGCCTTCGAGCCCACGAAGACCGTCGGCACGACCTCGTTCCCGTTCGCCACCGAACGCACCCGCGCGGCCGCGTCCGGGTCCTCCCAGATGTTGACCCGCTTCACGGTGAAGCCGCTCTTCGACAGCGGCCGCTCCAGCGCGGCGCAGAACCCGCATCCGGGGCGCCAGTAGAACTCGACCTCGACGTCACTCATTCGCCGTCCTCCGACCTCAGGTAGTCCAACTGTGCCTGCACACTCCACTCCGCGGGCGCCCACAGAGCCTTGTCGACATCGGCGTAGACGACCTCGACGACCTGACGCGGGGTGGCATCCGCGCCGAGCGTCTCCAAGGCCGAACGCACCTGGTCGAGCCGTTCTTCCCGATGCGCCAGGTATTCGCGCGCGGTCGCGGCCAGATCGGGCAGTTCCGGGCCGTGGCCCGGCAGGCCGATGGTGCCGCCGGGCAGCTCGATGAGTTTCCGCAGCGAGCGCAGGTAGTCGCCGAGGTCGTGCAGCACGGTGGTGCCGCGGCCGAGGATGGTGTCACCGGTGAGGATCTGCCCGTCGGACACCAGGCAGATCGAGTCACCGGTGTGCCCTGGCGTGTGCAGCACCGACAGCCGGACGCCGCCCGCCTCGATCACTTCACCGTCCACAAGGGACTTCCCCCCGACGCAGAGCGACTCGTCGAAGGCCCGCACCGGCGCGCCGACGCGGTCGGCGAACCAGGGCGCGCCCTCGGCGTGGTCGGGGTGGTGGTGGGTCAGGACGATCAGCTCGACGGCGCCGGTCTCCGCCAGCAGGCTCAGGTGCTCGACGTCCTCGTGGCCGGGGTCGACGACCACGGAACCGGACGCGCCGGAGCCGCGCAGCACCCAGGAGTTGGTGCCCTCCAACGTCATCGAAGACGGATTGTGCTCCAGCAGCACGGAAGCCGTCGGCGTCACCTGGCGCAGCACGCCGTACGCGGGGGCGCTCACGCCGGGTCCAGGATGACGCGGACCTTGTCGCCGTCGCGCACCAGCGTCGGCATGATCTTCGAGATCTCGCGTTCGACGGCACGCGCCGCGGCCGCCGACTCGAACTCGGCCAGTTCCGCGAGGGTGATCCAGGTCGGGGGCATGAGCATGCGGCGCCCTTCCTTGGCGTCGGCGATGGCTTCCTCGGGCCGCTGCCAGCCGGAACTGACGGCCTCGGAGGTGGCGCCGTCCGCCTGCTGTCCCTCAGGCAGTTCGGCGACGAAGAAGCAGGTGTCGTAGCGGCGCGGTTCCTGCGGCGGGGTGACCCAGTTCGCCCACGGGCGCAGGAGATCCGCGCGCAGCGTCAGGCCGTTCGCTTCGAGGAACGCGGCGAGCGAGAGCTCGCGGGAGACCAGCTTTTCGCGGGCGTCGTGGTACCGCGTCGCATCGGCGACGACGGAGTCCCCGAGGCTCGCGAGCAGCACTCCCGACTCCTCGAACGTCTCCCGCACGGCCGCGCACACGAGGGCGCGGGCCAGCGATTCGTCGCAACCGAAGCGTTCCGCCCACCAAGCGGGCCCGGGGCCCGCCCAGCTCACCGAGGTGTCGACGTCGCGGGAATCCACGCCACCGCCGGGGAAGACGGTCATCCCGCCGGCGAATGGCATGCCCTTCACCCGATGCTGCAGGAAGACCTCGACGCCATCGGCGCCGTCGCGGAGGAGGATCACGGTCGCCGCGTCCTTGGGCGTCACCGGCTCGCCGTCGGCGTTGGCCCGGGTGCCCACCCCGGCCCCCACCGGGATGTCGAATGTCAGTTCTTCAGCCACACCAGCAACCTAACATCGCAATTCGGCACCTGGTTGCGATCGTTGCGCGTGCAACGATCGCAACCAGGTGCCGAATTGCGTGGGACTTGCTACGACCAGCTAGAGCCGCTGCTGCGCGAAGCGCCGTTCAGCCGGATCTTCGCCGCTTCGGCGCGCTCCCGTTCGGCGAGCTCGGCGTGCAGCTCGCGCAGGAGAGCGCGGTCGCGCTCGCTCAGGCTGGGGTCGTCGAGGTCGAGAGCCGGCAGTTCGACGACCTCGTGCATGCTCGGCTTGCCCGTGGCGATCTCGCGGCCCTTTTCCGGGTCCTCCTTGAGCGCCTGGCGCAGCTGCGCCACTTCGGCCGGGGTCAGGTCGGCCGTGCGCTCGGCGCGGGTCTCCGCCCGCGATTTGCGCGGCGGCGCCGTCTCCGGAGCAGGCGTCGCCGGTGCGGGCGCCTGCACGATCGGCACCACCGGCGCGATCGGCTCGACCGGTTCGTGCGTGCTGCTGCTGACCGGCCGCAGCCCGTGCCTGCTCGGCTGCTCCTTGACCGGCTCGGGAGCCGGGGCGGGAGCGGGCGGCGGAGTCACCGGCTCGGACCGAAAGTCACTGGAATGGGTACTCCCGGTGACCCAGACAGGACTCGCGGCCGACGAAGCGGCCTGGTGGTACGCGGACCGCGCGACGCCGGGTCCCGCGACCTCGACGACCGACCGGATGCCCGCGCGGCGAAGCGCGGTGTCCACGCGGAACGCGACCGCCGGCGGGTTGCCCTCCGGGCCGATCTCGACCAGGACGACCCGCTGCGGCAACGCACCGGGCACGCTGCCGGCGGGCGTGTTCCGCCACACCGCGTGCACCGACCGGACGTCCGGCAGCACCTGCAGGGTGCGGTCGAGCGCCTCGGCGAGGCCGAATTCGGGCTGGTTCTCGCCGGTGAACCGGTGGGTGAGCACCGGCTCGTCCTCCTCGACGACCAGCAGGTCGTTCGCCAAGGTGGCGTCGGATCGGCTCATCTCGAGGACGAGGGCGAGTTCACGTTGTTCGGACGAGCTCACCGGGATCTTCCCCGCGATCAGGGTGCCGGTGGTGAGCTCCACCGCTTCGTCGATGTGCGCACGCGCGATCAGCTCACGCGCTTCGGTCAAAGCACTGTCGTCGATACGACCCGCCAAGGCCAGTAACAGGTTGTGCAGGCGCAGGGGCACCGAGAACCCGTCCATGGGCGGGCCGTCGTGGACCTCCACCATTGCTCTGCTCCCTCCCGGCTCGCCTGGTGGAGCGAGCGTTAAGCGGCGACCAGCCGACTTCCGGTGTCCACCGCACCCACACAGACGAGCTCGGAGTTGGCGAGCGCGGTGCGGTGATAGCCGGTGAGGTCGATGCTCGGCGGCAGAACCTCGACGCCGGGCTCCTCGTCACCCAGCACGCGCAGGACGCGCTGCAGTTCACCGGTCAGCCTCGGCAGCCCGTTCAGCGCCGTGACCAGGAGGACTCGTTTCGCCCCACCCTCGCCGACCACACCGAGGTGTCGCCAGCTTTGCCGCACTTCACCCACATCCGGCCGTCCCCGCAACGTCGCGTGGATCAATACGGACACAGAGTCGACGGAGTTCACCCATTCGGGCGCACTCTGCGTGAATGTGTACCTGGTCTCGGTGACGTCGTCTACCCCCAGGGTGGAACTCACCTGATGCCAGTCGGCCCCGTGAGGAATGAGCCCGGCGACTAGCAGGCGATATTCGGTTTGATCGAGGTCGATCCTGTGCTTAAGCAAAGACCTCGGCAGGGTCCGCGCGAGCGTCCCCATCGCGCCTTCGCCCAGCCAGTCACGGAACCGCCACAGGAGCTGGTCCGGCAGCCGTCCGGCCAGCCGGAGCAGGAGCTCGTGCGAGGACTTCTCGATGTCCGGGTCCATCACTTCACCTCCACGATCAGTTCGATCTCGACCGGCGCCCCGATCGGCAGCTCGGCGACGCCGACGGCCGAACGGGCGTGGATGCCCGCCTCGCCGAAGATCTCGCCGAGCAGCTCGGACGCCCCGTTGATCACCGCGGGCTGGCCGGTGAAGCCCTCCGCGGACGCCACGAACCCGACGACCTTGACCACCCGGACCACGTTGTCGATCCCGACGACGGAGTCGACCGCGGCGAGGGCGTTCAGGATCGACGTCCGCGCGTACTGCTTCGCCTCTTCGGGACTGACCTCGGCGCCGACCTTGCCGGTCGCTTCGAGCTCGCCCTTGACGAAGGGCAGCTGCCCGGCCGTGTAGACGTGCGAACCGGTTCGGACGGCGGGCACGTAGGCCGCCAGCGGCGCGGCGACGGCCGGCAGTTCGATACCGAGCTCGGCGAGTCGATCGCTCCAGGTCATGGCTTCAATCCCTCAGTTCTTGGCTCGTTTGAGGTAGGCGACGTGCTGCTCGCCGGTCGGGTTCGGGAGCACGGTGACGAGCTCCCAGCCGTCCTCGCCCCACTGGTCGAGGATCTGCTTGGTGGCGTGGATCAACAGGGGGACGGTCGCGTACTCCCACTTGGTGGCGCTCATGCCCGGGAGCGTAGCCAAACCGGCAAGGGCGCCCGACACACATGCGGAAAACCCTCTCGCGACCGGTTCGCCGATTTCCCGCCGATGTGGTTCACTTCACACCTACTCGGGAGTAGATAGGACGCCGACATGCGGACGACGAAGTCCCTCGCCGCCACTTTCCTGGCCGCGGCCCTTGCCCTGATCTGCGCTTCACCGGCCATCGCGGAGGAGGAACTCCCCGTCCCGTGGACGCTCGCCGCGGCGCTGCCCGCACAGGCCGCGAATCCCGGCGGCCCGCCACCCGGCGCGAACGACTTCGACTGCCGTCCCAGCGCGGCCCATCCGAATCCGGTGGTGCTCACCCACGGTCTCAGCGCCAACCAGACGGTGAACTGGCAGACGTTCGGGCCGCTGCTCAAGAACAAGGGGTACTGCGTCTTCTCCTTGACCTACGGCGTTCCCGGGAAACCGCTGCCGATCTACCAGCCCGGCGGGCTCCTGCCGATGGAGCAGAGCGCGAAGGAACTTTCGGCGTTCGTCGACAAGGTGCTCGGCGCGACCGGGGCGTCCAAGGTGGACCTCCTCGGACATTCCGAGGGAACGCTGATGCCTTCCTATTACGTGAAGTTCCTCGGCGGAGCGTCCAAAGTGGACAAGTACGTCAGCCTGACCCCGCTCTGGGAGGGCACGACCCTGTTCGGCGCCTCGCATCTGTACGCGCTCGCCGGCGCGCTGGGACTCGCGACCGGGTTCAACGGCATCCTCGACCCGTTGTGCGGCTCTTGCCGCCAGTTCCTGCGCGGTTCGGAGTTCCTCACGAACCTGCGGTCGGGCAACGGCGTCTTCCAGCCGGGTGTGACCTACACGAACATCATGACCCGCTACGACGAGGCCGTCGTCCCGTACACGAGCGGCATGGGCAAGGGCCCGAACGTGAAGAACATCGTCCTGCAGGACAGCTGCCTGCTGGACCTGGCCGAGCACGCCGGCGTCGCCGCCGACCGCAACGCCGCCGGGCACGTCCTCAACGCGCTGGACCCGGCGCACGCGAAACCGGTCCCCTGCGTTCCCGCCACCCCCATCGGGAGCTGAAGGACCCAATCACGCGTATGACGGCGCTACGGTGGGCCCGTGGAGACCTGGCGTGTGGTCGCGACCGTCCTGCTCGCCGCGGCCGGGCTGCCGCTGGTGCTGGTCCTGATGGCGAAGGCACGGGACCGCACGGACAGCTCGGCGACGGTCGCGATCACCGGCGCGGTGGCCTTCGTGGTCCTCCTGCTGCTCGGTGTGGTGATGCTCACGGTGCTGCCCGCGGTCCTGACCTGGGCCATCGTCGGATTGGTCGCGGCTGCGCTCGGCGTCATGATGCTGGCGAGCTGATCGCTCAATTAGGGTGGGACCGGTGAGCACATCCCTTGCCGGCTGGACCGACGAACTCGCGAGAGCCAGGCTGCATTTCGTCACCGGTAAGGGCGGGACGGGCAAGACGACGCTCGCCGCCTCGCTGGGCCTCGCCCTCGCCAAGGGCGGGCGCCGCGTGCTGCTGATCGAGGTCGAAGGCCGCCAGGGCATCGCCCAGCTCTTCGACACCGAGCCGCTGCCGTACGCCGAGCAACGCATCGCGGCCGTCCCCGGCGGCGGGGAGCTGCGCGCCCTGCACATCGACGTCGAGGCCGCCCTCCTCGAGTACTTCGAGATGTTCTACAACCTCGGTTTCGCGGGGCGGACGCTGCGGCGGATGGGCGCGATCGAGTTCGCGACCACGCTCGCGCCGGGTCTGCGTGACGTCCTGCTCACCGGGAAGATCAAGGAATGCGTCGGCCGCACCGAATCGGACGGCCGCCACACCTATGACGCCGTCGTCGTCGACTCGCCGCCCACCGGCCGGGTCGTGAAGTTCCTCGACGTCACCAAGGCGCTGACCGACCTCGCCAAGACCGGCCCGATCCGCGGCCAGGCCGACGGCGTCGTCCGGCTGCTGCACTCCGGCGAGACCGCCATCCACCTGGTGACACTGCTGGAAGAGATGCCCGTCCGGGAGACCGTCGAAGCGGTCGCCGAACTCGACGGCGCGGATCTGCGCCCCGGCGCGGTGCTGGTCAACCGGGTCCGCCCGCCGCGGCTGCCCGCCCGTTCGGTGACCGCCGCCGCGGACGGCCGCGTCGACGCCTCGCGTGTCCGCGCCGGGCTCGCGTCGGCCGGGCTGAACCTGCCCGACAGCACCCTCGACGCGCTGGTCGAGGAGACCGTCGAGCACGCCGTGCGGGTCGCGGCCGAACAACGCGCCCGCGAGCAACTGGCCGAAGCCGATCTGCCGGGCCTCGAACTGCCGGACCTGACCGACGGGGTCGACGTCGCTGCGCTCTACGACCTCGCCGAGGCGCTGACCGAGCAGGGGGTGCGCTGATGTCGGACGTCCTGGAGATCGACAAGCTCATCGACGATCCGGAGAGCCGGGTCATCGTGTGCTGCGGATCCGGCGGGGTCGGCAAGACGACCACCGCGGCGGCGCTGGCGTTGCGCGCGGCCGAACGCGGACGGCAGACGGTGGTGCTCACCATCGACCCGGCCCGGCGGCTGGCGCAGGCGCTCGGCCTGCGCGAACTGGGCAATCACCCGAAGCAGGTGCAGGTCGAGGGCTTCGAGCCCAAGGGTGAACTCTGGGCGATGATGCTCGACATGCGCCGCACCTTCGACGACATGGTGCGCGTGCACGCCGGCCCGGAACGCGCCGAGCAGCTGCTGCAGAACCCCTTCTACCAGACCATTTCCACGTCTTTCTCCGGCACGCAGGAGTACATGGCGATGGAGAAGCTCGGGCAGCTCGCGGCCACCGACGAGTGGGATCTGATCATCGTCGACACGCCGCCGAGCCGGTCCGCGCTGGACTTCCTCGACGCGCCGACACGGCTTTCCAGCGCGCTCGACGGCCGGATGATCCGGCTGCTCACCGGGCCCGCGAAGGCCGGCGGCTGGGGCCTGCGCAAGGTCGTCAACGCCGGGTTCTCGATGTTCGCGAAGGCCGTCTCGACCATCATCGGCGGCCAGCTGCTGACCGACGCTTCGGCGTTCATGCAGGCCTTCGACAGCATGTTCGGCGGCTTCCGCGAACGCGCGCGCAAGACCTCCGAACTGCTGCGGTCCGGCGGCACGTCGTTCCTGGTGGTGGCCGCGCCGGAGCCGGACGCGCTGCGCGAGGCGTCCTACTTCGTGGAGCGGCTCTCGGAAGAGAGCATGCCGCTGGCCGGGCTGGTCGCGAACCGGACGCATCCGGTGCTGGCCCCGCTGTCCGGCGCGGAGGCCATCGCGGCCGCCGAGCAGCTCGCGAAGGGCGAGGCCGGCGCGCCGCTGGCCGAAGCCGTCCTTCGCCTGCACGCGGACCGTGTCGCGCTGGCCGATCGAGAGACGCGGCTGCTCGCCAGGTTCACGCGGGCGCATCCCGAGGTCCCGCTGGTGCGGGTGCCCGCGCTCCCCAGTGACGTGCACGATCTCGAAGGCCTGCGCGACATCGGCGTTCGCCTCGCCACCCAGTCCTGAGTTTCCGTGAAGGACCTCTTCCCTACCTTGGACTCAGGGAAGAGGTCCTTGACGGAATCATGATCACGAGACTCGGACGCGTACGTCTTCCTCTTCGTCGATCCCGGTGAAACTGCGCTTCGCCGCTTCAAGCAGGTCTGCCCAGCTGGTCACGTCCGGCCGCCGCCGCAGCAGCGCCCGCCGTTCCCGTTCGGTCATACCTCCCCAGATGCCGAAGTTGATCCGGCCATCGAGCGCCTCGGCGAGGCATTCCGTCCTGACCGGGCAACCGAGGCAGACCGCCTTGGCCCGGTTCTGTTCCGCCCCCCGGACGAACAAGCCGTCCGGATCGGTGTCGCGGCACGACGCATTGACTCGCCAGCTCGACTGGTTGGTTTCCATACCCCCAGCTCCCTACCCTGGTGTTCGACACACCACGGGAGGACGAAAAGCCTGCGCTCCTGCCCCCATGAGCGTGTCTCCCTGTGTGCTCACGTCGGTTGAGCCGACACCTCCCCGGTGCCGGTGCCTCCGTTCGGTCGAATGCGACTGCCGCTCGCACTCACCCGTCTGTCGGCTTTTTCATACGTGAGACGTTGACGGACTGTAGGGGCCCTCGGTTCCCCCCGCCAAGCCCTAGAATGCCTCCCGTTACCAGCCGTCACCGCATGGGGTCGATTTCGTGATCAAAACCCCACCCACAGCGAGGTGACGTCACGGTGGGCTAACGGGTTCCGCGTACCCTGGTCCGCGTGCGCAAAACGGACGGTCTGCTGAAGCTCATTGGCCTTTGTGTGCTCGCGGGGGTGCTGGTCGCGGGGATGTTGTTCCCGGTGGCGGGTGCCGCGGGGGTGCTGTCGAACCAGGCGAGCGAGACCGTCGACAAGACGTCTTCGGACCTTGCGGACATTCCGCCGCCACTGGTGACGACGATCACCGACAACACCGGCAAGCAGATCGCGACGCTGTACAAGCAGTTCCGCATCCCGACGACCGAGACCCAGATCAACGACGCCATGAAGTGGGCGCTGATCTCGGTCGAGGACAAACGCTTCTACGAGCACAACGGGGTGGACTGGAAGGGCACGCTGCGCGCCGCGGTCAGCAACAGCACCGGCGGGGACACGCAGGGCGCCTCGACGCTGACCCAGCAGTACGTCAAGAACTACCTGATCAACGTCGTCTACCGGGACGACAAGCCGGGACAGAAGCGCGCACAGGAACAGTCGGTCGCCCGGAAACTGAAGGAAGCCCGGATCGCGATCCAGCTGGAAACCAAGCTGAACAAGATGCAGATCCTGACCGGCTACCTGAACGTCGTCGAATTCTCGCGCGAGATCTACGGCGTCGGCGCGGCCGCGAACGCGTACTTCAACACGCCCGTCGAGAAGCTCACGGTGCCGCAGGCGGCGTTGCTGGCCGGCCTGGTGAACAACCCGGTCGTCAACGACCCGTGGAAGAGCCCGGCGAAGGCGACCGAGCGCCGCAACCTGGTGCTGGACCGCATGGTCGACAACCAGAAGCTCGCGAAGGCGGACGCGGAACGCTTCAAGGCCGAGCCGCTCGGCGTCGTCGAAGGCGGGCCGCAGAAGCCCGCGTCGAACTGCACCGGCGCCGGCCCGGAGAACGGTTTCTTCTGCCAGTACGTCGAGGACTATCTCCTCAAGAACGGCATGACGAAGGACGATCTCTACACCGGCGGCTACCAGATCAAGACCACTTTGGACGAACGGGCGAACCACGAAGCCAAGATGTCGGCCGAAGCCCAGGTCAAGAAGACGCAGGACAACGTCGCGAACACGCTCTCGCTGGTGAAGCCGGGCAAGCAACGACACGAAGTCGTTGCGCTCGCGGCGAACCGTGACTACGGACTTCACGAAGACCAAGGCCAGACGACGTTCGCGTTGCCTTCCGGCGTCTACAACACGGGCGGCGCGGGCTCCGCGTACAAGGTCTTCACCGCCGCCGCGGCGCTGGAAGCGGGCGTGGCCGGGATCAACAGTCCCCTTCCCGTGCCCGACTTCTACACCTCCCACGTGTTCGCCGGTGGTGGCCCCAAATGCGGCCCGACCGGACCTCCGATGCGGTCCCGCTGGTACTGCCTCGGCAACGCGGGTGACTACAACCCGGCGGGCGGCACCATGTCGATGCAGCAGGCGCTGGCGACTTCGCCGAACACGGCGTTCGTGGCCCTCGAGGAGAAGGTCGGGAGCACGGGGCCGATCGTGGAGATGGCGCGCAAGCTCGGTATGCGCGACACCATGGCCAGCAACCTCGGCGGTGGCGCCGTCGACCCCAAGTCCGACAATCCCGGCGCCAACACCAGCCAGCTTCAGGCCTTCGGCCCGCGGCCCGGCTGGCCGGGGAACGCCTCGTTCACCCTCGGCCCGGCCCCGCTGAGCGGACTGGAACTGGCGAACGTCGGCGCCACGATCATGAGCGGTGGCGTCTGGTGCCCGCCGACCCCGCTGGCCGGCGTCACCGACCGGGATGGAAAGCCGGTGCCCGTCAAGGAAGCCGCTTGCGAGCAGGTGGTGCCCGAAGGTCTCGCCAACACCCTCGCGGTCGGCATGAGCCGGGACAGCCAGCCCGGCGGGACATCGGCAGGCGCCGCGAGCGGCGCTCGGTGGAACCGGCCGGTGATGGGCAAGACCGGGACCACCCAGAGCAACGGCTCGGGAACGTACCTCGGAGCCACGCCGCAGCTCGCGGGCGCGGCGATGGTGTTCCGTCCGAAGGGTGGAAACGGCGGCCTGTGCTACCTCGGCCCGGGTAACGTGACCACTCGCGGCTGCGAAAACATGTTCGGCGGGAAGACGCCGGCGCAGACCTGGTTCGGGGCGATGTCGAAGATCCTCGAAGGCCAGGAGGCGCTGCCGCTGCCGCAGCCGGACCCGAAGTACATGGGCGGCGGACGCTGACCGCGTCCACCAGCGCAAATCACGATGAGTTACATGAATCTAACTTTGAGTGAGCGGCTGGCGGCTTAACGGGGAACAACGGCCGACGGGATCATGTCGACTGATCGCCAGCCCCCGTGCCGACCACGGAAGGTGAAGAAAAGAGGCCATTCCAGCGATTTATCGAGATCGCCGGAATGGGGGCGGACGATCACCACCGACGAGCACGTAAACTGGACATTGTGAGCACGCTCAGTAACGAAAGCACTTCGGGGGCGACGGTACGGCGCTTGGCCGTGGGAACCGTCGCCCTGGGAGCCGCGACCCTCGGTTACGCGGTCGGAATCGAAAGGCGCCGGTGGACGCTTCGCACCGCGGAGCTCCCGGTCCTCGCGGCAGGGGCGAAGCCCTTCACGATCCTCCACATCTCGGACCTGCACATGCTTCCCGGCCATGTGAGCAAGCAACGCTGGGTAGCGGCGCTCGACGAGCTCGAACCGGACCTCGTCGTCAACACTGGTGACAACCTGTCACATCAGCAGGCCGTGCCGTCCGTGCTGCGCGCACTCGGCCCCCTGCTCGAGCGGCCCGGCGTGTTCATCTTCGGCAGCAACGACTACTACGCGCCGAAGCCGAAGAACCCCGCGCGCTACCTCATGCCGAAGGGCAAGAAGAAGCGGATCCACGGCGAGCACCTGCCGTGGCGCGACCTCCGCGCGGCCTTCGTCGAACACGGCTGGCACGACCTCACCCACGTCCGCCGCACCATCGAGGTCGCCGACCAGTACGTGTTCACCGCCGGTGTCGACGACGCGCACCTCCGCCGCGACCGCTACGCCGACATCGCCGGCCCGGTGGACACCGCGGCGGCCGTCCGCATCGGCGTCACGCACTCGCCGGAACCCCGCGTGCTCGACGATTTCGCGGGCGACGGCTACGACCTCGTCCTCGCCGGGCACACGCACGGCGGCCAGCTCCGCATCCCGGGCTACGGCGCGCTCGTCACCAACTGCGAACTCGACCGCACCCGCGCCCGCGGCGCGTCCCGCTGGGGCGCCCAGATGTGGCTCCACGTCTCCGCTGGACTGGGCACCTCCCCGTACGCCCCCGCCCGCTTCGCGTGCCCGCCCGAGGCGAGCCTGCTGACCCTCGTGCCACGGGGCACGACCAGCGCGAACCACCGGAACGCAGCCCCCCGCAAAGCCCGAAACACCGTCCGCTAAACTTCTCCTCGACCCGCTAAGAAGTATCCGGGGTGTGGCGCAGCTTGGTAGCGTGCCTCGTTCGGGTCGAGGAGGTCGTGGGTTCGAATCCCGCCACCCCGACGTTGGATCGAAAGAGCCTTGCTCGCTTCGGCGAGCAGGGCTCTTTCGCGTTGCGGCTCCGTCGGTGGGCCGAGCCCGATGCCTCGTCCGTGAAAGCCTCCTTGCCTACCCTGAAAGTAGGGAAGGAGCCCCTCACTACCTTCGCCGATGTAGTCCCAAGTTCCGAGCATGTCGCGAAAGCCACTTTCGCGACGCCTGCTGTCCCGAAAGTGGCTTTCGCGACACTTACCCCGAGAGCGACCTGCCCACTACCGCACCAAGCAGGCCCAAGAGAAAACGAGCCCCGCCCAGCCCCCGCCACTCCCAGGGGGGCGACCCCGGGTCCAGCGTATCGCCGGGGGCCGTCGGGACCGGGCGAAAGAGGGGGTGGCGGGGTTGGTTGTCCACAACGGTGGGCGGGTGTGGACAACCGAGAGCCGCCGAAGCCCAAGGGTTCCCAATGCCTCATTTGAGACGCTGAGTGTCCCCAATGCGGCATTGGGGACACCGAAAGACCTCAGCGGGTGGCGAGAAGTTCGGTCCAGCATTGCGCGAAGTCCCCATCGCCGGAGCGCGCCCAGGACCAGGCCGATCGGGCGGCCGAAGCGAGTTGGTCGCGGTCCGGGGTCGTCGCGGTTTCCAGCGCCGTCACCAGACGCCCCTCCACGTACGTCGCCAGCGCCCGGTACGTCGTGTCCGTGCGGTAGCGGGTTTTCGTTCGCACGTCGGTGAAACCGGCGGCCGTCACCGCGGCGGGCAACGAGCGCCCGGCGAACGGGTCACCGCCTGCGCGGCGGCACAACAGATAGTGCCCGCGAAGGGCGGCGTCGACGTTCGCCGTCTTCGGCCGCAGCCGCGCGCGACTCCAGTCCGATGTGGACAGTGCGAGGGCTCCGCCGGGTTTGAGGACCCGCCGGATCTCCGCCAGCGCGGCACCCGGCTCTCGCAGATGCTCGAAGACGGCGTGCGCGAAGGCCACATCCACCGAAGCGTCGGCGAACGGCAACGCGCACGCGTCGCCCATCACAAAGTCCACTGTGGACTTTCTGTGCCCGTTCTCGATACCGAGGGTGATCGAACCCGGCCCGCAGCCGACGTCGACGCATCCCATCCCCGGCCCGAACAGCGGTTGCGCGAACACGGCCCGTTCGACCGCCTGGCGCGCGAACCGCGCGGACACCGCGGCGCGCGGCGGGTTTCCCTCCAGCACCCCGCACACAGTACGGCTCCGGAGTGGCAGGATCGAGGGGTGAGCACGCAGCCAGGCACTGAATATCCGTCCGCGGCGGTCCCGGACCGCCTGTTCGACGACGCCGAAGCCGAGGCCAGGTGGCGGGCCCGCTTCCGCGCGCCGCGCATTTCGGTCCCCGAGTGGGCCATCGACGCCCCCGAAGCGAACATCTACGTCTCCAACGCCAGCGGCGTCTGGGAGGTCTACTCCTGGGACCGGTCGACCGGTGAACACCGCCGCGTCACCGACCGCCCCAACGGCACCATGCACGCCACCCCGTCCCCCGACGGCCGCTGGATCTGGTGGTTCGACGACACCGACGGCGACGAATTCGGTTCCTGGGTCCGCGAACCGTTCGCGCCGGGGGCCGCCGCCGAGCGCGCGGTGCCGGACGTCCACGACGGCTACCCCGCCGGTCTCGAGATCGGCACCAAGGTGGTCGCCGTCGGCGTCTCGACCGACGACGGCAGCGAACTTTTCGCCCATATCGACGGCAAGACCACCGGTTTCTACAAGCACGAGGACGACGCGGGCATCGCCTCGCTGTCCCGCGACGAGTCGCTGCTCGCGATCTCCCATTCCGAGCACGGTGATTCACGACACCCCGCGCTGCGCGTCCTGTCGACCGACGGCTTCACCGCGGTCGCCGACAAGTGGGACGGCGAGGGCAAGGGCCTCGGCGCGCTCGAGTTCTCGCCGGTCGCGGGCGATCAGCGGTTGCTGGTGCTGCACGAACGGCGCGGCCGCGAAGAACTCCTGATCTGGGACACCGCCGCGGACACCGAACGGGAGATCGAGCTCGATCTGCCCGGCGAAGTGGTCGCGGGCTGGTATCCGGACGCGCGGGCGTTGCTGGTCGTCCACTTCCACCAAGGCCGCAGTTCCCTTCACCGGTACGACCTCGCGAGCGGCGAATTGTCCTCTTTGGACACACCGCCGGGCAGGATCGGCGGCGCGGGCGTGCGGCCCGACGGTACCGTCGAGTACTCGTGGTCCAGTGCCGCGCAGCCGACGGCGGTGCGCGCGCGGACGTCGGACGGCGCGGACTCGGTGCTCCTCGAGCCGCCGGGCGATCGGGCTCCGGAATCGGCCCCGGTCACCGACGCGTTCGTCGAGGGGATCGGGGGGCAGATCCACGCACTGGTCTCACGTCCGGCCGACGCGCCCGAAGGTCCGCTTCCGACGGTCTTCTCCTTGCACGGCGGGCCCCATTCCGCCGACGAGGACCGGTTTTCCGCGTACCGCGCCGTCTGGCTCGACGCGGGATTCGCCGTCGTCGAAGTCAACTACCGCGGCTCGACCGGTTACGGCTCGGCCTGGCGTGACGCCATCGAAGGACGTCCAGGCCTGACCGAGCTCGAAGACGTCGCCGCCGTGCACGACTGGGCTGTCCAAAGTGGACTCGCCGATCCGGCCAAATGCGTAGTGAACGGCGCTTCGTGGGGCGGCTACCTGAGCCTGCTGGCACTGGGCACCCAGCCGGCCCGCTGGGCGGCGGGGATCGCCGGGGTTCCCGTCGCGGACTACGTCGCCGCGTACGAGGACGAGATGGAGCAGCTCCGCTCCTTCGACCGGGCGCTGTTCGGCGGTTCGCCGGAGACGGTGCCCGCGGTGTACCGGGAATGCTCGCCGATCACCTACGTCGAGGCCGTGACGGCGCCGGTGCTGGTGCTCGCCGGGGACAACGACCCGCGGTGCCCGATCCGGCAGGTCGAGAACTACCTCGACAGGCTCGCGAAGCGGGAGATCCCGTTCGAGTTCTACCGGTTCGACGCGGGCCACGGGTCGCTGGTGATCGCCGAGACGGTCAAGCAGACCGCGATCGAGGTGTTCTTCGCGCTGCGGGCGGTCGGGCTTCGCTGACGTGCTATGAAAGGTCCTTTCCTTGCAAATTTTGCAAGGAAAGGACCTTTCATAGCACTCGGCGAGCCGGTCAGCGTTCGGACAAGAGCGTCCCGCCTGCCGCCCAGTGTTCGGCGGGGATCTCGTTGAGCGTCACCCAGACGCCTTCGGGCTTGCCACCGCAGGTGCGGACGAAGGCATCGGTCACCTCGCGTACGAGGGCCTGCTTCTGCTCGGCCGTGCGGCCGGGGAACATGGAGACGCTGATCATCGGCATGGGCGGAACTCTAAAGGCCGCGGTCGTGCTTCCGGAGCCTGTCCACCGCGTAGGCGTCACCCTCGAAGGTGAGGCGGACGGCGTCGCGGCCGAAGACGAACAGCAGCAACTCGATCGGCGCGCCGATCACGGTCACCGTGTCCGGACCTTCCTTCACCGGCGCTTCGCGGCCTTCGGGGGTCTTCAGGATCACGCCGACAGGTGACTTCCGCAGGTTCAGCTTCGAGGCCTGCTTCGCCGATTTCCACGCCGCCGCGTCCCGCGCGGGTTCGGCCGGACGCGGCTCCCAGCCGGGCTGTCCTCGGCGGACGTCCTCGTGGTGCACCAGGAATTCCGGGCCGTTCACCAGTTCGTCGAGCGCGCCGATCGACGTCGGCCAGAACCAGGCTGGGCCGGACCGGACCTTGCCGACGACCTCGGGCCAGGGCTGCGCGGCGTAGGAGTCCTGCACCCGCTGCGTGTACGACGCCAGCGCCGGGACCAGGATGCCGGGCGCCGCGTCGGGCCGCCGCTCGCGGACCAGCAGATGCGCCGCGAGATCCCGCGTCTTCCAGCCCGTGCACAGGGTCGGCGCGTCCGGGCCGACCTCTTCGAAAAGCTCGCTCAACGCACGACGTTCGTCTCCGGCGACTCCCATAGCCTCCGACGTTACGCGCCGGTAGAGCCAGGGGAAATCCGGCGTGACGCAGGGCACCCGGCTCAGTGATGGAACGCGGTCCGCGGTCGCGGGCCGTGATCGAGCTCGGGCAGCAGACGCCGGAGGTCGGCGAGCAGCAGATCGGCGAGGTCGTGCGTGAAACCGTTGCGCACCACGATCCTCAGCACCGCGAGATCGGTCCGGTGTGCCGGGAACGTGTACGCCGGGACGAGCCAGCCACGCTCGCGAAGCCGCCGCGACACATCGAAGACGTCGAAGCTCTCGACGTCCGCCTTCGTCGTGAAGGCGAACACGGGCAGCTGATCGCCTCGCGTCAGCAGTTCGAACGGCCCCAGCTCGGCGATCCCGTCCGCCAGCTGGGTCGCCACGTCGCGTGAAGCCTGTTGCACGGCACGGAAACCTTCACGGCCGAGCCGGACGAACGTGTAGTACTGCGCGGCCACTTCGGCGCCGGGCCGCGAGAAGTTCAACGCGAAAGTCGGCATGTCGCCACCGAGGTAGTTGACGTTGAAGACGAGTTCCTCCGGCAGCGCGGCCTTGTCGCGCCACACCACCCAGCCGACGCCGGGGTAGACCAGCCCGTATTTGTGCCCGGAAGTGTTGATCGACGCCACCCTCGGCAGGCGGAAGTCCCAGGTCAGCTCGGGGTCGAGGAACGGCGCGATCATCGCGCCGGAAGCGCCGTCGACGTGCACCGGGATGTCCCAGCCGGAGCGTTCCGCCAGTCCGTCGAGCGCGGCCGCGATCTCGGCGACGGGCTCGTAACTGCCGTCGAAGGTGGACCCGAGGATCGCGACGACGCCGATGGTGTTCTCGTCGCACCGGGCGATCGCCTCGTCCGCGGTGAGGTGGAAGCGGTCGCCGTCCATTGGCACCAGCCGCGGCTCGACCTCCCAGTATTCGCAGAACTTCTCCCAGCAGACCTGGACGTTCGCGCCCATCACCAGATTCGGCTCGCCGGTGCGCCCCGGTTTCGACCACCGGCGTTTCAACGCCATCCCGGCGAGCATGCAGGCTTCCGACGAACCGGTCGTGGAGCAGCCGATGATCGCGGTGGGATCGGGCGCGTGCCACAGGTCGGCGAGGATGTTCACGCAGCGCCGCTCGAGTTCCGCGGTCTGCGGGTACTCGTCCTTGTCGATCATGTTCTTGTCGACGCATTCGGCCATCAGCTCGCGGGCCTGCGGCTCCATCCACGTGGTGACGAACGTGGCGAGGTTGAGCCGGGCGTTTCCGTCGAGCATCAGCTCGTCGCGCACGAGCTGGAGCGCGGTGTCGGGCGGCAGCGGGTCTTCGGCGAGGCTGTCGTGCGGAAGGCGGATGCTCGCGGCGAGCGCGGGATACGCGCCGGCGTGCAGCGGGTTGGCTCCGCCCTTGCGATCCGGATCGGTCGCTTTCCCCTTGTGCAGCACCATGGACCGAACGTAGCCCCGCGGGCGGGTGGGGGCACCTCGATCGCCCCCGACGTGCAATGAAAGGACCTTTCCTTGCAAATTTGGCAAGGAAAGGTCCTTTCATAGCATTCGGGACCGGTGGATCAGGCCTGCTGCGCCTGCCACATCCAGTGCGCCTTCTCAAGCTCCTGGGTGATCTCGATGAGCAGGTCCTGGGTGACCAGGTCGCTCTTGTCGGTCTCGTCGATGCGCTTGCGCAGCCGCTCGATCAGCGTGGCGAGGATGTCGACGATCGCGGCGACCGTGGACTCGACGGACTGCCAGTTGTCGGGGTAGTCCGGCAGGCCGGAGCTCTCCACGACGACCTTCGCCTGGCCGTTCGGCGAGATGCCGATGGCGTTGGCGCGTTCGGCGACCTCGTCGACGTACTGGCGCGCGGTGGCGACCAGCTCGTCGAGCTGCAGGTGCGCGCTGCGGAAGTTCGCGCCGACGACGTTCCAGTGGGCCTGCTTCGCGATCAGCGACAGATCCACCAGATCGACCAGCGTGGCCTGCAAGGCGTTACCGGTGATCTCCTTGTCGGCTTCGCTCAGCGGACTCTTGATCGGAGACTTGCCCATATTCGGTCTTCCTTTCAGAAACTAGCCGGTTCGGGAATGGACCTGCCGCGGCCGGGATCAGACCGTCGCGGACAGCGCGACCTCGATGTTGCCGCGGGTCGCGTTCGAGTAGGGACACACCTGGTGCGCCTGCTCGACGAGCTGATCGGCCTGCGCCTGCTCCAGGCCGGGCAGCGAAACGTTGAGCGCCACACCGAGACCGAAGCCCTCGCCCTGCTTGAGCACGCTGACCTCGGCGGTCACGGTGGAGCCGTCCAGCGTCACCTTCGCCTGGCGCGCGACGAGCTGCAACGCGGAGTGGAAGCAGGCGGAATAACCGGCGGCGAAGAGCTGCTCGGGGTTCGTCTTGTCCCCGCCCGGTCCGCCCATCTCCTTCGGGATCGCCAACGACTCGTCGATGACGCCGTCAGAGGACGTGACCTCACCGTTGCGGCCGTCGCCGCGAGCGGTGGCCACAGCGGTGTACAGAGCTTCAGCCATTCTTCGCCTACCTCCTGGTCTCAAGACACGCCCCGTTGAGCGTCTCTTCGGTGTCAACGTCCCGCAACCGCGAAACCTTGCCACCCCATGGCAGGCATCACGTCCGGGAATTACCCGGACGAAGACGGAGGCAAACCGGCTAGTGACCGGCGCGACTCAGCGCGAACTCGGCGACCTGGGTTCCGATCAGGCGAAGGGTGCGGACGCTCTTCTCGTCCGAGGCGCCGCCCGCTTCGTCGAACTTGGTCTCCGCGGTGTTGATGGAACCACCCAATGGGGTGGCCCAGCCGCGCAGCGCGTGCGTGATCGTGCGCAGCTGCTCCAGTGTGGTGACCGCCGCCTGCCAGCCGAACGCGACGGCGGCGAGGCCGACCGCGCGGCCGTCGAGGTACGGCCGGGCGTCGTCGCGGAGGTCTTCGACGTAGTCCAGGGCGTTCTTGACCAGGCCGGACAACGCGCCGTGGTAGCCGGGTGAGACCACGATGATCCCGTCGGCGCGGCGGATCGCCTCGACCAGGCGCACGGCCCGTTCGTGCCGTTCGTCCAGCGCGGTGTCGTAGAACGGCAGCACCAGCTCGGGACCGGAGATCAGTTCGGTGGTGACTCCCGCTTCGGCCGCGCTACCCAGCGCGATGCGCAACGCGCGCTCGGATTGCGAGCCCTCCCGCAGGGAGCCGCCGATACCGAGGACATGCACCGCGTTCGTCGAAGTCACGCTTTCGAGGCTAACCCCTCTACTTAAGTGGAGGACCAGGATCTGGAACCGAGGTCTGCGTCACACCCGTTCGCCGCAACGGCGCCGGTTCCCGCTGGACGGCATACCTACTCGAAAGTAACCTGACCGGAAGCCCACAGGAGGAAGTATGGCGATACCGCTCCAGATCCGTGCCGAGGCCGCGTTTTCGCAGCTGGCGTTCTGGCTCCCGAAGCCGGTCAGAAGGGCCATCGCCGGGCCGCCGCTCCGCCTCGACGGACAGGAACTCGCGCTGGACGCCCAGCTACTGCTCCGCCTGCAGAAGCTGGCGAAGGCGTCGCTGGTGCGGGGAAGCGTCGAAGAGTCGCGCAGCATGCTCCTGGCGAGCAGGCATCTGGTCAGCGGGCCGACGATCGAACCGGTCGCCACCCGGGAGCTGCTCATCCCGACGGGTGACGGCGACGTGCCCGCAACGCTCTACACGCCGACGGGGCTGCCGGATCCGTCCGGGCTACTGGTGTTCTTCCACGGCGGCGGCTGGGTGGTCGGCAGCCGCGCCTCCCACGACAACACCGTCCGTTACCTGGCGAAACAGGCGGGCGTGCGGGTTCTTTCGGTGGAGTACAGGCTCGCGCCGGAGACGCGGTTCCCCGGCGCCACCGAAGACGCGATCGCGGCGTTCGAGTACGCCTTCGCGAAGGCACGCGACCTGGGCGCCGACCCGGCGCGCATCGCCGTCGGCGGTGACAGCGCGGGCGGGAACCTCGCGGCGGTCACGGCGCAGCAGGCGGTGAAACGCGGCGGCGGCGTCCCGGCGTTCCAGCTGCTGTTCTATCCGGCGACCGATTTCACCGTGCGCCGCCGCTCCCGGGAATTGTTCGCGGAGGACCTGTTCCTCACCGATACGGATATGACCTGGTTCGAAGGGCATTACGTGCCGAAAGGCACCGATCTGTACAACCCGAAACTGTCACCGCTGCACGGCGACGTTTCCGGATTGCCGCCCGCGTATATCGCGACGGCCGGTTTCGACCCGCTGCGCGACGAGGGCGAGGCTTACGCGGAGAAATTGCGGAAGGCCGGGGTCCCGGTGGCGCTCAGCCGCCAGCCGGACCTGATCCACGGGTACATCAACTTCCTCGGCGTCGGGCGGCGGTTCCGCGAGGCGACGGCCGAAGCGGCGGGAGCCCTGCGACTGGGCCTCGCCCCGAAGTGAAAGCCAGAGCCCGAGTGAGGAGAAATGTCCCCACTCGGGCTCCGGCCCCCATATCGTGGCCCGCCGCCCTGCACGGCGAACCCTGACGATTTTCGACTGATCTACGGCGTCGGAAGCGGGACGGGCGGAACCGGCAGCGGCGGGACAGGGAGTCCGCCGAGCAGCCCGGCGAGAATGCCGGTCACGGCCGTGAGCAGGGCTTTCACCAGGTCACTGACGATCTTCAGCGGTCCGGGCAGGTCCGGAAGCGACGGGATCGGCACCGGCAACGGCGGCAGCTGGCGGGCCTTGGCCGTCGGGTCGGCCAGCAGCCTGCTGGACTCGACGGAACGGCCCTGTGCCAGGTCGCCGAGTTTCTGGGTCTCGGTCTGGATCTGGTAGCGCTTGCCCGCGGCGATGTCACCGAGGACGGGGCTGAGCTTGTCCAAGTCCGCCCGCGTCTTGGCGACGTCTCCGGCGTAGGCCACCTTGGTGAGGCCGTCTCGCATCTGCAGCACCTGCGCGGCGAGCGCCTGTGTGTTCGACGAGCCCTTTCCACCATCAGTGCTAGCCGTAGCGGCGCCGGCTGAGGCCACCGCCAACAGACTGCCTGCGGCGACCGCGGCAATCGTCCGGGCAATGTTGCCTTTCATTCCCTTACCTCCTGGCCTCTGGGACCTGACGAGGTAAATCGATACCCGCCGTATCGGCCGAACACCACCCGATCACCGGTTAGGACAGTTATCTAACCCTTACGTGCCGGATTCATTCCAGGGGAAGACCCCCGCAATTGATTAACGTCGAAATCTTGTGCTTCCCCCTGAAGATCATCATTTTCCGGCCGTTTTATGACCACCTGTGACCGATCGACACGGTAGTGCGGTTCGTTCACCCACAGCGGTGTAAACGGTGATCGTTTCGCTTCATCACTCCGTCGGACAGGCGTGTCGCACTGCTCCACTCGGGTTGTCCCCCACGCACGCCACGCCACCTTCTGGTTTCACATGCGAGTGGGGACATGAGAACGCCCCCGGTGCGTACACCGGGGGCGTTCAGTGGTGGGAGCAGCCTCTCCAGGAGAGGTTCTTTACTCGCGGAAGGCGTCCGCGACCTTGTCGCCGAGGTCCTTGTCGACGTTCCGCCAGTACTCGAAGACGCGCTCGAGCACCGGACGCGAGACGTCGTTCGAGGCGTGGCCGATGATGTTGTTCGCGAGCCGCTCACGCTGCTCGTCGTCCATCACGTCGCGGACGAGCGTGCCCGGCTGGCCGAAGTCGTCGTCCTCGGCGTGGAGCTTGTACGCCGACCGGATGACCTCGTCCTCGACGCCGTAGCCCGACGCGGTCTCGGAAGCGATCTCCGCGCTGGCGTGCGGGCCGCCGTAGGAGTTCGGCGCGTACACCGGGTCGCCTGGGTTGTTGTAGCGCATCGCGCCGTCGCGCGAGTAGCTGTTGACCGGGGACTTCGGCGCGTTGACCGGCAGCTGTGTGTAGTTCGCGCCGATCCGGTAGCGGTGGGCGTCCGGGTATGCGAACAGGCGGCCCTGCAGCATCTTGTCCGGCGACGGGCCGATGCCCGGCACCAGGTTGGACGGCTCGAACGCGGCCTGCTCGATCTCCGCGAAGTAGTTCGCCGGATTGCGGTCGAGCACCCAGCGGCCGACCTTGATCAGCGGGTAGTCGCCCTTCGGCCACACCTTGGTCAGGTCGAACGGGTTGAAGCGGTAGTCCGCGGCTTCGGCGTACGGCATCACCTGGACGTACAGCGTCCAGCTGGGGTGATTGCCCTGCTTGATGTTCTTGAACAGGTCGCGGATGTAGTAGTCCGAGTCCTCGCCCGCGATGCGGTCGGCGTCGGCCTGCGGCAGGTAGCCGATGCCCTGGTCGGTCTTGAAGTGGTACTTGACCCAGAACTTCTCGCCGCCGGCGTTCTCCCACAGATAGGTGTGCGAGCCGAAGCCGTCCATCTCGCGCCAGTTCGACGGGATGCCGCGGTCGCCCATCAGCCAGGTGACCTGGTGCGCGGACTCGGGCCGCAGCGTCCAGAAGTCCCACTGGATGTCGTGGTCGCGCAGGTGGTTGTCGGCGCGGCGCTTCTGCGAGTGGATGAAGTCGGGGAACTTGATCGGGTCGCGGATGAAGAACACCGGGGTGTTGTTGCCGACGAGGTCGTAGTTGCCCTCGGAGGTGTAGAACTTCACCGCGAAGCCGCGCGGGTCGCGCCACGTGTCGGGCGAGCCGTTCTCACCGGCGACCGACGAGAAGCGGGCCAGGCTCTCGGTGCGCACGCCAGACTGGAAGAGCGCGGCCTTCGTGAACTGGCTGACGTCTTCGGTGACCTCGAGGAACCCGTGCGCGCCGCCGCCCTTGGCGTGCACGACGCGTTCCGGCACGCGCTCCCGGTTGAACTGGGCGTTCTTCTCGATCAGGTAGTGGTCCTGGAGCAGGATCGGGCCGTTGGCGCCCACCGTCAGCGAGTCGTTGTCGCTCGCGACGGGGATGCCCACGTTGTTCGTGGTCGGCAAGCTCACGCAGGTGCCTCCTGGTTCGTGGTGGTGGAGCGGTCAGCTGCCTCCACCCTCTCGCGCAATCTGGAATCAGTCAAGAAAACACCCCGGGTCGGGTGACGGACACCGCGAAATAAAGTTGCACGCGCGTACCAAGTTACGTTCTCATCGGACGTATGGCCCTCGCTCCGTACCGTCGCGTATTAGCCGTGCCCGGAGTTCCCAGCTCGATGCTGCTGATGTTCCTGGCGCGGCTCCCGATGACGGCCATGGGCGTGACGATGACGCTGTACGTGGTCAACGATCTCGGCCGCGGCTACGGTGCCGCCGGGCTGGTCGGTGCCGCCACCACCCTCGGCAGCGCGATCGGGGCACCACTCGTCGGCCGGTACGTCGACCGCTACGGGCTGCGGCCGGTGGTCGCGATCTGCGGGCTGGCCTCCACGTCGTTCTGGATCAGCGCGCCGCATCTGCCGTATCAGGTGCTGCTGGTGGTCGCGCTCCCCGCGGGTGTGCTGTCGGTGCCCGCGGGAACGCTCGCGCGGCTGGTGCTCACCGCGCTCGTGCCACTGGAGCAGCGGCGGGCTGCCTACTCGCTGGACACGATCCTGGTGGAGGCGTCGTTCATGATCGGGCCGTCGGCCGGGATCATGGCGATCACACAACTGCCCGCGGTCTACGCGCTCACCGGTATCGGAGTCTGCTTCGCGCTTTCGGCGACGCTGATCTACCGGCAGAACCCGCCGATCCGCGCCGAAGCCGACGCAGGCGTGTTCACCGGGGAGCGGCCGACCGTCCGAAGCTGGCTCACCGGACGGCTCGTGATGGCGATGTTCATCGCCGCCGGCGCGCTGTTCTGCCTGGTCGGCATGGAACTCGCCGCCTTGGCGACGCTGCGCGCGAGCGGCGACATCGCCTGGTCCGGACTGTTGATCACGGTGATGTGCGTCGCGTCCGTGCTCGGCGGCGCGATCCACGGCGCGGTCCGGCGGTCGCTCTCACAGGGCACGCTGATGCTGCTGCTCGCGGTGCTCACCCTGCCGGTCGGGCTGATCGCCGGGCCGTGGTGGCTACTGGCGATCGTGCTGTTCCCGAGCAACGTGCTGTGCGCGCCGACGCTCGCGGCGAGCACGGAGACGGTCAGCGCGGCGGCGCCGCCGCGGGTGCGCGGCGAGGCGATGGGCCTGCTGGACGCGGCCAGCCGGATCGGGCTGGCGATCGGGAGCCCGATCATCGGGTTCGTGATCGACCATTCCAGCCCGGGCTGGGGATTCGCGGCCTCGGCGCTGGGTGCGCTGATGATCGCCGCGGTCGGCCTGTTCTGGCGTCGCTCCCGCACCCCCGCCCGGATGCCCGCGCTCACTTCCTCCTGACGCAATTCGGCACCTGGTTGCGATGGTTGCGCACGCATCCATCGCAACCAGGTGCCGAATTGCGGGAGAGGGGCTAGGCGCAGACCTTGCGGAGGGCGTCGACCCGCTCGATGTTGCGCTTGGTCCAGTCCGCGACCTTGCCCGCGTCCTGGATGTTCTCCTTCTGGACCTGCAGATACGAGTCGGCCATGCCGGTGAGCGCGCCCGCCACGTTCTGCTCGCCGACGCTGTTCGCCAGCTCACGCAGACGCTTTTCCTTGTCCGCGGCCCGCTCCTTGATGGTCGCCGGGTCCGGGTTGAGGTCGACGAGGCTGAGCGCCTCGGCGCACGCACTGACCTTCGTCGCGGCCTTGTTCGTCTGATCGACCGCGTTCGTGACCTCGCTGCAGCCCGCCAGCGCGAGTCCGGCGGCCGCCAGGAGCGCCGCGATTCCCAACCTCTTCATGACGACCACAGTAGCGAGAAACGTGGGTGGTATGTCGGGTTCCCCCGGCACACCACCCCGCTTCACCCCTTGACGCAGACGACCTGCTTCAGATGCGCGACCACTTCGACGAGGTCGGTCTGCGCCTTGATCACCGTTTCGATGTCCTTGTACGCGGCCGGGATCTCGTCCACCACGCCGGAGTCCTTGCGGCATTCGACGCCGGCGGTCTGCGCGGCGAGGTCTTCGGCGGTGTACAGCTTCTTGGCCTTGTTCCGCGACATCCGGCGGCCCGCGCCGTGCGACGCGGACTGGAAGGACGACGCGTTCCCGAGGCCGCGCACGATGTACGAACCGGTGCCCATGCTGCCAGGGATGATCCCGAGGTCACCCGAGCCCGCGCGGATCGCGCCCTTGCGGGTCACCAGCAGATCGACGCCGTCGTAGGTCTCTTCGGCGACGTAGTTGTGGTGACAGCTGATCGCGTCGTCGAACGTCGTCTGCGGGACGACGTCCTTCAGCGCCTGCTTCACGAGCGCGACCATGGTGGCGCGGTTGCGCGCCGCGTAGTCCTGCGCCCAGAACAGGTCCCGCCGGTACGCCTGCATCTCCGGCGTACCCGCGACGAACACGGCGAGGTCCGGATCCGGCAGGTCCGCGTTGTGCGGCAGCTTCCGCGCGACGGCCATATGCCGTTCCGCGAGTTCCTTGCCGATGTTGCGCGAACCCGAGTGCAGCATCAGCCACACGCGGCCTTCGTCGTCGCCGCCCTGTTCGAGGCAGACCTCGATGAAGTGGTTGCCGCCGCCGAGGCTCCCGATCTGGCGCGAGGCGCGGTCGTGCAGCTCCTGGACGCCGGGATGCAGGTCGCCGAAGGACTTCCAGAACGCGTCCCAGCCACCGACACCGTGCACCTTCGCCGGGTTCACCGGGGTCTTGTGCAGGCCGAAGCCGACCGGGACGGCCGATTCGATCCGGCGGCGGAGCTTCAGCAGGTCGTCGGGCAGATCGGCGGCGGTGAGCGAGGTCCGTACCGCGCTCATCCCGCAGCCGATGTCCACGCCGACGGCGGCCGGGGACACCGCGTCGCGCATCGCGATCACGCTGCCGACGGTCGCGCCCTTGCCGTAGTGGACGTCGGGCATGACCGCGACGCCGTGCACCCACGGCAGGTTGGCGACGTTGTGCAGCTGCCGCATGGCCTGGTCCTCGACCGATGTGGGGTCGGCCCACATCCGGATCGGAACCCGCGAGCCTTCGACCGCCGTGTACATGACTTTCCCTTCGTGGAAAACGTTTGTCGCCACAGAGCATGCACTGACCGAAGGCCCCCGACAACGCAATTAGTCACCTACTTGCCTGAGCGCCCGGGGGCAAGTAGGTGACTAATTGCGTTGTGGCGTCAGGAGTTCGCGGCGACCAGTTCCGCGATCTGGACGGCGTTGAGCGCCGCGCCTTTCCGCAGGTTGTCGTTCGACAGGAACAGCACCAGGCCGCGGCCGCCGTCGACACCCGGGTCCGTCCGCAGGCGCCCGACGTACGACGGGTCCTGGCCGGCGGCCTGCAGTGGCGTCGGGATGTCCGACAGCTCCACGCCGGGAGCGCCGGTGAGCAGCTCGGTCGCGCGGGCGACCGAAAGCGGCTGCGAGAACTCCGCGTTGATGGAGATCGAGTGCCCCGAGAACACCGGCACCCGCACGCAGGTGCAGGAGACCCGCAGCTCCGGGATGCTCAGGATCTTGCGGCTCTCGTTGCGGAACTTCTTCTCCTCGTCCGTCTCGAACTCACCGTCGTCCACAATGGACCCGGCCAGCGGGAGGACGTTGTGCGCGATGGGCCGCGCGTACTTCTTCGGCTCGGGGAAGGTCACCGCCGCGCCGTCGTGGGTCAGCGCGCCCGCGTTCGACGCCGCCGCGGCGAGCTGGCCTTCGAGCTCTTCGACACCGGCGAGCCCGCTGCCGGACACCGCCTGGTAGGTGCTCGCGACCAGCCGCACGAGGCCCGCTTCGGCGTGCAGCGGCTTGAGCACCGGCATCGCGGCCATCGTGGTGCAGTTGGGGTTCGCGATGATCCCCTTGCGCGCTTCCTTGATCGCCTCCGGGTTGACCTCGCTGACGATCAGCGGGACGTCCGGGTCCATACGCCACGCCGACGAGTTGTCGATCACCGTGGCACCGGCCGCGGCGAACCGCTCCGCCTGCGCCTTGGAGGTCGAGCCACCGGCGGAGAACAGCGCGATGTTCAAACCGGACGGATCCGCGGTCGTCGCGTCCTCGATGACGATTTCCTCGTCCTGCCAAGGAAGCTTCGAACCGGCGGACCGCGCCGAAGCGAAGTACCGCATTTCGGCGACCGGGAAACCCCGTTCGGCCAGCAGACGGCGCATGACACCGCCGACCTGACCGGTCGCCCCGACGACCCCTACCCGCAGACCTTCCGACATCAGCGACCACTCCCCGCGTAGACGACGGCTTCTTCGTCGCCGCCGAGTTCGAATGCCTCGTGGATCGCGCGCACCGCGTCGTCGAGCTGCGCGTCCCGGATCAGCACCGAGATCCGGATCTCCGAGGTGTTGATGATTTCGATGTTGACGCCCGACTGCGCGAGCGCCTCGCAGAACGTCGCCGTGACACCGGGGTGCGAACGCATCCCCGCGCCGACGAGCGAGACCTTGCCGACGTGGTCGTCGTAGAGGACCGACTCGAAGCCGATCCCCTCCTTGATCTTCTCCAGCGACCGCACGGCCTTGGCGCCGTTGGCCTTCGACAGCGTGAAGGTGATGTCGGTGCGGCCCGAGACGGTGCTGGACACGTTCTGCAGCACCATGTCGATGTCGATCTCGTCGTCGGCGATCACCCGGAAGATCCTGGCGGCGGCACCGGCGTGGTCCGGCACTCCGGTCACCGTGATCTTGGCTTCGGAGCGGTCGTGCGCCACACCGGTGATCAACGCTTGTTCCACGGGGATCTCCTCGATAGAACCGGTCACCGTGGTGCCCGGCTTGTCACTGTAGGAAGAACGGACTCGGATCGGGACGCCGTAGCGGCGCGCGTACTCCACCGAGCGCAGGTGCAGGATCTTCGACCCGCTCGCGGCCAGTTCCAGCATCTCCTCGTAGGCGATGGTGTCCAGCTTGCGGGCGTCGGGCACGACCCGGGGATCGGCGGTGTACACACCGTCCACATCGGAATAGATCTCGCAGACGTCGGCGTTCAGCGCCGCGGCCAGCGCGACGGCGGTGGTGTCCGAACCGCCGCGGCCGAGGGTGGTGATGTCCTTGGTGTCCTGCGACACGCCCTGGAAACCCGCCACCAGCGCGATGTAGCCCTGGTCGAGGGCTTCCGTCACACGGCTGGGGCTGACGTCGATGATCCGCGCGTTGCCGTGCACGGACGTCGTCACCACGCCGGCCTGCGAGCCGGTGAACGACCACGCCTCCGCGCCCTGCGCCGAAATCGCCATCGCCACCAGCGAGTTGGAGATGCGCTCACCCGCTGTGAGCAGCATGTCCATCTCGCGTTCCGGCGGCGCCGGGTTGACCTGCTGAGCCAGGTCGAGCAGCTCGTCCGTCGTGTCACCCATGGCGGAGCAGACGACGACCACGTCGTTGCCCGCCTTCTTGGTGGCGACGATGCGTTCCGCGACGCGTTTGATCCGGTCGGCACTTTCCAGCGACGAACCGCCGTACTTCTGGACCACGAGGGCCACGCCCGAACCTCCTCGACGGGCCGGGCGTGCTCCTGGTGGGCACCGAGGAGCCCCCGCGTCCCTTATTTGGGCGAAAGCCTACCGGGGTCACGCACACTCGCCACCCTCGTAAGTGGTCCTGACCACCGCTTCGAGGACTCCTGGAAGTAAATCTTCCTTAACACCAACGAAATAGTCGGAGGGCTTTCACTTTAGTGACGGAGAGCACCCCTTGTTATCGTCCGGCGGTGCACAAACCCGCCGACACAAGTACCCCGATCGCGTCGATCCTGGCCCACCGCTGGAGCCCGCGTGCCTACGACGAGTCAGCGATCGTCACCGAAGACCAGCTCCGCGCGCTGCTCGAAGCGGCCCGCTGGGCGCCGTCGTTCGGCAACACCCAGCCCGCCCGCTACCTGGTCGGGCTGCGCGGCACGCCGTCGTTCGACCGCATCCTCTCGACGCTCAACTCGGGCAACCGCGCGTGGGCCCATCGCGCCGGGCTGCTGCTGATCGGCGTGATGGTGACCACGAACGAGAAGGGCGACGTCCCGTACGCCGAGTACGGGCTGGGGCTGGCGAGCGAGAACCTCGTGCTCCAGGCCGTCGACCTCGGCCTGATCGCGCATCAGATGGCGGGCTTCTCCGCTGAAGCCGCGAAGGACTTCTTCGGGCTCCCCGACGACGTCGTCCCGAAGGTCGCCATCGCCGTCGGCTCGCCCGCGGACGCCTCGGTGCTCGAAGAGGACTGGCGGATCGAGCGCGAGAAGGCGCCGCGTGAGCGAGTCCCGCTGGCCGATTTCGCCTACGCCGACGCCTGGGGCACAAGCGCTTTCTCCGAGTGAGGGAGCCATCGCAGAGCGAGAGCCCCGAGCCCGGCGTGCAGCAGGCTCAGCACGGCGGCGGCGATGTGCAGGCCCGCGACGAAGGCCTCCTTCGCGTCAAGAGCGGCCGTGGGCGCGATCTCGAGAGTTTCGCCGAGTGTCGGCGCGACGTCCGGGCCCGCCAGGCGGAAGACCAGCGCGGCGAGCGAACCCATGAGCGCGATGCCCAGCGCGTTGCCGATCTCGTTGCTCGTTTCGGCGATCGCGCCCGCCGCTCCCGCCCGCTCGGCGGGCACCGCGGCGACGGCCGTGTCGGCCACCACGCTGAACGAGATGCCGTAGCCCACACCGGCGACCACCGTCGAGGCGACGTACCAGCCCGCTCCGCCCGTGACACCGGTCATGAGCAGCAGGGCGAGCCCGGCGGCGATGGAGAAGTGGCAGACGGCCAGCGCCGCGCGTTTGCCGATGCGGTCGACCAGCGCGGGTGTGGCGACGCACATGATCGTGAGCACGGCCGCCCCTGGCAGCGCGAGCAGCGCCGCGTGCAGAACGGGTAGCCCGAGCACGGACTGCAGATGGATCCCCGACAGGTACGCGGCCGCCGACCATGCCGCCAGCGGCAGCAGCCCGGTGACGATCGCGATGGTGAAGACGCGGTCACGGAACAGGGAGAAGTCGACCAGTGGGTGGTCGAGGCCCCGCTGACGCCGGGCGAACCACACCAGCAGCACCGCTCCGGTGATCCCCGCGGAGACCGCGACCACGGACAGGCCGTCGGCGGCCGCGTGCTTGATCCCGTAGATCGCGAGCAGGAGGCCGGCGGCGGAGAGCACCACGCTGAGCACGTCGACACGTCCCCGTCCGGTGGCCCGCACCTCCCGCAGCAGCACCGGCGCGAGCGCCAGGAACACCGCGATCACCGGCAGGTTGACCAGGAAGACCGAACCCCACGGGAACCGCTCCAGCAGGATCCCGCCGACGACCGGGCCGATCGCGAAACCGGCGGCGAACGCGGCCGCGAAGACGCCGATGGCCTGTGCCCGTCGCCGAGGATCGGTGAAGAGTTCGCTCAGCACGGCCAGCGCGGACGGCAGCAGTGTCGCGCCCGCGAGCCCCATCAGGGCCCGGAACGCGATCAGCAGCTCCGGGCTCGGGGCGAACGCCGCGCCCGCCGAACCGATGCCGAACACGGCCGCGCCGATCATCAGCAGCTTCAGGCGGCCGTACCGGTCGCCGATGGTGCCGAAGGCGACCAGCAGCGAGCCGACCGCGAACCCGTAGACGTCCAGGATCCACAACGCCTGATCGGCCGTCGGGGTGAGCGCCTGGCTGATCCTGGGCATCGCGAGGAACAGGATCGAACCGTCCATGGAGACCAGGAAGACCGGGCAAAGGATCACCAGCAGGCCGAACCAGGCCCGGGAATGCTGTCGTGTCATGCCGTCGACGGTGCGCGGGCGCCGCCGCGGCAACCATCCCCGTGGCGTGGGTACACCCAGCAGGTACACCCACGGCGCCGCCCGGAAATCTAGGCTGGGGTCATGGAGAGCCTCGGCGTGTACCTCAAAAGCCGTCGTGACCGGGTGACTCCCGCCGAACTCGGCCTGCGCACCTACGGCACCTCACGACGCGTGCCCGGCCTGCGCCGCGAGGAGCTCGCCCAGCTCGCCGGGGTGAGCGCCGGGTACTACACGCGGCTGGAGCAGGGCCTGGCCGAAACCGCTTCACGACAGGTGCTCGACGCGCTCGCCCGCGCGCTCCGGTTCGACGACGTCGAGACCGTCCACCTGCACAACCTCGCCCGGCAGTCCCCGCTCCCGAAGCTGTCCGACCCCGGCCAGGAGGAGCCACATCCCCGCGTCCTCGCGCTGCTGGAGAATCTCGGCGAGGCCGTACCCGCGCTCGTCTTCGGCCGCCGCGGCGACGTGCTCGCGTGGAACCACGCCGGGCACGCGCTCATGGCCGAACACCTCGATTTCGACGCGCCGTCGGATCCGGAGCGACGGCCTTCGCTGCCGCGCATGTTCTTCCTCGACCCACTCACCCGCGACCTGCACCGGAACCGGGCCGAACTCGCCCGCGTCCACGTCGCCTATCTGCGGTTGACCGCGGGCCGCCACCCCACCGACGCCCGGCTGGCCGCCCTCATCGGCGAACTGTCGATGCGCAGCGACGAATTCGCGACCCTTTGGGCGACCGGCGACGTCGCCGACTGCACCGTCGGCGCCATGCATCTCCAGCATCCGACGGTCGGCACGGTGAGCGTCGATTACCAGGTGTGGCTCCAGCCCGACAGTCCCGACCACCGGCTGGAGATCTACACGCCGAAGGACCCGGGTTCCGCCGACGCGCTGAAGATCCTGACGCACGTTGATCGGGAGTCGTGAGTGGCGTGTCGCGAAAGCGGGGCGTCGAACTCCTATGTCGTGAAGGGTCCCTTCACGACATACCCACGACCGCGAAACTCTCGTTAGCGCCGTGGATACCTAAGCCGCACTTGGCTCTAATCCAATGCCAGGTAGCTTAAGTTGATCTTGGGCGGGGATCTTCAGCGGCTGCCGGCCTGCTCGATCAAGCCGGACAAGTCACCGGCAGCGGACCCGAGGCGCGACTGTCCACACGGGACGCCAGCCCGGATCCGGCGCCCGATTTAGGTGCTTTGCGCGGCCGCGGGAGGGGGTCGCCCATTTCGCCATAAATCGGAAATTCAGTCATCGAATGTGTCCACAGTGGACGCTAGGGGAGCGTCGGCTTCCGTCGACCAGGGCAACCGGGCGCTTGACCTGCGGCAACCGTCGTCGACGGGGACGCCGTCGCGGTGCCGTACGGCGGAAGCGGCAAGCCGATCTTCATCGTCATGGCCTGGTGAGCGCCGTCAAGGCGGGTCTGTTCTGGCTGATCGACTTCGGCCTGATCGTCGACCTGCTGCTGCTCGTCCTGGGCGTGTACTCGGCGCTGGTGGTGTTCGGGGTCTACACCGGCACCGTCGTCCGGCCGCATGTGCTCTCGTCGCGCGAGGTCCGCGACCCGGCCAAGGCGTTCCGCGACGAAACCTGGCTCAGCCACGACGATTTCTACGAGACGAACCTGCTCGCCGAACTGCGTGAGCCGATCACCGTGACCCGGCCGCTCGGCAAGACCGAGTCCGTCCGCGTCGTGAAGTTCCAGGCGGACGACCCGAAAGCCGCCATCGAGGCCTACGAACGGCTCACGATCAGGTGAGCCGATAGGTCCCGGCCACGATGGCCTGTGCGAGTTCGGTGACGCTGCCGTTCCGGGCGAAGGCGTGCGCCCGGAGCATCGCCTGCGCGTCCGAAACCGAACAGTCGTGGGCAGCCATCACCATCCCCGTGGCCTGGTGCACCACGACCCGGCGGTCCAGGTCGCCGAACAACGGGTGCACGGGAAGACCGTCGGCGCCGTCGAGCCGCACGGCCGGGTTCAACGCGGTTTCGGTCAGCGCTTCGGCGAACACTCCCACGGACCGGGCCACCGCGACGTCCGGTTCGGCCTCGAACCGATACGCGGTGAGGGTCCCCATCAAGGCATCCGGCAGGCCCAGCGGCGCCGAAACCACCGCGTGGATCCCGAATTCCCGCGCGGCGGGGCCGAACCGGGGCCACCGCCCGGAGAGCTCCGGTTCGCTGCAGACACCGGGCCTCAGCGGCCTGTTCCGTGACGGCCCTTCGCCGAGGACTTCTTCGAGATCGTGCACGCGGGCGGCGACGGGATCGGACACCACGACCGCCGAATCCCGCCCGGCGAGGCCGAACAGGGTCACCACCAGGCTCTCGACGCCGGACGCGTCGGCCACCGCCGTCATGAACGCCGGGGGGACGACGGCCGGTTCCGCCGGCCGGTCCGCCCAGCGCCCGACGGCGTCGAGGTAGCCGACGTGCAGCGTCGCGGCGGCACGGTGTTTGCACTCGGTCGCGCGGTGGAGTTCCGCCATCCGGCGGTGGAACGGCCGCATGGCCTCGGTGGTCGTGCCCAGCAGGCCTTCGTGCCGCCGGGCGACGGCGGCCGCGCGATCCGCGCGCCCGCGCTCGGTTTCGATCAGTCCGCGCATCGCCGACGGGTCGTACCGGCCACCAGTGCCGTCCCACATGGGCTGAGCGTACGCCCGCACCAGGCCGGCGGAAGTGACCCGAATGGCTGAGCCACAGGGGTTTTGGGGCTTCCGGCGGAGGACTAACGTTGATTACCCAGCGCCTCTGAGAACTGCAATCCGCAGGAAGGCCGCTTCTGATGCGAAATCGCGAAAGATGGGTCGCCGATACGTTGCTGGAGCTGGCCGACACGCTGGCTCCCACCCTCGACCCGGTGAATTATTGGCTCTGTGTGGCGGATCGCTACGCCCAATTGATTCCATCGTCGTCGATCCGGCTGGCCGTCTTCGGCGTCCACGACGCCCTGCCTGTCGTGGTGAACACGGACGAGCGGCTCGGGGAACCCTCGATCGGCGAATTCCTCGCCGAAGAGGGCCCTGGAATCGACAGCTGCGAAAGCCGGCGACCGGTCGTCGGCGTCCGGCTCGACGAGGCGACCGCACGGTGGGAGCGGCTGGCGCCCGCCGCCCTTTCCCTCGGTTTCCACACCGTGCACGCGTTCCCGTTCAGCCGCCACGAGGAGGTTCTCGGTGCGGTGACGATCTTGACCGCGGAGACCACCGGGCTACCGGAAGCCGATGTGTGGATCGCGAGCGCGCTCGCCGACGCGGCGACGATCGGCATGCTCAACCACCGGGCGATCGCCGGGCTCACCACCACCTCGGAACAACTGCAAGGGGCGCTCAGCAGCCGGGTGATCATCGAGCAGGCCAAGGGACTCGTGTCGGCCAGGTTGGAGATCGGCACGGAGGACGCGTTCCACCTGATCCGCCACTACGCGCGCAACCACAATCTGCGGATCGGCCCGATTTGCGAGAGGCTGCTCAGCCGCCGCATGACCGCGGCCGACCTGGCGGCGTCGCTCTCCGAGCATGCGACGAAGGCGAACCACCGCCCCTGACTCACGTGGGCTGCCGCCGCTCGATCACCAGCACGACTCCGCCGCCCGGACGTCACCGGCCTCGGCCAGCTTGACGCTGAGCGAAGACCGGCGGTCGAGGATTCCGGCGAGGAGCGTTTCGCGGCGCGGGTCGAGATGCTGGACGACGACCACGGGCACGGGAAAGTCTGCGGGCAGGGCGCCGAACACCTCGATCAGCGCCTTGACCCCACCCGCCGACGAGGCGATGGCGACGATCTCGTAAGCCGCCTCGTGGCGGCCGCGCCCGGGCATATTCCGAACGTGGTGCTCCCGGCCCCACAAAGCGCCTTGCTAGGCCGAACCGCCCACGCGACGGATGATCTTCGCGAGGATGCCCGTGACGACCATCCAGAAGATCGCGGCGATGCCGTAGTTGATCAGCACGCGGAGCTTGGCGTCTTCGGGCATGAAGAGGTCCTTGAAGCCCAGCAGGAGCCCGTCGGCCCAGCCGCGGACGAACGACACGATGCCGTTGCCGGGGTTCGCCTCGCCGATCACGAAGACGACGTGCAGCACCAGGATGGCCGCGAAGACCAGGCCGACCCACCGGACCACGCTCGCCAGTATCCCGGCCGCGCGCCCGCCCCCTGCCCGCCAGTCGACCTTGCGTCTGGTCTCCTGATCAGCGGTTTCCTTCTCTTCAGCGTGCTCGCCCATGCCGGGCAGTGTGGCACGCCGTCTGGTCCGATTGCTACCCGCGAGTAACCCGAATGGGCGCCGCCGTGGTCACGGTTCGATCGCGGCCCGGGTTTCCTTTCGGGAGATCTCGTGGTTAAGGTGACGTCGTGGCTCGAGTTCTCCTGCTTCGCTGCCGCGACGGGGCCTGATCGGACCGGCTCCCCGTCGCGGGGCTTCGTGGTGCCGGTCGTCGCACCCGATTCTTCAGGAGAACCTTCCCCTCATGAGCATCCGTAAGCCCACGCGCCCGGCCCCTTCCGAGCAGGCTTCGTGGAACACCCAGCGCGGCACTTCGATGCCCGTACACCGCTATCGCCCCTGGTACGACCTGGTCGAGGACATCTCGCTGCCCGACCGCACCTGGCCGGACAAGCGCATCGACACCGCGCCGCTGTGGTGCGCGGTCGACCTGCGCGACGGCAACCAGGCCCTGATCGACCCGATGTCGCCCGCGCGCAAGCGCAAGTTCTTCGACCTGCTGGTCCGCATGGGCTACAAGGAGATCGAGGTCGGCTTCCCGGCGGCGTCGCAGACGGACTTCGACTTCGTCCGCGAGATCATCGACGAGGGCGCCATCCCGGACGACGTCAGCATCCAGGTGCTGACCCAGTGCCGCCCGGAACTGATCGAGCGCACGTTCAAGGCGCTCGAAGGCGCGCCGCGCGCGATCGTCCACATCTACAACTCGACCTCGATCCTGCAGCGTCGCGTCGTGTTCCGCGAGGAGCGCATCGGCATCACGAAGATCGCTTCGCAGGCCGCTGAGCTGGTCGTCGACTACGCCGCGAAGCAGCCGGACACCGACTTCCGCTTCCAGTACTCGCCGGAGTCCTACACGGGCACCGAGCTGTCGTACGCGCTCGAGGTCTGCAACACGATCACCGAGATCTGGCAGCCGACGCCGGAGAAGCCGGTCATCCTGAATCTGCCCGCCACCGTCGAGATGGCGTCACCGAACGTCTACGCCGACTCGATCGAGTGGATGCACCGCAACCTGGAGCGCCGCGATTCGGTGATCCTGTCGCTGCACCCGCACAACGACCGCGGCACCGGCATCGCCGCCGCCGAACTGGGCTTCCAGGCCGGCGCGGACCGGATCGAAGGCTGCCTGTTCGGCAACGGCGAGCGCACCGGCAACGTCGACCTGGTCGCGCTGGGCATGAACCTGTACAGCCAGGGCGTCGACCCGCAGATCGACTTCTCCGACATGGACGAGATCAAGCGGACCGTCGAATACTGCAACCAGCTGCCCGTGCACGAACGCAGCCCGTGGGCGGGTGACCTGGTGTTCACCGCGTTCTCCGGCAGCCACCAGGACGCGATCAACAAGGGCCTCGACGCGATGAATGCCGCCGCCGACAAGGCGGGGACGCCGGTCGACGAGCACCCGTGGGAGGTCCCGTACCTGCCGATCGACCCGAAGGACATCGGCCGCAACTACGAGGCCGTCATCCGGGTGAACTCGCAGTCCGGCAAGGGCGGCGTCGCCTACATCATGAAGGCCGAGCACCAGCTCGACCTGCCGCGGCGCCTGCAGATCGAGTTCTCGAAGGTCGTCCAGCGCCACACCGACACCGAGGGCGGCGAGGTCGACCCGACCACGATGTGGAACGCGTTCTCGGCCGAGTACCTGGAGCTGAAGACGCCGCTGGAGCTGGTCCGCCGGCACGTCAGGGACAACGGCGACGGCGAGTACGACATCACCGCCACCGTCCGGGTCGAAGGCGACGAACACGAGGTCACCGGCCGCGGGAACGGCCCGATCGCGGCGTTCTTCGACGCGCTGTCGACCGTCGGGTTCGACCTGCGGCTGCTGGACTACAGCGAGCACACGCTCTCGCCGGGCGACGACGCGCGCGCCGCGTCGTACATCGAGTGCGCGATCTCCGACCGGGTGTACTGGGGCATCGGGATCGACCCGTCGATCGTGACCGCTTCGCTGCGGGCCGTCGTCTCGGCCGTGAACCGGGCTCACCGGTAGGTCTCCCGATTGAGATGAAGGGGCCTTTCATAGCAAATTTTGCTGTGAAAGGCCCCTTCATCTCACGTGTGACGCCCGCACAACCCGCAACCAGAGGACTACTTGCGCCGGGTTAGAGGGCCTTCACGGCGGCCAGGATGTCGGCCGGGTCGGTGCGGGTGGTGTAGTCCGGGTGTACGTCGATGTAGCGGATGACGCCTTCGCCGTCCACGACCAGGACGGTCGGGTACGGCAGTTCCCAGTCCGCCGCCCCGTTGATCTTCTCGACGTCGCCGATGAGCGTGTCGAAGACCGGCTTCGTCTCCGGCGCCAGCTCGAACGTGATGCCGAGTGCACGCCCGAGCGCGTTGTCCACATCGGACAGCACGGTGAACTCCAGATCCTTTGTGGACAGCGAGTCGTCCGGCAGCTGCGGGCTGACCGCGACCAGTTTCACGCCCAGGTTTTCCAGCTCCGGCAACAGTTCCTGCTGGTACGTGCGCAAGGCCAGGTTGCAGTACGGACACCACGCGCCGCGATAGAACACGACGACCGCCGGCCCGTCCGCGACCCGGACCTGAGCGCCGCCGGCGTCCGGCAGCGTGAGCTCCGGCATCGCCGTCCCCGGCTTCGCGGCCGCCTCGGCGACCACCCCGACGAACGTTTCGCGGTCGGCCTTGAGCACCTCGGCGATCTCCGCCGGAACGTGGCTCGCGACCGAGCTCCGCAGCTCGGCGAGGTCGGTGTTGAGATCCCCCATGGTCGGCTCCTCTGGTTGTACTGATCGGTACAGTGCGGCCGACTGTACTATCCGGTACATGAGTGGTCAACCGGCGAAGACCCCGCGAGGGCGGATGACTCGGGACGCGATCGTCGACGCGGCCGCCGCGCTGATGTACGTCAACGGCGTGGCCGGGACGAGCGTCGACAAGGTGCTCGCGGCCAGTGGCGCCGGGAAATCGCAGATGTACCACTACTTCAAGAACAAGGACGAACTCGTCGAAGCGGTCATCGCCCGCTTCCTCGAGAAGATCCTCGGCAACCAGCCGACCATCTTCGAGCTGCACGACTGGGCCGATTTCGACCAGTGGGCGAGCGAGATCCTGGCCGTCCAGACCACCCCCCAGGGACCGATCGCCTGCCCGCTCGGCAACCTCACCGGCGAACTCGGCGACGACCCCAAGATGGCGCCGCTGCTCGACAAGGCCTACCGCGAATGGGAGTCACATCTCGAACGCGGACTGGAGTCCTTGCAAGCAAAGGGAAAGCTCATCGACGACGCCGACCCGGCCAGGCTCGCGCAGGCCGCGATGGCCTGTGTCCAGGGCGGTCTGCTGATGGCCCACGTGCGGCACGACATCACGCCGATCGCCGACGCGCTCCGGATCGCGCTGGACCATCTGAAGAGTCACGCTCGCCCGTGAGCGCCGCGACCTCGTCGGCGAGCGCGTCGAGCACCTTCGCCACCGCCGGCCGCGAAGACGCGCCGAGCCGATACACCGCCTCCACGTGCCGCGCCGCCTTGATCCCGGCGAGCGGACGGCAGACGAGACCGCTGCCGCGGCGAGTGTCCATTGTGTACCTGGGCAGCAACGCGATCCCATGCCCGGCCGCGACGAGCCGTTCGGTGATGCGGAAATCGTTGATGCGCTGGACCACCTGCGGGCGCACGCCGGTGCGGATGATCAGCGACTGGAGGATGTCGTCGACCGGGAAGCCGGCGTTGACGCTGATCCAGCGTTCGTCGGCCAGTTCGGCGAGCTCGATGCGGCGCCGTTTCGCGAGCCGATGCCCCGCGGGGAGCGCGACGTCGAGCGGTTCACGCAGCAGATGCCGTGTCTCCAGCCGGTCCGACCCGAGCGACGGCGCGTGCTCGTCCCGGTGCGCCACCACGATGTCGTAATCCGCGACGAGCCCGGGGACCTCCGGCGGGGTCATGTCGACGTCGCGCACGATGACGTCCAGTCCGTCGAACTCCGCCGTCCGGTGCAGCAGGCCGGGCAGCAGCATCAGCCCGGCCGACTGGAAGATCGCCATCCGCACGCGGCCGCGAGGAGCGCTGCGGTAAGTGTCCAATTCGGACTCCGCGCGTTCGAGGGCGGCGAGCACGTCGTCCGCGCGGGCGACCAGCGCGCGGCCCGCGTCGGTCAGCCGCAGCCCTCGCCCGGCGGGTTCCGTGAGCGCGAGACCGACGTCACTTTGCAAGGCGCGCAGCTGCTGGGAAACCGCGGACGGGGTGCAGTGCAACGCCTTCGCGGCCGCCGTCACGCTGCCGCGGTCGGCGAACTCCCGCAGGGTCCGCAACCGGCCGATGTCCATGCCGCCAGCATATGTGAAGCCGAACTGAACGGTCGCTGCAAATATTCTCGCTGGTCCTAAATGGTCGTTACCCGTAAGAGTGAAGACATGCCCGCCCGCGATCGTCTGCTCGCCCTGCTCGTCGCCGTCCTCTGGGGCTGCAACTTTCTCGCCATCCACGCCACCCTCGGCCAGTTCCCGCCCGTCTTCGCCGGCGGGCTGCGCTTCGCGGTCATCGCCATCCCGACCATCCTGTTCGTGCCATGGCCGAAGGTGAAGATCCGCCACCTGCTCGGCTACGGGCTCGGGTTCGGCACCGGGCAGTTCGTGTTCCTCTTCATCGCGATGGACACCGGCATGCCGACCGGTCTCGCGTCGCTGGTGCTGCAGGCTTCGGCCCCGTTCACCGTCCTGCTCGGCGCCGTCTTCCTGCGGGAACGCGTGTCGAGGCGGCAGCTCGCCGGAATACTGCTCGCCGTCGCCGGGATGGCGACGATCGCCTGGCAGCAGGCGGGGAACGCCGCCCTGCTGCCGGTGATCCTGACCCTGCTCGGCGCGCTGAGCTGGGCGTTCGGCAACCTGAGCACCCGACAGGCGGCACCGGACAACCCGCTGAACTTCGTCCTCTGGATGTCGGTGGTGCCGCCGCTGCCGATGTTCGCGCTGTCGCTGGTCATGGAGGGCCCCGCCGAGATCGGGCACTCGCTGAGCACGCTGGGGACCCCGACCGGGCTGATCGGCCTCGGCGGGCTCGCCTACGTGGTGCTGTTCGGCACGATCGTCGGCTCCGGGATCTGGACGTCGCTGATGCGCCGCAATCCGGCGGGCGTGGTCGCGCCGTTCTCCCTGCTGGTGCCGGTGGTCGGGCTGTCGATGGCGTTCCTGGTGCTGGACGAGCGGCCGTCGCCGCTGGAGATCGTCGCGGCGGCCGTGGTCATCGGCGGGGTCCTGTTCGGTTCGGCGAAACGCCGCGTGCGCGAGCCGGACTTCCTCGCTGAAGCCGAAACACCTCAGCCCACTGGCGTGCGGTGAGGGTCTTGGGCAGGGCCGTCGGCGGAATCCGCTCCTCCTGAAGCCAGCGCCGGGTCTCGCGGGACGCGCCGACCATCTCCGCGATCCCCCGGCCCCGGCCGGTGAACACGCGCCGCACGAAGTCCTGATAGCGCTCGCGGTCTTCGACGAGCGGACGCTCCCTGCGGGTCATGGTCAACAGCCCGCCGTCGACGCCGGGCCGAGGCCGGAATGCCGTCGCCGGGACCCTGCTGACCAGCCGGAACTCGAACCACGGCCACCACTGCGCGGTCATCATCGTCGCGCCGCCGACACCCGCGCGGCGGCGCGCCACCTCCCACTGCGTGAGCAGTACGGCGTCCGTCCACATCGGAGCGGTGAGGACGCGCCGCAGCAGCGCGGTGGTCAGATGGAACGGCAGATTGCCGACCAGCACGTACGGCGTCGGCGGCGGGGTGAACCGCAGGAAGTCCGCGGTGACGATCTCCGTCGGCGGCTCGACGCGGCCCGCCAGCCTCGCGGCACGGCGGTCGTCGATTTCGACGCCGGTCAACCGCCTGCCCAGCCGTTGCAGGGGCAGGGTCAGCGCGCCGTCGCCAGGGCCGATCTCGATGATCGGCCCGTCGGTGACGGCGACGAGCCGCACCACGGTTTCGATGGTGTTCCGGTCGATGAGGAAGTTCTGGCCGAGTTCATGACGGCCAGGACGTTGTGTGCGCAAGGGATCTCCGCGGCTTCGAGGTGAGCCGGGCAGCACGAGGCGGGCCCGGCGATGACTCGCTCGGGCGACGGTTCCTTGCTGGACGCTGGGGATCCGCCGCTAGGCGCGGCGGGTCCTGGTGAACGCGGAAGCACACATGGCGGCGAAACTACCTCGGGCCGGTGTGCTCCCGCGAACGGTTTTACGCGCCGATCCGGCTCGTACCCAGGTGCTCGACCGGCCCGGACAGCGCGGCCTTGACCCCGCGTGTGAGGTCGTCGGTGAGCACTTCGGTCTCGCCCTTTTCGAGCCCGTCGACGACCTGACGGGCGACGTCACGCGGGTCGTTCTTGGGGATGTCGAGGCCCTGGGTCATGTCGGTGTCGGTGTAGGCGAGGTGGACGCCGACGACGTGGGTGCCCTGCTCGGCGAACTCGATCCGGAGCGAGTTGGTGAGCGACCAGAAGGCCGCCTTCGACGCGCCGTAGGAACCCGAGCCCGCCGCCCACGACAGGATCGAATGCACGTTGACCAGTGCTCCGCCGTCCTTGAGCCGCGGCGCAAACGCTTGCGCGATCCGCAGCGCACCGAAGACGTTCGTCTCGAAGACCGGGCGGTGCGCGTCGACGTCTTCGGTGAGCAGCGAGCCGAGGCCGAGGACCCCGGCGTTGTTGAAGACGACCGTGACGTCACTCGCCCGCTCGGCCAGCGCGCGGACGGATTCCGGGTCGGTGACGTCGAGCGGGAGCGGCACGATCCGCGGGTCGGTCTCCTCGCGCGGCGACCTGGCGGTCGCGTACACCTTGGCCGCGCCGCGGCCGAGCAGTTCGGCGACGAACGCCTTGCCGAGTCCGCGCTGTCCGCCGGTGACCAGGACGACGGCGCCTTCGATGGAGGTCATGACTTGCTCCCTTGACAGAAGTGTTCGGCTTTTGCCTCTGTCGTCAGGATGGAGACGCGAGCCGACAGAGTCAAGTACGCTTGACCTATGTCATGGACCGCGACCGACCGCTACCGGTTACGCACCGCCCCGTCGGGGCTGGCGCTCGTTCAGGACTTCCTCAACACGAAGGCGATCAAGACACACGGCCTCGACCTGCTGAGCGACGCCGATCTGGCGCGGCCCTGGGCCGCCGAGGCGCTGGCGGAATGGTCGCGGACCCGGGACGCCGACGTGCCCGAGATCACGCTGGGTCCGAGCGACCTTCGCGCGCTTCGAGAGCTTCGCGGGTCTTTCGTTTCGCTCCTGGACGGCGACGATGTGGCCGTCCAGAAGCCGATCAAGGCGGATCTGGCCCTGCGGGACGGCGTCGTCCGGCTGTTCCCGTCCGGTACCGGACGGCAGTGGCTCACTTCGGCGCTGTGGACGGAAACGCTGCTCGCGCAGCAGGCCGGGATCTGGCCGCGGCTGAAACTGTGCCGGCTCGACGGCTGCCGTTCGGCCTTCTACGACGTCTCGCGCAACAACAGCGGGGTCTGGCACGACGTGCGGACCTGCGGGAACGTCGCGAACCTGCGGGCGGCGCGGGAGCGGAAGAAAGCGCTCAGCTGAACGAGGCCAGCGCCGACGGGATCGGGATCTCGCCGCCGATGACGTCGAAACCCTGGTTCTCGGTGAGCGGCTCTTCCAGCGTGCCGACCAGGACGGCGGCGACGTCCGCGCGGGAGACGCGGCCCGGTTCGAGGTGACCGGCGACCTTGACGTGGCCGGTGGGATGGTCGTCGGTGAGCGTGCCGGGCCGGACGATCGTCCAGTTCAGGCTCGAACGGCGGAGGACGCTGTCGGAGATCTGCTTCGCCATCAGGATCGACCGCACCAGGCGATCGCCCTGATCCGGCGCGTCCGCGAACTGCGCGGAAAGCTGCACGAACCGCGAGACACCCGCCTTCTCCGCCGCGCGGATCGCGGTGATCACGCCGTCGCGGTCGACGAGATCGACCGAGGCCTGATCCGGATCGGGCGCGCCGATCGCGCTGATCACCACCTCGGAACCGGCGAGCGCCTCGACGAGGTCGTCCGCGTCGGCGGTGACGTCCGCGACCACGGTTTCGGCGCCGAGACCGGCGACCTCGTCGGCGCGGCGACGGCTGCGCAACCCCGCCCGCACCTGATGACCCCGCCCCCGCAGGAGCCGGACCACGTGGATCCCCGTCCGCCCCGACGCACCCAGCACTGTGACCCGCATTACACGAGTCTGCCCGAAGGCGGCCGCTTTTGCCTGGTCACACCCGCCGCAATTCGTCACCTACTTGCGATGGGCGCCGCAAGTAGGTGACTAATTGCGGTGGTGCTTGGCCTTGCGGCGGGGTTTGGCGCCTCGCCGACAGGGCCGCCCGACGGGGCCGCGCGTGTTGCGAAAGCCACTTTCGCAACCTTCAACGTTGCGAAAGTGGCTTTCGCAACGCGTCCGGTCACGCGCCCGCCGCAATTCGTCACCTACTTGCGGTGGTCCCAAGTACATGAAGGCCCCCTTCCTGTAGCTGGACGCAAGGAAGGGGGCCTTCATGTACTTCGCTGGAGCTAGAGGATCTCCGCCGCCGAGCCGACGTCCGGCAGACCGCCGACGTCCGGGTTCAGCTCTCCGGCGCCGACGAGTTCCGCCTTGACCTCATGCGGTTTGATCCGGCCATCGCGGATGTCCTCCGCGTAGTGGCAGGCGACCCGGTGCCCGGCGCCGATCTCCCGCAGCTGCGGGCGGTCGGTGTCGCACAGGCTCTGCTGCTTCCACGGGCACCGCGTGTGGAACCGGCAGCCGGACGGCGGCCGCGCCGGCGAGGGCAGGTCGCCGGCGAGCAGGATCTGCTCCCGGCTGTCCTCCACCACCGGGTCCGGCACGGGGATCGCCGAGAGCAGCGCCCGCGTGTACGGGTGCAGCGGGTTCTCGTACAGCGTGTCGGCGTCGGCCTCTTCGACCAGCGAGCCGAGGTACATCACGCCGATGCGGTCGGAGATGTGCCGCACCACCGCGAGGTCGTGCGCGATCACCAGGTAGGTGAGCCCGAGTTTCGTCTGCAGATCTTCCAGGAGGTTGACCACCTGCGCCTGCACCGAGACGTCCAGCGCGGACACCGGTTCGTCGGCGACGATCAGGTCCGGTTCGACCGCGAGCGCCCGCGCGATGCCGATGCGCTGACGCTGGCCGCCCGAGAACTCGTGCGGGTACTTCCGCAGCGAGGACTCCGGAAGACCCACGGCGGACAGGAGTTCACGCAACCGCTTGGCGGTCGTTTCCTTGTCGTCGGCGAGGCCGTGCGCCTTCATTCCTTCGGTCAGAATGGATTCCACCGACTGCCGAGGGTCCAAAGAGGACATCGGGTCCTGGAAGACCATCTGCATCCGGCGGCGGGCCTTGCGCAGGTCCTCGCCCTTGAGGCCCGCGACGTCGGTGCCGTCGAAGACGACGTTGCCGTTCGTCAGCTCGGTCAGCCGGAGGATCGCCCTGCCCAAAGTGGACTTCCCGCAGCCGGATTCCCCGACCAGACCGTAGGTTTCACCCTTGCGGATGGCCAGATCGACGCCGTCCACGGCGTACACGTACCCGACCGTGCGGTCGAAGACGATGCCGCGTTTGATCGGGAAGTGCACCTTGAGGTCGTTGACCTCGAGCAGTACTTCCTGCTCCGGTACCGCGTGCGTCATCGGGCCCCTCCTCGTGCGGCCACGGCCGGGATCACCGGGTTGTGGCAGCGCAGCAGTCCTCCGCGATCGGGGGTCAGCTGCGGTGAAACCTCCCGGCACACGCCGAGAGCGTTCGGGCAGCGGGGCGCGAAGGCGCAACCGCCGTCCCACGGGATGTTGTCGGAGACGGATCCCTTGATGGGGATGAGTTTCTCTCCGCGGCCCGCGTCGAGACGCGGGATCGAGGCGAGCAGGCCGTGCGTGTACGGATGCCGGGGCTCGGCGAACAGCGAGTGCCGCTCGGCCCGCTCGACGATCTTGCCGCCGTAGAGCACGTTGACCTCGTCGCAGAGTCCGGCGACGACACCGAGGTCGTGCGTGATCATGATCAGCGCGGTCCCGGTGTCCTGCACCAGTTCCCGCAGCAGCGCGAGGATCTGCGCCTGGATCGTCACGTCGAGCGCGGTGGTCGGCTCGTCGGCGATGAGCAGCCGGGGACGGCAGGCGAGCGCGATCGCGATCAGCGCGCGCTGCCGCATCCCGCCGGAAAGCTGGTGCGGGTACTCGGAAAGCCGCCGTGCCGGGTCGGGGATGCCGACCTTGTCCAGCAGTTCCGCCGCCTCCACCGACGCCGCCTTGCGCGACATCCCGCGATGCCGCTCCAGCACCTCGGTGATCTGGAGGCCGATCGGGATGACCGGGTTCAGCGAGGACAGCGGATCCTGGAACACCATGCCGAGGTCGCGGCCGCGGCGGTCCCGCATTTCCTTGTCCGGCAGGCTGAGCAGATCCGTGCCTTCGAACGACACCGAACCGCTGACGTGGTTGCCGCGTTTCGCGAGCAGCCGCATGATCGCCAGCGAGGTCACGGACTTGCCGCAACCGGACTCGCCGACGAGGCCGACCGTCTGGCCGGGTTCGACGTCGAAACTGACCTCGTCCACCGCGGTGAACGGCTTCTCGCCGCGCCGTTGGAAAACGACCTTGAGGTCGCGTACTTCAAGGAGAGCCATGAAAGATCACCGCCTGTTCTTCGGATCGAGGGCTTCCCGCAAGGACTCGCCGAGCAGCGTGAACCCGAGCGCGACGATGATGATCGCGATGGCCGGGTAGTACGCCAGCTCGGGGCGGATGTCGAGGAACTGCCGAGCGCTGCGGCTCAGCATGATGCCCCATTCCGCCCGGTTCGGGTCCGGGTCGCCGAGACCGAGGAACGACAGCGCAGCCGCCTCGAGGATGGCGGTCGCCAGGGTCAGCGTGGCCTGCACGATGACCGGGCCGAGCGAGTTGGGCAGCATATGCCGCAACACGACCGCCCTGCGTTTGACGCCGAGCGACGTCGCCGCGAGCACATGGTCGCTGTTCCGTTGCGCGAGCATCGACCCACGCAGCAACCGCGCGAAAATCGGCACGCTGACCATCGACACCGCGACGATCACCGTCCACTGGCTCGGCTTCTGGAACAGCGCGGCGACCGAGATCGCCAGCAGCAGCGACGGCACGGACAGCATGACGTCGACGAGCCGCATCAGCACGGTGTCGACCCAGCCGCCGAAAGCGCCGGCGAGGCCACCGATGATCATGCCGACCACGACGCCGATGATCGTCGCGAGCACACCGACCAGCAGCGTGTTCTGCGCGCCGACCAGCAGCCGCGAAAGGTAGTCGCGGCCGAAGTCGTCGACACCGAGCGGGAAACCGGGCTGAGCGCCCGGAATGATGCCCTGGCCGAGGATGACCTGGCCCTGCAGATACCGCTCGTAGGGATCCTTCGGCGCCAGCAGCGGCGCGAAGATCGCCACGAGCAGGAACAGTCCGGTGATCACGGCGCCGGTGATGGCCACCGGGCTCCGCATCATCCGGCGCAGTGCCTCGCCACCGAGGCTGTGCCCCTTCGCCGACGAAGCCGCGAGCTTGTCGATCGGCTCCTTCTTCTTGTTCAGCAAAGTGTTCATCGGACACGCACCCTCGGGTCGATGAGCCCGTACGAGACGTCGACCAGCATGTTCACCAGCACGTAGACCAGCGCGCCGAACAGCAGCAGCGCCTGCAGACGCGGGTAGTCACGCCGTTCGATGCCTTCGGCGAGCAGGAAGCCGAGGCCGCGGAAGTTGAACACCCGCTCGGTCAGCACGGCGCCACCGAGCAGCGCGCCGGTCTGGAGACCGATGACGGTGACCACCGGCAGCAGGCCGTTGCGGAGCACGTGACGGCGCCGGACGATCGGCTGGGTCAGGCCCTTCGAGTTGGCCGTGCGGATGAAGTCCTCGTTCAGCACGTCCAGCACCGAAGCCCGGGTGATCCGGACGATGACCGCGAGCGGAATCGTGGCCAGCGCGAACGCCGGGAGGATCAGGTGGGCGATCGCGTCCCAGGCGGCGTCCCATTCCTGGGTGATGATGCCGTCGAGGACGGCGAACCCGGTGACGGTGGTGGCGTCGAGGCCCGCCATCTGACGGCCCTGCGAGGGAAGTCCCAGCGGGGCGGCCAGCAGGTCCTGCATCATGTAGCCGAGGAAGAACACCGGCACGGCGACGCCGACCAGGCTCAGCACGATGATGACGTTGTCGACGGTCCCGCCGCGGAAGCGGGCGGACAGGTAGCCGAACGGGATGCCGAAGCCCACCGCGATGAGCATCGCGCAGAAGCCGAGCTCGAGGGTGGCGGGAAGGAAGTTCCCGATCTCCGACATGACCGGCTGGGCGGAGACCAGCGAGTTGCCGAAGTCGCCGGTGATCGCCCGGCCTAGGAACTTGAAGTACTGGACGAAGATCGGATCGTCGAGGCCGAGGAGCTTGTTCAGGTCGGCGATCTTCTCCGGGGTCGCCTTGTCACCCAGCAGGGCGCCGGCGGGGCCGCCGGGAAGGGACCGTAGCCAGGCGAAGATCAAAATGGACAGGATCAAGAGCGTCGGTATCGCTTGTAGCAGCCGACGCACGAGAAAACGGAGCACGTGCGTTCCTTTGTTGCCAGCCCGGGAATGGGCCACAGGGGGCGGGCGCGGTAGCGCCCACCCCCTGGTGGCTTAGTGGTGGTGGATCAGTTGACCGTGACGGTGTAGAAGCGCTCGTCGGTCAGCGGGCTGGCGACCAGACCCTTCACCTTCGGGCCGACGACGATCGCCGGGGGGCCGTAGGAGATCGGGATGGCGGGCAGGTACTCCATGATCTGCTTGTTGACTTCCTGGTACGCCTTGGTGTGCGCCTCACCGGCGGGCGCGGCGTCCGCGGCGGAGAGGGCGTTGAAGAGCTCGGGGTTGCTGAAACCGAACTCCGCCTTCTCGCGGCCGAAGAAGGTGCCGACGAAGTTACCGGCGTCGTTGTAGTCACCGGTCCAGCCGAGCAGGTGCACGTCGTGCTTGCCCGCCTTCTGGACGTCGTCCTTGTAGCCACCGTTCCACGGCTTGGCGATCGGCTCGACCTTGATGCCCATGGCCTTCATGTCCTCGGACAGCGAGGTGAAGATGTCGGCCGGGTTCGGCATGTACGGCCGGGTGACCTCGGTCGGGTAGTAGAACTTGAGGGTCATGCCCTCGGCGCCGGCCGCCTTCAGCAGGTCTTTCGCCTTCTGAAGGTTGTAGTCGTACTTGGTGACGTTCTCGTTGTAGCCGTCGATCGCCTTCGGCACGAACTGCGTCGCGGTCTCGGCGCCCTCGGGGAGCTTCGACTTCACGAACTGCTCACGGTTGAGGCCGTACGCCAGCGCCTTGCGGACGTTGGGGTCCTTCAGCTTCGGGTTGTTCTTCTGGTTGATGCCCAGGTACAGGATGTTGAACGACGGGCGGATGAGCACCTGCTCACCGTCGTTGCGCAGCAGGCCGTAGTCCGCGGGCGACGGGTAGTCGTAGCCCTGGATGTCGCCGGCCTTGAGCGCCTGCTTGCGGGCGTTCTCGTCCGGGATGACCTTGAAGACCAGCTTGTCGAGCTTGGCCGTCTGGGTCGGCGAGTCGGTGGCCTTGACCAGCGTGATCTCACCCTTGGCCTGGTCCCAGCTCTCGAACTTGAACGGGCCGGTGCCGGTCGGGTGCTTCAGCGCGTACTCCGGGTAGGAGAACGAGTCACCGCTCTGGGTGACGGCGTCGGCGTTGTACTTCTTCAGCGCGTCCGGGCTCTGGATGGACAGCGACGGCAGGGTGAAGGCCGCCGGGAAGGCGCCCTTGGCCTTGTTCAGGTTCAGGACGGCGGTGGACTCGTCCTTGGCCTGGCAGTCCTTGAACACCGGGTCGCCGGAAGCGTCGCCCTCGTTCTTCGCGAAGCCCTCGAAGACGTCGCCGTAGTAGATCATCTGGCTCTGGGCGGCGGCGCCCTTCATGTTGAACATGCGGTTGAAGTTGAAGCAGACCGCTTCGGCGTTGAACGGGGTGCCGTCGTGGAACTTCACACCCTTCTTCAGGGTGAAGGTCCAGGTCTTGCCTTCGTTGCTGCCTTCCCACTTCTCCGCCAGACCCGGCTCGAGGTCCGCGGTCCCCGGCTTGTTCATGATCAGCGTGTCCATCATCTGGCGGATGATGCGGAAGGTTTCACCGTCGTCGTTGAAGAGCGGGTCGAACGTCTTCGGGTTACCGGCGGCTCCGAAGACCATGGTGCCTCCCGAGCCACCCCCTGCGCCTTCTTCACGCTTCGATTCGGCACAGGCGGAAATGGAGACCGCGAGTGCGCCGGCAAGCCCGATCAGGGCCACACGGCGTGCTCGGGTCACCCGCAGTTGCTGCATCTGGCACCCCTTGAGGAGATATTCGGTGTTTAGGCACCGTCGGCGTCGATCGGTCGAAACTCGAACTCCGCGGACGATCGGTGTGCTCGCCGACACTAGCGGGAACTCAGCCCGCACTTAAGCACGCGAGGTTACGATCGCGCTACACGACGGCCAATACGACCGCAAAGTGTCCGCAATTCTGGACGGAGTGTAATCAATTTCGGACCACTAACGCGCAGAGTGCCGGGTCACTGACTCAAATGGGTGCTTACCGCTACTACCAATGGGTCACTGACAAAACAGGACATCCGTGGGTATCGGGCCCCTCTCGCGAGTGGTAAGGCCTACCCGCACAAAGGTGCCGTCGACGGGGTCTGAAGTCCGTGAAGGCCTCCTTGCGGGACTCTGTCGTTCCGCGCGCAGTACATGAAGGCCCCCTTCCTGTACCTAGGCGCAAGGATGGGGGCCTTCATGTACTGCGGGGAGGCCTTCACGCGCTGTCGCTCTAGTGCCGGGGCTCAAGATGGCGTTCCCGCCCGCCGTGGCCTCGGCACGGGCTGAGGTCAGCCCGGCATGACGTGAAGGGCCCTTCCCTACCCTCAAGGTAGGAAGGAGTCCCTCACGGACCTGCGATCCCGGCCCACCCGGCGTGGTCGCCGCCTGGCCTTGGTCTCACCACTCGCGAGAGGTGAGCACCCGGTCCGCCGCGGCACGGGTCCCGTCCACGGCGAACCACCCGCGTTCGAACAGTTGCCAGCGCCGCAGGTCCACACGGGATTCCTCGCCGTCGCGGCCCGTCGCGCGGTCGAGGCGTTCGGCCTCGTTCCCGCCGTCGAGCCAGGTCAGCAGCGACAACGACGGCCGGATCCGCGCGCGGCCACTGGAAACGCCTTCCAGCACCAGGATGTCGGGGACCGGGATCTCGACTTCTTCACCCGGTCGAGGAGTGCCGCTGGTCCAGTCCACCCGCCGGTAGCGGCCGGGCCTGCCCGCGCGCAACGGTTCCAGTACCCCGGTTTCCAGGCGTGGCCACCATGAAACGGGCTCGTCCCAGGTGGCGAACTCGTCGGTGCTCACCAGCGCTACGTGGACGCCACAGCCGCCGCGGTCGGCGAGTTCGGCGACGATCTTCCCGGCCAGCGTGGACTTCCCGGAGCCGGACGGGCCGTCGACGGCGAGCACGCGGACGGCGCCCAACCTCGGCGGGGCCGCGAAAAGGGCGTCGATCAGCGTGCGCGTACGGGGCTCACTTCGGGGAGCCCTTTGACGTTGTCGGGCGCGGCCGTCCTCGCTTCGAGCGCGGCGACGCGTTCTTCCAAGTCACGCTGGGCGTCGGCGAGTTCGCAGCGGAGCAGCGCGATTTCCTCGACGGAGGTCCGGACCTCTTCTTCGAGATGCCCGACCTCGGTCGACAGATGCAGTGCGACCAGTGCGAGCACCACACCGGCCAAGAGGAATACGAAGTTCGACGGCGTCTGAACGCCGGTTACCCTGGCCAGGAAGTCGGCGGCCTGCGGAACGAGCGCGAGCACGACCACGCCGACGGCGAGGACGAGCCAAACACCCGCGTACTTTTCCCGCAGTTTCCGCCGTCGCATCATCTCGAGGACGACGAACAGCACGAGACAGGCGACGACGATGCTGAGAATGCGCCAGCCAGCCATAATCAGCTCCTTTTACGCCGAATCCGACGAGTCGACGGCGGGGCGGCGGCGCACCAGCGCCAGCAGCAGGGCGAGTCCGGCGCGGCCGAGGTAGACGGCCGATTTCACCGGCGAATGGCTCGGCGTTCCGGCCGCCCGTTCGCGCATGATCACCGGGATTTCCTTGATCTTCAGTTCGGCGCGGATCGCCATCACGAGCGATTCGACCGTGTCGCCGAGGTATTCGGCCGGGTAGTACGCGGCGAACAGTTTGATCGCGCGCGGGCCCATCGCCTTGAACCCGGAGGTCACGTCGGTGAGCTTGGTCTTCCCGAGCCGGGAGAAAACGAGCGAGAGCGCGACCATCGCGTATTTCCGCGGGCCGCTCGCTTTGTACGAACCCTTGCCCGCGAACCGCGAGCCGATCGCGATGTCGGCGTCGTCGAGCGCGTCCAGCAGGGCGGCGACCTCGTCGGGATCGTGCTGACCGTCCGCGTCCACCTGCACGACGACGTCGTAGCCGCGGGCGGCCGCGTACCGGAAGCCGGTGCGCATCGCCCCGCCGACGCCGAGGTTCACCGCCAGGCGGGCCACCTCCGCGCCCGCCGCGCGGGCGAGGTTGGCCGTGTCGTCGGACGAGCCGTCGTCGACGACCAGCACGTCCATGCCCGGCAAGGACTGCTTGACCTGGGAAATGACCGCGCCGACACTGGCCTGCTCGTTCAACGCAGGCATCACGATGAGTACGCGGCGGGTGGTCACGGACGTACTGGACACTGGATCACTCTATCTTCTTACTGGCCGTGAGCGGTGTCGGACCCGGCGGGCGCGCCATCGGCGACCACACCTTGCTGACCTTCGATTTCGTAAACCGACGCGTCGAGGTTGTGGAAGACGCGTTTGAAACCCGGAGTGATGTCGAGGCGCTGGAGACCCACCGCGGACTGCGCGTTGGGGGCCACCTTGCCCTTGCCGACGAGCACGTAACGCACCTTGAGGTCGGTGAGCGCCTCGCGCACGCGCGGCTCGCGGTTGATGTCGTTCAGGAAGACGCTGAGCCAGCCCGCCTTGGTGGTGAACTCGGCGCCGTAGTTGGTCCACTCGACCGGCTGAACCCCCGAAAGGGCGTACATCCACACCGAGCCGTCGGCCTTGTCGTTCATCACGCGCTCGCCCGGCACGACGTGCTTCCCGAGCCAGGCGTAGGCCGCTTCCTCGCCCTTGCTGACCGAGGGGCCCTCGCCGTAGTTCATCGCGAGCCGCGCGGAGTTGCGGCCGATGTAGCCGCCCTTGCTCAGCACCGTGACGACCAGGCCGACCACCACCGCGCCCGCGATGGCCGCGGTGACCGGGTTCAGGCCGGGCCTGCGCTCGCCGAGCTTCTCCGCGATCTTGCCCGACGTGGTGTGCACGAACTCGCCGAACGCGACGGCGCCCGCCAGCGGGACGAGCGCGCCGATCCGCCAGTGGTCGTTGTAGAACACGCCGGTCAGGGTGTGGATGAGCGGGGTCTCCAGCGAGATCGTCGCGGCGAACAGGCCGCCGAGTACGACGTACGCGCCGACCATCCAGAGCATCCGCCGGTGCCGGACCAGGAAGAACACGCCGATGATCGCCGGGATGCCGATCCACCACTGCGGGAACGACGCCATCGGCGAGAACGTGATGGTCTGCCCGAGCGCGCCGGACACGCTGGTCTCCGACGCCCAGAACGCGCTCGTCACGCCGCCCGCGTTGTAGAGCGCGGGCAGGACCTGTGGCACGCCGAGTACGACCGCCACCCCGATCGTGGCCACCAGGGAGGCCGCGCTCCGGCGCCAGTCGATCTTCTCGAAGCGGAACAGCACCGCGAGCAGGATCAGCAGGAAGTAGACCATGATCACGAAGATCAGGCTGGTGTGCAGGCCTGCCAGCCCGGCGACGCCGACGCCGATCGCGACCGGTCCGGCGACGCCGTTCGGCTTGAGCAGCAGGCGGGCGAGCGCGAGCATCGCGGGCACGAGCGCCACGCCGGCGACGTACGGCCACAGCGGGCCGCGCCACAGCGAGTCGTACGGGAACGCGGTGAACCAGGTGGACACGGCCGCGGCGGCGGCGGTCGCGAGGACCGGCATGCGCCAGGCGCGGCACATCGCCGCGACGCCGACCGGGACGGTCAGCACGACCATGAGCGCCGCCAGGTTCAGCGTCGGCATCATCGTCAGGCCGCCCTTGCCGAAGATCAGGGCGAGCAGCGCGTGGTAGGTGTCGGGGTAGAAGTAGTCGTGCTGGTTCGGCAGGTTCGCGATGGTGCCGACGGTCGACGCGCGCGCGTCGCCGTGCTCGGCGATCCAGCGCACCAGGTTGCCGTGGAACGGGGCGTCCCAGCCCTGCTGGACGTTCTCCAGGCTGTGCGAACCACGCAGGAAGGTGACCAGGCCGACGCCGAGGCCGACCACCACACCGGCGCCGATCAGCAGGTGGTCACGCAGGGAGCGCTTCGTCTCGTCGTCGTCTTCGTCCTCGGCCCACTCGGGGTGCCGCTTCGCGGTGAAGCGGAGCACGAGGAACGAAAGGCCGAAGCCGACGAGGGACAGCAGCAGCACCCACAGGCCGACGTTCAGCATCGTCCAGCGGATGCCGAAGCGGCCGAGGATCGGGATGCCGATGGCGACGAGGCCGAAGGTCAGCAGCGGGGCCGCGGCGGCGAGGGTCCAGCCGCGCAGCCTGATCGCGCCGCCGAAGACGAGCCCCGGCAGCCAGAACGCCAGCAAGACCAAAAGAACGTTCATCGAATTCGCTGTCCAACCCTATTCGGCGTCAGGAACGCCACCGAAGTTCGCGGCGCGCGATGGCGCCGCCACACTATCGAGACGTTTCGGAAGGCCGCGCGTTGCCCGGCCCGGGCGTGCCGCGCACCACGAACGCCATGACGACCAGCAGGCCGACGGTCGGTCCGGCGGCGAGGCCGACGACGGCGCGCACGACGGTGTCGCCCGGGAAGAACAGCAGGACCAGCGCGGTCGCGACGACGACGGCCGCCCAGGTGATCAGCACCTTCGTGGCCTTGGCCTGCGCGACGAGGACGGCGGCGAGCAGCTGCATCGCGGCCAGCAGGACCGAGGACCAGACGAGCCCGGCCATCCACCAGGCCTCGGGGTCGTTCTTGGCGCCGTAGACCAGGCGAACCGCCCAGGGGCCGATCAGCCAGCCGATCAGCGCGCCGAGCGCCCCGAGCGCCAGCGCGCCCATCGAGCCGAGCGCGAGCAGCCTCCGCAGCCGGTGCTTGCCCTCCTCGGTGCTGGACAGGCGCACCACGGTCGGGACCGCGAGTGCCTGGACCGGCGCCATCAGCGTGAGCGGCGTCCTGGCCACGAACAGGGCGAGGAAGAGCACGCCGAGCTTGTCCTTGTCGCCACCCGGGGTGAGCAGGCTGACCAGCGCGGGGTAGCCGGTGATGACGCTCGCGGTGAGCCCGGCACCCGCGAGGAGCATCAGCATGTTCTTGACGATCGGCCTCGCGGGCGCGTCGGCTTCGAGCTTGGGATCGACCAGCTTGGCGGCACCACGAGCGAAGAGCAGCCAGGCGAACGAGCCGGTCGCGGCGGCGATGGCGAACCAGTGGACCTGGGTGAGCCCGGCGACCACCAGCGCGGCGACCACCAGGATCCGCACGGCGGCCTCGACCAGGATCAGCCACGAGTAGGACCGGACGTGGTCCTGGCCGATCAGCAGACCGCGCGCGGCGAACTGGAAGGCGAACGAAAGCCCGCCGGCGAGCACGATCACGGCGAGCGCGAACTGGCCGCCGTAGACCTTGTCGGTGATCGGCGGCAACAGCGTGACGAGTCCGACGAGCACCACGGCGATCGCGCTGGTGGCGAAGGCGATCACCGCCGGGCGGCCTGCCTTGCGGCCGTCGAGCGCGGCGTGCGCGGACTGGCGCGAGATCTCCTGCTCAAGGGGGGACAGGGCGGCGCCCAGCCCCATCAACATGCCCCAGAAGGAGAGCAGGACGGCGTTGTCGGCCTGCGAGAGCGTCCGGCCCCAGACGACGGTGAGGACGTAGCCGAGCGCGATCGCGATCAGCAGGTAGACGCCGATCCGCCCGGCGGATTTCCCGGTGTCCTTCGCCAGTTTTTCGCTGCTCACCGTGCTGCTCATCGCCGCAGCCGGGCCCGCAGCGCCATGAAGAGGCCTCGGAGCGCTCCGGCGCCGAAGCCGGCGGCGAACACCGGGGTGAGCTGGGCGACCGCCTTGGCCTCGGCCTTGGTCGCGCCGAACTTCGTCACCGCGAACCCGGCGGCCGTCGAACCCGCGGCGGCCAGCGCGACAGCGGTCTTCGGACGCTTCGCGGCGAAACCGAGCCCGAGCACTCCGACGGCCATGGCGGCGAACAGTCCGTTGCGCGCGGGCCCCGGCGACGCGAGATACGAATCGACGAACGTGGTGCCGCGGAAATACGACTGGCCGATGAACTTCTTGAACGAATCCCGGCCGTGGTAGGTCGCGGAGAAGCCGGGCGCGAGGAAGATGCGGTGCCGTTCGGCGATCCAGCGCAGAACACCCGTGTCGTCACTGGCGAAACGGACGTCTTCGAAGAGCGACTCGAACGCGTTGGACGAATCCTCGAGAACGTCCTTCGGCGCGGAAAAGAATCCCGTGCCTTTAGGGAAGACGTCGAACTCTTCGATACCGAAGGACATCAACCGCGGGTTCGCGCAATAACGGCGCCACGGGATCTTGACCAGCCCGGCCATGAATCCCGCATACGGATTGTGTTCGGACGCGACGTTGACGTGACCGTTCCACACCGTGCGTTCGGGATGGTCCACGAGCTGGTCGCGGAGGAAGGTGAGCGAGCCGGAGTCCACGATCACGCGGCTGTCGAGCAGCAGGATCTGCCGCCCGGACGCCTTCGCGATGCCCGCCCGGCGTGCCTCGAACCGGCCGCTGTTCGGCTGGGTGAGCACGGTGATGCCGTACAGCTCCTGCAGCTTGGCGAGCTTGTCGCCGGTGCCGTCGGTGCTGCCGTCGTCGACCACGACGACCTCGACCGGCCAGTTCGCCGCCTGTGCCGACGCGATCAGCGCCCCCACACTGCGGTCGATCCAGTTCTGCTCGTTGTAGACCGGGATCACCACGGACAGGGCCGGGAGGAGCGAATTCGCACTCACCCCGGCGAGGTTACCTTGCGCGGCCCACCAGTATCCTTCGGGCACCGCAGACCCCGACAGAATGGCTGTTCCGGTGATTTCCTTCATTCTCGGCACCACGGCGGAACTGATCAAAATCGCGCCGGTCTACCACGGCATCCTCGAACGCGGGGTCCGGCCGAAGATCTGGTTCACCGCCCAGCACGTCGACGAGGTCTCGGACGTACTCGCCGATCTGAACCTCCCCGAGCCCGACGTCTGGCTGGTGCCGAAGGAGAAGGCGCACAACCTGGAGTCGCCCGCGCAGGTGCCGGGCTGGGCCGCGCAGGTGCTGCGCACCGCGTGGAGCCGCCGCGCCGAACTGAAGGCCGCGCTGGTCGAGGACGGCCGTCCGCCGCTGGTGCTGGTGCACGGTGACACGTTCACCACGCCGTACGGCTCGCTCATCGGGAAGCGGATCCTCAAGTCGCGGGTCGGGCACGTCGAGGCCGGCGCGCGGTCGGGCAGCATCATGTCGCCGCTGCCGGAGGAGCTGAACCGGAAGATCGCCGCGAAGATCGTCGACATGCACTTCGCGCCGAGCGCGCGCGAGGTGAACAACCTCCGCAACGCGCGCGGCGTCGTCGTCGACACCGAGGCGAACACCGCGATCGACGCGATGCGGATGGCCATCAACGGCCCGCTCGACGTCGAGGGCCTGCCGGAGAAGTTCGGCCTCGCCACCCTGCACCGCTTCGAGCTGGTCTCGCGCGCGGACAAGTACCGCGAGGCGCTCGAGATCCTGCGCGAGCAGAGCAAGCAGATGCCGATCCTCTACATGGCGGGCGCGCCCGAGCGCGAGAAGATCCGCTCGCTCGGCCTGGCGAACCTCTTCGACGAGAAGAACTTCATCATCCAGCCGAAGATGCGGTACCTGAAGTTCCTGCCGCTGGTCGCGCGCGCCGAATACGTCGTCACCGACTCGGGTGGCCTGTCGGCCGAGTGCTACTACCTCGGCCTGCCGTGCGCCGTGCACCGCGAGCGCACCGAGACGCCGCAGCACCTGGGCGAGACCGTCGTGCTGACCGAGATGCGCGGGGACAAGCTGCAGAACTTCCTCGACACCTACCAGAACCGCCGCGGCGACTCCTGGGTCGACAAGTTCCACCCGTCGGAGATCATCGTCGACACGCTGGCTCGCCTGGGCTACTGCTGACGCTTCGCTCGTCGCCCTCGCGGACTGACATGAAAGGCCCCTTCATTGCAAATTTTGCGATGAAGGGGCCTTTCATGTCGCTTGAACGAACCTAGAGAGCCCGTCGTCCCGAAAGCGCCCGCCCCAGCGTCAGCTCGTCCGCGAACTCCAGGTCACCGCCCATCGGCAGCCCCGACGCCAGCCGCGTCACGGTCAGGCCGGGGAAGTCGCGAAGCATCCGCACGAGATACGTCGCGGTCGCCTCGCCTTCGGTGTTCGGGTCGGTCGCGATGATGATCTCGCTGATCTCCGCGCCGCCGATCCGCGCGAGCAGCTCACGCATGCGCAGCTGCTCCGGCCCGATGCCGGACAACGGGTCCAGCGCGCCGCCGAGTACGTGGTAGCGGCCCTTGAACTCGCGCGTCCGCTCGACGGCGAGGACGTCCTTCGGCTCCTCGACCACGCAGATGACCGTGAGGTCGCGGCGGGTGTCGCGGCAGATCCGGCAGGTCTCCTGTTCCGAGACGTTGCCGCAGACTTCGCAGAACTGCACGCCTTCCTTGACCTTGCCGAGCACTTCCTGCAAGCGCGAGATATCCGCGGGATCGGCCGCCAGCAGGTGGAAGGCGATCCGTTGTGCGCTCTTGGGACCGACGCCGGGCAGCCGCCCGAGCTCGTCGATCAGATCCTGGACGACACCCTCGTACAAGCTAGCCGCCGAGCCCGGGGAAGCCGCCGAGGTCCGGCATCCCGCCGCCGAGACCGCCGGCGAGCGGGCCGAGTTTCTGTTCGGTGAGCTTCTGCGCGTTGGCCGAGGCGTCCCGCACGGCCGCGATGACCAGGTCGGACAGGGTCTCGACGTCGTCGGGGTCGACCACCTTGGGGTCGATGGCCAGCGCTTTGAGCTGACTGTCGCCGGACACGGTCGCGGTGACCAGGCCGCCGCCGGAAGTGCCGGTCACCTCCGTGTTGGCCAGCTCTTCCTGGGCCTCGACCAGCTTCTGCTGCATCTGCTGTGCCTGCTGCATGATCTGCGACAGGTCGAAGCCGCCACCGGGTTGCACCATGATCCGATCGGTCCTCTCCTGGAAAATCCCGTGCCGCCTACCAGCCTAGCCGTCACCCGTGTGGCACCGTGGGCGCCGTGCGACGACGGATGGGCCTCATGGTGGCGATCGGCTTGACGCTGTTCACGGCGTGCGGGGTGGACACCCCCGCGTCCTCGCCGTCGAGTCCGTCCGCTCCGGGGACCACCACGGTCTTCACCACGCTTCCGCAGCCGAGTCCCACGACGAGCACGCCGCCTTCGAGCGCGCCTCAGCCGCCTCCGAGCACACGGCAGCCGAAGACGGGCAAGGTCGTCGTGCTCGATCCCGGCCACAACGGCGGCAACTCCGGCAAGCCCGGCGAGATCAACAAGCAGGTCCCGGCGGGACGCGGCAAGACGAAACCGTGCAACACCACCGGAACCTCGACGAATTCCGGCTATTCCGAGCACGCGTTCACCTGGGATGTGTCGCAGCGGATCTCGCAGGCCTTGGCGGCCAAGGGAATCCGCGTCATCCTCACCCGGCAGAACGACACCGGGGTCGGGCCGTGCGTCAACGAACGCGCCGCGATCGGGAACGACGCCGAGGCGGACGCCGTCGTGTCGATCCACGCGGACGGCTCGAATTCCGCCGGAGCGCACGGTTTCCACGTCGCCTATTCCGCCCCGCCGCTGAACCCCCAGCAGGGCGAGCCCTCGGTGAAACTCGCGACGGCGTTGCGGGACGGCATCCGCGCGGGCGGTTTCCCGACGTCGACGTACCTCGGTTCGAACGGGCTCGCCCCGCGCGGCGACCTCGGTGGTCTCAACCTCTCGACCCGGCCGGCCGCGCTCGTCGAATGCGGGAACATGCGCAACGCCGCCGAGGCGGCGGCGATGGCGAGCGAAGAAGGACGTCAGCAGTACGCGGCCGTCATCGCGAAGGCCATCGAGGACTACCTAGCGGGCTAGGGACTCGGCAAGACCGCTTCCACCGCAGGCGCCGGGGCCACCAGCCCATCCGGTTCCGTTTCCCTGGCGCCGGAACGGGAGGCGCGGACGCGGCGTCCCTCCCCCTTGCCGCGTCCGCGCGTTCCCACAACCGGAAGAGCTTCGCCCGCTCGTCGCGCCCGGCTCGGCAGACCGTCGCGATCCTTTCCAGCGGACCGAAGGCGACCGGAACGGTGACACCGCTGCAGTAGCGATGGACCGTCGACCGGCTCAACTGCGCCTTGGCACCGATCCGTTCGTAGCTGTGACCACTACGCCGTTTCAGCTCCGCGAGCAGTTCCGCCAGGGCGCGGCCGTGCTCTCCACCTGTCATGGACCCTCCCCGAGTGGTGCCCACGAAGCGTCACCGATGGCCGCGCGCGGGGACACACCTTTTCGTCCCAGCGAAAACCCTGCCGCCGCATGCCGTCCCAGAGACGTCTCAGGCGCCCACGTTCCCGCAGGTCAGGGCCGGGTTTTCGTCTCACCCTCCCGGATCTGGCCGAACTGCTTGCCGGGCCGCGTCGGGCACGTTTGAGTTACCGCCAGCTAATGAAATGCCGTCTTGAGGGGGACATGGCATGACTCTGCGCATGATCTTCGATCGTGAGGATCTCCAAGGGATCCGGATCGCCGAAGCACCCGACCCGTTGTGGGAACTGGTCCTCGGTTCACATCAACTGCGGGAGAACCACCCGTCGGCCTGGCGTCAGCGGGTCCAGCTGAACGCGCGGCAGAACGACGAAGCGGCACGATCGCTGAAGACGCTGTTCACGCTGGTTCCGCCGAAGGGGAACTTTCCCGACTTCCTGACCCCACCCGGCTCGGCGGGATCGTTCGAAAGCGGGCTCGAAGCGGTGGCGTGCACACCCCGCCGCCGGTTGTGCGCCGATCTCCGGACCGTGTTCACCGGCGCCGCGCCGCACTGGGTGAAACGGCTCGCCGACGGCGATCGCGAGGAGGTGCACGGGGTAGTCGGCGCCCTGCGCGACTCCTACGAGCTGGTGATCGCGCCGTTCTGGCACAGCATGCGCGAGACCGTCGCCGCCGATCGCGCGCGCCGCGTCCGCACGTTGGCCACCGAGGGGGCGGGCGCGATGATGCGCGGCATCCCCGGCGTGCGCGGCTGGGACGGCGAGGTACTGGAGGTCGCGTACCCCCGGGAGCGGACCGTTCACCTCGGCGGCCGGGGGCTGACCCTGATCCCGAGCCGGTTCTGCGCGAACACGCCGGTCACCTTCATCGATCCGGCGCTGCCGCCGGTGCTGCTCTACCCCGCCCGCGTGACGAGCGCCCGTCCGGCGGACACGTCCCCCGAACTGGTGGCGCTTCTCGGCCGGACCCGCGCCGAGAGCCTCGGGGCGCTGCGCGTACCGCGTACGACCAGCAAGCTGGCCACATGCCTCGGCACCTCGATCGGCACGGCCAGCAAACAGGCCGCCGTGCTGCGCGAGGCCGGGCTCGTCTCCAGCGCCCGGCAGGGCGGCGCCATCCTGCACCACCTCACCCGCCTCGGCACGGCACTGCTCACCGGGGAACTCCACGAAGGGACCTCTCCATGAAATCGGTACTCGCCGCCGTCGCCCTGCTCCTCGGCACGGCCGCCCCCGCCGCCGCGGCGACGGACTTCCCGGTGTTGCAGATGAACCTGTGCCGCAGCGGTGTCGCGAAATGCTTCGACCAGGGCGGGACGAACCCGATGGCGAAGGCGGCGAGCACGATCGTCGCGGTGAACCCGGCCATCGTGACGTTGAACGAGGCCTGTTCGTCGGAAACGACGAAGCTGGCCGCCGACGTCAAGGCGCAGTCGGGCCGGGTCTACACGGTCGTGTGGCAGCCCGTCGGCAAGAAGGAGAACGGCCGGACGACGCCGTATCCGTGCACGTCAGGGCGTGGCGAGTACGGCATCGCGGTGCTGGCCAGAGAGGACCTCGGCGCGGTGAAGGCGCGCGAAGGCGGCTACTACGGGCCTCAGGACGGCGGGGCGGAACAGCGCGCCTACCTGTGCGCGAAGTTCGGCACGGTCAACGCGTGCACCACGCACCTGTCGACGAAGCGGCCCGCGGTCGAACAGCAGTGCCAGGATCTGAAGGGGCTGCTGGCGAAGTACGGCACCGGCACCGTGTTCGGCGGCGACCTGAACCTGCGCTACCCGGGTGATCCGAGCGCGCAGGCGTGCGTTCCCGCCGGGTCGTTCCGGAAGGGCGACGGCAGCGTGCAGCACATCATCGCCGGGGGCGCCTTCGGCTTCGGCAGCTCCGGGAAGACGTCGATCCCCGGCACCGATCACCCGGCCTGGCGAGTCACCCTGACCCGCTGACCCCCGCATCCAGGTGACTACTTGCGTTCGTCGAGGGGGCGGGCGTTGAGGTGGTCGGCGAGCAGTTTCCGGGCGATCTCTTCCGGATCCTTCTCGGGCGGGAGCGGCGGAGGCGGCGGCGCGGGGCTCGCGTCCTCGTTGTAGAGGTCCTCGTCCTCCTCGACCGGCTCGGGCGGGAGCGGGATGTCGGGCTCGGTCGTGACCACCTTCGGCCGCTGGGGCTCCGGCTTCGGCGCGGGAGGCGCCGGAGCGGCGGAGGGCGCTTCGGCGGACCGGCGGGTGAAGGAACGCTCAGGCGCGGACGGAGCCGGCGCGGCCTTGGGAGCGGCGGCCTGCCGGGGCTGCGCGGCGCCGTGGACGCACCGGATCTGCCAGTCGTCTTCGAAGACCGCCTTGAACGCGGCCGCGATGCGCTCCGTGTGCAGCGGTTCGGAAAGCCTGCGGACCACCGGTTCCGCGTTGTGCGTGAGCGTGACGGCGTTGCCATCGACACTCACCACACTCGCCTGCGTGAGCATCGCGCCGGTGACGGTGCCGCCCGGGATCTTGCGGATCGCGGCCTGTACCTGCGGCCAGCGGGCGCGGATCCCGTCCACGTCCGTCGAGCCACCCGAAGGCGCTGCTGCTGCCTCCGCGGGCGCGGCCGGCGGCGGGGTGGGCACGGACGGGCGTTGCGGGGCGGGCCGTTCGGCGACCGGTTCCGGCCGCGCGACGGGCTGGGGTGCCGGTGCGGCCTGCGGGGACGACGCGGGCTCCTGAGCGGGTGCGGCGGGGCGTCGCGACGGCCGCTGGAACTCGCGGACGGGTTCACCCGAAGGCACGGGAGGGGCGGGCGCGGTCTGCGCCACCGGCGCAGCCTGAGCGGCCGGAGCGGCCGGAGCAGCTTGTGCCGGACCATTGGCGACGGGCGCCGGAGCCGAGGCGGTACGCCGCTCGAGCCGTTCGAGACGGGCGAGCAACGCGTCGGTGCCCTCGGCGACCGAAGGCAGCAGCATCCGCGCCGTCAGCAGTTCCAGCACCAGCCGCGGCGAGGTCGCGCCCCGCATCTCCAAGAGTCCATTGTGGACGATGTCGGCGTAGCGCGAGAGCGTGGCGGGCTCCAGTTTGCCCGCCTGCTCCTTCATCTTCTTGAGTTCGTCGTCCGGCGCGGCGACCAGTCCGCGCTCGCCCGCGTCCGGCACCGAACGCAGCATCACCAGATCGCGCAGGCGGTCGAGCAGGTCGGTGGCGAACCGGCGCGGGTCGTGCCCGGCCTCGGCGAGGCTCTCGACGGTGCCGAACACGGCCGCCGCGTCGTCCGCGGCCAGCGCGTCGACCATGCCGTCGATGAGCGCGACGTCGGTGACACCCAGCAGCGACACCGCGCGCGAGTAGTCGACGCCGTCCGGCCCCGCCCCCGCCAGCAGCTGGTCCAGCACCGATTGCGTGTCCCGCGCCGAACCGCCGCCCGCGCGGATGACCAGCGGATACACCGCGGGCTCGACCTGCGCGCCCTCGGCGGCGACGTTGCGTTCCAGCAGCTCACGCATGGAGCTGGGCGGGATCAGCCGGAAGGGGTAGTGGTGCGTCCGCGACCGGATGGTGGGCAGCACCTTGTCCGGTTCGGTGGTCGCGAAGATGAAGATCAGGTGCTCCGGCGGCTCTTCCACGATCTTCAGCAGGGCGTTGAAGCCCTGGGTGGTGACCATGTGCGCCTCGTCGATGATGAACACGCGGTAGCGCGAGTCCGCCGGGGCGTAGAAGGCCCTGTCCCGCAGCTCGCGGGCGTCGTCGACGCCACCGTGGCTGGCGGCGTCGAGTTCGGTGACGTCGACGCTGCCGGGGCCTTCGGGCGCGAGGTTGCGGCACGAGTTGCACTCGCCGCACGGATCCGGCGTCGGGCCCTTCGCGCAGTTCAGTGAACGCGCCATGATGCGGGCACTCGACGTCTTGCCGCAGCCGCGCGGGCCGGAGAAGAGGTAGGCGTGGTTGATGCGCCCGGCTGCCAGCGCCGTACGCAGCGGATCGGTCACATGCTCCTGCCCGACGACCTCGGCGAAGGTAGCCGGACGGTACTTTCGGTATAGAGCTAGAGCCACGCGGCGAGACTACCGGGAGGGGCCGACAGGGTGAGACCAGCACCGACCCCGGGAACGTATCCGGTCCGCTTCGGAGCCGCCGAACTCCTGCGTGACGCCGACCGCCCGAACGCCTGGATGATCACTGTCGACGGCGTCGCCCAGTCGCACGTCAACCTCGACGACCCCACGGATCTCGAGTTCGACTACATCCGCCGGATCGCCGACGTCGTCGACTGCCTCGGCGAAGGACCGCTCGACGTGCTGCACGTCGGCGGGGCGGCCTGCACACTCCCCCGCTACATCACCGCCGCGCGGCCGCGCTCGCGGCAGCTGGTCTTCGACGCCGACGGCGAGCTCGTCGCGCTCATCCGCGAGCAACTGGGCCTGAAGGGGCTGAAGGTCCGTGTCGGCGACGGCCGCGAAGGCGTCTCCGGCAGGTACGACGCTTCGGCCGACCTGGTCATCGTGGACGCTTTCGAACGCGGGATCCTGGCCGGCGGGCTCGCGACCGTCGAGTTCACGAACGAGGTCGCGCGCGTCCTCCGGCCGGCCGGGACCTACCTGGCCAACATCTCCGACGGTCCGAACCTGCCGTTCCTCCGCCGGTTCCTGGCGACACTGGCGACGTCGTTCCCGCACCTCGCGCTGCTCGCGGAGCCGGGTGTCCTGCGGGGCCGCCGGTTCGGGAACATCGTCGTCGCCGCTTCCCGCGTCGAACTGCCGGTGACCGAGATGACCCGCCGAGCCGCGTCGTCCGCGTACCCGGCCCGCTGCGTCGCGGGAGAAGACCTCCGCGACCTGCAAGGCAAAGCGAAACCCGTCACCGACGCGGAAGCCCTGCCGTCGCCTGTGCCGCCGAAGGACGTCTTCGGGATCTTCTAGGGCTCGTGAGTGATTCGGGTCAGGGCCACGGGTGTCTTAGGTCGGGATCGCAGGTCCGTGCCGAGCTCGGCCCGAGCCGAGGCAGACCCGCGCGTGAAGGACTCCAGTCGGGCGCTCGCGTGAGTGGTCGCGGTTGTGGGGATTGTCGTGCCGTCGGAAGCACTGAAACAGCCGCCCGCTCATCCTCGCGTCTCGTGAGTGGCGATTCAGTTCAGAGCCGGCCGTGTTCCAGGTGCCTACGGCGAGATGGATCGGGTTCGCAGGTCCGTGAGGGACTCCTTCCCTACCCTGAGAGTAGGGAAGGGGCCCTTCACCTCAGGCAGGACCGCTTCAGCCCGGGCCGAGGCGGCCCTGAGCCTCGGCCGCTATAGCGACGGCGCGTGAAACCAGTACATGAAGGACCCCATCCTTGCGCCCAGGTACAGCAAGGACCCCTTCATGTACTTCAAACCAGGCGTCACGCGAGAAGCGCCGCAAGTCACGCACGACCACCCGCACCGACGACTGTGGGGGCGGGTTCTGACCCCGGAAATGAAAGGGGATCCCGCGCACCCGTCAGAGCTTGCTTATCCTTGCTGCCTTCCGGCCCTGGGGAGGTTCACAAGATGGACGCCGCGCGGGATCCGAGGACCAGTGTAGTCACTCCCGTCCATGCATGGAGGACAGTGGGGGGTATGAGTACTCCGACCTGGGTAGATGTCCTCAAAGCCGCCGATGCCGTCCACCCGTTCGTGCGACACACGCCGCTGCTGCGCGCCGAGGTCGACGGGCGGCCGCTGGTGCTCAAGCTGGAGCATCTGCAGCGGAGCGGGTCGTTCAAACTGCGGGGCGCGGTGAACGCGCTGCTGAGCGGGCCGTTGCCGGAGCGGGTGCTGACGGCGTCCGGCGGCAACCACGGGCTGGGCGTGGCGACGGCGGCTTCGCTGCTGAATGTGCCCGCGACGGTGTACGTGCCGGAGTCGGCTCCGCAGGCGAAGACGGCCAGGATCGAGGCCGCGGGCGCGAAGCTCATCCGTCACGGAGCGACGTACGCCGAGGCCGCCGCGAAGGCGCTCGAAGCCGCCTCTGAGCCGGGTACGCGGTACCTGCACGCGTACGACGATCCCACCGTCGTCGCTGGTCAGGGCACCGTGGCGGCCGAAGTGGTCCAGGACGCGCCGGACGTCGACGCGTTCTTGGTCGCGGTCGGCGGTGGCGGGCTGGTCGCGGGGACGTCACTGGCCGGGTTGCCGACGTACGCCGTCGAGCCGGAGCGGTGCCGCGCGCTCGACGCCGCGCTGGCGGCGGGCGAGCCGGTGGACGTGGAGATCGACTCGGTGGCCGCGTCGGCGCTGGGCGCGACCAGGATCGGGAGCGTCCCGTTCGCCGTGCTCCGCGATCGGGTGACCTCCGTGCTGGTCAGCGACGCGGAACTGCTCGCCGCGCGGGACCGGCTCTGGGAGGAGTTCCGCCTCGCCGTCGAACCGGCCGCGGCCGTCCCGTTCGCCGCGTGGCTGGCCGGACGGGCCGAGGGCGAGCTGCCCTGCGTAATCCTGTGCGGCGCTAACAGTGACTGGACGCCCGGAGCCTGACCCGGAACTCGGTCCGCCCCGGATGGCTGGCGACCCCGACCTGCCCGCCGTGCGCGGCGACGACGGCCGCGACGATGGCCAGCCCGAGTCCGGTGCTGCCCGCCGCCCGTGACCTCGAATCGTCGCCGCGGGCGAAGCGTTCGAAGACGTCCGGGAGGATCGCCGGCGGGATACCCGGACCACTGTCGACAATGGACAGTGTCACCATCGAGTCCACTATGGACAGCGAGGTGGTGACCTCGGTGCCCGCCGGGGTGTGCGTGCGCGCGTTGCCCAGCAGGTTGATCACCACCTGGTGCAGCTGGTCCGCGTCGCCGAGGACGGTGATCGGTTCCGGCGGCACCTCCAGCAGCCACTTGTGCTCCGGGCCGGCGACGTGCGCGTCGGCGACGGCGTCCGCGACCAGCCGGGACAGATCGACCGGCTGATGCACCACCGGACGGCCGGAGTCGAGCCGCGCGAGCAGCAGCAGATCCTCGACAAGGCCGGTCATCCGCGTCGATTCCGACTCGACCCTGCCCATCGCGAACGCGATGTCCGGCGGCACCTCGGAGCCGGACCGCCGGGTGAGTTCCGCGTATCCGCGGATGGCAGCGAGCGGGGTCCGCAGTTCGTGGCTGGCGTCCGCGACGAACCGGCGCACCCGGCTCTCACTGGCCTGACGGGCGGACAGCGCGCTCGCGATGTGGCCGAGCATGCGGTTGAGCGCGAAGCCGACCTTGCCGACCTCGGTACGCGGATCGGTGTCCACTTCGGACACTCGTTCGGACAGCGCGACCTCGCCGCGGTCCAACGGGAGTTCGGCGACCCTGGTCGCCGTGGCGGCCAGCCGGTCGAGGGGTTTCATGGTGCGCCGCACGGTCACGGCGCCGAGCGCGCCCGCGAGCAGGATGCCACCGATGGCCACCCCGCCGAAGATGAAACCGAGGTTCCACAACGTGTCCGTGACGTCCTTTGTGGGCAGTCCGGTGATCGCGACGCTGCCGTTGGCCGCCGGTTTGGCCACCACGCGGTACTCCCCGAGTGCCCCGAGGTCCACGTCGGTGGGCTTGTCGGTCGGCGTCGACCGCAGCAGGGCGGACATCTGGGCCGGGCCGAGCGGGTCGTGGGGGAACGGATCGGCGATCTTCGCGTCGTAGCTGGACCGCAGCACCGCCGCGATCACCCGGCCGTCCGGGAGGATGTTCACGAACAACGAACCGGTGCTCTGTCCGTACGCGCGCAGGCCCTCGGGAACCCTTTCCCCGCCGGGACGGCCCGGTGGCGGCGGACGGCTCGCGCGTTCACTCGTCTCGGCGAGCCGGGCGTCGAGCTGATCGAACAGGAAGTCGCGCAACGCCAGTTCGGTCACCACGCCGACCACCAGGCAGACGAGCGCGAGCAGCCCCGCGACCTGCGCGATCAACCGCCGTCGCAGCGACCACGGCCGCCTACCCCGCGGGTTTGAGGACATACCCGGCGCCGCGCATCGTGTGGATCATCGGTTCCCTGTCGGCGTCGATCTTCTTGCGGAGGTAGGAAATGTACAGCTCGACGATGTTGGCCTGGCCGCCGAAGTCGTAGCTCCACACCCGGTCGAGGATCTGCGCCTTCGACAGCACCCGCTTCGGATTCCGCATGAGGTAACGCAGCAGTTCGAACTCGGTCGCGGTCAGCGGCACCAAATCACCACCACGGTGCACTTCGCGGCTGTCCTCGTCCAAAGTCAGGTCTCCGACGACCAGCGTCGAACCGCTCGGCCCGGCCACCCCGCCCGCACGCCGCAGCAGCGCGCGCAGCCGCAACGCGACCTCCTCCAGGCTGAACGGTTTGGTGACGTAGTCGTCGCCGCCCGCGGTGAGCCCGGCGATCCGGTCCTCCACCGCGTCCTTCGCGGTCAGGAACAGCACCGGCAGGTTCGGCACCTCGGAACGCAAGCGCCGCAACACGTCCAGCCCGCTCATATCCGGCAGCATGACGTCCAGCACCACCGCGTCCGGCCGGAATTCCCTGGCGACGCGGACCGCCTCGATACCGTCGGCGGCGGTGCGGATGTCCCAGCCCTCCATGCGCAGCGCCATCGACACGAGCTCGGACAGGGTCGCCTCGTCGTCGACGACCAGTACCCGCACGGGGCTGCCGTCGGCACGGCGCAGGCCCGCCTTGCCGGAACCGGGCGAAGGGACGTTCACACTGGTCATGCTGCCATCCTGGGCGGTCCCGATGAGGCTTCTCTGTGTCCCGCCTGTGCGTTTCCTGTGAACGATCACCCTGCCGGGGAGCGAAACACAGCGCGTGCCCACCGACGGCACAGCTTCCGCACAGCGACGGCGCCGACCATGGCCGCAACCGACCACACGGAGGCGACCAGATGACCGAACCGACCAAACCCGCCGAACCCCCGGCGGACGAGACCGCCACCTGGGGTGCGCCTGCCCCGGCAGGTGAACCGAAGAAGACCTGGTCGGGCCGCAAGACCGCGATCGCGGCCGGGGTCGCGGTGGTGATCGCCGCCGGCGGCGGGGCCGCGATCTGGGCCGGAACCGCCGCGAACGGCGCCGAACAGAGCGGGATGATGGGCGGTCCCGGCGGTGGCCGGGTGCTCGTCGGCCCTGGCGGGGGTATGCCGCGAGACACGCTGCACGGCGACTTCGTCGTCTCCGACGGCAAGGGCGGCTACCGCACCGAACGGACGCAGACCGGCGAGATCACCGAGATCAGCGCGACGTCCATCAGCCTGACCAGCAAGGACGGTTACAAGCAGGTCTACACGATCGACGCGTCGACGCGGAAGACCGGCGATCCCAAGGCCGGCGAGACGGTGATGGTGAACGCCACGGTCACCGGCGACACCGCGACGGCGACGACCATCGGCAAACCGGGGCAGAACCAGCGCGGCGGGCCGCCCGGTCAGGGGCAACAGGGGCGCTACTGAGCCAGGATGGCGAGCAGCGCGGCGGTCGTCTCGGCGGGCTCCTGCCCGCTGGTGTCCAGGACGACGCGGTCGGTGCGGGCCTGCCGCATCCGGGCTGCTTCGGTGACCGCGCGGGCGGCCACCCTGTCCCGTACAACAGGTGGCACGCCGCGTAATTCGTCACCCGCCAGTAGCGCGGATTCGCCCTCGGCGCGGCGCCCGACGCGTTCGGTGAGCGTCGGGGCGTCCGCGTCGAGGTGGACGACGGCGACCTCCTCGAAGGCCCGCCGGTGCTCCGGAGGGAATTCCCTGGCGACGACGATCAGCCGCTTCGCTCCGGCTTCGCGGTAGCCGCGCCAGACGGCCGCGAGATTCGCCGCCTCCAGGGCCGGATCCGGCCCGGGGTTCGCGAACCCGAGTTGCGCGAGATCGACGTAGGCGACGGGCAGCTCGCGTGCCCAGAGGTCCCGCAGCGCGCTGAAGGCGGCCGTCGATTTGCCGACCGCCGTCGGTCCGGTCACCACGGTCACCGGACCGGGCAATGGCTCCACGACATCCGGCGCCCGGACCGGTCCGTCGCCCACGACGCAACGCGGGAACAGCACCTCCACGGTCTCCTCGTGCCGCTGCCCGGTCGTGTCCATCGCCTCGCCGAAACCGGTGCGGTCGTAGGCGTCCGCCACCGTGTAAAGATCGGGCAGCGCGGCGGCGGGTGAACCTCGGCCGAGGAACCGGCTCCGGAGTTCGTCGCGATCGCACGTCAGCCGGATGAGGGTGAGGTCGAAGTCGCCGCCCTCGAAATGCGGCTCGACACCGTTTTCGGGGTCCACGATCCCGGACACGACGAGCTGCCTGGCACCCCGCGAGCGCAGGATCCCCAGCACCCGCAGCAGATTGGCCGCCTTGATCGCGTGTGCGGCTTCGCCACCGCCCGGAGGCGGGCCGATCAGCCCGAGCTGGTCGATGTCGACGTACGCGACGTTGCCGCCCGCTTCCACGATGCGCGTGTACAAACCCCAGGCGGTGGTGGATTTCCCGGCTGCCGGCGCCCCGGTCGTCCAGAGCACGGGCGTCTTCGTGGCCCCCATGGCTTTCGATCTTAGGAACCCCTGTCCAGCGAAATAGGGCAGAGTTGGGCGCGTGCGGGACATCAGTGGTTCGCTGGCGAGACAGGCGTACGCGGTCGCGGCCGTCTGCCTGGTCGCCGACGCCGGGCTGTATCTCATCGGCGGACCGCCGCTCTCGCTCGGCTGGCAGGTGTGGGTGCTGCTGGTGGGCGGAATCCTCGCCAACGCCGCGCTCGCCGGGCCTTCGCGGTACTCCGGCTGGGTTTCCGCCGCGCACGCCGTCCTGCTCGTCGCCGCGCCGCTGATGCTGTACCCGTACGACCACTACCTGCAGGCCACGAACGCGGGCGTGCTGATCGCGGGCTACCGCGCGGGCGCCTGGCTCGCGACCAAACCCGCGCTGGCCGCACTCGCCGCGATGCTCGCCGGTCTCGTCGCCTGCAGCCTCATCCCGGTCGACCGGGGCGATCGGGACTGGCGGGTGCTGGTCATCGACGTCGGCGTGAGCGGGCTGCTGCCGTGGATGGTCGGCCGCTACACGACCGCGCGGCGCGCGTACATCGCCGATCTCCAGCGCGCGGAGGAACAACGGCGGCAGCACGAGGCCGAGGCCGTCCGCCGGGCCGTCACCGAAGAACGCACGACGATCGCCCGCGACCTGCACGACGTGATCTCCCACCACGTCAGCGCGATCGGTGTGCACGCCGGCGCCGCGCGGCTCGGGCTGCCAGAAGGAGAACCCGCCGTGCGGCGTTCGCTCTCGGCCGTCGAATCGTCGAGCCGGGCCGCGATGGCCGACCTGCGGCGTCTGCTGGATCTGTTGCACGGCAAGGAGAACGGTGACGCGCAGCGGCAACCGGGGTTGGACAACCTCGACGAGCTGCTCGACAACCTCCGCACCGCCGGGCTGCCCGCGCGGCTGACCACCCACGGCGGGTCGCGGGAACTCCCGGGCTCGGTGGACATCGCGCTGTACCGCATCGCGCAGGAGGCGCTGACGAACGCGCTCCGGCACGGCCGCGGCGGGATCGTCGAGATCGATCTCGCCTACCGGCAGACGGAGGTCGTCCTCACGATCACGAACGAGATGGGCCGTCCGGACACATCGGCCGAGTCGACGAAACGCGGCCTCGCCGGAATCCGGCAACGGGTCGCGTTGTTCGGCGGCCAGGCGGAATGCGGACCGCTCGACGACGGGCGGCACTGGCGGATTCGAGTCGGTTTTCCTTTGGAGGCACAGTGATCCGGGTTCTGCTGGCGGACGACCACGCGATGTTCCGGTCCGGGATGCGCGCGGTGCTGGACACCCAGGCGGACTTCGAATGCGTCGGCGAGGCCGCGGACGGACGCGAAGCCGTCGCGCAGGCGGCCGCGCTGCGCCCGGACGTCGCCGTGCTCGACGTCCGGATGCCCAAATTGGACGGTCTGGCCGCGACCGAGGCGATCATGTCCGCGCCCGGTAACGACACCCGCGTCCTCGTGCTGACGACCTACGACTCCGACGAGTACGTGTATCGCGCGCTGCGCGCCGGCGCGAGCGGGTTCCTGTTGAAAAGCCTCGCGCCCGAGGAACTCGTCTCGGCCATGCGCGTCGCCGCACGCGGAGACGCGCTGATCGACCCGACGGTGACCCGGCGGCTCGTGTCGACCTTCGCCACCAGCATCGAACCCGCGGCCGCCCAACCGGCGGAACTGGAACGGCTCACCTCACGCGAACGCGAAGTCCTCATGCTCGTCGCCGACGCCTCCAGCAACGCGGAAATCGCCGCGCATCTGCACGTGGGCGAAGAGACGGTGAAGACCCACGTTTCCCGTATCCTCGCCAAACTGGGGTTGCGCGACCGGGTGCACGCCGTCGTCTACGCGTTCCGGAACGGCCTCGTCGGCAGACGATGATCGGTTCGCCGGACGGGGCTCCCGGTGCCAGAATCACCGCAGGGCACGTCGAGGCGGGGAGCCGTGGATGAAACGCTGGGTGACGCTCACGATCGGACTGGTCTTCCTGCTGGTGGGCGGCGTCTGGGTGCTCCAGGGCGCCGGGGTGCTGACCGGCAGCTTCATGACCGGGCAGAAACTGTGGTTCCTGATCGGGCTCGTCGCGTTCCTGGTCGGGGTGGTGCTGGTGGCGGCCACCGCCCGCCGCCCGCGTCGGGCACCTACCGAGGATTAGCCGCGCCTTTCACGCTTTCGGACTTCCACCGGTCGCCGGTAAAGAGACGACACGCGTGATCAGAGGCGGAACTCACGTGATTGGAGGCGTAACTCGCGTGATCAGGGGCGGGACACGCGGTCTCAGGCGATCTTGAAGATGGGGTAGCCGGGCGCGATCGCGAGCAGTTCTTCGTCGGAGGCCTTCGCGTCGACACCGTCGAAGAACACGCCGACCTCGAACTTCCAGCGCTTGAGGTACGCGCGCAGGATCGCCGGCTTCTCGTCGTCGGCGAGTTCGGTGTAGGTGAACGTCTCGGTCCGGCGCCCGACGCTGAGCTGTCCTTCACCCGCGACGCGCAGGTTGCGCACCCACTGCGTGACACCGCGCGGCGCGACCAGGTAGCGCTCCCCGTCCAGCTTCAGCAGGTTGACCGGGACCGACCGCAGCTCGCCGCTTTTCCGGCCCCGGACCGAGAGCACCCGGCTGCCCATGACCGAGACACCGAGTTTCGTCAGCTTGAGCACGAACTCGTTGAACGCGTTGGTGGCCTTGGCCGGCTTGACGTAGCGGGTGGCGGCGGGGGGAGTGGCGGTCATCTCGGCTCCTCGAAGTCTTCGAGAGCAGCGCTCTCTGTTAAGAGCAGTGAACACCAGAGCGGTGCGTCATGTCAAGAGCGGTGCTCTCGTTTTGGTGCGATGCTCTATGGTGAGAGCATGGCTGCCACCCAGACCGCGCGCGAACGCGCCCGAGCCGAACTCACCCGCGAGATCAAGGACGAAGCCCGCCGCCAGCTCGCCGAAGTCGGCGCGCTCGGTCTCTCGCTTCGCGCGGTCGCGCGGGAGCTGGGCATGGTCTCGTCGGCGCTCTACCGGTACTTCTCCAGCCGCGAGCAGCTGCTGACCGCGTTGATCGTCGACGCCTACAACGCCGTCGGCGAAGCCGCGGAGGCGGCCGACGACCCCAAGAAGTCCTCGCTGGCGCGGTGGGAGTCGATCTGGCACGCGGTCCGCGCCTGGGCGAAGGCGCACCCGCACGAGTACGCGCTGATCTACGGCTCGCCGATCCCCGGCTACCAGGCCCCGCAGGACACCGTCGCACCCGCGGGCCGGGTGGCGTTCGCGCTGGTCGCGGTCCTGCGCGACGCGAACCTCCGGGTCGAGACCGAGGTCGGCGAGATGCCCGTCGAGCTACTGCACCAGCTCGACGCCGTCACCGAGATCCTCAAGATCAACCTGGCGCCCGAGACGGCCTCCCGGCTGATCATGGCCTGGACCCAGCTGTTCGGGATGATCAACTTCGAGCTGTTCGGCCAGTACGTCGGCTCCGTCGACCCGTCGGACGCCTTCTTCGCGCACGGGATCCGTCAGATGGCCGAGTTCACCGGGATCAAGATGACCGGCTGAGCGCGGTCCAAGAGCGCATCAGCAACTGGACGGCATCCACAACGTCCTCGTCGCCGGTCCCCTCGGGGCTGAGGAAGCGCTGCAACAGGAGTCCGTCCTCGAGCGCGTGCAGGATCAACGCGAGGAACGCCGGGTCCGCTGGCGGTTCTGCGCCCCGCGCGGCGAGCTCGGTCCGGATCGAGGTCTCCAGCAGTGCCCTTGTCGACTTCTCGCCTTCGCCGACGAGCGGGCGCGCGTCGGGATTCCGCAGCGCGTAAAGGGCCAGCTCGGTGCGCAGGGTGAGCCAGCCGGCGAGGTGTTCGGCGCGTTCGACGTTCCACGCGCGCAGGCGGTCCATCATCTCCGCGAAGGAGCCGACGCCCTCACGCAGCGCGGAGACCTCTTCGGCCTCGCGCTGGGTCCGGCGGCGCAGCAGTTCGACGACCAGCTCGCGCTTGCCGTCGAAGTTGCCGTAGAAGGCCCCGCGGGTGAATCCGGCCCGTTCGGCGATCTGCTCGACGGACGTGCCGTTGACCCCGCGTTCGGAGAACAGCTCGGCGGCCGCCGCGAGCAGGCGCTGCCTGGTCTGCTCGCGGCTTTCTTCCCGCGTCAAGCGTTTCGCCGTCACACGGCGATCTTAGAGCCGTGCCGAATCAGCTCTCGGCGGGAGAACTTCCGCTCTTCCGGCCGGTCAGCCACACCCCGCCCGCGAGGACGGCGGCGGCGACCACGACGGCCACCGCGGTGAGCGGCCACAACGCCTGGCTCGCCAAGAACGCGGCGACCGCGCCGAAGAGAACGGCGACGAGGAGCAACGGCGTGGTCCGGACGGCTGTGGCGGCGGGGACGGTCACCATGGGAGCTTTCCCTTCGGGGTGGGGCGCGAAACACTTGGTCTTCGCGGAGGGGACCGCGCCGGGTCGGTGGCCTTACGCCGAGTGGGCACGGATCACCCTTCCGGGCGAGATACCGGCGTGGCGGCTAGCGTCACGACGGGACGACATCGAGGGAAAGGCGGCTCGCGGTGGAGAAGTGGGCGGAGCAGGTCGGCAGGATCCGGGTCATCGGAACCGGGGTGATGGGCCGGGGCATCGTCCAGCTCGCCGTGACGGCGGGGCTCGAGGTCGAGCTCGCCGACGCCCGGCCCGACGCCGTCGGCGAGGCCATCGATCACGTCGGCGCGATGCTCGGCAAGCTCGCCTCGAAAGGCAAGATCACCGAAGAAGCCGCCACGGCCGCGAAGGGCAGGCTGATCGCGGCCGAAGACCCGCTGGCCCCCGCCGACGGTGTCGACCTCGTCATCGAAGCGGTCCGCGAGGACCTGGAGATCAAACGCGCGCTGTTCGCCGAACTGGAGCGGGTCTGCGGCCCGGACACCGTGTTCGCCACCAACACCAGCTCGCTTTCGGTCACCGAGATCGGTGCCGCGCTGACCGATCCGGGCCGCCTGCTCGGCCTGCACTTCTTCAACCCGGTCCCGCTGATGCGGCTGGTCGAGGTCGTGCCCGGCGCGCGGACCGCCGGGTGGCTGCCGCCCGCCGTGACCGAACTCGTCCGCGGCTGGGGACACGAACCCGTCCTCGCGCGCGACGCGCCGGGCTTCCTGGTCAACCACGCCGGACGCGGGCTGGGCACCGAGGCACTGCAGATCCTCGCCGAGGGGATCGCGACCCCGGCCGAGGTGGACCGCGTCGCGCGTGACGTGCTCGGCTTGAAACTCGGCCCGTTCGAACTGCTGGACCTCACCGGCCTCGACGTCTCGCACGCCGTGCTCGAAAGCATCTGGAGCGGCTTCCACGGCGAACCGCGGCTGCGGCCGTCGTGGCTGACGCGTCCCCGCGTCGCCGCCGGGCTGTTCGGACGCAAGAACGGCGAGGGCTTCCACAGCTACGTCGACGGGCAACAGCAGGTCGAGCCGGAGCCCGCCGCGCCGGAAGCCCCCACCACTCCGGTGTGGGTCGACGACGAACGGCTCGGCACGCTGCTCTCGGCGGCGGGAATCCAGGTCGTGCACTCCGCCTACCCGGACACGGTCCTGATCGTCAGCCCGATCGGCTCGTCCACTGTGGACACCGCACTGGCCGCGGGCCTTCCGGCGGAACGGGTCGTCGGCGTCGACCCGCTCGGCGGCTACGGGAAACGCCTGACGCTTTCGGTCCACCCCGCGCTCGACCCTGCCGCCGGCCGCACCGCCTGGGGCGCGCTCGCCGCGACCGGACTGCCGGTGACCGTGGTCCGCGACGGCCCCGCGCCGATCGCGCAGCGGCTGCTGGCGTCGATCGTCAACACCGCCTGCTTCATCGCCGGACAGCGGCTCGCCACACCGGAGGACATCGACACCGCCGTCCGGCTCGGCCTCGGCTACCCGAGCGGCCCGCTGACCTGGGGCGACGAAGCGGGCGCGGTCCTCCTGCTGCGGGTCCTGCGCGGACTCGTCGCGAGCACCGGCGACCAGCGCTACCGGCCGAGCCCCTGGCTGACCGAACGCGTCGCGCTCGGCCTGCCGCTCACCTCGACGGGCACCGTCCCCGCCGACCTCCTGCGCTGAGACCCGCTGACGCGTGAAGGCCCCCTTCCCTCGGCTGAGCCGAGGGAAGGGGGCCTTCACGCGTGATCAGTGCCTACCAGGGACGGTCGGTCACCGAACCGTTGGAGGCGTTCCAGAACACGTAGCCGCCCTGGAAGTTGTTCTGCCTTCCGCCGGTGACGACGAGTTCGTCGCTGGTCGGGTAACGCAGGTAAGAACGTTCCCAGCCGAGCGCCGCCCAGCGTTTGCGGATCTCGCCCCACACGCCGTGCGCGTCGGTCGCCATCGACCAGTAGATGGAACCGGCCTTGGTGAAGTGGGTGTACCGGCCGACGCCGTCCGGGGTCGCCGCCTCGTCCGTGGTGGGGTATCCCATGGGCCCGGATTCCCAGCCGAGCGCCGCCCAGCGGACGCGGATCCGGCCGTGGATCGCCCTCGCGTCCGTCTGGACGGTGTAGTAGATCGAACCGGCCTTGCTGAAGTGGTTGTAGCGGCCGAGTCCGTCCGGAGTGCCCGCCTCGTCGGTGCTCGGGTAACCCAGCGGTCCCCGCTCCCAGTCGAGCGACGCCCACTTCTGCCGGATCCTGCCGTAGATCGGGTGGGCCCCGGTGTTCACGGTGTAGTAGATCGACGACTGCAGAACGCCGGGCCAGACCGGGAAGTGGTTGTACCGGGCGACACCGTCCGGAGTGGCCTGTTCGTCGGTGGCGGGCGGGCCGAACTTCACATGCCCACCGGCGGCGAGGTACTTCTTGAGGATCTCGCCTTCGATCTGCTTGACGCCCGTCTCCTTCGACCAGTACAGCCGCCCGCGCTCGTAGGTGCGGAAGCGGACCGTGCCGTCGACGGCTTCGGGTGCGGTCGGCGCGCCCAGTCGTTGCGCCAGCGCGGGTTCGTCGCGGTAGCGCTTGTCGATCGGCGTGATGTAGTTCGCCGTGATCGTCTGGTCGACGGTGCCCATGGTGATGTTCGTCAGCCGCCCGGTGGCCCCGTTGGACCAGCCGGTGAAGGTCGACGAACCGTCGGAAGCGACCTCGGCCGCCTGGATCTCGACGGTCGCGCCTTCGACCACCATCGCCGAGGTGGCGCCGCCTTCCGGCGTGATGCCGAGCGCCGCGGCGACGTTGCTGGTCAGGGTCAGCCGGTGCTCGCGCGGCTTCGCGACGTAGGTCTTCGAGACCGTGACGCCGGCGCTGTCGGTCGCCGTCGCGGTGAACTCCAGGTTGGAGTCCGTGTGATCGGTGAACGGCATGGTGAACTCGGGGCCGGTGCCGCCGCGGTCGGGATGCGCGTGGCAGACCGCGTTCTCCGGGCAGTGCCGGACCAGCGTGGTCCAGGTGACCGGGAGGGCGCCGTCTTCGGTGTCGGTGATGGTCGCGCCGACCTTGACCTCCTCGCCGACCGCGAACAGGCGGTCACCGGGGTCGGTCATGACGAGCTTCGGCGAGTGGTTTCCGGGCGCCACGGCGATGTCCGTGCTCCCGGAGGCCTGCAGGCCGTCCTTCACCGTCAGTTTCGCGGTGAACTTCTCGGTCCCGGCCGCGTAGGTGTGGCTGACCTTCGCGCCGGTACCGGTCGTGCCGTCACCGAAGTCCCACTGGTAGGTCAGCGGGTCGTTGTCGAAGTCGTAGGAACCGCTGCCGTCGAAGGAGACCGTGCGGGTTTCGGGGTTCGTCTCCGAAGTGGCCACCGCGACGGGCGCCTTGTTCCCGGTGGTGTAGCTCAGCCGTCGCAGCAGGCCGGTGTAGATGTCGGCGTACACGATGTCGCCGTTGGCGGCGGCCAGGAACTTGACCGGACCACCGATACCGGTGAACTTCGGCGGCGTCTCCTGCGGGCGGACGACGCGGCCCTGCGTGTCGTACTTGGCCGTCCAGAGCTTCTGGGTGGCGTAGTCACCGAAGAAGTACGCGCCCCGGTATTCCTCCGGGTACGACTCTCCATTGTAGACAATGCCGGCGGTGATGCTGTTGCCGTTGTCGACGCCCTGCCCGTGGCGGATCGCCAGCATCGGCGGGGTGTTCACGGCCGAGGCGCACTGCGGCATCGCGGAGAAACCGTCGGAGGGCTGGTTGCCCTCGAAACACGGCCAGCCGTGGTTCGCGCCCTTCTGGACGAAGTTGATCTCTTCCCAGGTGCCCCAGCCGACGTCGCCGACCACCGGCAGGCCGGTGCTGGCGTCGAGGCTGAACCGGAACGGGCTGCGGAAGCCGCTCGCGAACACCTTGGAGCGCAGCGAGGTCGGGTTCGCCGCGGTGTAGTAGGGGTTGTCCGGCACGCCTGCGCCGTCCGAGGTGATGTGGAAGATCTTGCCGAAGATCTTGTCGAGGTCGTACACGTTGAGCGCGAACGGGTCGGCCGCGCCCTGGAAGCGGGAGCTGTCGCCGGTCGAGACCCACACCGTGCCGTCGGGGGCGGCCACGACACCGGTGATGCCGTGGATGTCGGTGTTGGCGGCGCCCTCGATGAGCACCTTCTCCCCGGTCAGCCCGGTCGGCCGGTCGGTGCCGGAGACGGTCCAGCGCGAGGCGCGCAGGGCGATCCCGCCGCCGGCGACGTCGACCGCGCGGGCCGTGTAGATCGCGCGGGAGGTGGCGTAGTCGGGTGCGATCGCGATGCCGACCAGCCCGAGGTCGCCGGTGCTGCGAACGGGCAGGGTCGCGATGCTCTGCGTCTGTCCGGTGGTGGACACCCAGGCGACGTTGCCCTGCTTTCCGGTGGTCAGCATCGAGCCGTCGGGCAGGTAGGCGAAGTCGGTCAGGTCGTATGGAGCCTGCCCGCTCTGCTGGTCACGCAGGACGAAGCCGGGCGGCATAACGGGTGCGGCGGACGCGGAGGTCGACGTCAGCGGCACCAGCAAGGTCACTATCAGCAACGTCACGACGGCGTGACAGAGCGCGCGGAATTTCGAAGGCATGCAAGGGCCCCTTCCCCAGTCGAACGTCTCATCGACGGGGCCCAGGTGGGCATTTCACACTTTCGAGTGCCTTTATCGAATTGTGATCACCACCTTCGATCGATCACCTGCCCTGTGCTCCGGTTCCACGTGACGTAGCCGCCTTGGAAGCTGTTCTGCCGTCCGATGGGGATGCCGAACTCGTCCGTCGCCGGGTAGCGCAGGTACGACCGCTCCCAGCCGAGCGCGGCCCAGCGCTGCCGGATCGCCCCGTAGATCGCGTGCGCGTCGGTGGCCATCGTCCAGTAGACCGAGCCCGCCTTCGTGAAGTGGTTGTACCGGCCGACGCCGTCGGGGGTCGGGAGCTCGTCCGTCGCCGGGTAGCCGAGCGGTCCCCTCTCCCAGCCGAGCGCGGCCCATTTGACCCGGATCCGCCCGTACACCGGATGCGCGCCGGCCGACGGCGTCCAGTAGATCGAGGACTGCGCCGTGCCCGGCCAGTTCGGGAAGTGGTTGTACCGGCCGACGCCGTCCGGAGTGCCGGTCTCGTCCGTCGCGGGCGGACCGAACTTCCGGTGCCCGCCGAGCGCGAGGTACTTCTTGAGGATCTCGCCTTCGATCTGCTTCACGCCGGTCTCAGCGCTCCAGTAGAGCCTGCCGCCCGCGTACGCCCGGTAGCGCACGGTCCCGTCGGTGGTCTCGGGCCCGGTCGGCGCGCCGAGCCGTTGCCGCAGCGCGGGTTCCGCCTGGTAGCGCTTGTCGATCGGGGTGAGGTAGTTCGCGGTCATGGTCAGGTCGTGCGCCGGAACGGTGACGGTCACCGTGCGCGACGTCCTCCCGTCGGACCAGTTCACGAACGTCGATACGCCGTCCGCGGCGATCTCCTCCGCCACCACCTCGAACGTCGATCCCTCGGTCACCATCGCCGTGCTGACCCCGCCCTCGGCCGGGATGCTCAACGCCGCGGGAACACTGCCGGTCAGCGTCAGCCGATGCTCACGCGGCAGGGCGACGTAGGTCCTGCTCGCCGCCACCCCGGCACTGTCGGTCACCGTCGCGGTGATCTCGACGCGGGAGTCCTGGTGATCGGTGAAGGGCACGGTGAAATCCGGTCCGCCGCCCGGTGAACCGGGATGCGCGTGACAGGTCGCCTCCTCCGGGCAGTGCCGGATCAGCGTGGTCCAGGCGACCGGCAGCGCGCCGTCCTCGGCGTCGGTCGCCGTCACCCCGACGACGACCGGTTCCCCGACCGCGAAGGTCCGCGCGCCGGGATCCGTCATCACCGGATCCGGCGAATGGTTTCCCGGCACCACGACGACATCGGTGCCGCCGGAGCCGCCGAGCCGGTCGGTGACGGTGAGCCGCGCGCTCGCGCTCGTCATTCCGGCACCGTAGGCGTGGGTCACCCGGACCCCGGTCTGGCTCGTACCGTCGCCGAAATCCCAGTGGTAGGTCAGCGGGTCGCCGTCGAAGTCGTAGGACCCGGCGCCGTCGAAGGTCACCGTCCTCGTCGACGGCTCGGTGCTCGACGCCGCCACCGCGACCGGTTCCGCGTTCGTCCCCGGATAGCTGAGCCGCCGCAGGTTCCCGGTGTGGATGTCGGCGTACACGATGTCGCCGTTGGCCGCGGCCGCGAACTTGACCGGACCGCCGACACCGGTGAACTTCGGCGGCCGTTGCGGTGCCTGGACGAGCCTGCCCTGGCTGTCGTACGTCATCGTCCAGATCTTCTGCGTGACGTAGTCGCCGAAGAAGAAGGCGCCGCGGTATTCGTCCGGATAGGACGATCCACTGTAGACGATCCCGGCGGTGACACTGTTCCCTTCGTCGGCCCCGGAACCGTGGTGGTACGCGGTGATCGGCGGCGTGTTGACCACACCCGCGCAACCGGCGAGGCCGGCGTACCCGGGCGTCGGCGAATTCCCTTCCCAGCAAGGCCAGCCGTGGTTCGCACCCGGCCGCACGACGTCGACCTCTTCCCAGGTGTTCCAGCCGACATCGCCCACGACCGGCAGGCCGAGCCGCGGGTCGAGGGAGAAGCGGAACGGGCTGCGGTAACCGCTGGAGAACACCTTGGAGCGATTCGAATTCGGCGCCGCGGCGGAGTAATAGGGGTTGCCGGGCACGCCGGCGCCATCCGGTGTGACGTGCAGGATCTTGCCGTACAGCTGATCGAGGTCGAGTGCGCGCAACGCGCCCGGATCCATCCTGGTGAAGTCGGCGGCGTCACCGATGGAGATCCACAACGTCCCGTCCGATGCGGCGACGAGCCCCGAGACTCCGTGGACGTTGTGGAACCCGGGAAGGTCGACGAGCACTCGTTCGTTCGCGAGGCCGGTGGGGATGTCCGCGCCGGTCACCGTCCAGCGCGCCACCCGCATGGTGAACGCGCCGCCGCCCGTGTCGAACGACCACGCGAGGTAGATCCGGCGCGAGGTGGCGAAATCCGGGGCGACGGCGAGACCGACGAGGCCGAGATCCCCGTTGTCGTGGACGGGAAGGGTCGCGACCGTCCGCGCCGGGCCGGTCACGGGCATCCAGGCGACCTTGCCGCTCTTGCCGATGCTGAGCACCGAACCGTCCGGCAGATAAGCGAAATCGGTCAGGTCGAACGCGGCCTGTCCACTCGGCTGATCACGCAACACGAAGCCGGACGGCAGGGTGGGCGCCGCGCTCGCTTCCGGAGCGCCCACCCACCCCGGGAGAAGCAGGATGGCAACCGACAAGGCCACGAGTATGCGAGTGAGTGCCCGGCTCGGCTTCATCGGCGCTTCCCCATTTCCGGCGTGTCATGGCACGTCGCCGGGAAAGGCCGGGTCATTGCGGAATCCGTGCCGAAGCAACCGAACCGCAATGATCCACACGAGAACGCTGCCTCACCGTGGTCGTGAGTGGCGATTCGGGTTACCGGGCCGAAAGTGTCGTATCGGGTGGAGAGGCCGGGGCCGGGTTTCGGGACACGCCCCACCCAAGTACATGAAGGCCCCCTTCCTGTACCTAGGCGCAAGGAAGGGGGCCTTCATGTACTTGGGCGCGGAGCCGCTCGTCAGGCCACGACCTGCACCATGTCGCCGTTCTGCAAAGTCGTGAAGTACTTCTGCGAGGCCGCCGCGGACAGGTGGATGCAGCCGTGCGAGTACACCGAGAGGCTGCCGGTGTGGAACGCGATGCCCGGCAGGAAGAACACCGAGTTCGGCATCGGCGCGTCGAACTGCTTCGAGTGGTAGTTCTTGACCTTGGCCGAAACGTGGAAGACCCCGGTCGGCGTGGCGTGGCCCTTCTTGCCGGGCAGCTGCTTGACGGGGCCGTAGATGACCTTGCCGTCCTGCAGCAGCCACGTCTTCAACGCGGAAAGGTCGACGCAGGCGCTCACGCCCGGCGAGGCCAGCGCGGCCTTGCAGGGGACGGCGGCGGCGTTGGCGGCGGGCTTGGCCGCCGGTTTCGGCGTGGGCTTCGGCGTCGGCTTGGGCTTCGAGGACGTCGGCTTCGGCTTGGAGCTGGAGCTACTGGGCGTAGGCGTCGGCGTCGGCGAAGACGTGGCAGGCGCCGACGTGGTCGTGGTCCCGCCCACCGGGCCGCCCTGCGCGACGGCGCCGCCACCGGGCGCGCTGCCGCCGGCGTTGCCGGAACACGCGGTCAGCACCAGCGCCGTGGCCAGTGCGCTCACCCCCACCAGGAACTTCTTCACGACCCGTACCCCCGTTTGCCCGTAGTCCTGCTGACATGGGTAAAGACGGAGGTCACCCGTCCGGGGTTGTTGATCGGAAGGTCACGATCGCGTCTCAGGGCACGCGGCCGACGACCCGCGCGTACATCCGGCCCGGATTGGCGCCTTCGTCCAGATATCCGGGCAGCGGCGGCAGGTCCCGTGCGAACACGGCCAGCCGCCCGAACAGTTCGTCCGCGTCGGACGGACGCCGTTCCGGGTCCTTCTCCAGGAGATCCGCGAGCAGCACCCGCAGTCCATCCGGGACACCGTCCACTTCGGCCGGGCTCTCCTTGACCTGCTTCTCGAAGACCGCGTACGCCGTCGGGCCGGTGAAGAGCTGCCTGCCGGTCAGCATTTCGTGCAGGACGCAGCCCAGCGCGTACAGATCGCTGCGCGGCCCGGCGATCCCGCGCTGGATCTGCTCGGGCGCCATGTACGCGGGGGTTCCCAGGATCTGCCCGGCACGGGTGAACTGGGCGACGTCGGTCTCGCGCAGCATCGCGAGCCCGAAGTCGAGCACCTTCACGCTGCCGTCGGGACACAACATCAGGTTGGTGGGCTTGAGATCGCGGTGGCAGATGGAAAGCGCGTGCGCGGCGGACAACACGGCACAGGCCTGCGCCGCGATCGCGGCCGCCCACGGCACCGGCAGCGGCCCGTGTTCGGCGGCGAGATCGGCGACGGTCACACCCTCGATGAACTGCATGACCTGGTACAGCCGCTCGTCGTAGGTGCCGAAGTCGTACAGCGTCGGCGCGCCCGCGTGTTCCAGGGTCGCGAGGATCCGCGCCTCGCGGATGAACCGCTGCTCGAGTTCGGCGTCCGGACCGCCGGGGAGCCCGAGGAACTTCACCGCCACGCGGCGGCCGAGATGCCGGTCGTGGCCCGCGTAGACCGCGCCCATCCCACCCCGGCCGAGCGGCAGCTCGTCGAGTTCGTAGCGATCGGCGATCAGCAACCTCGTCCCCCCCACCGCCACCCTCAACGGAGAAGCTCCGCTTCCAACACCTATCCATTCTCCGGCTCGAGCTGTCCTTCGGTGAGCCCGGCCAAGCCTAGCCGCACCAGCTCCAGGCCCGATTCCGCCGCCTCGCGCAGGGCGGCCTCGAAGGCGGCGAGCCGGGTGAACGCCGCCCCGTAGGACCGCTGTGTCTCGATGGGCAGGCGCGGGATCCGGGTGCGCTTGAGGTCGATCCTGGTCGACGAGGTCGGTGCGACCTGCCCTGCCGCGCGCAGGCAGCCTGCGAGGAACGCGGCGTCCAGCCGTTCGGGATCGGTGCGGTACTTGGACATCGTCGGATCCGCTGGGACCATCTCTCCACTGTGGACATACGCTGGTACGGCGGGTGACGCGACGACATCGCCCTCTTCCACCGATTCCGGCACGATGAGCACGCCGGACTTCAGCAGCTCGCCGATCGTGGTGAACGCCGGCTTCTCGTCGGAAACCGCCAGCGACGGCAGTTCCGGCCGGATCCCGTCGAACCGCCTCCGGACTTCCAGGAACGCCTCACCCGCGTGTTCGTCCCGTGCCTGATGCCGTGCCGGGGAAAGGTCGATCTCCTCGTCGAGCAGGTCGATGATCCGGACCGCGCCCGGCACCTCGGCGCCGCGCAGATGGTCCCGCCACTGTTCCTCCACAGTGGACGGATCGGCCGACAGGAGCAGCCGGGACGGCGGCCGCTCCCCGGGTTCCGGGCGCCGCAACAGCCAGAGATCCGCTCCGGCGACGGTCACCACCGCCCGCAAAGCCCCGGCTCGCAACAGGTTCCCGCGGATCCGCCGTCCGGTACGGCGTCCGGCGGCGGCGGGCGGCATGCGGATCGCGACCAGCCCGCCGGGCTTCACATGCGCGAGACAGTGCTGGACCCACGCCAGTTCCGGTTCGCCTCGCGGCGGCTGGCCGTACTTCCACCGCGGGTCGCCGACGAGGTCGTCGTAGCCCCATTCGCGTTCGTTGAACGGCGGATCGCAGACGACGGCGTCCGCGAGAACCCCTTCGTAGGAGTCCATCGACAGCGCGTCCGCGCCGTACATCTCCATGTCGGCCCCCGCGAGCAGCAGCCGATGCGCGGCGATGCACGAGGTCGCCGGATCGTCGACCTGGCCGAGCAGCCGGGTCCCGCCGGAGGCGAGCAGCAGGGTCCCGAGCCCGCACGCGGGGTCGAGCACGACGCCGGGTTCGGGACCGATGAGGCCGGCCATCAGCGCGGCCACCGGCTCGGGGGTGACGGACAGCCGGCGGGAGTGCGCCTCGACGTAGCGCTCGCACAGGAACTCGAAGGCCTCCCGCGCGCCCTGCTCGTCGGCGAAGCGATCCACCAGTTCGAACAGCTCGACATCGTCGTAACGGGGCGAGAAGGTCCATTCGCGGACACCGCGCCGCGACAGGTAGGCGCCCACCCTGCCGACCCGGTCGCCGAGTGCCAGGTCGTCGCCGAGGTTCCGCAGCCGCTGCCAGATCCGGTCCCCGAGCGAGATCTCGACCGGTTTGCCGCGCTCACGCAGCCAGTGTTCGACGTGGACAAGGGAAAAGAGGGGGCTCGACGCCGTCCCGCCGACGGGCGGCGGAAAATCTCCGTAACGTCGACGCCAGTTGCTCACCGCGGCGCGGCCGACGCCGGCGATCCGCGCGATGTCCGCCGCGCTGACGGTGGCTTGCTCCTCCATCGGCGCATCGTAACCGACAGCTGAGCATTCCAGCCCTTTGTTTGTGAACTCAGTACACAGCTGCTTTACTGGGGTCCATGAGGTACACCCTTCGGTACGCGGCCGGCTCGGACGTCGGGCGACGCCGCCAGGTCAACCAGGACTCGGTCTACGCCAGCGCCAGGATGCTGGCCGTCGCCGACGGTATCGGCGGCCAGCCGCACGGCGAGGTGGCCAGTGCCGAGGCGGTCGGCGTCCTGTCCCGGCTCGACGCGGACCTCCACGGTTTCGACCTCGCGGAAGTCGACCTGGCCGAGGTGCTCTCCGGCGGCCTGCGCACCATCGACGACCGGCTCGCCGCGACGGCCGAGCAGGAGCCCGAGACGCGGGGCATGGGCACCACCCTGACGGCGTTGCTGTTCGACGGCTCGCACTTCACGGCCGCCCACATCGGCGACTCCAAGGGATATCTCCTCCGCGAAGGAACGCTTCAGCGCTTCACGCGCGATCACACCCTCGCGCAGGCGCTCGCGGACGACGGCCGCATCGACCCGTCGGAGGTCGAAGGGCACCCTCGCGGCTCGCTGTTGATGAAGGCGCTCCTGAGCACCGGAAGCGGCGAAGCGGACATCTGGGCCTTCGACGCCGCCCCCGGAGACCGTCTCCTGCTGTGCTCGGACGGGTTAACGGCAACGGTTGTCGAAACCGTTATCAAGGACGTCCTCGGCGCCTTCCAAGATCCCGCCGAGACCGTCCCGAGGCTGATCGACCTGGCCAACGAAGGCGGCGGACCGGACAACATCACCTGCGTCGTCGCCGACGTTCTCGCCCCCGCGCCCGCCTGAGCCCGAGAAGCCGCGAACGCAGGTCAGACCCGCCTTCGCGGGGCCGAAAGGGCATCCGGTAAAGTTCCCCACGGAGGATTGGCCGAGCGGCCTAAGGCGCACGCTTGGAAAGCGTGTTGGGTTCACGCCCTCGCAGGTTCGAATCCTGTATCCTCCGCCGTCAGCAAGGCCCCGGACGTTCCGACGTCCGGGGCCTTGTTGATTAGTTAGCAGGACCTTCACTTAACAGAGTCAGTTGATCACGCTAAGTTTATTGGTGGTCGTTCCAGCCCCCGACGTCCCAAGGAGTCCGCCAAAATGGCCGGAGTCGAAGAGATCCGCGCTGGTATCGCGCTCGCGAACGAGAAGGCATCCGCGAGCATCGCCGCACTTCAGCAGGCAGCGCAGTCTCTCGAAGAAGCACAGCTTTCGCTTTCCCAGGCCACCCAGGGCAGCACCCAGCACGAGGTGAGCCAGGCGCACGGGCTACTCGCCGAGGCCCTGCAGGGCATCACCGGTATGCAGAGCACCATCCAGGCGGGCATTTCGTCGGCCGAGTCCTACTCGACCCGCCTCTAGCGCATGTACCTCGAAGAACTGCACCAGCTGCTGACGGCCGTCCAATCCGGCCTCGCCGACGGACGTGCCCATGCCGAGCGGGCCAGAAGCCTGCTCGAAGAATCCAGGCGCGCTCTTGTGGAACCACAGGCCCAAGCCGTTCCATGGGTGCCGTCGCAGCTGGCGCAGGCCGACGAGGGGATCGAAAACCTCCTGACGCGCCTTTCCGCCGCTGACGACCTGGTCAGCGGTTACCAATCACGCCTCTGAGATCGGCGAGCCGGTATGGGCAGCAAAGCGAGTGAACAGCGCAATCGCGTCGTTACGGCGCTGGAGCGGGTCCGGCACCAGATCGGGCTCGTCCTCGGCGCCGCCGCCGGCGCCCGCCAGTCCGCCGAAGCGGAACTGGCCAAACTCCAACTGGAACAGCACATAGTCCGGGTGGGGATGAACAACTCCACCTCGGAGCAGTACACCGAATGGTCGCGGCACCCCGCCGCGAACGAGGTGTTCGGCCTGCTCGGCACTGTGCGAGGCCAGTTCTACGCGGACTGGGAAGCGGGCCCGAACGAGCTGCGCGAACTCGTCGCGAACAACGCGCCGGGCCCCGCGAGCCGGGAGCCGGGCAACTGGCTCGGCCGCGTCGGCGGGAATCCCGGCATCACCGCGCCGGGGCTGTGGCGCATCGGTTCGGCGACCGTGCCGGGCCGGGATGTCCCGCGCACGTTCGACGTCGCGCTGCCGCTGCTCGACGAGTCGCATCTGTCCATCACGTCGGCACCGAAGACCCGGGCCGCGGTGGACGGCATCGTGCAGAACCTGCTGATGCGGATCCTGAGCACGTTCGAACCCGGCGCGGTGCGCGTCCACCTGTGGGACGTCGGCCAGCTGACCGCGATCCTGCCCGACCTGTATCCGCTGAGCCGCACGAGCGCGCTCACCCTGTACGACCCCGGACGGCTCGAAGACCTCCTCGACGAGCTGGCCGGGCACATCCGCCGCATCCACGCGACCGGGATGCAGGCGGGGCACACGTCGCTGCGGGAGATCCGGCGGGCGAGCGGCCAGCGCGTCGAACCGTTCCGCGTCGCGGTGCTCTACGGCAACGGCGAGACCCTCGAACCGGAGCGTGCCCGCGAACTGAAACGTGTCGCCACCGGGGCGCTCGCGGCCGGGATCTGCCTGATCCTGATCGACGTGCCGACCATGCTGTCGACGTCGGTCGAATCGCTGAGCCTGCACGACGACCGGCACGCGACGAGCAGCATGACCGGCCCCGACCTGATCGTCGACCTCGACCCGCCGATGCCGTCCGGGCAGGTCATCCGGGCCGCCGGGCGGATCGCCGAGGCGCTGATCGCCAAACAGGGCGGGCCGCGCGCGTTCGCCGACCTGCTGCCCACCGAACTGGGCAAGGAGAGTTCGGCGCGGGAACTCCGGGCGCCCGTCGGGTTCTTCGAGGGCGAGCCGGTGGAGGTCGTCATCGGTGACGCCAGCCCGCACGTGCTCATCGGCGGGCCGAGCGGTTCGGGGAAGACGAACTTCCTGTACTCGCTGCTCGGCAGCCTCGCGGCGCGGTACTCGCCGGACGAACTCGCGCTGTACCTGCTGGACTTCAAGGAAGGCGTGTCGTTCGCGGGGCTCGCGCCGGGGCGGCGGGACGCCAGCTGGCTGCCGCACGCCAAACTCATCGGGGTCAACGTCAACACCGACCGCGAGTTCGGCCTGGCGCTGCTGCGGTTCCTCGCCGACGAGCTGCGCCGCCGGTCCGCCGCGGCGAAACTGCACGAGGTCACCAACCTCGCGGACCTGCGCGAACAGGACCCCGGCGGGCACTGGCCGCGGATCGTCGCCGTCATCGACGAATTCCAGTACCTGTTCGCCGGTCGCGACGGCGTGACGGCGACCGCGACCCAGCTGCTGGAGGACATCGCGCGGCGAGGCCGGTCCCAGGGCATCCACCTGGTGCTGGCGAGCCAGGACGTCGCCGGGATCGAGGCCTTCTGGGGCAAACCGGCGGTGTTCGAGCAGTGCACGCTGCGGATCGCGATGCCGAAGGCGCGGCGCGTGCTGTCCGAGACCAACAACGCGGCGGTCTCGGCGCCGAAGTGGCATGCGGTGATCAACCACGATTCCGGTGTGGCACACGGGAATCAGCTCGCCCACGTGCCGGACGCGAGCAGCAAGGACGTCTTCAACAAGCTGCAGCAACGGCTTTGGGAACAGTACTCGGAGTCGTTCAAGCGGCCGCGACTGTTCGACGGCGCGCATTCCCCGGTGCTGGAACAGTTCCCGGCGTTCACCGAGCTGAAACCGACGGACAAACCGCGTGCGCTGCTCGGCCAGTCCATCGACGTCGACGAGGCCGCTTGCGGGGTGGACCTGCCGAAAGCACCGGGCCGGAACGTCGCCGTCCTCGGCGCGGCCACGGCGGAGGCACTGTCCATCATGGACTCCGCCGCTCGATCGCTGGCCCGCCAGTACCGTTACGAGTCGGTGGAGTTCGTGCTCTCGTGTCCCATCGAAGCCTCCGTCCCCGCGGTGGCCGAGCTGGCCGAGCGACTGCGCGCGGAGGGACACAAGGCGACCCTGGTCGACGATTTGCCCGCCCGGGTAATCGATATCGCGGATAATCTGTCCTCTTTGGACAAAGCACAGGTGCTGCTGCTGTACGGCGTCGACGCCTCGATCCCCGCGCTGGAGGCGAAGGCGCCCGGTCAGCTCAAGAGCGGTTTGGATCAGCTGCGGGTGCTGCTGAAGCAGGGTCCGACACACGGCGTCCACACCATCGGCTGGTGGCGCAGCGTCGCCCGGCTGAAGGACACCCTCGGTTTCGCCGGCACCGACGACATCGGCACCTGGGCGGCATTGGACGTCCAGGGCAACGATCTGTCGCCGTTCGCCGCGGGACAGGTCGTGCACTGGTCGCCGCGGGCGGGCCGGGCGCTGTTCTTCGACCGCACCACCCACGGCGCCCCTGAGGTGATCATCCCGTTCCAGCGTCCGGAAGGGCTTCTCGATGGATGACGGCATCACCGCGGCCATGCGGTACAAGGAGATCGTCGGCCGCGCGCGCACCTCGGCGGATAACCTCCGCAACTGGGAGATCGGGCGCGCGGACGAACTGGAGGCCCGGCTCGCCGAGGCGCACCAGGCCGTCGCGGACGCCGCCGAACGCGAGCAGCGCGCCGTCGACCGGTGCACCCGCTGGTGGAGAATGGCGCAGCACAACGTCGAAGGCCTCTCGTGGCTGCCCGACGACGAGGACCCGAGGCCGGTCCCGAACGCGCGGCCCAGCTACCTGGAGAAGTACCTGGAAGAGGTCAAGCCGAGCTACCAGGAACTCGTGCAGGCCGTACTTTCCCTGGGCTGGCGCGCGAAACGCTCCTGACCACGCAATCAGTCACCTACTTGCGAGATACACCGACGCAAGTAGGTGACTGATTGCGGGCGGATCAGGGCTTCGGCAGGTAAGGACCGAAGACGCGCTCCAGGTAGTCCGCCAGGTCGTGGAACGCGTCCAGGACCGGGTTGCCGGCGCTCGGCCGGAATCGCAGCACCTGCGGGTCGTGGTCGCTGGCCTGCTTCGCGAACTCCGCGTTCAGGTGGACGACGTCGTAGTCGAGCCCGCGCGGCGCCTTCGACGCCAGGATGTGGTCCAGCACCTGCGACTGGCCCTCGAAAACGTAGCTGTACCGCTCGTTCTCGGGCAGCGAAGCGATGAGATCCTTCAGCGCGCCACCGGCGGTCAGCGTCTGCACCGCGGGCGAGAACGGGTAGTCGTTGATGTCACCGGCGACCACGATGTTCGCGTTCTTGTCCGACGCGAGCAGCTTGTCGACGAAACCGCGGAGCACGGTCGCCTGCTTGACGCGCTGCACCTCGGAACTCCGGACCGGCGGCTGGTTGCGGCCGTGCGTCGGCTGGTCGCCGCCCTTGGAGTTGAAGTGGTTCGCGATGACGAACACGGTCCGGCCCTGGAAGACGAACTCGCCGACGAGCGGCTTGCGGCTGGCCTCCCACGCTTCGTTGGCGGGGTCGACGCGGCCGGGCGAGACGGTCAGGTGGGTCTTGCCGCGTTCCTTGACCACGTCGACCGGGGTGGTCGCGTCGCCGCCCTTGCGGTCCACAAAGGACACGCGGGCCGGGTTGAACAGGAAGCCGACGCGGATGTTGCCACCCGGCTGGCCGCCGTCCTTGCCGTTCACCGGGTCGATCTGGCGCCATTCGTAGCGCGGTCCACCGGCGGCGACGATCGCGTCGACGAACTTCTGCAACGTCTGATCGGCGGCGACGGTGCCGTCGTTCGCCGGGCCGTTGTTGTCCTGGATCTCTTCCAGGTTCAGGATGTCCGGCTTCGCCAGGTTGGTGGCGATCGCCTTGGCCAGCTCGCCGAACTTCTCCGCACCGTCCAAAGCGGACAGGTTCTCGACGTTGTAGGTGGCCACCGAAAGCTCACCGCCACGCTGCGCGCGGGTGCTCTCGCGTTGCAACCCGTTGTCCTTGGCGGCACCGACCTTCGTCGCGAACAGCGTGTAGCCGCCGAAGTTGCTGTACTCGACCGGGCCGGAGGTCTCACCGGTGAGCACGTCGCCGGTGTTGACCTTCGGGAACGGCTGCTGGGCGAACGGGATCAGCGAAGCGACCTTGAGCACGCCGGTGTTGAGCCGGTCGTAGTCCAGGTACACCGCGCCACCGCGGACGCTCGGGTTCTGCTTCGGTTTGGTGGTCACGTAAAGCTCGTTGAACGACGACGTCGGGCCGACGACGCGCGCGTCGGAGACGCTGACGATCTCGCTCTCGTGCGTCTCCCAGAAGTCCAGCGAGTACGTCGCCGGCTCCAGCGGCAACGGTTCGATGCTTCCGCCGGGCGCGGGGGCGACGGTGTCCGGGACCGTGTCCGGCGTGACGACGGTCGCCGCGGGCAACGCGTTTCCGCTCGAATCGACCGTCCACTGTGCACTCGTCAGTTCGGTGAGCGACTGGTACGGCGAGGTCGCGGGCGCGTCCGGGTAGAACTCGCGGACGGTGCCGGTGGCGGTCACCGCGTCGCCGACGGTCACGGCGGGGGTGGTCGAGCCGGTGAAGACGAACAGGCCCTCGCTGGTGCGCGGGTCGGCGTCGGGAGCGGTGTCGGTGAGCCAGAACCCGCGGGCCGAACCGAAGCTCCGGATCGCGGTGACCACACCGGTGACCCCGGCGACCTTGCGGTCCTTGAACGGCGAGATCCGGGTGGTGCCCTGGATCTCGTGGATCTTGGCGGTCACCGGCGGCGGGCCGGTCTCGCCCGGCGTCTCGCCCTTGCCGTTCGTCGGGGTGGGCGCCCCGGAGGTGAAGTCCGCGGCGTTGTCGTCGGTGTCCGCGAGCGTCGTCCCCCTGGCGACGGACGCGGTGTTGGACGGCGCGGGCGCCGCGGCGCCCTCACGGATGGTGGCTGTCGAGCCGAAACCGACCAGGTCCTTGATCCTGGTGTCGGCCGCGCAATCGGCGGCCGTCTTGCAGGTCAGCGCCGTGGTGCCCTGGACGAGCGCGATGGTGCCGGCGCTCGCGGACAGGGCCAGCGAACCGGTGGCGTCCGGCGTCGGCAGCGCGACGGTGCCGCCCGCGCCCTTCGCCTGCGCCACGAGGTACCGCGCGCCCGGCGCGACACCGCCGGTCAGCGGCGTGACCTGCCAGCTGCTCCCCGACGCTGGCGCGTACTGGACGCTGAAGCCGTCGAGGCTCACGGCGGCCGCGCCGCGGTTGGCGAGTTCGACGAAGTCGTTGGTCAGCGTGGCGCCCGAGTTGCCGCCACCGCCGTAGACCTCGGCGATCACGGCGTCGGCGCTGGGCGCGGCGAGCGCGGCCGGAGCGGATACACCGCTCACGACCAGCCCGGAGGCGACGGCCACGGTCAGGGCCCTTCTCCGGGCGGCACGTCGGGATATGGTCACTCTGAGTCCCCATTTCGCAAGATCGGTCGAGGAATACTCCCCCGGACAAGTGAAATGAGGAAGACGGCAAGACAACGATTCGTCACCGCTGGTCCGTTCGGACCCACACTTTCGTAGTTCCCAGTGCTGGTTTCGCGTGAGATGATCGGCTTCCGCCGCCTGTCACACCAGGAGGCGTCCTCATGCGCAGACTGCTTTGCGTGCTCATCGCGGCAGGTCTCGTGACCCCGGTCCCCCAGGCGGCCGCCAAACCACCGGAGAAGACCTCGTTCGAGGTGATGACCCCGGCGAGCACGGTCGCGTCCCGCACCGACCGGCGGCCGAACGCGGGCGGGATCTTCGACCCGGTCGCGCGCAAGACGTTCATCTCGTGGTCCGGCAAGGCCGCGGACACCTACGTCCAGGCCTACGACCACCGGACCGGCGCCTGGACCGCGCCGAAGAAGATCGCCGACGGCGAATCCGATCCGCACAACTACCCGACGATGCTGCTGGCGGGCGACGGGCACCTGCTGATCTTCCGCGGCATGCACAACACGAGGACGGTGATCAGCCGCGCGCCGCGTGCCCATTCCCTCGAGGGCACCTGGACGGACACCGAGGTCCCCGAGGGTGACGCGGCGAGCTACCCGATGCCGGTCAAGACCACCGACGGCACGCTGTTCCTGTTCTATCGCGAGACGGCCAATCAGGTCACGCCGGGCGCGAACACGGACTTCCGCCCGATGAAGTACCTCGTCTCCCGCGACAACGGGCGGACGTGGAAGAACTCCGTTCAGCTGACCGGAAAGCAGTGGGCGTTCGGCTCGCTGGGCAGGGCCGACCACATGGACGAGGTCTATGTCGGGCAGCTGCGGTACCTGCCGTCCGCCGGGCGGATCCAGTTCGTCTACACCCTCGCGGGCGGCGGGCCGGCACAGCACAAGCACGACGTCTACCACCGCAACGTCTACTACCTGTCGTTCGACGTCCGCACCCTGCGGTTCTTCTCCGCGGCGGGCCGCGACCTCGGCACGCAGGTCGACGACGCCGAGCAGGAGCGGTACCTCAAGGTCGCGGAAACCCCGCTCGAACTCCCCGGCGGGCTCAAGTCGCCGGATTACATCCTTCAGGTCGGCACCCAACGCGACGGCAAACCGTTCGTCACGTGGTTCCAGTTCGACGCCGCGGGTTCGCCGCGCGATTTCGCGGGTGCGTGGAACGGCCGGAACTGGGAAGTGCGCGAAGTCGCGAACGGACTCCGTTTGCGCGAGATCGAACAGCTCAATGGCGGCACTTGGCGCGTTTACGCCACCCGCGACGGACAACCGAACATCGAAACGTTCCTACTGGAGAACGGCCGCGTCTGGACGCCGGAAACCGTGATCACCACACCGAAACCGGTCCAGCGCGTGGAAATGATCACCGGTTTCCGCGACCCCGCGCGCATTCTGGCGACCGGCGCGTCCAGTGCGCGTGACGTCTCCGTGGCCGACGGTGACGTTTATGTCGCGGGAACCCCGCACAAATAGCCCATTGGGGTTTCCCTGCCTTAAATGAACCTCAAGTCCGGGTACATCCGGCCATTTCCGGCGCTACCTTGGATCACGTGAGCGAGGACACATTCTCCCGCTCACGGGACCCGAGGGGGTGTCGGATGGGATTGCTCATCGCAGGCATGGTCGTCGGATCGCTGCTGGCCTTCGCCTTGATCGTCGATCTTCGCGACCTGAAGCGCGGCGGCTCGCGCGAAATCCGCCGGAACGCTCACCGGGGAGGGTGAGCAGGGGGAACTGGGGGCGCACCGCCGGTGCACGGGACCCGTCGGGGGAGGACGGAGCCCGTACACCGGCGGTGTGTCATTTCGGCCTCTTTGAGGGGACCCAGAGGGTTATTGAACGTGTCGTGGCGTGGGGCCGGTGTCCGCTTCTGCGTACGCGTTCTCCTGGCAGTGAGGGCCTCCTTGCCTACTCTGACGGTAGTGGGACGAGTGTGACCTCAGCGGCTGGTCGTGAAGTAAGGCGTGACTCGCGTCGGCTCTAGCCGTCCTTGCCGCTCGCGAGTTCCTGCCTGCTCTTGTACTTCCCGATGAGCGACTTCGCCCCGGCGACCGCCGCCTTGCCCGCGCCCTTCGCGCTGGCGGCCAGGAAGGTCGTCCAGTCGAAGTAGTCGCGCCACAGCACGATCCGGCCGTCGCGCACCTCGAACGTGCCGCATACCCAGAACTCGGCCTCCCACGAACCGCGGCGCAGGACGTCGGTGCGCTCGGTGAGCACGATCGGGCCGTCGGCGGCGATGTGGTGGGTGCGCGCCTCGAACCCGCTGCCGTAGCGGGCCATGGTGCGCAACTGCTTCTCCACCGCCGAAAGGCCACGCGCAGGCGGCAGCGGGACGTTCTGATAGACGATGTCGATCGCGACGAAGCCCAGCGCGCGATCGATGTCGAGCTCTTCGAGGGCCTGAAGGAAACCGGTCACCACGGTCTTCGGATCCGTCATGCCTGCCAAGGCTAATCCGATTTTGAACCACCGGAAGGTCACAGCCGTATCACAGGAGGAGAGGGGCCGGTTTCCCCTGACTACGGAGGTATCGATGCGACGGCGACTGCCGATGGCACTGTTCGGGCTGGTCGTGTGGGTGCTCGCGGGCTGCTCGACGGCCACGGGCGCGGCACCGGCGACGCCGGGCGCCAACCAGGCCGACATCACCTTCTCTCAGCAGATGGTGCCGCATCACCAGCAGTCGATCCAGGTCGCGAACCTGGCCGCGGAACGGTCCGCGTCCGAGTACGTGAAGGCCACCGCGGCCAAGATCGTCAAGGCCGAGTCGGCCGAGGTCCAGACGATGACGGGCTGGCTGCAATCGTGGAACGCGGCCGTGCTGCCCGCGGCTGGCCACGCCGGGCACACGATGCCGGGGATGATCACCGCCGGGCAGGTCGCCTCACTGCAGAACCTGACCGGCGCCGAGTTCGACAAGACGTGGCTCCCGCTGATGGCCGAACACCTGCGCAACGGCGTCGAGATGGCCAAAACCGTGCTGTCGTCGGGACAGCACGCCGAGACCAAGGCGCTCGCCAAGGAGATCGTCGAGAACCAGACGGCGGCGATCGACGAGATCACCGCGCAGCTTTCTTGACCCCCTGAAGGCCCCGGAAGCCCCTCCGGTATTGTTCTCGGCGGTGGCGTGTCCGAGCGGCCGAAGGAGCACGACTCGAAATCGTGTGACGGTTAATACCCGTCCGTGGGTTCAAATCCCACCGCCACCGCAGCGAAGAGCCGGTCTCCACGGAGACCGGCTCTTCTGCGTCCGGACTACTTGTTGAACTTGTCCTTGAGGTCCTGCACGCCACCCTCGGCGCGGTCGCGCAGGTCGTGGCCGGTCTCCTTGACCTGGCCTTCGGTCTGGTCGGCCCGGCCCGAGTTCGCGAGGTCCTGGTTGCCGGTCTTCTCGCCGAGCTTCTCCTTGGCGGCGCCGATGGCCTGCTCGGCCTTGTCCTTCGCCTTGTCGAAAACGCTCATGGCGGGTGTTCCTCCTTCGACTGCGGCCGCCGTTTGCGGCCGCCTGCCCCAGGGTTACCCGGGTCGCCGGATCCGACACATCCGTCACCCGGTGCGGTTACCCCGTTGCCCGTGGAAGAAGTCTTCGAGCAGGGCCGCGCATTCGGCCTCCAGGACGCCGCCGACGACTTCCGCGCGGTGGCTGAGCCGACGGTCGCGGACGACGTCCCACAGCGACCCCACGGCCCCGGTCTTGGGCTCCCATGCGCCGAAGACGACCTTCGCGACCCGGGCCATCACGAGGGCGCCGGCGCACATCGTGCACGGCTCCAGTGTCACGGCGAGCGTGCAGCCTTCGAGCCGCCAGCCGTCGCCGTAGAGCTTGGACGCGGCCCGCAGCGCGAGGATCTCCGCGTGCGCCGTCGGGTCGCCGAGTTCCTCGCGGGCGTTGCGCGCCGAGGCGAGCGGTGTCCCGTCCGGGGAGAGGACGACGGCGCCGATCGGCACGTCGTCGCCCGCACCTCGCGCCGCGCCGATCGCCGCCCGGACGGCGGCGATGTCGGCGGCGGAGGCGGCGGGGCTCAGATCTCGTCCAGGATCTTGGTGAACTCGGGGGCGAATCCGCACCGCTGCGCGACCATCTGGAGTTGTTCGTCCGGATAGAGGTCGACCTCGCCGACGATCACCTGGAGTTCGGCCCCCGGCAGTCCGAGATCGGACAGGATCTCCAGATCGCCTTCCGGCCAGACCGCGTCGTCGTCCTCGTCCGGCGGGTCGACTCTCAGCACGTCGAGGACGTCGGCGGCGATGTCGTAGTCGAGCGCCGCGGCGGCGTCGGACAGCAGCAGCGACGGCCCTCTCGGACTCGGCCGGACGATCACGAAGAACTCGTCGTCGACCGCGAGCAGCCCGAAGGCGGCCCCGGTCGAACGCAGTTTTCCGAGCTCAGTGATCGCAGCGTCGAGTTCGGCCAGGGCCCCGGGATCAAGGGAGCTGCACCGCCATCGACCGTCCTCCCGCACCACGGCCACCGCGAACCCCGTGATCGGCTCTTGCACCGCCATGCGCACACCGTATTCCGCCCGCTTTCGGAACGCACGCACGGTGCGCCCGAAGCGCCGCATGCGCCACTATCGAGACATGACCGGACCGACCGACCTGCCCACCCTCCCCGATGCGCGCTTCGCCGGATTACTGGAGGAAGCCCGCGCGCTCCAAACGAAAACCGTAGAGCTCCGCCGGGAGATCCACCGGAATCCGGAGATCGGCCTCCACTTGCCGAAAACCCAGGCCTCGATCAAGGCCGCCCTCGAAGGCCTCCCGCTGGAGATCACCGAGGGCAAATCCACCACCTCGCTGACCGCCGTCCTCCGCGGCGGGAAGCCGGGTCCGGCGATCCTGCTCCGCGGCGACATGGACGCGTTGCCGCTGCAGGAGGACACCGGCGTCGACTTCACCTCCGAGGAAGACGGCGCGATGCACGCCTGCGGGCACGACACCCACGTCGCGATGCTGGCGTCGGCCGCGCGGCTGCTCAGCGAGCACGTCGACGAGCTGGCCGGGTCGGTGGTGTTCATGTTCCAGCCCGGCGAGGAAGGCGAGCACGGCGCGCGCCACATGATCCACGAAGGCGTGCTCGAAGCCGCTGGCGAACGCGTCGAGAAGGCGTTCGGCCTGCACATCTTCACCTCGGCCGCGTCCGGGGTCGTGCAGACGCGGCCCGGCCCGATCATGGCGTCGGCGAACAGCTTCCACGTGAAGGTCACCGGCAGGGGCGGGCACGGCTCGGCGCCGCATCAGGCGATCGACCCGGTGCCCGCCGCGGCCGCGATGGTGAGCGCGCTGCAGACGATGGTGACCCGCAAGGTGAGCGTGTTCGAGCCCGCGGTGGTCTCGGTCACCCGTATCGAGACCGGGACGACGACGAACATCATCCCGGAGACGGCGTTCCTGGAGGGCACGATCCGCACGCTGTCCGACCGGACGCAGGCGTACGTGCGCGAGGAACTGCCGAAGGTCTGTGAAGCGGTCGGCGCCGCGCACGGCGTCCGGGTGAGTGCCGAAGTCGTCGCCGGCTACCCGGTCACGGTGAACGATCCGCTGGTCGCGGAGCGCGTGCTGGAGCTGGCGGCCGAGGTGCTCGGGGCCGACAACACCGAGGTCATGGAGAACCCGGTGATGGGCGCGGAGGACTTCTCCTACGTCCTGCAGCGGGTTCCGGGCGCGTTCGCGTTCCTCGGCGCCCGCCCGGCGGGCGTCGACCCGGACGAGGCGGAGGCGAACCACTCGAACCGCGTGGTCTTCGACGAGGACGCGATGGCCAACGGCGTCGCGATGTACGCCGCCTTCGCGCTGGACGCGCTTCGGTAGCCTTTACACAACAGTGTTGATTTAATGGACGTCATGAGCGATGACATCCTGGCCGTGCTGGCCGCGCAGGAGGAGCGCCTGGTCTTCCGCCGGTTCGACAACGAGACCGCGCTGAAGCTGGGCGCCCACCTCCTCGCGGCGGCACGGGACCGGGCCCTCCCGGTGACGGTGTCCGTGCGCCGCGGCGGCCAGCGGCTGTTCCACGCGGCCCTGCCGGGGACCTCGGCCGACAACGACGCGTGGATCGACCGCAAGAGCCGTGTCGTCGACCGGTACGGCCACAGCTCGTTCCTCGTCGGCGAACAGTTCCGTGCGAAGGGCACGACGTTCGAAGCCGCTTCCCGCCTCGATCCGGACCTGTACGCCGCGCACGGCGGCGTGTTCCCGGTGCTCGTCGAGGGCGTGGGACCGGTCGGCACCGTCGGCGTCTCGGGACTGCCCCAGGCTGACGATCACGCGTTCGTCGTCGAGCAGCTGGAAGCCTTCCTCGCCACACTGTCCTAAGCAGACTTTCCACGGAGTTGTCCACAGGTTGTCCACCTGTGGACGGCTTCGAGTTCTGTTAGGGTGAGGCGTCACATCATATATCAGATCGGACATACCAGTGGTCTCCTCGCGGTTCGACGAGCGGAAACGGCGGCTGTCCGGGGTCGTGGCCATCCCGGTGACCCCGTTCGACGCCGACGGCGCCGTGGCTCCGGAGTCCTACGTGAACTTGGTGGACCGGCTGATCACCGGCGGTGTCGACGTCGTGACTCCGAACGGGAACACCGGCGAGTTCTACGCGCTGGACGAGGCTGAGACGCGTCACTGCCTCGAACTGGCGGTCCAGGCCACGGCGGGGCGGGCGAGTGTGGTCGCCGGTGTCGGGCACGACGTCCGCACGGCGATCGGGGCGGCGCGGCACGCGCGCGAGGCGGGCGCGGAGCTGATCATGATCCATCAGCCGGTGCATCCGTACGTCTCGGCGGAGGGCTGGGTCGAGTACCACCGCGCCATCGCGGTCGCGGTCCCGGAACTGGGCGTCGTGCCGTACGTGCGTGATCCGAAGATCGACGGCGGGCAGCTCGCCAGGCTCGCCGACGCGGCGGAAAACGTGATCGGGGTGAAGTACGCCGTGCCGGATCCGGTTCGTTTCGCTTCGGTGGCACGGGACGCGGGGATCGATCGCTTCGTGTGGATCGCCGGACTGGCGGAGCTCTCGGCGCCGGGCTACTTCGCCGTCGGCGCGACCGGGTTCACGTCGGGGCTGGTGAACGTCGCGCCGTCGATCTCTCTGGAGATGTTCCGCGCACTGCGGGACGGCGACTTCCGCGGCGCGATGGCCTGCTGGGAACGCGTCCGGCCGTTCGAGGAGCTACGGGCCGCGGACGGCAACGCCAACAACGTGAGCGTGGTGAAGGAAGCGTTGGCACAGCTGGGTTTGTGCCGCTCCGATGTCCGGCCGCCGAGCCGCGCGCTGACCGACGTCGAACGCGCGAAAGTCGCCGGGCTGCTTGAGAAGTGGGGCCTTCGCTAGCGGTTTTCGGACCGTGTCCGCACCCACCAGGGGCGGGTGCGGACACGGCGACAGGTCAGAGGTCGTGGCCATCGACGATCGCGGCGTGGCCCTAATGGGCGCCTCGGGGCGCGCTGTAGCGCGGCGGGCGGCTGCTCACCGGACAATGCCGGCGGGACCATGAGCGCGAAGAACGATGTGTCTGGCCGGTGCTCCTGTCTCCGATCGAGTCTCACGACCGGATGGAACCGGGGGAAATTTCCCTCGATGTCTTCGACTGTACGCCGGATCGTGCTGTTTTGGTGAATTGCTTCCGCTCCGCCGTCGTGGGACACTGGAGGCAGGCCACGGAGCGACCGTGGCGTGTTGTGGTACCAGTGCCTTTCTCGGCCGAACCAGACCCCTTCGGTGTTCTGAAACCCGTTGCTGGATTGCCCACTTTCACGAACCAGAACGGTGTGACTCTTCTATGACCTCCACACAGACAAGGCAGGGCAGCGACTTCGCTGAACTGTCCAAATTGGTCAAAGACGCCGGGCTCCTCGACCGACGGCGCAAGTACTACGCGGTGAAGATCGCCTTGAACCTGCTCGCTTTCGCGGGCGGCTGGGTCGCGTTCGCGCATCTCGGGGACTCCTGGTGGCAGCTGTTCCTCGCCGCGTTCTTCGCGATGATGTTCACGCAGCTGTCCTTCATCGGCCACGACGCGGGACACAAACAGATCTTCCGCGGCCGCAAGGCGAACGACGTCACCGGTTTCGTCCACGGTGGACTGACCGGGCTGAGCTACGGCTGGTGGGTCGGCACGCACACCCGCCACCACGCCAATCCGAACCATGAGGACGAGGACCCGGACGTCAACCTCGCCGCGCTCATCTTCACCAAGGGCCAGGGCACCGAACGACGCGGTTTCCTGCGCTGGATGGCGAAATACCAGGCGTTCCTGTTCTTCCCGCTGCTGCTGCTGGAAGGCCTGAACCTGCACGCCTCGAGCGTGACGGCGATCTTCCAGCGCGGCTTCAAACGGCGGAAGCTCGAATCGGCGCTGATACTGGCCCACACCGCCGCGTACCTGACAGCGGTGTTCGTGGTCCTCTCTCCCGGTGTCGGCTTCGCCTTCATCGCCGTGCACCAGTGCCTTTGGGGTGTCTACATGGGCTGCTCGTTCGCCCCGAACCACAAGGGCATGCCGACGCTGTCGGCGGGGCACACGCTCGACTTCCTGCGCAAGCAGGTGCTCACCTCACGCAACGTGCGCGGCGGACCGGTCGTCGATTTCGCGCTCGGCGGGCTCAACTACCAGATCGAGCACCACCTCTTCCCGAGCATGCCGCGGCCGAATCTCAAGCACGCGCAGGTGATCGTGCGGGAGTTCTGCGCGAAGCACGGCATCGACTACGCCCAGTGCGGCTGGGCGGCCTCCTACGGCTACGTGCTCCGGCATCTGCACGAAGTGGGGGCGCCGTTGCGCGCTCAGGCGGTGGCCGCGCGATGACCTCCTCCATCCGCTCCCTCGGCGATGTGGCCGAACCCGCCGCCGACGACCGCTGCCCGAGCTGCCCGCATCCCCTGTCCGCGCACGACGCGATCGCCCGCCGCTTCTGCACCGCGACCGCGGCAGGCGGGTTCAGCCGCGGCTGCACCTGTGCCACGAAACCCGAAACAACCGAATAGAGGATCACCATGAACGCCGATACCGTCCCCGTCTCCCGCTACGAGATGCGGGTCGACACCGTGAAGAAGATCGTCAACGAACACACCGACCTCGGCAACGAGGCCGCGTTCGCGTTGGCCGTGCACATGGTGCGCGCGCTGGACACCGTTCCGGAGCCCGTCCGCTGATCGCTGTGGCCCGGGTTACTCGCGCGTAAACATCGCGTCAGCGAGCCCCCGGAACGCGTCAGGGAGACGTTGCCGAAGCGGCCGTGCCGGGTCGATCGGAGTTGTGCTGAGAGAGCACTGACCGATCGACGCGGAGGTAACCGTGACGCTCAGCGAGCTCCTGCCCAGCCTCGGCTGCGAAGCCGCCGACCACCTCGAACCCGGGGTCTGGCCGCGGAGCACCCGGCTCGGGGACGGCGGGGAACTGCTGTTCGCCGGCGCGCCGGTGTCCCACCTCGCCGCGAGGTTCGGGACACCGGCGTACCTGCTCGACGAGGACGAGGTCCGCCAGAACGCCCGCGCGTACCGCCGGGCGCTGCCGGACGCCGAGGTGGCGTACGCGAGCAAGGCGCTGTGCATCCGCGCCGTCCTGCGCTGGGTCGCCGAAGAAGGACTTTCCCTCGACACCTGCTCGGCGGGCGAGATCGCGGTGGCGCGGTCGGTCGGCTTCCCCGCCGAGCGGATCCTGCTGCACGGCAACGCGAAGACCCCCGAAGACCTCAAGGCGGCGCTGTCCTACGGCGTCCGCCGGATCGTGGTGGACTCGCTCGACGAGATCGAGCAGCTCGGCGCGCTGGCCACCGGCGCGCAGCAGGTGCTGATCCGCGTGACACCCGACGTCGCGGCGGGGACGCACGCGGCGATCACCACCGGCACCGAAGGCCAAAAGTTCGGCTTCTCATTGCGCGAGGAGGTCCGCGACAACCTCGGCCGCGCCGTCTCCGCGGTGCTCGCGCAACCCGGACTCCGCCTGGCCGGTCTGCACTGCCACATCGGTTCGCAGGTGTCCCGGGTCGATTTCTACGAACTGGCCGCCCGCAAGATGATCGCGGTGCTGGTCGCACTCCGCGAAACCCACGGCATCACCCTGCGCGAACTGGATCTCGGCGGCGGGCACGCCGTGCGCTATCTGCCCGGCGACACGGGTTTCGACATCGACGGTTATGTACGGCGTCTGCGTGTCGCGCTCGCTTACGAATGCGCTTCGCACGGTTTCCCGCTGCCGAAACTGACGATCGAACCGGGCCGCGCGATCGTCGGCCCGGCGGGGATCACCGTGTACCGGGTCTGCGCGGTGAAACGCGGTTCGCGCACCTTCGTCGCCGTCGACGGTGGGATGAGCGACAACGCGCGGCCCGCGCTCTACGGCGCGGCGTACACCGCGCGCTTGATCGGCAGGCGCAGCCGGGCCGCACGGCGGCCGATGACGGTGGTCGGACGGCACTGTGAATCGGGCGACGTCCTCGCCGACGGGCTCTCGCTCCCCGACGACGTCCACCCCGGCGATCTGCTCGCCGTTCCGTGCACCGGTGCCTATCACCACTCGCTCGCGTCGAATTACAACCTCGTCGGCAGGCCCCCGGTGGTCGGTGTCTCCCGCGGTGCGGCGACCCTGCTCGTACGCCGCGAAACCGAGGAAGACCTGCTGAAACGCGACCTGGGCTGACGCGCCGTCCGAAAACCTCGGCACCCGGCCTGTCACGCGACAGAATCCTCGGCTCCAAGGCGCCGGGAAAGAGAATCGCGACAAACAACTTAACGGCGGTAGCATTCTGGACATTGATCGATACGCTGCGCGACAAGAATCGCATGCCGAAACAAAGGGAGGGACGGCATGGGTGACGAACCACGCGCGCAGATGGAGCAGCGCACGCCTAGAGGTTTGGACCATACCGATCGCACTCTGATCGCTCTACTGCAAGTCGACGGGCGGGCCTCGTTCACGGCCTTGGCCAAGGCCGTCGGACTGTCGGAGGGTGCCGTGCGGCAGCGCGTCCAGCGACTGCTGCGGGACGAGACGATGCAGATCGTCGCGGTCACGGATCCGGCGAACGTCGGGCTCGGCCGTCAGGCGATGGTCGGGATCAAGGTCCATGGCGATCCGCGAGCGGTCTCCGACCAGCTCTCCGGATTGCCGGACGTCCATTACGTCGTGCTGACCGCGGGAGGCTACGACCTGCTCGCCGAGGTCGCCTGCAGGGACGACGAACACCTCTTGAGTGTGCTGAACGACGACATCCGGCCCATACCGGGTGTCGTCAGCACTGAAACACTGGTCTACCTGAAACTGGCAAAACAGACATACGCCTGGGGAAACCTGACCAAGTAGGCCGGGGCCGCCGCGCATCGGACCGGCGGCGGCCTGAAGGGGACTTTCCCCGCGTCTCATGCGCTGAAAGTCCCCTTCGCCTGGCTGGGGCTTCGGGTTCTGCCGAGGTGGCGTGCCGGTCGCTTGACCGGTGTCCCCAATGCGGCATTGGGGACACCTGGCCCGCGCCGAACCCCGGACCACGAAACCTCACTCACGACCCCGTGACCACGGGCTCGCGGGCACCCGATTCAAGGACCGAAGGCGCAATGAAAGGTCCCTTCCTTGCAAATTTTGCAAGGAAGGGACCTTTCATTGCACTCCCGGAGGGGCTAGACACAGCGCAGGTACGCGTCCGGCGTCCGCCGCCGCGTGTCGAGCCCGCGCAGCACGGCGGGCAGCGCCCCGCTGTACAAGACCCCGAGCCGCTGCGTCGCCCGCGTCAGCGCGACGTACAGTTCCGCCTCGCCGCTCGGGCCGTCCGCGAGGATCCGCTCCGGCTCCACCACCAGTACCGCGTCGTACTCCAGCCCCTTCGTGGCGGACGGCGGGATCGCGCCCGGCACGCCCGGCGGCCCGATCACGACCGAAGTCCCCTCACGCCCCGATTCCTCGCGGGTGAACTCGGCGACCGCCTCTTCGATGTCCATTTCGGACAGTCGGCGCGCCCACGGCCGCACGCCGCAAGAACGCACCGAGTCCGGCGGAACGGCGTCCGGCGCGAAACTCGCCAGCAGCGAGGCCGCCACCGTCATGATCTCCGACGGCGTCCGGTAGTTGACGATCAGTTTCCGATACACCCATCGGTCGGCGACGTACCGCGACAGCATCGCGTCCCACGATCGCGCGCCGGACGGCGACCGCCGCTGCGCGAGATCCCCGACGACGGTGAACGACCGGCTGGGACAGCGCCGCATCAGCACCCGCCAGTCCATTTCGGACAGTTCCTGTGCCTCGTCGACCACGACGTGGCCATAGGTCCACTCCCGGTCTGCGGCGGCGCGTTCGGCCAGATCCCGTTCGTCGCGTTCGGCGAACCGGTCCGCCAGCTCCTCCGCCATCAGCACGTCCGTCGGCCGGAGCGCGAATTCGTAGTCGTCGTGGTCGTCCTCGACCTCGACGATCTCCAGCACCCGCTCGGCGTATTCCTTCCGTGCCAGCCGCTCCCGTTCCGCCGCCCGGCGTTCGGCGGTGCGGTCCCTGCCGAGCAGTTCGACGGCTTCGTCCAGCAGCGGCACGTCGGACACCGTCCACGCGTCGGCGTCCTCGCGGAACAGCGCCGGATCGGCCCCCGCCGCCCGCAACCGCTCCGGAGAGGCGTAGAGGTCGGCGAGCAGCCGCTGTGGCGTCAGCACCGGCCAGAGGCGGTCGAGCACCGCGCGGAGCTCCTCGCTGGCTTCCAGGTCGCGCCGGGCGTTCTTCAGCAGCTCCGGACGCGTGTGCTCGTCGCCGGACGGCAGCCAGCCCGCGCCGAGCCGGTCGACCGCGCGGGTGGCGAGCGCGGCGATCACCTCCCGGTCGAAGACGGGCCGCGCCTCGTTGTGCAGCAGGCCGCTTTCCCTGGCCACCGCACGCGCGGCGGCCGCGACCTCGGCGTCCACCGGCACGGTGACGTCGTCGAGTTCGATCGGCTCGGCCTCGGCCGGTAGTTCCTGCCGGTCCGCCACCGCCGCCGAAAGCACGTCCAGGATCGCCAGCGAACCCTTCAGCCGCTGCACCGGCGGCGGATCCTCGCGTTCGGCGCGCAGACCGGCGACGAGGTCACCAGGCGTCGCGAAGACGACGCTGGTCTCGCCGAGCGACGGCAGGACCCGGCCGATGTGATCGAGGAAGCCGCTGCTCGGCCCGACCACGAGCACGCCGCGGCGTTCCATGCGCTCCCGTTTCGTGTACAGCAGGTACGCCACCCGGTGCAGTGCCACCGCCGTCTTCCCGGTGCCGGGGCCACCCTCCACGACGACGACGCCCGCGTGGTCCAGCCGGATGATCTCGTCCTGCTCGGCCTGGATCGTCGCGACGATGTCCCGCATCCCCTCGCCGCGCGGCGCGTTGACCGCGGCCAGCAGTGCGACGTCACCCCGTTCGCCCGCCGATTCCGGACGGCCGAAGACCTCGTCGGTGAAGTCGAGGACGTCACGTCCGAGGGTGCGGAATTGACGGCGCCGGGACATTCCTTCCGGGGACGCGCCCGTCGCGCAGTAAAACGCGCGCGACGCCGGCGCCCGCCAGTCCAGCACCAGCGGTTCGTAGTCGTTCTCCTCGTCGAAAAGGCCGATCCGGCCGACATACCTCCGTTCTCCCGAAAGGGCGTCCAAACGGCCGAAACAAAGGCCCTCGTCGGCGATCTTCAGCCTGGCCATCTCGCTCGCCTTGGCGCCGACGGACACCTCACGGTCGGAAAGCGCGAAGCCTTCTCCCCGCAGCGCACCGGCATACGCCTCCCTCACCCGCGCGCGTTCGGTGTCCAGCCGTCCGTAGAGCGACGCGACATACTGCCGTTCGGACCGCAATTCCTCGTCGTACCCCTGATTTGACAAGTTCCCCTCACAGCGGTTAGACTGACAACACATTCGGCGTACCGATCAGCATTCTTGATTGGGCGCCGATTTTCTATTGTCCACCGCTTGTCAAGAGGGGCCCGGTATTCCACCGGAAACGACGGTGCGCGATAATGGGGACGAAGATCCACCATTACCGCGCACCATCCGGAGCACTCAGCCGAGCATGAACTCGCGCGGGTCGAGCGCCCTCCCCACCACACGGACGTCGCCGAGCCAGCCGTGGAACGCCTGCTCGACGATCGAGTCGTAGGCGTAGGCGCCGATCAGCCAAGAGCCGCCGGGGTTCGCGATCCCCGTGGCAGGCGTCTTCGGATTCCGCAGCACAGGGCAGCCGTCGACGTAGAGCGTCGTCCGCCTGCCGTCGTTGACGGCCGCGACGTGCGTCCACTCCTGCAACGCCAGTTCGTGGCTCCAGCAGGTGGAAATCCCGTTCTGGTTCACCGGGAACACCGCCCACTGGAACGCCGCACCGTCCGAAAGGGACAGTGTGGCCGACGGCTCGCCGGGGTCGTCACCGGTTTTGCCCGCCTTGCCGCCGGAACCCTGCCTGCCGAAGATCGCGGCCCAGGAGTGCTTGCCGTCCTTGAAATCCGCGGGCAGTTTCACGAACGCCTCGACGGTGTAGCCGCGGGCGAACGTCTCCGCGTTCATCGGCGCGGAGTCCGCCGTGCGCAGATACCCGCCGCGAGCCGGTTTCTTGCCGCCGTCGAAACGAAGGCTCGACCTCGACGGCTGCCGCCCGGAGAACTCGCCGGAGAACCGCAGCGCCTCGGGAGCGCTGCCGGGCAGGGTCACCCGGACCAGATCGTTGCCACGGCCCGAAAGGTCCCGGACACCGTCTACGGGCGCGCCGTCACGGCCTTCGAACCGCCAGTAGGCCACGGTCCCGCGGATCAGCTGCCGTTCGGCGGGCCGCGCGGGCGGGACCGGGACCGGCGCGAAACCGGCGAACCTCGACTCGAAGTCGACCTCCAGGCTGAAGTAGTCCGCCGGGCCGGTGCGTTCGATCTCCCGCCGTTGCAGTTCGTTCAGTCGTGGCGCCTGGTCCGCCAGCCACGGCGAGAACGTGCGGACGTCGATCACGTTCCGCGCCAGGTCGAACCGGTAGAGCCGGATCATCGCGCTGCCGCCGTAGTAGCGGTCCTGGTAGTTGGTGATGTGCAGATGGACGTCGTTGCCCGCGTTGTTCCGCTTCACCGCGCGGCCCGGCGGCCAGAAGTGCCCGTTGAGGGTCAGGAAGATCTGGTCGTTCCCGGCGATCAGCTCGTCCCAGACCCGCTGCCCGAACTCCGAGAACTGAGCCTGTCCGGCCTCGTCGGCCCATACCAATTCATGGATGGTCAGAATGGCCGGAAGCCGCGGGTTCCGCGCGAGCACCGACCGCGCCCACTCCAGCCCGCCGGCCGACGGCCTCCAGTCGAGCGCGAGCAGCAGCCACTCACGCCCGCCGGCACGGAAGACGTGGTGGCTGTTGTAGCCGTCCGGGCTCGCGCCGCGGAAGGTCCGCGAACCCCGTTGCCGCTGCGGACCGAACGCGTCCAGATACGGCGTGCGGCCACGCTGGTCGTCGGTCGAGGACTTGATGTCGTGGTTGCCCGCCAGCGTGCTGTACGGGAACCGGCGCCGGTCCAGGTGCTGGAACGACCGGCTGATCTGGTCGAACTCGCCCGGCTGCCCGTTCTCGGTGAGGTCGCCGAGATGCGCCAGGAAGACGATGTTCTCGTCGCCGCCGGTGACGTACCGCAGCGTGGCGTCCAACGGCGCGGGATCGCCGCGGTCGGCGTCGAAGAGGTACTGGGTGTCGGGCAGGACCGCGAGGGTGAAGCGGCCGTCTTCGGCGTCCGGGCCGTGGTGGCCGAAGGTCGCCGAAGCCGCTGGGGCACCGAGTGCCGGCAACGCGGACACCGCCGCACCGGCGCCGAGCAGGCCCGCACCGCGCAGGAAGGTCCGTCTGGAGGAGTCGTTCACGGCCGCAACCTACGGTCGCGGAGGCAACGCGTCCCGAACCGCGGGTGAACACTTGCCCCGCTCGGTAGCTTCGTCACATGGGGAACGTCAAACGCTGGCCCGTGCTCGCGGGGGTCGGTGTGGTGGTGACCGCGGCGGCCTGGTGGATCGTGGACGAGATGCCGACGGTGGACGACGCCGTCGCGCGGGAGGCGCTGCCGCCGATCGATCGGCATGTGCGCGCGCTCGCCGGTTCCGGCGGCCCGGAAATCCGCTGGGTGTGCACGCAGAAGGTGATCGAGACCCGGCCGGACGGCGAGCGGGTCAAGATCGGCCTGGTCGCGAGCTGCGACGAGGTCGCGAAAGAGGGCGGCGAGCTCGTCACGCGCAGCGGATTCCGCCGCCGGGCGATGGTCTACCGCGTCGAACGCACTCCCGACGGGTACCGCGTGCTAGACCGGGAACTCGCGAAGGACGGTGCCGGCTATTCGCCCTCGGTCAAGGAGATGTTCTCGTGGGTCGGCGCCCGCCGGGTGCTCGACGGCGCTAGCCCGGACGAACCGAAGTCGGTGTCGGCCGCCGCGTTCGGCCTGCCGGCCGGAACCCCGGTGCGCACCGGCCGGTGATCAGTCGCCGTTGCGGTCGATCTTCTTCGGCACCACGAACCACATGACGACGAACAGCACCGCCGACACCACGCCGAAGATCGTCATCGAGATCGGGCCGTAGACGACCTTGGCGATGAGCGCGACGGTCGTGGTGATGGCGGCCGCGAGGCAGCCGAGCCCGACGAGGACCGAACGGTTGCCGACGGTGAGGATCCGCTCACGGTTGCCGGTGCGGAACAACAGCCGATGCCATGCGGCGGGCGCCGTCAGCAGCACCGTCGAACAGACCGTGAGCAGGACCGCCGTCAGGTGGACGGCTTTCTCGAACCCGCTCGCCGCGTGGAACTCGTCGGTGAACACCACCGTGAGCAGGAAACCGAAGAGGATCTGAACGCCCGCCTGCGCGACCCGCAGCTCCTGCAGGAGCTCACTGACGTTGCGGGTCAGGCGTTCGTTCTTCGTCTCGCCGGTGTGCTCGACCATGTGGTGGCTCCAGGACCATCGGTTGACGCCTGACCTTCTCGTGCCAGCCGAGAGATGTCACTGACACGACCACTACGGCGAGGCCCAGCCACTGAGTACCCGACAAATCGGCGTTCAAGCACAATACGCCGATGATGGCGGCCGTGACGGGGAACGCCAGCTCGGCCAGCGTCGCCCTGGCCGCGGGCGTCGACCGCAGGCCAACGTAGTAGAGGCTCAGCGCCAGCAGGCCGGGGACCAGCGCGAGCAACGCGAGCCCGAGCGCGTTGTCCCAGCCGACCGCGAACTCGCCGCCCTGAAAGGCCACGATGCCCGCCGCCACCGGGAGCCCGACGGTGAACCGCAGGGTGGTGACCTCCTTCGGCGCCAGTTCGGTGGAGAGCAGCCGTCCGAGCACCGTGCCCGCCGCCCACAACGCGGCCGCGCCGATCGCCAGCAGCGCCGCCTTCGCCGCGGCGAGCTGGATGTTCAGCGGATCCTTGAACGCCAGCAGCCAAGCGCCCAGCAGCGCCGGGACCGCGAAGAAGGCGTATCCCGGGCGGACCCGCTCACGGAGTACGAAATATGCCGCCAGAACGGCGAACACCGGCTGGAGCTTCTGCAGCACCAACGGCGTCACCGGGTCGCCCAGTTTGAAGGCCGCGGTGAACATCGCCGTCGCCAGCGCGGAGGAGCCGCCGCCGATCGCGAGCACGGCAAGCCATTCCCGCGGCCCGCATCGGCGCAACGCCCGGAAGGCGCCGGGGATCAACGGGCTCAGCACGAGCACCACGAGCAGGTGCTCCCAGAAGACGACCGTGGCCGCCGGGAGCGCCTCGGCGAGCGGAAGCCTCAGAAGCCCGTCGGTGCCCCAAAGAGCGGCGGCGACCGCGACCAGCCAAGTTCGATCCGGAGGGTTGGTACTCACTTTTCCTGCCCATAGTTTGAGAATGATCGCCCGACGGAGTGACCGCTCTGGCGTGTCCGATTCGGGCGGACTAGGCAGGGGGCATGCGCCCCATCCCCACACTCGCCCTCGTCCTGTCCGCGGCCGCAGTGGCCCTGACCGCCGGCGCCGGGCCGGCCACCGCCGTCCCCGGCTCCCGCGTCCACGTGATCACCGCCAAGAGCGGCCTCACGATCTACAAACCCGAACTGGTGCCGCCCGGCGCCCGCGCGCACGTCTTCGGGTTGACGTCCAAGGCCTACGGCACCTCGACCGCGGTCCTCGTGACCGGCCTGCTGCCCAACCGCGAATACGGCGCCCACGCGCACACGAAGCCGTGCGGTGCCACCGGAGACCTCGCCGGCCCGCACTACCAGAACGTCGAAGACCCGGTGAAGCCGTCGGTGGATCCGGCCTACGCCAACCCCCGCAACGAGATCTGGCTCGATCTCACCACCGACGCCACCGGCCGCGGCGCCGCCGTGTCCAAAGTGGACTGGACGTTCACCGATCGGCGCGCGAACTCCATCGTGATCCACGAAACGCATACGCACACCCACCCGGGTCACGCCGGGACCGCGGGCGCCAGGCTGGCCTGTGTGACCGTCGGCTTCTAGCGGCGCTTCTTAAAACCCCCAGGTGCGTTCGGGCCGGATCCTGATCCGGGCGCCGTACTCCTTGTCGAACTTCGCGATGTCGTAGTCGATCGCCGGGTAGTGCTTCTCGTACTTTTCGAGATAGCCCGGCTGCTCGGAGGGGAGGCCGTCCGGCAGGATCTCGGCCCTGCCACCGATCACCAGGATCGAGCCGCCGTGCTCGTCGCTGTTGAAGTGGAGGCTGACCTCGGGGTTGGCCTCGATGTGCCGGGTCTTCGCCGTGTCCGGCTGACTGAAGACGATGATGTCGTCACCGTCGAGTACGAACCACACCGGGCGGGGCGAAGGGCGTCCCTTCGGGCTGATCGTGGTCAGCCAGGCGACGTATTCCTTCGCCCGCTCGGCGAGCCGCGGGTCGGGTCGGTAGCTCATGCCCGACCCAACCACGACCCACCGACATTTCTTCCTCGTCCGCTCAGCGGGACGCGACGAGTTTCGCGTAGCGCGTCCCGGCGCCGAGCAACACCAGACCGGCGAGGAGGAAGGCGGCGACCCTGGCGAGACCGTCGAGCGCGGAGAGGTCGAACAGCACCAGCTTCAACACGGCCGCCCCGACCAGCACGAATCCGATCACCCGCAGGCTGACCGCGGAGATGCCGCGGATGAGCAGCACCAGCGCGGCGACCGTCCAGGACACCGTGATCACCACGTGGCCGACCAGGAAACCAGAGCGGCCCGGGACGGCCAGCAGCGCGCCGCACAGCACCATCGCGCCCGCGCCGTAGAGCCCGCAGACCCCGGCGAGGAGCCACGGCACCACGTTCTCCGACGCGGCTTTGAACAGCCCGAGCCGATGCGCGACCCACGGAAGCGTGATCGAGACCGCCAGGATCGCGACGGCCACCAGCAAGGAGGCGGCGAGGTCGGCGTCCGGCCGGTTCCGGATCAGGAAGAACAGCGTCGGCGGGACGTCGAAGGCAAACGCGATCATGCCGCCGATGACGGCGAAGCCCAGCCCGCCGAAGAGCGCCACGTGCTTCTTCGTCCACAGCGCGACCAGTGCCAGCAGAACGCCTTCGCCGATGAGGATCGCCGAACGGGCACTGCCGTCGAACAGCGTCATCGTCGTCTGCAGGGCCGCCAAAAGCCCGGCGGCGCCCGCGAGGTCACCCGTCCAGCCGTCGAGCCACTGCCCGGCCGCCCACACCCCGAGCAGCACCAGCGCCACCGACGCGGTGACGAGCACGGCCGGCGTCTTCGGCAGGAACAACGCGGCGAGCAACGACGGCGCCGGCGCGACGGCCAGCAGGGCGAGCGCGGCGGCGTCCCCCGGCCGCTTGGCCGTGACGATCAGGGCCAGCGCGAGCGCGACGCCTCCCGCGGCCAGCGCGGCCGCGGTGTTGGCCGTGCTGCCACCGAAACCGGTGAACGCCGTGCTGAAGACCGACGCGACCAGCGGTGGGATCCCGGCCGCGACCGCGACCGACGGCCACGACTGGCGCAGCTGCACCGGCGTCGAAGCGACCTGGACCACCAGCAGGAACGCGACCAGTTGCGGGGTGAAACCCTGCGTGATGATCGGCGCGCAGACCACACAGCCGAGCACGACGGCCGTCGCGAGCAGCGAAGACTTCCACCGCACGGCCAGCAGCAACCCGCCGACCGCGATCAGGAGCCCGATCGCGAGACCGGCGTAGGCAGGGAGGTACTCGTACATCGTCGTCGCGGCGATGGCGTCGAGGTACAACGCCCCGATCCCGGTCGCGGCGAGCGCGAACGCCCCCGTGCGGCCCGCCGGCGTGCGGTGCAGGCGAAGCCCGATCCCGACCAGCACCGCGCCGAGCACAGCGCCCCCGAGCACCCGCGGCAACGGGCCGAACCAGCCACGCTGGATCGCGAGCACGAGGAACAGCACGACACCCAGCAGCGTGACCGCGCCACCGATCCAGGCCAGCAGCCTGCTGCCGGCGCCTTCCTTGCTCAACTTCTCGCCGAGCGTGACCTTCGGGGCAGGCTGATACGGGCGGTAGGGCTGCTGCGGCGCGTGCTGCTGCCGGTACTGCTGTTGCTGCCACTGCGCGTACTGGGCCTGCTGGTATTGCTGCTGGTATTGCTGCTGGTAGTGGGCGTACTGCGGGTGCTGGTACTGGGGGTGGGGGTACGGCTGCTGCGGCACTTGGGGCTGCGGCTGGGGCTGCCCGGCTTGCGGCTGGGCCTGCTCAGCCTGCGGTGCCTGCTGCTCCGCTTGCGGTGCCTGCTGCTCGGGCTGCTCTTGGGCAGCCTGCCCAGGCGCCTCTTCGCGCGTCGGCTCCGCTCCTGATCGGACGGTCCGCAGCTCCGTACCGACCCGCGCGAGGCGGGCCCCAAGGTCGTCGATCTCCCCGGCGAGCCTGAGGAGCACATCCCCATCGGTGGTCATGGCGATCAGCATGCGGCCTGAGACCCGCCGATGGATCCGTAGCACTACTCAATCGTGATGACGATGTGGTCGCGACCTGCAAGATCATCGCGAGCGAGCCCACGCCCGGAGCGCCCGCAGAAGGTCGATGTACCGGAAGCCCGGCCAGTTGGCGTCGCAGAAGTACAGCTGGGAATCCTTCGCCTGCCAAAGCAGGAATCCGGACAGCCGGACCTCGCCGCTCGTCCGGATGATCAGGTCCGGATCGGGACTGCCCACCGTGTACAGATGCGCGGACAGGGCGTCCACGGAAACGGTTTCCGCGATCTCCACAAGGGACTTGCCGTCCGCCGCCCCTTCGAGCACGAGATCGCGTACGGCGTCGACGATCTCCTCGCGGCTTCCGTACCCGATGGCGAGAGTCAGCTCAGGCCCCGTCGCGCCGCGAGTGTCCTCTTCGGCCCGCTTCAGCACTTCGGCCGTGGACGACGGCAGCATGTCGAGACGCCCCACAGGCACGACACGCCAGTTCGCACCCGGCGCGGTGAGCCGGTCACGGACGACGTCCTCGATCACCTGCATCAGGAAGGCCATCGCGGGCGACGCACGCTTCGTCAGATTGTCGACCGAAGCGAGGTACACCGTCACGTGCCCGATGCCGAGGCCTTCGCACCACGTCATCAACCGCGCGATGTGCCGGGCGCCGTGCCGATGCCCTTCGCGGACGTCCTCGAACCCCATCTGGCGAGCCCAGCGGCGGTTGCCGTCGATGATCACGCCGACGTGCCGCGGTAGCGGGCCTCGGCGGAGACCGGCGCGGAGCCGTCGCGCGTAGAGGTCGCCGAGTCTGGTCCGGACGCTCATGGAGGCGAAGCTACCGAAAGAGAACGTTCTTCACTCCGGCCGAGTGGTCCACAGCGCGCTGATCGGGAGACAAGCGAGGTTCTCTCCGAAGGGAAGCTGCTGGTCGCCGCAATAGAGGACGAAACCGGCACGAAACCGGTCACCCAGCCGGCGTTGCAGAACCCGGATCGAGCGAAAATCGTCGGTCCGGACGGTTTCCGCGGCCTTCACTTCGATAGCCACCACCAGACCGGCGTTGTCCTCCAGCACCGCATCGACCTCGTAGCCGTCGCGGTCACGATAGTGATGCAGACGAGGCATCGTCTGGCTCCACGTGATCTGGCGGGCTAGTTCGCCGATGACGAAGGTTTCGACCAGTCCGCCGGTCGTGGCGTCGTTGGTGACGCCGGAGACGAGGTGCCCTGCCAGCCCCACGTCGTTGAACACCAGCTTCGGCGTGGCGACCGCCCGTGTCGTCGCGTTCGCCGACCACGCCGGAATCAATCGGATGAGGTAGATCAGCTCGAGGAGTCCTACGTAATCACGGACAGTCGACGCGGGGAGAGCCAGATCCGATGAAAGCCGGCTGTAGTTGAGCAAGCCGCCGGACTGCGCCGCGAGCGTTCCGATCAATCGCCGCATATCGGAGATGCGTTGGATGTCCGCGACTTGGTGCACGTCCCGGCTCATGATGTCGTCGAGATACGACCTGAAAAACTGAGCACGCCGCCGGGGCGTTTCACGACGAACGGCTTCGGGGTATCCACCACGAGTGGCAAGAGCCAGATAGTCGCGGCGGCGCAAGGTCGAGGATGCTGCTCGCAGCCGGCTGCCGTGCTCGAACGCGGCGTCGACGAAACCATCGGGCTCGCCAGTGATTTCCCCCTGCGACAAGGGGAACAGTTCGATCGTCTCCGAGCGTCCCGGCAGGGAATCAGGAAGTTGGCTCAAGCCGAGCAGCCGTGCCGAGCCGGTCAACAGGAACCGCCCCGGACGCGGGTCTCGGTCCACTATGTGCTTGATGGTCAGCCACAGTTCCGGAACCCGCTGGACCTCATCGATGAGCATGGCCCCCGGCGCGTCCAGAAATGCCACTGGATCCGCAGCGGCCGAAGCCCTGGTCCGCGGATCATCCAGGTATCGCCGCACGCCAGCAGGGTGGTCACGCAAACACAGTTCAGCAAGGGTGCTTTTACCCGTTTGACGTGCTCCGTTAAGGATGACGACACGCGTGTCGCCGAGCGCCTCCACGACCATGTCAGCCGCTCTGCGCGGAAGGTAGCCGTCAGCTCTGTGCACGGCTCGACCCGTGCAGCGTCCGTGGATCTGCCGATACACATGTCGCTGATCTGCCGAAGAATCTGTCGCTGATCTGCCGATGAGTAGCCCGCGCATCTGCCGACTCAAGACCGCTCGTGGGCGTCCCAGATGGACTCATCGGCCGTCCGGCACCGGATCTTTAGTCTGGAGTGACCGCGATTCCGGCGAGGCAGCCCCTGTCGACCCGCCTCGCCAACGACGGCGGAGTCGCGCCTTGTCTGGACGCTCATGAAGGCGAAGCTGCCGAAATCCGGTGATGCGCGGCGGCAACGAGCGGACCGTGCTCATCCCATCTCGGGAGATGCCCAGCCCGGCCTTGACGACTGCGTCTCCCCGCCTCTGGACAGGCTCACTGTCGCCGCCAGGCGGCAACGCGCGGCGTGGATCCTAGAACTGGGCGAGGTCTTCGCCGTCGACATTTTCAAGGAATGCGAAGGCGTCCTCGGGAAAGGATGGTGGAGGAAGTGAAGACCTACCACGCCGAAGTCACTCGCGATGGAAGGTTCTGGCTGATCCGGGTCCGCGAGATCGATCGCTCGACCCAGGCTCTCCGCTACAAGGACGTTGTGACGATGGCCAACGAGCTCATCGAAATCATGGACGGTGCCGAAGACGAGTACGACCTGCACCTCGAGGTGCACCTGCCGAGTTCCGTGAAGGACCATCAAGCCCGCGCCGAAGTCCTGCGCGAAGAGGCTCAGCGCAAGCAGGCCGAAGCCGCCGCCGAACACCGGGCGGCAGTTCAAGAACTGCTCGCACTCGGCGTTTCACAACGCGAAGCGGGCAAAGTGCTCGGCATGTCGTTCCAGCGAGTCAGCCAATTGGCGAAGTCGTCCTGACGAGTCCGCTTGTACGGCAGGATCAGCTCACTGGGCCGGGCTCATGAGTTCGATGCTCCGCCACTAAGGTGTTACCCCGATCACGGAGGGTCAGGGGGACATCATGAGTGATGATCAGGAATCCGCAAAGAAGACCGGCTGGGGTCAACTCGGCCATCAATGGATCACCGCGATCGCCGCATTGGTGACCGCGTTGGCCGGGGCCGGTTTCTTCCTCGGCCGCACGAGCGCTCCGGACGCGGAACAGCCGAAGGCAACGACCGTCTCCTCGACTGAGACGGTCACCGTCACCGCGACGCCAGAAGTTCGGCCCGTCGGTGAAGCCCCGACAACAGCACCGCAACCCAAGACCGACGGTGCGGTCTACTGGACCGGCGAGCTCACGTGGGGCAAGTTCAACCTCGACCACAACCCACCGAATTACACCGACGGTGAGTACCTCGCCAGAATTTCGAGCGACTCCTTGTATGTCAAAGGAAATACGATCGTGACGTCCTGGAAGAAGAGCGGACGGCCAGGCAAAGGCGAGTGCGCTTCGGCCGTGGACACGGACGGCTCCAACCAGGTCCAGGTCACTACCGGAAATCAGGTATGCGGGCGCACTGCCGAGGGACGGATCTTCGTCCTTGACGTGGTCGGTGCCGGTAACACCATTCGTACCAAGGTCACCGTCTGGAACAAGTGATCCGAACCGGCAGCCGAGCGGTCGCGTGGTTCTCCGTCGGGCGCGTTCCACCTGCGAGCGACAGGCAGCACACGCCGCAATGGAGGTTTTCAGTCTCTGCGCGCACACGAGCTACGCTTGTGATGTCGCCCGAGCAGGTCCGGACGACGCGGAGTGTGGCGCCGTGGGCATCGCACGAGTCGCAAGGCCAGGTGCACCCGGGGAATACCGGGACCCTGGCCTTACGCATGTCTGAACTGCGCATCACTTCCGAACCGGGTATCGGAATTTCTCCATACTGGCCTGATGAACCCCGGTGAAACGCTCCTCAGCACGTCCCGCACCTTCCAGCTGTGGCGATACGGCGCCGGGCACTCGCAGTTGATCCTCCGGTCCGGGTTCAGGCCGGAGACCGAGCCTGTCGAACTCCACTTCGAGGGCGTCCGGTCAGTGCGCTTCGACAGCCTCACCTTCCCCGAGCTGACCGTGTGGCGAGACGAAGACGAAGTCGTCGAGAACGACAGAGCCCGCTTCTACAACCTGCGGATCGAATTGAGGTCCCCGAAGCACACCGGCGTGATCACCGCCGGTCGTATGACCTGCATCGACGGGACCTACCCCGACGGCACGATCAAATGGTGGGTGACCTCCCCTCGCGGCGAGGCGATCGGCGGCGGAGACCGGCCCACCTGCGAGTGACAGACACCACAGGCGACAATGGAGGACGTGACAGCCACCCTGAGCAAGCCCGTCCTGAAGATCGGCCCCTACGAGGTCGATCCGCCGGTCGTGCTCGCTCCCATGGCGGGCATCACCAACGTCGCGTTCCGGCAGCTGTGCCAGGAGTACGGCGCGGGCATCTACGTCTGCGAGATGATCACCGCCCGCGCGGTGGTCGAGCGCCATCCCGGCACCATGCACATGATGACCTTCGGCGAGAACGAAAAGCCCAGGTCCATGCAGCTTTACGGGGTCGACCCCAAGACGATGGCCGAGGCCGTCCGCATCATCACCGGCGAGGGGCTCGCCGACCACATCGACAGCAACTTCGGCTGCCCGGTGGCGAAGGTGACGCGCAAGGGCGGCGGCGCGGCGTTGCCGTTCAAGCGCAAGCTGTTCGCGGACATCGTGCGCGAGTCGGCGAAGGCCGCGGCCGAGGCGGGCGTGCCGTTCACGGTCAAGTTCCGGGTGGGCATCGACGACGACCATCTCACCTACCTCGACGCCGGGCGGATCGCCGAGGCGGAGGGCGCGGCGGCGGTCAGCCTGCACGCGCGCACGGCCGCGCAGCGCTACTCCGGCCAGGCCGACTGGACGAAGATCGCGGCGCTCAAGGAAGCCGTCACCAGTATCCCGGTGCTCGGCAATGGCGACATTTTCTCCGCCGAGGACGCGTTGCGCATGGTCGACGAGACCGGCTGCGACGGTGTCGTGGTCGGACGCGGTTGCCTGGGCAGGCCGTGGCTGTTCGGCGAACTGGAAGCCGCCTTCGCCGGGCGTCCGCAGCCCACGCCGCCGAATCTCGGCGAGGTCGCGAAAGTCTTGCGCCGCCACACGGAACTACTCGTCGAACACGACGGCCACGACAAGGCGATGCGGGACATCCGCAAGCACATGGCCTGGTACTTCATGGGTTTCCCGGTCGGCTCCGAACTTCGCCGCGGCTTCGCGATGTTGTCCGGTATGGACGAACTCGACGATCTCATCGCCAAGCTCGACCACGACGCCCCGTTCCCCAGCGCCGCCACCGGGCCGCGCGGGCGGCAGGGTTCGCCGGGCAAGGTCACGCTGCCGCACGGCTGGCTCGACGACCCGGACGACGACTGCGTCCCCGAAGCCGAGGACATGCACTCGGGCGGCTGACCGTCCCCGTAAAGTCGGTGTCGTGATCGAGCAGCTGACCATTCCCACCGACGCCGGTTCCTTCGACGCCATCGCGGCGGGCCCCGAAGACGGCCGCCCCGTCCTGTTGCTGCACGGGTTTCCCGAGGCCGCGGTGGAATGGGAGCACCAGGTCGCCACGCTCGGGGTGCTGGGCTATCGCGCGGTGGCACCGGATCAGCGCGGTTACTCGCCGGACGTCCGGCCGGAACAGGCGTCCGAGTACAACATGGATCACCTCGTCGCCGACGTCATCGCGATCGCGGATCGCTTGGGGTGGAACGAATTCGATCTCGTCGGGCACGATTGGGGCGGCGCCGTCGCGTGGTGGACGGCCGATGCGCATCCCGGCAGGCTCCGCAGTCTCGCCGTCATTTCGACGCCGCATCCGGCGGCGCTGGCGGAGGCCATGAAGACCGACGAGGACCAGCACCTCCGTTCGGGGTACATGACCGAATGGCGGCAGACCCGCGTCACCGAACGGCGGATGCTCGAGAACAACGCCGACGCGCTGCGCCGCATGTTCGACTGGAAGCTGCCGCCGAGCAAGGTCGACGAGTACGTCCGGCGGCTGTCCGAACCGGGCGCGCTGACCGCCGCGCTCAATTGGTACCGCGCCGGCCGTCCCGGCGGGAAGATCGGGCCGATCGAGGTTCCGACGCTCTACATCTGGAGCACCGAGGACGCCGCCTTCGGGTCGACGGCCGCGCTCGACACCGCGAACCGGGTCACCGGCCCGTACCGCTTCGAGATGATCGAGGACGCCTCCCACTGGGTGGTGGAAGAGGCGCCCGAGGCCGTCACTTCTTTGCTCGTGGAGCACCTCTCATCCCACTAACAGGGGTAACTCTGGTCGCGGTACCGGTTACAGCGAGCCTGCTGGTTCAGTGGGTCCGGTGAACGAAACGACCGAAGTGGACACCGAACGCATCGTCTACGTCACCGAGGACGGCGAGCCGACCGGCGAAACCGCGCCCAAGCTGGCCGCGCACCACGAGCACACCAGGCTGCACCTGGCGTTCTCCTGTTACCTGTTGCGCAGCAGCGACCAGGCCCTGCTGATCACCAGCCGCGCCGCCACCAAGAAGGTGTGGCCCCGGGTCTGGACCAACAGTGTCTGCGGGCATCCCGCACCGGGTGAGCCGATCGAGGAGGCCGTCAGGCGCCGTGCCGACTTCGAGCTCGGCCTGCCCCGGCTGAACGGGCTCCGCTGCGTCCTTCCGGCGTACCGCTACTCCACGCCACCATTCGATGGAGTGGTCGAGAACGAGTTCTGCCCGGTCTTCGTCGCCTGGGTCGACGACGATCCGGAACCGCATCCGGACGAGGTCGGCGACTGGCGCTGGGTGAGCTGGAATGATTACGCACTGTTGCTGAATGACGATGTGACTGACGTGAGTTACTGGGCGAAAGATCAGTTTTCGCAGCTCAAAGACGCCGAGCCGTTTTCGGCCTTACAGAACGGCACTTCGGTGCGTGACAATGGTGCGCGACCGTCGTCCACTTGAGCGATATTCACTTTGGACCGTACTCATACCTCAAGAGATCCCTCCTATACGACGAAAACCAATTCGTGGCGGAGGTGAGCGTGGCAGCCGACGACGAGGCCGCGCTCCCATCGGGCGCGCCGACCACCGATCTGCTCAGCCTCCACGAGTCGATCGCCGGGGTGCTCGCCACCCAGGGTGACTGGCGCCGCGCCTATCACCACCTCAAATCCGCCTTCGACCTCGCCAGGGCCGGCAGCCTGCGGGACACGCTGACGTCCAGCTACAACCGCCGCTACCTCGACCAGTGGCTGCACGGCCCGGCGGTCGACCACCGCGGCCCGCCCGGGATCGCGATCGCGCTGGTCGACCTCGACCTGTTCAAGGGCGTCAACGACACTTTCGGGCATCTCGTCGGCGACCGGGTGCTGCGTGAAGTGGCCGATCTGCTGCAGCAGGGGTTGCCGCCCGAGGCGTTCTGCGCCCGCTACGGCGGCGAGGAGTTCGCACTCGTCATCCCGGACGTCGACGCCGCCCGCGCCGTGCGCATCGCGGACACCGCCCGTATCCGGGTCGCCCGCCATCCGTGGCGCCGGATCCGGCCCGGTCTGTCGGTGACGATCAGCGTGGGACTCTCGCACGAGAGCCGCGCGGAAGCGAATCCCGCGGTGGAACCGGAACGACAGTTGCGCAGTGCCGACGCTTTGTTGTATATGGCGAAACGGGCAGGACGGAACAAAGTCGCCTATCACGATGAGGAATCTTCACGGACGATTCCGCATCCGATGAACGCCGCGGACTCCGCCGGCGGCTAGGCCACTCACTCGGCCAACACTCGCACTCTGCGTAGTGGTTTCACACCTTTTAACGCAGCTTTAACCACGACCGCTCACCCGATCGCATGGACCGCTCGGCGCTTCTCGGTACCTTGGGTGAAGAAAATTCCGGGATGGTTGTCGTCACGAACCCAAGGTGTCCGTACGATAACGAAAGAGCTTCGACCGATTCGTGAAAGGAGACCGAGTGCCCGACGAGCACCACAACCCGGGGACCGGTCGCCACAGCCAAACGGAGAGAAGTCCCGGTGAGCGCGGCCGCAGGGCTCGACGCCGCTCGATGGACACCCACGGCGGGATCAGCGTTTCCGACGTCGTCGCACGTCATACCGGTGAGCGCCCGATCTTCGACCCCGCCGCCGAGGCGCCCGCTCCGCGCCGTCTCCGGCAGGACGAGCCGTCTCCCGAGCCTCCGAGACCCGGTGCGCGTGCCGCCAGGGTGGAGCCGCCCGCACCGCGTCGGCCTCGTTCGGCCGCCCCCGTCGAAAGCCCGGCGCCCGCGCCTCGTGCGGCCAGCCCCGCCACACCGCCTGTTCAGACGCCGCCCGCGGAGACCCCGCGCCCGCCTCGCGCACGGCAGCCGCGCCGTACTCCGCAGGTCGCGCCCACCCCCGAAGCGCCGACGCAGCGCCGTCCGCCGGTGGTGAACCCGGGCGCGCAGCAGCAGCCCGTCGCACCGGCGCCCCCGCGTCGTCCCCGCCGCCCGCCGCAGCGGCCGGTGCAGCAAACCCCGGTCCCGCAGCCGTCCCTCTCGCCCGGTGTCCCGCCGCGGTCCGAGATGGACCCGCTCACGATGACCGACGAGCTCGAAGCGATCGACGACGCGACGATCACCAAGCGCAAGATCGACCACACGCTCGCCCGGTTCTCCGCCGCGCACGACGAACTCGAGGCCGAAGAGGCCAAGAAACGCGAGCGCCGCGAGCGGCTCGCTTCCCGTCCCGCCGCGCTGCTGGAGCAGACCCGCACGGCCCTGCAGCGCGTGGTCACGACCACCGATTCCGAGCCTGCCGAGGCCTCCGGGGAATCGTCGCCGCAGACCCGCCTTCAGGAGAAGAAGGAACGCAAGACCAGGCAGACGGCCAAGGCCGGCCGGATCGCGGCCGCCGTCGTCGCCGCGCTCGTGTTCCTCTCCATCGGTTCGGCCTGGGGTGCCCAGACCTGGTTCGACGCGAAGTTCAACAACGTCGCCTCGCTCGACGAAGACTCCGCCGACATCCAGGACGCCGCCGGTCAGACCGGCGACGAGAACTTCCTGATGGTCGGCTCCGACACCCGTGACGGCGCGGCCGCCGAAGACGGCGTCGGCGACGCGGACGGCACCCCGGGCGCCCGTTCGGACACGGTGATGATCGCGCACGTCCCCGCCGACCGGCAGCGCGTCGTCATGGTGTCCTTCCCCCGCGACCTCGAGATCAACCGTCCCGAATGCAAGCGCTGGGACCCGGCGACGTCGTCGTACAAGGAAGAGACCTCGCCGGCGCAGAAGATCGCGAAGCTGAACACGGCCTACGCGGTCGGCGGCCCGCAGTGCGTCACGAAGGTCATCCAGCAGATCACCGGCATGAAGATGAACCACTTCGTCGGGATCGACTTCAACGGCTTCAAATCCATGGTCGACGCCGTGCAGGGCGTCACCGTGTACAACGAGAAGCCGGTCGACGACACCACGCTCGGCATGATCATCCCGCAGGCGGGCGAGGTCCGGATCTCCGGCGACCAGGCGCTGAACTACGTCCGGGCGCGGCACGTCAAGGGCGACCCGACGTCGGACTACGGCCGGATCAAACGGCAGCAGGCCTTCCTCGGCGCGCTGCTGAAGACGGTGATGTCGAAGGACGTCATCCTGGACACGGGCAAGCTCAGCGGTTTCATCGACGCGTTCGCCAAGGCCACCTTCGGCGAGAACCTCGGCATCAACCAGATGATGACGCTGGCGAAGTCGATGCGCGGGATGGGTTCGGACAAGGTCAAGTTCCTCACCGTGCCCACCACCGAAGAGGCGAACAAGCGCGGCAACGAGGTCCTGGTGCAGAGCCGGGCGAAGGCCGTCTTCGACGCGCTGATCAACAACACCCCGCTGGAAGAGAAGGCGCCGGCGCCGCCCGCGAGCGACACGGCGGCCGCTCCGACCAGCTCCGCCAAGTCCGGCGGCGCCAAGAAGAGCACCAGCTCAGGCTGAGGATCATTCGTTAGTCCGGGTTCACGTCGGGTTCACTCTGGGATGCGGCTTTTGGTGCCCGTTCCCCGTAGGGTTGGGCCATGCGTGAGGCTTACCATGTCGAACTCGAACAGCTCGCCGAGAACCTAGCGAGCATGTCCCTCCAGGTCGCCGACGCGATGGAGCGGGCGACCCGGGCGTTGCTCGAGGTCGATCTCGGACTCGCCGAGCAGGTGATCAGCGACGACGCGAAGGTCGACGACGCGCGCGCCGAATGCGAGGAGCAGGCGTACGCGCTGCTGGCACTGCAGGCACCCGTCGCGACCGACCTGCGGACCGTCCTCGCCGCGATCCACGCGGCGGAAAGCCTGGAACGGATGGGCGATCTGGCGCTGCACGTGGCCAAGGCCGCGCGCCGCCGTCACCCGGACCCGGTGCTGCCCGACGAGGTGAAGGCCGACTTCGCCAAGATGGGCGAGGTCGGGGTGAGCCTGGCCCGCCAGGTCGAGCAGGTCATCAAGTCCAAGGACGTCGAGGCCGCCCGCACGATCGAGTCGGACGACGACGAGGTCGACGAGATCCACAAGCACCTGTTCACCGTCATCATGGACCGGAACTGGGACCACGGTGTCGCCGCGGCCGTGGACGTCACCCTGCTGGGCCGCTTCTACGAGCGCTTCGCCGACCACGCCGTCTCGGTCGCGCGCCGGATGATCTTCGTGGTGACCGGCAAGATGCCCGGCTACGGACCCGACGAGCTGTAACTTCTGTCAAGCGCTGACGAAGGGGCTCTTCGCCGCATGTGATGTGGTGAAGGGCCCCTTCGTTGTGTCGACGGCTCAGTGCTCACGACCGCCCTGCGCGGGTGTCGCGAAAGCCACTTTCGGGACACCCAGCGTCGCGAAAGTGGCTTTCGCGACCTGCCTCGCCTGCCCCACCCGGCCCAGACCCCCAAGCGCGTGAAGGCCCCTTCCCTCGGCTGAGCCGAGGGAAGGGGCCTTCACGCGCAAAAAGACTCAGCCGAACCGGCCCGAGATGTAGTCCTCGGTCGCCTTCTCGTCCGGGTTCGAGAAGATCTTCTCGGTGTCGTTCAGCTCCACCAGGCGGCCCGGCTGGCCGACGCCCGCCAGGTTGAAGAACGCCGTCTGGTCCGAGACCCGCGCCGCCTGCTGCATGTTGTGGGTCACGATGACGATCGTGTATTCCTTCTTGAGCTCGCCGATGAGGTCCTCGATGGCGAGCGTCGAGATCGGGTCGAGCGCGGAGCACGGTTCGTCCATCAGCAGCACGTCGGGCCGCACGGCGATGGCCCGCGCGATGCAGAGCCGCTGCTGCTGACCGCCGGAGAGGCCGCCGCCCGGCTTGTTGAGCCGGTCCTTGACCTCGTTCCACAGGTTCGCGCCGCGCAGCGCGCGCTCGGCGACCTCGTCGAGTTCCTTCTTGCCCTTGGCGCCGCCGAGGCGGAGGCCAGCCACGACGTTGTCGCGGATCGACATCGTCGGGAACGGGTTGGGCCGCTGGAACACCATGCCGATGGTGCGGCGGACCTGCACCGGGTCGACGCCGGCACCGTAGATGTCCTCGCCGTCGAGCAGCACCTCGCCCTCGACGCGGGCGCCGGGGATGACTTCGTGCATGCGGTTCAGCGTGCGCAGCACCGTCGACTTGCCGCAGCCCGAAGGGCCGATGAACGCGGTGACGTTCCGCGGCGGCACCGAGAGGGTGACGCCGTCCACGGCGTGGAATTTGCCGTAGTAGATGTCCACGTCTTTGACGTCGATTCGTTTGGCCATCTCAAACAGCTCACTTCTTCTTCGGGGCGACAAGACGGGCAAAGAGCATGGCGAGGAGGTTCACGATCGCGATGATCAGCACCAGGGTGAGGGCGGCACCCCAGATCCTGTCGAACGCGACGGTACCTTCGTCGAACGGGTTGCTGACCCGTTCGTTGTTCATCAGAAGCGGCAGAGCGGCCTGCTCGCCACCGAAGATGTCCCAGTTCACGTAGGCGGAATAGCCCACGAGGACCAGCAGCGGCGCGGTCTCGCCCATGACCCGGGCGAGCGCCATCATGATGCCGCCGATGATGCCGGACAGCGCGGTCGGCAGGACGATCTTCATGATCGTCTTCCACTTCGGCACGCCGAGCGCGTAGGAGGCTTCGCGCAGGTCGTCGGGGACGATCCGCAGCATCTCCTCCGAGGACCGCACGACCACCGGGATCATCAGCAGCACCAGGGCGAGCGACACGGCGAAACCGCTGCGCGGGAGGCCGAACGTGGTGATCCACAGCGCGTAGATGAACAGCGCCGCGACGATCGAGGGGACACCGGAAAGGATGTCCACCATGAACGTCGTGGTCTTCGCCAGTTTGCCGCGGCCGTACTCGACCAGGTAGATCGCGACCAGCATGCCGATCGGGACCGCGATGATCGCGCAGACCACACCCTGCAGCACCGAGCCGATGACGGCGTGTGCCACGCCGCCGCCGACCTCGTCCGACAGCACCGAGCCGAAGTCCTCGGTCCACCAGTTGCTGTAGGGGATCCGCTTGACACCGTTGATGACCACCGTGGCGAGCAGCCACACCAGCGGCACGACGGCGATGAGGAACGACAGCCAGATCAGGGCCGTGGCGAGGCCGTTCTTGGCCTTCCTCGCGAGGCTGACCTGCTGGAAGGCGGGGGTGGTGGCGGGGGTCTTCTCGAGCGTGGTGGACATGCTCAGTCCCCCTTCTTGGCGATGATGGATCGCGCGGCGAAGTTGACGATGAACGTCAGCAGGAACAGCACGAGGCCGGCCGCGATGTACGCGCCCGCCGAGATCTCGTTGTTGAGTTCCGCGTAGTCCGCCGCGATCTTCGAGGCGAAGGTGGCGCCGCCGTCGAAGAGGCTCCAGGTGAACTCGCGGCCCACCGCGCCGGTCAGGATGATCGCGAGCGCGATCGTCTCGCCGAGCGCGCGGCCGAGGCCGAGCATGGAGGCGCCGATGTACCCCGCCTTGCCGAACGGCAGCACCGTGGTGCGGATGACCTCCCAGCGGGTGGCGCCCAGCGCCAGCGCGCCTTCGATATGCGGGGTCGGGGTCCGCTCGAACACCTCGCGGGACAGCGAGGTGATGATCGGCAGGATCATCACGGCGAGCACGATGCCTGCGGTGAAGATCGTGCCGCGCATGTCCGGCGAGACGTTGCCCGCCGCGAAGATCGGGATCCACGAGAAGGTGTCGTTGACCCACCGGGAGAAGGGCTCGATCGTCGGCGCGAAGACCATCAGGCCCCACAGGCCGTAGATGATCGAGGGGACCGCGGCGAGCAGGTCGATCACGTAGGCGAACGGCCGCGCCAGCCGCTTCGGCGCGTATTGGGTCAGGAAGAGGGCGATGCCGAGCGAGATCGGCATCGCGATGATCAGCGCCAGCAGCGACGAGTAGACCGTGACCAGCAGCAGGCCCATGATGCCGAAGCGCATGTCGCCCGGATCGGTCTGCCAGACCTGGCTCGTCAGGAAGCTCGCTTCGTCGGCCTGGAGCGCCGGAATGGCCTGCACCAGCAGGAACAGTCCGATCAGGCCGATCAGTGCGACGACGAAGACGCCGGCACCGGTGGTCAGGAACTGGAAGATGCGGTCACCGGGGCGCACCGTCCTGGAATTGGGGCTCGCGAGCGGCACCGAGGACTTCTCGGGCGGTGACGCGGCAGGTTGCTCCGAAATCGGGTCCTCCGTGAAGGTCTCGCGGACGCCAGAACGCCCACCGGGGTCGCCGGTGGGCGTTCTGGGCGAAGAGGAATCGCTCATCGACTACTTCTGTCCAGCCTGTCTTTACTGATCAACCTGAAGGTTGGCAAACAGGGTCAGGCGATGGCCTTGACGGCGGTCAGGACCTTGTCCTGCAGGCTCTGCGGGATCGGCACGTAACCCTTGTCCGCGAGCGGCTTCTGGCCGTCCGTGGCGGCGACGGTCAGGAAGGCCTTGACGGCCTTGGCGACCTCGGCGTCGGCGTACTTCGAGCAGACGATCTCGTAGGTGGCGAGGATGACCGGGTACGCGCCGGCGACGTTGCTGCCGTAGATCGCGTCGAGGTCGAGGGCGAGGTCGTTCGACCCCTCCTTCTTGAACTTCGCCGCATCGAGGGACTTGGCGACGTTCGCCGCGGTCAGCTCGACACCGCCGGAGCCGCTGTCGATCAGGGCGGCGTTGAGGCCGTCCTTCGCGAAGGCGGACTCGACGTAGGTGATGGCGCCGTCGGTGGCCTTGACCGCGCTGGCCACACCGTTGGACTTCTCGGCACCGTTACCGACGCCACCGTTGAACTTCTTGCCGTCGCCCTGGGTCCAAGCGCCCTTCGAGGCGATCTTCAGGTACTTCTGGAAGTTGTCGGTGGTGCCCGACTCGTCGGTGCGGGAGATGACCTGGATCGGCTTGTCCGGCAGGTTGACGCCCTCGTTGCCCTTGACCGCCTTGATGGCCGGGTCGTTCCACTTGGTGATGCCACCGTTGAAGATCTTGGCGGTGACCTCGGGGGTCAGGGTCAGCTTGTCGACCCCGGAAACCTTGTAGGCGACCGCGACCGGGCCGATGACGAGCGGGAGGTTCCAGGCGTCGGAGGCGCACCGGGCCTTGGCCTTGTCGGCTTCCTCACCGGACTTGAGCGGCGAGTCGGATCCGGCGAAGTCGACCTGGTTGCCGTTGAACTGCTTGACGCCGGCGCCCGAACCGCTGGGGTTGTAGTTCACCTTCTGGCCGGAGCACTTGGCGGCGTAGGCCTGCACGAAGATGTCGATCGCCGTCTTCTGGGCGGACGAGCCCTCGGCCGAAAGCGGGTTCTTGCCGCCGCAATCGACGTCGGCCGTGCCGCTGGGCGCGGCGGCGGCACCGGTGCTGCCGGGCTTGGTCGCCGCCGGGTCGGATCCACAGGCGCCGAGCACGAGGGCGGCGGTGGCCACGATGCCGATCGCGCCCGCGGGCCGCATGATCTTCACTGCATTTCCTCCACTGGGAGACTTTCGCCGGATCGGTGGAACGGGAGCGTTCCTTCCGGACCCGGACACTAAGCACCGACAGTGGACAGGTGGCCGTCAGAGGGTGAACGGCAAGTGAACAAGGCGGCCGATGTGAGCAGCGCGACTACTCCGAAAGTGGACCGTGTCCCGGCCGTGACCTGCGCGTCTGCTCTCCGTGACCGGTCAAGTGCCGCAAGTGTGAACACGGTTACCGAGCGTATTGAACGTCTACCTCGTATCGGGTGAAGCCGAGCTTCGAATAAACGGCGAGTGCGGGGGCGTTGTCGCCTTCGACGTACAAGATCACTTGGCCGAGTCCGCGATCGCGGAGATACCGCAGCCCGGCGAGGGTGAGCGCCTTGCCGAGGCCGCCGCCCTGCGCGTCCGGATCGATGCCGACGACGTAGACCTCACCGGCGGGCTCGCCGCCGAACCGGCCGGGAACGGCCTCGTGGACCTTCGTCCAGTGGAAGCCGACGACCTCACCGTTCTCCTCGGCGAGGAAGAAGCCTTCGGGGTCGAACCAGGCCTCGGTCTCGGTCGCGCGGACCTCGTCGGCGGTCAGGGCGCCTTGTTCGGGGTGCCAGTCGAAGGCACGCGCGTTGACGCGGACCATCGCTTCCTCGTCCTGACCGGGCACGAAGGTGCGCAGTGTGACGCCTTCGCGCGTCACGGGTTCCGGCCAATCGGCTGTTTCGACGTCCGCGTGCAGGATCAGCAGTTCCCGCGCGCGCTCGAAGCCTTCGGTACCGGCGAGGTGGACGGCGGCGGGGTGATCCCCGTGCGCCCAGACGCGCAGAGGCTTCCCCGCGACGCGGTCGACGAGCGCCTTGGTGAGTGCCCTGCCGTGCCCGGAGCGGCGGTGCCCGGGATGAACGAAAAGTTCGGCGACCTGGTTTCCGTGCGAATCGCCTTCGGTGTCCAGGTGCGCGTACGCGACCAACTCGCCGTCGACATGTCCCAGAAGATGCTGTCCACCGGCGAAACCGGTGTCTTCGGGGCGGCCGTCGGCTTCACGCACGGCGAGCAGGAAACGGCGGATCTCTTCCGTTTCCGGTTCACCGGTCCACAGCAGTTCGAGCATGAAACCGACACTACCGGGGAACCCGGGGGGCGCCCGGGCGTCTTGTCAGGCAGGAGGAGAGGGGACTCAGTGCGAGGAAAGCTCGCTCGGCTCGTAGACGCTCGCGTCCGGGGCGATGGCCTGCTGCTTGGTCGTGCCTTTGGCGGGCCGCTCGAACTTGTAGCCGACGTTGCGCACGGTCCCGATCATCTGCTCGTGCTCAGGCCCGAGCTTCGCGCGCAGGCGCCGGACGTGGACGTCGACCGTGCGCGTGCCGCCGAAGAAGTCGTAGCCCCAGACCTCCTGCAGCAGCTGGGCGCGGGTGAACACCCGGCCGGCGTGCTGCGCGAGGTACTTGAGGAGTTCGAACTCCTTGTAGGTGAGCTCGAGGGTGCGCTTGCGCAGCTTCGCGGTGTACGTCGCCTCGTCGATGACCAGTTCGCCGACCCGGAGTTCGGCGTCGACCTGCGCAGAAGCGCCGTCGCGGGTGGTGACCAGCCGCAGCCGCGCGTCGACCTCGGCGGGACCCGCGGTCGGGAGGAGGATGTCGTCGGTGCGCCATTCCGCGCTGACCGCCACCAATCCGCCTTCGCCGACGACGGCGATGACCGGCGTGGAGGTCTCGTCCTCGCCGGCGCCCTTGAGCAGGCGGCAGAGGCTCTTCGCGGAGGCGAGATCGCTGCGGGCGTCGAGGACGATGACGTCGCGGTGGCCCGCGTCGAGCAGCGCGGTCACTTCCGGAGCACGGACGCGTACGGTGTGGGGCAGCAGATCCAGGGCGGGGAGCACCGTGGTGGCATCTGCTTCCGGGGTCAGTACCAGAAGGTCCAGGCTCATCGCCGCACCGCCTTCAGTCGTGGTCGCCTCGAACGTGGCTACAGCCGGTGCTTAGTGAGAATAGCGGGTGAACAGCCGAGGACCTACCCCGTGCTGGATCGATCACACCTGGCCAAAGAGCTTTACGAAGGAGATTCGACGCAATGGTGAGCAGGCCCGTGGCGCATGACGACCGACCGTCCCCCGGCCGGTCCGCCAAGCGAGGAAAGCGCCGTGGCCGGGGCTGGCTCATCGCCCTCGCGGTACTGGTGGTGCTGCTGGTCGGGGCCGATTTCGGGGCGGCGGCGTTCGCCGAGCACACGATCTCCCAGAAGACCCGGGAACAGCTGGCGCTGGCCAACGATCCGGCCGTCACGGTGCACGGTTTCCCGTTCCTGACCCAGGCCCTTTCCGGTGACTACAGTCACATCACCATCAACGCCCAGGGCGTCGCGGTCCCGCCGAAGCTGCGGGACGTGGACTTCAACGCGGACATGAGTGACGTCACGGCGCCGCTGTCGGATCTGACGTCCGGCAACACGAAGTCGATCGTCATCGGCACGCTCAAGGGCGAAGTGACCGTCAAGGCTTCCGACATCGCGAAGCAGGCCCCGCTCGACAAGATCGAGAACCTCAAGATCGAGCCGGTCACCGAGGACTACGTCCGCAACGGCGAGAACGGCCAGGGCGAGACGACGCCGCCGACCACCAACGCGCAGGGTGAACCGATCGACAGCTCCAGCGCGGGCATCCGGCTGTCGGGCAACGTGCAGATCGCCGGGCAGAAGGTGGAGATCTTCTGCTTCGCGATGATCGAACTCAAGGGCCAGAAGATCAGCATCGAGCCGAAGCGGCTGCAGTTCGGGAATGACAAGGAGACCACCGTCGTTCCCCAAGCGGTACAGGACGCGCTGCTGCCGAACTTCAACGCGACCATCGACACCGGCGCGATGCCGTTCTCGGTGACCCCGACGTCGGTACGCGTGAACAGCGGCTCGGTGACCATCAAGGGTGAAGGCAAGAACGTCGCCTTCAGCGGAGCGAAGCCTCAGGGGTGACTTGCGGATGACCGGGGTGTGGGTGCTGCTGGGCGTACTGGTGCTCGGCGGCGTGGCGGGCGCGCTGCTGCAGGCGCGCAACGGCCGCATCCGCGCGGCGAAGACAGGCGCGCCCGCACTGCCCGGCCGCGTCTCGGACGCCCTCGCGCCCGAAGGCGTCACCCTGGTCCAGATCTCGACGACGTTCTGCGCGCCGTGCCGCCACACCCGCGTGATCCTGTCGGCGCTCGCGGACAAGACCGATGGCCTCACACACGTCGATCTGGACGTCACCGAGACCCCCGAAGTCGCCCAAGCACTTTCGATATTGCGGACTCCGACGACGCTGGCCTTGACGCCGGACGGCCGGGAGGTTTTCCGCGTCGGCGGCGTTCCCCGAGGTCAGGAGCTTCTCGAAGCCCTGAAACCCCATCTGGCGAACGTCTGATCCCGAATTTTGGGAAGCGTCCCAAGGTGTGAACACGGTTCCCAACCTGAGGGAGCTCTGCGTACCCTCGTGCCCGTGAACAGGCTGCCCCGAACCTTGCTGACCCAGCGCCGCGCAGTGGATCTGTGCCGCGTTCGCAGCAGCCTGTGTCCGGCTCGCTGAACGCGCCCTGATGCCTGCGCGTGCCTTCCGGCACGCACCTTTTCCCTCTCGTTCGCAGGAGGAACCATGTCCGCAGGACCGGCCGTCGACCCCCGCGGTCCGCGTTTCGCCGCCATCCTGACGACGATCGTGCTCGCGGTCGTGCTCATCACCCAGTGGTGGCCACTGCTCGCGGCGCAGGCGGTGGTGTTCGCGATCGGGGCCTTCATCGGGCTCAAGCCGGCGCCGTACTCCCTCCTCTACCGCTACCTGGTCGCGCCGCGGCTCGGCCCGACGGCCGAACGCGAGGATGCCGCCCCGCTGCGGTTCGCGCAGGCGGTCGGGTTCGTGTTCGCCGTCGTCGGCACCGTCGGCTTCGCCACCGGGCTGACCGCGCTCGGCTTCGTCGCGACGGCGTTCGCGCTGCTCGCGGCCTTCCTCAACGCGGCGTTCAACTTCTGTCTCGGTTGCGAGATGTACCTGCTCATCAAACGTTTCAGCCCCAGCCCTCGCGCGTCCTAACCCAGAAAGAGAGTCAGCTCCATGAGCCGTGAAGACGTCCTGGTCACCACCCAGTGGGCCGAGGAGAACCTGGACACCCCGGGTGTCGTGTTCATCGAGGTCGACGAGGACACGACCGCGTACGACAACGGACACATCCGCGGTGCGGTGAAGTTCGACTGGCGCAAGGACCTGCAGGACGGGGTCCGCCGCGACTTCGTCGACAAGGAGGGCTTCGAGAAGCTGCTGTCCGAGAAGGGCATCTCGAACGACGACCGCGTGATCCTCTACGGCGGCAACAACAACTGGTTCGCCGCGTACGCGTACTGGTACTTCAAGCTCTACGGCCACGAGAACGTGCAGCTGCTCGACGGCGGCCGCAAGAAGTGGGAGCTCGACGGCCGCGAGCTGAACTCCGAGGACGTCAAGCGCGAGCCGGCCGAGTACAAGGCCAAGGAGCAGGACCTCTCGATCCGCGCGTTCCGCGACGAGGTCGTCCAGGCCATCGGTTCCAGCAACTTCGTCGACGTGCGTTCGCCCGACGAGTTCTCCGGCAAGCTGCTCGCCCCGGCGCACCTTCCGCAGGAGCAGTCGCAGGTCCCTGGCCACATCCCCGGCGCGCTGAACGTCCCGTGGGCGAAGGTCGCCAACGAGGACGGCACCTTCAAGACCGAGGAAGAGATCAAGGAGCTGTACTCCGACGAGGGCCTCGACGAGTCGAAGTCCACGATCGCGTACTGCCGGATCGGTGAGCGTTCGTCCATCGCGTGGTTCGCGCTGCACGAGCTCCTCGGCTACGACGCCGTGAAGAACTACGACGGTTCATGGACGGAATACGGCTCGCTCGTCGGCGTGCCGGTCGAGTTGGGAGCTAAGTGATGGCTGGCAATGACACTGACAGCTGCGGCGCACCGGTCCAGGAGGCCACGCCCGCCGATTACGACACCCGCGGCCAGGTCGTGCTGGCGGGCAAGGTGACCGGTTCGGAGGGCCCCGTCGGCGGCGCCTTCGTGCGGTTGCTGGACGGCGGCGGCGACTTCACCGGCGAGGTGGTCTCGTCGGCCGACGGCGACTTCCGCTTCTACGCGGCCCCCGGCGACTGGACGGTGCGCGCGCTGCACCGCTCCGGCAACGGCGAGGCCTCTGTCACCGCACAGGGACCCGGCGTGCACCAGCTGGCGATTTCGGTCGCCTGACGACGGGCTGAAGGGGCCCTTCACCGCATGCGACGCGGTGAAGGGCCCCTTCGTCGCGTCTGATGCGGTGAAAGCGTCCTTCAGCTCCTGTGGGCACGGCCACGCGACCTCGGCAGGCCTGTCCGGGCAGGTAGCGACTAAAGTGCGTGGCGTGGAGATCCTGTTTACGACCCTGCTGGTGCTCGCCGGCGTCGCGATCACCTGGTTCGCCGTGTACGTCGTCTACCGGCTTTACGCGGACCAGCGCTGACCGATGACGGCTAAGGGCGACGAGGCCATCCAGGCCGCGGAGAAGCGCGCGGAAAACACGCGCGACCGGAACCTTCCGCAGTTCGACGACATGCCCATCCCGGGCGACACGGCGAACCTGCGCGAAGGAGCGAACCTCAACGACGCCTGCCTGGCGCTGCTGCCGCTCGTCGGCGTCTGGCGCGGCGAGGGCGAGGTCGACTACCCGACCATCGAGGGCCCGTACCGGTTCGGCATGCAGCTGACCATCGCGCACGACGGCCGCCCGTTCCTCATCCACGAGGCGCGTGCCTGGCTGCTCGACGAGGACGGCAAGGTCATCCGTCCGGCCGCGCGGGAATCCGGGTTCTGGCGTCCGCAGGCGGACGACACGATCGAACTGCTGCTGACCCACAACACCGGCATCGTGGAACTCTTCTACGGCAAGCCGCGTGGCAAGGCTTCGGTCCCGGCCTGGGAGCTGGGCACCGACGCGGTCGTCCGCTCGTCGAGCGCCAAGGACGTCACGGCGTCGCAGCGGCTCTACGGCATCGTCAACGGCGAACTCGGCTACGTCGAGGAGCGCGCCATGATGGGCCAGGAACTCCAGCCGCACACGTCGGCGCTGCTGCGTCGCGTGGTGGGCTGACCCTCTTTCCATGCGGTGGCGTGCCTACGGCGAGCACGCCGCCCTGCTCGACTGCGATTCCCTTGCCCAGACTATCGCGGCACACGCCGCGATTTCGTCCGCGCGCCCGCCGGGGATCGCCGAACTCGTCCCCGGCGCCCGCAGCCTGCTCGTGGTGGAAACCCCGGGCTCCGGTGCCCTCGCGGCCGCCCGTGGCCTGCTGGCGGACGCCGATCTCGAACATCCGCCCGAAGGCGAAGCCGGGGAGATCACTCTCGACGTCACCTACGACGGCGAGGATCTCGAACTCGTCGCGCGGGACGCCGGAGTGTCCACTGAGGACGTCGTCCGGCTGCACACCGGCGCCGTCTACACCGTGGCCTTCACCGGGTTCGCGCCCGGATTCGGTTACCTGACAGGGCTTCCCGAGCCGCTCCAGCAGCCCCGGCTGTCGACTCCGCGCACTCGTGTGCCGCCGGGTTCGGTCGGGATCGCGGGCGAGTTCACCGGCGTCTACCCGCGCGTCTCGCCCGGTGGCTGGCGGCTGATCGGCCACACCCGGACCGTCCTGTTCGATTCGCGCGCCGACCCGCCCGCGCTGCTGTCGCCCGGCGACCGGGTGCGGTTCCGGAGTGCGGGATGAGGGCGCTCGCAGTGGTCGAGACCGGCCCGCTCGCCCTGATCCAGGACCTCGGCAGGCCCGGTTACGCGCATCTCGGTGTCCCGCCGTCCGGCGCGCTGGATGTCTCCGCGCTGAAACTGGCCAACCGGCTCGTCGGCAACGCCGAGGACGCCGCGGGCGTCGAGTGCCTGTTCGGCGGCCTGCGACTGCGCGCGTCGGCGTCCTGCACCGTCGCGGTGACCGGCCCGGCCGTCAGTGTCGAGGTCGACGGACGCGACGTCGGCTCACACGCGCCGGTGTGGCTGGCCGCGGGCCAAGTCGTGTCGATCGGCGCGCCCGCCACCGGTTTGCGGTGCTACCTGGCGGTTTCCGGCGGGATCACGGTCGAGGCGGAACTCGGCAGCCGCTCGCGTGACGTCCTTTCGGAGATCGGGCCAGCGCCGCTGAAAGCGGGCGACGTCCTCCCTCTCGGCGCGCCGTCCGTGACCGGAGGCGCCGACGTCGTCTTGCCCACGATGGCTCCGGCGGAGGTCGCCGTACTGGTCGACCCGGGGCCGCGGGCGCACTGGTTCGAGAACCTGGCGGCAGGGCTCGCGAAGCCCTGGACGGTGACGGCGGATTCCAACCGCGTCGGGCTCCGGCTCGACGGGCCCGCCTTGGCTCGCGGGAACGAATACGCGGAGCGGGAACTGCCGAGCGAAGGCCTGTTGACCGGCGCCGTCCAGGTGCCGCCGAACGGGTTGCCGGTGGTGTTCTTGGCGGATCATCCAACTACCGGTGGTTACCCGGTGGCGGCCGTGGTGAGACAGGCGTCACTCCCGGCACTCGCGCAGGCCCGACCCGGAACCCTTCTCCGCTTTCACTCGTCCACGAAGATGTGGAACAGGTAAAGGTCGACGGTGGCACAGGTGTCATCGACACAACTTCGGTCCCCGTCCAACCCGAACTCCCGCAGTCGCTGCGGATCGCGCTGGCCACCGGTCAGATGCGGCGCCCGCTCGGCGACACGCTCCGCCCGCTTCTCGATCTCTTCACCGACGGCGAATACCAGGTCACCGGACCCGAACGGCTCGCCGAGGACCGCTACCTGACCCCGAGCGCCGACTGGCCGCCCGCCGACGTGTCCCGGGTCGGCTACTACCGGACGGCGATCAAGAGCGGGCACCGGCCGGTCGCGGTCGTGCTGGAGACCGCCGACGCGGCGGTGATCCTCGACGGGCACCACAAGATCGCGGCCTACCGCGAAGAAGCGATCCTGCCGCACCTGCTGATCATCAGCGCCCTCAACTGATCGCGTACTCGCTCTCGTACGCGGCGGCCAGCTCGGCGTGGATCGCGCTGGAGTCGGTGAGCGTGACGCCGTCGAGCGTGTGCACCCTGGTCAGCTTGCGGACCGACGAGGCGAGGAACAGCCCCTCGCCCTCGATGAGGTCCGAGACCTTGAGCGGCTCGACCTTGACCGACCAGCCCGCCCGCTCGGCACCGCGGAACAGCGCCGCCTGCGTCGTGCCGGGCAGGATGCCGATGGTCGCCGGCGGCGTGTAGATCGTCCTCTCCTTCGCGAGGACGACCGTCGACGTCGGCCCTTCGAAGACCGAACCGTCTGCGGCGGTGAAAATCACATCGCTCGCGCCGCGGCGGCCCGCCTCCCGCAACGCCGCCATGTTGACGCCGTACGAAATCGACTTCGCGCCCAGCAGCAGCCACGGCGCGCGCTCGGCGAGATCGGGCTCGATACCGCGCTCAAGGGTGATCGCCGCGACGCCTTCGACACGGGCCCGCTGGACCTTCTCGTCGATCTCGACACCGAGCGCGAACCCGAACGGCTTCGCCTCCGGATCGCCGTCGATTCCCCTGGTGTACACCAGTTTCAGGGCGATTTCGGCGGGGCCGGACCAGTTGTCGATGACGGTCTGCGCGGCACGCTCCCAGTCCGCGAGGTCCGGCTCCGGCAGGTCGAGCATGGCCGCGGAACGGGCCAGCCGCTCGAGATGCGGGCGGAGCTCACGAGGGCGCCCGTCGACGACGAGGATCGTCTCGAACACGCCGTCACCGCGAAGCAGCCCGAGGTCGTCTACCCGCAGGTGAGCGGCTTCGGGGTCGGCCAGGGTCCCGTCGAGAAAGGCAAGCACGCGCATGGGGACACGGTACTCACTAGCATGGGTTTCATGCCCTACCGCTCCCCCCTGCTCGACCTTCCCGGACCGATCGCGGCTCCCGACGGGCATCCTGAAGAGGGTGTCCCGTGGCATTGGGGAGACCCTTTCGCCGAGCAGCGGACGGCCGCGCGCGGCGCGGTCGTGATCGACCGTTCGCATCGCGAGATCCTGGCCGTGACCGGGGAAGAACGGTTGTCCTGGCTGCATTTGGTGATCTCGCAGCACGTCACCGGGCTCGCCGAAGGCACCGGCACCGAGGCGCTCGTACTGGACACCCATGGCCGCGTCGACACCCACATGGTCGTCGCCCACGCGGACGGCACGGTGTGGCTGGACAGCGACCGGGGCGCGGTGGCCACCAGCGCGCTGCCGTCCGGCGGCAAGCAGACCCTGCGTGACTACCTCGAAGCGATGAAGTTCTGGTCCAAAGTGGACATCCGCGATGTCTCGGACGAACTGGCGCTGCTGACCGTCCTCGGACCCGAGGCGGACCGCGTGCTGGCCGCCGTGGATGTTTCCCTGAGCTCGGACCCGTACTCGGTCGTGCCGATCCCCGGCGGCTTCGCGCGACGGATGCCGTGGCCCGGACGGCACAGCGTCGACCTCGCCGTACCCCGCGCCGAACTCGCCAACTGGTGGCGCCGCCTGACCGACGCGGGCGCGCGCCCCGCGGGCAGCTGGGCGTTCGACGCGCTGCGGGTCGAATCGCTGCGGCCGCGGCTGGGCCTCGACACCGACGACCGCACGATCCCGCACGAGGTGAACTGGGTCGACTCCGCCGCGCACGTGGCGAAGGGCTGCTACCGCGGTCAGGAGACCGTCGCGAAGGTCCACAACGTCGGGCGGCCGCCGCGGTACATGGCGCTGCTGCACCTGGACGGTTCGCCGGAGATCACGCCGGAAACCGGCGACCCGGTGCTGCTGGGCGAGCGGACGGTCGGCCGCGTCGGCAGCGTGGTGCAGCACCACGAACTGGGCCCGATCGCGCTGGCGCTGGTCAAACGCTCCACGCAGCCTGGCGCGGAACTGCTGGTCGGCGCCGAGGACCGCGTCGTGCAGGCGACCATCGACCCGGACTCCGTGCCGGGCGAAGCACCGGCTCCCGGACGGGAAGCGGCTCAGCGGCTGCGGGGCTGAGCGGCTTCTGCGGGCTTACCCGGGTTTCTGTTGCTACGCGGGCTTGCCGGTTGCGTTCCCGTTCCGTTCCGTGAAGGCCTCCTTGCCTACCTTGAGGGTAGGGAAGGGGCCGTTCACTACCTTGCGACTCTCACGGCGTGGTCACAGCAGCCCCACCCGTCACACCGACCGCGCGTGAAAGCCCCCTTCGCTCGCGTCCAAGTACATGAAGGCCCCCTTCATGTACTCCCGCCCACCACAGTCATCCACAAGTTGTCCACAACCCCATCCACCTGTGGACAACCTCGCCGACCAGCACTTTTCCGCCCCCACCCCCGGTAGACTGGACCAGGGGCCGCCCCCGGGACGGGTGGGGGGCGCGCTCTGGAAGGAACCGAAAGAGCAGCGTGGCGCCGGAGGGTGTCGTGAGGGACAGAGATCCTTGTGGTATCGCTCCCTGCGGAACATTTCCGCTGGAGCGCGATAAGCTACGCGGGTGATCGAAGTCCGGCCCGGTGGTCGCCGTCGTATCGACCGCGTGCTCGGCCCTGGGTATCTCAGCGACCTCGGCGAGCTGACCCTTTCCGTGCTGCGCGAGCGCCGTGACGAGGCCGCGCAGGAGGAGACCGACCTGTCGTACCTGCGGCGTCTGCTGCACGCGCGGATCGACATCGTGCGGGCCGAGCAGAAGCGCCGGACTTCGGGCGGTGACGAGAGCAGCGTCGTCGAGCGGCTGGCCGCGATCCTGGCGGACAACGCGATCGGCCCGGCCACGGGTTCGGGCAGGCATCAGCGGCTGGAGCCGTCGCGTGCCGGCGAGCATCGGCGGTTCGCCGAGGCGCTCATCGGCGACACGGATCTTTCCGACGTCAGCACGCTGTCGGACGAGAAGCTGATCAACGCCCTCAACCGGTACGCCGACGAAGAGGTCTCGGTCTCTTCGTACCGCCGCGAGGTGCAGGGCGTGATGGACACGATCAACGCCGAGATCGCGACCCGTTACCGCAAGGGCACGGCATCGGTCGACGACCTGCTCGACACCGAACGCGGCGGGTCCGAGTGACGAATCCTGTCCTGGTCGAGGTCGTCCGGTCCGGGTTCGTGGAGAGCACGCACCGCGGCGCGCTCGTGATCACCGCCCCGGACGGGTCGGTGCGGTTCGCCGCGGGCGACATCGAGCGGCCGGTCTACCCGCGCTCGTCCAACAAACCCCTGCAAGCCGTCGGGATGCTCCGCGCCGGCCTCACGATCGGCGACGAAGAACTCGCGCTGGGCTGCGGATCGCACAACGGCGAGCCAGGCCACGTCGAGGGCGCCTTGTCGATGCTTTCCCTCGCGGGGCTGACCGAGGACGCGCTGGCCTGCCCGCCCGCCTTCCCGCTGCACGAGCCGAGCATGCTGGCCGCGGTCTCGGCCGGGAAACGCCGCGCCGCCATGAACTGCTCCGGCAAACACGCCGCGATGCTCATGACCTGCGCGCAGCTCGGCTGGCCGACCAAGGATTACGCGGCCGCGACCCATCCGTTGCAGAAGGTCGTCCAGGCCACGGTCGCCGACCTCACCAGCGAGACGATCGAAACGGTCGGCGTCGACGGCTGCGGTGCCCCGCTGTTCGCGTTCTCCCTCACCGGCCTCGCCCGGTCCTTCGGCAGGCTGGTCACCGCGATGGGCGGGCCGGACCGCCGCGTCGCCGACGCCGTCCGCGCGCATCCGTGGCACGTCGCGGGCACCGGCCGCGAGGACACCGTGCTGATGCGGAGCGTCGAGGGCCTGCTTTCGAAGGGCGGCGCCGAGGGAGTGCACGCGTTCGCTCTCCCGGACGGCACGGCGCTGGCGTTGAAGATCGACGACGGCGCCGCCCGCGCCCGGATCCCGCTGCTGCTCGCGACCCTGCGTCACCTCGGCATCGACCCGGGCGACGAAGCCGGGGACCTCGCGCGCAACGCGGTCCTGGGTGGCGGGAAACCGGTCGGCGAGCTGAGGGTCGTCACCGGCCTCTTCGGCTAGTTCGCGCGTTCCCGCGCGGCCAGGTCACCCCAGAAGTCCCGCAGGTCGGCGAACAGTTCCGCCAGCTCGTCGACGTTGCCGGTGCGAAGCGCGTCGAGGATGTCGTGCACTTCTTCGGCGGTCGTGTCGGCCTGCAGGATCGCGTCGCCGAAGAGCTGCACGAGACCGCCGTAGTCGAGTTCTACCGCGGAACCGGGGTGGAAGCTGTCGAGCCAGCGTCGCGTTTCGAGCAGCACCCGGCCGGGCCCTGAGTCACCGAAGGTCGCTTCGAGCAGGTCTCCGACGTCGCGGGCACGATGCCGCGCGTCGGCCATGGACACCCGCCACGACACTTCGCGCTCGGGATCGTCGCGGCCCTTGCCCAGTTTGACCCGGCGCATCCCGGGATCGAACAGCACGAACCACGGAAGCGGGACGGTCCACGTCGTCGAGAGCGTGTGCGAAGCCGAAGCGGACAAGTCGCCGATGGCGGACTTCGCCCGCGAGCGGATCGTGTCGAGCGACGCGCCACCCGCGTCGAGCACCGCGTTCTTCAGCGCCGGATGCGCGTCACCCAGGAAGGTCACCAACGCCGCGGCCGAGCGAGCGCGGATCTCCATCGGGCAGATCAGCGGGCCCGGACCCGCGTCGCCGTGCTCACCCTCGGGTACGTCTTCGGGGTCCATGACGAGGACATCGGTGATGAGACTGGGCGCGGGCCTGCCGTCCGCGAGTTCGGCGGGCAACAACCGTCCGACATGTTGTGACTTGAGCCACAGTGTCTGCTCGCGCTCGCCTGCGGCCGAACGATCGAGCCGGGCCGCTTCGACGGCCTCGAGCAGGCGTTCGTCCGGTGGATCCCCCAGCGCGAGCAGGGGCTCATAGACGCGGAGGTAAGCCGCGAACGGACGGGGCACACGAGCATCGTGGCACGCCGACCTGCGACTATCGCCACCGACCGGCCGGTAACCGGCGTCCGGTGAACACTGTCGCCACCGGCACACCGTGCCACGTCGCATCCAACCCCCCGGACACGGTACGGTGTCAGCAGGAAATAATTGTCGAGACGATGCGGGGCCGCCGATTCCCCCGGCCGCCCCGCCCCTGTGCGAGGGGGTCGAGCCATGGGGCGCGGCCGGGCTAAGGCCAAGCAGACGAAGGTGGCGCGCGAGCTCAAGTACAGCTCGCACGAAACCGACTTCGATGCTTTGCAGCGCGAGCTGTCCAGTAGTTCTTCGGATTACGGGCACGAGGACGACAAGCGGGAAGACGACGACCCGTACGACGGGTACGACGAATACCGCCGCTGAGCGACGCGTGACACGCGAGGGTGGCTCGGGGCTTTGCCCCGGGTACCACCCTCGCGTGTCGCGTGCTGCCCAAAATAGGGAAGAGGTGCCATGTCCGACGTAACGCGGGTCGGTGTAATCGGAGCCGGGCTCATGGGCTCCGGCATCGCCGAGGTGCACGCACGTGCCGGACTCGACGTGATCATCACCGAGGTGAACCAGCCCGCGCTGGACTCCGGGCGAGCGCGGATCGAGAAGTCGCTGCAACGCGGCGTCAAGAACGGGAAGCTCTCCCAGGAAGACGCCGACGCGGCACTCGGACGGCTCCGCTTCACCACCGAGATCGGCGAGTTCGCCGACCGCGACCTCGTCATCGAGGCCATCCTGGAACAGGAGCAGGCCAAGGTCGAGGTGTTCCGGTCGCTGGACAAGATCGTCGAGCGTGAGGACGCGCTGTTCGCGTCCAACACCTCGTCCATCCCGATCATGAAACTCGGGATGGCGACCAACCGCCCGCAGCAGGTGGTCGGCATCCACTTCTTCAACCCGGTCCCGGTGCTGCCGCTCGTCGAGCTGGTGCCTTCGCTGCTGACCAGCGACGACACCGCCCGCCGCGCGGAGGAGCACGCGACCTCGGCGTTGAGCAAGACGGTGATCCGGTCGCAGGACCGCGCCGGTTTCATCGTGAACTCGCTGCTCGTGCCGTATCTGCTTTCGGCGATCCGGATGATCGAGTCGGGCTTCGCCTCGGCGGAGGACATCGACCGCGGTATGGAGCTGGGCACCGCGCACCCGATGGGCCCGCTGCGGCTTTCGGACCTGATCGGCCTGGACACCATCAAGGCGATCGCGGACTCGATGTACGCCGAGTTCAAGGAGCCGCTGTACTCGTCGCCGCCGCTGCTGCTGCGCATGGTCGACGCCGGCCTGCTCGGTAAGAAGACCGGCCGCGGCTTCTACAGCTACTCCTGATCTCCTTCGCCTTCCCCGCAATTAGTCACCTACTTGCGTTCTCGTACGCCCGAGCGCCGCAAGTAGGTGACTAATTGCGGGGGCCCTAGACTCGGGGTCGTGGGACAGGGACAGCTGCGCGTGGGTCTGGTCGGTGCCGGTCCGTGGGCGAAGACGGTGCACGCGCCGGGCCTCGCCGATCACCCCGGAGTCACGTTGCGCGCGGTCTGGGCCAGGCGTCCTGAAGCCGCGAAGGAGCTGGCCGAAGCACACGGCGCGCAGGCTGTCGACAGTTTCGAGGCGCTGCTCGACCAGGTGGACGCGGTCGCGTTCGCGGTGCCGCCCGCCGTGCAGGCGGAGCTGGCGGTCAAGGCGGCCGAGGCGGGCAAACACCTGATCCTGGAGAAGCCGATCGCCGCGGATCTCGACGGCGCGCGGCGGCTCGCGGACGCGGTGGACGCCGCCGGTGTGGCCGCCCTCGTGGTCTTGATTTTGCGTTTCTCGCCGATGACCCGCGAGTGGCTCGACGGCATCAAGGAAGCCGGCGGCTGGCGGGGCGGTGGCGCGCGATGGCTTTCGGGTGCGCTGCTCGGCGGCCAGTATCAGTCGTCCGCGTGGCGGCATGATTCCGGCGCGCTCGCCGACATCGGTCCGCATGCCCTCGATCTGCTGGACGCGGCGCTCGGCGAGATCACCGACGTGCTCGCCGCGCATCGGACCGATGACGATCTGTGGCAATTGCTGTTAGCCCACGAGGGTGGCGCGACCAGTACGGCGACCTTGTCGCTGCGGTTGCCGATCCAGCCGACGGTCGTCGAAGTGGCCGTTTACGGCGAGCACGGTTACCGCACTTTGGGCCGCAAGCCGGGCGCTGCGGGCGAGTCGTACACCGCGCTCCTGGACGATTTCGCCGCCATGGCCGCGAGCGGGACGACGTCGCACCCGTGTGACGTGCGCCGTGGTCTGCATCTGCAGAAACTGCTCGAACACGCGCGGCGGCTCGCCGGACACGGCAAGTAGTACACAGGTCACTCACAAGGCTTTTCCTTGTGCGATAACACCTTCTTCCGGTTACTTCCAGATCTGTCCACAGGTTGTCCACAGGCCTCCTTTGTGGACGGTCCAGCGCGAAAAGATCACCTCTTAGTGCGGTCACTCCGCCATGCCGAGTTGATCTTGTGATGCGAAGGTGATCTTGGGCGCTCCGGAAAGGAAGGCCATGGGAGAGCTGCTCCGTGCTTTCGGCGCGATGATCCCGTTGACGATCACCGCGATCCCGTACGCGTTACTCGGCTGGCCGCTGCTCGCGGCGCATCGACGACGGCGAAGACAAGCTGACCGCTTCTGCGCGTCGGCGACGGCGGCCGTCGACATGACGCTCGCGCTGGGCTGTTTCCTGGTGTTGTGCCTGGTCACGATGCCGGTGGCCGGCGCGCAGGCCAGCAGGCTCAGCCTCGAACCCGGCACCGACCTTCGTCTCGTCCTGAGTGACAGCGCCAACCTCTGGCAGGCGCTGGGCAACGTCCTCATGCTGAGCCCGCTCGGCGCGCTGCTTCCGGTGCGCTCCCGCCGCTTGCGTTCACTGTTCCGGATCGCGCTGGGCGCGCTGGCCGTGTCGGTGCTGGTGGAGGGCACGCAGTATCTGATCCAGGCCGGCCGGGTGACCTCAATCGACGACATCCTGCTGAACACGCTGGGCGCGGTGGCGGGTGCCGCGGTGAGCAGACGGCTGTGGCACCGTCTGGACGTCCGGCCGCCGGTGAAGATCCCGGTGCAGATGCGGCGGGTCTGCGACGCCCCCGTCCGGCTGCGGGTCCCGAGATCCGTGTGGGACGAGCGGTATTCGAGCATCGCGCATCCGCAGCGGAGATAAAGGGTTTGACCATGGTGCGAGAGTGATCGCGAAAGCCTTACGTACTGAGAAAGAGGGATGCCTCATGCCTGACGCCTTCGGTGGCGTCGGCACGAGCTAGCCGGCGCATACGCCAGCTCCACCACGCACGCGGGTCCTCCCGTGCGTCTCTTTCTTCTGCCCGAAAGGCTTTCCACCAGTGCTTTCCGAGACGATTCGTGCTTTGCAGTCCTACATTCGCCTCACCGCGGCGAAGTTCCGGGAGACCGAGCGGATCGGGCCGTTCCTGGCGACCTTCACGGCCGGGAACGACCACATGTTCCTCAACTACGCGATCCCTGACGACGGCGCCGTCCCCACCGCGGACGACGTCGCCGCGCTCACCGAGGCGTTCCGCGAACGCGGGCTCGTGCCGCGTCTGGAGTTCCTCACCGAAGCGGTTCCGGCCGCGGAGGCCGTGCTCGTCGAGTGCGGTTACACGCTGGAGCGGCGGGTTCCGCTGATGATCTGCACTCCGGGGCAGGTCGTCGAACAGCCGGTTCCCACCGGGATCACGCTCGTCACCCCGAAGACACCGGCCGAACTCCGGCAGATGATCCGGGTACAGAACGTGGCGTTCGGCGAGCCCGACCCCGGCGAGCACGTCGAGCCGTCGCCGGATCAGCTGAGCGGCGAGACCCTCTCGGTGATGGCCGTGACCGAGACCGGCGAGGTCGTCGGCGGCGGGGTCGCGACCGCGATCCTCGACGGCGCGACGGAAGTCGCCGGGATCGGGGTGCTCGAGGAATACCGGAGCCGCGGGATCGCCGCGGCGATGACGGAGTACCTGACGCGTGAAGCCCACGCGCGCGGCGGCCGGTCGGTGTTCCTGACCCCGGGTGCCGGGCAGGCGGAACGCGTCTACGGCCGGGTCGGTTTCAAGACCGCGGCCGAGTGCGTGCACCTGTCAATCATCTGAGTAGCCGCCGCGGCGTGACTTCTTGACCTCGCCGCGGCGTTTCTTCGACGCCAGGCGACGTTCCTTCGAACCTCGTGAAGGTTTGGTGGGACGCCGCTTGGCGGCCGGGGGCGCCGACGCGTCCAGCAGCAGCATCATCAGCCGGGCGCGCGCGGCTTCCCGGTTCATCAGCTGGGAGCGGTGTTCGGACGCGGTGATCGTGACGACGCCGTCGACAAGGCGCGACGAAAGCCGGTCCAGCATCCGGGCCCGGAGATGGTCCGGGATCGAAGCCGAACCGGCCACGTCGAAGGACAGTTCGACCCGCGAGTCCGTGGTGTTCACGCCCTGCCCACCCGGACCCGACGACCGGGAGAACCGTTCGCTCAATTCGGCACCCGGGATCACGAACCGGGTGCCGACCACCATGTCATCAGCCACGGGTCCAGTGTTCCACCAGGACCAAGAGAATATTCAGAAGCGCGGGTGGTCACCGGAGAGCACGGCGCGGGGGCCGTCCGGGTCTTCGGCGGGCTGCACGTCGCCGAGGATCCACGCCGGCACGTGCCGCGCGGTCAGCATCGCCAGCGCCCGGTCGACGTCGTCGGCGCCGACGATCGCGACCATGCCGACGCCCATGTTGAACGTCTTCTCCAGTTCGGCGCGCTCGACCTTGCCGCGGTGGCCGATCAGCGCGAACACCGGCGCCGGGGTCCAGGTGCCGCGTTCGAGCCGCGCGACCAGGCCGCGCGGCATGACGCGGGCGAGGTTCTGCTCCAGGCCGCCGCCGGTGATGTGCGCGAACGTGCGGACATCGGCCTCGGCCGCCAGCGCGAGGCAGTCCTTCGCGTAGATCCTGGTCGGCTCCAGCATTTCCTCGCCCAGCGAGCGGCCGAACTCCTCGACGTGCCCGTCGAGCGGCATGCGCGCGATTTCCAGCAGCACGTGCCGGGCGAGCGAGTAGCCGTTGGAGTGCAGGCCGGACGAGCCGAGCGCGAGGACGACGTCACCGGGGCGGACCCGCTCCGGGCCGAGCACGTTCGACCTTTCGACGACGCCGATACCGGTGCCCGAGAGGTCGTAGTCGTGCTCGCCCATCAGGCCGGGGTGCTCCGCGGTCTCGCCGCCGAGCAGCGCGCAGCCCGCCTGGACACAGCCTTCGGCGATGCCGCCGACCAGTGCCGCGATCTTCTCCGGCACGACCTTGCCGACGGCGATGTAGTCCTGCATGAACAGCGGCTCGGCGCCGGTGACGACCAGATCGTCGACGACCATCGCGACCAGGTCGATGCCGACCGTGTCGTGCTTGTCGAGTGCCTGCGCGACGGCGATCTTGGTGCCGACCCCGTCGGTCGACGAAGCCAGCACCGGCTCTTTCCACTTGTCCAGCTTCAGGGAGAACAGCCCGGCGAAACCGCCGACCCCGCCCATCACCTCGGGCCGCGTGGCCCTCTCGGCGTGCGGTTTGAGCAACTCGACGGCTTTGTCACCGGCGTCGATGCTGACGCCGGCGGCGGCGTACGTGGCGCTCGTGGACTCGCTCACGGAAGCGGACTCCAACTCTGGAAGAAAGGAAATCGGGCTAGGGACGCCGGATGGCGTCTTCAGCACCGTACCCGGCGGGGCTGACGGGCTTCGCCGCGCCATTGACCGAGTCCAGGCTCTCCAGCAGGTGCTTCCCGATCAGCGCGTCTTCGGGGAGCGCGATCGGGTACTCGCCGGAGAAGCACGCGGTGCACAACCGCGACTTCGGCTGCTCCGAAGCCGCGACCAGCCCGTCCAGGGAGATGTAACCCAAGGTGTCCGCGCCGATGGAGCGGCGGATGCCGTCGAGATCGACCCCGTTGGCCACCAGTTCGGCGCGCGAGGCGAAGTCGATCCCGTAGAAACACGGCCAGCGGACGGGCGGCGACGCGATCCGGACGTGCACCTCGAGCGCGCCCGCCTCCCGCAGCATGCGGACCAGCGCGCGCTGGGTGTTGCCGCGGACGATGGAGTCGTCGACCACGACGAGCCGCTTGCCGCGGATGACGTCGCGCAGCGGGTTCAGCTTCAACCGGATGCCGAGCTGGCGGATGGTCTGCGACGGCTGGATGAAGGTGCGGCCGACGTAGGCGTTCTTCACCAGGCCGGTGCCGTAGGGGATGCCGGAGCCCTGCGCGTAGCCGATGGCGGCCGGGGTGCCGGATTCGGGCACCGGCATGACCAGGTCGGCGTCGGCCGGATGCTCGGCGGCGAGTTTGCGGCCGATCTCGACGCGGGTGGCGTGCACGCTGCGGCCGGCGATCGAGGTGTCGGGGCGCGCGAGGTAGACGTACTCGAAGACACAGCCCTTGGGCTCCGGGTTCGCGAACCGCGAGGAACGCAGGCCCTCCGCGTTGATCGCGATGAGCTCACCGGGCTCGACCTCGCGGACGAACGAAGCACCGCAGATGTCGAGTGCGGCCGTCTCGCTCGCGACCACCCAGCCGCGTTCGAGCCTGCCGAGCACCAGCGGGTGTACGCCGTGCGGGTCGCGCGCGGCATACAGGGTGGACTCGTCGGCGAAGACCAGGCAGAAGGCACCCTTGAGGGTGGGCAGCAGTTCCAGCGCGGCGGCTTCGATGCCCTTGTCCGCGGCGTTGGCCGCGAGCAGCCCGCACACCAGGTCGGAGTCGCTGGACGAACCGGTCAGGCCCGCGTGCGGTTTGAGCCCGGCTTCGACCGTGCGATCCCGCAGTTCGGCGGTGTTGACCAGGTTCCCGTTGTGCGCGAAGGACAGGCCGCTGCCGGTGGCGGTGGTGCGGAAGATCGGCTGCGCGTTCTCCCAGATGGTCGCGCCGGTGGTCGAGTAGCGGCAGTGGCCGACGGCGATATGTCCTTGCAGCGACTGCAGGACCTGCTCGTCGAACACCTGGCTGACCAGGCCGAGATCCTTGAAGACGACGATCTGCGAACCGTCGGAGACCGAGATGCCGGCCGCCTCCTGGCCGCGGTGCTGAAGTGCGTAGAGCCCGTAGTAGGTCAGCTTCGCGACCTCTTCTCCGGGCGCCCAGACACCGAAGACGCCGCATTCCTCGCGGGGTTCCGGATCGGGCTGGTCGGTCACGGGCTGTCCGGCGACGGACGGGTCGGAAACCACCGAGGTGCTCCCAGGGAGAAGAGGGCAGGCCACCACCAGTCTAAACGGTGAGCCGGAGATCAACGCGCCACGCGACGTGGCACTCGACACGCTTCGAGTGATGACCGTGAGTGACGAGCGGGTGTCAAGGCCCGGCACTCACGACCCCCGACCAGCCGACCGCTCCCCCTCGACAGAGGCGGTCGACTGTGCTTAGGAGCTGAAACGAACTCGACAACGCGACCGGGCTGGGGGTCCCGGGGTTGCACCCCGGAGAAATCAGCCCGCGGCGAGCCACTTGGACGTGCCGCCGCGGCCGGGGACCCAGCAGCCCTTGGCCGCGGTCTCCGGAAGGAACAGCGCGCCGGGAGTCCGCTCGTCCGGGAGCGCGAGCAGTGCCGTCAGCACCGTCGCCGCGTCGCCGGCGGACCGCCACAGCCAGACCTCGGGCTCGAGGATGTCCTCCTCGGTACCGGGCATGCGGGTCGCGACGACGTCGTCCTCGGCGTTGAGCCGGACCACGTCGACCACGTTGTCGTGGACTCGCACGCCGACCACGGCCATGACCTCGCCGTTCGCGTCGCACGGGTGCACGAACTGGTACCCGCGGTGGATCAGTTCCTGCAGGCCGCTTTCGATGTCGGTGATTTCCGCGGTGATGGTGTCACCCGAGAACGTCATCGAATTCGCCGTCCTTGGCGCCCGCGAGGAACGCGGCCATCTCGGCCTGGGTGTAGATCAGGGCCGGACCGGTCGGGAAGCGCGAATTGCGCATCGCGATCTCGCCGGACGCGAGTGGTGCCACCTCGACACAGTTGCCGATGGCGTTGCTGTAGCTGGCTTTGCGCCACTGGGCACCGGTAAGACGATCGGCCGGGATGCCGTTGTCGAACTGTTCAGCCATTGTCCCCACCTTCCCCGACAGAAGACTTCGGGCGATGCATCTGCATGTGCATTTGCCTGTGATCCCAAAGTTAGCACGTGTGACTGCAGCGGTAAATGCACGTGCAGAAGTTTTTGCAGAATTCGCATGCGGTGATGACTTAAGTCCTCAGCCGTCCCACTAAAGCGTGATGAGCACAGCCCCCGATGGGTGAACAACTACCGTTCGTGGTCGAACTTTCGGGTACAGGCAAGGAAACCCCGGTCGTCACCGCGACGGCGGGAGAACACCACAACGGTGAGTGGCTCAGATTTCGGCGCGGCGCTTCATCAACATCTGACGGCTGCGGTCCGGCGTCTCCGCGTCGACCGCGAGCATGTCCAGCGCCCGGCTGTACCGCTCGATCTCGTCGCGCTTGTCGATGTAGTGCGCGCCGGTCAGGTACTCGGTGTAGGCGATGTTCGGCAATTCCTCTTCGGCGAACCTGAGCAGCGAGAACGCGCTGTCGGCGGAGTAGCCGCTCCGGTCGTACGGGAGGACCTGCACCGAGATGTTCGGCTGCTGGATCATCTCCAGCAAGTGGTCGATCTGCGCCTTCAGCACCTCGCGGTCGCCGATCGGGCGGTAGAGCACCGACTCGTCGAGCACCAGCCACAACCGCGGCGCGTCCGGCCGGGACAGCATCTTCTGCCGCCGCATCCGCAACGCGACCCGGCGGTCGATCTGCTCGTTGACCATGTCCTTGCGGCCGTGGCTCATGATCGCCCGCGCGTAGTCCTCGGTCTGCAGCAGACCCGTGACGTACAGCGGCTCCCACACCTGGATGCGGGCCGCGGCCTCTTCGAGTCCGACGAGGTCGTTGAACCAGCTCGGCATCAGGTCGCCGTAGCGGCGCCACCAACCCGGCTCGTTCGACTCCTTGACCATGTCGAGGAACTGCTGCCGCTCACCGGGATCGGTCATCCCGTACATGGTCAGCAGATCGGCGACGTCGCGTTCCTTGAAGCCGACGCGGCCGAGCTCGAGACGGCTGATCTTCGATTCGGAACCCCGGATGCTGTAGCCGGCCTCCTGGCGCGTGATGCCCGCGTCCTCACGCATCCGCCGGAGCTGAGAGCCGAGGATCATCCGCCGCGCGGTGGGACCCAGAGACTGCTCACCGCCAGGCGGGGTGACCGCGTTCATCGACCGGGGACCTTTCGTAAGACGACACTCACAGGGGAACAAGCCGATTACTGAAAGTACACGTTTGGACCTCGACACGACAGGGACGGCTCGGTTTACCGGTCGCGTACGTGGTTCTACTCTACGTAGAGCCCGAGACTTCCGACACAGTTTTGTGAGGTTCAAGATGCCCGACGCCCCGACCCGGACGGAACGAGTGCCCGTGGGTGTCGACCCGACCCGGGCCAGCATCGCCCGGGTGTACGACGCCTTCCTGCTCGGCAAGGACAACTACGAGATCGACCGGGAGGTGCTGCGCAAGGTCCAGCAGGCGGCCCCCGAGGCGCAGGACCTGGCGACCGAGAACCGCGGCTTCCTGATCCGCGCGTGCCGGTTCCTCGCCAGCCAGACGGGCATCACCCAGTTCCTCGACCTCGGATCCGGTCTCCCGACCGCCGAGAACACGCACCAGGTCGTGCAGCGGATCAACCCGGAGATCAAGGTCGTCTACGTCGACAACGACCCGGTCGTCCTCGCCCACGGGCGCGCGCTGCTCGAAGAGAACGAGAACACGCACTTCGTGTCGGACGACATCTTCGAGCCGGAGCGGATCGTCGACAACCCGGACATCCGGCGGCACATCGACTTCACGCAGCCGATCGCGTTGCTGCAGCTCGGGACCCTGCACCACTACAACGGGCCGCACGACGAACCGGCCAAGATCATGAAGAAGTACATCGACGCGCTGCCGTCGGGTTCGTACGTGGCGATCTCGCACTTCTCCGACCCGCAGGACGAACTGTCCGAGATCGCCCGCAAGATGGAGGAGTTCTTCATCCACAGCCCGATGGGCTCCGGCACCTTCCGCACGAAGGCCGAGATCGAGGAGCTGTTCCACGACCTCGAGATGGTCGAGCCGGGCGTCCAGCTGTGCGCCGACTGGTGGCCGGACGGCCCGCGGATCAAGGAGCTGAACGTGGCTCAGCGGACGATCTCGGGCGGCATCGGCCGGAAGGCTTAAGCCCCCCGAGTGCAATGAAAGGTCCTTTCCTTGCAAATTTTGCAAGGAAAGGACCTTTCATTGCATGCCGGAGCGGGTTCAGAGGCGCACCAGCGGCAGCCAGCGAGCCAGATCGGCCCTGCTCCCGGAGGCGGTGACCCGCCCCGATTCGACGGCGTCGGCCCAGCCGAGCAGCCCGGTCGCCAGTTCCAGCCACGTGCGCGGATCCGTTTCGACGACGTTCGGCGGCGTCCCGCGCGTATGGCGCAATCCTTCGACACACTGCACAGCCGCGAACGGCGGCACCCGCACTTCGACACTCTTCCCCGGGGCGTCCCCGGCCAGCGTCCGCAGGCTCAGCCGCACCGCCGCAGCCAGCGCCGGACGGGCCGGTTCCGGACCGGATCCGCTCAACCAAGGGGAAATCGCCGCGATCGCGGCACGTAACTCAGCGGGGTCGACCGAACGCGAAGAGGCCATGGGAGAACAGTAGAGTGAGCGCGAACAAACCTTCAGGCACCCGGAACGTGGGGATGGCGATGGCGCAGCGGGACGAGGCGGATCGGTTGGCGTCGAGCCCGGCGGGCAAGCGGAAACAGGCCAAGCCGAAGATCACCGAAGAGATGCGCGCCAACGCCAGGGCCAACCCGAACAGCTGGCTTTATGTCATCGACGAGGCCTTCGATCCCGACGGCCCGGTGCCGTCCTGGGCGGTCGTCGGCGCGTACCCGGTGAACGGCGCGGGCGAGATCGTCGAGGACTTCCACCCCAACGACCGCTACCGCCCCTCACCGAAGGCGCTCGGCTTCCCGGAGCCGCGCAACGAACTCGAGCAGTTGCTCCAGCTGGTGCGCACGAACCACCGCCCGGCCGCCGATCTGCCCCGGGTCATCCTCGACTCGACGCTGTTCGTCTACGCGCTTTCCCCGGTGCAGCGCACGGTGATCGGCTTCCACAACACCGACGGCAAGGTGCTCGTGCCGGCGTACACGGCGAAGGCGCTGGTCCCGCGCGAATGGCCGCACGCCCGCGCGGTGCTGGGCCGGGACATGGTCCCGCTGCTCGCCGGGCACCCCGTGACGATCAATCCGCACGACCGGCTCACCGCGATCATCCCCTCGGAGCACCTCGACAAAGCCCTTCTGGACGAGCGTCGTTGAGGTCCGATTAACCCACTCGGCCCAATTTTTTCGGCCTGTAGGCCACTCTTTCGGGTGATGTTCGAGTCGCTGATTCTCTTTCCGAGGGGGATCGTGGCGACGTGATGAGTCGCAGAGTGTGTTCAAAAGGCTGGGGGGCCGTCCTCGCGGCGGGGGTTCTGCTGCTCGCGCAGACCCCCGCCGTCGCACATGAAAGCGGGCCCCGATACGACGGGGCGGAGGAGCACCACGCCGGTTCGCAGATCGCGCTGCACGAAGGCGTCAATGTGTCGGTGGGGCCGCTGTACGGCGGCGAAGCGCAGACGCTCGGGCACGACGTCAGCGGACATCAAGGCGAAGTCGACTGGCCCGGAGCCGCCAGGACCGGCGCGAAGTTCGTCTACGTGAAGGCGACCGAAGGCACCGGCTTCGTCAATCCGCGGTTTCCCCAGCAGTACAACGGTTCCTACGGTGTCGGCCTGATCCGCGGCGCGTACCACTTCGCCCGCCCCGACATCTCGGACGGCGCCGCGCAGGCGCACTACTTCGTCGACCACGGCGGCGGCTGGTCCGGCGACGGCAAGACGCTGCCGGGCGCGCTCGACGTCGAGTACAACCCTTACGGCGAAACGTGTTACGGCAAGACGCCGGCGCAGATGATCGCGTGGATGGCGTCGTTCGCGGAGGCCTATCTGTGGCGGACCGGGCGGCATCCGGCGATCTACACGTCGACGAGCTGGTGGAAACGCTGCACCGGCAACAGCAACGCGTTCTGGCAGAACCCGTTGTGGCTCGCGCGCTACAACACGGAGATCGGCGAGCTGCCCGCGAGCTGGAAGCACCAGACCATCTGGCAGTTCGCGGACAGGGGCAGCCTGCCCGGTGACCAGAACTGGTTCAACGGCACGGTCGACCGGGTGCGCGCGCTGGCCGTCGGCTGAGCGCTCACCCATCTGGCGTTACAAGATCACATAACCCGGCCTAGTTGGAAATGAAAATCACCCACGCGTAGTACCAATTTCACGGAAGTTAGTGACAAACCCGGCACTCATCGTCAACAATCGTGCCCGGACGGCTACCACCTGCAAGGTCGCCGTCCTCAGCGAGGGTTATCCGTGAAGGGATTGTCGTAATGCGCACTTCCCGAAGAATCACCATCGCCGTCGGCTCCGCGCTGCTCCTGCTCGGCAGCACGGTCCAGGCGTCGGCCGCCCCGTCCCCCGAGATCATGTCGATCGAACAGGATCTCCAGCAGAACGACCACACGATCGGATCGCAGATCCGGCGCGTGGAAGGCGACACCTCCACCCCGGAATCGAAGGCCAAGGCCGCGCAGCCGCAGCCAGAGGCCGGGGTGCTCGCGACCGTCGCGGGCATGGACGTGGCCAGCTATCAGAAGAACGTCGACTGGGCCTACTGGTGGGGTCAGGGCAAGCGCTTCGTGTGGACGAAGGCCACCGAAGGCACGAGCTACAAGAACCCGTACTTCGCCCAGCAGTACAACGGTTCCTACAACCAGGGCTTCATCCGCGGCGCGTACCACTTCGCCCTGCCGAACGTCTCGAGCGGTGCGGCGCAGGCGGACTTCTTCATCAACAACGGCGGCGGCTGGTCCAAGGACGGCAAGACCCTGCCGGGCGCGCTGGACATGGAGTACAACCCGTACGGCGCCACCTGCTACGGCTTGAGCCAGGCTTCCATGGGGGCATGGATCCGCGCGTTCCACGACCGGTACAAGGCACGCACCGGCCGCTGGCCCGTCATCTACACCTCGACGAGCTGGTGGAGCACCTGCGTCGGCACGTCGCAGAACTTCGGTGGCACCGTCCCGCTGTGGATCGCGCGGTACGCGTCCACCGTGGGCACGCTGCCGTACGGCTGGAGCTTCTACACCGTGTGGCAGTACACCTCCAGCCCGCTCGACCAGAACACCTTCAACGGCGCCTATGACCGTTTGCAGGCACTGGCCAACGGCTGAGCTGCGCATTCCGTGAAAAGGCGGCTCCCGGCCTCGGCCGGGGGCCGCTTTTGCGCGCGGCTTTCACCCGCACGGTACCTTCCGAGCAGAAATCCCTGGCATGGGCGGATCCGGAACCAGCGCTGACCGCCGGTCGTCTGATCTCCAGCCTCAGGCCCCAGTACGGAAGGCGAGACCGATGACCTACCCACCCCAGCCAGGCCAGCCCTACGGCCAGGACCCCCAGGGACAGCAACCGCAGCCGGGTGGCTGGGACCAGACCCAGCAGTACGGTCAGCCTCAGCAGTACGGGCAGCAGCAGGGCTGGGACCAGACCCAGCAGTACCAGCAGCAGCCCCAGCAGGGCTGGGACCCGAACCAGCAGTACCAGCAGCAGGGCTGGGACCCGAACAACCAGGGTTACCCGCAGGGCCAGGGCGGCCCGCCGCCGCAGAAGAGCAAGACCGGGCTGATCATCGGGATCGTGATCGGCGTGGTCGTGCTGATCGCCTTCGGTGTCACCGGTTTCGTCGCGCCGGGCTTCCTGCTCAGCAAGGACGACGGGAACAACACCGCCGCGCCGCCCGCCTCGTCGTCCGAGCCCGCGCCGACCTCCGCGCCGAAGAGCAGCCCGAAGTCGAGCACGACCAGGACCCCGAGGAGCACGGAGAACGGTGGCGGTGCCGGCGATCCTCAGGGCGTCCAGGTCATCACGGACTTCCTCGCCAAGATCTCCAGCGGCGACAAGACCGGCGCGGTCGCCCTGGCCTGTGAAAACCGGCGGGCGAACATGGGCAGCATGATCGACCTCTTCCTGCCGCCGGGCTCCACGGCCGAGGTCAAGAAGACCCAGGGCACCAGCAGCATCGTCATGGCCGAGATCACCGGCACGGTCGAGGGCGCCGACGCCAAGGGCACCGTGATCGCGCAGAGCCAATCGGGCAGCGCCTACTGCGTCTCTTCCCTGCTGGTCTCCAAGGTCCGATGAAGCGGTTCCTCCGCTCCCCGCTGCTCTGGACATTCGTCGTTTCGCTCGTCCTGCTGCTCGCGGTCGGCGGCTGGTTGCTGACGGATCCGGCGACCAGCCGCAGCGAGGCACTGAAGACCGGCGGCATCGCCGGAGGCGCCATCGTCGCGCTGTACGCGTTGTGGCTCAACGACAGGCGGCGCCGCGTCGAGGAGCGGCGGCAGGAAGTCGAGCGACAGCGGCAAGAACTCGAACAGCGGCGGGCCGACCAGGACCGCGACCGGATCTCGGACGAACGGTTCGCGAAGGCCGTCGAACTGCTCGGGCACGACGCCGACCAGGTGCGGGTCGGCGCCCTGCACGCACTGGCCGGGTTGGCCCGCGGCCGGGCGATCTACACGCAGACGGTGCTGGACATCCTGTGCTCGTACCTGCGGCGGCCGTTCGAACACCCGCGGTACAAGGACACGGCGAAACGGGACGGGAACACCGCACCGGAGGAGGGCTCCGCTGAGGAGGACCAAGAACTCCAGGTGCGGCAGACCGCGCAACGGCTGATCGGGGAACTGCTCCCGGCCGCGGATTCCGAGGGCACGCCGGGATACGACCTCGACCTGACCGGCGCGGTGCTGGAGTACTTCGATCTTTCGGAGCGGAAGATCGGCAAGCTGTTGCTCCGCTACGGCGGTCTGTACAGCAGCACCAACCTGTCCGGCTGTGTGTTCCTCGGGCCGGTGTACCTGACCGGCGCGGGAACGGTCCCGAAGAAGCTGATCGGCTTCTTCCGGTGCAATGACGCCAAATTCGAACAACGGGCGTGGTTCAGCGGGGTCCGCTTCTCCGAGGACACCGAGTTCCGCGGCACCGTGTTCGCGGGCGAGACATCCTTCAAGGACAGCGTCTTCGCCAAGGACGCGGTCTTCGCCGGCTCCCGGTTCAAGGGGACGCTGGATCTCCACCGCGCCCGGTTCCAAGGCCTCGCGGATCTGAGTTTCCGCGAGCCGCCCGGCACGGTCGAGCTGCGCAACACGACGGTGGAACCCGCCAGGGACCACGAACTCCCGGACGGCTGGACCGTCGAGACCCTGCCGGACGGCCGTGCCCGGCTCACCACGGTGAAGGATCGATGAAGCGCCTGCTCAAGTCGCCGCTGCTGTGGACGTTGCTGTCCTCGGTCGTGGTGCTCGTCGGGGTCACCGCCTGGCTGCTCACGGATCGCGCGACCAGCCGCGGTGACGCGCTCAAGACCGGCGCCCTCGCCGGCGGGGCGATCGCCGCGCTCTACGGGCTCTGGCTCAACGACCGGCGAAGGCGGACCGAAGAGGACAGGCACGAGATCGAGCGCAGCCGGATCTCCGACGAGCGCTTCGCCAAGTCGATCGAGCTGCTGGGCAACGAAGCCGATCAGGTCCGGGTCGGCGCGATGCATTCGCTCGCGGGACTGGCCAGGACGCGTCCGGAGTACCGGCAGACGGTGCTCGACGTGTTGTGCGCCTATTTGCGGCGGCCGTTCGAACATCCGAGTTTCGACCAGGACCGCGAGTGGGAACCGGCGGACAAGGCGGCCGCGGAACGGGAACGGCTGGTCCGGCGCGCGGCCGAACGACTGATCCGCGACATCCTTCCCCACGCCGGGACCACGGGGCCGACGCTTTCGCTCAACCTCAGCGACGCGCGGCTCGACAAGCTGGGACTGCTCGGCAGGCGGGTCGGCTGGTTCGGCGCGGATCGTTGCGAGGTGCTGACCTACCTGGACCTCACCGATACCCAGCTGTCCGGGAAGTTCCTGCTCGAGAACGCGACGATCCACGGCGGGTTCGTACTCACGCGGGCGAGCTTCGAACGCAGGGTGTCGCTGGACAATCTCGTCGTCGAGACCCCGGTCGACTTCAGCGTGGCGACCTTCGTGGAGCCGCCGTCGCTGGAGGGCGCGAAGTTCGGGGCGGGTTCAAAGACGTCGTGAGTGGCGATTCGGGTTAGAGCCAAGGGTGTCTTAGGTACCTACGTGGTTGAGGCTGCGGTTGACGCCAGGTCGCGGTCGTGGGGATGTCGTGAAGGGCCCCTTTGAGACGTTGATCGTCTCAAAGGGGCCCTTCACGACATAGGAGTTCGACGCCGGGCCGTTGGAAGCGCTGAAGGAGCCGCCCGCTCATCCTCACGTCTCGTGAGTGGCGATTCGGGTTAGGGGCGGCCGTGTTCTAGGTGCCTACGGCGGGTGGATCGGGATCGCAGGTCCGTGAAGGACCCCAGTACATGAAGGACCCCATCCTTGCGCCTAGGTACAGGAAGGGGTCCTTCATGTACTTCAACCCGGCATCACGCAAGAAGCGCCACAAGTCACGCAGTAGGTACCCAAGGGGAAGCTCGTTGGAACCCGAACGGCCGCTTCAGCTTCAGTCGAAGAGTGCCGGGAGGGTCCGCTCCCAGGTCTCCCGAAGCTCGTCCAGCGTGAACTCCGTGATGTCCTGGAGTTCGAGCGAGCCCGATTCCGGGTCCACCACGCCGGTCTTGCGCCACGGCAGGCCGCGCGCGGTGAGCATCTCGGTGAACCGCAGTTCCTCGGTGCGCGGCACGGCGACCAGCACCCGGCCCGCGGATTCGGAGAACAACTGCACGAACGGGTCCTGCTCCGAGTCGAGGAAGACCCGGGCACCACACTGTCCGATGAGGACGGTCTCGACGAGCGTCTGGATCAGGCCGCCGTCGGAGATGTCGTGCGCGGCGGAGATCATGCCGTCGCGGGAACCGGCGATGAGGATGTCGGCGAGCAGCTTCTCGCGGGCAAGATCCACGCGAGGCGGGCGGCCGCCGAGGTGGCCGTGCAGTTCGCGCGCCCAGGCGGAACCGTCCAGCTCGTCGTGCGTTTCACCGAGCAGCAGCAGGGTTTCCCCGGCCTCGGCGCCGATTCCGGTGGGGATGCGGCGGGTGACGTCGTCGATCACGCCGAGCACGCCGACCACCGGGGTCGGCAGGATGGCCACGTCACCGGTCTGGTTGAAGAAGCTGACGTTGCCGCCGGTGACCGGGATGCCGAGTTCGACGCAGCCGTCGGCGAGACCGTGCACGGCCTGCTCGAACTGCCACATCACGCCAGGGTCGGTCGGCGCGCCGAAGTTCAGGCAGTCCGACACCGCGACCGGCTTCGCGCCACTGGTGGCGACGTTGCGGTACGCCTCGGCCAGCGCGAGCTTCGCACCCTCGTACGGGTCGAGGTAGACGAACTTGCTGTTGCAGTCGGTCGAGACGGCGACCCCGCGGCCGGTCGACTCGTCGATCCGGATGACGCCGGAGTCCGACGGCTGCGCGGACACGGTGTTGCCGCGCACGTAGCGGTCGTACTGGGAGGTCACCCATTCCTTCGACGCCTGGTTCGGCGACGAGATCAGCTTGAGGATGTCGGCGCGCAGTTCGTCCGAAGTGGACGGACGCGGCAGCTTCGCCGAGGTGTCGGCCTGCAGTGCGTCCTGTGTGGACGGACGCTGGATCGGGCGGTCGTACACCGGGCCCTGGTGCGCCACGGTGTGCGCCGGGACATCGACGACGACCTCGTCGTTCCAGGTGATGACCAGGTGCTCGCCGTCGGTGACCTCGCCGATGTCGGTGGCGATGACGTCCCACTTCTCGCAGACCTTCATGAACGCCTCGACGTTCTCCGGCGAGACGACCGCGCACATACGCTCCTGCGACTCGCTGGAGAGCACCTCCGCCGGGGTCATCCCGGTGGCGCGCAACGGAACCCGGTCGAGGTAGATGTGCATGCCGCCGTCACCGGCGGCCGCCAGCTCCGACGTCGCGCAGGAGAGCCCGGCGCCGCCGAGGTCCTGGATGCCGACGACGAGCTTCTGCGCGAACAGTTCGAGACAGCACTCGATGAGCACCTTCTCGGTGAACGGGTCGCCGACCTGGACGCTCGGGAGCTTCTTGCGGCCGCCCGAAGATTCGTCGCCGGAGAAGGTGTCGCTGGCGAGGACGGACACGCCACCGATGCCGTCGAGGCCGGTGCGCGCGCCGAACAGGATGATCTTGTTGCCCTTGCCCGAGGCGAACGCCAGGTGCAGGTCCTCGACCCGCATCGCACCGACACACAGGGCGTTGACCAGCGGGTTTCCCGCGTAGCTCTGGTCGAACACCAGCTCGCCGCCGATGTTCGGCAGGCCGAGGCAGTTGCCGTAGCCGCCGACGCCGGCGACCACGCCGGGCAGCACCCGGCGGGTGTCGGGGGCGTCCGCCGGGCCGAAGCGCAGCGCGTCCGCCACCGCGAGCGGGCGAGCGCCCATCGCCATGATGTCGCGCACGATGCCGCCGACGCCGGTCGCGGCACCCTGGTACGGCTCGACGTAGGACGGGTGGTTGTGGCTCTCGACCTTGAAGGTGACCGCCCAGCCCTCGCCGATGTCGACGACGCCCGCGTTCTCGCCGATGCCGGCGAGCATCTTCTCCTTCATTTCGGGAGTGGCGGTCTCACCGAAGTAGCGCAGGTGCTTCTTCGAGGACTTGTACGAGCAGTGCTCGCTCCACATCACCGAATACATCGCCAGTTCGGCGTCGGTCGGACGGCGGCCGAGGATCTCCCGGATCCGGGCGTACTCGTCGTCGGCGAGGCCGAGCTCGACGTACGGCTGGGTCGTTTCGGGGGTCGCCTCGGCGCGTTGAGTGGTGTCAACGGTGCTGGTCACGGTGTCAACCTCAGGGTTCGCCACGGCCTTGAGAATAGGCGAGGGGTCTGTTCACCTCGCGGTCGCCCACGCATAAATCGGTCGCGCTCGCGGCGGTGATCCGCTTACCGTCGATAATCGTGCTTTCCGCCACATATCCCCTTCCGCGACTACGCCTGCCCGCCAAGCCGACCGCTTGGCGGTACCTCGTCAGGATGATGCTCGCGCGCCCGGGACTGCTCGCCGTCTCGGCGATCAGCGGTGCGCTGTGGTCGCTGCCGATCGCCCTGCTGCCGGTCGCGATCGGGCGGGGCATCGACGCGATCGGGCGCGGCGACGGCGATTCCGTCTGGCTGTGGGGCCTCGCGGCCGCCGGGCTTGGGATCGCGCAGACGCTCGCGGGCACGGTGCAGCACTTCGCGTCCTACGGCTGCTGGATCCACGGCGCCGGGGTGACGCAGCGGCTCGCCACCGAACACGCGGCGAAGCTGGGCGCGAATCTGCGCGACACGACCACCACGGGTGACGTGGTCGCGATCACCACCAGCGACATCAATCCGATCGGTGATTCCTTCGAGGTGCTCGGACGGGCCTTCGGCTCGCTGATCGCGTTCATCGTCTGCGCGACGGCACTGCTGTCGACATCGCCGCTGCTCGGCGTGGTCGCGCTGGTCGGCGTCCCGCTGGCGGTGGTCGGCATCGGCCCGCTGCTGAAGCCGCTGGAGAAGCGCCAGACGAAGCAGCGCGAGGAGAAGACCGACGTCAACGCGCTGGCCGCGGACATCGTCTCCGGCCTGCGGATCCTTCGCGGTGTCGGCGGCGAGAAGCAGTTCCTCGACCGCTTCCGCCGGTCCAGCCAGCGGGTCCGGGCGGCCGGTGTCCAGGTGGGACGCAGCGAAGCGTGGCTCGCGGGTGCCGAGGTCGCGCTGCCGGGACTGGTCACGGTGGTCATCACCTGGCTGGGCGCGCAACTGGCGATCAACGGCACCATCGGCGTCGGCGAACTGATCACGTTCTACGGCGTCTCGGTGTTCCTGGTGATCCCGGTGACGACGGCGACCGAGTTCGCGGGCGTGCTGAGCGCCGCGCTGGTTTCGGCGCGGAAGGTGTGCAAACTGCTGTCCACCGAACGCACGCTCGCCGAGCCGGAGCACCCGATCCCGCTGCCGGAAGGCCCGCTGGACCTGTACGACGAGACGACCGGGATCAAGGCCGAGGCCGGGAAACTGACCGTCATCGACGTCGGAGCCGATGCCGAAGCGGTGGCTTCGCGGATGGCGCGGTTCACCGATCCGAGCGAACCTGCCCTCGTCGGCGGGGTTCCGGTGGATCGGGTCGCCCTCGGCGAGCTGCGGCGGCGGGTCGTGTTCGCGCACAACCAGGACATCTGGTTCTCCGGGGTGCTGCGCGAACAGGTCGCCCCCACCGAGCCCGGCGACGTCGAGATCACCGAAGCGCTGTACGCGGCGGACGCCGACGACATCGTGGACGCGCTGCCCAACGGCGTCGACGAGGTGATCGGCGAACGCGGACGTGAGGTTTCCGGTGGTCAGCGGCAGCGGCTGAACCTGGCCCGCGCGCTGGCGACCGACGCCGACGTCCTGCTGCTCGACGAGCCGACCTCGGCCGTCGACGCGCATACCGAAGCCCGCATAACCGAACGCGTCGCGAAGCTGCGGCGCGGCAAGACCACCGTCGTGTTCAGTCAGAGTCCACTGTGGACACATGTGGCCGACGAGGTCGTGAGTACGAAAGTGCCCGCATGAAGAAGCTGCCTTTGGCAGACAAGAAAGACGTTCGACGATGGATCAAGGAGACCGCGCGGGACAACAAGCGCGAGTTCTCCGTGATGCTCGGCCTGTTCTGCGTCGCGACCGCGATCGGGCTGGCCGGGCCGCGGCTGCTGGGCGTGCTGGTGGACGAGGTCGTCGGAGGCACGACGACCACCACGATCACCTGGCTCGCGGTCGCGTTCGTGGTGGTGCTGGGCGCACAGGCCTGGTTCAAGGGGCTGGCCCGGCTCCGCGCGCGGGTGTTCGGCGAGCGGATCCTGGCGAAGAACCGCGAGGAGTTCGTCGGGAACGCGCTGAACCTGCCGCTCGGGACGGTCGAGGCGGCCGGCACCGGTGACCTGCTCAGCCGGGCGACGACCGACGTCAGCCGCATCGACCACGCGGTGCGGTTCGGCGCGCCGGAGATCCTGATCGCCGCCGTCACGGTGGTGTTCACCGTGGTGGCGATGGTGCTCACGTCGCCGTTCCTGGCGCTGGGCCTGCTGGTCGCGTTGCCGCTGCTGGTGCCGGTGAACATCTGGTACCAGCGGCGGATCCCGGACGTGATGCGGCGGATGCTGGACAAGTGGTCCGAACTCCAGTCCACCACGCACGAGACCGCGGAGGGCGCGCGGACGGCCGAGGCGCTGAACCTGACCGGCCGCCGGATCCGCACCGGGCACGACGGGCTCGACGCGTCGATGCTGGGCGAGCGCAAGATCCGGGCGTTGCAGATGCGGTGGATCCCGTCGCTGGAGATCAGCTACGTGCTGCCGGTGCCGGTGATGCTCGGGCTGGGCCTGCTCGCCTATTCGAACGGCTGGGAAGGGCTCGGCACGATCACCGCGATGCTGCTGTACTCGCAGGTCATGACCGGTCCGCTGAACGAGGCGCTGTTCTGGCTCGCGGACATGCAGGTCGCCGGGGCCTCGCTGCGGCGGCTGCTGGGCGTGCGACCCGCTCCGTCTTCGGAGACGGCTTCGGAGACGCCGCGCGGTCAGGACATCGAGGTGCGCGACGTGCGCTTCGGCTACAACGCGGACCGCGAGGTGCTGCACGGCATCGACCTGCGGGTGCCCGCCGGTGAACGGCTGGCGATCGTCGGGCCGTCCGGTGCGGGCAAATCGACCCTGGGACGGCTGCTGGCCGGGATGTCGGCGCCGACCTCGGGTTCCGTGCGGGTCGGCGGCGCCGAGGTGTCGACGCTGCCGGACGACGTCCTGCGCGGTGAAGTCCTGCTGCTGACCCAGGAGCAGCACGTGTTCGCGGGGACACTGCGGGACAATCTCACGCTGCCCGCCGGGGACTGGTCCGACGACCGGCTGCTGGCCGCGCTGGCCTCGGTCGGGGCTTCGGAGTGGGTGGCGGGCCTGCCGGACGGGCTGGACACGAAGGTCGGGGCCGGGGCGGTCGCCGTCCCGGCGGCGCTGGCGCAGCAGCTGGCGCTGGCGCGAGTGGTGCTGGCCGACCCGCACACGCTGGTACTGGACGAGGCGACGTCGCTGCTGGACACGGGTTCGGCGCGGGAGCTGGAGCGGTCGCTGAGCGCGGTGCTCGAAGGGCGCACGGTGATCGCGATCGCCCACCGGCTGCACACGGCGGCCGCGGCGGACCGGGTCGCGGTCATCGAGGGCGGCCGGGTGACCGAGCTGGGCTCGCACGCTGAGCTGCTTGCCGCCGGTGGGCCTTACGCCGCTCTGGTGGCCGCCGCCTCCTGACGCAATTCGGCACCTGGTTGCGGTGGTTGCGCGCGCAACTACCGCAAGCAGGTGCCGAATTGCGAGGGATCAGGTGGAGACGAGGGCGTCCACGGCGCTGTAGAACATGCCGAGCCCGTCGTCGGAAGGCCCGGTGAGGGCGTCGATGGCGTGCTCCGGATGCGGCATGAGTCCGACGACGCGGCCGTTCTCGCTGCGGATCCCGGCGATGTCGTTGCGCGAGCCGTTCGGGTTGCCGCCGACGTAGCGGAACACCACGCGGCCCTCACCCTCCAGCTCGTCGAGGGTGGCCTGCTCGGCGACGAAGCAGCCGTCGATGTTCTTCATCGGGATGAGGATCTCGGCGTCCTTGTCGTACCGGGTGGTCCACGCGGTGTCGTTGTTCTCGACGCGCAGCCACTGGTCACGGCAGATGAAGTGCAGGCCCGCGTTGCGGATCATCGCGCCGGGCAGCAGCCCGGCCTCGCACAGGATCTGGAAGCCGTTGCAGATGCCCAGCACCGGCATGCCCTTGTGGGCGGCCTCGATCACCGAAGACATCACCGGCGCGAAGCGCGCGATGACGCCGGCGCGCAGGTAGTCGCCGTAGGAGAAGCCACCGGGGACGACGACGGCGTCGACGCCCTTCAGGTCCTCGTCCGCGTGCCACAGGGGCACGGCTTCGGCGTCGGCGTAGCGGACGGCGCGGGCGGCGTCACCGTCGTCGAGCGTGCCGGGGAAGGTGATGACCCCGATGCGGGCGGTCACGCTTCCACCCGCTTGATGGTCCACTGCTCGATGACCGGGTTCGCGAGGAATCCTTCGGCGATCTTTTCGAGCGTCGCGTCGTCGACGGAGTCGTCGACCTCGATCTCGAAGTGCTTGCCCTGACGGATCTCGGTGATCCCGGTGAAGCCGAGACGACCGGCGGCGCCGAGCGCGGCCTGCCCCTGCGGGTCGAGGATTTCGGGCTTGGGCATGACGTCGACAACGACTCGGGCCACGGCAGGCTGCTCCTTATTCACGCAGGTCGTGGGTACCGCCCGAGCCTACTTCACTACGGTTGCCGCATGACCTACGGGCAACCGCAGTACGGGTACAACCCGCCGCCGAAGAAGTCGAAGGCCTGGCTCTGGATCACTCTTGTGCTGGTCTTCGTCCTGATCGCGGGCGGTGTCGCGTTCACCGGTTTCGTCTCGCCGGGGTTCTTCAAGGCCAAGGCGGACACCACCTCGCGCGCGACGCCGGAGCAGCTGAGCCAGTCGTTCGTGAACGGCGTCGCCGAAGACCGTGTCAGTCAGCTCTGGTGCTCGATCCGCTCGAAGCGGTCCTACACCTTCGAGCAGACCATGGCCGTCTCCGACGGCGCACAGTTGAGCACGCCCGCGCACCAGCGTGCGGCGCAGGAGTACTCGGCCGCGTTCACCGCAGGGGGTCAGACCGTCGGGATCGCGATGATCCCCGGCGAGGGCGGCTGGTGCGTGCGTGACGCCAAGGTCGGCGGCGAGCCCGAGCCGTTGCCGGGCATCGAGACGAAGCCGTCGCCGCGGCCTGACGTCAAGACCGGGGAAGAGGCGGGGAACAAGTTCGTCGACGCGATCAACACGCGTGACATCCCGGCGGCGTTGTCCGTGCTGTGCGAGAAGGTGCCCGACACGACCCGCGACGGCGTGCAGCAGATCATCCACGGCGAGGCCAGGTACACCGTCGAGAAGGCCGACCTGCTGACCACGGCCGAGCAGACGATCCTGCATCTCGCGGGCGAGGTCGACGGCGTCCGGCAGCCCGGGCGGATCGAGACCGACGACAGTGCCGAAGGCGGGCCCTGCGTGGCTTCTTTTTCACCCGACTCCGACTGAGCTCGCATCAGTCCTTCGACTGGGGGATGCTCGGAGCGCGTCGCTGGGCCAAGATGAGCCCATTGGCAGCACGCCAACACCGGGTGAGCAGCAGCAGGAGGCACCGTGGCCGATCAGGACTCCTTCGACTACGTCATCGTCGGCGCGGGCAGCGCGGGATGCGTGCTGGCGAACCGGCTGAGTGAGGATCCGTCAGCGCGGGTGCTCCTCCTCGAAGCGGGCGGCGAGGACGACGCGGACGAAATCCACATTCCCGCGGCGTTCCCCGGTCTGTTCAAGACGAAGTGGGACTGGAACTACGAGACGGTCGAGCAGAAGCACACCGGCAAGACGCTGTACTGGCCGCGTGGGAAGACGCTCGGCGGCTGTTCCTCGATCAACGCGATGATCTACATCCGCGGCAACCGCGCGGACTACGACGGCTGGCGTGACGGGCATGGCGCCGAGGGCTGGGGTTTCGACGACGTCCTGCCGTACTTCAAACGCGCGGAAGGCAACCAGCGGCTCGGCGGACCGCTGCACGGCACCGACGGGCCGCTGAACGTCGAGGACCGCCGCTTCACCCACGAGCTGTCGCACGCCTGGGTGGATTCCGCGGTCGCCTGGGGCCTCAAGCGCACCGACGACTTCAACGGCGAGTCACAGGAAGGCGCCGGCGTCTACCAGGTGACCTGTAAGAAGGGCCGCCGCTGGTCGACGGCCGACGCGTACCTGCGGCCCGCGTTGTCACGTCCGAACCTCACCGTGCGGACCAACGCCCAAGCCACCCGCGTGGTGTTCGAAGGGACCCGCGCCGTCGGTGTGTCCTATTTGGACGAAGGTGCCGAAACGACGGTGCGCGCGTCGGCCGAAGTCCTGCTGAGCGGCGGCGCGGTGAACTCGCCGCAGCTGCTGATGCTCTCCGGGGTCGGCCCGGCGGAACACCTGCGGGAACACGGGATCGACGTGGTGGCGGCGCTTCCCGGTGTCGGCGAAAACCTGCACGACCACCCCGCCTGCGGGATCATCTGGTCGACCCGCGGCACCACCGACCTGGTGGACGCGGCGACGCCGGGCGGACTGGTGCGCTACCAGCTCACCAAACGCGGCCCGCTGGCCTCGAACATCGGCGAGGCGGGCGCCTTCTTCCCCGCCGCGGACGGCGTCTCGCCGCCGGACATGCAGATCCACGTCGCGCCGACGTTGTTCTACGACAACGGAATGCGCGAGCCGACGGTGCCCGGCTTCACGTCTGCGGCGACCCTGGTGGACGTCGCGAGCCGGGGACGGCTGCGGTTGAAGTCGTCGAACCCCCTGTGGAAGCCCGAAATCGACCCGGCTTACTACGCCGAGTCCGTCGACATGGAGAAGATGCTGGCCGGGATGCGGGCACTGGTGGAGATCGGGAAGTCCGGTCCGCTCGCGCGATACCTGGACAAGCCGTTCCTGCCGGAGCGCCACGACCTGACCGACAGCGAACTGGCCGACTACGTGCGCGAGAAGACGCAGACGCTGTACCACCCCGTCGGGACCTGCTCGATGGGGACAGGCGAGAACGCCGTCGTCGACCCGTCGCTGAAGGTGCGCGGGGTGGACGGGTTGCGGGTGGTGGACGCGTCGGTGATGCCCGTGGTGCCGCGCGGGAACACGAACGCGCCGACGATCATGGTCGCGGAGAAGGCCGCGGACCTCATCCGGGGCTCGTGATCGTCCCTTTCACGCCTCCGTAAACGCTAGGAACGGTCCTTTCCTTGCAAATTTCGCAAGGAAAGGACCGTTCCTAGCACGCGGGGGTTGACAAGGCGGCAGGTCAGCGCTTCCCGTGCAGCACCGTGATCAGCTTCGCCACCAGGGCGTCGGTCTTTTCCTTGCGGGAGAACGAGGTCAGCACGATCGGCGCGGTGAAGCGCTGCCGTGCGACAGCCTTCGGCCGGGCGAATTCGCGCAGGCCTTCCGGGCCGTGGATCCGGCCGAAGCCCGAGTCGCCGACGCCACCGAAGGGCAGCGAGGCGATACCGGCGAAGGAAAGCGGAGCGTTGATCGACGTCATGCCGGTGCGCAGGCGGGCGGCGAGTTCGAGGCCGCGCGACTTCGAGAACACCGTCGAGCCGAGGCCGTACTTCGTGTCGTTGGCCTTCTCGACGGCCTCGTCCATGTCGCGGACCTTGGCGATGGTGACGGTCGGGCCGAACGTCTCCTCCTTGACCGCCGAGGAGTCCTCCGGCACGTCGACGAGCACCGTCGGCTGCACGTAGCGGTCGCCGACCGCGTCGATGCCGCCGACCAGCGCCTTGCCGCCGCGTTCGATGGCGTCCGCGATGTGGCGTTTGATCACCGCGAGCTGCGAAGGCATCGTCACCGGGCCGTACTGCGCGGCCGCGTCCGAACCGGCCCGCACGTCCTTCGACTTCTCGACGACCTTCGCGACGAACTCGTCGTGCACACGCTCGTGGACGTACACGCGCTCGACGCCGATGCAGGTCTGACCCGAGTTGGAGAACGCGCCCCACACGGTGGCGTCGGCGGCGGCCTCGAGGTCGGCGTCCGCGTCGACCAGGACCGCGTCCTTGCCGCCCGCCTCGATGATCACCGGGGTCAGCGTGTCGGCGGCCGCGGCCATGATCTTCTTGCCCGTGCCGGTCGAACCGGTGAAGGCGATCTTGTCGACGCCGCCGCTGACGAGCGAAGCGCCGGTCTCGCCGAAGCCGGTGATCAGCTGCAGCACCGGCCATTCCGGGACGACCTCGGTGAAGGCGTCGACCAGCCATTTCCCGACGCCGGGCGTGTACTCGCTCGGCTTGAAGACGACGGCGTTGCCGGCGGCGAGGGCGTAGGCGATGGAGCCGAGCGGCGTGAACACCGGGTAGTTCCAGGGGCCGATCACGCCCACGACGCCGAGCGGCTGGTATTCGACCGTCGCCGCCTGGTTCGACATCATCAGCCCGGCCGCGCGACGCTGCTTGCCGAGGATCTTGCGCGCGTGCTTGCCCGCCCACGCGATGTGCTCGATGGCGAGGACGCTCTCCAGCTGCGCGTCGGCGATCGGCTTGCCGGTCTCGTCGCGCACGACCTGGCACAGCTGCGGCAGACGGCGGGTGATGACGCCCTTCCAGCGGCGCAGCCGCTCGGCGCGACCGTCGAAGCCGAGCCCGGCCCACCATTCGGCGGCGTCCCTCGCGCGGGCGATGGCGGCGCGGACGTCCTCCTTGCTGTGCACCGGGTAGGTGCCGACGACCTCGTCGGTCGCCGGGCTGAGGGAATCGAAGGTCTCCCCCACGCTGTGCGCGGTCGGCTTCGGCTGGACTGCGGTCATCGACTTCTCCCGTGTCTCGGCTCAAAGCCCAGGCTACGACGTTACTGACGGCGTGCCAATAGCTCGCCTGGGGTGTGCCACCAGCATCGCACAGGAGACGAGGGCCGCAAGGACACCGAGAAGCGGGGCCAGCCACACCGGCAGCACCCCGATCGCCAGCGAGCCCAGCCCGAACCCCGACGCCTGCACGGTGAAGGCCAGCGAGAAGCCCTCTGACCGGCGGCGTTCGGGCAGCAGTTTCTGCAGGTTGACCGACGAGACGGCCATCAGCGGACCGGTGCAGAGCCCGATCAGCGCGACCCCGCCGAGCAGCCCGGCCCAGCCGAAGCCCGCCGAAACCACGATCCCGCCGAGCACGAAACCGGCAAGGAACAGCCGCGGATCGCCGGCCTTCCCTCGCGCCGCGTACAGCGCGCTGCCGCAGATACTGGCGGCGCACAGCACCACGATGACGATCGCCGTCGCCGAATCGGGTGCGCCGAGGCGCTGGACGAGCGGCAGCAGGCCGACCTCGATGGTCGACAGCAGGAGCCCGACGGTGAACAACCCCGCCAGCCATGGCACGCAAGCGGCGACCGGGATCGCCTGACGCTCGACTGTCCTTTGTGGATCCCGGGCGACCGTGCGCCGGGGCACGAGCAGGGCCGCGAGCAGGGCGACGACGGCCATCGCGAGCACCGGGACGGCCGGGCCGGACGTCGCCAGGAGCGCCACCAGCAGCGGCCCGCCGACGATGACGCCTTCGAGGATCATCGCGTCGACCGAAACGGCCCTCGGCAGTTCTTCTTCGGTCACCGTCCCGGCGAGCAGCGTCCGGAAACCGCCGTTCAACCCGCCCGCCACCAGCCCCGGCGGGATCGCCAGGGCGAGCAGCACCCAGTCCGGGGCTCCGGCGGAAGCGACCGCGGCCAGCAGGAACAGTCCGGCGGCGACCAGCGGGAGCAGCACGACGAGCCCGTGCGCGGGGCCGACACGGTCGAGCAGCCGCCCCGTCGGCACGGCGCCGACCATCTCGGCGGCGACGAAAACGGCCATCATGATCCCGCCGAGCCGGTACGAACCGGTCGTCGCGGTGGTCAGCACGGTGAAGGCCAGCGGCGCCATCGTTGCGGGCAGCCGGTTCAGCTGGACCCCCGCCGACCAGCGCCAATACCCGGAATTACGAAGCAGCGTCATGCCACGAACACTGCCGAACCAGGCCTGGCGAGAACCATTGATTAGGCCATAACCTAATCCGATGATCGAGCTGGTCCTGACCGCCGAGAGCGCCAACCGCGTCCGCTTCGGCATCTCGCCGCTCGACGAGACCATGGGCGCGATGCAGACCCTGCTCGGACGGCGCGGGCATCCCAGTCATCTGCCGTGGCTGCGCGAGGCGGCCGCGAAACTGCCGGACCTCCCCATCGACGGCTTCGCCAAGGTGATGAGCGCGCGGCACTACATCACCGACTTCCTCAGCCCACCGCCGAGCGGGCCGGAGACCACCGCGTCCGCCCAGTTCGCCGAAATCCGCCGCACGTCACCGGAGCAGGTCGCGCATGAACTGTCCAAAGTGGACGCGGATTTGAGCGGACTGCCGGAAGATCCCGCCGAGGCAAGGGATCTGCTGGCGAGCCAGATGGAGATCGCCTGGACCGAACTGGTCGAACCGCATTGGCCGCGGATGCGCCGGTTCCTCGTCGCCGACATCGAGGAGCGCTCGCGACGACTGGCCGCCGGCGGGATCGCGCTGGTATTCGAGGACATCCACCCGCGCGTGCGGCTCGTCGACGACGTCCTGGTGATCGAGATGAAGGAACGCGGCCGCGTCCACCTCGACCGACGCGGCCTGTTGCTGATCCCGGGCGTTTTCGCGTGGCCTTCGGTCGGGGTGATCACGATGGAGCCGTGGCAGCCTTCGCTGCTGTACCCGGCGCGCGGGGTGGGGGAACTCTGGTCGGATCCCGAACGCCCGCCCGACGCGCTCGCGGGAGTGCTCGGCCGGACGAAGGCCGCCTTGCTGACGACACTCAACGAACCCGCGAGCACCACCGAACTCGCGCGCAGGCTGGGCTTCTCCGCGCCGACGGTCTCGCGGCATCTGACCGCGATGCGCGCGGCGGGCCTGCTCGACACGCGGCGCCGCGGCCGCGAAATGCGCTACCAGCGCACCGAACTTGGCGACGCCCTGATCCGGGCATAGGCTGGAAATGACCGACCGCGAAGGAGAACCCTGATGCGTATTGTCCATTTTGGACACGCTTGCACCCTTCTGGAGACCGAGGGCGCGCGGATCCTGATCGACCCCGGCACCTTCTCGGCGGGCTTCGAAGGCGAACGTGAGCTCGACGCCATCCTGATCACCCACCAGCATTTCGACCACCTCGACGTGGACAGGCTCCCCGCGCTGCTGGCGGCCAATCCCGGCGTGCGACTCGTCGTCGACCCCGGTTCCGCCGAGGCCGTGGGGAAGCTCGGCGCCGAGTTCCAGATCGCGAACCCCGGCGACGCCTTCGAAATCGGGTCCAGCGGCAGCAGTGCCGTCAACGTCGTCGGCGGCGAACACGCGGTGATCCACGAGGAGATCCCGGTGATCCCGAACGTCGGCTACATCGTCGACCACGGCGCGTTCTACCACCCCGGCGACTCGTTCTTCGTTCCGGAACAGAAGATCGACGTCCTCGGCCTGCCCACCGGCGCCCCCTGGCTCAAGGCAGGCGAGGCGGTCGACTACCTGCGTGCGGTGTCGCCGCGCCTCGCCGTCCCGATCCACGAAGCCGTCCTCGCGCGGCCGCAGATGCACTACGGCCTGTTCACCAACCTCGCCCCGGAAGGCACCGAGGTGAAGGTGCTCGACGTCGGGGAGCCGGTGAAGCTTTAGCGGTAGGCCAGTTTCCGCACCAGGATCTCCGCCGGTCCCCGATACGCCCGGCGGTGCATCAGGTACGCGCCGACGACCGTCAGCAGCCACACGCCGACCCCGCACGCGGCCGCCACGAACGTGTCACCGCCGAGACCCAGCATGAACGGCGGCGCCAGGATCAGCCACGCCACCGACTGGAACAGGTACGCGCTCAGCGTGCGCTGGCCGAGTGCGGAGATCGCGGTGACCACGACGCCTCGGCGCTTCTTGCCGACCGCCATGCCGATGAGGCCGAACAGGCTGATGTACCCGATCGCGCCGAACAGACCGGCTCCTTCGTACATCAGCTTGGCGAGCCCGGCGGTTTCCTCGTCCATGCCGAGGTAGTCGCCGGCGAAGAGCCCCATCGGCGACGCGCCCGCGATCGCGACACCGAAGCCGCCGAACAGGCCGAAGAGGAGAAGCTTGCGATTCGGCTCCTCCAGGACGCGCTTCTTCGCGGCCCAAGCACCCACCCAGACGAAGAGGGTCGACGACAGCAGGATCGCCGTGGTCATCGGCCATTCCGTGAGCCGCTCGCGCACGGCGTCACCGTAGGTCGGCGCCAGTGAGGACGGGTCGTCGACGGACGGGACAGGCGCCCCGCCGCCGGAGTTCCCGCTGATCACCAGGTACATGAGTACGGCGAGGTAGCAGACGCCGAAACCGAGGTACAGCACCGGAAGCCGATAGAAACCCTTGCCACGCCTCAAAAGCAGCAGGGTGAACACCATGCCGATCACGCCGTACGCGCCGAGCACGTCGCCGGAGAAGAACAGCACCCCGTCGACGGCGCCGAAGACCAGCAGCCACGCGTGACGGCGGAGCAGTACGCCTCGCGTCCGCGGCCACGGCTGCCCCAGCGCCTCCTGGCGGTCGGCGAACTGCACGATCCCGTATCCGAGCATCATGCCGAACAACGGCAGTGCGCACGCGTGGACGAGCACGAACAGCACCACGAAGTACGGCCGTTCCAGGCCCTGCGGCGTCTGGTCGACGCCCGGCGTGTTGCCGAGGAAGATGCTCGCGGTATGCGCCAGCGCGACGAGCAGGAGCGCGAAACCCCTGGCCAGGTCCGGTGCGAGCACGCGCTCACTGGTCGGTATCGATGTCACGGATCCCCCTTTAGTATCCAACGTACACTAATTAATGTCCGTCGGATACTAAAGGGGGAAGGGATGCTTGTCAGCCGGCGTCGACGAGAGCGGCGATGCCGTCGAGGACGACGTCGAGCCCGAAGTCGAAGTCGGAGTTCTGTTCGGAGTCACCGAGTCCCGAGGTCAAGAAGCCCACGGCGTCCGGGAAACGCTCGGGGTCGATCAGCTCGGCGAGACCCTTGCCGTAGGCCTGCTCGGCCTGATCCTGGCTCAACCCGCTGCCCTTCCTGCCCTCGGCGAGCTGGATGGCCTGCGCGCACGCGAGGCGGACGTAGCCGCCGACCAGCACCAGGATCCCGCCCTTGGTGCCCCAGTCGAGACCGGTGTCGCGCAGGGTGCGCAGGATCGCGTCCATCCAGGCGACCGCGTGCGGGCCCGCCGGAGGGCCGGAGAGCGGCAGCTCGACCAGCCACGGGTGCTTCATCAGGACATCGCGGTTGGCCTCGGCCAACGTGGTCAGCTCGGCCCGCCAATCGCCGGTGGACTCCACCGGCGGCGGATCCCCGATGGCGAAGTCGGCCATCAGCTCCAGCAGTTCCGCCTTCGAACCGATGTGGCGGTACAGCGACATCTTCGTGACGCCCAGGTCCTTCGCCACGCTCGCCAGCGTCACGTTCACGACGCCTTCGCGATCGGCGAGTGCCACCGCGGCCGCCACGACACCGTCGATGTCGAGCACCGACGGCCTGCCGCGCGTCGGGCGCTCCGCTCGCCGCCAGAGCCGCAACAGCGTCGCCGGTGCGTCACCCTGGTCGGTCATCCCGACAATTTAACCCGCGTTCGCGAGAGCGAGCCGTAGGTGGTTCCGAAAGCGCGGTTCTCCAGCGAGACGTCGACAGCGTCGAGGAACGCCTGCCGCAGCCCCGGCCTGGCGAGGTCCGCGGCGTCGATGCCGAGCCGCACCAGCCCGCCGCGGCGCGCGGCCCTCGCGGCGGCCAGCACCAGCGCGAAACACCGGACGGTCTCCGTCCGGTGCGACGGTCCGCCGAACTCCTGCACCCTGGCGCGCCGGACCTCGCCGGACACCAGATCCCGCACCGAGACCAGATCCGCGCACAGCCGGAACCCGTGCTCGCGGAGGGCCTGCAGGGTGCCCTCCGACGCGATCCAGCGCGGCGGCGCGAATCCGTCGACGGCCATGCCGTTGGCGTCGAGCGCCGCCTTCGCCGCGATCAGCCGCAGCCGCGCCTCATGCGCGGGAAGAGCCGCGAACTCGGCGCGTTTGCCCAGGTGGACGGCGCGATGGGTGGGTGGGATCCGGTGGTCGTAACCGTGCAGGAGGACGGAGTCGCCGTTCTTGCGGCGCGTCCGGATCCACTCGGTCACGGGGCCCTCGCCGGTCCTGGCGGCGTAGAGCACGGACATCGGGACCTTGCGCCTGTCGAGCTCGGCCGCGAGGTCGGCACAGCGGTGCAACGTCCGGGTGGTCACGCCGGACAGGGAAACCAGCAAACGTGCGTCCACGGTCCCCATTGCGCCAGCCCGGGCTTGCGGCGGACTGACAACGGGGTGAACGCGGCCGGTCAGGCGGGCCAATCCTGCAGCGACCGGCCGGTGATGCGTTCGTACGACTCGATGTACCTCGCCCGCGTGGCGGCGACGATGTCCTCGGGCAAGGGTGGTGCCCCCGGTCTGTCCCGGCGGTGCCAGCCGGACGCGGGACTGGTGAGCCAGTCCCGCAACGGCTGCTTGTCGAACGAAGGCTGCGGGCTGTCCGGCGCGTAACCGCCGGCGGGCCAGTAACGCGAGGAATCCGGGGTCAGGACCTCGTCGGCGAGGACGAGGTTGCCGTCGGAGTCGACGCCGAATTCGAGCTTCGTGTCCGCGAGCAGGATGCCGCGTTCGGCGGCGAACTCCGCGCCCCGGCGATACACCGCCAACGTCGCCTCGCGGACTTCTTCGGCCCGCTGGCGGCCGAGTTGCCCGACCACGTCCGAGAAGGCGATGTTCTCGTCGTGCGAACCGCGGTCGGCCTTGGTCGCGGGGGTGAAGATCGGTTCGGGGAGCCGGGAGGAGTCGGTCAGGCCAGGAGGAAGTTCGACGCCGCAAACCGTGCCGCGCGCGCGATAATCGGCGAGACCGGTACCGGTGAGATAGCCGCGGGCGACGGCTTCGAACGGCAGCATCGCCAGCCGCCGCACCAGCAGCGCGCGGCCGCGGACCTCGGCGGGGATGCGTTCGTCTTCGTAGGAGATCAGGTGGTTGGGGAGGACGTCGGAGAGCAGGGAGAACCAGAACACGCTCATCGCGGTGAGCACTCGCCCTTTGTCCGGGATGGGCGTGTCGAAGACGACGTCGTAGGCGGAGATCCGGTCCGAAGTGACGAGCAGCAGATGCTCGTCATCGACGGCGTAGAGCTCACGGATCTTGCCGGCGGCGATCTTCGGGTATTCGAGCGTCGTCACGGCTGCACCCTAGCGATCAAGGATGATGGCTGATCATGCCGATCCACTGCGTTTCGTTCACGACCGACTACGGACTGTGCGACGGTTTCGTGGCCGCGTGCCACGGGGTGATCGCGCGGATCGCGCCGTCCGTCCGGGTGATCGACGTGAGCCACGAGATCCCTCCGCAGCAGGTCAGGACCGGCGCCGAGGTACTCGCCCAGACGGCGCCGTACCTGCCGGAGTCCGTCCATCTCGCCGTCGTGGACCCCGGCGTCGGCACCGCGCGGCGCGGCGTCGTGGTGGTCACCGAACGCGGAATGCTCGTCGGCCCGGACAACGGGCTCCTGATTCCCGCCGCCGAAACACTCAGCGGGGTGATAGCCGCGTACGAACTCGCGGCACCGGACTACCGCCTTCCGGTGACTTCGTCGACGTTCCACGGTCGCGACGTCTTCGCTCCCGCGGCGGCGCATCTCGCGCTCGGGGTCGCTCCGGAGGAGTTCGGGCCACGCGTCGACGACCTCGTGCGGCTGCCGGACCCGTTCGTCGCGGTGTTCCCCGGCAAACTGGTGACCGAGGTGCTCACGGTCGACCACTTCGGCAACGTCCAGCTGGCCGCGAGCCCCGCCGACCTCGAACTGGCCGGGCTGTCCGGCACGGTCTCGGTCAGCAGCGAACACGTCCTGGTGAAGGCACTGATCGGCGACACCTTCGGCACGGTGCCGCCGGGCCGGAACGTGCTCTACACCGATTCCGCGGGGCGGCTCGCGGTCGCCGTGAACGGCGGCTCGGCGTCGGCCGTACTGGGGCTGGGACCGGCCCAGGAGTGCACGATCACCTCGTCGCCGACGGACACCTGACCCGGACCGGTCACCGCCATCTTGATCCCGAACGAGACGCCGCCCTCCGGTTCGCGGCGGTAGTCGGCGAGCGAACGGATCGGCTCGGGGCCGGCCTTCTTGCCGGTGTCCTGGTCGACCATCGGCACCGTGCAGCGGATGCAGACCTTGGCGTACCCCAGTTCGAGGCCGCCGGCGGTGAGCGAGCGGACGTCGTCCTCGCGGTGCGCCTCCGGCCAGCCCGAGACGACGATGTTGGGCCGGAACCGGTCCATCGGCACGGCTTCGGCGCCGCGGGACGCGATCCGCTCGTTCAGACCGTCCAAAGAGGACTCGGAGGTGAGCAGGATCGCGTGCGCGTCGGCGAAGGCCGCGGTGCCGGGGATCTCGCCGTTGGTGACGCGCTCGTGCTCCGGCGTGAGCCCGACGAACACCGACGGCAGGCCGAGGACGTCGGAGAACCACTCGGCGGCCTCGTCACCTTGGTGGACGCCCTTGCCCTGCCAGGTGAACGTCGCCGCGGGATGCCGCGGACCGTCGGTGACCGTCTCGACCAGGAGATCTTCGACGCCGGGAGCGGCGAGCCGCAGACGGGCGCCGTCGTCCAGCACCTCGGCCCGGATCGAGGCCATCACCGGCTGCTTCCGCTGGCTACGGAACTCGCCCTCCGGGGAGACGACCATCCAGGCACGGTCGAACCTGAGGCCCGCCGGGGTGACGTCGGCCGTTTCCACCGACGTCCCCGCGCAGCCCTTGACGGGGTAATAGACCAGCTTCGCCACTCTCGCCATAACCGCAGGCTAGCGACCAAGGCTTCGTGAGTGGTACGTGACTGGATGGACGACACACGTGCCGTCCCTTCAGTCACGCGAAACCGCCACTTCGGCGGGCGAAGACCTTCCCCAAGTACATGAAGGACCCCTTCACGTACTTCAAGCGGCCAGGTTCAGAGCACCTGGGACAGGAACCTCTGAAGCCGCTCGCTCCGCGGAGCGTCGAAGATCGCCTCTGGAGCTCCCTGTTCGACGATCTTCCCGTCGTCCATGAACGCGACCTCGTCGGCGACGCCGCGCGCGAAACCCATCTCGTGGGTGACCACGAGCAGGGTCAGGCCGCGCTCGGCCAGCCCCGCCATCAGGGTGAGGACGCCCTTGACCAGCTCCGGGTCCAGCGCGCTGGTCGCCTCGTCGAACAGCATGACCTCGGGCTCCATGGCGAGCGCACGCGCGATCGCGACCCGCTGCTGCTGCCCGCCCGAGAGCGCGCTCGGCCGGTACGGCGCCTTGTCGGCGAGGCCGACCTCGGCGAGCCGGGCGTGCGCGATCTCCGCCGCCTCCGCCTTGCCGAGCTTCCGGACGCTGCGCAGCGGCAGGGTGATGTTGTCCAGCACACTGCGGTGCCCGAACAGGTTGAAGTGCTGGAACACCATCCCGACCCGCTGACGCAGCGCGTCCGGGTCGGACGAGATGACGCTCTCGCCGCCCAGCAGCAGGTCGCCCGAGTCCGGCTCCTGAAGGCGGTTCACGCAGCGCAGCAGCGTCGACTTGCCGGAACCGGACGGCCCGATGACACAGGTCGTGCGGCCCTTCTCGACCTTGAGGTTCACCCCCTTGAGTACTTCGAGGGTGCCGAAGGAGACGTGGATGTCGCGGAGTTCGACGCTCGAAGAACGTACGGCGGTCGTCATGACATCGGCACCTTTCCGCTGTTCAGGAGGCCCAGTTCGCCGCCGTCGTCATCGACGCGGATCTTCCTGCCGGTGCGCAGCTTCTTGTCGATGTAGTTGACCAGATGCGTCAGCGGCACGGTGATCACCAGGTAGAAGAACCCGGCCGCGACCAGCGGCGACAGGTTCCCCGTGTTGGCCGCGAGGTCCTGCCCGATCCGGAACAGGTCACGCTGCTCGGCGAGGAAGCCGAGGAAGTACACCAGACTGGAGTCCTTGATCAGCGCGATGAACTGGTTCACCAGCGCGGGCAGCACCCGCCGCACCCCCTGCGGGATGACGACGAGCGTCATCGCCTTGGTGTAGCTCATGCCCAGCGCGCGGCTGGCCTCCATCTGTCCTTTTTCGACACTCTGGATACCGGCGCGGAAGATCTCACCGATGTAGGCGGCCGCGATCAGGCTGAGCGCCAGAATGCCGAGCGGGTAGGTGTTCCTCGCCATCGACGGGATGAGGATCCCGCCGCCCTGCCCGATCACCAGGATGGTCAGGATCGCGGGCAGGCCGCGGAAGATGTCGGTGTACACCCGGGCTGGCCAGCGCAGCCACACCTTGCTGGACAGGCCCATCGTGGCCAGCACCATGCCGAGCACGGTGCCGATCAGCGCCGAGAACACCGACATGATCAGCGTGTTCAGCAGGCCGGTCCCGAGGAGGTCCGGGAAGACCTCCCAGATGTACTCCCAGTTCAGGAACGTGTTGAGGAAGTCGTCCACTTACTTCTGCCCGGCCTTGAATTCCACGGGCACCGGCGCGTTCGGTTCGAACCGCCGGTGCACCCTTTCCCATGTCCCGTCGGCGATGACCGCCTTGAGACCCGCGTTGATCTTGCCCGCGAGTTCGGTGTTGCCCTTCTTCACGGCGAACCCGTGCGGGATGGTCGTGGTGATCGCCTTGACCACCTTGAGTTTCGTGTCCGGGTTCTTCGCCGCGTAGTCCTCGGCGGTCGCCCGGTCGAAGATCGCGCCGTCGATCGCGCCCGACTTGAGCGCGGCCAGCGTCGCGGCGTCCTGCGGGAACCGTACGGCCTGCGCGGCGGGCGCGTTTGCCGCCAGCCAGCTGTCCGACACCGTGCCCTGGACGACACCGATCCGCTTGCCCGTCAACGAGTTCTCGTCGGTGATGCCGACACCCTCGCGGGTCTCGATGCCGAGTGACTGGTAGTTGTACGGCGCCGAGAAGTCGACCGTCCTACGGCGTTCGTCGGTCTGTGAGATACCAGAACTGCCGATGTCGAACTTGCCGTTCGCGACCTGGCTCAGCAGCGCCGAGAACTCCGTGGAGACGAACTCGAGCTTCAGGTTCTGGTGCGCGGCGATGGCCTTCAGCAGCTCGTTGTCGAACCCGGTGAACACGCCGTTTTCCTGATAGGCGTTGGGTTTCGAGTCGCTGAGGGTGCCGACGCGAAGCGTGTCACCGCTCGCGTTCTCGCCGCCGCCGCACGCCGCCAGCACCGCCACGAGGGCAGCACCGACGACGGCGGCGAGTGACTTCTTCATGGTGATCCTCACGCCTTGAACTGGTCAGGGACCGGCGCCGTCGGCAGGAACTTCTCGTGCAGTTTGACCCAGGTGCCGTCGGCGATGACCTGCTTGAGGCCCTCGTTGATCTTCGTTTGCAGTTCGGTGTTGCCCTTCTTCACCGCGAAGCCGTGTGGCACGTCGGTGGTGAAGGACTTGACGACCTTGAGCTTCACGTCGGCGCTGTCCTTGACGTTCGTCTCGGCGATCGCCTGGTCGAGGACGTAGGCGTCGACGGCACCGCTCTTGAGCGCGGCCAGCGCCGGGGCGTACCCGGGGAAGCGCACGGCCTGCGCGTCCGGCACGGTCGAGGTCAGCCACTTGTCGCCGACGGTCGCCTGGATGACCGCGACCCGCTTTCCGGACAAGGCCTTCTCGTCGGTGATCGGCGAGCCGTCCTTCGTCTGGATGCTCATGACCTCGAAGTTGTACGGGCTGGAGAAGTCGACGTTCTTCTTGCGCTCGTCGGTCTGCGCGATGGCCGAGCTGCCGATGTCGAACTGGTTGTTCGCGACCTGGCCCAGCAGCGACGAGAAGTCCGTCGAAACGAACTCCAGCTTCAGGTTCTGCTTGGCTGCGATGGCCTTGAGCAGCTCGTTGTCGAAGCCGGTGAAGTTGCCGTTCTCGACGTAGATGTTCGGCGGGGCGTCGCTCAGTGTCCCGACGCGCAGGGTCTTTTCGGTGACGGCTTCGCCACCACCGCAGGCGGCGAGCACGGCGACGAGCCCAGCGGCCAGCGTGGCGAGCAAGGTTTTCTTCATGAGTTTCAGACCCCCGCGTTCTGGACGGGCAGGCCGGGGCCGCCCTTTTCGAGTTCCTTGGGCAGCGGCTCGGTCTTGAAGAACTGAGCGTGCAGGCGGGCGACGGTGCCGTCCGCCACGGCCTTCGCGAGGCCGTCGTTGATCTTCTTCAGCAGTTCCTTGTTGTCCTTGCGGACGGCGAACGCGGACGGCGTGTCCTTGGTCTCGACGGTGTAGCCGAACTCCAGCGGCACGCTCGGATTCTGATCGATGTACTTCTGCCCGATGTCCTTCGGCACCACCCACCCGTCGAGGCTGCCCGCTTTCAGCTGCGCGAAACCCGCGTTGTAGTCGGGGAAGCGCACGACGTTGGCGCCGGGTACCTTGCCGGTGGCGAAGTCGTCCTGGACCGACGCCTGCACGACGCCGAGCCGCTTGCCGTTGAAGGCGCCGACGTCCTTGAGGGCCGCACCCTTCTTGGTGAGGATCGTGGTGAACCCGGTGCTGTAGCCGTTGCTGAACGCGACGGTCTTCTTGCGGGCCTCGGTGGTGGAGATCGTGGAGCTGCCGATGTCGAACTTGTTGGTGGCGACGGCGGCCAGCAGGCCGGCGAACTCGGTGCCGACGAACTCGACCTCGAAGCCCTCGCGCTTCGCGATGTCGCGCAGCAGTTCGTTGTCGTAGCCGGTGAAGGTGCCGTTCTCCAGGTAGATGGACGGCGGCGCGTCGGTCAGGGTGCCGACCCGCAGCTTCTGGGCGGTCGCGCCCGCGTCACCGGAGCCGCAGGCGGCGAGGGCGAGGGTGGCCGCTCCGGCCGTGACGACGGCGACGAACTTCTCCCATGTGGATCTCATCGCTTCTTCCGTGGGTTCTTGCGCGCAAGGCGCGATACAAACACGCCAGGCCGCCTCATGGGCGGCCTGGCGCTCCGGGTTCAGCGATCGAGATTAGGCATTTCGCCCGATCGAGTAACTTCGTCTCACTCTGTGAACGCCCCGTGGTGGGGCTGCTCACAGGTCAGAGGATCGGGGCCGGCGAGTAGTTCGCCGCCTCCGGGAAACGCTCCAAGACGCCCTCGACACGCGACGCGATCGCGGCCACCTGGCGGGGCGCGACACCGGTGAACGAGATCCGGTCGGCGAGGAGTTTGTCCAGCTCACCACGGTCGAGCGGGATGCGTTCGTCGGCGGCGAGCCGGTCGAGAAGGTCGTTCTCCGCCAGCCCCTGCTCCCGCATTGCGAGCGCGACGCCGACGGCGTTCTCCTTGATCGCCTCGTGAGCGGTTTCACGCCCGACCCCCGCGCGGACCGAGGCCATGAGCACCTTGGTGGTCGCGAGGAACGGCAGATAGCGATCGAGCTCACGCGAAATGACCGCCGGGAAGGCACCGAACTCGGCCAGCACCGTGAGGAAGGTCTCCAGCAGACCGTCGAGCGCGAAGAACGCGTCGGGCAGCGCGACCCGGCGGACGACGGAGTCGGACACGTCGCCTTCGTTCCACTGGTCGCCGGCGAGCTCGCCGATCATCGACAGGTAGCCGCGCAGCACCACGGCGAGCCCGTTGACCCGCTCGCACGAACGCGTGTTCATCTTGTGCGGCATGGCCGACGAGCCGACCTGGCCCGGTTTGAAGCCCTCGGTGACCAGTTCGTGGCCAGCCATCAGGCGGATCGTCTTCGCCAGGCTCGACGGCGCCGCGGCCAGCTGGACCACGGTCGACAGCACGTCGAAGTCGAGCGAGCGCGGGTACACCTGGCCGACGCTGGTGAACACGTTCTCGAAGCCGAGGTGGGCCGCGACCCGCGACTCCAGTTCGTCCAAAGTGGACTCGTCACCGAGCAGGTCGAGCATGTCCTGCGCGGTGCCGACCGGGCCCTTGATGCCGCGCAGCGGGTATCGCTCGATCAGGTTCTCGAGCCGGTCGAACGCGACGAGCAGTTCGTCGGCGGCGGTGGCGAACCGCTTGCCCAGGGTCGTCGCCTGCGCGGCGACGTTGTGCGAACGGCCCGCCATCACCGTGTCGGCGTGTTCGACCGCGATCGCGGCGAGCCGGCCGAGGACCGCGCCCACGCGGCCGCGCACCAGCTCCAGCGAACGCAGCACCTGCAGCTGCTCGACGTTCTCGGTGAGGTCACGCGACGTCATGCCCTTGTGGACGTGCTCGTGCCCGGCGAGCGCGTTGAACTCCTCGATGCGGGCCTTCACGTCGTGCCGGGTGACCCGCTCGCGCGCGGCGATCGAGTCGAGGTCGACCTGCTCCAGCACGCGTTCGTAGTCGGCGACGACACCGTCCGGCACCTCGACGCCGAGGTCGGCCTGCGCGCGGAGCACGGCGAGCCAGAGCTCACGCTCCAGCACGACCTTGCGTTCCGGGGACCACAGTTCGACCAGCTCAGGCGAGGCGTAGCGGCCGGCGAGCACGTTGGGGATGCGGGGCTTGTCCGTCACGCGGCCAGACTAACCTCCCGCAATTCGTCACCTACTTGCGCCACGAGCGCGTCGTGACACCTCGCCCCCGACCGCAAGTAGGTGACTAATTGCGGGGGGCGAGAGCGCTTTGGAGCATGCGCGAGGCGGCGGCACGCGGCTCCGGGTCGACCTCGATCAGCGCGTTGACCACGGCGCCGTCGACGAGGGCGACCAGCCGCTCCAGTTCGACGGCGTCCACAGGGGTGCCGGAGCGCGCGAAGATCTCGTGAAGCAGCTCGTACAGCTGCGCGGACAGCGTCCGCATCAGGGGCCGAAGGTACGGGCGACGGCCAGTCCCGACGAGGCGTTCGTAGCGCAGGAGGACCGCTTCGGCGTCGGCCTCGCGATCCGGGCGAAGCGGCCCGAGGAGCATGTCCAGCACCAGGTCGACGGTGGCCTCGACGCCGCGGTTGCGGGTCGCCAGCTCGTCGAGGCGCTGCCGTCCGGTCTCCAATTCCACCTTCGCGTGATGTTCCACGGCGGCGGTGACGAGCTCGTCGAGCGAATCGAAGTAGTACGTCGTCGAGGCCAGCGGCAGCCCGGCGCGTTCGGCGACCGCACGATGCCGCACGGCGTCGAATCCGCCCTCGGCCAGCAACGACGCGGCGGCCTCGATGAGCTCGGCACGGCGTCGCTCACCCTTCGGCGTTGTCGCTGCGGCGGTCATGGCGGGCTATTTTGCCACCTGGTTCAGTAGCGGGCGGCGAGCACGCCGACAAGCCTGTCGACCTCGGACTCGGAGAAGGCGGGCCCGCCCGAGCCGTCACCGAGGCTCACCACGACCACCAGGGAACCCTTGCCGGTGATCCGCTGCGCGCTGGACGCGCCGGTCGGCAGCGAGGGGATGGCCGCGCCCGCGGGGAAGACCGTGGCGGAGACGGTGCCGCCGAGTACCTGGAACCCCGCGGACCTGGCTCCCGTCGTACAGATGTCGCCGGGCGTCGACTTGGCGACATCCACGGGGACCGGGAGCTCGCCAGCGAGGGCGGTGGCGAGCTCCCGGTCCACCTGGTCGCACCCGTAGGTGCCTTCGGCCGTCATCCGGCCGGTCCTCTCTGGCCCGTCGCCCCCCTGCTGAGGCGGCGGGTTCGAGAAGTTCGAGGGGTCCCCGCTGTCAAGAGGACGTGCGGACGCGGTCCCGGGTTGCCCGGCGGTCGCCGCTTCTTGATCGGATTTGGCCCCGCTCCCCAGCTGGAGGTCGGTTCCGCCGAGCACGCCGAACATGCCCGCTCCGGCCAAGACCAAAACCACCGCACTACAGGCCACCGCGATACCGTTTCGGCGTCGAGCGGTGGCGCGTTTGGAGGCGCGGACGACGTCGGAAGTGTCGAAGGTCGGCGACGGCGCGTCGCCGGGGGCGTCACGGAACAACGCCTTCAGATCATTCTCGTCCATCCCGTGCCACCTCCTCCTTCTCCATGACCTGCCTGAGGTTCGCCAGCCCTCGCGCGGTCTGGCTCTTCACGTTTCCTTCGCTGCACCCGAGGGCCTTCGCCGCCGCACCGACGTCGAGCCCCTCGAAGAACCGCAGCACCAGCACGGCCCGCTGTTTCGGGGGCACTTCGCGCAACGCGGCCAGCAGGTCTTCCCTGGTGACGACCTGTTCGCCGAGGTCGAAGCCGTCCTGCGGCGGTTCGGGCAGCTCTTCGGTCTGCCACTCCCGCCGCCACGGCCGCCTCGACTCGTCGATGGCCGCCCTGACCAGCGTCTTTCGCACGTAGGCGTCGGTCGCCGCCCGTTCTCTGATCTTCTTCCACCTCCGGTGCAGCGCGACGAACGCCGTCTGCGCGAGATCGTCCGCGCGATGCCAGTCACCGCAGAGCATGTACGCGGTCCTGCGCACGGAGTCCCGCTTCGCGGCGAAGTACTCCGCGAACTCTTGTTCGTCGCGCTGGTTCACGCGGGTTTTGTCTCCGCTCTTGCCTCGTCGGTGGGTAGGACGGAACCGGGGGCGTCCACGGTTGCATGAGCGGGCGCGGGGGACCAGCCGGGGAGGAGATTCATGGCGGGCCCGACGATGTGATGTGATCGTACCGTGACCTCGCGCTCCCTCCCGTTGATCGATTTCCGCTCCGACACCGTGACCCGGCCGGACGACGTCATGCGCCAGGCGATGGCGGATGCCGAGGTCGGCGACAACGTCCTCGACGGCGATCCGACCGTCGGCGCACTGGAACAGCGCGCCGCGAAACTGCTCGGCATGCCCGCGGCACTCTGGACGCCGAGCGGGACCATGGCGAACCTGATCGCGTTGAGCATCCATCTCCAGCGTGGCGACCGGTTCCTCGCGCCACGCGGCGCACACGTGATCACCGACGAACTCGGTTCCGCCGCCTGGCTCGCGGGTGGCATGCCGGAGCCGCTGGAGCACGACGGCGGGCCGGGACGGCCGACGCCCGAATCGCTTTCGGCCGCGATCGGCAACCCTCGCAGGCCGTACTACGCGCTGCACACCCCGCTGCTGTGCCTGGAGAACACGCACAACTCCGCGGGCGGCGCCGTCACCCCGCCGGACGAGCACGCGCGACTCGTCGCGGTGGCGAAGGAGGCCGGGCTGACCGTGCACCTCGACGGCGCCCGCCTCTGGCACGCGGCCGTCGCGCTGGAGGTCCCGCCCGCGGCGCTCACGGTCGGCGTCGACACCGTTTCCGCCTGCTTCTCCAAGGGGCTCGGCGCACCCGTCGGCTCGGTGGTGGCGGGCAGCCCGGAGTTCGTCGAGAAGGCGCGGCGGATGCGTCAGATGCTCGGCGGCGGCATCCGCCAAGGCGGCGTGCTGGCCGCGGCCTGCATGGTCGCGCTGGACCGCGTCGGCGACCTCGCCGAGACCCACGAGAACGCCACACGGCTCGCGACCGGGCTCGCCGAGCACGGCTGGGAGGTCAACACTCCCGACACCAACATCGTGCAGGTCACCGCGCCCGACCTCGAAGGACGGCTGGCGTGGCTGGCCGGGCTCGGCATCCGGACGCTGCCCAGTTCGGGCAGGATCCGCTTCGTGGCGCACCGGGACCTCTCGGCGGCCGACATCGAAGAAACCCTTCAACGCATCAAGACCGGGGGCTGAACGTGAACTGGATCGTCTTCGACTACGGCGACGTCATCAGCGCGCACACCGACGCGCTGCCCACGCTGGCCAAGGCCTTCGACCGCGAGGTCGCCGACTTCGAGCCGCACTACTGGGCCGAACGGGTCCGGTACGACTCCGGCGGCTCGGATCTCGAGTACTGGCAGAGCGTCGGCCGCGCGCTGGATCACCCGGTCGACAAGGCCTTCGCCGACGAGCTGACCAGCATCGACGTCACCGGCTGGACACACGTCGAACCGGACGTTCTCGATCTGCTGGAAGGACTACACGAAGCGGGCGCGGCGCTCGCGCTGCTCTCGAACGCTTCGTCGACCTTCGGACGCTGGGTACGCGAGCAGGAATGGGCGAACCTGTTCCGTGTGAAGCTCTTCTCCGGTGACCTGGGCTGCATGAAGCCCGACGCGAAGATCTACCGGATCCTGCTCGCCGAACTCGGCGCCGAACCGGCCGACTGCCTGTTCTTCGACGATCGACAGTCCAATGTGGACGGTGCGCGGGCGGTGGGGATGAAGGCGGAACGCTGGGTCGGCGTGACAACAGCGCAATCTGCTTTCGGCTCTTCGGAGGAATAATTCACCCTCGCCGCTCATCCGCTTACGCGCGGTGAAGCGGATGACCTAAGCTGATTCGCGTCCCGAACCGAGATTTTCCCACGGTAGGTGCCCATGCCTGGTCCAGACGGCCGGCGGCCGCTCGTGCCCGTCGATTTCGATCGGCCGAGCATCGCGCGGGTCTTCGACGCGCTCATGGGCGGCCAGGACAACTACGAGGCCGACCGGGTGGTCCTGCGCCAGATCCTGGAACTCTCGCCGGACGCCAGGACCATGGCCAAGGAGGTCCGGCACTGGCTGGTCCGGACGGTGCGCTACCTGACCGACCGGGAGGGCATCGACCAGTTCCTCGACCTCGGCTCCGGCTTCCCGACCTCGGACAACACGCATCAGGTCGCGCAGCGGTACAACCCCGAGGCGCGGGTCGTCTATGTCGACCACGATCCGGTGGTCCAGGCGCACGGCCGCGCGATGCTCGCGGCGAACGACTTCGCGCATATGGCGGCCGCCGACCTCACCAAACCGGACGAGGTCATCGAGGAGCTCGCGCGCACCCACCGGCTGGAGTTCGACCGGCCGGTCGGGCTGATCCTGTGCGCGATCGTCCACCACATCCAGGATCTCGACGAGGCGCGGAAGATCGTCCGCGCCTACGTCGACGCGCTGGCCCCAGGCTCGTTCGTCGCGCTGCTGCACCAGCACAATCCCGCCGACGGCACCGAAGCCGCAGACATCGCGACGTCACTCGAAAAACGCTTCACCGGCACCGGGCTGGACACGCTGTACCGGACGCGCGAGGAGATCGAGTCCTTCTTCGAGGGAGTCGACCTCATGGAGCCCGGGCTGACGTACCCGCACCTGTGGTGGCCGGACGGCCCGCGCTTCACCCCGCCTTCGCCCGTGAACTTCACGTCGCTCGGCGGGGTGGCGCGTAAGCCTTAGCGGCGAAGCTCCTTCGGGGTGCCCTTGCCCTTGATGGCGCCGTACGCGGCCGTGCCGAGGAAGACCGCGCCGCCGATGACGGCGATCCAAAAGACGGCCTTCACGAGGAAACCGAGCACGGAACCGAGCACCATGAAGGCCACCCAAGCCAGAATCAGGCCGCCGACGATCTTCCAGAACATGGCATCCTCCGATTGCCTCACCTTGCCCAAGCGGGCCCGGTGAGTCCAGGTTGTCAGGCGGGAGTCGTGAGCGCCTTCTTTCCGGCTAACGTTCAGGGAGAACTCCGGGTTCCCCCTGAGCTGTGAGCCAGTCGCCCAGCCTGCGGACGCCCTCGTCGATGTCCTCGCGCGAGCCCGCGAAGGAAAACCGCACGAACCGGCCGCCGTCGACTGGGTCGAAGTCGATACCCGGGGCGATCGCGACACCGGTCTCGGCGAGGAGACGCTGGCACCAACTGAGACTGTCGTTCGTGTACGCCGAGACGTCGGCGTAGGCGTAGAAGGCGCCTTCAGCCGGCGCGAGCTTGTCGATGCCGATGCCCTTGAGACCGCTGAAGAGCACGTCGCGATTGGCCCGGTAGCGCTCGACATGGCCATCGGCCTCCGCGTACCCCTCCGGAGTGAACGCGGCGATCGCGGCGTGCTGGGAGACCGCGGGCGGGCAGATGGTGAAGTTGCCGGTCAGGACGTCGATCGCGCGATGCAGCCGCTGAGGCGCGAGCATCCAGCCGAGCCGCCAGCCCGTCATGGCGAAATACTTGGAGAACGAACCCAGGACGAGCGCTTCGTCGCCGTACTGCCAGGCGCAATCAAGCCCGGCGCCGTAGGAGATCCCGTGGTAGATCTCGTCGCTGATCAACTGCACACCGCGTGACGCGCACCAGCCGCTGATCGCGGCGAGTTCACCCGGCGGCAGGACGGTGCCGGTGGGGTTGCTCGGACTGGCCACGATCAGTCCCTTGATCGGCCCCAGTTCGTCGAGCAACGCGACGGTCGGCTGGAAGTTCGTCCCCGCCCCGGTCGCGAACTCGACGACCTCGCAACCGAGCACTTTCAGCAGGTTGCGGTAGGCCGGGTAGCCGGGGCGCGCCATCGCGACCCTGTCACCGGCCTCGAAGGCGCTGAGGAACGAGAGCAGGAAACCGCCGGAGGAGCCGGTCGTGATGATGACGTCCTGCGGGCTCACGTCGACCGGATACGTGCGGTTGTAGTGCGCCGCGACGGCCTCACGCAGATCCGGGACGCCGAGTTGCTCGGTGTAGCCGAGCGTGTGGTCCTTCAGCGCCCGCTGCGCGGCCTCGAGCACCGGGCGTGGCGCGGGCGCCGACGGTTGCCCCGCGAGCAGCGGGACGAGGTCGCCGTGGCTGCGCTGCCGGGCCTGCGCTGCCGAAAGGACGTCCATGACGTGGAACGGCGGGACGTCGGAACGTGTTGCGGGACCAGGGAAGGACATGGGGTGAGGCTAGCTCGTGGCGGTCGGTACAGGTGGTCGTGAGTGGCGATTCGGGTTCCGGCGAGCTTCCACCGCGTGACCTGCGGGGCTTCTGGCGTGACGCCAGGTCCGAAGTACATGAAGGACCCCTTCCTGTACCTAGGCGCAAGGAAGGGGTCCTTCATGTACTGGGTTTCGCGCGTGTCGTTGTAGTGCCGCGACGTCGCTAGTAGCCCTGGTAACCGCCGCCGCCGGCCATGGACTTCAGCCCCGGGTGCCCCTCGAAGCCGCCGTACCGCGAGAACGTGTACCGGACGCCCGCGATGATGTTGTCCACCGGGTTGTAGATGTCGTCGTGCCCGGGAAGCTTGTGCGCGTTGAAGGTCGGGTCGATGCACTGCATCAAACCCTTCGACGGCGTACCCTTCGCCGCGTTGGAGTCCCAGTTGTTGATGGCGTTGGGGTTACCGCCGGACTCCTTCTCGATGATCGTCCAGATCTTCTGGATGTCCGCCTCGGTCACCGGGATCCCGGCGGCCTGCAGGATCTTGATGGCCTCCTGGATCCACTGCTGGACGTTGCCCGGCGGCGTCGTCGACGGCGGACCGCCGCTGGGGCCGAGGCCGCCGCCCCCACCGCCACCGCCGCCTCCTCCACCGCCGCCACCGCCACCTCCGGTGTGGAGACCGCCGGTGCGCTTGGGGACGCTGCCGTCCTTGCCGGGCATCGGGACCGCGGCGTAACCACCGCCCTCGATGTCCTTCTTCATCAGCTGCTGCGACTTGCTGATCAACCCGTCCGCCTGAGTCAACAGCCCGGTGATGCTTTCGGCGGCCGAACTGGCGGTCTTCTGGTTGGCGGCATTGGCCGCGGTGATGATCTGTTCCGCGGTCGGGTTCGGCGGCTGGATCTTTTTGTCCGGATCCGCCGCGTCGGCCGCTTGCTTACGAGCCGCCGCGACCTTCGGCGTCTCCGTGTCGATGCACGTCTGGATGGTCTTCTGCGCCGTCTTGGCGGCGTCGTCGATCTTGCCTTTGATGTCGCTCAGCTGGACCTGGAGTTCGCCGAGGTCCTTGCTGATCTCCTCCAGGTGCCCCTTGACCCGGTCACCCGCGGAGGTGATCTGTTTGACGTAATCGAAGAAGGCGTCGGCGGCGGGACCTTTCCAGACGCCGCCGTTCAACGCGTCGGTCGACGACTTCAGCGAGGCACTGTGGTCGCCTGCCTGCGACGCGGCGGCGTGGAACTGATCCGCGGCCTTCTGAATGGCTTCCGGCTTGATGCCCTCGACTTGTTTGGCCTTGTCCGTGACCTGCGACCAGTTCGGTGGGAAGTCAATATCGCCCACAACGCCCCCTAGGAATCAGGCCCGCCGGGGCCGGCTTTCGTGTGCTCACTGCTTGCCGTGCTCGTGCAGCTTCAGATTGTCCACGTGCACGGCTTCGGTCTCCTGGATCAAGCCGGCGGCCTTCCGCAGCACGAAGGCGGTGGCCTCCATCAGCTTTCCGGCGGAATCGAACTCGTTGTGCACGCCGTCCTTGAAGGAGCCCACGGCGCCGTGGACGTCACCCGAACCGCCCATCGCCCCGAACGGGCTTTCCTTTTCGTCGTCGACGCCGGTGACCTGCTTCTTGGACTTTTCGAACTCGTCCTTGAGCCTTTCCACCTGACCGGCGGCGATCCCCATCGACTCCGGGTCGTACACAGGCACGGTTCGTCATCCCCTTCACGGAAAACTCGTATCGCCTCCGATCAGACGCGCTGCCGATCAGGACGGTTCCCGCGCATACTTTAAGACCTCGGCAGTGGCCCGTGTGCGTATCCACGCCAACTTCCACCCCGCCGATATCGACTTCACGAAACAGTCGAATCGGGCAGTCAGAAATCGGCGACTTCCCGGATTCGCGTCGCCAGCAGCTGGTTGTCCGCCGGGGTGATGGTCGCCCAATCCCGCCCGTCCCGGTTCCGCGCGATCTGGAACAGGTACCGCCCCGCGTCCGTGTCGTAGAAGGCGACCACGTTTTCCGCGCGGCGGGGGCGGCCGTCGCGGCCCGCGCGTTCGACGCCGAACTGGCCACGCGCCTCCTGGCCGAGCAGCATGCCCGCCACCTCCTGGGCCTGCCACAGTGGCACGTCCAGGTCTTCCAGGGCGGTGACCATTGCTTTCGCGTCACCGCGGGCGGCGGCGTCGGCGTCACGGAGGACGTCGTGCGGGATGCTGATCGACTGGCCGACGCCGGGACCGAGATCGCCCGCGACCGAGACGGCGGCCTCGGCGAGGGAGCTCTCCCTGGCGGGGATCAGCCACACCTGGCCGGAGTCGATCACGCCGAGCAACGCCTGGTTGCCGACGCTGACCGCCTGGCCCTTGATCTCGCGGTCGGTCCACACCCAGACGTCGATCGCGACCCTGGGGTGCGCGAACAGGTTCAGCATGTCGACCAGTTCGCCCGACGCCTGGTGTCCCCGCGCGAGACCTCGCGCGCGCAGGGATTCCCAGGCCTCTTCGATCAGTGCCGCCCGCTCCGTGTGGGTCGTACCGGGGCTCGGCACGTCGAGTGCGACATGGCGGCGGGGCAGCCGTTCGGCTTCCCAGAGCATTTCGAACTCGAGTGCGGACAGCACCAGGCTGCCGTTGTCGTTCGGCACAGGTTCAGCGCGCTTCGCGGTTGCTGTGGTCACCGATCACGTCGGGCGACACCATGCGCTCGTCCGTGAACAGGTCCTTGTCGTCGACGCCGTAACGCCTGATGTGCTCCGCATCGTCTTCGACGTCCTGAGTGGCCGCACGCTCCATGAACTTCGACTCCGGCTTCGGCTGTTTCGCGCCGATCTTCTCCGAGCGCTTCATGGCCTCTTCTTCGGGAAGCTCGCCGATCGGCAGCTGACGGGTCGGTTTCCCGCCGCCTTCCTGCCGGGGACGGCGGTCGCGTTCCTTGTCGCCGCTCAGCGCGCCACCCGCGACACCGGCGCCGAGCGCGGCGGCGCCCGCACCTAGGTCGCCGGCCGCCGGGCCGGTGATCTTCGGGACGGCGGGGAAGCCGCGGCCGGATTCGTTGCCGGGGGCCAACGGCGTCTGCGGCCCGGCGCCGACCGAGCGGCCCTTGCCGAGTGCCTGGTCACCACCGGCGCCACCACCGACGTTGCCGAACACACCGGGGCCGGAGCTGGAGCCGGGGCCCTTGCCGAGAGCGCTGTCGATACCGGGCCCGGTGCCGAACGACTTGCCGGCGGGCTGCGCCGACGTGGTGCTGTTCGGCGGCGCGCTGCCGGTGGACGGGCCCGGCGGGACGTTCGGCGCACCCGGCGGGACGAACGGCGGCGTGACGGGCGAGCCGGTGACCGGGTACGACGGCCTGCCCTGTTCCGGCTGCGGGGCTGGCCGGTTCGGCGTCACCCAGCCGCTGCCCGGCGCGGGTACCGGCCTCGATGTGCCGGACGGCGTGGTCGGAGCCGCGGCCGCCGGAGCGGTGACACTGGAGTGGGGCGCCGACGCACCGGTCTTGCGGGCCACACCGCCGCCCATCGCGACGCCGTAGGCCGGGGTCGGGGCGTCGTAGGACGGCGCCTTCGGATTGCTGACGGGCTGCACGACCGGCGGCACGTACTTCGACTCGACGGCGGCCGACGCGGGTCGCACACTGCCGTCCGGAGTGAGCTCGGTGGCCGTGCCCGCGAGGTCGAGCGCGCCGGAACCGCCGCCCACTCCGGCGGCGGTGGTGGTCTGGGTGAGGTTCATCGCCTGCGGGTCGGCCAAGGTGTCGGTCGACAGCAGGTTCTCGCCGCTCGTTTTGGCGTAATCGTTCAACGCCTCCTGCGCCTGCGCCCGCGCGTTGTTCGCGGCGCTGACGCTCTTGGCGTGGTCGGTCTCGAACCCGATGAGGCTCAGCACGACGTCGCCGATGGTCAACCCACCGGCGCCCTTCCGGACCACTTCCGGATCCGGGAGCTTGTGCAGCGTCCGGTTGAAGGCCTCACCCTGGGCGAAGATCATCTCCGCGGAGTGCGTGACCTTCGAGTTCGCGTCCTGGGAAAAGCCGGCCTGCTCGGTGAACACCTGACCGGCGGCGCCACCCGCCTCGCTCTGCCATTCCACGCCGAGCTTGCCCAGCTCGTCGCGCAGCGTCTTGTCGGTGTCGGCGAGCGCGCCCGCCACGGCCTTCAGCGCGTCGACGGCGATGCCGATGCTGCCGGTGCCGTCACCGCTGCGGAAGCGTTCGATCTCGGTCGCGATCCCGGTGTCGGTGTAGCCGTCGAACCGAAGATCGCGGAGCCTGCCCGCGAGGTCGGAAACGTTCACGCCGCCCTCCCTAGTTGCGTGCTTTCAAGGTCTGCAAAGCCGAATCGGCCGCCCGTGCGGACATTTCGCACAGCTGCGGCATGGTGAACCCGCCGGCGGTGACGGCGACTGCCCGCACCGCCAGCGTCTGCCCTCGAGCGACACCGACGAGCGTTTCGCAGTCACCCGGCGTCCCGCCGTCACGGTGGTTCTTGATGGCGGGGAACCCGCCGACCGCCGTCGGTTCCGTGGTCATGCTGTTCTTGCGGCGCTTGCCGGTGAACCACTCTTCGACGTCCGCGGTGATCGTGCGGACGTAGTAGCTGTGGAAGGGCTGCGCGGCGTCCGCGTCGAGGACACAAGTCGGCCCGTCGATCGGTTCCGCGGCCGCGCGCGGTTTGCTGTTGATCTTGAGCTGATCGAGCTGGGGGTCGGTGAGCAGGGCACACGGATCGACGCCCTGCAGGCTCAATTCGGCGGGCCTGGCAGGCAACGCGGACGCCTTGGCGCCCTGCGTGACCGAAGCGAGCGCGGGCTCGTCGGGGAACGCCTGGCCGCCCGTGTCCGTGGTGCATCCGGCCAGCGCGAGGGTGAGCACTCCGCCGGAGACCAGCACACGGGGCCTACGCCCGGTGAACACCACGGTCCCCGAACGCGGCGGCCTTGTCCGCATCGCTGGTCTTGTACTCCTTGGCCGCCGTGCGGAGCTGGTTGACCAGGCTCCGCAGACCGGCCACGTAGGCCCGGACCTGCGCGGCGTACGACTGGTCGCCGTCGGCGACGAGTTCGTTCCAGACACCGGTCGCCTGCGTGCTCACGGTGTCGTTGGCCGGGGTGTCGATGCGCAGCTGGTCGAGCCGCGTCATGAGCTTGTCCTGCAACGCGTCGATCTGCTCTTCGACGATCTTCGCCACTTCGAGCAGCTTCGACGGGTCGACTCTGATGTCGGCCACCGACGGTGGCGTCGGGACCGCCGACGTGAGGTCCTGGACCTTGTCCGATACTGCCATTCCCCACCCCTTGGACACTGCGCACGGTGACCGTTCGTCCCGCCTGAGGCTACCAACGTGGATGTATCGGCTGCCTAAGCTTTGCAGGAAATACCGGGTTAGACGCACCCGGAACCGCGACGGTTCCGCCGGGAATTCACGAGACCGGGGTGGCGATCTCTCCCTTGGCCGCGAGCAGGGCGATGTCGGTACGGTGATGCGAGCCTGCCAAGTGGACCTTCTCGACCGTCGCGTAGGCGTCCTTGCGGGCGGCCTTCAGGTTCTTGCCGGTGCCGACGACCGACAGCACACGGCCGCCGGAGGAGACCACGGCGCCGTCGTCGCGGCGGCGGGTGCCTGCGTGGAGCACGCCTTCGAGCTCACCACCGGTGATGACATCGCCGGTCCTCGGCTTGCCGGGGTAGCCGTCCGCGGCCAGCACGACGGTGACCGCCGCACCGGAATCCCAGTCCAGCGGCGGCAGTTTCGCGAGCTTGCCGGTCGCCGTCGCGTGCAGGACCTTGCCGAGCGGGCTGCGCAGCAGCGCCAGGACGACCTGAGTCTCCGGGTCGCCGAACCGGCAGTTGAATTCGATGACCTGCGGGCCCTCGGAAGTCAGCGCGAGACCGGCGTAGAGCAGGCCGGAGAAGGTGGCGCCGCGGTTGTCGAGTTCGTCGACCACGGGCTGGACGATCCGCTCGACGACGTCGTCGACCAGGTCCTTCGGCGCCCACGGCAACGGCGCGTACGCCCCCATGCCGCCGGTGTTCGGACCCGCGTCGCCGTCGCCGACGCGCTTGAAGTCCTGCGCGGGCAGCATCGGGACGACCGTGCGGCCGTCGACGAAGCAGAAGAGAGAGGCCTCCGGGCCGTCGAGGAACGACTCGAGGAGCACGGGGTGTCCGCCGTCGAGCAACATCAGGGCGTGCTTGCGCGCGACATCGACGTCCGTGGTGACCACGACGCCCTTGCCCGCGGCGAGGCCGTCGTCCTTGACCACCCAAGTGGGGCCGAAACGACCGAGCGCGGCGTCGAGGCGGGCCGGGTTGTCGACGACCTCACAGTGCGCCGTCGGCACCTTCGCGGCCGCCATGACGTCCTTCGCGAACGCCTTCGAGCCCTCGATCCTGGCCGCGGACGCGGACGGGCCGAAGCAGGCGATACCCGCCTTCCGGACCGCGTCGGCGACACCCGCCACCAGCGGGACCTCGGGGCCGACCACCACCAGGTCCGCCTGCCATTGCTTGGCGAGGGCGGCGACCGATTCGGGATCGGCCGCGTCCACGCCGAGCTGCTCGGCCACCGAAGAGGTGCCGGCGTTGCCCGGGGCACAAGCCAGTGCGGTGACGGAAGGGTCTTCCGCGACCGCGAGGACGAGTGCATGCTCACGGGCGCCGGACCCGATTACCAGTACGCGCACGACGCACAGGGTAACCGTGCCGGAGACGACCTGTTGGCGGAGCCACGTGAAACCCGCCCCGGCCGGAGGCCCCGCTATCGTGGCGGCGGGGCGCCATAACGTCTGACCTGCGAAAACACGACCTGGCCTGGCGACACGATCGCGGTCGCGGGTTCACTGATCGACACAGCCCCGAACACGTCGCCGTCCTCGAGCGGGTGGTTCCATCCGGCGTTCACCCGGCGGTCAGCGCTCCGCCGGTCCGTCTTCGCCGACCGGACGCCTCCTGCGTCAAGGGTTGCGCGGTACCCCGAGTTCAAGCGAAAGAGGTCAACCACCATGCGAAAGCGCCTGGGCGTGCTCGCCCTGTCCGGACTCGCCGTACTCAGCGTCACAGGGCTGGCGGGCGCCGCCGAGCCGAGCGCCCAAGATGTGTCGGCGCTGGCGAAGGGCCACGATGGGCCGGTGATCGTCGGACACCGCGGCGCCCCCGGCTACCGCCCGGAGCACACGCTCGCCTCGTATGAGCTCGCCTACCGCCAGGGCGTCGACTGGGTCGACGTCGACCTCGTGCCCACCAAGGACGGCCAGCTGGTCGCCCGGCACGAGAACGAGATCGGCGGGACCACCGACGTCGCGAAGCGCCCCGAGTTCGCGAACCGGAAGACGACGAAGGTCATCGACGGCGCGTCGTTCACCGGCTGGTTCACCGAGGACTTCACCCTCGCCGAGCTGAAGACCCTGCGCGCCACCGAGCGGATCCCGCAGCTGCGGCCGAACAACAAGATCTACGACGGCCGCTACCAGATCGCCACCTACCAGGAGGTGCTCGACCTGACGCGCCGGCTTGGCCGCGAACTGCGCCGTGAGCTGGGGACGTACCCGGAGATCAAGCACTCGACCTACTTCTCCTCGATCAAGAACCCGACCGAGCCGAAGCTCGTCGAGCTGATCAAGCGCAACGGGCTCAACCACCCGAAGGCGCCGGTGATCATCCAGTCGTTCGAGGTGTCGAACCTGGTCGCGCTTTCGCGCCAGGTGCGGGTGCCGCTGCTGCAGCTGACCTCCGCGACCGGCGCTCCGGCCGACTTCGTCGCGAAGGGCGACCCGCGGACGTACGCCGACCTCGTCACGCCTGCGGGCCTGAAGGAGATCTCGAAGTACGCGGACTACCTGGGCCCGGAGAAGGCGCAGGTCATCCCGGTGGTGAACGGCGCGCTGGGACAGCCGACCAAGCTGGTCGCCGACGCGCACCAGGCCGGGCTGAAGGTCGGGCCGTACACGTTCCGCAACGAGAACAACTTCCTCCCGCAGAACCTGCGCTCGTCGGCGAACCCCGCCGAGTACGGCAACGCGTTCGCCGAGCAGGAAGCGTTCCTCAAGGCGGGCGTCGACGGCTACTTCGCCGACCACCCGGACACGGCACTGGAGGCCGTGAAGGCGTTCCGGGGGCGCTGAGCTCCTCGAGGTCGCTGATCCCCGGGCACCTGTAGCGGGTGGGGCGGCCGGGACGCCGACTGTGTGGATTTTGGGGCGTTGGATGACCAGAAATCCACACAGTGCCCGCGTCACCGGGCCGGTCGCGTCACCGTCCTCGCGCTGCGGCGGAGAGCGCCATGAACGGTCCTTTCCTTGCAAATTTTGCAAGGAAAGGACCGTTCATGGCGTCCGGAGGGGGTGTGGTCTTGACGGGACCTTGACATGCGCAGGTCGGCGGGCCTAATTTCGGCGGATCTCAATGGTCTGTCCGCATACCTTTGAAGTGGGTGCCCGATGGATGTCTCTGACAAGCAGGCCGCAGAACCCGCCGACGAAGACAGTGCCCGGCTCCACCAGCTCGGCTACGCGCAGGAACTCCGGCGCACGATGTCGACCTTCTCGAACTTCGCCGTCTCCTTCACGATCATCTCGATCCTGTCCGGCTGCCTGACCCTCTACGGGTTCGGCATGAAGACCGGCGGGCCCGCCGCGATGATCTGGGGCTGGCCGCTGGTCGGCCTGTTCGTCATCCTGGTCGGGCTGGGCATGGCGGAGGTCTGCTCCAGCTATCCGACCGCGGGCGGCCTCTACTACTGGGCCGCGAAGCTCGCGCCGAGCAACGGCGCGGCGTGGTCGTGGTTCACCGGCTGGTTCAACCTCATCGGGCAGATCGCCGTCACCGCGGGGATCGACTTCGGCGCCGCGCTGTTCCTCAACGCCTTCCTCGACCTGCAGTTCGGCTTCGAGGCGACGCCGGGCCACACGATCCTGCTGCTGGGGATCATCCTCGTGATCCACGGGTTGCTGAACACCTTCGGCGTCAAGATCGTGGCACTGCTGAACAGCATCAGCGTGTGGTGGCATCTGGTGGGCGTGCTGGTGATCGTCGGGGTGCTGATCGTCGTTCCCGAGAAGCACCAGGACGCGTCCTTCGTCTTCGGCGAGTTCGTGAACAAGACCGGCTGGGCTTCACCGGTCTACGTCTTCTTACTGGGGCTCCTCGTCGCGCAGTACACGTTGACCGGCTACGACGCCTCGGCGCATATGACCGAGGAGACCAAGAACGCGGCGAAGGCCGGGCCGCGCGGCATCATCAACTCGATCCTCGTCTCACTGGTCGCAGGCTGGGTCCTGCTGATCGGCCTGACGTTCGCCATCCAGGACTACGACGGCGCCGTCGGCTCCGCGACCGGGGTGCCGCCCGCGCAGATCTTCATCGACGCGACCGGTGCGACGACCGGCAAATTCCTCCTGCTGATCTGTATCGGCGCACAGCTGTTCTGCGGGATGGCGTCGGTGACCGCGAACTCGCGGATGATCTACGCCTTCGCCCGTGACGGCGCGATCCCGGGTTCGAAGTTCTGGCACCGCATCAACAAGCGCACCCAGACACCGACCAACGCGGTGTGGCTGGCCGCGGGCGGCGCACTCCTGCTCGCCCTGCCGTATCTGTGGAGCCAAACCGCCTACGCGGCGGTGACCTCGATCGCCGTCGTCGGCCTTTACGTGGCCTACGTGATCCCGGTGTTCCTGCGGGTGCGCAAGGGCGACGACTTCGAACCCGGACCGTGGAACCTCGGCCGCTGGGGCAAGCTCATCGGGACCATCGCGACCGTCTGGGTGTGCTTCATCTTCGTGCTGTTCATGCTCCCGCAGGGATCACCGATCACCATCGACAGTTTCAACTACACGCCTATCGCCTTCCTCGTCGTACTCGGTGGTGCGGCGGTGTGGTGGTTCGTCTCGGCCCGCAAGTGGTTCACGGGCCCGAAGGTGCAAGGCTCCGAGGCAGAACTCGCCGCCGTGGAAAGGGAACTCAAGGAGCTGGGGTAGCGGCGGTGGCCTCCCGGGAGCGGCCGGCGCGGACTCCGGTCACCGCGGCCGCTCCCAACGCCCCCACTGCGGCGAAGGCGTAGAAACCCCACGGGTACGCGATTCCGGCGGTCAGCAGCGCGCCGCCGAGGATCGGGCCGCTGATCGCGCCGACGCGGCCGACACCCGCCGCCCAGCCGATTCCGGTGGCGCGCATGGCATCCGGGTACGTCTTGCCGATGTAGGCGTACACCAGCACCTGCGCGCTGAACACGAAACCGCCGGTGAGGAACACGGCCACGTACAGACCGGCCGCGGGCAGCTTCACGCTCAGCAGGGCCAGGAACAGCGCCGCGCCGAGGAACCAGAAGATCACCGCCGGCCGCACGCCGACCTTGTCCGCCACCCGGCCCGCGACGAGCAGGCCGACGACGCCGCCCAGGTTCAGCGTGAGCAGCAGGCCGAGCGCCGCGCCCAGCGGATAGCCTGCCTGGCGCATGATCTCCGGCAGCCAGGTGTTGAGCCCGTAGACCAGCAGCAGCCCCATGAACGACGTCACCCAGAACGCGATGGTGGCGCGCAGGAGCCCGCCGCGGAACAGCCCGCCGACGACTTGTGTCGCCGACTTCTCCTGCGTGTCCCGTGCCCGCTCGAAGGACTCGGATTCGGGCAGATACTTGATCATCAGCGGTACCAGCACGAGCGCGGGCAGCGCGCCCGCGACGAACATCGCGCGCCAGCCGAGCGGCTGGATCAGCCAGATGCCGAGCAGGGCGGTGAGCACCGCGCCGACGTGGTAGCCGGTCATCACCGTGGTGGTCGCGCTGCTGCCCTTGCCCTTGCGGGCGTACTCGGTGACCAGCGCGATCGCCGTCGGGAGACAACCGCCGAGACCGAGCCCGGCGAGGAACCGGAACAGCCCGAAGAAGAACGCGGAAGGCGCGATCGCACAGAGCGCGGTGCACACCGAGAAGGCGACGACCGCGATGATCAGCGCCTTGCGGCGGCCGATGACGTCGGTGATCGTGCCGATCGCCATCGCGCCGATCATCATGCCGATCAGGCCGAACGTCGAGATCACCGACGCCGTGCCCGGTGTCAGCCCCCAGACGTGGTCACGGAGCAACGCGGGCAGCACCGTGCCCAGGACGACCAGGTCGAATCCGTCGAGCAGTACCGCCGTCCAGGCGAGTGGAACCACCCACGAACGGGCCGCGGCAGGGGACATGGAGACCTCCAGCTGTGTTCGCAATGCGCACGAGTATGCACAATACGAACGCTGTGAGCAAGGCCACTGGCCCCCTGGATGTCAGGAGTCAGCGCTTGACGAGGTCTCCGAGGACGCTCCAGGTGCGAAGCCGCTCTTCGCCGTTCCGGATGCCGCTCTGCGTCGCGACCACCTCGGTCGCCCCGGCGTCGAAGTACCGCCGGATCTCGGCCGCGACGGTCTCCTCGTCCCCGGCGATCACCAGCTCACCGGCGGAATCCACGCCCTGGGCGTCGAAGACCGCGCGGTAGGACGGGATGTCGCGGAAGAACGCGTACTGCCGGTCGACCTGGGCGCGGACCGCGTCGGGATCGTCGGTCACGACGACCGGGGCCATCGCGATGATCCGCGGCGCCGGACGGCCGGCGGCGGCCTTGGTGATCTCCGGGACGATCACCTCGGAAAGGGCCTTGGGCCCGGCGAGGAACGGGATCGTGCCGTCGGCGAGTTCGCCGGTGACGCGCAGCGCCCGCCGTCCCATCGCGGCGATGATCACCGGGATGTCCGAAGACCCGGCGACAGAAAGCGAAGCCGCGAAGCCCTTGGCGTGCGCCCGAACAGTTTCGCCTCGGAAGTCGACTTCGCCGCCGTCGAGCACCTGACGGAGGATCGTCAGGTACTCGCGAAGATGCTTGATCGGCGACGGGTACTCGATGCCGTACGCCGGTTCGAGCCAGTTCTTCGCGCCGGTTCCGAGGCCGAGGACGAACCGGCCCCCGGTGGCGGCCTGCGCCGTCTGCGCGAGACCGGTGATCAGCAACGGATGTCGCGGGTAGATCGGGACGACGCCGGTCCCGACGGTGATTCCCGGGACCGCGCGGCCGGCGAGGGCGGCGACGGTGATCGCGTCGTGCTCCATCCGCTGGGAGAACCAGACGGACGTCAGGCCCGCGTCGGCGGCCTGCCGGGTCTGCGTGACGAGTTCATCGACGATGTTGACGGCGTCCGCGGTGTCCCCGGACGGGAGTGCCACTCCGATGGTCATGTCCAACGCCAACGACGCTGCCGGAAGGATATTTCACCGTTCACCAGATGAGATCACGCGCGCGGTCGCGCGGGTTGCCGCACCCTGGGCGGCGTCCGGCACCTCGATCCTGGAGAGACCCGATGTCGCTGACCGATGTCATCGAAGGAACCAAGACCGCCGTCGACGCCGACCCGCGCAACGCCGCCGTCTCGTTCAGCGTCGCCAACGCGCTGAACCCCGGAACCGCGACGCGGGTGGACGTGCGAGTGCGGGACCACTCGTTCGCCGTCGACGAACCGGCCGCGCTCGGCGGCACCGACACCGCGGCGAACCCGGTCGAATACGCGCTCGCCGCGCTGGGCTCGTGCCAGGTGATCACGTACCAGTTCTGGGCGGCGAAGCTCGGTGTGCCGCTCGAAGGCGTGCAGGTCACCGTGGACGGCGACATCGACCTGCACGGGTTCTTCGGGTTCTCGGAGACTCGCCCCGGCTTCGGCGATGTGCGCGTTTCGGTGGAGCTCAGCGGGCCTGCGGGGGCGGAGGTCTACGAGGACCTGAAGCGGCAGGTGGACGAGCACTGCCCGGTGCTGGACCTGTTCCGGAACCCGACGCCGGTGAAGACCTCGCTCGCCTGAGACGCGCTATGAAAGGTCCTTTCCTTGCAAATTTTGCAAGGAAAGGACCTTTCATAGCGCGCGTAAGAGGGTCAGACGAACTCGTGACGCACGATCGTCTGCTCCCGGCCGGGACCGACGCCGATCGCCGAGATCCGCGCGCCCGAGAGCTCTTCGAGCCGCTCGACGTAGGCCCGCGCGTTCGACGGCAGCTCTTCGAAGGTGCGGCAGCCCGAGATGTCCTCGAACCAGCCCGGCAGCTCTTCGTAGATCGGCAGCGCGTGGTGCACGTCGGTCTGCGTCATCGGCATGTCGTAGGTACGGAAGCCGTCGACCTCGTAGCCGACGCACACCGGCACCTTCTCCAGCCCGGACAGCACGTCCAGCTTGGTGAGGAAGTAGTCGGTGATGCCGTTGACCCGCACCGCGTAGCGCGCGATGACGGCGTCGAACCAGCCGGTGCGCCGCGAGCGGCCGGTGGTGACGCCGAACTCGCCGCCCTGTTTGCGCAGGTACTCGCCGGACTCGTCGTCCAGTTCGGTCGGGAACGGGCCGGAGCCGACGCGTGTGGTGTAGGCCTTGAGGATGCCCAGCACGGTGCCGATCTTGCCAGGGCCGATGCCCGAACCCGCGCTCGCGCCGCCGGAGGTCGGGTTCGACGACGTCACGAACGGGTAGGTGCCGTGGTCGACGTCGAGCAGGGTGCCCTGCGAGCCTTCGAGCAGCACGGTCTCGCCGCGTTCGAGGGCCTGGTTCAGCTGAAGGCGCGTGTCGGCGATGCGGTGCGCGAACTTCTCGCCCGCGGCCAGCACCTCGTCGGCGACCTGGTCCGCGTCGAGCGCCTTGCGGTTGTAGACCTTGACCAGCACCTGGTTCTTGAACTCCAGTGCCGACTCGACCTTCTGCCGGAAGATCTTCTCGTCGAGCAGGTCCTGCACGCGGACGCCGACGCGGGCGATCTTGTCCTGGTAGCAGGGGCCGATGCCGCGGCCGGTGGTGCCGATCTTGCGGCTGCCGAGGTAACGCTCGGTGACCTTATCGATCTCCACGTGGTACGGCATGATCAAGTGCGCGTCGGCGGAGATCAGCAGCTTGCTGGTGTCGACGTCGCGTTCCTCCAGCCCGGCGAGTTCGTCGAGCAGTACGCCCGGGTCGATGACGACGCCGTTGCCGATGACGTTGGTGACGCCCGGCGTGAGGATCCCGGACGGGATCAGGTGGAGGGCGAAGTTCTGCCCGTCGGGAAGGACTACGGTGTGGCCCGCGTTGTTACCGCCTTGGTAACGCACGATCCACTGGACGCGGTCGCCGAGCAGGTCGGTGGCCTTGCCCTTGCCCTCGTCCCCCCATTGGGCCCCGATCAGCACGATGGCCGGCATGTGACACTCCAGGTGTTCGGCGACTTGTGGTTTGGCGCTGGTAAATGCCGGTGCATGAGCGTAACGGAGGGCCTTCGGGTGCGCGGAATAGTGGTGGTCTGTCCCGAGGGCGAGCCCACACTCCCGGAGATCGACGACGTCGAAATGGTGCGCGTTCCGAGCCGCCCTGGCAAGGCGGATATCGACCCCTTGCTGGGGGAACACGATCACCTGGTGGTCGCGGGCACCGACGCGGACCTCGCGGCCGTCGCGCTGCGGCTGTTACGAAAAGAACAGCTCTCGGGCGTGTCGCTCGGATTCGTGCCGTCGTCGCCCGACTCCGACGTCGCCCGCATCTGGAGCCTGCCGACGCAGCCGCTGCGTGCCCTCTCGCTCGCCCTCCGTGGTGAGGTCGATCCGGTGCCACTGATCCGCGACGACAACGGCGGGGTACTGGTCGGGCGAGGGGTGATCGGGATGATCCGCGGGGTGGCCTACTGCGACGAGCACACCGTCCTGCGCGGGCCCGCGCGCTCGATCGAGGTCGAGCCCGACGCGAGCGGCCCGGGGCTGATGGTCCGGGTGACCAAGGGAACCCTGTTCAAACGGCCTTCGACGCAGTACGCGCGGGCGTTCCAGCTCGGCTGCATCCCGACCCGGCCGAGCAGCGACGGCGTCGTCCATCCGCGCGCGATGAGCCGCTGGACCTGGTACCGGCACACCGAGGACCTCCGGCTGGTCCGCGGGCTCGACTAGGCGCTAGCCCGTTCGGCCCAGAACCATCAGCTGGACTTTCCGAAAATTTTTCGGCGGCGTACACCGGGTCCTACCTGCTCGTGACACCCTCCGTTCACGAATAGCCAGCAGAGTGTCATCCGATGGTGTTGCGTGGGTCATATCCGTCCCGCATGGTGACCAGGTCCCCAAACCTGACACGGAGGCGGCAATATGCCAACCGCGCTTGCTGTTCGTCGCTCCTTCACTGTTCTCGCCGTCTCGGCGATCGTCTCGGCAGGCGTCGCCGGTGTCGCCGAAGCGACGCCCCCGGGCATCCCCTCGGCCGACACCGCCAAGACCCAGCTCGCCGCGCTGACCGTCAAACCGGACGGTTCGTCGACCGGGTACAGCCGCGACAAGTTCCCGCACTGGTCCGATCAGGGCAACAGCTGCAACACCCGCGAGGTCGTGCTGAAGCGGGACGGCACGAACGTCCAGCAGGACAGCAGCTGCGCCGCCGTCTCCGGCAGCTGGTCCAGCCCGTACGACGGCGCCACCTGGACCGCGGCGTCCGATGTGGACATCGACCACGTCGTGCCGCTGTCCGCCGCGTGGCGCACCGGGGCGTCGTCGTGGACCACCGCGCAGCGGCAGGCGTTCGCGAACGACCTCAGCGCGCCGCAGCTGATCGCCGTCACCGACAACGTCAACCAGGAGAAGGGCGACAAGTCGCCGGACGCCTGGAAGCCGCCGACCGTCGGGTACTGGTGCACCTACGCGAAGATGTGGACCACGGTGAAGTACAAGTACAAGCTCTCCATCAAATCGGCGGAGAAGACCGCGCTGACGGACATGCTCAACCGCTGCTAGACCTGGTCGATCCGTGAGGGCCTCCTTCCCTACCTTGAGGGTAGGGAAGGAGGCCCTCACGGACTTTCGGGGCTGTCAAGCGGAAAGGTGGGACGTTTCGCGGGCTGGGAGCCGGACTCAGTATGTGGGCGGGCCTCAAGGTCGTGATTAGCGTGATTCGGGTCGGCGCAAGTAAAAGCGCCCCCGTTCCCCGCTGGAGGCCACCCGGTGTCCCGTACCGCCGCCACTTCTTTACTCGCGCTCACCGCACTTTTCGTCACCGCCTGCTCTTCCGCGGGCGGTTCGACGGGTGCCGACGCCGGACCGCCCGAACCCGGCGGCACGTTGCGCCTCGGGATCTCGTCGAGTCCGGACTGCGTCGACCCGCAGCAGGTCGGCACCAACGCTTCGCTCAACGTCGGCCGTCAGCTGGTCGATTCGCTGACCGACCAGGATCCGGCCACCGGTGAGATCAAGCCGTGGCTGGCCGCAAAATGGGAGAGCAACGCGGATTCGACCGCGTTCACCTTCCACCTGCGCGACGGCGCGACCTTCTCCGACGGCAGCCCCGTCGACGCCGCCGCGGTCAAGACGAGCTTCGACGCGATCAAGGCGCTCGGGCCGAAATCGCAGCTCGGCTCGGGCTATCTGGCCGTCTACAAGGGAACGACGGTCGTCGACCCGAAGACGATCAAGATCGAGTTCTCCGTTCCCAGCGCGCAGTTCCTGCAGGCCAGCTCGACGATGTCGCTCGGCGTCCTCGCGCCTGCCGCGTACAAGAAGACCGCCGATCAGCGCTGCCAAGGCGACGGCCTGATCGGCTCGGGCCCGTTCGTCTTCGAGAGCCTCAAGCAGAACCAGGAAATCGTCCTCGCCAAACGCAACGGCTACCGCTGGGGTTCGTCGCTGTTCAAGCACCAGGGCGAGGCGTATCTCGACAAGATCGCCTACAAGATCGTGCCGGAACCCGGTGTGCGCACCGGAAGTCTCGCTTCGGCGCAGCTCGACGCCATCACCGACGTCCAACCGGTCGACGAACCGCAGTTCACCGGCAACGGGTTCACCGAGCCCACCCGCCCGAATCCCGGTGTGGTGTTCAACCTGCACGCCAACGTCACCAAAGGCGTGCTCGTCGACGAAAAGATCCGCCAGGCGGTGGTCAAGGGCATCAACCGCCCCGAGATCACGAACACCGTGCTGACGCCGAACTACAAACCCGCCACCAGTATTCTCGGTTCGGCGACGCCGTTCTACGCCGACCTGTCGTCGCTGCTCGCCTACGATCCGGCCGGGGCGACGTCGTTGCTGGAGAGCGCGGGCTGGCTGCCCGGTCCCGACGGGATCCGGACGAAGAACGGGCAGCGGCTGACCGCGAAGGTCGTCTTCTCCCTGGTGTTCAACCAGAACAAGAGTGTGCTCGAACTCGTGCAGCAGCAGTTGCGCAAGATCGGCTTCGACCTTCAGATCGAACAGCGCACGATCGCCGAGAGCGTGCAGATCACGCAAAGCGGGAACTACGAGTACCTCTGGTACAACACCACCCGCGCAGATCCGGACATCCTGCGCAACCTGTTCTCCACCAAGGCGAACAACCGCAGCAAACTGCCCGCGGACAACCCGATCGACGCGCCGCTCGACGCACAATCGTCCACTGTGGACCCAGCAAAGCGGAAGCCCGCGGCCGAAGCGGCGCAGCGTGCGATCATCGAGCGCGGCTACTCGGCGCCGGTGTTCGAGCTGACCCAGGTACTGGCGCACGGGCCGAACGCGCACGGTGTCGGTTTCGAGGCGTCGTCCCGGTTGCAGCTGTTCGACGCCTGGGTGTCGGGCTCGTGAGGCGGTACCTGCTCCGGCGGATCCTGCAGGCGGTCTTCGTCCTGTGGGCAGCCTTCACGGTGTCGTTCGTGATCCTCTACCTCCTGCCGGGTGACGCGGTCAGCGCGAAGCTCGGCGGGGGCGAGGCCGGCCTTTCCGTGACGCCGGAACAGCTGGCCGCGGCGAAGGCGGAGTACGGATTCGACGACCCGTTGCCACTCCAGTATGGAAAACGGCTGCTCGCCGCACTGCAAGGCGACTTCGGCCGCTCGATCGCCACCGGGGACGACGCCACGAACATGGTCGTCTCCGCTCTGCCGCCGACCCTCGCGGTGACCGGATTCGCGTTGGTACTGGCGATCCTGTTCGGCGGCGGGATCGCGATCGCCGGCACCGTCACCCGGCATCGCTGGCTGGGAAACCTCCTGCTCGCGTTGCCACCGCTGGGGATCTCGCTGCCGCCGTTCTGGGTCGGATTGCTGCTCATCCAGTTCTTTTCCTTCCAGCTCAAGCTGTTGCCCGCGCTGGGCTCGAACGGCTTCGAGTCGCTGATCCTGCCCGCGATCACTCTCGCCATCCCGACCGGCGCGATCATCGGGCAGGTGCTGGCGAAGAGCCTTCGCACGCAACTCGCCGAGCCCTACGCCGAAATCGCGCTGGCCAAGGGGGCGAGCCGGTCGAGAGTCCACTTCGGACACCTCCTGCGCAACGCGGCCGTGCCGACGCTGACCATCGCCGGAGTGGTCGCGGGCAACCTGATCGCGGGTTCGGTGATCACCGAGACGGTGTTCTCCCGTGACGGCCTCGGGCGCGTGAGGTCGTCGGCGGTCACCGCGCAGGACATCCCGGTGGTGCAGGCGGTGATCGTGCTCGCCGCACTGGTGTTCGTCGGCATCAACCTGCTGGTCGACCTCGTTTATCCGCTGCTGGACCCGCGGATCCGACACCGGGAGACGGCCGATGCCTGACGTTCTCGTGCACACCAGGCGGCCGGGCCTGCTCCTCGCGGTCGCCGTCCTGGCCTTCGCCCTGCTGGCGGCGCTCGTCCCGGGCCTCTTCACCGGGCAGGACCCGCTCGCCGGTGTCCCCGCCGAGAAGATGCAGGGCCCTTCGCTCGGTCACCTCTTCGGCACCGACGAAACCGGGCGGGACATCTTCGCGCGAGTGGTGCACGGCGCCGCGCTTTCGTTGCAGGCGACGGTGATCGCCGTCGTCGTCGCGCTCGTGGCCGGTGCCGCGCTCGGCCTGCTCGCCGGGTTCCGGGGCGGCGCCCTCGACTCGGCGATCATGCGCTGCGTCGACGTCCTGCTGGCGATCCCGTCGATTCTGCTGTCACTTGCGCTGGTCACAGCGCTCGGCTTCGGTACGACCAACGTCGCGATCGCCGTCGGTGTCGCGAATCTCGCGCAGTTCGCCCGGCTGATGCGCGCCGAAGTGCTGCGTGTCCGCAGTGGTGTGTTCGTCGAGGCCGCCCGCGCGGGAGGCGTCCGCTGGACCGGGGTGCTCGGACGGCATGTGCTGCCCAACGCGCTCGGCCCGGTGCTCGCGCTCGCGACGCTCACCTTCGGCACCGCCGTATTGGAGGTGTCCGCGCTGAGCTTCCTCGGCTACGGCGCCACCCCGCCGACCCCGGAATGGGGCTCGCTCGTGGCGGGCGGGCGCGGCTTCCTCGCCACCGCCTGGTGGATGACGACCTTCCCCGGACTCACCGTCGCGGCCGTGGTGCTGTCCGCGAACCGGCTGTCCAGAGCGATCGAAGGAGACGTGCGATGAGCGATCTGCTGACCATCCGCGACCTCGCGGTTTCCTACAAGTCCGTCCCCGCCGTGGATGGCGTCTCGCTCTCTGTCCATAAAGGACAGATCATCGCGGTGGTCGGCGAGTCCGGCTCCGGCAAGAGCACGACTGCCCACGCGGCGATCGGGCTGCTGCCACGCGGCGGGCGGATCGAACGTGGCGAGATCACCTTTGACGGCCGTGACCTCACGAAGCTCTCCGACCGCGCTTGGCGTTCCGTGCGTGGCCGCGAGATCGCGCTGGTCCCCCAGGATCCGACGGTTTCGCTCAATCCCGTGCACCGGATCGGCGATCAGGTCGCGGAGGTGCTGCTGATCCACGGCCTGGCGGACAAGCGAACCGCCGGCGCGGAGGCGGTGAAACTGCTGCGCAAGGCCGGGATCGCGGATCCGGAGGCGCGGGCGCGGCAGTACCCGCACGAGCTGTCCGGCGGGCTGCGCCAGCGTGCGCTGATCGCCGCCGCGCTCGCCGGACGGCCGAAACTCATCATCGCCGACGAGCCGACCAGCGCGCTCGACGTCACCGTGCAGCGGCAGATCCTGGATCACCTCGAAGAACTCGCCGCCGAAGCGGACACCGCCGTCCTACTGATCACGCACGACCTCGGCGTCGCGTCCGATCGGGCGTCGCGGATCGTGGTGCTGTCCCAGGGGACCGTGGTCGAGGAAGGGACGACCGGCGAGATCCTCGCGGCGCCGACGCGGAAGTACACGCGGGATCTGCTCGCCGCGGCGCCGAGCCTGTCCGACACCCCGTTGCGTGAGCCGAAACCGCCGTCGTCCGACGTCCTGGTCTCGGTACGCGGTCTCGGCAAGACCTTCGGGACCGTCCGCGCCGTGGACGGCGTTTCGTTCGACATCGCCCGTGGCCGGACGCTCGCGCTGGTCGGCGAATCCGGTTCGGGCAAGTCGACCACCGCGCGGATGATCCTGCGGCTGGAGACGCCGACCGACGGCGTCGTCGAGTTCGACGGCGAGGACATCACCGCGCTGCGCGGCGAGGAACTGCGACGGCTGCGGCGCCGGTTTCAGCTGGTGTACCAGAACCCGTACGCGTCGCTGAACCCGAAGTTCAGCATCGAGGACGTCATCTCCGAGCCGCTGCGGGCGTTCGGCGTCGGCACGAAGGCGGAACGCCGGGCGCGGGCGGCGGAACTCGTCGACCAGGTCGCGCTGCCGTCTTCGGTGCTGAAGCGCAAGCCCGCCGAACTGTCCGGCGGGCAGCGGCAACGGGCGGCCATCGCGCGGGCGCTCGCGCTGCGCCCGGAGCTGATCGTCGCCGACGAACCCGTCTCCGCGCTGGACGTCTCGGTGCAGGCGCAGATCCTGCGGCTGCTCGCCGACCTTCAGGACGAACTCGGCCTGACGTATTTGTTCATCTCGCACGATCTCGCCGTGGTCCGGCAGATCGCGGACACCGTCGGCGTGCTGCGCGGCGGCGAACTCGTCGAACTCGGCCCCGCTCAGGACGTCCTCGAACGGCCGGGCGCGGATTACACCCGCGAGCTGCTCTCCGCCATCCCGGGCCGGAAACCGTTGGAGGCACGATGAAATTCGGGCTCTTCTCCCTCGTCGCGAATCATCCCGACCCGATTCGCGATCCGACCGGTGCCCCCAATGCGGCATTGGGGGCACCGCGGCGACGCCGAGCTGACGTCGCCTTCGTCCTCGAGAGGGCCGTCCTCATCACTCATGAGACGGCAAGCCTCAGGATCTCCCGCGCCACGGTGTCGTTCTGCCGGAAGGGAATCGCGTTGGTCCGCGGCCGGGTGAACGCCCCCGCGGACCGCGCGGACGTATGCGGCCCGAGCGCGAACCGGCGCGGATGCGGGCGGCCCTCGCCGTCGAGCATCCGGCCGTCGGAGACGCGGGTGTGGATGCGGCCGGCGAGCAGCCGGACGCCGGTGACCGGGTCGACCACGGCTTCCTCGCCGAGCGCGCCGCTGTCGCGCAACTGTCGCAAAAGGACATCGGACGCCCGGGTGATGCTCGGCCCGGGCAATCGCGCCTCGACGAGCGTCCGCGCCTCGGTCTCACCGGGAAAGCTCGCACCGGCGGCGACGAACGACCGGCGTTCCTCGTCTGCCGAGATCCGCATTTCGGCGCCCAGGAAGGAAACGAGGCCCGCTTCCTGGAGTGCGAGCAGCTCTTCGAGGCGCCGCGGCGGCGGCCCGCTGGCGAAGTACGAGAAGAAGCCGAGGAACCATCCGTCCAAATCGGACAGTTGTGACGCCGCGTCGAGCCGTCCGGTCTGGATCAGCGCGGGAAGCTGGCCCATCACAGACAGCAGTGCCATGAACGCGCCCAGATCCGCGCTGTATTCCGAGTCCGACCGGCGGCTCAGGTCCGCTTCGACGTACTCGCGCAGTTCCTTGCCGTACTCCTCGGTGGTGCCGAATTCGGCGCCCGCCATCGGCCGGTCGAGCCGGTCCAGGTCGAGCCGGTCGTCCTGCGCCGGGACCGCCCGCGCCACCAGCGCGGCGAGTTCGTCCGGCGCCGCGTCCGCGAAAGCGTCGGCGAAGACGGCGAAGTCCATGCGCACCCGCTCGGGGTGGGCAGTGAACAGCTCGCTGTAGTACGCCCAGGCGATCTCCTTCGAGATCAGCGGCCAGACGTCGCGGCGGAAGTCGATCCGGCCGGGTACGGCGCACAGCCTTTCGATGGCGTAGGCGTCGAAGAACCTCGGCAATTGCAACGGTTTCCCACGCGGGCGGTAGCCGATTTTCGCGTGGTACGGCACTCCTCGACGCGAACCGATGTGCAGCACGGGCTCGGCGCCGCTGGGGTGGTACTTCAACCCGCCGCACGCCTGCTCCTCGAAACGACCGCCGCGGCCTTCGGTCAGCAACAGCATCAGATCGACGAACGCGAGGCCGAATCCGCGTACCAGCACGGTTTCCCCCGGTCCGATCGCCGAATAGTCGACGTCGGCGGTGTAGCCGGCCGGGTAGTACGCGAGGTCGTGGCGGGCGGCGAAGTCCGCGAGCGCGGTCTCGCGATCGTCCGGTTCCGCGTCGAGATGCCCGACGGTGAACAGGACCGCGTCCGCTTCGAGGGGTTCCGCGCGATCCTCCAGCCAGAGCGACTGCGGTTCGCCGTCTTCGAGCCGCACCGCGCGGGTCCGGTGCTCGACGACCTCGATCCCGGCCGGGAGTTCGGCCAGGACCTTGCGGTGGAACCAGGTGAGGTACGCGCTCTGCAACCGTCGCGTCGGGAAGTGATCGTTTTGCAGCGCCTCGAGTTCGGCGCGCAGGCTGTCGTCGACCTCGGCGTCGAGGGTGCCCGCGCGAACCTGCCGCGCCCACTCGATCAGCGAGGGCCCCGGGCGGATCGGGCCGTCGATCTGCACGGTGTCGTCGGTGAAGACCGTGACGTCCTCGGGCATGGAGTTCATCCGCAGCAGCGGCGACTGCTCGAACCGCCAGACCCGCCCCGCCCCGGCGGGGAAGGGGTCGATGAGATGCACCATCAGACGCCGTCCGCCGAGCAGTTCGGCGGCGTTCGCGCCGAGCCGTTCGAGCACGCCCACCCCGCGCGGACCGGCACCGACCACCGCGAGCACGTAGGGACGCTCTGCGGTACTCACGAGGCCGAAGCTACGCCCGGATTCCGGGGCACGTTCGGCTTCTCAAAGAGCGGAACCGTCTCGAAGAGAGGGCTGCGCCGTTCACTCCTCCGGACGCGGACCGCTCAGCCATTCGGCCCAGCGTTCCGGCTGCGCTCCGTGGCGATCGGACACCTGCGGCGCGGGCTCATCCGACCCGCCCCGACCACACGGAGATTCCGGCCCCCGGCGAGGCGGTCACATCCGGATTTTACCGGCCAAAGGCACGAAAAAGGCGAAAGCCGCAGGTCTGGACCTCGGTACCGGCCATCGGGACATCTTCGCGAACGACCGTTCGCCCACGAAAAAGATCTCCAACTCCAGAAACCCGGCGAAAGAACCTAGCCAATCACCAACAGTCAGGAGACACTTACGTGAACGAATGACGCTTCGTGACGAGCTCGTGACCGCGTTACTCTCGGTCACGAGTTTGTCGCGTAATAAGGACCCTATTGGGGGCAACATGGCTTCGGCCGGACGGGTCACTTACCGAGAAGTGTTCGGGGTAGCCGAGTTCCGTTCGCTCTGGTTCGCCGAGCTGTTCTCGATCTTCGGTGATCAACTCGCCAGGGTCGCCCTCTCGGTCCTCGTCTTCACCGAAACCCGTTCCGCGACCCTGACCGGTCTCACCTACGCGCTGACCTACGCCCCTTCGCTGCTCGGCGGAATCTTCCTCACCGGGTTCGCGGACCGGTTCCCCCGGCGGACCGTGATGGTGGTCGTGGACCTGTTACGGGCGGCGCTGATCGCGCTGGTCGCGGTCCCGGTGCTGCCGTTCTGGGTCCTGTGCGTCCTCGTCGGCGCCGTCTCGCTACTGAACCCGCCGTTCAAGGCGGCGCAGCTGGCCTTGCTGCCCCAGATCCTCGAAGGCGATCGCTTCGTCGTCGGCATGGCGATCCGCAGCATGACCGTCCAATCGGCGCAGCTGGCCGGATTCGCGGGCGGCGGCCTTCTGCTGACCGCGCTCGAACCCCACCTCGCGCTCGCGCTGGACGCGGTCACCTTCTTGATCTCGGCGCTGTTCGTCCGGTTCGGGCTGAAGTCGCGTCCGGCCGCGGCCACCGGCGAGAAACGCAAGTCGTTCTTCGCGTCGATCGGCGCGGGCGGCAAGATCGTCTTCGCCAGCTCCGGGCTGCGCTCGCTGCTGCTGTTCACCTGGCTGATGGGCCTGCTGCCGGTGTACGAGGGCATCGCGGCGCCGTACGTCGCGTCTTCGGGCGGCGGCCCCGAAATCATCGGCCTGTTGCTGGCCGCCGACCCGATCGGCAGCGTGATCGGCGCGTTCATCTACTCGCGCTGGGTGCCGGCACACCTCCGGCCGAAGCTGATCGGGCCGCTTTCGGCGCTGACGGCGGTCCCGCTGCTGCTGTGCTTCCTGCAGCCGGGTCCGCTGTCGTCGATCGTGTTGTTCGTGTTCTGCGGCGCCTTCGGCACGGTGGCGCTGATGCAGGCGACCGCCTCACTGACGCTGGCCGTGCCGGACGAGAGCCGGGCACAGGTCATGGGCCTGTCGAACACCGGCCTGACCACGACGATGGGCGTGAGTCCCCTGATCGGCGGCATCCTGGCCGATCAAGTGGGCCCGCAGTCGACCGTCGGCGTCTTCGGGCTTGCGGGATTGATACTGACCGTCCCGCTGGCCCTGAGCTGGTGGCGGACCCTCAGCCGCGACCCCGAACGATGGCAGGAGAAAGACGCCGCACGCGCAGAACATTGAGGTGTTCCGCGCGCCGGCCCGATCGCGCGGACGTCTGGCGCGCGCCCCAGTTCACTGATCCCTACCGGCCATCGCTGGCACCTTTCCCTCGACCTCTCAGAGAAAAGTACACACCTAGGGAGCTTGTCGACAGCCCGCAAGTCGGTAGAAGCTGTCCGTAAGTAGGGGGTTTCGGAGAATGACGCAAGAGTCAGGGGGAAAGATGATCACATCGGAGGAACGCGCTGGACATCGTTCGGCTCTCACGGTAGCGACGTGGGAGCTGTGGAAGAGGCCTCGGCACTGGATCGCCTACACCGGGCTGTCCGTCGCGACGATGCTGGCACTGACGGGGGTCTTCGCCGCATCCATCGCCATTACGTCTTCGCAGGTCCTGCTGTGTTTCCTGCTCGCCGGGCTCGCCATCGCGCACACCGAGGCGACCCGCCGGATCGAGCGGCAGCGACGCAGCATGAGCGTCACCCCGCACATCAACATGACCTCGGTCTGGGTGCTGCCCGGTGCGATTCTGCTTCCGCCGCAGTTGACGGCGCTTCTCGTAACCGTCATCTATCTCCACCTCGGATACCGCAGTTGGGCCGGCCTTCGCACGGTCAACCCCCATCGAACTGTGGCGAACGCCACATCGATGACGCTGACCGCGTTCGCCGCCTGGGCGGCCGTGCAGGTCGTCGGCGCCGACGCGGCGTCGGTGACGTCGATCTGTGCCGCGAGCCTCGCCTTCTTCCTGATGAACGCCGTCTTCACCGGCACCGGCCTGTACTTCGCGGCGCCTGACAAGGCGACCATCCAGGCGCTCCTCGGCTCTTGGGACGACAACATCCTCGAAGCCTCGACGGTCTGCATCGGCGCCCTGGTGCTCGCCGTCATGCCGCATCAGCCGGTGCTGGTGCTGCTCGTCTTCCTGCCGCTGTACCTGCTGCAGCGTTCGGTGCTGATCAAGCAGCTGGAAGAACTCGCCACCACCGATCAGAAGACCCAGCTGCTCAACGCCACGACCTGGCAGCAGGGCGCCGTCCGCGAGGTCGCCCGCGCCGAACGCGAGAACGGCCAGTTCGGCACGCTGATGATCGACCTCGACCACTTCAAGAGCATCAACGACACCTACGGCCACCTGGCGGGCGACGACGTGCTCAAGGGGGTCGCGGCGCTGGTCAAGGCCGAAACGCGGACGCAGGACCTCGCCGGCCGCTTCGGCGGTGAGGAGTTCGTCGTACTCCTGACATCGTCGTCGAAGCAGGAGTCCGTCGCGGTCGCCGAGCGGATCCGGCAGCGGATCAGCGAAATGGTCATCAAGACCCAGGACAACGAGGGCAATCCCGTGGTCATCGAGCAGCGGACGGCGTCGGTCGGCGTCGCGAACTTCCCGCTCGACGGCCGGACGGTGGACGAGGTCATGGCCTCGGCCGACGCCTCCGTCTACGCGGCCAAACGCAACGGCCGGAACCGGGTCGTCTCGTCGCCGGACCTGGCGACGGTCGCCGAAGTGGCTGGAAAGCCTCTGGAGGCCGTCGCGGCCTAGCGCAACCGCTCCATCACATCGGCGGCCGCGGTCCGAAGGCGGACCACGCCCCCGACGGTGAATTCGGTGAGCAGGTCGATGAGCGCGTCCGCGTCGGGCGGCTCACCGTCCCAGCTCGCCTGGACGAGCGCCTCGGTCATCGCGAAGAACAGCGTGACCAGGGCCTTGTCCGCGCGGCCGGAATCGACGCCGTGGCTGGCCCAGCGCTGCCTGCTCGCCTCGGTGTAGACCCGCGCGAGCCGCTCACGGAGCCGGGTGAGGGCCGGGTCGCCCATGCGCTCGGCCTCGCGCAGCACGGGGAACGCCTCGGGATTCGCCGCGACGAAGGCGAACATGTTGGCGTAATTGCCGCGCGCCCAGGAGCGGAGCTCGGGCTGCGAGAGATCGATGGCGGGCGCGCCGATCGCCTCGAAGGCCCGCTCCTCGATATCCACCACGACCTGGGCGAACAGCGTCGTACGGTCACCGAACTGCTCGTAGACGGCCTGCCGGGAAACCCCCGCGCGCCGGGCGATCTGCTCGATCGTCGCGGCCTGCGCGCCGTGCACCGCGAAGACCCCGGCAGCCGCACTCAGCACCCGCGTGCGCTGCTCACCGATCGGGAGTTTGCGGGGCCGCCCTCTCGGCGCCGGACTTGACATTGTGCGCCACCTCACTGACTCTCTTTTTCGACACGTCTGTCGAAAATGTTTGTGCTCAACGAGGAGCAAGCATGCGTCCAGGATCCCGGCGCGGTGTGTCCGCCGCCGTCTCAGCGGCCACCATCGCGGCCCTGCTGACCTTCGGGGCACAGCAGGCCAACGCCGCCCCGTCCTTCTACGATCCCCCGTCGCCACTGCCCGCGGGTGCTCCCGGCGACATCATCCGGCACGAACCGTCCACCTTCTACGTCGATCCCGTGAAACTCATCAAGGCCGACGCCGACGTCCGGCGGATCATGTACCGCAGCACCGACACGCACGGCAAAGCCAACGCCGTGACCGGCACCGTCCTGACCCCGAAGGAGGCGTGGACCGGCGCGGGCGAGCGGCCGGTCATCGGCTACGCGGCCGGGACGCAGGGCGTCGGCGACCAGTGCGCGCCATCGAAAGCCCTCGCCGCGGGCACGGAGTACGAAGGCCCCTTCATCGCCGGACTGCTGCTTCGCGGCTACGGCGTCGTCGTCACCGACTACGAAGGCCTCGGCACCCCGGGCGTCCACACGTACGTCAACCGCGTCGCCGAAGGCAACGCCGTCCTCGACTCGATCCGCGCGGCGCAGCGCCTGCCCGAAGCGAACCTGCCGGACAACGGCCCCGTCGCGACCGCGGGCTATTCACAGGGCGGCGGCGCGTCGGCGTCGGCAGCCGAATTGCAGCCGTCATACGCACCCGAACTCAAACTGAAGGGCTCGTACGCGGGCGCCGTCCCCGCCGACCTGGCCGAGGTCGGCAAGAACATCGACGGGCACTACGCCTTCGGATTCCTCGGATTCACGCTGGTCAGCATGGACGCGGCCTATCCGGAGCTGAACATCCCCGCCCTGCTGAACGCGAAGGGCGTCGAAGCGTTCGAGAAGGTCAAGCAGGAGTGCACCGTGGACGCGATCTTCGCGCACGCGTTCACCCAGTCGAAGAACCTGACCAAGGACGGCAGGCCGCTGACCGCGTACCTCGGCGAAGAGCCGTTCAAGACGCGCGTCGGCGAACAGCTCATCGGGGCACGGAAGCCGGCTGCGCCGACGCTGGTCGTCCACAGCGCTCTCGACGACATCGTCCCCTACGCGCAGGGGCGGACCATGGCGCGCTCGTGGTGCGCGAAGGGCGCGAAGGTGCAGTTCTCGACTTCGCTGGTTCCTACGCACGTCGGCGGAGCCATCAGGGCTTTCCCGGAGGCTTTCGCTTGGCTTGAGGGGCGCTTCGCGGGGCTGCCTGCCGTGGGGAACTGCGGGCTGTTCTAGGGGTCACCAAGTGCCATGAAAGGTCCTTTCCTTGCAAATTTTGCAAGGAAAGGACCTTTCATAGCGCGCTACTTGAGGCCGGTGGCTTCCGCGGCGGCGGGGTCCGAGTCGCCGAGGAACGTCCGGCACCGGTCGTACTCTTCGGTCTCGCCGATCTTGCCGGCGGCCTTGCCGAGGACGGCGAGGGCACGCAGGAAGCCCTGGTTCGGGCGGTGCGACCACGGCACCGGTCCGTGTCCCTTCCAGCCCGCGCGGCGGAGCTGGTCGAGGCCGCGGTGGTAGCCGGTGCGGGCGTACGCGTACGCGGCGACGGTCTCGCCGGCTTCCAGTGCCCTCTCGGCGAGGGCGGCCCACGCTTCGCTGTAGTCGGGGTGCTCGGCGGCGACGGCGGTCGGGTCGGTCCCGGCGTCCAGCGCCGCCTGGGCGGCGGTGTGCTCGGGAAGATGCGTCGGCTGGGGGCCGAGGAGGTTCGTCATACGGTCCATTGTGCAGACCCGTCTCCCCAAGGGCGCCCCGCGCCCGACGGAGACTTCACAGCGCGCGATCAGCACCAGCGCTGTGACTAGAAGAACAGGCTCCCGAGAATGCCCCCACCGGCCAGCACCAGAGCGGCGACGAGGACCGCCGCGACGAGTCGTTTCGGCATCATGGCGGCACACCTTGCCCTGTTTCGCACGCCGACCGCAAATCCGCCACCCCTACGGGTGAACCCCGATTTTCGACCCCGAATGCCTGTCTCGTGACCTGGAGCAGGGAAGATATCCGCATGACAAAGGCGACAGAAGTGACCGGGGACCTTTCGCCGGGTGTCATCCCCCGCAGCCCCATCGCCAAGACGAGGCTGTTCTTCAAGCTCCACTGGCACCGCGGCGCGCCGGGACAGGCGACGCCGGACTGGGTGCTGAACTTCTGCTACTCGATGTGGCTGGCGGCGTTCGCCTTCAAGATGGTGGGCTCGTCGTGGGACATGTCGTGGCATTTCATGTGGTTGCGGGACGACCTCGCCCCGCCGCACCTGATCAACACCGTCGGCACGGTGATCATCATGGTGCTGGTGGCGATCCACAGCTACACCGGAATGGGTGCTGACCGGCGTTCGCTCCGGTTGATGCAGATCGGGCTCGTGGTGTTCCTCATCGCGGCGCCGCTGGACGTCATCAACCACCGCGTCAACGGTCTCGACCTGACCGCGTGGAGCCCGTCGCACATGATGCTCTACATCGGCACGGGCATCATGCAGGCCGGCGTGATCATGGGCTGGCTGAAGTACGCCAAACCGGGCCGGACGCGCACCGGTGTCCTGATCGGACTGTGGGTGTTCTTCCTGGAGAACACGTTCTTCCCGAACGGCCAGCAGGAGTACGGCATCCTCGGCCTGCGCGCCTGGGAACGCGGCACGCCCGAGGCCGAGCCGGAACTGCTGAACTTCGCCGCCGGCCAGATCGGGCATCCGGTCGACCAGGTGGCCGTCGAGTACTTCACGATGCCGATCGACGACTGGGTGTACCCGCTCTGGGGTATCGGCGTGATGGCCCTGATCTTCGCGCTGGCGCGGTACACCACCGGCTTCCGCTGGGCGGGGACGACGGTCGCCGCGGCGTACCTCGGCTACCGGCTGGTGATGTGGCCGCTGCTGCTCGGGATGGGCTTCCCGATCTCGACCGTGCCGTTCTACCTGCTGGCCGTCGGCCTCGCCGTCGACCTGGCGTTCCGCATCGGCCGCGGTCATCCGCTGCTGACGGCGGGCACCGGCGCGCTGCTGGTGACGGCGTCCGGCTACGGGATGCTGTGGGTGCAGTCGCAGTTCCGGCCATGGATCCTCGGCGACGCGCATACGGAGTCGGCGCCGCCGGTGGCCTACTGGACGGCCGTGGTCTGCCTGGTGGGGGTCGGTGCGCTGTGGGCCGCCGCCGGACCGGGAACGCGAGCGGTGAACTCGCTACTGGAGAAGCGCCGAGAGAAGACGACGCTCCCGGCCGCCTGAGGCTCTGAGTACGTGAAGGCCCCTTCACTGCGTCTAGCGCAGTGAAGGGGGCCTTCACGTTTCCGCATTTAGATGACTAATTGCGAACTGGTCAGAGCTTCTTGCCCGCGGAACCCAGCGACTGAGCGGCCTCGACGATGCGCGCGGCCATACCGGCCTCGGCGGCCTTCAGGTAGCTACGCGGGTCGTAGACCTTCTTGTTGCCGACCTCGCCGTCGATCTTCAGGACGCCGTCGTAGTTCTTGAAGAAGTGGTCCGCGATGGGCCGGGTGAAGGCGTACTGCGTGTCGGTGTCGACGTTCATCTTCACGACGCCGTAGGACACCGCCTCGCGGATCTCCTCCGGCAGCGAGCCGGAACCGCCGTGGAAGACCAGCTCGAACGGCTTCGAACCGGCCGGGAGGCCGAGCTTCTTCGACGCCGCTTCCTGGCCGCCCTTGAGCACGTCCGGGCGCAGCTTCACGTTGCCGGGCTTGTAGACGCCGTGCACGTTGCCGAAGGTCGCGGCCAGCAGGTAGCGGCCGTTCTCGCCGGAGCCGAGCGCGTCGATCGTCTTCAGGAAGTCGCCCTCGGCGGTGTACAGCTTCTCGTTGATCTCGGCCTCGACGCCGTCTTCCTCGCCGCCGACGACGCCGATCTCGACCTCGAGGATGATGTTCGCGGCCGCAGCCTTGGCGAGCAGTTCCTGCGCGATCTCGAGGTTCTCGTCGAGGTCGATCGCGGAGCCGTCCCACATGTGGCTCTGGAACAGCGGGTGCTGACCGTTCTTGACGCGCTCCGCCGAGATCTCGATCAGCGGGCGGACGAAGCCGTCGAGCTTGTCCTTCGGGCAGTGGTCGGTGTGCAGCGCGACGTTCACGTCGTACTTGGCGGCGACGACCTGGGCGAACTCGGCGAGCGCGACCGAACCGGTCACCATGTCCTTGACCTTCTGGCCGGACGCGAACTCCGCGCCGCCGGTGGAGAACTGGATGATCCCGTCGCTCTCCGCCTCGGCGAACCCGCGGATGGCGGCGTTCAGGGTCTCCGACGAGGTCACGTTGATGGCCGGGTAGGCGAATTCGTTCGCCTTCGCCCGGTCGAGCATCTCCGCGTAGACCTCGGGGGTGGCGATGGGCATCGTTTACTCCTCCTCGAAGCAGGCTGGTGCACCTCTCGGCCGCATCGTACGAGGTCGGCCGGGAGGTGCCTACAGCCGTCGCGTCAGAGGAGGACGCCGGCGAGCGCCCGGTAGACCGGCAGGGGGTCCTGGTTCAGTACCTGGATGTTGACGTGGTCCGCCCCGGCTTCGAGATGCGCGGTGACGCCGCGGGCGACCGTCTCGGCGTCGCCGTGGACGGCCAGCGCGTCGACCAGCTTGTCGCTGCCCTCGCCTGCCAGGTCCTCATCGGTGAAACCGAGTTTCCGCAGGGAGTTCGTGTAGTTGACGAGGCCGAGGTAGAACTTGACGGTGCCCCGCCCGATCTCGCGGGCCTTCGCCGGGTCGGTCTCGAGGACGACCTTCTGCTCGGGTGCGAGCAGCGGTCCTTCGCCGAGGATCTCGCGCGCCTGGCGGGTGTGCTCGGGGGTCATCAGGTACGGGTGGGCTCCCGCTGTGCGGTCTCCTGCGAGTTTGATCACCTTCGGGCCGAGGGCGGCCAGCGCGCGGCCCTCGACGGGCACTCCGGCGGCGTCGAGCGCGTCGAGGTACTCGACCAGCGCGGCGTACGGCTTCTTGAACTCCGCGGTGTGCTCCCGGTGCCCGGCGCCGATACCGAGCAAGAACCGGTCCGGGTGCTTCGCGGCGATGCGCTGGTACGACTCGGCGACCGTGGCCGCGTCGTCCTTCCAGATGTTGACGATGCCGGTGGCCACCTTGATCGTCTCCGTCGCGTCGAGGATTTCCTCCGCCTTCGCGAGGTCACCCGACGGCGAGCCGCCGAGCCAGATCGCGCCGTAGCCGAGTTTCTCCAGCTCACGGGCCAGGCCCGGGGTGAAAACGGATTCGTGCTGCCAGATGCCGATCCGGCCGAGTTCGATTCCCATGTACCGGGCCAACGCCGCGGACGGCCGATGTCTTCCCTTAAGTTCGGGGTATGGCGAAACTCGGCAACACCGACCTCGACGTCCGGGGGATCAACCTGGGCGGGAACGTTTTCGGCTGGACCGCGGACCAGGAGCAGTCCTTCGCCGTCCTCGACGCCTACACGGCGGCGGGCGGCAACTTCATCGACACCGCCGACCTGTACTCCAAGGGCGGCTCCGAGACGATCATCGGCGACTGGCTGGCCCGCCGCGGCCGCCGTGACGACGTCGTCATCGCGACCAAGACCGGCATGTGGGACGAGCGGAAGGGGCTGTCTGCGGCGAACATCGCCGCGGCGGCCGAAGACTCGCTGCGCCGGCTCCGTACCGACCACATCGACCTCTACTACGCGCACATCGACGATCCGGAGACCCCGATCGAGGAGACGTTGCGTGCCTTCGACGCGCTCGTGCGCGCGGGCAAGGTCCGCTACGTCGCGGCGTCGAACTACTCGGCCGAACGGCTGAGCGAGTCACTGTCCATTTCGGACCGTGAAGGGCTGGCGAAGTACGTCGCGCTGCAACCGCACTACAACCTCGTCGAGCGGGACTACGAGCGGGACCTGGCGCCGACGGTCGAACGTGAGAACCTGGCCGTGCTGCCGTATTTCTCGCTGGCCAAGGGTTTTCTCGCCGGGAAGTACCGGTCGAAGGACGATCTCGGCGACAGTCCGCGTGCCGCCCGCGCTTCGTCCTATTTGGACGAACGTGGTGAGCGGGTGCTCTCGGCGCTCGACGAGATCGCGGCCGATCGCGGCGTCTCGGTCGCGGCCGTCTCGCTCGCGTGGCTGTTCGCCCGGCCGACCGTCACCGCGCCCATCGCGAGCGCCCGCTCGGTCGAGCAGCTGAACGACCTCCTGCCCGCCGTCGACTTGGCGCTCACCCCTGCCGAGGTCGACGCCCTCACCACCGCCTCGCGCTGACAACCCCCGCAATTCGTCACCTACTTGCGCGCTCCCCCTCCCGCAAGCAGGTGACGAATTGCGTACTTACTTGTGGGTAGCTTACTCCGGGTAGGTTGAGGTACCGTCCGAAAGCCTTAGGGCTCGGACGAGGAGGCAACGTGGCCAAGAACAGCGTGAACGGCAAGGTCGTCCTGATCACCGGCGCCGCCAGGGGCATCGGCGCGGGGCTCGCCGAACGCCTGGCCGCGCAGGGCGCGAAGGTCGCACTGGTCGGCATCGAAGCCAAGGAACAGCAGGCGGTCGCCGACAAGATCGGCGCCGGCGCGCACGCCTGGGAAGCCGACGTCACCAGCTGGGACGACCTCGAGCGGGCCACCGCCGGCGTCGTCGAGCATTTCGGCGGGATCGACATCGTCATCGCGAACGCCGGCATCGCGACTTCCGGTTTCGTCCGGTCGGTGGATCCGGCGGCCTTCGAGAAGGTCATCGAAGTCGACCTCCTCGGCGTCTGGCGCACCTTCCGCGTCACCCTTCCGCATGTCATCGACCGGAAGGGCTACCTGCTCGCGATCTCCTCGCTGGCCGCGATCACCCACGCGCCCGGCATGGCCAACTACGCCGCCGCGAAGGCGGGCGTCGAGGCGTTCTGCAACAGCTTCCGCGCCGAGGTCGCGCACCTCGGCGTGAAGGTCGGCGTCGCGCACCCGACCTGGATCCGCACCGACCTCGTCGAGAGCGCGGACCAGCACCCCGTCTTCGGCAAGCTCCGCACCGGCATGCCCGGTCTGCTCGGCAAGACCTACCCGCTCTCCGTCGCGCTCGACCACCTCCAGGCCGGGGTCAACAAACGCGCCCGCACCGTGCACGTACCCCGCTGGGTCGGCGGGCTCAAGCTGATCCGCGCGTTCCTGCCGCCGATCATCGAGATCGGCGCCAAGAGCCGGATCAAGAAGGCCGACGCTGCCGCACTCGTGGACATCGAGCAGCGCGGCGCGTACGAATCTTCAATAACCGGCCAGGCAGGCCGGGCCGCCACGAAAAAGGGGTAACCGTATGTCCCGTCGCGACCAGATCCGCATGACGCCCGACGAACTCACCGCGTTCTTCGACGAGCAGAAGGTCATCAACGTCGCGACGATCGGCCCGAACGGCCGCCCGCATCTGGCGCCCCTCTGGTACTACCCGCACGAGTCCGGCGTCGCGACCTGGACTTATGGCACGTCCCAGAAGGCGAAGAACCTCGAGCGCGACCCGCGCGCCACCGTGCTCATCGAGGACGGCGAAAGCTACGACAAGCTCCGTGGGATCTCCCTCGAAGCCGACGTCGAGGTCATCACCGATACCGCCGTGGTCACCCAGATGGGTATCCAGCTCATGCAGCGATACGCGGGCGCGAAGCCCGGGGACCCCGTGCCCGACGAGCTCTCCGGATTCATCGGCAAGCAGGCCCCGAAGCGGATCGGGCTGATTTTCCGGCCGACCAAGATCGTGAGCTGGGACCACACGAAGCTCGGCGGCACGTACTGACGGGTAGGTAGTACTAGCAAGTAACTGTTACTTGAGGTAACGTCATCTGGGCACGAACGCCTCGAAGTGGAGGATTGCCAGATGACCGAGCGATTCAAGGTCGTGATCGTGGGCACCGGTTTCTCCGGGCTCGGCCAGGCCATCCAGCTCGAAAAGGCCGGGATCTCCGACTACGTGATCCTGGAGAAGGCGGACGAAGTCGGCGGTACGTGGCGCGACAACTCGTACCCCGGCTGCGCCTGCGATGTGCAGTCCCACATGTACTCGTTCTCGTACGAGCAGAACCCGGACTGGTCGCGGTCGTTCTCGCCGGCCCCGGAGATCTTCCAGTACCTCAAGGACGTCACCGACAAGTACCGGCTGCGGCGCAAGATCCGGTTCGGCGTCGAGCTCACCGGCGCCACCTGGGACGACACCGCGCGCCGCTGGCACGTCCACACCAAATCCGGCCAGGACATCGAGGCCCAGTTCGTCGTCTCGGGCGTCGGCGGCCTGCACATCCCGCAGGTGCCCAAGCTGCCGGGGATCGAGAAGTTCAAGGGCCAGACCTGGCATTCGGCGCAGTGGAACCACGAGTACGACCTGCGCGGCAAGAAGGTCGCCGTCGTCGGCACCGGCGCGAGCGCGATCCAGTTCGTCCCGAAGATCGCCCCCGAAGTCGACGAGCTGACACTGTTCCAGCGCACGCCGCCGTGGATCATGCCGAAGCCCGACCACGCCATGCCCGGCTGGGCCAAGACCGCGTTCCGCCGCGTCCCCGGCGTGCAACGGCTTTACCGCAACGCGCTCTACTGGTTCCTCGAAGTGCGCGCCGTCGGCTTCAACGGCCACCCCGCGATCATGAAGGCCGGCGAGGCGATCGCGAAGCGCCACATCGGCAAGGCCATCAAGGATCCGAAGCTGCGCAAGAAGGTCACCCCGGACTACACCATGGGCTGCAAGCGGGTGCTGATCTCCAACGACTACTACCCGGCGATCAACCGGTCCAATGTGGACGTCAACACCGAAGGCGTGCGCGAGGTCAAGGCGCACAGCGTCGTCGACGGGAACGGCGTCGAGCACGAGGCCGACGCGATCATCTACGGCACCGGCTTCAAGGTCACGGATGCCTTGGAATACCTGGACATCACCGGCGTCGACGGCCGCGACCTCGCCAAGGAATGGGCCAGCGAGGGGATGCACACGCACAAGGGCATCACCGTTTCCGGCTTCCCCAACCTGTTCTTCCTCCTCGGCCCGAACACCGCGCTGGGCCACAACTCCGTGGTCTTCATGATCGAGTCGCAGGCGCGGTACGTCGTCGACGCGATCGAACTCGCCGATTCGCGTGGTGCCGCCGCGCTCGACGTCCGCGCCGGCGTGCAGGAGAAGTTCCAGCGCGAGATCCAGGACAAACTCGTCAAGGGCGTGTGGACCCAGGGCGGTTGCAAGAGCTGGTATCTCGACGCGAAGGGCGTCAACCGGACGATCTGGCCCGGGTTCACCTGGCGCTACTGGCTCGAAACCCGCAAGGTCGACCCGAGCGACTACGAGCTCAGCGGGAGGTCGTCGTGACCGACCACGAACAGGTCGTCCTGCACGCGCGCGACGTCCGGTTCGACTGGGCGTCGCTGCCGATGCACTGGATCCCGGGCGAACCGCAGGCGACGCATACGATCAACGTGCTGCATCTGGCGCTGCCGGAGGGCGAACGCTGGTTCGTCGAGGTGTTCAAGCAGGCCGTGCCGCTGATCCGCGACGAGCGGCTCAAGGAGGACGTCCTCGGCTTCATCGGCCAGGAGGCCATGCACGCCGAAGCGCACGACGGCGCCGCGGAACACCTCGAAGCGGCGGGCGTCCACGTGCGGCCGTACATCGCGCAGATGGAGTGGATGTTCCGCCGCCTGCTCGGCGACCGCGACCTTTCCGCCAAGCGACGTGAGGAATGGCTGATCGAACGGCTCGCCATCATCGCCGCGATCGAGCACTACACCGCTTTCCTCGGCCAGTGGATCCTCGACGCCGAAGCGCTCGTCAAGGCGGGCGCCGACCCGACGATGCTGGATCTCCTGCGCTGGCACGGCGCCGAAGAGGTCGAACACCGCTCAGTCGCCTTCGATCTGTTCATGCACCTCGACGGCCGCTACACCCGCCGCGTGCGCAGCATGCTCGTGGTGACGCCGGTGCTCGCGTGGGTCTTCTTGCGGGGCACCAGGTTCCTCATGAAGAACGATCCGACGCGGCCGGGCAAGACGAGTTTCCGGACCTATCTGCGCGTCGCGAAGCTCGGCCTGCTGCCCTCGGGCAGGCAGCTGCGGCGCGAGATCCGGCCTTACTTCCGGAAGTCCTATCACCCCACCGAGACCGGCAACACCGATCAGGCCGTCGCGTACCTCGCGAGTTCCCCGGCCGCCTTGGCCGCCGACGAACCAAGATGACGCGGCCGCTACGGCTCGACGGCAGCGAGCGGACCGACCGCGCGATGGCGTCGCTGACCGGTGTCGTCGCGCTGTACCGCAGGCTCAGCGGGGTGAGCGGACGCCGTCGTCCACCGGTGGCCGTCGTCGACCGTGATCTTCCGCTGGTCGTCGATGAAATCCGTGCCGAAGCCGACGGCGTGGCCGGGCTGCGGCTGGTGCACGCACGCGGCGAACCGCTGCCGCGATGGCGGCCCGGCGCGCACATCGACCTCGCGCCGCGGCCGGGACTGGTCCGGCAGTACTCCTTGTGCGGCGATCCGGACGACCGCTCGGCCTACCGCGTCGGCGTCCGGTTGCTCGGCGAGGGATCGACGGCGGTGCACGCGCTGAAGAAGGGCGCTCGGATCACAGCACGGGGCCCGCGCAACGCGTTCCCGTTCGTCGCGAGCCCGGCGTACCTGTTCGTCGCGGGCGGCATCGGGATCACGCCGATCCTGCCGATGGTGCGGCAAGCGGCGGCTTCCGGCGCGGACTGGCGACTGGTCTACACCGGACGGGATGAGGCTTCCATGCCGTTTCTGGACGAATTGTCCCGCTTCGGCGACCGTGTCCGGATTCGTCCGGACACGGACTACGGGATCCCCGCTTCCGGCGCGGAGCTCCTCGAAGGGGCACCGGAAGGCGCGCCGATCTACTGCTGCGGCCCGGTTCCGATGATCATCGGTGTCCGCACGGACGCGGCGCTACGTGCTTCGGGGCCGGTGTTCTTCGAACGGTTTTCGACGCCGCCGATCGTCGGCGGCGAGCCGTTCCGCGTCGAACTGGCCCGCAGCGGCCGGATTTTGGACGTGCCCGCCGACCGGACGACGCTCGACGTCCTGCGCGAAACCGTGCCCGGCATCGCTTATTCGTGCCGCCAGGGGTTCTGCGGGACGTGCGAACTGCCGACGGTGACCGGCGACCGCGTCCGGGTCTGTGTCGAACGCGAGCCGGTCACCCTCGATCTCTGAGCTGTCAGGCTTCCTTGGGAATCCAGGAGCCGATCACCGGCTTGAACTCGCGGACGGTCCGCTCCGCGACAACACCTTCGAGGTGGTACGGGTCCTTGTTGATGATTTCGAGCAGCGCCGCTTCGTCGGCCGCCTGGTACATCGAGATACCGCCGGAGCCGTCGCCCAGCGGGCCGCCGAGCGCGACGACACCCTGGTCGGCGAGGGTGGACAGGAATTCCCGGTGCCGGGGGCGCACATCCGCCAGCTTCTCCCGCACGTACGTGATCTCCACCAGGAACCAGGCCATCGACATCTCCAAGGTCGCTCCAACAGACGCCCCCCAGCTTCTCAGGATCCGATCAGGCAGGACTCCCGCCCCACCCGATACGCTGATCGAGCGCCATGCACAGGTTGTGCTTCAAAGGGGTAAATGAACAGGTAGGGGTACATGCTCGAGGGCAATGCGGAACGCAGTGTCGAGGCGACCCTCGGCCATCTGCGCACCATGGACGGACCGGTCACGCCACCGCCGCCTGCGGCACCGCTGACCCTTGAGGATCTCTATCGCCAGCACCGGATGCGACTCGTCCGGCTGGCCATCCTGCTCGTGGACGAACCGGCGACCGCCGAAGACGTCGTCCAGGAGGCCTTCACCGGGCTGCACCGCAACTGGGGGCGCCTGCGCGACGCCGCCGCTGCCGTCGGGTACCTGCGCACCGCCGTGGTCAACGGATCACGCAGTGTGCTGCGCCGCCGCAAGACCGCCCGCGAGTACGTCGCGCCGCACGCCGTCAACGCGCGTTCGGCCGAAAGCCTCGCCATGCTGTCGAGTGAACATCAGGCCGTGGTGAGCGCTTTGTCCAAACTGCCCCCTCGCCAGCGCGAGGTTCTGGTCCTCCGTTACTACGGTGGGCTGAGTGAGGCCGAAATCTCTGAGGCCGCCGGGATTTCGAAAGGTACCGTTAAGTCAACCGCCAGCCGGGCGCTGGAGGCACTGCAGAAAGCGATGCAGTCGCCGAACTGACACCCGGCCTTAATCTCGAGCGCTGGGTTGTGCCGCCATGCTTGGTCCAGACCAATATATGCTGGGGGACGTGAGAGGCGCCGGAGATTTCGTGATCGTGGGCGGCCGGGTCGTCGCCCCGGACCGTGTACTCGACGACGGCTGGCTGGCTATCGCCGGCGGCAGGATCGTCCAAGTCGGTTCCGGGACACCCCCGGACATCGATCGCGTCGATGTCGACGGGTGCCTGGTCGTGCCCGGCTTCGTCGACACCCACTGCCATGGCGGTGGGGGCGGGTCGTTCTCCAGTGCGAACCCGGAGGAGCTGTTCCGCGCCATCCGCGCGCACCGGCGGCACGGGACCACGACCATGCTCGGCAGTCTGGTCTCGGACCCCGTCCCGGTGCTCAGGGACCAGATCGCCGCCCTGCGTGAGCTGGTCCAAGAGGGTGAACTTGCCGGAATTCACCTTGAAGGACCCTTCATCTCGAAGGCTCGTTGCGGAGCGCACGACCCGGCAACGCTGATCGAGCCGGACACGGCCACGGTCAACGCGCTGCTCGGTGCCGGCCGCGGTGACATCCGGATGGTCACCCTCGCCCCCGAACTACACGGCGGGATCAAGGCGGTCCGGCAACTGGCCGAATCGGGCGTCATCGCCGCCATCGGGCACACCGACGGTGTCGAGGACCAGATCATCCCCGCGATCGACGCGGGCGCCTCCGTCGCGACCCACCTCTTCAACGCCATGCGGCCCCTCCACCACCGCGAGCCGGGCCCGATCGGCGCCCTCCTCGACGACGAGCGGATCACCGTCGAGCTGATCTGCGACCTCGTCCACGTCCACCCGACCGTGCTGCGGCTCGCCGCGCACCACGCGGGCAAGGGCCGGACGGTGCTCATCACCGACGCCATGTCGGCCACCGACGCCGCCGACGGCAGCTACATCCTCGGCCGCCTCGAGGTCGACGTCCGCGACGGCGTCGCCACCCTCGCCGGGAACGGTTCGCTGGCGGGCAGCACGCTGACCATGGACGCGGCCTTCCGCAACCTGGTCCGCGGCGCGGGCATCGACCTGCTCGACGCCGTCCGCGCGACCTCCGGGCGGCCCGCCGAACTGCTCGGCCTCGCCGACCGGACCGGGTCGCTGCGCGCCGGGCTCGCGGCCGACGTCGTCGTGCTCGATCGCGACCTCCGGCCGGTCAAGGTGCTGCGCCAGGGCGAATGGGTCAAGGACGACGCTGCGGCTACATTGAGCGCCACGGCCCCGCTGAGCGGCGCGGTCGAAGGCGGTGTGTCGGTCAGCGACGGGTAGCGGCGAAGGGAGACCGGATGAGCGAGCCCAAGGACCCGGAGAAACTCCTGACTGACGCCTTGCGCGCACAGGCCGTCTTCGCTCCTTCGGCGGAGCGCGCCTCCGAAGCCACTACGGACAAACCGGCCGAAACGGACACGGAGAGTAGTGTCCCTTCCGGCAAGAACGAACTGCCCCCTCAGTACGGGCTGCTCTCGGGTGCCGGAGCCGACTCGCTCGAACGGGAACGCGTCGCGCTTGAAGACGCCGAAACGGCCAGGCTGGCCGAGCGTCCGACGCCGCCTCCAGCGCCTTCGCCAAGCAGCCCGCCCCTTCCCGCGTACTGGGTGCTGCTGCTCGCCGTGCTGCTGGGGCTGGCCGCCGGTTCCGTGATCGGGCTGCTCACGCTGATCTGAGCCGCCTCTCCCGTCGGGTCAAAGCACTCAGCGTCACCCTGTACCGTTTTGGTGTGATCCTGGCGCAGAACAACGTGACGACGATGGGCCTCCTGCCGGAGTGGCTGGACCCGCAGCACCTGCTGAGCGGGCTGACCGTTCCGGTCATCACCGTGCTCTGCCTGATCATCTTCGTCGAGAGCAGCATCTTCCCGGTGCTGCCCGGTGACTCACTGCTGTTCACCGCGGGCCTGTTCATCGCGAACGGCTCGATCGAGGCGCCGCTGTGGCTGGTGTGCGTCCTGGTCACCGTCGCCGCACTGGTCGGCAACGCGGTCGGCTACGGCCTCGGCCGGAAGGTCGGGCCCTGGCTGTTCCGCAAGCCGGATTCGAAGTTCTTCAACCAGAAGTACGTGGACCAGACCCACGCCTTCCTCGAGAAGCACGGGCCGAAGGCCGTCGTGCTGGCGCGGTTCGTGCCGTTCGTGCGGACGTTCATCACCTGGATCGCCGGCATCGGCAAGATGGACCCGAAGAAGTACTTCACCTACACCGTCATCGGCGGCATCCTGTGGGCCGCCGGGATCACCGCGCTCGGCCACCTGCTCGGCGGCGTCGCGTTCATCCGCGACAACGTCGACGCGATCTTCATCCTGATCGTGCTGGTCTCGGTGGTGCCGATCGTGATCGAGTACCTCAAGGCCCGCCGCGAGAAGAAGCACGCGGACACCGCGACCGGCCTCGTCGCCGAGGCCGCCGAGGACATCACGCAGCAGATCCCGCGCATCCGCGACTGACCCTTTCGCGAAGTACATGAAGGCCCCCTTCCTTGCGCCTAACGCAAGGAAGGGGGCCTTCATGTACTTGGGACGGCGGCAAAGGTGGCATGGTTGCGAATGCCATGGCCTCGGCTCAGAGGGAGAACATCGAACCGGGGTTGAAGAGGTTCTCCGGGTCGAGGGCCCGCTTGATCTGGCGATGCACCTGAAGGCCGACTTCGCCGATCTCCTTGACGAGCCACTCGCGTTTGATCCGGCCGATGCCGTGCTCGCCGGTGACCGTGCCGCCCAGCGACAGGCTGACGTCGAGGATCGCGTCGAAGGCCGTCCGCGCGCGAGCGAACTCCTCCTCGGAATCCTGCGCGTAGACGATCGTCGGGTGCATGTTGCCGTCACCCGCGTGGCCGACGACGGCGATCCGCAAGCCCACTTCTTCGCTGATCCGCTCGCAGCCGGCGATCAGTTCGGCGATGCGCGTGCGCGGCACACAGACGTCGTCGGTCAGCCAGACGCCGTACATCTCCAGCGCGGTGAGCACGACCCGCCGCGCCTGCAGCAGCATCTTGCCCTCTTCGATGTCCTCGGTGGCGTAGGCCAGATCCGCGCCGCAGTCGACGCAGATCTGTTCCAGCGCGGCGAGTTCCCGGCGCGCGACCTCGCCGCCGGAGTCGGATTGCGCGAGCAGCAAGGCTTTGCAGTCCGAGCTCGTGCCGAGGTCGGTTTTGAGGTACGCCTCGGCGGCCTTGATCGACGTGGCGTCCATGATCTCCAGCAGCGACGGCACCAGCCCCTCGCGCACCACCCGCGCGACGGCCTCGCCCGCGGCTTCCGTGCTGTTGAAGGCGGCGACGAGGGTGGCGGGCAACTGCGGCAACGGTTTCAGCGCGACGGTCGCCTGGGTGATCACGCCGAGCGTGCCCTCGCTGCCGACGAAGAGCCGCGCGAGGTCATAGCCGGCGACACCCTTCACCGTGCGGCGCCCGGTCTTCAGCAGTGAGCCGTCGGCGAGCACGACTTCCAGTCCCAGCACGGAATCCGTGGTGACGCCGTACTTCACGCAGCACAGCCCACCGGCGTTGGTGGACAGGTTCCCGCCGATGGTGCACCAGTCGTAGCTGGACGGATCCGGCGGATAGAACAGGCCGTGCTTCTCCACCGCGTTGCGGAAATCGAGGTTCACCACGCCGGGCTGCACGACGGCGAGCCGGTTGCCTTCGTCGATCTCGACGATCTGGTCGAGTTTGGTCAGCACCAGCACTACACAGCCGTCGATCGCGTTCGCGGCGCCGGACAGACCACTGCCGGCGCCGCGGGGCACGATCGGCACCTCGAACTCCGCGCACGCCTTCACCACGGCCTGCACACCCTCCGTGTCGGACGGCAGCACCACCGCGAGGGGTTTGCCGCTGGCGGCCAGCGGCATCATGTCGCGCGAGTAGGCGTCCGTGACGTCGGTGTCGGTGAGCACCGCGGCGTCGCCGAGATGCTCGCGGAGCCGGGTGACCAGGGCATGGTTGTTCATGCCCTCATCGTAGGCGCCATTACGTCCGCACTGCGGAAATTTTTTTCCGATCGAGCAGGATGAACGCCTGAACACCTGTATAGACGAGCACGGCCACACCCGCCCATGCGGTCACGTGCACCCCCTGGGTGAAGGCCTCGCGAGCCGACTCCAGGAGCGCCTGTCCCGCGGCAGGGTCGAGCTGCTGCGCGGTGGCGACGGCGCCGCCGAGGGTGTCCCGGGCGGCGTCGGCCGTCCCTTCCGGCAGACCGGACCGGTAGACCGCGGTCGCGACACTGCCGAGGATGGCCGTGCCGAGCGCACCGCCCAGCTCGAACCCGGTCTCGGAGATCGCCGACGCGGCCCCGGCCCGTTCGGCCGGAGCGGCCGAGATGACCAGGTCGTTCGTCAGCGTTTCCGACAGGGCGACACCGCCGCCGAGCAGCGTGAACGACACCACGACGTACGCGAGCCCGCCGCCGGATGACACCTGGGTCAACGCCAGGAAGCCGACCGCGGCGACCAGGAGACCGCCACTGACCAGCACGGATACCCGGATCCGCTTCGCGAGCCAGGCCGCGAGAAGCGCGCCCGCGACACCGGCGACCGTCGCCGGGAGCATCCACAGCGCGGCGACGACCGGGGTCAGCCCGAGCACCAGCTGCAGGTACTGCGGCACCAGGAACAGCAGGCCGACCATGGCGAACACGCCGAGCATGTTCGTCACCACGGAACCACTGAAGGCCCGGTTCGAAAACAGCTTCAGGTCGAGCATCGGCTCGTCGAGGCTGTTCTGCCTGCGGACGAACACGACACCGAGCGCGAGCCCGATCAGGACGCTGACCGCGGCCTTCCAGGTGAAGCCGTGTTCGGCGACCAGCTTGATGCCGTAGACCACCGGCAGCATCGCGGCCAGCGACAGCAGCGCCGACAACGGATCGAACCGGCCCGGCTTCGGGTCACGCGCCTCCGGCAGCAGGAACGGGCCGACGACCAGCAGGATCACCATCACCGGGACGTTGATGAGGAAGACCGAACCCCACCAGAAGTGCTCCAGCAGCCAGCCGCCGAGCACCGGCCCGAGCGCCATCCCGCCGGAGAACCCGGCACTCCAGACGGCGATCGCGGTCCGGCGTTGTTTGGCGTCGACGAAGATGCTGCGGATCAGCGACAGCGTCGACGGCATCAGCGTCGCGCCACCCACACCGAGCAGCGCCCGCGCGATGATCAGCATGAACGCGCTGGTCGAGAAGGCCGCGAGCACCGAAGCGGCACCGAACGCGGCGGCACCCATGAGCAGCAGCTTGCGACGGCCGATGCGGTCACCGAGCGTGCCCATCAGGACCAGCAGGCCCGCCAGCATGAACGAATAGATGTCGACGATCCACAACTGCTCCGCACCGGTGGGCGCCAGATCCTCGGACAGGAACGGCAGCGCGAACCCGAGCACCGTCATGTCCACGCTGATCAGCAGCACCGGAAGCACCAGTACCGCCAACGCCAACCACTGCTTGCGCCCCGCCATGGCGCACTCTCCTCGTTTAGATAAACCGTCCGGACGGTACAGTTACCGCCCTGATCGAAGGTAAACCGTCCAGACGGTATAGTCAACTGATATGGCGAAGACCTCGGCGAAGGAACACATCCTCGACTCGTACGAGGAGATACTCATCGAACAGGGCCCCGGCGGGGTCACCCTGGAAGCCGTCGCCGCCCGCGCCGGAGTGTCGAAGGGCGGCCTGCTCTACCACTTCGGCTCGAAGGATGCCCTGGTCGAAGGCCTGATGGAACGTCTCGCAACTCTGTCGGACGCAGACCTCGAACAGGCACGGACGGCGCCGGAAGGCGTCGTTTCCTGGTACCTGCGCACCGCCATCACCGACGTGACCCAGCGCAAGCCGCTGCACCGCACGACCATGGCGACGATCCGGATCATGCTCAACGAGCCACGGGTCGCCGAGGTCGTCCAGGTCTACAACCAGAAGATCCACGACCTGATCAGCGAGCACGTCGGCGACCCGCTGTCCGCCGAACTGATCATCCTGGTCGGCGACGGCCTCTACCTGCGGGCGGCGCTCGGCCGGGACGACGCGAGCGCCCTCCTCGACCGGATCGACGAGATCAAGGCCCGCATCCAGCGCAATTAGTCACCTACTTGCGCCGGACAGAGAGCGCAAGTAGGTGACTAATTGCGGGACAGACCGTAGACGCGCTCGATCGGGATGGTGAGCAGAACGCGCTGGTCGGCGACCATGGCGTCGCGGAACTCGGCCCAGTCCGGATGCTCGCCCCTGGCCCGCCGGTAGTGGTCCACCAGCGCGTCCACGGTCGCGTCGTCGCGCGAAGCGGCGGTCGGCGTCAACACCGCGGACCCCTCGACGACGACGTAGCCGTCACCGCTCTCGGTCGAGACGTGGAACGTCGCCCGCGGGTCGCGCCGCAGGTTCTTCGTCTTGGCGCGCGGCGCGGTGATCGAGATCAGGATCGCGCCGGCGTCCGCGTCGTAGAGGTAGTTGACGGTCGACAGCTGCGGCCTGCCGTCGCGCTTGATGGTGGCGAGGGTGCCGAAGTTTCGGTCGGCGAGGATCGCGTAGAGCGCGGAGTCGGTCATGTCTCCATCAAAGCAAAAGCGCAGCTCAGCGACCCAAGCCGGGTGAACCGGACAAACATGCACGAATAAATGTGCTTGCATGCGGCAACTAAAGTGTTGTCCGACACACAACGTCACTTTCTTCTTGCGAAGCTCTCCTGAGAGGAACATCCTTGCTCTAGGCAACTAGTTGCAGTGACCAAGCAACCGGCGAGAGAGACGGCGATGACACCCACGACACCCGGCACCAGGTCGAAGGCCGACCTCGACCTGGCCGACACCCTCGGGCACGAGCTCGTGCGGCTCGTCCGCCTGGTCAACCGGGCCAAGTCCCAGGTGTCCAAGCAGGGACCGGACGGCATCGAGCGGGCCGCGTACGCGATCCTCTTCTGCCTCATCCACGTCGGCCCCCAGCGGACCAGCAAACTCGCCGAGTTCCTGCACTCCGAGATCTCGACCATCAGCAGGCAGTCGAGTTCTCTCGTCCAGCACGGGCTGGTCGAGCGCCTGGCCGACCCCGAAGACGGCCGCGCCTGCCTGCTCGCACCGACCGCCGAAGGGCATCGGGTGTTCGAGGAGAACCGCAAGCAGCGGAACCAGTGGCTCGCCGAGGTGCTCGGCGACTGGTCCGACGACGACCGGAAAACCCTCAACTCGCTGTTCCACCGGCTGAACGACGACCTTGAAAAAACATCTCCACAGTTCGCTGACCCCGCGTCGGCGTCGAAGGCCAAGGGGGCCTGAAGCAATGAGTTCCACCGTAGAAAGTCCACCAGCCGTCGAAGAAGACGGACCCCGGCTCAGTCACCGTCAGATCGTCACGATCCTGATCGGCCTGATGTCGGGCATGTTCCTGGCGGCGCTCGACCAGACGATCGTGGGCACCTCGATCGTCCGTATCGCGAACGACCTCAACGGGTTCGACCTGCAGGCCTGGATCACCACGGCCTACCTGATCACCTCGACGATCGTCACGCCGATCTACGGCAAGCTGTCCGACATCTACGGGCGCAAGCCGTTCTACATCGCGGCGATCTCGATCTTCCTCATCGGCTCGATCGCCTCGGCGTTCGCGACATCGATGTACGAACTGGCCGCGTTCCGCGCGATCCAGGGCCTCGGCGCCGGCGGTCTGATGTCGCTGGCGATGACGATCATGGGCGACATCGTGCCGCCGCGGGAACGTGCCCGCTACCAGGGTTACTTCCTCGCCGTGTTCGGTATCTCCACGGTGCTCGGCCCGGTGCTCGGCGGTTTCTTCGCCGACTTCGACAAGCTCGGCACCGTCTTCGGCTACGACATCGCCGGCTGGCGCTGGGTGTTCCTGATCAACGTGCCGATCGCGATCGTCGCGCTGTTCGTCGTCGCCCGCGTGCTCAACGTGCCGCACCAGCGCCACGACCACAAGATCGACTGGTGGGGCGGGCTCGCGCTCGTCGTCGCCGTGGTGCCGTTCCTGATCGTCGCCGAGCAGGGCAACAAGTGGGGCTGGGGCTCGCAGAACGCCATCATCTGCTACGTCATCGGCGCCATCGGCGTGGTCGCCTTCATCTTCATCGAGAAGCTGATGAAGGACGCGGCGCTGATCCCGTTGCGGCTGTTCAAGAACTCGACCTTCACGGTCGCGATCGTCGGCGGCATCATCGTCGGTGTCGCGATGTTCGGCGCGATCATGATGATCCCGCAGTACATGCAGGTGGTTCTGGAGTTCTCGCCGACCGAGTCGGGGCTGCTGATGATCCCGCTGATGGCGGGCATCATGAGCGGTTCGATCATCTCGGGCCAGATCACCAGCAAGACCGGCCGCTACAAGGTGTTCCCGGTGGTCGGCACGCTGTTGATCGCGGCGGGCTCGTTCTTCTTCGCGCAGGTCGAGTACAACAGCGCGCTGTGGCACCCGCTGGTCGCGGCCGCGATCATCGGTCTCGGCCTCGGTGCCTGCATGCAGACGCTGATCATCGCGGTGCAGAACGCGGGCCCGCGCAGCGACATGGGCGTCTCGACCGCTTCGGCGACGTTCTTCCGGCAGATCGGTGGTACCGCGGGTGTCGCGGTGTTCCTGACGATCCTGTTCAACGTCCTGCCGGGCAACATCACCAAGGCGTTCGGCGGCAACGCGCCGACCGGTGAAGGCGCCGCGGCGCTGGGTGACATCACCACGAACACGAGCGGTATCGCGAACCTGCCCGAGGCCATCAAGACCCCGGTGCTGATCGGCTTCACCGAGTCGATCACCACGGTGTTCTACGTGGCGGGCGCGGTCGCGCTGCTGGCGACGCTGGTCCTGATGTTCATGAAGGAGATCCCGCTGCTCGGCGGCTCGGCTCCTTCGGCGGCTTCGGCTCTCGAAGGCGGCGAAGCACTCCTCGAGGAGGACGACGCACCTGTCGAAACGGCCTCCGAGAAGACGGTCGTGACCGCGCCCGTCGAACCGGGCAAGCACGCGATGACCAACGGGAACGGGGCTTACCGTGCCGGATCCGCGCAGATCAGCGGGCATGTCCGCCGGGACGACGCCACGAACGTCGCGGGTGCGGCGCTGACCCTGATCGACCACAACGGCAATCAGGTGGCCAGGACGCACACGAACGAGAACGGCGTCTACTCGTTCGCCGGCATCGTGGGCGGGCGGTACACGCTCGTCGCCAGCGGCCGCTGGTTCCGGCCGATCGCGGCGACGCTGACCGCCACCGGGGCCGGGGTGCTGCGCCACGACTTCGAACTGGTCAGCACGATCCTGCTGAGCGGGGTCGCCCGCACCGATGGCGACCGGGTGGTGCCCGACGCGCGGATCACCGTGCTCGACTCTTCGGGCGGCGTCGCCGCCGTGGCGAGGACCGACGCGGAGGGCAACTACACGGTCAGCGACCTGCCCGCCGGGACCTACACGGTGATCGCGAGCGGCTACCCGCCCGCGACCAGCCGAGTGGAACTGCTGGGCGGTGACCAGGCCGAACACGACGTCCGGCTGAGCTACGACCAGGCGCTCGACGAGCTCGTCGAGCACTAGTCGCCAGCGCTATGAAAGGTCCTTTCCTTGCAAATTTTGCAAGGAAAGGACCTTTCATAGCATGGGCAGGAGGCATGACCGGACCTTTCGGACACCCCCATTCCATGGTTCGGCCGCGTGCGGTTCTCGAAGTACACGTAGGCTCGCGTCGTGACTGAGGTGTACACCGAGGCCGCGGGCATCGGCGTTAGCTGGCTCGACACCGCCGGGCCGGTGCTCGTCTGGGTGATCGTGCTGAGCTTCATCTTCGTGGAGTGCGCGCTGATCATCGGGCTGTTCCTGCCAGGAGACTCCCTGCTGTTCGCGGCCGGGGTCGTCCTCGCGCAGCACGGCTCGGACCTGAACGCGTGGCTGCTGTCGGCCGCCGCGCTGCTCGTCGCGATCCTCGGCAACCAGGTGGGGTATTACATCGGCCGTACGACAGGCACGAAACTGATCGCGCGCCGCGGCGGCAAGGTGCTGAACCGGCACAATCTCGACCGCGCCAGAACGTTCCTGGATCGCAGGGGTTTCTTCGCCATCGTGGCCGCGCGCTGGATCCCGTGGATCCGCACGCTGGCGCCGCTCATCGCGGGGACCGCGCGAATGGATCCGCGCCGGTTCGCGCTCGCGACGGCGCTGGGCGGGCTGCTCTGGGTGCCGACGCTGGTGCTGCTCGGCTACTACGGCGCCGGTCTGCTCGACCAGCTGCCGTGGGTCAAGACGGCGGCACTGTGGATCAGCATCGCGTTCTTCGTGGTGGGCACGGCCTACGGCGTGATCCGCTACCGCCAGGAGATGCGGCGGCCCGCCGAAGAGACCGAAGAGAGCGCGGCCTAGACCTCGGGGTCGGCCCAGATCTCCAGCTGGATCCCGTCCGGGTCACGGAACACGATGACCGACGAGCCTTCCAGGGTCCGCGATCCCTTCGAAGGCGTGTAGAAAACGCCGTATTCGGAGAGCCGCGCTTCCCATTCGGCCAGTTCCGATCGCGAAGAGACCTTGAACGCCACGTGGTCCAGACCTGTCCGGCGTTCGTCGAATCGCGGCCGCTCGGTGTCCTGGTGCTCGACGAGCACGACCGCGAAACCCTCGCTCGGCGACCTGAGCACGACCTTCCGAAGACCCGTTTCGGGGTCTTCACGACGTGTGAACTCTTCGAGTTCGAGCACACGGGCGTACCAGGGCACGCTCCGATCCACATCGGTCACGGTGAGTGCCAGATGGTGCACAGACATGAGCTTGGACATCGGGGATGACCGTCCTGATCAAGAGCTTGGGGGCGCCACCAGGGTGACACAGGCGCCTGTGACGACGAGGTGATCCGCCGACTTCCCACATGAATCGTGATATCCGCCGGGAAAAAGTGTTAAAAAGTGGCTGAACCGCACGCGGACCCGATATCACCTCGTGACCGCTCCGTGGTCCCGGGTGTCAACGTCCTCCGCCGACGGTCAGCACCGTCCCGGTGGTGTACGACGCGGCCGGGGAAAGCAGCCACAGCACGGCTTCCGCGACTTCGCCGGGTTCGCCGGCCCGTCCCATCGGGATGGTCGGCGCGATCCGCTCCATGCGATCGGGCATTCCCGCCGCGGCGTGTAGTCCGGTGTGGATCATGCCCGGCGCGACGGCGTTGACCCGGACGGATTCTTTCGCCACTTCTTGCGCGACGCCATAGGTCATCGTTTCGACCGCGGCCTTGGTGCCCGCGTAATGGACCCATTCCCCGGGCGAACCGGTCCGCGCGGCGGTGGACGACAGCGTCACGATCGCGCCGCCCTCGCCGCCGTACCGGGTGGACATCCGGCGGATGCCCTCGCGGACGCACAGGAAGACACCCGTGATGTTGACATCGACGACGCGACGGACGACGTCGACGTCGTATTCGTCGAAGCGGCCGGGGGTGTTGCCGGTGATGGCCGCGTTCGCGACCACCCCGGCGAGCGGGCCGAGCTCGACGGCGGCGTCGAACAGGGCCACCACGTCGTCCTCGGACGCCACGTCGCCGCGCTGGGTGATCGCCCGGACGCCGTGCTTCCGGACCCGCGAAGCGACGTCTTCGGCCGCTTCGACGTCACCCGCGTAGTTGACGACGACGTCGTAACCGCGCGCGGCGGCCAGTTCACAGACCGCCGCGCCGATGCCTTTGCTGCCGCCCGTGACGATGAGAACGCCTGTCATATGGCGAAGTTGACCAGCGGCAGGTTCTCGAGGACCAGGTCGGCCCGGCTGCTGGTGGAGGCGATCAGATCGGCGTTGCGCTGGTCGGAACCGAGCGCGCGGCGACGCGCGTCGACCAGCGAACGGCCGTAGCGGCGGTGCCGTGAGACGAGCCGCTCGATGCGCTCGGGCTCATCGGGCGCGAGGAACCACGACTCGGCGAGGATCGGCTTCACGCCGCTCCACGGGTCGTCCTGCATGAGCAGGTAGTTCCCCTCGGTGATGACCAGCGGGACGTCGGGCGTGACCGCGACGGCACCGGCGATCGGCTCCTCGATCTCCCGGCGGAATTCGGGCGCGTAGACCGTCTCGCGGCCTTCGGCGAGCCTGCGCAGCAGGTGCACGTACCCGGCGGCGTCGAAGGTGTCCGGCGCGCCCTTGCGCTCCGCCCGCCCGAGCCGTTGCAGTTCCACCTGCGCCAGGTGGAAGCCGTCCATCCCGACCACCGCGGCCCTCGTGCCCAGCGCCTTCGCCAGGCCCCAGGCCAGCGTCGTCTTGCCGGACGCGGGGGCGCCGACGATGCCGAGCACACTGCGCTGTCCCGGCTTCGCCAGCGTCTGAGCCCTGCTCAACAGGTCCTCGAACACCGGAGGCATGGCTGTCATGGCAGTCCTTTCTTCGCGACCGCGGCCGTCCACGACCTCGGTCCTTCATGCCGCACCCGTTCGGCGGCCACCTCGTTGGCGAACTCGATCCAGCCCGGGACGTCCCCTCGGTCCCTGGCGACCGCGTACGCGAAAGCCCCGTGCCACACGTCGCCCGCACCCAGCGTGTCACGCGCCCGGGTGACCGGGACGGGGACCGCACCGGATCCGTCCGCCGTCGACCAGCACACCGGATCGGGGCCCGCGGTCGTGATCACGACCGGCACGCCGTGCTCGCGGGGGTCGTCCCCGCGGTACAACGAGGAGCAGGCGGCGATGTCGACCAGCGGCATGAGTTCGGGGAAGACCGGCTTCCAGCTCCCCGCATCGAGCACCACCGGCACCTTCCGCTCCCTGGCCCAGCGCGCGACTTCCAGTGCGACCTCCGGATGGTGCCCGTCGAGGAGCACACACCCCGGCAATTCGTCATCTAGTTGCGACAGTTGCGCGCGCAAGGATCGCAAGTAGGTGACGAATTGCGAGGAGGCGTGGGCGTTGCGCGAGACGACGGTGCGTTCGCCGTCGGAATCCCGGACGACGATGGCGCTGATCGCGGGCGGATCGGGCCGCTCGGGATCGAGGTCGACCAGGTCGACGCCGTGCGCTTCGAGGTCGGCGCGGGCGAGTGCCGCCAGCGGGTGCGCACCGGCGACCGTCAGGAGCGTCGCCCCGGCACCGAGCGCGGCCACGGTCACCGCCGCGTTCGTCGCCGGCCCCCCGGCGGCGACGTCCATCGACAGCGAACGCACCTTCTCGCCCGGCGCCGGGATCTCGGCGACGCGCTGAATCTGGTCGACGGTGCACAGGCCCGCCAGCAGCACCTTCAGCATCGAAGTACTTTTTCCCGCTGAGATGCCATCAGCTCAGCAGACCCGTGTGGACAGCCGAAGCGACCTCTTCGACCTCGCCGTTCTCACCGATCTTCAGCGCACCCGTGAGCAGGCCGACGACCTGGTTCATGGTGTGCGTCTTCGGTGAGACGACCGCGACCCGTTTGCCGAGGCGGTGCACGTGGATGCGGTCGGCGATGTCGAACACATGCGGCATGTTGTGGCTGATCAGGACCACCGGCAGGCCGCGTTCGCGGATCCGGTTGATCAGGTCGAGCACCTTGCCGGATTCGGCGACGCCGAGCGCGGCGGTCGGCTCGTCCATGATCACCGCTTTGGTGCCGAAGGCCGCCGCCCGGGCGACCGCGACACCTTGGCGCTGCCCGCCGGACAACGTCTCCACCGGCTGCGTGATGGATTTGATGTTGATGCCGAGTTCGTCGAGGATCCGCTGCGCGTCGGCCCGCATCGTCGCGGTGTCCAGCTTCCGGAACAGCTGCCCGAAGAGGTCCTTACGCCGTTTTTCGCGGCCGAGGAACATATTCGACGCGATGTCGAGCGCGGGCGCGACGGCGAGATCCTGGTACACCGTCTCGATGCCGTAGTGGCGAGCGTCCAAAGGGGACTTGAAGTGGACGGTCTGACCGTCCACTTTGATCTCACCGGAATCCGGGATCACCGCTCCCGAAAGGGCTTTGATGAGGCTCGACTTCCCGGCGCCGTTGTCGCCGACGACGGCGAGCACCTCGCCGGGGAACAGTTCGAAGTCGGCACCGTCGATGGCGGTGACCCGGCCGTAGCGCTTGACCAGGCCCTGCGCGGACAACGTAGGTGTCGTCATGACTGCCGCCTCCTCGCGAAACGGTCGACGCAGACAGCGCCGATGAGCAGGGCACCGGTGGCGACGTCCTGGTAGAGCGCGTCCACCCCGAGCTGGGTCAGCCCGGACCGCAGGACCGCGACGACCAGCGCGCCCATCATCGTGCCGAGTACGGAACCCCGGCCGCCGAACAGGCTCGCGCCGCCGAGCACCACCGCGGTGATGGAGTCGAGGTTGCCGAGCTGGAAGGCGTTCGGGTCGGCGTTCGGCACGCGGCCGAGCGCCTGCCAGGCGGCGATCCCGACGATCACCCCGGCGACGATGTACACCGAAAGGATCGTGCGGTTGACCTTGATGCCGGACAGCCGCGCGGATTCCGGCGCGTTGCCGACCGCGTAGACGTGCTTGCCCCACGGCGTCCGCGTGAGCGCGTACCAAAGGCCAAGGTACATCAGCAAAGCGAGCGTCATGCCGTAGGTGATCGGGATGCCGCCGAACAGGTACCGGCGGGTGCCGAGCCATTTGAGCAGTTCGTCCGCGACCGGGACGGCCTGGCCGTCGGCGAACAGTTTCGCCGCCGCGGTGAGCACCGTCAGCAAGCCGAGCGTGACGATGAACGGCGGCAGTTTGATCCGGGTGACCAGCGAACCGGTGACCATCCCGATCACCACCGTCGCCACGATTCCCAGCAGCAGCGCCCAGATCCCGGAGACGCCGCCGACCACGAGCTTCGCCATGATCAGCGTCGCGAGCACCATCGCGGCCGCGTTGGCCAGGTCGATGCCCGCGGTCAGGATGATCAGCGTCTGCCCGAGCGCGAGCGTGCCGACCACCAGGGACTGTTGCACCACAAGGGAAAGGTTGTCGAGGTCGAGGAAGGTGTCCGTCGAGAGGGAGAACACCACGATCGCGACGAGCAGGGCCAGCGCGGGCCCGACGGCCGGTGCGCGCAGGAAGAACTCACCGATCGACGGCCGTTCATTCCCTTTGAGGGTTGCCGTGGTCATTTCGTCCCCCAGCAGTTCTCGAGGCCCCACTTGGTGTCCTGGCTTTCCACGCCGGGGATCGGCTTGTCGGTGATCACCGCGGATCCGGTGTCGACGAACCCGCTCGGCTTCTTGCCGGTCTTGGCGTATTCGACGGCGGCGAGGACGCCCTGCTCGGCCATCTTCTTGGGGAACTGCATGACCGTGGCGGCGTACTGGCCGTCGCGCACGTTCTTGACGCCTTCGCAGCCGCCGTCGATCGAGCCCATCACGATCTGGTTCACCAGGCCGCGGGCCTGGAGCGCGGCGTAGGTGCCGCGGCCCATCGGCTCGTTCATCGTGTAGACGGCGTTGATGTCGGTGGTGCGCTGCAGCAGGTTCTCGACCCCCTGCTGCGCGAGGCTCTGGTCGCCGTTCGCGGGCGTCTTGCCCTTGATCTCCGGCGAAGCGTCGGTCAGCCCGATGCCCTTGAGGAACCCGGTGTGCCGCTGAGTGTCCACTGTGGACCCGGCGGTGCCGTCCACCATGAGCAGCTTCGGCGGCTTGCCCGCCAGCACGGCCTTGACGTACGCGCCTTGCCTGCGTCCGGCCTCGAAGTTGTCCGTGGCGAAGGTGGCGTCGACGGCGGTGTCCGGTTCGGTCGCCGTGTCGAGCGCGATGACCAGCACCCCGGCCTTGCGGGCGCGGTCGATGGCGTCGAGGACACCGGTCGAGGAACTCGGCGTGATCAGGATGGTGTTCGCACCCTGCTGCATGAGGTTCTCGATGGCGCGGACCTGGCCGTCGTTGTCACCGTCGAACTGGCCGGCGAGCGCGCTGAACTCCGCGCCGTTCGCCTCGGCGGCGGCCTTGGCGGACGCTCTCAGTTCCACGAAGTAGGGATTGGTGTCGGTCTTGGTGACCAGGCCGACCTTGGCCTTGCCACCGCCGCCCGCGTTCGAACCGCCACCCCAGTGGCGTTCGACGGTGCACCCGGCCGTGGTCACCGCGAGTGCGGCGGCCATGGCGAGCGCGGCGAGACTGCGCTGTCTCATGGGGATGCCCTCCGATTCAAGGCTGTCCGTGATGGACCGGAAGGTAGACAGGGTTATGCTCACTCGCAAGCGTTTGCGCAAACGCTTGCCCAGACTCTCTCGACAGAGCACTTCACGAGGATTGGTCATGCCGCCGTCTCGCTCGTCCCGGCCCACCCAACGCGACATCGCCGAGCTGGCGGGGGTCTCGATCACCACCGTTTCCCACGTGGTCAACGGGACAAGGGCGGTGGCCGAAGAGACCAAGCTGGCCGTCCTCCGCGCGATCGAGCAGACCGGCTACACCGGTGACGCCATCGCCCGCTCGCTGGTGACCGGCGGGACGAGGTCGATCGGCGTCGCGATCTCCCTGGTCGCGAACCCGTACTTCGCCGTCCTGATCCAGGCGATCGAACGCGAGGCCGCACTGGCCGGGTACACGGTCTTGCTCGCGGACACGCACGACACCGTCGACACCGAACGTGAGACCGTGCGGACCCTGCGTTCGCGCCGGGTCGACGGGTTGCTGATCACGCCGTCGCCCGGCGACGGTTCGGTGATCGGCGAACTCGTCTCGCTCGACGTCCCGACCGTGCTCATCGACCGGCTCTCCACCCGCACCGACGTCGACCAGGTCGGCGCCGAGAACATCCAATCGACGTCCGCGCTGACGGCGCATCTGGCGTCGCTCGGGCATCAGCGGATCGGCATGATCAGCGGCACGGCCGGGCTGAGCACCAGCGAGGAGCGGATCCTCGGCTATCGCTTGGGGCTCGGCCGTTCGGGTCTGACCTGGTCGGAGGAGCTGGTCGCGTGCGGGCAGTCCTCGCAGGCCGGCGGGGCCCTCGCGCTGAGCACACTGCTCGCGCTGCCCGAGCCGCCGACCGCGCTGGTGGTCGCCAACGACACGATGATGGTCGGCGTGCTGCACGAGTTGCGGCGCCGCGGGCTGCGGGCGGGCGTCGACCTGCCGGTCGTGGTCTACGACGACGTCGAATGGGCCGATCTGGTGGATCCGCCGCTGACCACGATGGCTCAGCCGATCGAGGAGATCGGCACACAGGCGGTGCGCCTCCTGCTGGCCCGGATCAACGATCCGGCACGCAAGGCCCAGACGATGCGTATTCCGCCTACGCTCCGCCATCGCGCGTCCTGCGGATGCGCTCTCGTTCACTCACATTGATGATTGTTGGGAGACTTTCCGGTCTCACCGCCGAGCGACGCTCCGTCAGCCGTTACCGTCATTCAGGCTCGTATGAAGGCGTGGAGCGATGACCGCATTGTCCCCGGCGTTACCCCTGTGGGAGGACACCCCTGTCACCCACCGGTTCGGGGTGGCCATGGCGATGCACGCGAACCCGTATTCGGGTGAACTCGTCCGCGCCATCCGCCGCGCCGCACGCCGTCACGGCTGCGAAATCACTCTCGCCGACACCGGGGACAGCGTCGCCGAAGAAGCCGCGGTCATCCGTGCGCTGCGGGCGGACCGCGTCGACGGTGTGCTGCTCGTCCCGGCGGCAGGCGACGAAGCGGTGATCAACGGACTGGTCCGGATGGGCGTGCCGACCGTGCTCGTCGACCGGATGGCCGGCCGCAACGACGTCGACCAGGTCGGCTCCGAGAACATCCAGGCCGTGTGCGCGCTCGTGCGGCACCTCGCCGGGCTGCGGCACCGCAAGATCGGCTTCATCTCGGGCGAAGAGGACATGACCACCTACGAGGAGCGGGCGCTGGGCTACCGGCTCGGCCTCGGCCGCTCCGGCCTCCGGTGGACGTCGCAGCTGGTCGCGTGCGGGCGGTCCACGCCGGGCGGGGCGGCCGCCGCGACCTCGAAACTGCTGGACAGCTGGCCGTCGCCGACCGCGCTCGTGGTGGCGAGCGAAGCGATGATGATCGGCGTCCAGTACGAGGCGCACCGGCTCGGCATCCGGATCGGGCGCGACCTCGCGATCGTCGGCTACGGCGACATGGAGTGGGCGGGACAGGTGACCCCGGCGGTCACCACGATGGCGCAGCCGATCGAGGAGATCGGGCGCAAGGCCGTCGAACTCCTGCTGGCCCGGATCACCGACCCTGAGCGACGACCCGAATCCGTACGGCTCGCACCGCGCTTCATACACCGTCATTCGTGCGGCTGCTGAATCACTACAGCGCCGATTGACCCTCAGCGGTGAAGAGTGCTTCGGATCTCGCTGGTCAGAAGCCCGCCGCCGGGTGATGATGGCGGAATGACCGAGCTGTGGACCGTGCACACCGCCGACCTCGACGCCGCCGTGCTGAAGGCGGCGCGCGCCCTGCTCGACGACGCGTTCGACGGCGATTTCAGCGACGACGACTGGGAAAACGCCCTCGGCGGCATGCACACGCTGATCTGGGAGGGCGGCGAGCTGATCGGGCACGCGTCGCTGGTCCAGCGGCGGCTGGTGCACAACGGGCGGGTCCTCCGCACGGGTTATGTCGAGGCGGTCGCCGTCCGGTCGGATCACCGGCGGCGCGGGCACGGCGCCGCGATGATGGACGCGCTGGAGCGGGTCCTGCGGAAGGCTTACGACCTCGGGGCGCTTTCGGCGTCCGAGGAGGCTCTGGAGTTCTACGCGTCGCGCGGTTGGCTGCTGTGGCGCGGGACTTCGTCGGCCATGACGCCTTCGGGCGTGGAGCCGACGAAGGAGGAAGACGGGTCGATCCACGTGCTGCCGGTGGGCGTCACCCTCGATCTGGACGGGGAGATCACCTGCGACTGGCGTGCGGGCGACGTCTGGTGACCGCCGCAATTAGTCACCTACTTGCGACACCCGTCGTGCTTGCGCGCCCTTTCGACCGTCGCAAGTAGGTGACTAATTGCGAAGGGTGGCCGCGGCCTCCAGGAGCATCCACGCGCTCACCTGAACGGACAGGTCACGTTCCGGGGCATCACCCGCGAGGGGCAGCGAAGGCGCCGGAGTCGCCCAGTCGGCGCTGAAGAGCGGCCCGTGCGGCGTCTCGGTGGCGCCGGACCAGCAAGCCTCAGCCGACCGGATGACCAGGTCGCGCGCGATCCCGCTCGGCGACAGCGGCGCCGCGAGCGCCAGGTACCGGGCCAGGATCCCGCCGAACAGGCCGCCGTCGCCGCCTTCCTGCCCCCGGATCACCCCGTTCGGCGCGACGTGGTCCGCGACCGCGCGGATCGTGCGCTTCACTCTGTCCATTTCGGACAGTTCGAGGCAAGCGCCGAGATAAACCCCTTGGCAGTACGTGAAAATATGCTTCACCAGCTCGCCGCTGCCGACGCGCAGGCCGTCCCACACCAGCCCGCTCTCCGGATCGACGAGCCGCTCGGTCATCCAGTCGGTCAAACCACGAGCGTGCTGTGTCGCACCTTCGCGGGCGTGGAAGATCGCGGCCGGGCCGTTCGCGGGGGCGTTCTTGAAATCGTCGCCGACGCGCCACCAGATCCCGCCGCCGGCGTCGTCGGTCCAGCCTTCACGCAGCCGCGAGCTGATCGCCTCCAGCCCGCCGCGGACGTCCAGCCCGAGCTGCCCGGCGCGTTGCAGCGCGAGGCCGAGCCAGGCGATGTCGTCGTAGTAGTCGTTGATCCACTTGCCGAAGTTGCGCAACCGCACGGACAGCACGAACCGGTCGATCAGCTTCAACCGATCCGGTGAAGGATCTCGCAGTTGCGCGTCGACGAGGGTGTCCAGCAGATGCGCCTGCCACCAGTAGTTCCAGTGCCAGTGGACGCGCTGGCCCATCGAGGGCGGCCAGCCGCTACGGCCGAGCACGGTGCCGGGCAGTCCCCAGACACCGCGCAGATGCCGGTCGCGGATCGCGCGCTCGGCGGCCGCGGCCCGGTCGGCGAGAGCAGTCATCGCGCCATCATCCCTTGCCCGCTGACATACCGCTCAGTATGTTGGGAGGACTCCCGAACCCGCGAGGTGCTTCATGACCACGGCGCACGTGACCTGCCCGCTCTGCGAAGCCACCTGCGGGCTGGAGGTGACGATCGACGAGAAGAGCCTGGTCACCCGCGTGCAGGGGGACCGCGAGGACGTCTTCTCGCAGGGCTACATCTGCCCGAAGGGCGCTTCGCTCGGCGCACTGCACCACGACCCGGACAGGCTCACCGCACCACTGGTGAAACGCGACGGCGAGTTCGTCGAAGTCACCTGGGACGAGGCGTTCGCCGAGATCGACCGGCGGCTCCGGCCGATCATCGACGAGTACGGCAAGAACGCCGTCGCGGTGTACTCCGGCAACCCGACGGTGCACAACGCGGCGCTGGTGCTCTACGGCCGCGTGTTCTTCAAAGCCTTGGGCACCAAGAACTTCTACACCGCGACCACGGTCGACCAGATGCCGAAGCACTTCTCCTCCGGCTACCTCTTCGGTGACCCGCAGGCCATTCCCGTCGCCGACCTCGACCGCACCGGACACCTGCTCATCCTGGGCGCGAACCCGTTGGTGTCCAACGGAAGCCTGATGACCGCGGCCGACACCAGGGGCAGGCTGCGCGGGATCCAGAAGCGCGGCGGCAAGATCGTCGTCCTCGATCCGCGCCGCACCCGGACCGCCCAGCTCGCCGACGAACACCACGCGATCCGGCCCGGCACCGACGCGTTGTTCCTGTTCGCGCTGGTCAATGTCCTGTTCGCGGAGAACCGGGTCGATCCGGGAGAGCACGTCAACGGCGTCGACGAGGTTCGCGTGCTCGCGGAGCCGTTCACCCCGGAGGCGGTCGCGCCCGCGACCGGGCTCGACGCCGCCGAGATCCGCCGCATCGCACTCGAACTCGCGGACGCCGAGCGCGCCGCGGTGTACGGCCGGATGGGGACCACGACGCAGTCTTTCGGCACCATCGCGAGCTGGCTGGTCGATGTCGTCAACACGCTCACCGGCAACCTCGATCGCGAAGGCGGCGTGATGTTCCCGCTGCCCGCGCTCTGGCGGCCGCGCCGGTCTTCGCCGTTCACCAGCGGCCGCTGGACGAGCCGGGTGCGCGGGTATCCCGAGGTGCTCGGCGAACTGCCGGTGGCCACGCTCGCGGACGAGATCGAGACACCCGGCGAGGGCAGGGTGCGGGCGCTGGTGACCATCAGCGGCAACCCGGCGCTGAGCACGCCCAACTCCGCGCGGCTCACGGAAGCGTTGCGGCAACTGGACTTCATGGTCTCGCTCGACGTGTACCTCAACGAGACCACGCGGCACGCCGACGTCATCCTGCCCGGCCCGTCACCGCTGGAGCGGCCGCATTACGACGTCGCGCTGTACGCGCTCGCCGTGCGCAACGTCGCGAACTGGACTCCGCAGCCGCTCGAAACGGACCTGCCGCAGGAATGGGTGACCCTGCTGCGGATGGCCGGGATCGCCGCCGGCCAGGGCCCGGACGTCGACGTCGCCGCCTTCGACACGATGGTCGCCGGCGAAACGGCGCGGCGCACCGGCGTCGACCTGTCGCTCGCCGAAGGCCGCACGGGACCGGCGCGGATGATCGACCTGATGCTGCGCGGCGGACCGTACGGGCTGAAACTGGCGGACCTCGAAGCCGCCCCGCACGGCATCGACCTCGGCGCGCTGAAGCCGCGGTTGCCGGAGGTGCTCACCACCGCCAGCGGGAAGGTCGAGCTGGCTCCGGACGCGATCACGAAGGACGTTCCGCGGCTGCGAGCGGAGTTGGAAAAGACACCGGACGGCGGTCTGCTGCTGATCGGACGGCGGCACCTGAGCTCGAACAACTCGTGGATGCACAACCTGACACCGCTGGTCCGCGGCGGGAACCGGTGCACCGTCCAGGTTCACCCGGACGACGCGTCCCGGCTCGGGCTGACCGACGGCGGGCTCGCGTCGGTGACGTCGCGGGCGGGAAAGCTGGAAGCCCCGGTGGAGGTCACGGCCGACGTCCGGCCCGGCGTGGTGAGCATGCCGCACGGCTGGGGTCACGACGTCGACGGCACGCGCACGCGGGTCGCGGCCGCGCACGCCGGGGTCAACTCGAACCTGGTCGCCGACGAGACCCTGCTCGACGTCCCGTCCGGAACCGCCGTGCTCAACGGCATCCCCGTCGAGGTCGCCCCCGTCTAGCCCCCCGCAATTAGTCACCTACTTGCGGCCGGTGACTCGCGCTTGATCGCCCGCGGAAGAGCCGCAAGTAGGTGACTAATTGCGGGGGTTCGGGTCACCAGGCTTGAGACAGGTCGGCGTGCTGCCGGATCCAGGCGTGCATGACGATCCCGGCGGCGACGCCGGCGTTGATCGAGCGGGTCGTGCCGAACTGCGCGATCGAGACGACCAGCGCGGCCGTCTTCTGCGCCTCGGCCGACAGACCCGGCCCTTCCTGGCCGAACAGCAGGACGCAGTCACGCGGCAGTTCGGCGGTCTCGACGGGCTGCGAGCCGGGGGTGTTGTCGACGGCGACCACGGCGAGCCCCTCCGTCGCGGCGAAGGTCAGCAGCCCGTTGACGTCCTCGTGGTGGAGAAGGTGCTGGTAGCGGTCGGTCACCATGGCGCCGCGCCGGTTCCAGCGCCGCCGCCCGACGATGTGCACCGCGGCCGCGGCGAACGCGTTCGCCGTCCGGACCACGGTGCCGATGTTGTGGTCGTGCTGGAAGTTCTCGATCGCCACGTGGAACGGGTGCCGACGGCTGTCCACATCGGACACGATGGCCTCGCGCCGCCAGTAGCGGTACGGGTCGACGACGTTGCGCCGGTCGCCGTTCGCCAGGAGTTCCGGGTCGTAGCGCTCGTCCGAGGGCCACTCGCCCTCCCACGGACCGACGCCGATCTCTTCCTTCGCCACCCATTCGGTGGGACCGGCTTCTTCCTCAGTCACTCGGTGATTGTCACTCAGCCCATGCTGACGCGGTGCGCCGGTGCTTCCCCGTCGTGGTGGCGGTGCCGCCAGCGCTGGACCGTGCCGACGTAGGAGATGATCACCGTCGCCATCGCGATCACGACGACGATCGGCAGCGACGAGCGCGGGAACACGGTGTCGTACAGGTAGTAGGCGTTGAAGCCGCCGGGCAGGTCGCCGAGCCCCTGCTGGTGCCGGAAGTAGTTCTCGGCCGCCGTCAGCGGGCAAGGCCACGGGAAGACGTTGACGAGGACCCCCCATGCGGCGAAGAACACATGCACGAAGATCACCTTCGGCCACCGCCACGCGAGAAAACCACCGAATCCGATGAACAACAGCGCGAAAATGTGCACCGCGACTGTCACGTTCGCCAGGAAACCCGCCACCTCAAGCCCCCTTTCACACCCCTACCTGGGACGTTACCCCTCTCGTATTGAGAAACGCTCACGAAAAAACGGGGCATCCTCCGTTCGCACGGAGGATGCCCCGTTCGGGACGCTTTACTCAGGACAGACCGAGGTCGTCCTTGTTCAGAATGTAACGGTATTCGAGGCCTTCCTTCTCGATGGCCTCGCGCGCTCCGGTGTCCCTGTCGACGACGGTCGCGACGCCGACCACGTTCGCTCCGGCCTCGCGCAGCGCTTCGACGGCGGTGAGCACGCTGCCGCCGGTGGTCGAGGTGTCCTCGACGGCCAGCACGCGCTGCCCGAGCACCTCGACGCCTTCGATCCGGCGCTGCATGCCGTGCGCCTTGGCGCCCTTGCGGACGACGAACGCGTCGAGCACGACACCGTCGGTGGCCGCGGAGTGCAGCATGGCCAGCGCCACCGGGTCCGCGCCGAGGGTCAGGCCGCCGGCGGCGACGTAGTCCCAGTCATGCGTGAGCTGGCGGAGCAGCTTCCCGATGAGCGGGGCGGCCGCGTGATGCAGCGTCGCCCGCCGGAGGTCGATGTAGTAGTCGGCTTCCTTGCCGGAGGACAAGGTGACCTTGCCGTGCACGACGGAGAGTTCGCCGACCAGTCTCGCCAGTTCGAGTTTCGCCGCTTGATCAACACCGGGGTACGCCACGGCCGAGAGTCTTACACACGGCTCGTGGCGCACCACCGGGGTGTTTCCCGCAGTGCGCTCAGTCACTGCCGGACGTCGCGGCGTCCACGGCCTGCCCGCGGGTCGCCAGCCAGGCCGGGACCAGGGTCGCCACCAGCGCGAGCGCCGCCGCGAGCCCGATGATGGACAGGTAGATCAGCGGGGAGCCCATCGGCAGCAGGGAATCGGTCGCCACCAGGCAGAACGGGACGATCGAGCCCGCCGCGACGACGGTGCCGAGCACGATCCCGAGCAGCGCGACGAGCCCGCCTTCGTAGCCGGCCATCCGCAGCACCTGCGCCCTGGTCGAGCCGGCGAGCCGCTGGAGGCCGAACTCGCGGCGCCGCCGCACCGTCGCCATCACCAGCGTGTTGGCCACCGAAATCACCGTGTAGGCGATGATCATCCCGACCAGCAGGTAGTTCACCCACGCGCCGACGGCCTGGTCCTTCGCGTGCGCCGCGACGAGCGCGTCCCGGTCGCCGACGGACACCGGCTGCCCGGCCGTCGCCTCGCGAAGCCGTTCGGTGAGCGCCGCCGGATCGACGTCCGGGGTGGCGCGGACCAGCATCTGCGGGGCGAGCCCGGCGGTGGTGTGCGGGGCCAGCAGCCCGGCCGGGAGTAGCAGGCTCTCGAAACCGCGGCGCTGGCTGGTCACCGCGACGACCTTGACGTCGACCGGGGTGCCGTCGCCGAGCCGCAGGCTCAGCTTGTCGCCGACGCCGCGGCCGAAGTCCTTCGCGAAGGCCTCGGGGAGCGCGACGGTCATCCCGGTCAACGCCTTCAGGTCGCCCTGGGTCACCTTGGTGTCGGTGGTCGCGGCCGCGCCGGAGGCGGTGAGACCGATCGCCGGACGGCCCTCGTCGGAGGAGTCGTACGGCTCCTCGAGGAACACGCTGCTGGTGACGTACTCGGACGCTCCGGCGACCCCGGGCACGGCCTGGATCCGCTGGACGAGGTCCGGGGACAGCCCGCCCGCCGCGGAAGCGATCACGGCGTCGGCGCGGACGTCTTCGGTGAACGCCTGGTTCGCCAGTTCCTCCTGGGTGGTCTGCAGGTAGATGTTCGCGGTCGCAATCCCGACGGCGAGCATGATCGGGGTGACCGCGCCTGCCGCCCGGACGATGCCGGCCCGGGTGTTGAGCACGGCGAGGTGCCCGGCGATCCCGCCGAACAGGCGCATCGGCCACTGCAGGATCGCCGTCATCACCTTGGCGACGCCGGGAGTGATCATCGCGACGCCGAGCGCCCAGAGGATCACCGCGGGTCCGGCGGTGCTGGCCGCGATCGGGCCGGTCATCACCGCGACGGTCACGATGGCCAGCGCGGTGCCGCCGCCGAAGCAGAGGGCTGCGAACACGACCCGCGTCGGGGTCAGCCAGCGGCGGGTCACCGCGGCCTCGGCGAGCGCCTCGGTCGGCCGGATCTTCCCGGCGCGGCGGCCCGCGAAGAAGGCGGCGATGAACACCGCGAGCATCGCGGCGCCCGCACCGACGACGGCGGGCAGCCAGCCTTGGTAGAACTGCAGAACCCCGGGCACCACACCGTTTTCGACGAGCTGCCCGAACAGCCACTCGCCGAGGAACGGGCCGAGGACGGCGGCGAGCGCGGTGGCGAGGAGGCCGACGGCCAGCGCTTCGCCGAGCACCATGCGCCGGAGCTGGCGCGGGGTCGTGCCGATCGCCCGCATCAACGCGAGTTCGCGCGAACGCTGCTGGGTGGACAGGCTGAGCGTGCTGGCGACGACGAACATCGCGACCATCACCGAAAGCCCACCGGACACCGCGGCGATGACGATCAGGTTGGCCCCGCTCGAATCGGCCTCGGGGAACTCCGCGACACCGCGGTCGATCCCGCTCAGGACGTTCGCCCCGGTAGCGACCTCGGCGACCTTCGCCCGCACCGCTTCGAGGTCGGCGCCAGGGTCGGTGAAGACGCCGATGACGTCGGCCTTGCCGGGGTACCCGGAGAGCCGGGCGGCATCGGCGGCGGAGAAGAACATGGCGGCCTGCGTGATCGAACGCGGCGCACCGGCCACGCCCGACACCCGGAAGCCTTCGATCTCGCCGTGGGCGGCGACGTCGATCCGGTCGCCGGGTTTGAAACCGGACGTCGACTCGACAACGACCTCGCCCGCGGCGGGCGCGACCCCGTCGGCCAGCGTGTACGGGGTCAGCGTGGCGGAGTCCCAAGCGTGGCCGAGGGCGGGCTTGCCGCCCGCCGCGAGCGGGAAGCTCACTTCACCGACGACGTCCGAGACACCGGGGACGGACCGCAGCCGGGAAACCAGCCCGTCGTCGAGCCGGACACGCTCGGGGAGTCGCGCGTCCTCGAATTTGCGCTTGTCATCGGCTTCGAGGGAGGCGGGGTCCGCCTTGGGCAGTGCGAAGGTCTGGCCGCCGGTGACGACGATCGGCGCGGCGGCGAGGCGCTGGGGTTCCGCGTTGCTGCGGATCCCGGTCTCCATCAGGCCACCGCAGGAGGCGACGATCAGCGCGCCGAAGAAGACGGCGATGAAGGTGCCGATGAATCCGCCCTTGCGCAGGCGCAGGGTCCGGAAGGCGAGTCGCAGCATCACGCACCGGACCTGACCTGGCTGCCCCAGGCACCCAGGTGGATCATGCGTTCGGCGACGACGTCCGCCGTCGGCGCGTGCAGTTCGTCCGCGATCCGGCCGTCGGCGAGGAAGATGACGCGGTCGGCGTAGGAGGCGGCCATCGGATCGTGGGTCACCATGATCACCGTCTGGCCGGTCGTCCGGACCGAATCGCGCAGCAGCGCGAGGACTTCGGCGGCGGTGCGGGTGTCGAGCGCGCCGGTCGGCTCGTCGGCGAAGACCACCGCGGGCCGGGTGACCAGTGCCCGCGCGATCGCGACGCGCTGCGCCTGCCCACCGGAGAGTTCACCGGGAAAGTGCTTGCGGCGGCCGGAAAGCCCGACGCGGGTCAGCATCTCCTCGACGACCCGTCGGTCCGGCTTGGCGCCGGCGAGCTGCTGAGGGAGCGTGACGTTCTGCTCGACCGTCAGCGCCGGGAGCAGGTTGAAGGCCTGGAAGATGAACCCGACCCGGTCGCGGCGCAGCTTCGTCAGCTTCGTTTCGTTCATCCCGGCCAGTTCCTGCCCGTCGAGTACGACGGACCCCGACGTCGGGCGGTCCAGCCCGGCCGCGCAGTGCAGGAAGGTGCTCTTGCCCGAACCCGAGGGGCCCATCACCGCGGTGAAACCGCCGCGCGGGAACGCCAGCGTCACCCCGTCCAGGGCGACGACGCCCTTGCCGTATTCCTTGCGGACGCCGTCGAGCCGGACCGCGTCACCGTTCCACCCAGTGTTCATGGGGAAAACCTTAGGAATTCCCGGCCGGACACACCCTGGTGCGAACGTGCGTCTCCTTGGTGGGGCGGGCCCTACCTCACCGCACCGGTCCTGGCGTCGACGTTGACGTCGTGCTCGATCCCTTTGCCGTCGCGGAGCTCCACTTCCCAGACGAGGGTGCCGTCGGCGGCGTAGTCGACCTCCATCTCGTCGAGGTCGCCCGGCTGACGTTGCTGCGCGGCCTGGAGCGCCTTGACCGCGTCGACAGCCGCCTGCTCGACCTTCGCCAAGTCGTCGCTCGGCTTGGCGGCCTGTTGCTTGCCGAGGACCTGGCCGCCGTCCGGGCTCACGCGCACCTTGTATTCCTGCCCGTGCGACGCGACCTTGATCTCCCACCCGTCGTTCGCGGGCTCCACGTCGAACACCCGTCCGTCGGGCAAAGCGCCCGCCGCCGCTTGGATCGCCTTCACCGGCTGGGCTTCGACCGGCCCCGATGCCGCCGGGGCGGGTGCCTGTTCGGTGGAACAGGCGGCCAGCGTCAGCGCCACCGCGATGACAAGAAGTGATGACTTCATGATCCACGCGTACCCGCCCGGCAGGGGCTCGAACCGTCTTCCGCGGGAGGACAATGTGGGGTGATGCTCTCCAACGGACAAGGCTGGCTCCAGATCGGTGAGCTGACGACGGCGTTCGCGCTGTCGGCGGCGATCGGACTGGAACGGCAGCTCAGGGGCAAGAGCGCCGGACTGCGGACGCAGACCATCGTGGGCACCGCGTCCGCGCTGATCCTTTTGGTCAGTAAGTACGGTTTCGGCGATATCCTCGCGACCGGGCAGGTGGTACTCGACCCGTCACGGATCGCCGCGCAGATCGTCTCCGGTGTCGGTTTCCTCGGCGCCGGGCTGATCATCACCAGACAGGGCGCGATCCGGGGACTCACCACGGCCGCCGCCGTCTGGGAGACCGCGGCCATCGGCATGGCGGCGGGCGCCGGATTACTGCTGCTGGCCGTCGTGGTGACGGCCATGCATTTCGTGGTGGTGCTCGGTTTCACCCGGCTGACCGCACGACTTCCCTGCGGATCGCCGACGACCGCGACGGCGAAGTAACGGTGACGCTCGACCTCACCGGCCCCGATGCCACCGCCGCCCCCACCGTGCTCGCCGGGGCCGACGGCGTGCGGTCGATCGAAACCGCGGACGACGACTAGGCCGTGGACTCTGCGATGAAGGACTGACCGGCGGACGGGTATCGGCCTCTTCGGCGAGTCGGAGCGGGTCGCGAAGACCGCGAACACGACTTGCAGGACAGCGCCTAAGTACGGCCCTTGCCGCCGAAACCGCCGCCGAGCTTCCGCAGTACCGCGCGCGGCAGCAGCCCGCCGACCGCGACGAGTGCCTTGTACTGCAGGCTCGGCACCGAGATCACCTTGCCGCGGCGCAGATCCGCGAGCGCCTCGTCCACGACTTGGTCGACGCCGAGCCAGAACGCCTTCGGACCGGGTTTGGCCAGTCCGGCCCGCTCGTGGAACTCCGTGGTGGTGAACCCGGGGCAGAGCGCCATCATGCGGATGTTCTTCGGCAGCGAGGCCGCGATGCCCTCGGTGAACGAGGTGACCCAGTTCTTGCTGGCCGTGTACGTCGAACCGCGGCCACTGAAGAAGCCCGCGACCGAGCTGACATTGATGATCGCGCCTTCGCCGCGGTCGATCATCCCCGGCAGCGCCGCGCGGGTGAGCCGCAGGACGGCGGTGACGTTGACGTCGAGCTGACGTTGCAGCGCGTCCGGCGGGATGGTCCAGAAATCGCCGTTGAGCCCGAAGCCCGCGTTGTTCACCAAGAGGTCCACCGGCTCTTCGGCCAGCCGTGTCTCGACCAGCGCACGTCCGTCCACTTCGGACAGATCGGCGGGCAGGACGACGACGTCGACGCCGTGCGCATCGACCAGTTCCGCGGCGAAGCTCTCCAGCCGGTCGACGTCGCGAGCGACGAGCACGAGGTCGTACGCCTCGGCGGCGAGCGTGCGCGCGAACTGCGCGCCGATGCCGGCGGTGGCGCCGGTGATCAGTGCGGTCTGGGTCATGTCGCCGAACCTACTCCTCGGTCGGGTTCGGCGGAGAGTGCCTGGAGGGGCGAGTGTGGGGGTCACCCACCGTGGGGATTTGACGTGCAACCGCTCAAGTCGGGAAGTATCGTCCGGCCCCATGGGGAAGCACAGCAGGCGCAAGCCGAGCTACCTGCCCAAAGTCGCGGCCGGCGCGGCACCGCTGGCCTTGTTGTTCGCCGGTCCGGCCACCGCACTAGCCGCCCAGACCGATCCGTCGATCCCGCTTCCACTCGATCACCAGCGCGAAGGCACCCTCGATCGCAGTGTCGGCTTCACCAGCGAAGGCGACACGTCCGTCTTCCGCGGTTTCCTGACCAACACCGAACGGGACGTCTTCAGCAAGGACGTCGGCGACGTCAAAGCCGTCGCGGACGTCCGCCGGTCGGTGAGCGAGACCGTCGAGACCCGCGAAGGTGTCACGGCGCGTCCGGACAAGGTCGGCGTGCTCGCCGCGGCGAAGACCACTGAGGCCGTCAAGCAGGGCCAGCGGGAAGCGGTGAAGCTCGACCGCTACGGCAGTGTCGTCGCCGGGAACGAGACCGAACTCGAGCGGACCGGCACCCGGTTGACCGAGGCCACGCTCACCGGCGTCCCCACCCTTGTTTCCGAGGACAGCCGCGGTCTCCGCGCGGCCGAGGGGACTTATCACGCCGTCCGGCCGCTGCCCGGGGTCGGCGTGATCAACGAGACGGAGCAGCACGTCGGCGGCGGCCTCGACCGGGCCCTGCGGCTCGACGGCGGCTTCTCCGGTGACCTCGGCGGCGTGCTGGAGGCGGGCCGGTCTTCCGGGCACGCCGTCGATGTCGGCGAACTCGCCGCCGTCGGGACGACGTCGGCGCAGCACGGCAACGGCCGGTTCAAGGGTCTCCTGCCGCTGGACGTCGGGTCGGGTACCGGCTTCGGCCAGGAACACGCGCTCGGCGGCACCATCGGCCCGTCGTCCGGGCTGGTGACCACCGGGCAGGACCTGGAGCTGGCGCAGCACGGCGCCGGGCTCACCGGCGCCGGTTCGCACCGGATCAGCGGAGACCTCGGCATCGGCGACACGGCGTCCGTCCGCGGCTCCACGACGACGACCCTGCGCGGAGTCCTGCCGACCACCGATCCCGCGCAGGCGGGGCGGGTGACGCAGTCCGGGACGCTCGATCCGACCGTGCTCGGTCAGTCGTGGCACACCGGCGCGACCGCCGGAGCGCTCCCGTTGGAACTCGAGCGTTCCTAGCTCTGCGGCTCGATGTCGTCGGCGGCTTCGGCCTGCCAGTGGCGGCCCGGGGTCGAGGCGTTGTCGTACTCCTCGTCGAACGGGTCGACGATGTCGGCGATCTCGCCGAGGTCGCGCAGCAGCCGCTCGAGCCGCGACGGTCCGGCGTTCGGGGCGACGCTCGCGAGCACCCACTCGTTCTCCAGCCACGCCACACCGACGTCGCCGCCGAGCGAATCGGCCGCGTCGACGAGGTCCTGCGTGATCACCTTGCGGGCGCCCTCGGAGTCGTCGGCGAAGGCGTAGCGCTGGCCGATCGGGCCGAGCATCTCGGGCATGTCCTGGCGCTGGAACGGCACGCTGGACAGCCACATCTCCAGCGGCACCTCGTGCACACGGTTGCACCGGACGGCGACCACGACCGCCGGGATCTGGCCCTCGGTCTCGATGTCGAAGATGAAGACCGGGCGCCGCCCGTCGGAGGTGAAGGTGGACCCGGCCACGACGTTGACCGCCAGCTGCGCGCCGAAGTACCCGATCGCGCCGTTGGACCACTGCCGCGGCAACCGCTCGTCCTCTTCGACGAACTGCCAGCCGCGCAGCTCGGCCCAGCGCATTCGCTCGCGATTACGCGAGCCCTCCTTCGCCCGGTCGGCCGCGAGCAGCGCCAGCCCCGCCACCAAGGCGACGGCGGCGATGACGAACCAGATCCACGCCGGAATACCCACGCCGGTCAGGGTATCCCCCTGCCCTCACCGGATGTGATCGCCGGGCGCCGTGTCGCGCCACCCCTTTCGGTGCCGCGCCCCGAAGACCGGCCGAAACGTCGACAAATCGCTGTGTCGCCAATGCCAGGAAAGGTCCTTTCCTGGCGAATTTCGCAAGGAAAGGACCTTTCCTGGCGTTCGGCGGGTGACCGATCCGCGTCAGTCCACCCGAGTGACCGTGAGCGCGTCCGACGCCTCCTGTGCCGGGATGTCGACCCGGACCGTGTCGCCGTCCCGGATCTCACCGGCCAGCAGCTGTTTCGCCAGCTTGTCGCCGATCGCCGACTGCACCAGCCGCCGCAGCGGCCGCGCGCCGTAGATCGGGTCGAAGCCGTTCAGCGCGAGCCACTCGCGGGCCCCGGCGGTGACGTCCAGCGTCAGGCGCCGCCGCGAAAGCCGGGTGGCGAGCCGATCGATCTGGATGTCCACAATGGACGTCAGCTCGTCGGTGCCGAGCGCGTGGAAGACCACGATGTCGTCCAGCCGGTTCAGGAACTCCGGTTTGAACTGCCGCTGCACCACCGACATCACCGCGTCGTTGCGCTGACGCTCGTCGAGCGCCGGGTCGGCGATGGCCTGCGAACCGAGGTTCGAGGTCAGCACCAGGATCGTGTTGCGGAAGTCCACCGTGCGGCCTTGGCCGTCGGTGAGCCGTCCGTCGTCGAGCACCTGCAGGAGCACGTCGAACACGTCCGGGTGCGCCTTCTCGACCTCGTCCAGCAGCACCACCGAATACGGCCGCCTGCGCACCGACTCGGTCAGCTGCCCGCCCTGGTCGTAACCGACGTAGCCAGGAGGCGCCCCGACCAGGCGCGCCACCGAATGCTTCTCGGCGTACTCGCTCATGTCGATCCGCAGCATCGCGCGCTCGTCGTCGAACAGGAACTCGGCCAGCGCCTTCGCCAGCTCGGTCTTGCCGACGCCGGTCGGGCCGAGGAACAGGAACGAACCGGTCGGCCGGTCGGGGTCGGCGACGCCTGCCCGGGTGCGGCGCACCGCGTCCGAGACGACCTGCACGGCCTCCTTCTGCCCGACGACACGCTTGCCGAGCTCCTCCTCCATCCGGAGCAGCTTGCCCGTCTCGCCCTCCAGCAGCCGCCCGGCCGGGATGCCGGTCCACGCGCTGACCACGTCCGCGACGTCGTCCGCGCCGACCTCTTCCTTGAGCATGACGTTCTGCTGGCTGACCTCGCTGGCGGCGATCGCGGCCTCGAACTCCTTCTCCAGCGCGGGAATCCGGCCGTAGCGGAGTTCGGCGGCCTTGCCGAGGTCGCCGTCGCGTTCGGCGCGTTCGGACTCGCCGCGCAGCTGCTCCAGCTGCCCCTTGAGGTCGCGGACGCGTTCGATGGAGCCCTTCTCGTTCTGCCAGCGCGCCGTCAGCGCGGTCAGCGTCTCGCGCTTTTCGGCCAGCTCCGAGCGCAGCACGGCGAGCCGGTCCTTGGAGGCGGCATCGTCCTCTTTGGACAGTGCCATCTCCTCGATCTCCATCCGCCGCACGGCGCGCTCGACCTCGTCGATCTCGACCGGCCGCGAGTCGATCTCCATGCGGAGCTTCGACGCGGCCTCGTCGACAAGGTCGATCGCCTTGTCCGGCAGGAACCGGGCGGTGATGTAGCGGTCGGACAGGGTCGCGGCGGCGACCAGCGCGGCATCGGTGATGCGCACCCCGTGGTGCACCTCGTACCGCTCCTTGAGCCCGCGCAGGATACCGATGGTGTCCTCTGTGGACGGTTCGCCGACCAGTACCTGCTGGAAGCGCCGCTCCAGCGCGGCGTCCTTCTCGATGTGCTGCCGGTACTCGTCGAGCGTGGTCGCGCCGACCATCCGCAGCTCACCGCGCGCGAGCATCGGCTTGATCATGTTGCCCGCGTCCATCGCTCCCTCGCCGGTCGCGCCGGCGCCGACGATGGTGTGCAGCTCGTCGATGAAGGTGACGACCTCGCCCGCGGAGTCGGTGATCTCCTTGAGCACGGCCTTCAGCCGCTCCTCGAACTCGCCGCGGAACTTGGCCCCGGCGACCATCGAGCCGAGGTCCAGCGCCACCACTCGCTTGCCGCGCAGCGATTCCGGCACGTCACCGGCGACGATGCGCTGGGCGAGCCCTTCGACGATGGCCGTCTTGCCGACGCCGGGTTCGCCGATGAGCACCGGGTTGTTCTTGGTGCGGCGCGAGAGCACCTGCACCACGCGGCGGATCTCGGTGTCGCGGCCGATCACCGGGTCCAGCTCGCCGGCGCGGGCGCGTTCGGTCAGGTCGACGCCGTACTTCTCCAGCGCTTTGAAGGTGCTCTCCGGATCCGGGCTGGTGATCCGCGCGGAGCCGCGCACCTTGGCGAACGCGTCACGCAACGCGTCCGGGGTGGCGCCGTGCCGTTTGAGCAGGTCGGCCACCGGGCCGCCCTCGGTGGCGAGGCCGACGAGGAGGTGCTCCGTCGAGACGTACTCGTCGCCGAGTTCGGTCGCGAGCTTCTGCGCGTGCGTCAGCGCCTTGACCGCGTGCGCGTCGAACTGCGGGCTCGACACGGTCGCGCCGGTCGCCGACGGCAGCGCCGCGATCAGCGGCTCCAGCTCCTTGTGCACCTGCTCCGGATCGGCCCCGACCGCGGTCAGCAGCGGGGCGGTGAGCCCCTCACCCTGCGCCAGCAGGGCGCCGAGCAGATGCGCGGCCGCCACGTGCGGGTTGCCCGCCATGGTGGCCGCCTGCGCCGCCGACGAGATCGCCTGCTGGGTCTTCGTGGTCGGGTTGAAAGCGTCCATCCCTCACCTCGTACTAGGTCCTGCGTAAGTCCGTCGACCGGTACAACGTCAGAAAAGTTGAGTCTGTTCCGCTCAACTTGAGAAAATTCAGCCTCCGGTCGGCGAGACGGCCTCCGCCGGCAGACGCGGGCCCACCCGGCCGAGGCCGACGACGGCCGTGCAGGCGCACGCGGCCACGAGCACCCACGGGATCCAGACTGCCACGGAGAACAGCGCGACGACGGCCGGAGCGATCACCGCGGCGAGCGTGAACGCGTACTGGAACGCCGCCAGATACCGGCCTCGCGCCTCCGGCGGTGCCGCGGCTTCGGCCAGCGCCCCGGATCGCGGGCCGAACGCGAGATCGCCCGCGGCCAGCACGAGGGTCGCGCCGAGCAGGTAAACCGGCTGGAAGACCTTCGGCACGAACACCACCAGGAGACACGCCAGGCACCACACCGCGAACAACGCCGAGCCCGCGCGCATCGCGGCGATCCGGGTCAGCCTCCGGGTGAGCCGCAACCCGACGACTCCACCCAGACTGGTGACGACGGTGAGCAGCGCGATGATCGCGCCGGGAAGCCACCGCGGGCCCTGCAGGGCGTTGAAGATGTACACCGGCATCCCGATGAGGAAGAAGTCCATCGTGAGCGCGAAGAGTCCGCTGAACACGATGAGCGCCAGGTACGGGCGGTTCCGCCAGACCCGCGCGGGCCCCGAGCGGCGCGGCAAATGCCGCGGGACCGGCGCGACCAGCGTCGAGAGGATGGCCGCGGCGACGACGAAGGTCGCGACGTCGACCATCACGGCGACGTACAGGCCGTCGCGCCCGATCCACACCAGCAGTCCGGCCGCCGCGAGCCCACCCAGCCCGAAGCCCGCGGAGCGGACCATCGCGGCTTCGGCGAACGGCCGGTCCTTCGGCCCTTCGCCCGCGACGTCGGCGATGAGCGAGAACTGGGAGCTGTAGAACAGCTGCTGCCCGGCCGCGAGCATGACGGACGCGCCGACGACCCCGGCGAAACCGTCGGCCAGCAGGAAAGCGCTCGCTCCCGCGGCCTGGAGAACGTGGGAGCAGATCATCACCGTCCGCGGGCCGATCAGGTCGACGATGCGCCCGGCGAGTGCGGGGACGAGCAGACCGGCGAACGCACCGAGAGTGACCGCCGCCCCCGCCTGGGCGAGGGGCAAACCCACCACACGGATGACGAAGACCAGCCCGAGCGGAAGGAAAAGTCCCGAGCCGAAGTTGTCGATTCCCAAGGCGACCAGCAACGCGACCCTGCTCCGCACAACATCGACGCTACCGGCGTGACAGCCAGGCGAAAGGTCCGTTCAGTCAAGACCGGCGGGTAGTAATGGCACCCATCAAACGTCGCACGTCTGCACCGACAAGGCCGCGCGGAGGTCGGCGTTCATCTCGGCGAGGCGAGTGGTCAGGCCGAGGACCTTTTCGTCGTCCCAGTCACCGAGCGCACGCTCCATGAACTGCAGATAACCGGCCCGCCTGCGACCCAGTTCCTCGCGTCCGCGTTCGGAGATGCTGATGATCGACGCGCGGCCGTCCTCGGGCGCGGGGCGGCGGTCGACCATCCCCGCCGCGGACAGCTGGGAGATTTGACGGCTTACGACCGAAAGGTCCACAAAGCGTCGTTTGGCCAATTCCGAGGGGCGCGCCTCGCCGTGCTTCGCCAGGTCCGACAACAGCATCGCGGCCGCCGGATGCAGACCGGGCTCGTCCTGCCAGGCCTGCATGATCCAGGCGTGCTGCAGCTGGGAGGCGGCCTTCAACTCACGCATCAACTCGACCCTGGCGTCGTCTGCGGAGCTCATCGGTGCCTCCCGGCTACTTGTACAGTACAACTTTATTCGGCGACGCTTGCGTAAGACAACTGTTTACCTCGTGAGATCCCCCACTGCCGACCGGTTTCGAGTACACCCGTCCGGAGCAACGATGCAGGCAAAAGGGCTCTAGGCGGCTAGTCTCGCGAGCGAGCCGGAACCAGCCGACCGGCCCGAAAGCCACTGACCGGAGAGGTGAATGACCCGTGAATTCTTCTCCAGTGGACCCTCGTTCGTGAACCTGGGGAACTGTCTTCCGGTATGCGCTTCCCGATCAGCGACTCCCAGCCCGTGACGGCCGACGCGGTCAGTCCGGTGCCGCGTTCCTCGGCACCGAGGGAAGCGCCGCCCGCGGTCACCGCGATGGTGCGGCTCATCCGGGACACCTGGGCGAAGTCGGAGCCCTTCATCCCGGAGATCTCGCAGTTCTTCTACGGGATGCTGTTCACCCTCGCGCCCGCCACCCGCGACTTCTTCCCGATCAACATGGAGGTCCAGCGCGGCAGGCTGGTGCGCGCGCTGGTCCACATCGTGCAGATGGTCGACCGGCCGGACGACCTGGTGCCGTTCCTGACCCAGCTCGGCCGCGACCACCGCAAGTTCGGCGTCATCCCCCGGCATTACGAGGCCGTCGGCACCGCGCTGCTCGCCTCGCTCAAGAACCATCTGGGTCCGGACTGGACACCGGAGGTCGAGCGGGCCTGGGCGGAGGCGTTCACCATCGTCGCCCGCGCGATGCAGGAGGCCGCCGCGGCCGACGTCAACCCGGCGTCGTGGTCGGCGACCGTACTCGAACACCGGCGGCTCACCTGGGATCTCGCCCTGGTCCGCGTCCAGCCCGAATTCCCGGTGCCGTACCAGCCCGGTCAGTACATGAGCGTCGAAGTCCCGCAGCGGCCGAGGCTCTGGCGCTACCTGTCGCCGGCGAACGCGCCGCGCGAAGACGGCGGCATCGAGTTCCACGTGCGCGCGGTCGACGGCGGCTGGGTGTCCCGCGCGATCGTGAGCCACACGCAGCCGGGCGACGTCTGGCGGCTGGGGCCGCCGCTCGGCAGGCTTTCGGTCGACCGCACCGACGGTCGCGGCGTCCTGATGATCGCGGGCGGCACCGGCATCGCGCCGCTGCGCGCCATTCTGGACGACCTCGCGCAATGGGGCGAGAACCCGAAGGTCCAGTTGTTCTACGGCGGACCGTCGCGTGAGGACCTTTACGACCTCGACGAGTTGCGTGCCCTCGCGTCCACCAACCCCTGGCTCACCGTGACCCCGGTGGTCGAGCACGGTGAAGAAGCCCCCGGCTGCGTCCAGGGCACGCTCGCGGAAGCCGTTACCCAGAACGGATCCTGGCCAGGGCACCGCATCCTCGTCGCCGGTTCGCCCGCGATGATCCGGGCGACGGTGTCCCGGATGCTGGTCGCGGGCAGCGCGCTCGACCAGATCGCGTACGACCCGTTCACCATCGACTAGGCACTGTCGAAACCGATTCCACAATGGTGGATCATTCGCCGGGTTCGTGTCGTTACGTGACGCGGTAATCACGGAGAAAAAGCCACCCGATCGGCGGATCACGCCATCCTGTCGAACTGGCGAAAACCACTGGTGAGCAAGGGAAACCCAGCCTGCTTGATCACCTTTACTTAGTGCCAGACGGTGTTGACCGCGCGTATATCGTTTGCTCCGTTCGAGCGGGAAACAACCATTAGCGGATCCTTTTGCGACTTCCGGGCATACAGTCGGGAACCCTCGGGGGGAACACGAGCAAGATGACATCGGGTCTGGAGAATATGCCCGATCCAACTGGAGAAAATCGTTCACCCATGACTGCCGAAACAGTGAAATACGAGCATCCACCGAGTTCGTCGAGATCCTCGCCGATTCCCGTTCCGCCCCTGGTCGAAACACCCGCGGCGGACAAGACCGTCCGGATGGCCAAGCTCATCCGGGAAAGTTTCGCCGCCGTCGAAACGAAGGCAGAGGAGCTGTCCCAGTACTTTTACGGGGCGCTCTTCACCGTCGCACCGGACGCGCGGGCGTTGTTCCCGATCAACATGGCCACCCAGCGAAATCGTTTGCTGCGCGCGCTCGTCTACGTCGTGCAGATGGTGGACCGGCCGGACGAACTGGCCACTTTCCTCGGCCAACTCGGCCGGGACCACCGGAAGTTCGACGTCCTCGGCCGCCATTACGACGCCGTCGGTGTCGCACTGATCGCCGCGCTGAAAAGATTCTCGAAGGACGACTGGACGCCCGAGGTGGAAGACGCCTGGGTCACCGCGTACGGCGTCATTTCGAAGAGCATGCGCGAGGCCGCCGGCAAGGAAGTCGGGCCGGCGTGGTGGAAGGCGACCGTCGTCGAGCACCGGCTCGCCTCCCGTGACGTCGCCGTCATCAAGGTGCGCACGAACCAGCCGCTCCCGTACCGGGCCGGCGGCTACGTCAGCGTCGAAGTCCCGCAGCGCCCGCGGATGTGGCGCTACTTCTCGCCCGCCACCGCGCCGCACGACGACGGGACGATGGAGTTCCACGTGCACGCCGTGCGCGGCGGCTGGGTCTCGCGCGCGATCGTCCACCACACCCGGCCCGGCGACGTCTGGCGTATCGGCCCGTCGCTCGGCGCGCTTTCGGTGCACCACACGGAAAACCGTCCGCTGCTGATGGTCGGCGGTGGCACCGGTGTCGCGCCGCTGCTCGCCCTGCTCGACGACATGTCGCGCTGGAAGCACAACCCGCCGGTGCACCTGTTCTTCGGCGGCCGGAAGCCGGAAGACCTCTACGCCCTCGACGAGCTCCGCGGGCTGACCGTCACCTGCCCTTGGCTGACGGTGACCCCGGTGACCGAGGAAGGCACCGTCACCGGCGGTGACCGCGGCACGCTGGCCACGGCGGTCACGCAGCGCGGCGGCTGGAAGGACCGCGACGTCTACGTCGCCGGGTCGCCTTCGATGATCCGCGCGACGATCGCGAAACTGCTCGCCGCAGGCACGGACCTGGCGCGGATCAAGTACGACCCCTTCACTCTGGACTGAGCAGGCACTCCGTTCGTATTAGGCCGATCGGCTGTACCACTTGGGCTCGACGCAGCAGTAGGTCAGTGAATCATTGACCACGGTCACCGGCGGATTTATGGTCTAGACCACATTGCTCCCCCTCACGGGAACACCGTCGTTCCATCCCCAGGAGCCGGCATGACCGTCAAACGCAAGCTCGTGGCAGCCGCCGCCGGTGCGATCCTCGCCCCGATCGCCATCGTCGCCATCCCCCAGGCGGCCAGCGCCCACGGCTACGTGCTGTCCCCGCCCAGCCGCCAGGCGAACTGCGCCCAGGGCAAGGTTTCCGGCTGCGGCGCCATCGTCTACGAACCCCAGAGCGTCGAAGGCCCCAAGGGGCTCCGCAGCTGCAACGGCGGCCTTCCCGGATTCGCCGAGCTCAACGACGAATCGAAGCCGTGGCCCGCCGCCTCGGTCGGCAACAGCGTGACCTTCAACTGGAAGTTCACCGCCTACCACCGGACCACGAACTACGAGTACTACATCGGCGGCACCAAGATCGCCGACATCAGCGGCAACAACTCCGCGCCGAAGGACCCGACGTCGCACACCGTGAGCCTGAACGGCTTCAGCGGCCGCCAGAAGGTGCTCGCCATCTGGAACATCGCGGACACGCCGATGGCCTTCTACAGCTGCATCGACCTGCAGATCGGCGGCGGCAACCCGCCCACCACGAGCAACCCGCCGACCACCAGCAACCCGCCCACGACGTCGAACCCGCCCACCAGCACCAGCAACCCGCCCGCCGGCGGCACCTGGGCGGCCGGGACGGCGTACTCGGTCGGCAGCATGGTGACCTACGGCGGCGCGACCTATCGCTGCCAGCTGGCGCACACCGCGCTGCAGGGCTGGGAACCGCCGAACACCCCCGCACTGTGGACCCGGCAGTGAAGCTGGCCCTCGTTCTCGTCGCCGGTCTCGTGGCCCTCGCGGGCTGCGGGACCGGTGATGGCTCACCGACCACCGCCGGCGGCCCGATCTCTCCGGTCCCCCAATCCGCCGCCGCGGCGTCCGCCGAGTACAACGACGCCGACGTGATGTTCCTGCAGATGATGATCGCCCACAACAACCAGGGCGTGGAGATCGTCAAGCTGGTGAAGGCCAAGCAGGCGCAAAAGCAGGAGCTCAAGGATCTCGCGGCCGCCATCGAGGCGACGCAGCAGACCGAGAGCACCGAAATGCGGAACTGGCTGAAGGGCTGGGGCAAACCCGAGACGGGTTCGGCCGATCCGCACGCGCACCACCATCACGGTGGCGACGGGCTCACGGACAAGGGGTTGCTCGAAGCACTGTCCAAAAAGGATGGTTCGGAGTTCACCCTCGACTTCGCGGACATCTTCGTCGCGCACCAGCACAACGGGGTCGCGCTCGCGAGGACCGAGCTGAAGGACGGCAAGAACCCGGAGGCGAAGGCGCTGGCCCAGCGGATCATGGACTCGCGCACCGGCGAAGTCCAGCAGATCCGGACCCTGGTCCCCGGCCAATAACGCAACTAGTCACCTACTTGCGCCGGATTTCCGGGCAAGTAGGTGACTAATTGCGGCGTTTGGGCTTCCAGACGACCAGGGCCGTCTGCTGCCGCAGCGGGACGAGGTCCTTGCGGTAGGAGGCGTGCACGGCCGCGGCCGTCTGTTCGGCGGTGAGGTACGCCGCCGTGAGCTCTTCGGTCAGTTCGGCGATGCGCGCCCGGAGGGCGTCGACCTGGTTTTCCAGCTCGATGATCCGCTTGATGCCCGCGAGGTTGACACCGTCCTCTTGGGACAGTCGCTGCACTTCGCGCAGCAACGCGATGTCCCGCATCGAGTAACGCCGTCCACCACCGGAGGTTCGGCCAGGCGACACGAGACCCTGGCGGTCGTAGGACCGCAGGGTCTGCGCGTGCAGGCCGGACAGCTGCGCCGCCACCGAAATGACGAACACCGGCGTGTCCTCGTCCGCACCGTGCGGCAACCCGCCGAACATCGCGCTCACCTGCCTTCGAGAAGTTCGGTGATCTCCGGTCGTGGATCGTGGTCGGCCATGGCCTCGGCGTAGGCCTCCAGCGCTTCACGCGCCTTGTCGTCCAATTTGGCCGGGATGGCCGCCTGCAGGGTGACCAGCAGGTCGCCCTGCGAGCCGTCACGCTTCGCGATTCCCTTGCCGCGCACGCGAAGCACCCGGCCGCTCGCCGTACCTTGCGGCACCTTCAGCGAGACCTTGCCCTCGAGCGTCGGCACGGTGATCGTGCCGCCGAGGGCCAGTTCCGCGAAGGACACCGGCACGGCGATCGTCAGGTCGAGGCCCTGACGCCCGAACAACGTATGCGGTGCGACGTGCACGCGGACGTACAGATCGCCCGGCTGCGCGCCGCCTCGGCCCGGTTCGCCCTGGCCGGCCAGGCGGATCCGCTGGTCGTCGGCGACGCCCGGCGGGATCCGCACGGTCAGCGTGCGGGTGCGGGTGCTGATGCCCTCGCCCGCGCATTCCGGGCAGGGGTCGTCGATGATCGTGCCGCGGCCACGGCAGTCGCGGCACGGCTCGGAGAACGCGAACGCGCCCTGGCTCCGGCTGACCAGCCCGCTGCCCTGGCAGGTCGAACACGTCCTCGGGGAGGTTCCCGGCTTCGCGCCGTTCCCGCCGCAGGTGGAGCAGGTCGCCGGACTCGACAGCCGCAGCGGCAGGGTCGCACCCTTGACCGCCTCGGTGAAGTCGATCCGGACGTCGGTCTCCACGTCCGAGCCGCGCTGCGGCCGGTTCGCCGTGGCACCGGCGGCACCACCGCGGCGGCCGAAGAGACCGCCGAGGATGTCGCCGAGGCCGCCGAAACCGCCCTGCTGCTGGCCCGCCTGGCCGAAGATGTCGCCGACGTCGAAACCGCCGCTGCCACCGCCGCCGCCCGGGAAGCCGAAGCCGCCGGGACCGCCGGAGCCGAAGAGGCGGCGAGCCTCGTCGTACTCCTTGCGCTTGGCCGTGTCGGACAGCACGCCGTACGCCTCGGAGACCGCCTTGAACTTCTTCTCGGCCTCCGCGTTGCCCGCGTTGGCGTCGGGGTGGTTCTCCTTGGCCAGCTTGCGATAGGCCTTCTTGATCTCGTCCGCGGTGGCGTCGGAGGAGACGCCCAGCTCACGGTAGAAGTCCTTACCGATCCATTCCCGTGCACTCACCGAACGTCTCCTCCTTTCACGCCGTATCGCCGATCAGCGGTTGTTCTCATCGAAAAGTTCGCCCTCGAGCGGCAGCTCGCCGCCGACGGGCGGGTCCACCGGGGCGTCCTGCGTCGCCGCCGCGGGTGCCGGAGCGGCACCCGGCTCGTGGTCGGTGACGCCGACCAGCGCCGCGCGCAGCACGCGTTCGCCGAAGCGGTAACCGCGGCGCATGACCGTGGTGACCGTCGGCCCGGCGACGTCCGGCGACGTGCTGTGCTGGACGGCCTCGTGCACGCTCGGGTCGAAGGGCTCACCCTCCGCGCCGAACGGCTCGAGCCCCGACCGCTGCAGGCTCCCGACCAGCTTCTCGCCGACCGCCTTGAAGGCACCCGTCAGATCGCCGTGCTGCTCCGCGCGCTCGAGGTCGTCGAGCAGCGGGAGCAGATCACCGACGACCGACGCCTTCGCGCCGGCGACGACCTGCTCGCGGTCACGGTCGACGCGCTTGCGGTAGTTGGCGTACTCCGCCTGGAGGCGCTGGAGATCGGCGGTGCGTTCCGCCAGCTCCTTCTCCAGCCCGGTCGCCACCGACACCGAGTCGTCCACAATGGACTCCCCGAGGCCGGGGCCCGCGTGTTCCGCGGGCTCCGGCTCCGTCGGGACAGCCGGCTCTTCGGCAGGAGCGGCGTGCTTCGGACCGTCCTTGGGTTCGGCCTCCGGGGCGGCCGAGCGGACCTCACCGGTCAGCGGATCGATCCGCCTGCGGTCCCGCACGACCACCGGTTCGTCCGGGCCCCGGCCCTCGGTTTCGTCGTAGCGTCCCGTCACTTCTTGTCCTTCTTGTCCTTCTCGTCCTCTTCGACGATCTCGGCGTCGACGACGTCGTCGGCCTTGGCCTGCGAACCGGTGCCCGCACCCGCGGTCCCGGTCGCGCCTTCACCGGCGGCGGCCTCATCGGCGGCGTTGCCTGCCGCGTTGGCGTAGAGCGCGGTGCCCAGCTCCTGCGAAGCGGTGTTCAGCTTCTCGATGGACTCGCGGATCTTCGCCGAGTCGGTGCCCTTGAGCGCCTCGTTGGCCTCGTCGATCGCGGACTTGACCTTGCCCTTGAGCTCGTCGGGCAGCTTGTCCTCGTTGTCCTTGACGAACTTCTCGGTCTGGTAGACGAGCGTCTCCGCCTGGTTGCGGGTCTCCGCTTCCTCGCGGCGCTGCTTGTCTTCCTCGGCGTGCGCCTCGGCGTCCTTGACCATGCGCTCGATGTCGTCCTTCGGCAGCGCGGAGCCACCGGTGATCGTCATCGACTGCTCCTTGTTCGTGCCGAGGTCCTTCGCGAGGACGTGCACGATGCCGTTGGCGTCGATGTCGAAGGTGACCTCGATCTGCGGCACGCCACGCGGGGCGGGCGGGAGACCGGTCAGCTCGAACATGCCGAGCTTCTTGTTGTGCGCCGCGATCTCGCGCTCACCCTGGAACACCTGGATCTGCACCGACGGCTGGTTGTCGTCCGCGGTGGAGAAGATCTCCGAACGCTTGGTCGGGATCGTGGTGTTGCGCTCGATGAGCTTGGTGAACACGCCGCCCTTGGTCTCGATGCCCAGCGAAAGCGGGGTCACGTCGAGCAGCAGGACGTCCTTGACCTCACCCTTGAGCACACCGGCCTGCAGCGCGGCGCCGACGGCGACGACCTCGTCCGGGTTGACGCCCTTGTTCGGCTCGCGGCCGCCGGTCAGCTCCTTGACCAGGTCCGACACGGCGGGCATGCGGGTGGAACCACCCACGAGCACGACGTGGTCGATGTCGCCGACGGCGACACCGGCGTCGCGGATGACGTTGTTGAACGGCTTGCGGGTGCGCTCGAGCAGGTCCGAGGTGATCTTCTGGAACTCGGCGCGGGAGAGCTGCTCGTCGAGGAACAGCGGGTTCTTGTCCGCGTCCACGGTGATGTACGGCAGGTTGATGCCCGCCGAGTTGGAGCTGGAGAGCTCGATCTTCGCCTTCTCGGCCGCCTCACGGATGCGCTGGAGCGCCATCTTGTCCTTGGTGAGGTCGATGCCGTTGGACGACTTGAACTTGTCGACCAGCCAGGTGACGATCCGCTCGTCCCAGTCGTCACCGCCGAGGTGGTTGTCACCCGAGGTCGCGCGGACCTCGACGACACCCTCGCCGATCTCCAGCAGCGAGACGTCGAACGTACCGCCACCGAGGTCGAAGACCAGGATGGTCTGTTCCTTCTCGCCCTTGTCCAGGCCGTACGCCAGCGCCGCCGCGGTGGGCTCGTTGACGATGCGGAGCACGTTCAGGCCGGCGATCTGCCCGGCCTCCTTGGTGGCCTGCCGCTGCGCGTCCTCGAAGTAGGCGGGGACGGTGATGACCGCGTCGGTGATGGTCTCGCCGAGGTACGCCTCGGCGTCGCGCTTGAGCTTCATCAGCACGCGGGCGCTGATCTCCTGCGAGGTGTACGCCTTGCCGTCGATCTCGGTCTTCCAGTCGGTACCGACGTGCCGCTTGACCGACCGGATGGTGCGGTCGACGTTCGTCACGGCCTGGTTCTTCGCCGGCTGGCCGGTCAGCACTTCGCCGTTCTTGGCGAAGGCGACGATGGACGGGGTGGTGCGTGAACCTTCCGAGTTGGCGATGACCGTCGGCTCGCCGCCCTCAAGGACAGCGACGACCGAGTTGGTCGTGCCGAGGTCGATGCCGACCGCTCGCGCCATGGTGTGATCCTCCTGCTAGTTTCGTGACCTGCACGTTCTCGCCCACCTTGAGCGGGCTCAACGCAAGTTGTATCGGGCCGGTGCGGCTTCCGTCAAGCCGGACTTGAGCCGACCGCACTCAACCTTGTATCCGGCTCAACGAGCGGCACGGGCGTCTTGTTCCCGGGCTACCGGCAGACCGTGCCCGGAGCCGGTGTGACCCCGCTCACCAGGTATTTCACTTCTTCGGTGCGCACGCAGGCGGAGTTCAGCAGCCCCGTGTGCCCGTACCCGGCGTCGACGAGCAATGTCGAGTTCTCGATGTTCCGCGCGAGCCCCTTCGCCCACACGAGCGGCGTCGCCGGGTCGTGTTCGCCGCCGACCACGAGGATCGGCGCCGCACCCGAGATCTTCTGCGGCCGCGGCAGGTACGCCGAGGGCACCGGCCAGCCCGTACACCCGCTCGCGATGTCCCAGAACTCCGAGTACCGCCAGCTGTGCGGCGCGAGGGTCTTCACCAGGCCCTGCATCGCCCTCATGTCAGGGTAGGAGGTGAACGGCGAGCCGAAGTCGTGGCAGCCGATCGAGCGGTACGCGCCGTAGGACGGGTCCAGCTGGGAGTACGGCACCAGCCCGTCCGCGTTCCCCGCTGTCGCGGCCTCGATGCCCTTCGCCACGTCCGGCCAGAACGCCGGCAGGATCAACCCGCCGTAGACACCGGCCGCGATCTCCTCGGCGGTCACGTTCCGCCCCAGTTGCTGCGACGGCACGCCGCCAGGCGTCCGCATGAGCTTGTCGTAGGTGGCGAGAACGTCCTTGCCGCGAAGCACGCAGTCGGAAGACGTCGTGCACCACTTCGCGAAGTCGTTGAGCGCGCCCTCGGTCGCGATGGCCTCGTCGAGGATCGCAAGCCGTGTCGGCCGGGAGTGGTCGATGGCACCGTCGAGCACCATCGTCCTGACGCGCTTCGGGTACTTCTCCGCGTACACGGCGCCGAGTTCGGAACCGTAGGAGACACCGAGCCAGTTCACCTTCGGCTCGCCGAGGGCGACCCGGATCGCTTCGATGTCGTCCGCGGCGCGCCAAGTGTCCACAGAGGACAAAGCAGGCCCTGTCCTCTTGAGACATTCCTCGCCCGAAGCGCGGTTGTGCGCGATGAGCTTTTCGTAGTCCGCGCGGCTCCGCGGGAACCGGCTGAGCGCAGGATCGTGCAGATTCGGCGCGCAACCGATCGCGGGCGTGCTGGCCCCGACGCCACGCGGGTCGAACCCGATGACGTCGAACCGCTGCCGCACCTCGGCCATTTCCGGCTGGTCCAGCGCGAACCCGCGGCCGCCGTACTTGAGCACGGTGACGCCGGCACCGCCCGGCCCGCCCGGGTTCGTCAGCAGCGAACCGACGCGGCGCGCGGGATCGGTCGCGGGCAGTTTCGCCAGTGCGATGGAAAAGCCGCCGCTCACCGGAAGGTTCGCGCATTCCAGCGTCGGCGCGTACTCGGTCGCGCACGGCTTCCAGTCGATGCCGGGCGCGGCGGACGCGGGCACCGCGGAAAGCGGCAGCAGGGTCAGCGCGGTGATCGCGGCAAGTGTCTTCATGCGGGCTTCACCGTGATCGAGCCGGTGCCGGACTGGAGGTCGAGGAGGTTCGCCGAAGCCTGGTCCTGCCGGACGCCGCCGGTCTCGACCTTGCCGACCTCCGCCTTCGCGCGGACCTGGTACGCGCCGTCGGGCACGGTGACGACGACCTTGCCGACCTCGGCGTTCGCGGTGACCGCGCCCGGTTTCGTGAGGCCGACCTCGATGTCACCGGTGCCGGTGCGCAGGTTGACCGGGCCGGACGTGCTCAGCACCTTCAGGTCGCCGACGTCCCCCTTCAGATCGACCGACGTGGCGCGCGCGAGCGTGATCTTGCCGGTGCCGATGGACCCGGAGATCGCCAGCTCGCGCGGCACCACGACGTCGTAGTCCACGCCACACTGCTTGCAGCCGCCGAGGACCAGCGTGCCGTTCTCGACGCTGTACGTCTTGCCCGGGTTCTTGCCCGTGTACGTCACTTCGCGGCGCAGCGAGACCGGTGCGCCGTCCTCGACCCGGAGCGTGACCGCGCCGACCGGGACGTCCACCCGGATCGCGGTGATCTGCTCGGTGACGGGCGCGCCGTCGCTCAGCTTCTCGTGGCTTTCGGTCGTGCAGCCGACGATCCCGAAGGCGGTCAGCGCGCCGAGAGCGAGCGCGCCGAGGACGCGCTTCTCTGTGGTTCCCATGAAAAAGTGTTCCCCCGATGAATTCCGTCAGGCCGCTTTGACCTTGACGCTTCCGCTGTCGGTGTTGAGATCGAGCTTGTGCTGGGCCGAACCGGACTGGTTCACGTCGATGTCGCGGCGGCCGCTGTCGCTGGCGCCGGTGACGTTGTAGTCGCCCGCCGGGACGGTGACCTCGACCGAACCGCTGTCGGTCTGCGCGGTGACGTCGGCGCCCTTGATCAGTTCGAGTTCGATGCGGCCGCTGTCGGTGCGGGCTTCGACGTTGCCGCCGAGCCGTTCCCCCTTGATGGCGCCGGACGCGGCCTGCACCGTGACGGCCTGGCCGATGTTCGCGAGTTCGACGCGACCGGCGTCGGACCGCACCTTCACCGTGCCCGGCACGTCCCGCACCTCGACCCGGCCGGAGTCGACCGTGACGTCCACAGTGGACACTCCGGCGATGTCGAGCGACCCGGAGTCCAGATTGCCCGTGACCGGTACGCCCGCCGGGACCACCACGTCGTAACGGACCTCGCAGTTGCTGCCGCAGCCGGCGAGGACCAGGGTGTCGCCGTCCACGCGGAACGAGTCGCCCGGCTTGTTCCAGCGGTACTCGAATTCCTGGTGGACCCGGACCGGCCCCTCGCCGGTGCGGATCTTGATGCCACCCTCGTCGTTCTCGATCCGCACGCTGCGGATCGGCTGGGTCACCTCCGCGGTGGCCTCCGCGTCGGACGGCCACCACCAGCCGAGGCCGGTGAGGACACCGACGCCGATCAACGCGATGCCTCCGATCGCGAGGAGTGGGCGCGCCATGGTCTTGAGTCCCTCCAGAGCAGGTTTCGTGTAGCTCGACGCTAAGGGCAGCACGGCGGGATGGACATAGGGGTAACCCCCGGAATCGTCCCTGATCCCGCACCGGGGTCCTCGGGGTCCTAGGTGCTGTCCTGCAGGTCATGTTCGCGGTCTTCGCGCCCAGGCGGTCCCTGACGGCACGGGCGGATGCGGCCGAGTACGACCCGGTACGAGGCCGATCCGCCCGCACCGCCAGGAACCACCTGGATCACGAAGCCCATCGAACAGACCCACAGGACAGCACCTAGCCTGGCTTTGTCATCGGTTCCACGATCAGGAGGACGCATGCCGCAGGCACCCGATCCGTACGACTTCCTGCCCGATCTGCCTGCCTTCACCTTGAGCAGCACCGACATCGAAGAAGGCGGCTTCCTGCCGACAGCCCAGCTTTCCGGGCTCTTCGGGGCGGGCGGCGAAGACCGTTCCCCGCAGCTGTCCTGGGAGGGCTTCCCCGAGGGGACCAAGAGCTTCGCCGTGACCTGCTACGACCCCGACGCCCCGACGGCGAGCGGTTTCTGGCACTGGGCGGTCTTCAACATCCCCGCGTCGGTGACCGCGCTGGCCGCGAACGCGGGCGACGAGACGGGCTCCGGCCTGCCGGCGGGCGCTGTCACCCTGAAGGGGGACGGGGGCGTGAAGCAGTTCCTCGGCGCCGCCCCGCCGCCCGGACACGGGCCGCACCGGTACATCTTCGCGGTGCACGCTGTCGACGTCGAAAAGCTTGAGGTCGGCGAAGACGCTACGCCGGCTTTCCTCGGCTTCAACCTCTTCGGCCACGCCATCGGCCGGGCCACGCTTACGGCCCTGCACGAGAACAAGGGCTGAGCGGCTTTCCGTGAGGGCCTCCTTCCCTACTCTCAGGGTAGGGAAGGAGACCCTCACGGACTTTGACCGCTAGACCTGCCCGTTGGCCCGGCTCCGCTCCATGTACTGCCCCTCGGGCGGGTCGCCGAAGCCGAACGGCCGGTACAGCCCGTGCGCGTCGGCGGTGTGCAGCATCCACCGGAACTCCGCGCCCGGTCCGTTGTCGATCATCTCCCGGACCAGTTCCTTGCCGAGCCCCGAGCCGCGCGCCTCGTCGACGACGAAGACGTCCGCGAGGTACGCGCTGCCGATGGTGTCCGAGAACGCCCGAGCGAAGCCGACCTGGCGGCCTGTCGAGCTCTCGTACGCGCCGACGACTCGCCACGCGTTCCTGAAGACCTTCTCGACCTGCTCGCGATCTCGCCATTTGCCCCAGTAAACGCTGGTGGACAAGTACTTCCACACCATGTCGAGGTCCACCCGAGCCGGGTCGTCGTCCAGTTCGTATGCGCCGACAGTCCTCATGATCCGAAAGTTACCCGGCAGGTCAACGGGGTTTCAGCAGGTAGTCGACCACCGGCCGCAGCTCTTCCGCCGACGGCGGCTCGTCGTCGATGAGGCCCTGGATCAGGAGGCCGTCGATACCGGCGAGGAACACCCGGAACGCGACCTCGTCGTCGTGCCGGACCATCGAGGTCAGCACGTCCAGCCAGCGCCGGGCGGCGGGCCGCAGTTCGGGTTTGCGCGCGGCCAGCAGGTACAGCTCGTACTCCGCCATCGTCCGCCCGCGCCGCGGGCCCAGTGCCTCCGCGAGCAGTCCGGCGACCTCTTCCGCGCCGCGGCTGCCGCGCGAACGGGCGCGGTCGATCATCCAGTAGACCTCGGTCGCCATATCCCGCGCGCACGAGATGAGGGTGGCGATCAGCAGGTCGTCGAGGCTGGAGAAGTGATAGGTCGTCGAAGCCGTCGGCACGCCTGCCTCGGCGGCGACCGTCCGATGGGTGACGCCGGCGACGCCGTCGCGTTCGATCACCCGCAACGCGGCCGCGATGATCTCGTCGCGCCGCTTCTCGCCCCTGGCCTTCCGGCCGTCGATCTGGATCTTCACTTAGTGCGCGCCCCCTGCCTCGATCAGCACGACGCCGCCGATCACCAGTACCAATCCGGCGATCACGGAGAAGTTGACGGGTTCGGAGAAGAACACGATGCCGACGGCGGCCACCAGCGCGACACCGGCCGCGGCCCAGATCGCGTAGGCGACGCTCACCGGCACGCCCGCCTTCAGCACGTACGCCAGCGCGACGAACGCGACGGCGTATCCGAGGACCACGACGATCGACGGGCCCAGCTTGCTGAACCCCTCGGAAAGTTTCAGCGACACCGTCGCGGATACCTCTGCGGCGATGGCCAAAGCGAGAAGAAGGTACGCACCCATGTCACAAAAACTACCTGGACGATCGTCTTAAAACCAAGAGAGGCGTACACCACATCGGTGGGACTTGGGCGCGGCCAGTGGGTTACCCATCAGTAAGAAGCATTAGTCTGCCCGAACCACCACAGCTTCACTCGGACGAAAGGCACCCGACGATGGGCGCTGTACAGCTGACGCTCGGCGGGATCTCGGTCCTGCTCGGCGTCGTCGCCTGGGGAATGTTCTTCGCGACCATCGCCCGCTTCGTGCGGGTGATCCGCCTCGGTCAGCCGGACTCGACCCGCAACGGCCCGTTCATTCCGCGCATGAAGACCCTGATCAAGGAATTCGCCGCGCACACCCGGATGAACAAGGTCAAGAGCGTCGGCCCGGCGCACTGGCTGGTCATGTGGGGCTTCCTGATCGGGTCGCTCGCCCTCTTCGAGGCGTACGGCGAGGTCTTCGTTCCCACGTGGGGCTGGCCCATCCTCGACGACTGGTCGCTGTTCCAGCTGCTCATGGAGCTGCTCGGGGCCGGCACCATCGTCGGCATCCTGGTGCTGATCTGGGTCCGCCAGAAGAACCACCCGCGCCGCGCCGACCGGCAGTCCCGCTTCCAGGGCTCCAACTTCAAGTGGGCGTACTTCATCGAGGCCGTCGTGCTCATCGAGGGCATCGGCATCATCGGCGTGCGCGCCGCGAAGTCCGCGCTGAACGTCCACGAGACCCCGGTCTGGGCCGCGTTCGTCTCGCATCCGATCGGTGAGCTGCTGCCCGCGAGCCCGAACCTGGTCTCGGTGTTCGCGTTCGTCAAGCTGATGAGCGCCACGATCTGGCTGATCGTCATCGCGCGCACGATGACCATGGGCATCGCGTGGCACCGGTTCAGCGCCTTCTTCAACATCTACTTCAAGCGCGAGGCCGACGGCGGCGTCGCGCTGGGCGCGCTCAAGCCGATGATGAGCAACGGCAAGGTGCTCGACCTCGAAGAGGCCGACCCGGACGAGGACACCTTCGGCGTCGGCAAGATCGAGGACTTCAGCTGGAAGGGCTGGCTGGACTTCTCCACCTGCACCGAATGCGGCCGCTGCCAGTCGCAGTGCCCCGCGTGGAACACCGGCAAGCCGCTTTCGCCGAAGCTGCTCATCACGCAGCTTCGCGACCACGCCTACGCGAAGGCGCCGTACCTGCTCGCGGGCGGCAAGCGTGACATGGCCGGTGACGAGGTCGGGCTCTCCGGCGACGACATGTACGCGGGCATCGACGTCCTCGCGATCGCGGAGTCGCAGAAGGCCCTCATCGGCGATGACGGCGGCGTGATCGACCCCGAGGTGCTGTGGTCCTGCACCTCCTGCGGCGCGTGCGTCGAGCAGTGCCCGGTGGACATCGAACACGTCGACCACATCGTCGACATGCGCCGCTACCAGGTGATGATCGAGTCCTCGTTCCCCAGCGAGCTCAACGGGATGTTCAAGAACCTGGAGAACAAGGGCAACCCGTGGGGCCAGAACGCCAAGGACCGGCTCGCCTGGACCGAGGACCTGGAGTTCGAGGTGCCGGTGTTCGACGGCGACCTCGGCGACGCCGAGTACCTCTTCTGGGTCGGCTGCGCCGGCGCGTTCGAGGACCGCGCGAAGAAGACCACGCGCGCTGTCGCGGAACTGCTGCACATCGCGGGCGTCAAGTACACCGTGCTCGGCTCGGAGGAGTCCTGCACCGGTGACCCGGCCCGCCGCGCGGGCAACGAGTTCCTGTTCCAGATGCTGGCGCAGCAGAACGTCGAGATCCTGAACTCGGTGTTCGAGGGCCGCGAACGCAAGGAGCGCAAGGTGGTCGTCACCTGTGCCCACTGCTTCAACACGCTCGCGAACGAGTACCCGGAACTGGGCGGCCAGTTCGAGGTCGTGCACCACACGCAGCTGCTCAACCGCCTGGTGCGGGAGAAGCACCTGACCCCGGTGGCCCCGGTCGCCGAGGACGTCACCTACCACGACCCGTGCTACCTGGGCCGCCACAACAAGATCTACGACGCTCCGCGTGAGCTCGTCGGCGCTTCGGGCGCGCAACTGCGCGAGATGCCGCGGCACGGCGACCGTTCGATGTGCTGTGGTGCCGGTGGCGCGCGGATGTGGATGGAAGAGAAGATCGGCAAGCGCATCAACGTCGAGCGCGTCGACGAAGCGCTCGGCACCGCGCCTTCGAAGATCGCGACCGGCTGCCCGTTCTGCCGCGTGATGCTGACCGACGGCGTCACGGCGCGCCAGAGCGACGGGCAGGCGAGCGAGAAGGTCGAGGTCGTCGACGTCGCCCAGCTGCTGCTGACCGCCGTCAAGCGGAAGCCGGAGCCGCAACTGGTCCCGGCGGGAGCGCCGTCCCTGGACGGCGTCTCGGATGCCGAACTCGACGGAAAGGCCGACGTGCCCACCGACGAAACAGCCACCGGAACACCACTTCCCGAGGAAGACAAGTAGAAGCCCGAGACCGGAGGGAACATTCTCTCGCACATAATGCGAGAGAATGTTCCCTCTTGTTTTATCCGGTCCGGACCATTCGGTCCCGTTACCCGTTCGGCGGTACACCGTGCCGATAGGCTGCAGCGGATTCGGAAAAACGGGGGCGAGGAAATCGATGGGCAACCGGCACGAACTCCGCTCGGTCAAGGAACACCGGCTCGCCATGCCGGGGTCGCCGACCGTTCGCCCGCCCGCTCGCGTCCCGTCGACCGCGGCACTCGCCAGAATGGCCCAGGAAGCGACCATCCCCAGCATCCCGGCAGCCAGGCGACCACCGCGACAGGAACGCCGCCGCACGCGCGTCCGCCCGTACGTCCGCACGGGCGGACGCACACAGTCCAAACGGAACTTCGCCATCGAAGCGATGATTTCCGTCCGGAACGACGCGCCGTGGAACGCGCCAGGGTTCAGCGTCGAATTCCATTCCGTGAGAACACTGTGCCGTCGTCCGACTTCCGTCGCCGAAGTAGCGGCGTCACTAAGCGTTCCACTCGGCGTTGCAAAGGTCCTTTTGGGTGATATGGCCGAACTCGGTTTGGTCACCGTTCATGAAACGCAGGCTGAATTCGACGGTCATCCGGCACTCGCCTTGATGGAACGTGTACTGCAGGGTTTGCGTCGCCTGTGAGATCGACTCACTCGCACTACGCTACGCGAGGTGAGTGAAGAATCCGGTGACGAAAGCACGCTGACCGTGGTGCTGGCGGGTGGGGTCAACCTCGCCATCGCCGTGCTGAAACTGATCGCCGGGATCATCACCGGCTCCGGCGCGATGCTGTCGGAGGCCGCGCACTCGGTGGCCGACACGATCACCGAAGTCCTCCTGCTGACCGCGCTGAAACGGTCGGACCGCCCCGCCGACCGCGTCCACCCCTTCGGCTACGGCAAGGAACGCTACTTCTGGTCGCTGCTCGCGGCGGTGTCGATCTTCGCCTCCGGCGCGATGTTCGCGCTCTACGAAGGCTTCTCGACGGTGTTCGGCGAAGCGACCGAGCAGTCCGATCCGATCGTCGGCTACGTCGTCCTCGCGATCGCGTTCGTCCTCGAGTCCGTCTCGTGGTTCCAGGCCGTGCGGCAGGTGCGGCGCGACGCCGCGGAGTCCGGCCAGAAGGTCTCGGTGTACCTGCGGATGATCGACGACCCGGCCCCGAAGACCGTCCTGTTCGAGGACTCGGCCGCGCTGATCGGCCTGCTGCTCGCGTTCGCCGGGATCGGGCTGCACCAGCTCACCGGATCGCATGTCTGGGACGGCGCGGCGTCGATCGCGATCGGGGTGCTGCTGGCGCTCGTCGCGTACGTGCTCGGGCGCACCAACCGCGGCCTGCTGATCGGCAGGCAGGCCGATCCGAGGCTGGTGCGCGCGGTGCGCGATCACTTGATGGGCGCGCCCGAGATCGAGGCCGTCGTCGACCTGCAGACCATGCTGATGGGCACCGATCAGGTGCTCGTCTGCGCCCGCGTCGACTTCGACGACGCGCTCTCCGCCGCGGAGGTCGAACGAGCCTGTGTCCGGATGGCGAGCGAACTGACGCGGACCTTCGGCGACGTCACCGAGGTGTTCATCGAACCGGTCCCGCGCACGGACGCCGAACTGCGCGCGGCCGTGCTGGCCCGCTACGGCGACTGGGACAAGGGTCAGTAGCCGAAGTTCTGCGTCCAGTACATGCCCTTGGTGTTGACGCCGACACCGATCTTCTTCAGCTTGCAGTTGAGGATGTTCGCGCGGTGGCCCTCGGAGTTCATCCAGGCGTCCATCACCTTCGCGGCGTTCGACTGGCCCTTGGCGATGTTCTCGGCGCCGGGTTTGTCGTAGCCGGCGGCACGGATGCGCTGGTCGAACGTGACGCCTTCCGGCGTGGTGTGCGAGAAGTAGTTCCTGGCGGACATGTCGTCGCTGTGGCCCTGCGCGGCGGCGGCCAGACGCGACTCGTTGCTCACCGGCGAGCAGCCCGCGTCGGCGCGCTCGGCGTTGACGAGGTCGACGACCTGGGCGGCGAGCGAGCTGTCCTGCGAACGAGGCGGCTCCGGAGCCTTGCTGGGCGTCGGCTTCGGGGCTTCGGAACTCTGGGCGGGCGGCTCGGCCGGAGCGGACGACGAGCTCGGCGGCGCGGAGGAAGACGTGGGGGCGGCCGAAGACGACGTCGGGGCCGCGGAGTCGGACGCGGGGCCGCCAGGGGCCGGAGCGGACGTCTGGCCGAAGTAAGAGGGAGGCTTCGCGAGGGCGTCGCCAGGTCTGCCCTTGGTGTCGGGAACACTCAGTGACAGATTACTCAGCGCAGTACCCTGGAACCGATCGGTCACCATCAGGTAGCTCGCACTGGCGATCACCCCGCCCAGCAGGACGCTGAGCGTGACCAGCAGTAACCGGCTTCGTGTTCTATTGGGGGACACGGGGCCGAAAACTATCACGAACCGGTTACGGCAATACCCCCGAAAGTAGTAATACCGGTCAGCGGTCGCGCTCGGTGCTCTGTCTTCCAGTGATCGACTTTGTCGAGTCATGCGTGATCGCCGCGGCGTCCGTGAGGAACCGGATCACCGTCTCGAGCTCACCGTCCGTGTAGTTCTCGCAGGCCTCGCGGACAGACTTCACCAGGTGGTCCCACAACGGCGCGGCGGAGACCATCGCCGCCCCGTCGATCTCGATGAGCACCTTGCGCCGATCCTCGGGATGCGGCTTCCGCGCGACGATCCCCTTGCCCTCGAGTCTGTCGATGAGCGCGGTGATCGACGCCGGCGCGAGCCCCGAGAGCTGCGAGAGCGCCTTCGGCGTCTGCGGCCCGAGGCGGGCGAGGTAGTCGGTCACCTTGCTTTCGACGGCCGAAAGGCCGCGCTGCTCGGCGATCGCCGCATGGAACATGACCGTCTCCGTCGACAGCGCCCGCGATCCGCCGAGGACCCGTTCGACCAGCTCCGCCCGCTCACTTGACACGTCGGCCAGCCTAGCGGAGTCTTTAGTTCGATAGAACGAATTAGTTTCTAAGATATTCGATGAGGTGAACGACATGGCGCAGGTACTGATCGCCGGCGGGGGTATCGCGGGCACGGTCACGGCGATCGCGCTGCACGAGATCGGCCACGAACCGGTGATCCACGAGGCGTACGACCGGACCGCGGAAGGCGTCGGCGCGTTTTTGACTCTCGCGGTGAACGGACTCGACGCGCTGGCGCCGCTGGCACTGAAAGACCTGGTCAAAGAACTGGGATTCGACACGCCGCGGATCAAGATGCGGCTGGGGAACGGGCGCGAACTGGCGGACCTCGCGCTCGGCGGCCGACTGGAAGACGGCACCACGAGCCAGACCGTGCTGCGCTCCGAGCTCTACATCGGCCTTCGCGACGAAGCCGTCAGACGCGGCATCGAGGTCCGCTACGGCAAGCGCCTGGCCGACGCTCGCGAGACCGCTTCCGGCGTACTCGCGACGTTCGAGGACGGCTCGTCGGCCGAGGGCGACCTGCTGATCGGTGCGGACGGGCTCCGCTCGCGGGTGCGGACGATCATCGACCCGCGGGCGCCGTCACCGCGCTACGTGCCCCTGCTGAACACCGGTGGGCTGGCCGAGGGCCTGCGGCTGGACGACGAACCCGGCGTCATGCACATGACCTTCGGCAAGCGGCTGTTCTTCGCACACGTCGTCCACCCGGACGGCGGCGTCTGGTGGTTCGCGAACGTGCCCCGGAAGCATGAGCCGTCTCCGGCCGACCTCGCCGTGATGACCACCTGGCGCGAAGACCTGATCCGGGAACTCGCGGTGGACCGCACTCCGGCCGTCGAGATCGTGCGCGCGACGCGCGAGATCTACCGGCCGTGGGCGACGTACGACTTCCCGAACGTGCCGACCTGGCGGACGGACCGGATGGTCATCATCGGCGACGCCGCCCACGCGACCTCACCGGCCGCGGGACAAGGCGCGGCGATGGCCGTCGAGGACGCCGTCACGCTGGCGCGATGCCTGCGCGACGTGCCCTCGATCCCGAAAGCGCTCGCCGCCTACGAAGGACTGCGACGCGAGCGCGTCGAGGCCGTCGTCGAGCGCGGCAAGCGCAACGGCGACGCGAAGGCGGTCGGCCCCGTCGGACGGGTGATCCGCGACTTCTTCCTCACGCGGGCGTTCAAGAACCCACCGAAGGAGGATCCGAACGCCTTCATGTGGCGGCACCGGATCGAGTGGGAAGCTCCAGTCGGTTAGCGCCAAGTGTCGACGCGGTGGAAGTTCTTGTACGCGCGGCTCGGGGTCGGTCCCCGCTGCCCCTGGTAGCGCGAACCGGCCTCGTTCGAGCCGTACGGGAACTCCGCCGCGCTGGACAGGCGGAAGATGCAGAGCTGGCCGATCTTCATACCCGGCCACAGCGTGATCGGCAGGTTCGCGACGTTCGACAGCTCCAGCGTGATGTGACCCGAGAAGCCCGGGTCGATGAAGCCCGCGGTGGAGTGCGTGAGCAGGCCGAGGCGGCCGAGGGAGGACTTGCCCTCCAGACGGCCGGCGAGGTCGTCGGCGAGGGTGACGGTCTCGTACGTCGAACCCAGAACGAACTCGCCGGGGTGGAGCACGAAGGGGTCTTCGCCCTCCTTCTCGACCAGCGAGGTCAGCTCGTCCTGCTGGAGCTGCGGGTCGATGTGCGTGTACTTGCTGTTGTCGAACACGCGGAAATAGCGGTCGAGTCGCACGTCGATGCTCGACGGCTGGACCATCGTCGGGTCGAACGGGTCGACACCGAGACGGCCGGCGTCGAGCTCTTTACGGAGGTCACGGTCGCTGAGGAGCACGCGGTCAGCGTAGTCAAGCGGCCTTCATGTGCCTGCCGTAGGTGGGGTCGAGCCCGAACACCTTGGTGACCTGCCGGAGGTAGTGACGACGGCCGGCGGCCCCGATCAGCTCCTGGAGCGCCGTCGCGCCGGGCACCACCCGCCGGACCGTCTCGGCGGCGAAGTTGACGCCCGCCACCGCGACCACGGCCGCCTGCGCGATCGGATCGTCCGGCAGCTCCAGGAAGTCGGCGTTGGTCTTGCCGAGAAGGAGCCTGCTGATCGACCCGTGCGCCGCGACCGACACATGCGAGAGGACCTTGCCCACCGCGCCCCGGCCCTCGCCGATCGCGGCGTGGGACTTCATGAGCGCCGCGGCGAGCCGTTTGGAATCGTCGTCGGGGATGAACTCGGTGGTGGCGAGCAGCCACAGCAGCCGCCAAGCGTCGTCCTCGCCGGCGGGCAGGAGCTCCTCGTCGACGCCCATCAGCCAACCGACGTAACGCCAAAGGTGCAGGATGTCGGCGCGCTCGCGGGCGCTGTAGCGGAGCCCGAGCAGTTGCGTGCCGAACACGTAGACGAGCGAGAAGAGCAGGAGCGTGCCCGCGGTCTGGACCTGATTGACCGGCCTGTCCCAAGCGGCGTAATCCCAATCCTTGCGGCGGTTCATCGCGGCACGGACATGCGCGTGCACGATCCGCACCCGCAACGCGGCCTCGTACCCGCGCCCGCCGGGCACCAGCGCACCCGGCGTCGTCACGTGGATCCACCAGGTCGCCGTCTCGACGAGACGCCGCGCCGCCTTGTACTCGATCTCGCCCGTGCCGACGAGCGACTTCGTGGCACGCGACGCGAGATAGCCGCCCATCAACGAAACGTCACCTAGCGGAAAGAGCCCGAGCAACCCGGCACGCGTGATCGCCCGCGCTCCGCGCTCCAACCGGTCCTGATCGACCCAGTACGGCGTCGCCTCGACGTCACGAAAGAAGGCTTCGAGCTCCTCCGGCGGACTCTCGACACTCTCGATGCCTTGCCGCAGCGCCTGTTCGAACTGTCCCTGGGCACCTTTTCGCAGCAACGGCACCAGCACGTCGGCCGCCGGATCCTCCCGCTGCGCGAACCCCCGCAACCGGGCCACCTGGCGTTCGTCACCCCTGATGTCGCCCTCGATGAACAACCTCGACGCGACCCGGAACCCGCCTTGGCGGAACAGCTCGGGGTCGGGCAGCCTCTCGTCCATCCGGCTCACCTCCGACGTAGACAACAAGTGTTGTCACTTGAAGGCGGCGACGTCAAGACGAGGTGGGGTCTTGGCAAGGAGAGATCCGGACCATGTATGCTGGCCGAGCACTGCGGATGTAGTTCAATGGTAGAACATCAGCTTCCCAAGCTGAATACGCGGGTTCGATTCCCGTCATCCGCTCAGATGCGAAAGCCCCAGGTCAGTGGATGTCCACTTAGGACCTGGGGCTTTCGTTTTGGTAGATCATTCTCCGAGCCGGGCCATTAACGGGCCATTAGCCGACCGGGACCGGCTGACCGCTCAAGCCGTCGTCATCGTCATCCGCGTTGCCCGTCCGGTGCTGGTCGACGAGCTTCGAGAGCCGGTCGGCGATCCGTTCGTCAGCGTCACTGGTCGCCCGCTGGTAGATGAGCGCCGCCCGCATGTCGTCATGCCCCATCCGCGCCATGAGGTCCTTGGTCGACGTGCCCGCCTTTGACGCCCAGATGTTCCCCGCGTGCCGGAGGTCATGGAAGTGCAGACCCTTGAGACCCATCTTCGCCACAACCTCCGTCCACTTCGTCCGCTGACTGAAGTTCGGCCGACGCACCGGGTTGCCCGCACGCTCACCGGTGAACAACAGCGCGTCGCCCTCCGGCTTCACGAACGCATCGAGGTGCTTCACCACGTCTCGCCGAATCGCCGCCGGAACGATCAGTGTCCGCACTCCTGCCCGCGACTTCGGCGGACCGACGATCAACCCACGCCCGGGAACTTCGACCAGTGCCCGCGAGATCCGGACCCAGCTCCCGTCCTCCGCGACGTCGCACCGCCGCAGCGCCGACACCTCACCCCAACGGAGCGACGCGAACGCGGCCAGCAGTACGAGCGCCCGGAACCGCTCCGGCATCCGTCCAGCCAGATCGAACACCTGCGGAACGGTCACAATCGGCCGCTCCGCCGGATTCTCCTTGTCGGCACCCCGCACCCGGCAGGGGTTCCGCTGCATGATCTTGTCTTCGTCGACAGCCGTAGTGAGGATCGCCCGGAGCAACCTATAAGCCTTGGCAGTGACCGACTCCGACACTCCGGCCGCCAGGCGATCCGCACGCCATTGCCGAATGATCGCCGTCGACAACTTGCCCAGTTCGACACCGCCGAGATCCGCTGCGATGTGCTTCCGCAGAAGCCACCGGTACAACTCGACCGTGCGCGGACGCAAGCCGGGCCGCTGCGTGATCCACTGGTCCGCATAGTGCCCGAGCTTGACTTTCGCCCGTTCAGGGTCGACCCACTCGCCTTTCATGATCTGCGTTTCGGTCACCGACAACCACTGTTCGGCCGTGCGCTTACTCGTGAACATGTTGGGAGCGTTACGAATCTGGCCATCCGGCCCCGGATAACGCGCCTGCCACTTCCCTGATTCCCGCTGTCGGACATTGCCGAAACCCCGGTGTCCTCGTTTGTTAGCCATGTCAGGCCGCCCTTCCGAGGTCCCGGATCACCGAGGCCCGCGTGATCGGTTCGACCCGACCGGCCTGGACGAACTCCTCAAGGTCGGCGACGGCGAACCGCACGTGTACACCGACCTTGTGGAACGCCACGCGCCGCTCCGAGATCAACCGCCGCACGAACCGGACGCGCGTGTTCAGATACGCCGCCGCTTCGTCGACTGTCAGGTAGTTCTTTCCCACGTTCGCCTCCCCAGTTCCTAAGCCGCCAGCGGAGTTGCCGAAACATCCGGTGGGCTCTGCGCGGCGAGTAGTGCTCTGTCGTACTCGGCCTTCCACGTGATCCGCTCCGAAATCGCGTGCATCACCAGGTGATCCCGAGGAGGCACGTTCGCGTCACCGGAGTCGACTTTGCGCCAGACCAGCCGAGCCGGGTCCGGTGCGGGTTTCTCGATCCCGACCGCCGCCAGGGCTTCGATCACGAACGCCTTTCGGTCGGCCTTGTGGTCGACGAGCGTCTTCCCTGACCACTTCCGGGACACCAGGACCCGACGACCGGGAAGGCCGAGCGTGGTCCGCCGATGCGCCCTTCCTTTGCAATGCCCTGGTGTGGTCTTTCCTTTGGCACCCTTGGGATTGATCCCATACAACAGCCACACAGCGCACCGGGGCGAGCAGGGTGTCACGGACAGTTCCGCGTGCAACCGGTCGTGGTGACCCCTCTGCCGCGCGGTGTCGGCTTCCACGACTTCACCGGTGGATTTGGTGAGGTATTTGGTCAGGTAGCCGATGTGTCGTCCGGCTTCTTCGGAGCCGCCCAGGATGCCCTTCGAGTGCACCTGGCGGCCGAAGGTGACCACGTGCGCCGGGTCTTCCACGGCTTCAACAGCGTCGTCCCAGTCGGTCAGTGGTTCGCGGGTGTCGGGGTCGACGAACACCCTGCGGTCGCCGTCCCACAGTGGCATCCGATCGACGTAGACCACTTCGTCGTGCGTAGGCCACCACACCTGGTGATAGGTCGCTTCGGTGACTTGGCGGATCACATCGTGCGGAACCGATCCCCGGACAGCCGCGTGCAGGTGCGGAGCGGCCCGCCGTTGAGGCTCCACGGTCGCGAAGTACTGCGCGTCCCAGCCCACGACTCGCCGCAGGTTCTGCCACCACCTGTCCACCAGGGCCGAGAAGTGCACCGCGTCTCGAGCCGCCCGCCGGTAGTCATACGTCGCCGGGTTCACCGGAGCACCATCGGAGCGAACAGGGCCGTAGGTGTCGCAGGTGAGCGTGACGAACATCGAGGGCCGGAACTTGCCCGCGTACTCCCGTCCGAGCGTGGTCTTGGCGACCTTGCGTCGAGGCAGGTTCGGCGCGTCCTGTCGCCGCTTGGTCGACCGCTTGACCGCCGTTTTCGTGGGCAGGTCGATGGAGGGGAGGCGGCCGCGCATCCCGAGTTGCCGAAGTTCGTCGTCGACGCCCTGGATCTCCTCCCTCAGCTCGTCGGCTTCGGCCTGGTCGCTCACCTCGCGGTAGGCCGCGACCAGGTCAGCCCGGAACGCCAACAGCTCCGTCTGTGTCTCGGTCGGTGGTTCCGGCGTGAAGTCCGGTTCGGTGTCGATGTGCCAGCCCTCGCGGCACTGAACCTGTCGCAGCGCCTTCGCCTTCCGGGCACACGGCAGGCACACCGATTCCACGGTCGAGCCGCAGGGGACGGGAACGTACCGGAGTTCACCGGTCTCGGTATCCCCGACTTCCATCGTGAACGGCCGGACACAGACCCCGTGCTTCTCAGCGGTCGCCTTGACTACGTCCGAGGCCAGAGGTTCGCGCATCCGAGCGGCCCGCGAGTTGGCCGGCGGGGTCACCGCGGCTTCCTTGGTGCCTGTCACGCTGCCACCTCCCCAGCGCTGTTCCACTGCCGCAGCACGAACACCGGCATCTCCTGCCGCATCCCCGCAGGGAGGTCCGGGAAGATCACTTCGTCGAACCGGACTCCGCCGTAGACCACGACCGGGATGCCGCAGGGCGTCCGGCCCTGTACTTCCAGATGCACACGGCCGCCATGGGGAACCCGCCAAATCGAGGCGGTCACGTTCTCCAGCGAATCCGCCCAGACGACCAGGCCCCGCGCCACGTTCGTCAGGCGGTCGGTATCGAGCTGGACAGACACGGGGTCCGAGCCAATCCCAACCCGCACGGACGCAACCGGCGGAAAGGCATAGGAGTCGAGGTGATCGCGGATCGCATCGAGGAACACCAAAACGCGGTTCACGCCGCCACCTCCTCTCCGCCGCGACGGATAGGAAGGTCGATCACGTGGGCACCGCCGTTGGTCACGTAGGTCTCCAGCGCCTTGACCGTCTCGTCCGGGACCCAGCCAGCCCGGACCCGCAGCGGTTCGCGGATGCCTTCGCCCCAGATGTAGCCGACGCCCGCAGCCGACTCCTCGATCCGGTTCGCCCACGCGCCCCGCTCGTAAGCGCCGTCGCCGAGGACCATCCCGACGTGAGTTTTCGAGGTGACGCGCAGGCACACCCGGCGTGGGAACAGCTCCCGAACCGGAACCGTGTCCTTTGTCGGCTCCTGCACATATCCGCGCACCGTGTAACCCAGCGCCCGGCCCTGCGTGGTCAGGATCGCGACCCGTTCCACGATTGCTTCACGGGTCTTGCGGTCGGCGTACTTGGTCAGCGCACCGATCTCGTCGAACTCCAGGATCTCCAAGGGGTGATCGGTGGAGATGGGGACATTGCGGGTATGTCCGGCGAATTCGCGCTTGCGCGATTCGAGACCATCGAGGAGGTCGTCCAGGACCTCGATCGCTTCCTTGCCCGCAACCCCGTAGCGGGCGAAGATTCCACGTCCGTAGGCGAGTTCCATCCCCTTCGGGTCGATCCCCGACACCCGCACTGTCCCGGCCCGGATCGCCGAGGCCGCCGACACCAGCGGGCACCACATCACGGAGTTCTTCCCGGCCCCGGTGGCACCGGCGACGAGCATGTGAGCGCCCGGACCGGTCAGTGGCAGCCGCCAGTCCTTCCCGTACTCGGTGCGTCCGGCGAGCACCCGCCGCAGATCCACCGCGTCGACGGCCGCCAGCTCGGGTAGCTCCACACAGTCCACCGGTGCTGCGAGTAGGTCTCGGCGCTGGAAGTCGAGCGAGGCTACGTTGGGTTCCAGCTCCCGCACCTGGCACCGCGTGACCTTGCGAGCCACGGCCAACGCGCGGGCAGCGTCGTCGAAGTCCTCCGGCTTCTGGCCCGGTACGAGCCGGACACGGACCTCATCCCACGACGGCCCCGACTTCACCCCCAGCACCTTCGGCACCTGCACCGCAGCACCACCGCCCGCAGTACGAGAGACGGCCCTACCGCGACGGCCGACGAGATTGACGGTGACTTCGACGGGCACGGTGCCGTCGGAGATGGACAGGCCGCAGGCGTGCAGCCAGCCCGGCAGCTTCCGGGCGTAGGTGAACCAGCGCAGCCACCACGCCCGCAGGAACCGGCCACAACACCGGTCGAACGACACCACGTCGAGCAGCCGCCACACCACCAGCACCGCCGCGGCCGAACCCGCCGTGATGGCCAGCGACGGCCAACCCAGCCACTGCCACCACGCCGCCAGCGCGACCACGCCAAGACTCGTCCGCCAGTGCGTGAAGACTTGCTTTCCCAGCCACCACAACAACTTCACCGCCGACCACAGCGCGATGAAGACCACCGCAGCCGCAGCCAGGACTTCCGCGATCGTGGCGAGCGCACGGCCGAGCTTGTGCAGCAGCCACACCACCACACCCAGCACCCCGCCGCCGACGAGGAGAAGACCGATCCCGTTCGTGTTCATCGGCGACCACCGCCGGTCAGGTCCAGCGGCAGCATTCCCCGGCAGGGAGGGCATTCCGTCTCACCGGCGAGGAGCTTCGCGAACCGCTTACAGACTGTGCAGCGCGTTCGGGTGACCCCGTCTAGCGGACGCTTGTTGCCATCGTTTAGCGTTGTCATTGTTCACTTCCAGAGGTTGTGGACAGCGCAGGACCGGCGAGGTTTCCTAGGCCAGGTACCGGTTCTGCGCCTTACGAGACACGGGAAGCGCGTGAGGACGTGTTTGTACGCCGCACGTCCCCACGCACGTTTTCCCTACTGCTGTTCAGTTCTCAGATAGCTTCCGACTTGTTCTTCTGGATCTGCGCGGCCACCTCCTCCACCTTGCGCTCCTCATAGCCCACCCAGTAACGGAGTTCGTGGTGGTGCGCGCGATCCACATCGGACACTTCGCGGTACATGCGCGCATTCGCCTGATGGAACTTCAGCCACGTCGTCAGGTTCGACCCCGGCTTCGGGCGACGAGCGGAGGCGACGAGGTGCGCGTCCTGAAGCGTCTGCGGCTCATTCCGGCCGGGCGTCGTCATCGCGCACCGTCGCGTGTTTGCCGAGGAACACGGCCAGTTCGTCCGCGCTGTCGCGGATTTGGCGAAGGAGCCGGATGAACTCCGGCCACTCGGCCGGGTCGGACGGCGGCAGGATCGCCAGACTGTCCGGGTCGAGATAGATCACCAGAGCTGGGTTCGCCGAACCATTGCCCTGCATTCCCGCGACCGCCTGCTGTCCCGGCTTCCACATCGCGTTGAACGCCACGGCCTTGCCCTTCCTCGCTGTAAGCGCGGATCTCCCACGACCGCGCGTTCTCCTCGAACCCCTCAGCCGCCGCCGACACCGCAGCCAGCACCCACCACGGCAACCGGCCCTGAGTCGCTAGTTCTCGCCATGCCGACGCCACCGCCAAGGAAGCGACGGTCATGTCATGCGCCGCCAGGGCATCCCCGTCCTGCGCAGTCCGCTGCATCATCGCGTCGTAGTGGCGATACGCCGCCTCCCAGCTCTGGACCAGGTGCGGCGGAACCACGGCCACACCCTGACTGCCAGGCACCCGGCCCGTCATCACGCCGCCTTGGGCGTCGACTCAGCAGCGCCCGAGGTCCGCGACGACTTCGACGCCCCACCCGAAGCAACAGCCTTGAAGCCGGTCGCGCGGAACACGTAGGACTGGTACTTGAACTCGCCCTGACCAGCCACCTTGGGCTCAGCCGTCAGGCCCTCCAGTTCGATCGGCCGCATACCCGGCAGCACCTCCGACGTCGTCGGCACCGGCTGCACATCAGCCAGGAACGTGACGTCGTAAGACGCACGCTTGGAGTTGGTTTCGCTCGGGTCGGTGACCGTGGCCTTCCACTGGCGCTTGCCCGTTACTTCGTCGACCCGCTGACGAACAGGTCGACCAGCGGACCGATCTTCCCGCGACTGGTACTCGTTGTCCGGCGCGACTTCGCCGACCATCACCAGCCCCAGCGGGAACGCGGCATCAAAGTCGATCTCGAAACGGTGTCCCTTGCCGATCGCCATGTCGTCTGTCTCCTGTCGTCTCTGGAGCCCTAGCGGGCTTACACCTTTTTAGAGGTAGTTCTATTAAGCGCTTCGTCGCGCGAGTTGTCAATAGAACTATCTCTATCGGGCTCCGTAGACCATGATGGGGTGATACCGCTAGCGTTATCGACCGACGAAGGAGGACCAGGTGGGCACCGGATACCGAGAGCTGGCCGCGATCCTGCGAGACGCAATCCAGCGGGGCGACTATGCCCCGGATACCACGCTGCCCAAGCAAGACGAGCTGGCCGACGAGTACGACGTCAACGTCAACACCGTTCGCAAGGCCGTTGGGGTCCTCGAAGCCGAAGGACTGGTTACGCCGATCAGACGACGTGGGACAGTCGTTCGTGCCCGCCCTCCCATGAAGCGCCTGGGCAAGGACCGGTACGCGAAGAGCAAGTGGAAGTACGGCGACACCGTCGCCTTCGTCGCCGACCGCGAAGCGTCCGGCCGAGACTGGAAGCCGACCGACCAGACGCAGACCGTCGCCAAGATCGAAGCTGACCGAGAAGTCGCCGACGCCCTCGGTGTCATCGTCGGATCACCGGTCTACGAGCGGGCCCGACTGGTCAAGGACGCCGGCCAACCCACCCACGTACTCACCAGCTACTACCGGCCTGCCGACGTCGAAGGCACGCCCATCGTGGACCCGACCCCCGGACCGGCCGGACGAGGTGGCGGGTTCCTGGTCCTCACCCTGCAAGGCCTTGAGCCGGACACCATGACCGAGACCTTCTACGCGCGGATGCCGACGCCTGACGAGGCGGAACAGCTCGAACTGCCCGCAGGCGAACCCGTCATGGTCCTGCAACGCCGCACGTATACCGAAGACGGCCGCGTGGTCGAGTTCGCACGAGGCGTGCACGCCGCAAGCCGGTTCTCCTGGACCTACACTTTCAAGATCCCCGACTGACCCCGGAGACCCAGATGCCCGAGCGTTCGACCACCCTGCCGGACGACCTCCGCGCCGACGTCCAGACGCTCTGGGACTACCACGACATGCACCACGAACTCCGGCCTGCCGACGTCGGGATCGGACTTGGCAGTCACGATCTCGGGGTCGCGACCTTCACCGCGGAACTGTTCCACGCCGGAATGTTCCCGCTCATCGTCTTCACCGGGGCCAACGCGCCGACGACCATCGAACGGTTTCCGCGCGGCGAGGCGGTGCACTACCGCGAACATGCGCTTGAGCTGGGCGTGCCGGATGACGCCATCCTGGTCGAACCCGAGGCGCGGAACACCGGCGACAACATCACGCTCACTCGGAAGCTGCTGGAGTCACGCGGCATCGAGGTCAGGTCGGTCGTCCTCATCTCCCGGCCGTACCAGCAGCGCCGCGCGTATGCGACCTGCAAGAAGCTCTGGCCCGAGGTGGACGCCATCTGCGCTTCACAGCCACTGCCGTTGGACGAGTACATCGAGAGCATCGGCGATGTGGACCGCGTCATCAACATGCTTGTTGGCGACACGCAGCGCATCACCGTCTATGCCGAGAAAGGCTTCGCTATCGAACAGCGAATCCCGGCCAACGTAGTTAGCTCCCTTAAGCACCTGACCAAATCGGGATACACGAAACGCCTAGTCTGACCGATCGAATCAAACCGCAGACTGCGATGCTTCAATAAGTCTCCTAACTGGAATAACTTACTCGCCGGGCTCATCAAGACGTTTAACCTGTACAACTATGGCAGATTTAAGTGATCGAACCACCTGCTTGTCTTTGATAAAAACGAAGAATTGGCCTTCAATCTTATACGAGTCTGCCTCTACAATTTCATCGAGACCGGAACGACCGGTGCTGTAGAGCACTGCAAATTTAGCCATCTCGCCTCCCGCTAGCTTTTGATCTTCGACGCCGAGGGCTTATTGTAATTTCTGGCATCAACAAATATTGGCTCGATCTTTACATCTTTTGCCTCCGAAAGTGCTTTGCATGTGTCACGAACCCGCTTGAGCCTCTCTTCCTCAAAGTCTTGATCCGTGAATCCAACACACAGATAGAACCCGCCTTCAATCTTCTCCGATTTGAGATATTGAGGAAGCTGTTTCGATGCACCAGAGAAGAACTGCGTACTCTTAATCAGCTTTATCTCCGCGAGCGCACGCTTCGTCCACCCCGCAGAGAATTTGAAGTCTACTGGACCACGTCCAATATTTACTTCGCGAGAAATATCTACATCGACAGCCCGACACTGCGAGACCCACATACAGGATGCAACAGCCTGAACGATCTTTTCGGGCCGATGCTTAGTTAGATCATCGCTCCATAAAACCTTCCACAAGTCAGTTTGCTCAACGGCATCCTTGAACTCAACCATCAAGCCTCTGACCCAAGTCAAAAAGCCCTCCTCGCTGGCTGGTTGTTCCAGGTTTCGCCCAGCCGCCTCAGCCGCATTTCGCCCCGCCTCCGCCCAACCCACAAGGAGTTTTGGGTCATTGTCGACGTCGTAAGGCTCGTGATCTTCTTCCGCCTTCTCGTCGAGATAGCGAAACGCCATTCCGGGTTCCCTGCGCGCCACATGGCGTCCCTCGGCAATCTTTTCGCTCTTGCTCAAACTCTCCGCAAGATCGTAATTCAAGTCATCCCGAAGAACCCTTCCCTCGTTTATTTCAGCCCAGGACCAAAACCCATCTGGCGTAACGATCGGAATGTCCTTCAAAAAACGTGTTGGACATAGAATTACACCTCTATCAGTGGCGGGGTTCTTTGGAAGCATCACATTGGCGTCAACCCATCGCCCCGTCGCCTTGCTCCAATCAGCGTGCTTTACTCGAACCGAAGTGACATCTATTGAATGTTTGTCTACAACCTTCAACGTGTATTTGATGAAACGCTGCTTAACAACGTTACAGAACAAATCACTAATTCGATCAACACCCATTCCATCACAGAATAGCGCGAACGCCTCTACGTACTTCATTGTATCAATCGAATGACGGCGAAGAATATCAAGAGCGTCAGCCATGCGAAATGCGAAGTCGAGTCCAGTTCCCGACCCTAGGGGGTGACCCATCGATAGACCCAAGACGAATTCACTAGGTTCAGGAAACATGAGCATACGCTCCGCTTTTCCCCAGTGAGCAGAGTCATGATTTCCATTTGCCTTGCGAACATAATCGAGCGCGATGCCGAAGAACTTCACAACTTCGTCGTGCGTATCCGACCAAAATTTGTCATCATCTTCGAACACAAGAAATGGATCTACGTAGAGCGGGGTATCCTCGGTGACTTCGACGTCAAACCAATCGTCGTCAGCATCTGGCGTGATACCAAATTCTTCCGTGAATCTCATGCTTGACTCCGTGGTCCCGTTGCGGCGGCCTCGAGCCAGCGTCGACGCCTACACAAGGTCAGCACATGCAGTCCGATTTGTCGCCAACGACACGCGGCACATTTCGCGAATTGTCGTGCAGCGAACCAAGCAGGTGCGGATCATGACGATCGCGCGGCACACTAGTCCATCCGGATGGAGACGTAAGTCAAGTTCAACAACGAGTCGTTGGAGCTGACTACTGGACCCGATAATGGACGCACTCTACAGGCTGGAGGTACTTCAGATGAGCGACGACCCAATGCTCGGACCAGGTCGACACGAGACACAGGCACTGGCGGCCCTTGGAGGCAACAAGCTAGCCGACGCACATGTTCACGCCCTGCTGGCGATAGCCTCTGCCCTCAACCGTCTCGCCGCAGCTCAAGAATTCGCCGCGAACGAGGCGGCAAACAGTCGTCGAGCACACTGACGCGCCCGACTCCAACCCGCGCCTGCTGCCGAACTTGGCTCTATGGGATCAAGGCGCCGCCAGCGGCGGCGCGCATGTCACCGCCCGTACGGCGGGCTTCGCCCCATGGCGGACGCCGGCCTCCCGCTCCGCTCCGGCAGGCGCCGCCGGGCGAGCCCGCCGACGAGGCAGCACCGCACAGCGCGCCGCCGCCACCGGAGACCCAGGGAACACGACGCCAGATCACCCGACCCACCTGATCGCGTGGCAGTGGTCACCGGGTGTCCCTCGCTGCTCAGCGTCTAACACCGTGCCGCCCGCATCAAGGCGGGAAAGCGTGCCTTGACACGACCGACCCGGCGCTAGAGATAGCAAGGACGAGGGAAGCGGAGCGAACAGGCACAAAGACGCAGGTGGAGACAGGGTGCGTTGGGCCATTAACGGGCCATTCAGAGGGGTCAACCAAGGTCAATCGCGGCCACCCCGAGCAAGCACCGCCCGCAGGTCAAGGGTACTTTCCAGCATGATCACCCTGGTTCCCAAGCTGAATACGCGGGTTCGATTCCCGTCATCCGCTCTCACGCGAAAGCCCCAGGTCAGTGGATGTCCACTTAGGACCTGGGGCTTTCGCTTTGTCCAGCCGATCTTCCGACTGTGCCATTAGCCAATCGGTATGGGCTTGCCGCTCAGACCGTCGTCTCCGCGTTCGTGACGGGCTGCTTGCTTGCAAGCCCGCCCGAGATCGGGTTCACCGTCGAACACGCCGACGGTGCGAAAACGGCGCGCCTCCTCGCGAGGCGGAACCGGTTCCGGGCTTTCGCCAGTCGCCATACCGTGATCCTGCCTCAGTCACGGCATGCGCCGATCGGTTCGGGACTCCTCCCCCAGCCCCGCTGTTACCTTCCGAAGCGTGCGGAGAATGTCGAGCGACAGTACGGCGGCCGTCGTGTTGACCGTGCTGGCTGGGTCGCTGATCTTCCCGCTGGTGCTGGTCGGCGTGGTCTTCCTCCTCATCGGCTTGAACGCGGGCAGCGGGCCAGGGCCGTACACCGTCGTTTTCGCCAAGGCGGGCGAGGAATGCGGGGCGACGGGGCAGTATCTCGACGCGTCCACCGGCGAGCCGTTGAGGTGTATGGGTCCTGGGCTGCTCCGGACGTCCGCGGTCGAGTTTCCCGGTTTCTCCGCTGAGCAGAACGACGAGGTTCGCCGCTGGCTGACCACGTTGGCGGAGGACGGCGATCTGAGCGTCTTCGACCACCGGTCGGTCCAGGCCAAGATCGACGGGATCGCGGCCGGATTGCCGCCGGGAACGCGGGTCGAGCGGGAATCCCGCTCAACGGAGGTCTGGATCGGCGCGGCCTTGACGGGGGCCGGACTGCTTATGGGTTCCGGCTTCGCCTGGCGATGGCACCAGAACCGCCGGACCGGTTTTTGACTACGGTGCCGGACATGGAGATCCGGGAGTTCACCGAAGACGACTGGGTACAGATCTGGCCGATCGTGCGCGAAGTCGTGCGGGCGGCGGACACGTACACCTACGACCCGAACCTCACCGAAGAAGCCGCTCGCGGGACCTGGGTGCAGACGCCGCCGGGCCGGACGGTGGTGGCGGTCGAGGACGGCCGCGTGCTCGGCACGGCCAAGACCGGTCCGAACCACGGCGGGCCGGGGTCGCATATCGCGACGGCCAGTTTCATGGTGGACAAGGACTTGCGCGGCAAGGGTGTCGGCAGTGCGCTGTGCGCGCATGTCCTGGAATGGGCCAAGGAACAGGGTTTCGCGGGCATGCAGTTCAACGCGGTGGCCGAATCCAACGTCGCCGGGATCCGCGTCTACGAACGGCTCGGGTTCAAGATCGTCGGAACGGTGCCGGGCGCGTTCGAGCATCCGACGCTGGGACGCATCGGGCTGCACGTCATGTACTGCGACTTCGGCTGAAGGTCAGCCTTCGACGAGTTCCCAGGGGGCGCCGGCGCTCGGCCGGTCGTAGACCTGGCCGGGTGCGGCGCTCAGCACCAGCGCGACGTCCGGGTACAGGGTGACGGCGTGCTCCATTTCGAGGGCTTCGACCTCGAAGTCCTCGTTCTCCGGTACCTCGAAGCCGACGAGCAGCCAGCTGCCGTCGGCCTCGCGCACGACCTGGCGCACGGCGCGGGCCGGGGCGGCGGGGTCGGCGGAGATCTCGGCGAGTTCGGTGCTCACCTGGACTTCTTCCAGCGGCGAGCCCGGATGCGTCCACGCGGCGAGGCGGGCGGCGCGCACCAGGAGGTCTTCCTCGTCGTCATCCGAGTCGGCGACGGAGCTCAGCAGCCACGTGCGCCGTTCCTGGTCCCAGTCGGCGGCCATGCCGGTGGGGAGGCCGGCGAGCGCGACGAGTTCGGGGATGAGCTCCACCGCTTCCCGCAGCGGCAGCGCGCCGAACGCGTCGCGGTTGAGGTCCATGTCCTCGGAGAACTCGTTGCCGTCGCTGATGAACCAGTCACCGTCGTCGTCCAGTACGACGAACGCGAGGTTCGACGGATCGTCCACCAGCGACCGGGAGATGATCACCGGCGATTCGGGATCCTGACGCAGCGGCCAGTTCTCGCTCGACATGCTGGGCTCCCAACGGGGTTGTCCGGCTGTGGGGCCCCATCCCACCATGACCGCCGGAAGGTCATTCGCTGAGGTCGTACTCGTCGACGTCGAGCGCGGCGGCGGCTTCGGTGAGGAACGCGAGCACGGCGGGCGAGAGGTGCCAGCCGAATTCCTCGCCGCCGTCGCGGTGGTGGAAGTAGCGCACCACTTGCAGCACCGCGCTCGCTCCTTCGTCCACCAGCTTCCGGATCCCCGGGCGGACCGGGGCGAGCCTGCCGATCACGCTCTCGATCTGATCGTCGACCGGTTCGGAACCGCTTTGCGTCACCTTCCAGGCGTGCATCCGCGGCAACCGGTGTTCGGCGGACCGCGACCCCAGCACCAGTACCTCGTCGGGCGCCATGCCGAGCCGCGCGGTGATCTCCCCGGCGGACACGGTTTCGCTCTTCAAGGCGAAGTAGCAGTACTGGTGGACCTTCATACGCCCGGCACCCTAGCTTTCGGGCAAGCTGACCAGGTGAAACGTGATCAATCGCTTATCGAACGTCTCGCGCGGGAACGCAACGTCTGGTTTTGCACGCTCCGCGCGGACGGTTCGCCGCACGTCACGCCGGTGTGGTTCGTGTATCTCGGCGATGCCTTCTGGATCGGCAGCGGCGAGCGGAACGTGAAGGTGCGCAACATCGGCGCCGACCCGCGCGTCAGCCTCGCGCTGGAAGACGGCGACGCCCCTGCTGTCGCCGAAGGCGTAGCGCGCGTCCATCGCGGGGCTCTCCGCGAAGACGTTCTCGCGGCACTGGCTGCGAAGTACGACAGCTGGGCGGCAGGCGAGGAGATCGAGCCGTTCGGCGCCAGGGTGCTGCTGGAAGTCCCCGTTAAGCGGTGGCTGCTCGCGGGTGTCGCCTAATAGTCTGGAAAGTCCGGATACCGATCTTGGGATGGACGATGCTGACCGGTGAACTGATCCGCTTGCGGCCGCTGGAACCCGAGGACGCGGACACGCTGTGGCGCTGGCACAACGACCCGGAGGTCACCCGCTGGCTGCCCGCGGACCATCCGGAATCCCTCGCCCAGATCCGCGAGCGCTTCGCCCGCCGGAAGCCCAACAGCTTCAGCCAGGTGGACTTCGCGATCGAGAGCCTCGCCGTCGGCACGTTGATCGGCACCTGCACGCTGCGCGACGCCACGCCGGAAGGGGGCCGCGCCGAGCTCGACATCTATCTCGGCGAGAAGGACCACTGGGGCGGCGGCTACGGCACCGACGCCATGCGCACGCTCTGCCGCTACGGCTTCGACATGATGCGGCTGCACCTGATCGCGCTGTGGGTGGTGGTCGACAACGAGGCCGCGATCCACGTCTACAAGAAGCTCGGGTTCCAGGTGGACGGCAGGCATCGGCAGTCGTTCCGCGGCCAGAACGGCCAGTGGCACGACGAGTACCTAATGAGTCTGCTCGAAGGGGAACTCCGCTAGTCGTTCAGTCCTTTCGTGAGCCTGGCGGGCGCCTTCATCCGCCAGGCTTCTTCGATGAGCTCACGCAGCTGTGTCTTCTCGACCTTCTCCAGATCGACGAGGATCGCGCCGTAGCCGTCGTAATGCGGCGTGGTGAAGTACGCGGGGTCGCCGGAGGCCAGCAGTGCCTCCTTCTCCGCGTGCTCGCACAGCAGCATCAGCCCGCCCTCGGCCTCGGTGCGCAGGCGGGCGAAGCTCTTGCCCGCGACCTTGAGCGACGGCGTGCGGTACGAAGTGGACTCCTCGACCTCCGGCAGCCTGCCCGCCAGTGCCACGACTTCTTCCCAGGTCGTCATGGCGGCCATTGTGCCCTGGGTCACTGACAAAACCACCCCGCAGACGCTATGAAAGGTCCTTTCCTTGCAAATTTTGCAAGGAAAGGACCTTTCATAGCACTCGCGAGAGCTACGGCAGCACGGTGATCCGGTCCGCGGGAGGCGGCGCGATGCCCGGGTGCGCCCCGAAGTACGCGATCAGCGCGTCCAGGTCCACCGGACCACCCGACAGGTTGGTCCCCTTGGTGAATTCGGTGAAGCCGTCCCCGCCGGCGGCGAGGAAGTTGTTCACCGAGACGCGGTACGACGCCGCCGGGTCGATCGGCGTGCCGTTGAGCGTCAGGTTCGAGATACGCGCGCCCTGGGCGGCCGACGTCGAGTACGAGTACTTCAGCGACTTCGAGATCTGCAGGATCCGCACGACACCGTTGGCCTGCCACTGCTGTTCGAGCACGTTCTTCAGATCCGCCCCGGTGAGCGTGATCGTCTGCATGATGTTCGCGAACGGCTGCACGGCGAACGCCTCGCCGTAGGTCACGACACCGTCGCCTTCACCGGCGGGCGAGGACAGGTGGGTGAAGTCCGTGCGGATGCCGCCCGGGTTCGTCATGGCGATCTGCGCGCCGTTCGACTGCGTGGCCTCGAGCTGGGCGTCGGCGATGACGTCGCCCAGCGGGACCTCACCGGAGGCCGCGCCCTCGTCGGCCAGGTCCGCGGTGATGGTGCCGACGGCCTTGTTCGCGATCGGCGCGGCCTTGGTCTTCGCCTCGTCGATCAGGTCCTGCACGGCACGGTCGGGCTTGACGTCGTGGGTGACGATCTGGTTGTGCGCCTTGGTCTCGTCACGCACGACGTCGCGGGTCCGGCGGTCGATCTTCAGGTCGACGACCGAAAGCAGGCGGCCGAACGACGCGCCCTGGATCACCGGACGCGGCTTGCCGGCCGGGTCGGCGAGCACGCAGTTGTACTGCTGGTGGCTGTGCCCGGTGAAGATGGCGTCCACTTTGGACGTCACCTTCTGCGCGATCGCGGTCGCCGCGCCCGGCTTGACCTTGCACTCGTCCGGGCCGGCGGTCTCGGAGCCGTCGCCCTGGTGTAGCAGCACGACCTGCGCCTTGACGCCGAAGAGGTCGAGCAGCTTCGCGGTGCGGTCGATCGCCTCGACCTCTTCACCGAACTTCAAGCCCTTGATCGCCTCCGGGGTGACGACCTGCGGCAGATCCTTCAGCGTCGCGCCGATGACGCCGATCGGGACACCGCCGGAGAACTCGATGCTGAACGGCAGCAGCGCCGGGATGCCGTTCTCGTAGTACACATTGGACCCGAGGAAGGGGAAGTTCGCGCCCTTGAAGGACTTCCGGAACTGGCAGCCGTCGGTCTCGTGGCAGCCACCGTGCTCCATCCGGCGGAGTTCCTCGATCCCCTCGTCGAATTCGTGGTTGCCCACCACGGAAGCCCGCACACCGAGCTGGTTCAGCAGTTCGACGGTCGGTTCGTCGTGGAACAACGCCGAGATCACCGGCGACGCGCCGATGCTGTCACCGGCCGAGAGGACGACCGAGTTGGGCGCTTCGCCGCGGAGCTTCTTCAGGTGCGTCGCGAGGTAGGCGGCGCCGCCCGCGTTGACCGTCCCACCGCCGGGCAGCGTGACCCTGCCGCTCGAACCGGACGGCGGTTCGAGGTTGCCGTGCAGGTCGTTGAACGTGATGATCCGGACGTCGGTGGTCGCCGACGTGGCGGACGCGGACGCGGGCGCGGCGACGGCGACCAGCGCGGTCAGCGCGACTGCAATTCCATTGCGCATCAGCGATCTCATCGACAGGGCGCTCCTTTGGTGCGTTTGTTGCGAATGTCTGAAGGGCGCCCCGCCGCCGAGATAGCCGGGCCTTCGGCCAAGGCGCAACCCCAGAAGATCAAAAGACCTTGGTCGCCCAGCCGCAGTCACCTTAGTCGCGCTCGATACTGCCGTCGAGAATCACTTTCGCCACCAGCTCGGGCTCGTCGTTCATCGGCACGTGCCCGCAGCCGCGCAGCACCAGCAGCTCGGCCTTCGGCGCGATCCGGCGCAGCTCGGCGGCCTTCGGACGGGCGAGGATGCGATCGCGTTCCGCCCACGCGATGGTCACCGGGACGTCCCGGACGACGCCGTCGAACCGGAAGCCGCCGCGGGCCTGCGCCAGCGTCGGCCGGAAGCCGGGGCAGCCGGCGAGCGCGCGGATGTCCTCCAGCACGACCTGCGTGGTGAGCCGGTCCGGACGGCCGACGATCATCCCGGTCAGCATCGACCGGCCCGCCGGTGTCGCGGCGAGGCGCCGGGCGGTGCGTTCGGGGATGCGCTCGGCCAGCAGCCGGTGGGTGCGCAGCATGCTCAGCGCGTATCGCTGCTGCCGCGGTGTCCACAGCCCGGCCGGGGACAACGCCGTCACGCTGCGGACGAGACCCGCTTCCCCGAGCGCGAGCGAGAGCAGGCCGCCGAGCGAGTTGCCCGCGACGTGCGGTTTGCCGAGGCCGAGTTCGCCGAAGAACTTCGCGAACATCTCGACAGCGGCCTCGACGCCGTACCCGCCGGAGTGCGGTGCGGATTCACCGAAGCCGGGCAGGTCGACGGTGATGACGTCGCGGTGCGGCGTGAGCAGGCCGAGCACGGGCGACCAGGCCTGGCGCCGGTGGCCGACCCCGTGGATCAGCACCAGCGGCTCACCCTTGCCCGCGCGGTCGAAGACGACGTTGTCCATCCCGCGAGGTTAAGCTATTTACTGCTACCTCCGGTAACAGGTAAATAAAGACGTTCACGCCGCCGGGTGACGTCGTTCGGCATCGGCTCCAGGTCACCCGTCGCGATGAACCCGAGCTTCAAATACAGCCGCCGCGCCCGGTCGTTGTCCTCCGCGACGTGCAGCCACACCTCACGCGCGCCGTCGGCCTCGGCGGCCGACCGCACCTCGTCCATCAGCTTCGTGGCCAGCCCGCGACCGCGCGTTTCGGGCGCGACCCACATCGAATAGAGGATCCAGCCGTCGTCACGCGCCCGCCCTGCGACGAGACCCACCGGACGGTCTTCGTCGAAGGCCGCGAACCAGGCGTCACCCGCCAGCTTCGCGAGCCATTCCTCGTCGGACTGCGCCCGCTCGGCCGCGGCGACCGAGCCGTAGTTCTCGGGGGTGTCCATCAAGGCGCGCAGGCGGATCTCGCGGAAGACGTCGAGGTCCGCGGGAGTGAGCCGTCGAACGAGCAACATCCGGGCAGACTCCCATGTCGGCGGGTGAAACGCGGAACGAATATCGCCGATCGGCCAAGATCGGGGTCGGCCACTCGGCCGATCCCGCCCCGGCTGTCGCGGCCCTTCGACCGAAGTGGCGGGGCCTGCCGGATCCATAACGTCGACGGCATGACGAACGCACAGGTCACCGCCCTGCAGTACGGCTTGATCGGCTTCTTCGCGCTCTGGGCGACGGCGCTGATCCCGCAGCTGATCATCCTGCATTCGCGGCACGGCCGGGTGCGCCTTCGTCCGGTTCTGACCATGGCCGCCGTGCTGCTCTACGGCAGCATGACGCTGGCGGTGACCTTCCTGCCGCTGCCCGGCCCCGGCGTCAAACGGCTGAGCCAGACCGTGCAGCTGAACCCGTTCCAGTGGATCGCCGACATCCACACCGAACTGCTCAAGCACGGGCTGCCCGCCGCCGACTGGTTCACCACGCAGACCTTCCAGCAGGCCACCATGAACGTGCTGCTGTTCGTGCCGCTCGGGTTCTTCGCCAGGACGCTCTGGAAGCGCGGCCTCATCGGCACGACGCTGATCGGTCTCGCCGCTTCGCTGCTGATCGAGATCACGCAGCTCACCGCGAACTTCGGCACCGCGCCCTACGTGTACCGGATCTTCGACGTCGACGATCTGCTCAACAACACCGGCGGCGCGATGCTCGGCTGGATCGCCGGGGCGCTGCTTCTCAGCCTCGTGCGGAAGCCCGTTCCGTCAACGGTCGAGCTTCAGCTTCCGCGCCGCGAGCGGGTCGACCTCGCCCAGATCCGCTAGCCTCGCCTGCCGTCGCTGGGCCGCGCGCCGCGCGGACCGCCGGTCTTCCGCGATCACCAGCACGGTCGCCACCACGAAGATCAACGCGACCACGCCGAGGATGAGCGAGAACTGCAAGACGCCTCCCCGAATACGACCTTGTGTGCGAGATCACAAACAGTACGCACGTCGTGGTGACTTGGCCACCCCTTGCGACGAAAGTGGGTGTCGTGGATCACGCGGGGACGGCCGCGAACCAGGTCCGGTCGCCGGTGCACCAGCACTCGAAGACCAGTCCGGCGTCGGCGAGCGCGGCATTCAGTGCCGGGAGTTCCAGCCGGCGGCAGGTGAAGGCCTGCGTCCACGAGCGGCCACCGGCCGAGTACCGGATGACCGCCGACAGCAGATTCCCCTGGTGGACGACCTGTTCGAGCCGGACGTCGACCTCGCCGAGTCTGCCGCCCTGCGCGTCGCGGACCGACTCGAACCACTCCGGCGGATGCCATTCGACGAGCACCCGCCCGCCGGGCGCGATATGCGCGCGGGCGGTGGCCAGGAAGGCCGCACGATCGGTGTCGGCGGCGGTGTTGACCAAATGGCTGCCGAGCAGCACCACGTCGAAGACCCGGTCGAGCCGCAGCTCCTCGATCTTCGAACACACCTTTTCGGCGCGGACATCGGCGAGCATCTCCGGCGAATCGTCCACCGCGACCACCGGATGCCCCAGGTCCAGCAGCGCGTGCGTGACCCGCCCGACGCCGCTGCCGAGCTCCAGGATCGAGGCACCCTCCGGGACCGCCTCGTGCACGATCCCGGGCTCGCCGCCGGGTGGCAGCAGCCGGTACACCTCCACCGGACAGCCGTCGGCCGTGAACGCCCCTTCGCCCATACCCGCCAGCGTGCCGGAAACTGGCCGGGTGAGGACGAAACCGACCAAGGAAGAGCTGGCCGCCGCCTACGGCAGGACCATCGACGACGTCATCGCGCCGGATCTGGACGTGCTGTTCTGCGGGATCAACCCCGGTCTCTACTCCGGCGCGCTCGGCCTGCACTTCGCCAGGCCGGGGAACCGGTTCTGGCCCGCGCTGTACCGCGGCGGTTTCACCCCGCGCCTGCTCGACCCCAGCGAGCAGGAGGAACTGCTCGAACTCGGCCTCGGCATCACCAACGTCGTCGCGCGGACGACGGCGCGGGCCGACGAGCTGACCCCGGACGAGTTCCGCGAAGGCGGACGGCTCCTCGCGGCGAGGGTCGCCGAATACCGGCCACGCTGGCTGGCCGTCGTGGGGATCACGGCGTTCCGGGCCGCGTTCGGCCTGCCGAAGGCGAAGGTCGGCCCGCAGGACGCCGAGATCGGCGGAGCCCGGGTCTGGGTTCTGCCCAATCCGAGCGGGCTGAACGCGCATTGGACGCCCGCGGCGCTCGGGGACGAGTTCGGCCGGCTCTTTGATCAAGCACGGTGCGGCGAAGTCCACTCTGAGTAGCGAACACGCCAAGAACTCCCCTCGTCGCGCTCATTCGAGCCAGAGATCCACGACCAGCCGATACGCAGAGTTTGCTGCGACGAGGCGATACATCTATGAGGGGGATATCGCGTCACGTGCACCGACCTGCTGACTCGTAATAGTTACGAGGTGTCATCTCTGTCCGGTCCCGCAGGGGGGACCGGTTGACGAGGGTGACCACGCCGGGGGGCGGTGGTCACCGAATGGACTTTCGAGTCCTCTCGTCCGGAGATGACGGGCAGGAAAACGGAGGGGTCCGTGATGCGAGGCATCGAGCCGAACCGAACGCAGGCCGGCAGGCCTGGTGGCCTGTCACCAGGCGGCCGAGGCCTCGGCGTGGCCGCCGTCGACCCGATCCCGATCTTCTGCGAGGGACTGAGTTCGCTGGTCCACCGCACGCCGGGATTGCAGTGGCTCGGGCACGCGTCGAGCCACCACGCCGCGCTCCAGCTGTGCGAGCAGCTCAAACCGGACGTGATCGTGCTGGATTCGGCGCTCGACCCGAACTGCCATCTGTCCCGGCTGCTCAGCGGCGGTGATCCGGCGCTGGTCATCATCACGCTGGTCAGGGACACCAACCGCACCCAGCAGTACCTCGCCGCGGCGATCGCGGCAGGCGTGCACGCGATCGTGCCGCGCGCGACCGACGGACGGCATCTGACCGAGGCGATCCGGCGCGCGCACAGCGACCGCCGGTACATCGACCCGACGCTGGCGGCGCTGACCGCCCGGCCGAAACGCCAGCCCGTGCTCCCCAAGCCGGGTGACGCTCCCAAGCCCGCGACCGCGCGCGGCCTGATGCCGCTGTCCCGTCGCGAGTACCAGGTCCTGCAACTGGTCGCCGAGGGGCTGGAGAACTCCGGGATCGCGAAGATCCTGTTCCTGTCCGTGGAAACCGTGCGGACCCACGTCAAGAGCATCCTGCGCAAGCTGTCGGCCCGAGACCGGACGCACGCGGTGACCATCGCGTTCCGCTCCGGCATCCTGATCGCGACCCCCGACGACACGCACACCCCGGCCGATGCGACGCCGGCCACTTCCATCGCGCCGTCGACCCGCTGAGACCCCCGTATTGCTGATTTACACATCACAACAGTGGCCATTCACTTGCCGCCGGTTACCCACAGGTAATATCCTTATGTTACCGGCGAGTAGGGAACATGTGCCCGGCCGGGGAGCCGAACACATTGGAGTGACGACATGGGCCACTACAAGAGCAACGTCCGAGACCTGGAGTTCAACCTCTTCGAGGTACTCGGCGTGCAGGACCGCCTCGGAAAGGGCGTCCTCGCGGAGTCCGACGAGGAGACCGCCCGCGGTGTGCTGACCGAGCTGAACAAGCTGGCTTCCGGTCCCCTCGCCGATTCGTACGCCGACGCGGACCGCAACCCGCCGGTGTACGACCCGAAGACCTTCTCGGTGAAGATCCCCGAGTCGTTCAAGAAGAGCTACCAGGCGCTGATGGACGGCGAATGGTGGCGGCTGGGCCTGCCGAACGAGCTTGGCGGCTTCGGCCTGCCCCCGACCGTGCAGTGGGCCGCGGCCGAGCTGATCCTCGGGGCCAACGCGCCGCTGTTCATGTACATGGCGGGCCCGAACTTCGCCGGCATCGTCGACAAGAACGGCACCGCCGAGCAGAAGCGCTGGGCGCAGATCATGATCGACCGCGGCTGGGGCGCCACGATGGTGCTCACCGAGCCCGACGCCGGTTCCGACGTCGGCGCCGGTCGCGCCAAGGCCGTCAAGCAGGAGGACGGCTCCTGGCACATCGACGGCGTGAAGCGGTTCATCACCTCGGCCGAGAACGACATGGTCGAGAACATCATGCACCTGGTGCTGGCCCGCCCCGAGGGCCCCGGCATCGAGACCAGGCCCGGCACCAAGGGCCTTTCGCTCTTCCTCGTGCCGAAGTTCCACTTCGACAGCGAGTCCGGTGAGCTGGGCGAGCGCAACGGCGCCTTCGTCACAGGAGTCGAGCACAAGATGGGCATCAAGGCCTCCACCACCTGCGAGCTGACCTTCGGCCAGCACGGCACCCCCGCCAAGGGCTGGCTGCTCGGCGAGGTGCACGACGGCATCGCGCAGATGTTCCAGGTCATCGAGTACGCCCGCATGATGGTCGGCACGAAGGCCATCGCGACGCTGTCGACCGGTTACCTCAACGCGCTCGAGTACGCCAAGGAGCGCGTCCAGGGCGCCGACTTGCCGAACATGCTGAACAAGGCGGCGCCGCGCGTCACGATCACCAACCACCCGGACGTCCGCCGTTCGCTGATGCTGCAGAAGGCGTACGCCGAGGGCCTGCGCGCGGTGTACCTCTACACGGCGACCTTCCAGGACCAGGTGTGGACCGGCGAGGGCGACGAGGCTTCGCTGAAGGTCGCGCACGGCGTCAACGACCTGCTGCTCCCGATCGTCAAGGGGGTCGGCTCCGAGCGTGCGACCGAGCAGCTCGTGCAGTCGCTGCAGACCCTCGGCGGGTCCGGCTTCCTGCAGGACTACCCGATCGAGCAGTACATCCGTGACGCGAAGATCGACTCGTTGTACGAAGGCACCACGGCCATCCAGTCGCTGGACTTCTTCTTCCGCAAGATCGTCCGTGACAAGGGTGCTTCGCTGGCCTACGTCGCCGGGGAGATCACGAAGACCATCGAGTCGGAGATCGGCAACGGGCGGCTCAAGAACGAGCGCGGTCTGCTCAAGCAGGCGCTCGAGGACACCCAGGGCATGCTCGGCTCGCTGATCGGCTACCTGACCTCGTCGCAGGAAGACCCGCAGAACATCAACAAGGTCGGCCAGCACACGGTCCGCCTGCTGATGTCGGTCGGCGACCTGCTCATCGGCTGGCAGCTCATCAAGCACGCCGAGGTCGCCATCACCAAGCTCGACGCGGGCGCGTCGGCGAAGGACACCCCGTTCTACGAGGGCAAGCTCGCCGTGGCGTCGTTCTTCGCGAAGAGCGTGCTGCCGGAGCTGACCGCGCGCCGCGCGATCGTCGAGGCCGCGGACAACAGCCTCATGGAGATCTCCGAAGCCGCGTTCTAAACGGTTTAGTGACGAAAGGCCCTCTCCCTCGTGGAGAGGGCCTTTCTGGTTTCGAGGGGGTTTCGGGCGGGCATCACCGTGCTGAGTCCGCCTCCGGGCGGAGACCTCGGCAAAGGAGTCTCAATGACAGTCACCGGCATCATCACGGCGATCGTGGTCGGTTTGATCCTCGGGGTGCTCGGCAGGTTCTTCGCACCCGGCAAGCAGTCCATCCCGATCTGGCTGACCATCATCGTCGGTATCGTCGCCGCCTTCATCGGTACGGCGATCGCCCGTGGACTCGGCTACGCGGACACGAAGGGCTTCGACTGGCTCGAACTCATCACCCAGATCGTCATCGCCGGTCTCGGGGTCACCCTGGCCGCGAACCTCTACGGACGCCGCAGTGTCACCCGGTAAGGGGTCTTGAGGCGCGACGAGCCCGAATCGGTGCCACCGTGGGCTCATCGATTTCCAGCTAAGGAGGAACCATGTTGGGTGGCCTTTGGGGCATCATCACCACGATCGTGGTCGGCCTGATCCTCGGTGTCATCGGTCGGATGATCGCGCCGGGCGATCAGAAGATCCCGATGTGGCTGACGATCATCGTCGGCATCATCGCCGCGTTCATCGGCAACTGGCTGGCCGGGGTGTTCGGGGTCCGCGACACCGCGGGCATCGACTGGATCCGGCACGCCTTCCAGGTCGGCGCGGCCATCGTCGGCGTGATCGGCGCGGCGGCGATCTACGCGAAGGTCAAGGGCGGTGGCGGGCACCGGGCCGTGACCTGAGCCCACTGGTCCATCGTCTACGGTCGGCCCCTGTGACCACTCGGCTCGAACTCAGTGGCCAGGGGCTGACCTCCTTGCGCGGACTTCCCCTCCCGGCCTCGCTCGAATACCTGGATCTCTACGACAACCGGCTGACGTCGGTTCCCGACGACCTGTGGTCGCTTTCCGGGCTACGCGTGCTGAATCTGGCGACCAACCGGCTGACCGCCATCTCGCCGTCGATCGGCGCCCTGCGGAATCTGCACACGCTCGATCTGGGGCACAACGAGCTTTCGACCCTGCCGGACGAACTCGGCGAGCTTTCGGGGCTGACGGAATACCTCTACGTGAGCGACAACCGGCTCACCGAGTTCCCCGTCGCGCTGTGCTCGCTCGGCAGGCTGAAATACCTGGGGTGTACGGACAATCGCATCTCCACGCTCCCGGATGACCTCTCCGGGCTGGCTTCGTTACGCGAATTTCGCTTGTACGGCAACGGGTTGACCGAGCTGCCGGAGTCGATCGGGACGCTGTCCGCGTTACGCGAGCTGCACCTGCGGCGCAACCGGCTGACGGCGTTGCCGCCCTCCATCGGGGAGCTGAGCGAGTTGCGTCAGCTGGACCTGCGCGAGAATCAGCTCACCTCGCTGCCGTCATCGATCGCTCAGTTGTCCAAATTGGACAAGCTGGATCTGCGGTGGAACAAGGAGTTGCGGGAACCGTCTTGGCTCGCGGACTTCGAAGCCCGCGGCTGCATGGTGCTGCGGTGATGAGCGGACGGTTATCGACGGTGTCGCGAAAGCCACTTTCAGGACGCTAGGCGTCGCGAAAGTGGCTTTCGCGACGCATTGCCTTACCGCTCAAGCGCAGATGACGGTGGCGCGCGGCGAGTAGGTCGCGTTGCGGGTCTCCCGGCGGACCTCCGTGCCGGTGACGACGTCGACGAGCACCCGCGTGTCCGAGGTGCTGAAACCGGCCGCGCCGGGATCCGGCACGCAGCCCGGACCGGAGCCGGCCTGCACCGGCTGCGGGACGAAGGAGTGCCGTTCGCCGCCGACGCTCTGTACCGAAAACCGTTTCGTGCCCCAGATCCGCACGGTCACCGAGCCGTTGGCGGGGAGCACCTGGATCGCGATCCCGGTCGGCGCGTCGTTGACGATCTGCATCTCGACCGGTGAGCCGTTGTTGTCGATCGCCTTCACGTCTCGCGCGACCGGATAACGGTCGAGGTAGTGGTCGTGCTCCAGATGTCCGCCGTCGGCCATACCTGCCAGGTACGCGGCGTTGTAGAGCGTCGTCGCGAGCTGTGAAACGCCGCCGCCGACCACGACCGGGCCGGAGCCGTCCTCGTTCACCGGGGCGGGGACGTAGCCCGCTTCCGCCGTCCTCGGCCCGGATCGCGCGCCGAGGCTGAACGTCTCGTTCGGCTTCACGATGGCGCCGGAGACCCTGGCGGCCAGCGCCTGCACGTTCGTCATCGCGGGCCCGCTCAGGCCCGACGTGGTGAACTCGCCGATGACCTCGTTGATCCCGAGGACGTTCGCCGCGTCGGTGCTGACGGCCGGGCTGCTGGCGTCGTAGACCGCTTTCAGTTCCCTGTCCTGGCTCTTGGCGAGCGTCGAGGTCAGCGCGGAGAACGTGAGGCCCCAGTTGACCTTCCGCGCGTCCTTCGACGGCTGGACGGCCGGCCTGTCGCCGACGAAGACGATCTGCGCGTCCGCCCCGTCGGTCTCGGTCTCCTTGAGCTGCGGCTGCGCCGCGGCCCGCAGTTTCCCCTGGTCGATGCGGACTTCGAGGTTGCCGTCGTCGCGCGCGGCGAACTGGAAGGACCCCGCGATCGTGTCCGGTTTCAGCGTCGCGTCCTTGCCTTCGCCCCGGATGACGAGCGGCTTCGCGACCGCCGGGACGACGATCTTGACGAGCGCCGCGTGCACCCCCGGCGAAGTCGCCTTCACCGGCGAGACGTTCACCTTCAACTCCACGCCGCCGTCGCCCAGCCAGCCGTCGATGACCGCGGCGACCGCCGCTTTGACGTCGGCGAGCGACTGACCGGCCCGCGGTTCGACCGCGGCCGGGACGACCCCGCCGTCAGTGCCCTCGACCGACCGGAAGGTGATGTTCCCTTCGATCGGCTGGCGGTTCAGCTGCGCGGCGGCGAGATCCGAGACGGTCTTTTCGAGTTTCGGCGCGTCGGTCCAGGTGACGACGCCGACCTCGCGGCTGGTGAAGAACGACATCACCCGCGTGTACGGGCTCAGCGGCTGGTGGCCGGCGCGGCCCAGCGTCTGCGGCCAATCCAGGCCGAGGCCGGACGACGTCGGGTACAGCACCGTGCGGACGTCTCCCGCCCGGACCCGGACCGGCTCGATCAGCTTCGGTTCCAGCTCACGGCGAAGCTTCGACTCGGCCTCTTTGTGCGTCAGGCCGCCGACGTCGATCCCGGCGACAGTGACGCCGCGCGGGACGTCCCCGGCGCTGACGATGAGATCGACCGCGTACGCGAGCACGAACAGGCCCATGAGGACCCCGGTGAGCATGAGGGCCTTGCCGAGGCCCCGGCGGAACTTCGACGCGGGTGTCGGTGGCGGCTGGACCACCCTGTCGCCCTCGAAGAGCTCGTCGACCAGGTCTTCGTCGGTGTCCGCGGGGGGCAGGAGGTCGTCGGTGAACAGATCGGTGCCCGGCTCCTCGTGGTCATCGCGCACCTTCCCTCACCACCCCTCCCGCGGCTCGAGCTACAGGTACAACCCCGTGCCGTGTTCGGTCCGTTCGGTCGCCACGGCGTGGATGTCCCGCTCCCGCATCACCAGGTGCCCCTCACCCTGGATCTCGACCTCGTGCTGGTCGTCCGGGTTGAACAGCACCCGATCGCCGGTCTTCACGTTGCGCACACTGTTGCCCACGCCCAGTACATCACCCCAGGCGAGCCGCCGCGCGACCTGCGCGGTGGCGGGGATGACGATCCCGCCGGAACTCCGGCGCTCTCCGTCCTCGGGGGACAGCTTCACGAGCACCCTGTCCTGCAGCATCTGAATCTCGAGTTTCGGCCCGTCTGACACGAGTACGACTCTACTTACCCGGATCGCCCGCCATGACCAGGCTCAGCACGCTTTCTCCACCGGTTTCGAACCGCACCGGCACGCCCCAGTCCTGCCGGGTGATGCGGCAGGCCGGGTGTTCGCCGCCGTCATCACAGCTCGCGGCCTGCGCGACGACCTGCAGGACGCCCGCGGTGACACCTTCGGCGAAGCGGAGCTTGCGGAACAGGTCCGTGCCCACGCCCGCGCCGTCGGCGAGCAGTTCCGGCGGCGACGCGCTGATCTCCAGCCGTGTCGAGGGCCCGTAACGGTCGTCGAGCTTCTCACCGGGAGGCGGGGTGAAGACGACGGAGAACTCCAGTTGGCCCGGCGCGAGCACGGTCGGCGGACGGCGGACCGCGTGCGCGTCCCCGGCCACGGCCTGCTCACCGAGCGGCACCGGCCCGATCCGGCCACCCGCCGACTCGACGACCAGCAGTTCGCCGTCGTGCACCAGCAGACCGGACGGCTCCGCGAGACCGGACGCGAGCGTGGTCACCTGGCGGGTGAGCGGGTCGAAGCGGCGGACGGCGCCGTTGTAGGTGTCGGCGATCGCGATGGTGTCGCCGGGCAGCACGGCGAGGCCGAGCGGATGCTGCAAGAGCGCCTTGTCCGCGGGGCCGTCGACGTGACCGAAGGAGAACAGGTCGACACCGACCGCGGTGTGCACGGTGAACGTCTCGCCGTCGGGCTCGATCCAGCGCAGCGCCGACGTCTCCGCGTCCGCGAGCCACAGCTTCTGCCCGTGAGGCGTGAGACCGGACGTCTGCGCGAAGAACGCTTCATGGACGTCGCCGTCACGCAAGCCCTCGACGGTTGTACCGGCGAAGCGGCGGATGGAGCCCGAGACCGGCTCGAACACGCTCAGCGTGTGGTTGCCCGCCATGGCGACCACGACTCCGCCCGCGGGGCCCCACCAGGCGACGTCCCACGGGCTGGTGAGGTCGATGTCGAGCGCCTTGCCGGTGTCGACGCCGTCGCGCCACTGGCGGCCGGTGCCGGCGACCGTGGAGACCTCACCGGTGATCAGGTCGATACCGCGCAGCCGGTGGCCGGCCGTGTCGGCGACGACGGCGTGGTAACCCGCGCGCTCGGCGACCTCGTACGGCAACAGGGTGATTCCGGCCGGCTCGGTGAAACTCGCCAGGTCGAACGGACCGTCCTGCGCGCCACGCTCACCGCTGCCGAAGCGGCGGATGATCGTCTCGCCGTCGGACGCGAACTCGACGATGGAGTGGTTGCCGGTGTCGGCGACCAGGATGCGGCCTTCGGCGGTGGTGACGGCCTTGCTCGGGAAGCGCAGCTCGGTGCGCTGCTCCTCGGCGGGCACGTACGGGCTGCCACCGCGGCGCAGCGTGCCCTTGGCCTCGTGGGTCGCGACGAGATCGGCGATCACCCGGCGCAACGCCTCGGCATGCCCCTCACCGGCGGCGACGTGGACGACGTAACCCTCGGGGTCGACGACGACCAGCGTCGGCCACGCCTTGACCGCGTACTGCGACCAGGTGGTCATCTTCGGGTCGTTGAGCACCGGATGGTGCACCTCGTAGCGCCGCACGGCGGCCTCGATCGCGGCCGCCTCGCCCTCGTGCAGGAACTTCGGCGAATGCACGCCGATGGTCACCAGGACGTCGGCGAACTCGGCCTCCAGCGGGCGCAGCTCGTCCAGCACATGCAGGCAGTTGACGCAGCCGCTGGTCCAGAAGTCCAGCAGGACGACACGGCCGCGCAGCCCGGCGAGCGTGAGCCGCTCGCCGCCGGTGTTGAGCCACACGTCACCGGCGAGCTCGGGCGCCCGCACGCGGGACTGCGTTCGTGGGGAAGTCACGACATGAGTGAACTACACCGATGGCCGCACTGTTCCGAGGTCCAGGCGTTGAGAGGGCGAGCTCACCCCGGGGGAGGAGCCTCATGTGGGTGATGAGGGAGTGGTGTTAAAAGAGAAGGCGCCCACGCGGTACGCAATTTAGGCTCGAACACATGTCCACTGTTGAGCACGCCTTCACCATCGAGGAGGCACACGACCTCCAGGCGAGCTTGGCCGAACCCGTGCGTCCCGGGTTGAGCGAGGCCGAGCTCGACGACGTCGAAGCCCGTTTCGGCTTCCGGTTCGCCGCCGATCACCGCACGTTCCTGTCCGCCGGGGTGCCGATCGGCGACCGCTGGCCGGACTGGCGCTGCGGCAACCCCGACCAGCTGCGGAAACGCCTGGACTGGCCGGTCGACGGGGTGCTTTACGACGTCGAACACAACGGCTTCTGGCTGCCGGACTGGGGCATGCGCCCGATCGACCTCGACGACGCGCTTTCGCGGGCCCGCTCGCAGTTGGCGCGCGCCCCTCAGCTCGTGCCCGTCTGCGGGCACCGGTACCTGCCCGGGATAGCCGGGAGCACGGGGTATCCCGTGCTGTCGGTGTATCAGACCGACATCGTCTATTACGGCTACGACCTGCGGGGATACCTGCGGCACGACTTCTGCGACCAGCCCTTGGGCCCAGCACCGGACGGCGGGCCGCGTCAGATCGAGCTCTGGTCGCGGTTCGTGGAGTGAGCGGACTCGGCGGCGGCCTTCAGCCGGGCCAGCGTCGCGGCGATGTTCGCCCGGTTGGCGTCGTCCCGCTTCCAGACCCCGGTGAACAGCGACGTCGGCCCGCGTAGCCAGCCCGGCCGCCGGTCCCACGTGCTTTCGACGGCCACGCAACCGTCACCCGTGGGCTCGATGTCGTACTGCCAGCGCGCCACGGGGAGTCCGGCGACGGTGGTCACCTCGAACGCGAACCGCTTGCCCTCGTCGGCGTCGGTGATCGTCGAAAGGGTGCTCCAACGACGGATCCCGTGGCGGTTGCGGCCGCGGAACTTGGCGCCGACGGCGGGCTCCTTCGCCGCACCGACCCAACGGTGCCCTTCGTACTCCTCGGCCATGCCCGCGAGCGCGCCCGGGTCGCTGACCAGGGCGTACACCTTCTCAGGCGGGGCGGCGATCGTGATCTTGCCGGTGGCGCTGGGCTCCGTCATGACATACCTCCGTACTGATGGTATGTGAAATACCCTCAGTTGTCGCGGCGGAGCATGCGGCTTATCCCGGCCGCCACCGTCGTCGCCAGCACCCAGCCCGAGGCGGTGAACCCGGCCGCGACCCAGTTGTCCATCCCGTGCATGTACCAGCGCGACTTGTTGCCGAAGTCGACGATCGGCACCAGGAGGTCGATCGTGTACAGCACCGGATTCCACTGCAGCCCGGTGTCGTCCTGGTTGACCAGGCACCGCGGCCCGCTCACCGTGAGCTTCGGATTCGTGATGCAGTCGTCGACGCCGAGCCCGAACCACAGACTGCCCAGCACGAGCAGCGTCAGCAACCAGCCGAGCGCGCGCACCGGACGGAAGCCGTAACCGACCATCGACCGCTGCAACCAGCTCCACACGTGCACGCCGGGCCCGAAGAACTTGAAGCCCTTCGCGAGCGCTTCGTACCGGAACTGCTGCTTCTTCAGCAGCACCGTGGACGCGTGCTCTTCATTACCGGACGCGCGCAGCGTCGCCGCCAGCTGGTCGTACGGCCCCGGGCGGTAACCGTCCATCGCCTTGCGCAGCAACACGATCCGATGGTCGATCGCCCGGTCGTCGTCGAGCGCGATGTCCTCTTGCAGCGCGTCGTACCGGAAATCCTCCAGCTCGATCCCCGTCGCCGACGCCCAGAACGCCTCATTGTCGCCCAGCGTCCCGCAATGCGCGCGCCGCAACACGATCCGGCCGTCCGGCGGAGTGCCCGGCGTGAGCAGGAACTCGTCGGCCGAAACGTCACTGCCGTCGAGCGCGACCCCGTGCTGCGGAAGGGAACCGAGCCGCGCGCCACGGAAGTCGACGCGCCGCGCGACCTGCGCGCCGTCGAGGTTGACCCCGCCCTGCGCGACGAACGGACGCTCCTTGTTCTCGGTGAGGATCAGATCCCGCCCGATCCGCGCGGTGCGGACGTCCAGCGAGTAACTGGTACGCGTGCGCGCGCCGGGCTCGGTCAGGCTCGTGCCGAAGAGGTTCACGCTGCCGCCGACCTCGGCGCCCTGCAACCGCAAGGTGCCCTGGACGGTCGCGTCGGTGAGCTGGAAGTTGCCCGCGATCTTCGCGCGCCGCGCGGAAAAGACGTCACGGCGCGGATGCAGGAACATCGAGTTCCACGCCAGTACGTTGCCGCCGACGGTGATGTCGGCCATGCGCAACTGCCCGGACGGCACGCGCAGGCTCGTCGCTTCGAGATCGCCGCCGATGGTGGTCCCGTCGAGATGGATCGCGCGGTCGTAGTAAGGAATGCTCTGCCCGCGGACGACCTGGACCTCGGCACCCGCCAGCCGCAGCGAACCGCCGATCCGGGCGTTGACCATCCGCAGGGTCCCGGTCACCTGCATACCGTCGCTCAGCTCGAGGTTTCCGTTGACCGTACATCGATCCGCGACCAGCGCCGGCCGCGGATCGATGTACGGATCGTTCGACTTCCACGCGTCGACCACGATCGGCCCGGACTGGTTCACCGACAGCTTGGCCTCGCGGAAAATGATGTCACTGTCCACGGTGGCGCTCGGCAGGAACATGATCCCACTGGCGGAGAAGCGTTTCCGCTGCGCGGCGGGCCCGTAGTTGTCCACCTCGCACAGCAGGCTGCCACCGATGTGGATCCCGTTCCCGTTGAGCGCGAAGCCGTCCCGGTTGTTCAGCGTCGCGCCGGAGAAGTTGACGTTACCGCCGGCCCGCATCCCCGGGATGCGGACTTCTCCGTTGGCCACCAGCCGATACGCCAGCAGCGCGCCCACGATGTTGACCCGGTCCGCCTGGATCGCCTTGCCGCGCGGATGCGTGATCACCGTGCGGGTCAGCACGACCGAGCCCTCGATGACCGCGTCGGTGAGGTTGACCGCCGCGTTCGGCATCCCGCGCTCGCGATCGTCGCCGCGCTGGACCGTGGTCTCCTCGATCTCATGCTCGGCGTCGACGTGCACGACACTGCGGATCAGGCGGACGTCGTTGCGGGTACGGAGATTGCGCGCCTTGAGCCCGGGCAGCCAGCACTTGCGGAACACGAGTCCCAGCAGATGCGCCTCACGGACGTCCGGCGGATGCTCGAACCGGCACCGCTCGAACCGGAACAGATACTTGATGTCGGCCGCGCGCAGATCCAGCGTCCCGGTGATGTACGCGTCCTCGACCTGCACGATCGGCGCGTTGGTCGCCTGGCGACGCCACCGGAGCAGCCCCGTCGACCCCGGCTTCATCAGCTCGGACGCCGGGACCTCGTACCGCTTGTCGGGGTTCGGATCGAACGGGTCGAGCGGCGGCAAGGACGTGTCGCCGTTCTGGTCACCTTCCCCCGGATCGCGCGGCCCGTTGTTGCGCCGAAAACCCGGCATCGTCTCGCTTCCCTCCCCATCGTTCCCCGGCCACCAGCGAAGCCGATCACGCACGGGATTCGCAAGTGGCCCAGGACAGTAGACCGGAACCTGCCACAGGACTACGACGGCAGAACAGCCACCCCGGGTTCCGGACCAGGGTTTCTCTGGACGTTGGTGATCTTGGCCGGATTCGGCGTCGGGGCGATGGTTCGCTGCTACCGTCACTCAGCGGAGTCGGTGATGGACTACGGGTAGGTCGCGCCCTTCGCGGCCCGTGCGGGGAGGCACGAGATGAAGAAGAATGTTCTGCTCTTGGCAGCGGCAGCATCACTCTTGACCGGTGGTTGCGGCACACAGGTGACCGGCACCGCGACGACGAGCGCACCTTCCTCGGCGCGGCTTCCGTCCGATGGAGCACCGGCGGTGACAGCCCCGATCAACGACACGGCAAGGGTCGAGAAGGACCCGTGCAGCGCCATCCCGACGGCCGAGATCGAGGCGATCGGCGGCAAGGTCAAGAACTCCCGCCTTGATGATTTGACCATGGGAAACAACTGCGTCTGGGTCTTCCAAGAATCGCCTAACACCGTCAGCGCCGGACTTGTCACTGGAAACAAGGACGGTCTGAGCGCCCTCTATGCACAAAATGCAGCTGCCGGCCTGACCACCTTCAAACCGGTCGATCCGATCAACGGGTACCCAGCAGTCATCTTCGCCAACGGCGGCGAGGGCGAAGGAAACTGCACTCTCGCCGTCGGTGTTCGAGATGACCTGGTCTACACCGTTATCCCGCGCCTGACCGACCAGCACCCTTCCTTCTCAGACCCATGCGGCATGGCGACCAAGGTGGCGGCTGCGGCGATCAACAACATCAAGAAGCCCTGATCAGGCAAAACCGCCGTTCAGGACAAAGCACGCCGGACACCCCATCTTCGATGGTGATCTTCCTCGAAGTAGCTGATCAACGGTTTACCTGCTGCTATCGTCACCGGTTGGAGTCAGTAGGGAACTACGGGTAGGTCGCACCCCATCGCGGCCCGTGCGGGGAGGCACGTCAATGACAGGACCGGGACGCGGCCCTCAAGGGGTCTACGACCAGCTGAACGCCACGCCACCGCAAGCACCGTCGCCAGGCTCGGGGATGATCTCCGGGGCAACGGCCGCCTCAGCCCCCGTCGACCCGGACCAATACAGCAAGCTTGGCAGCGGACAGGCGAAGGCCGACTTCGCGGCCGCGTCGGCGAACGGTGGCTGGGAGTTCGACCCAGCGGCCATGGACAAGGTCATCAAGGCACTTCAAGACAGTTTGGACAACGACTACAGCCGCGCCAATGTCGAGGCGACGTTCCTCACCGGAATCGATGCCATGGGCACGGAGGTGGGCAGCGAGGGATACGTGGCCAAAGCCAACGCTTCCGGCGCCGCCTACCAGGAGTTTCTTCGCAGCGCGGTGGATTACACCACCGCCTATGTGGATACATTGAGGCAAATCCGCGATGCGTACCAACGGCAGGACCAGGCCGCCCTGGACGCCATTCGCGACGTCGGAAAGGCAGTTAGAATGGGATCGCGTTCGGCCCTTTTGGTTTTGGCGACAGCAGCGTTGCTCGTCAGCGCGTGCAGCGATTCCCGCAACGGCAACCCGACAACACCAGCCCCGTCGTCATCCGCAGGGCAGGCGGGTTCGCTACCGCGGGCCGGTGCACCGAACATCGATCAGCCTCTCGACACCGCTGCCGCCGAAGCCGATCCTTGCAGCGTCGTGAAGAACGATCAGGTACAAACGTTCGGTGGCGGCGCAGTGGACCGGTCCCGGGTGGAAGACCTGTCCTCCGGCAAGGTCTGCACGTGGGTGTTCGCCAACGGACTGGGCACGATAAGCGCAGGGATGAACACTGGTGAACGTGATGGTCTCAGTCATCTGTACGCGTTGAACGCACAGGGCAGCGGCCTCACGACCTTCAAGCCGTCGGAACCGATCGACGGATATCCCTCTGTGGTCTTCGCGAACGGTGGCGAGCGCAGCTATGTCTGCAATCTCGCCGTCGGGGTCCGCAACGACCTCATGTACACGATCGTCGCGACCCCTGGAACCAGCAACCCGAACCGCTCCGACCCCTGTGGAATGGCCACCAAACTCGGCACGTTCGCAATTCAGCATCTCAAGGCGGCGCAATGACCTACAGCGGCTGGGAGATCTTCGACAAACTCAACGCCAATCCCAACACCACTAAGCGACTCGACGCGGCACAGGTAGCCTCCCACAAGTTGTTGGTCATCCATGAGGACATCAGCAAAGCGATGACCAACAGTCAAACGGCGCTGAGTTCCTTCTGGAAGGGCAAAGCCGCCGACAGCGGCGTAGCGGGCCTTGCTCCGCTCATCGCGACTTCCAAGATCGCGGGCGAGAACATGGACCGCGCCCGGCAGTCGATGTACGACCAGAACGCCTCTTTCCATTACACGCGCGGCAATGTCCGGCCGGTCGAGAAGGAGCGCGCGGGGGACAGCGGGCCGGAGGACGTTCTGTCCATCGGGGCGAGTGACGACGAGATCGCGGCCGCGAAGTTCGACGCGGACACCAAGCACAACGTCGAGATCTACGAGCCGTACTACCAGGGCACGCAGCCTCGGCAGCAGTCGCTCGCGCCGGCGTATCCGGCCGCGCACGATCCGAACGTCTCGTCCGGGCCGATCACGCCGGATCCGGTCGATCCTGGTCAGACCAAGGTCAGCGGGTTCACCGGTGGGCCTGGTGACTCGGGGCGGCATGGTGGACCCGGCGGGTACACCGGCGGGCCGAGTTCGTACAGCGCGCCTCCGGGGGCCGAGGGGTATCAGGCGCCGAGGCCGCCGCAGGTTCCGCAGCCGCCGAGGATGCCGCAGATGCCGAGTCCGCGGCCTTCGCCGCAGCCCAACGATCGGACCGACCTGTCCTCCAAGGCGGACGACAAGGTCCAGGGGCGTCCAGGCAACTTCCCGCCGCCAAACTTTGGGCCAGGAACCGGTGGGCCCGGTGGTGGCAGCGGATTCGGCCCGGGTTCGGGTGGGTTCAGCGGCGGTTTCGGGCCTGGTGGCGGGTTCGGGCCGGGTGGGTCGACGGGCGGGCCGGGGAGCATGGGGCCCGGTCGCGGTGTCGGCGCCGGGATGCCCGGCGAAGGCGCGATGCGCGGGCCGGCCGGGACGCCGGCGGGTGGCCCCGCCACGGGACGTCCCGGAGCGCCGGGCATGGGCGGTGGAGGCATGGGTGCGGGCGCCGGCAAGGGCAAGGGTGGCGAGGACGAGGAGCACCAGCGCAAGATCATGCTGCAGGAAGAGGACGGCGACTCCCTCTTCGGCGGCTACGACGGGGACAAGCCGGTGCCGCCGGTGATCGGCGCGTAACGTGCTGCGGAAACCCGTCGAACTGACGCTTCAGACTTACGAAACCCTGCTGGATCAACACAATCTGGGCGACATCCACCCGACGCTCGTCCGTGGCGCGCAGTGGTATCTGCCCGAGGAACGTCGCGAGCTCACCGTGACCGCACAGTCCGAATTGGACAGACAGGGTCTGCTCAGGCATGGCCGGATCGACGACGAATTCCTCGACGCGCTGCGTTTTCTGCAGCGGCCTGCGGTGGAGTACTACTCGTGGGTGAAGTCCGAGGGGCGTGAGCGGACCGTTCGCGCCGCGGGCAGTGGCCGGGAAGCGGTCACGGTCGTCTTGGTCGACAAGGTCGTGTACCTGAAGCCGACCAGGCCGGACGCGCTCGCGCAGGATTTCACCGGTCTGCTCCCGGAGGCTCCCGCCGCGCGCACACCGTCGTTGAACTGCGCGGAAGCCGATCTGCAGGTCCTGATGAAGGGCGAAACGCTGACCGGCACCGGCCCGAGCATCCGCGACGCCAAGAAGATCATCCAGTGGATCCGGTCGCCGCACACCTTCTTCGGCAGGCTGTACGTCGCCATCCGTGACGGCGGCGGCAACCGGAAACGCGTCGAAAGGCCACCGGGCTGGATGGACACCGAACAGGGCCGCGTCGTGTTCGGCCCGGACGCCAAGGGCTGGGTGAGCCTCATGGGCGCCGGGCCGCACGAAATCGTCTCCAAGGTGGTCCAGCTCCAGGCGCAGCTCCGGGGACGTTAGCCCTGGTGGTTCGGGTTCAACACCCGCGAGAGGAACGTCTTCGTGCGCTCCTCCTGCGGGTCGCCGATCACCTGGTCCGGCGAACCCTGCTCGACGACGACACCGCCGTCCATGAACAGCACGGTGTCGGCGACCTCGCGGGCGAACTGCATCTCGTGCGTGACGACGAGCATCGTCATGCCCTCCTGCGCGAGCTGCCGCATGACCGCGAGGACGTCACCGACCAGTTCGGGGTCGAGCGCCGACGTCGGTTCGTCGAACAGCATGACGTCGGGGTCCATCGACAGCGCCCTGGCGATCGCGACGCGCTGCTGCTGCCCGCCGGAAAGCTGTGTCGGCAGCGAAGATTCCTTCTCCGCCAACCCGACCTTCGCGAGGTTCTCCCGCGCGATGCGCTCCGCCTCGTCCTTGCCTCGCTTCAACACCTTGCGCTGCGCGACGGTGAGGTTGTCGAGCACGCTCAGGTGCGAGAAGAGGTTGAACGACTGGAAGACCATGCCGATCTTCGTGCGGGCGCCGTCGATGTCGACGTCCGGGTCGGTGATCTCGCTGCCGTTGACCACGATCTTGCCCTGCTGCGGTTCCTCGAGGAGGTTGACGCAGCGCAGCAACGTCGACTTGCCGGAGCCCGACGGGCCGATGATGCAGACGACCTGGCCGCGCTCGACGTGCAGGTCGATGCCCTTGAGCACTTCGAGTTCGCCGAACGCCTTGTGCAGTCCTGAAACCTCGACGATCGTCTGGGCGCTCATACCGTTCCTCCGCCGGGCACTCCGGCTCCGTATTTCTTCTCTAGCCGCTGCTGCAGGATCGACAGCGGAATGGTGATGACCAGATAACACAGACCGGCGACGACGATCGGTGTCAGGCCCTTGGCCTCCAGCAGCGCCTGACGGCTGAACTGCGCGAGTTCCTGCTGCGCCGGCGTGGTGCCGAGCAGGAACGCCAGCGAAGAGTCCTTCGTCAGCATGATCAGCTCGTTGGCCAGCGGCGGCAGGATGATCCGGAACGCCTGCGGGATCACGACGGTGATCATCGTGCGCGCGGGCGACATGCCGAGCGACCGCGCGGCCTCGACCTGTCCGCGCGGCACCGCCTGGATACCGGCGCGGATGGTCTCCGCCATGTAGGCCGAGGACACGATGCCCAGCGCCAGCATGATCGAAATGTTCCGCGGCAGGAACACGTTCGGGAAGGCGATCGGCACCCCGACACCGACCGCCAGGAAGATCAGCAGCGCGGGCAGGCCGCGGAAGAATTCGATGTACCCGCGCGCGAACCAGCGGTAGGGGGCGACCGAGGACAGTCTCATCAGCGCGAGCAGGAGACCGAGCCCGAGGCCGAGCGCGAAGCCCAGCGCGGTGAAGATGATGGTGTTCTTCAGTGCGACGGTGATGACGTCCGGGAACTGCTTCGCGGCGACTTCGAGGTCGAAGAACGCCTTGCCCAGCCGTCCCCAGTCGGCCAGCAGCGCGAACACCAGGACGATCACCAGCAGCAGACCGTACTGCGCCCACCGGAACGCCGATCGTCGCTGGCGGCGGCTCAGAGCCATTTCTCTCCTCAAACAGGTGGTGACAAGCCTGTGGCCGGTGCGCTGGGCACCGGCCACAGAGGACGGATTATCAACCGGCGGCCGGGCTGCCCGGCTGCCAGGTCGGCGCCTTGCCGAACCACTTCTGGTAGATCTGCGCGTACGAGCCGTCGGCGGCCGAGGCCTTGAGGACCTCGTTGACCTGGTTGAGGAGGGCGGTGTTGCCCGTCTTCATGCCGATTCCGTAGAACTCGTTGGTCTTGAACTCGGTGACGACGGTGGTGTCCGGGTTCGTCTTCACGAAGTCGTAGAGCACGCCGTTGTCGTTGATGCCCGCGTCGATCTGGCCGCTCTTGACCGCCTGCTCCAGCAGCGCGAGGTCGTCGAAGGTGACGATCTCGGCGCCGGCGGCCTTCTCCTTGGCGTAGTCGGCACCGGTGGTGGCCGACTGGACGCCGATCTTCTTGCCCGCGACGTTGCTCAGGTCCTTGATCGGCGAACCGGTCTTGACCAGCAGCGCCTGCGACGCCTCGAAGTACGGGTCGGAGAAGGCGAACTTCGCCTTGCGCTTGTCGTTGATCGTCATGCCCGCGGCGGCGAGGTCGCACTGACCGGTGTTCATCGCCTCGCCGGACTCGATGTTCTCGAAGGCGATGTCGACGATGCTCTGCTCGACGCCGAGCTTCTTCGCCACGAGGTCGACCAGGTCGACGTCGAAGCCGACGATCTTGTCGCCCTGCTTGACCTGGAACGGCTGGTAGGGCAGGTGTGTGCAGGTGGTGAGCTTGCCGGAAGCGACGAGCTGGACGCCACCGGCCGCGGTGCTCTGCCCACCTTCTTCGCCACACGCGGTCAGCGCACCCGCGGCTAGGGCGAGCGCCGGGATCAGGGCGAGCGCTTTCAATCGGGCCACGTCGTCACTCCTTGTAGTTCCCATGTGTCGAGAGCACGCATATTGCCACTCATCCGGCGGCAAGCACAGCACCGAGACGTTACAGCGCTGTTTCCACCGACGATCGTCCCGACGACGGGATCGAGCCGACCTCGGTCCCGATGGGTCACGACAGGGGGTTCAACCGGCCCGGCACGTGAAACACGGTGGGGCGCCGAAGCGCCCCACCGCCGCCTTACTACTTGTTCCAATAATCGAACACGTAGCCGTTGTAGCAGATACCCGCACAACTGGGGTCAACAGGAAAGTACTGGAGCGGCCCAACGTTGTAATACCGGGCGAATTCGCTCCGCTCCCGGACACAGCTGTTGTAGTTATGGCCGCACCAGCGGCTCTTGACATCCGCCACGCCGACACTGGCCGTCGGCGCCGCGGCACCCTCCTGAGCAGCCATCGCGACACCCGGAACAGCCAACGCCGCCACTGCGGCACCGGCCACGATGAACGTCTTCACAAGATTCTTCACAATTCCCCTTGAAAATTGCAGGTAAAATTCAGAGCCTGCTTATCCAGCAGGTAATGCGCGAGTTATCACATGGCGAAACGCCAAACAGAATCCAACCTTCCCCAGTCAGGTTTGAATACGTCCGGGAGGCTAGCATCAGGTTGATCATTACAACAAGCCAACCCCGGTGACTCGCGTCGGACGGGGTTCATGGGTCACGATGGCCCCCATGAACAACAACCCGGCGCCGCGTCTCCCACCTGCGGGCCGCCGCCCGCGGACGACGACGTCGGCGCGGCGCGCGGCGAAGCCAGGGGCGCAGTTCGACGGCTATCTCTCGCCGTCCCGGCCGCACGCGGACGCGTACGACGAGATGTTCACCGCCGACGGCACGGTCCGCCAGCCGTATCGGGCGCTGTACGAGTCGATCTCCTCGCTGACGTCGGCGGATCTTTCGTCGCGGTCGGCGGCGATCGACCGGGCGATGGTGGATCAGGGCATCACGTTCTCGCTGTCCGGCCAGGAACGCCCGTTCCCGCTCGACCTGGTGCCGCGCGTGATCACCTCGTCCGAATGGACCAGACTCGAACGCGGTGTGGCGCAACGGGTCCGCGCGCTGGAGGCCTTCCTCGCCGACGTGTACGGCGATCGGCAGATTCTGCGGGACGGTGTGCTCCCGCGCCGGCTGATCACCTCGTGTGAGCATTTCCAGCGCGAGGCGTTCGGGATCAACCCGCCCAACGGCGTCCGCATCCACGTGTCCGGTGTGGACCTGGTGCGTGACGAGGAGGGCACCTTCCGGGTGCTGGAGGACAACCTCCGCAATCCCTCTGGTGTTTCGTACGTGATGGAGAACCGCCGCACGATGGCGCGCGTGTTCCCGGATCTGTTCGCCCAGCACCGGGTCCGCCCGGTCGGCGACTACGCCTCGCATCTGCTGCGCGCGCTGCGGGCGGCGGCCGCGGCGAACGTCGCCGATCCGATGGTCGTCGTGCTCACGCCGGGGGTGCACAACTCCGCGTACTTCGAGCATTCGCTGCTGGCCCGGCTGATGGGGGTCGAGCTGGTCGAAGGCCGCGACATGTTCTGCCGTGACAACGTCGTCTACCTGCGCACCACCGAGGGCGAACGGCAGGTCGACGTCATCTACCGGCGGATCGACGACGAGTTCCTCGACCCGGTGCACTACCGGCCCGATTCCGTGCTGGGGGTCGCCGGGATCCTCAACGCGGCGCGCGCGGGCAACGTGGTGATCTCGAACGCGGTCGGCAACGGTGTCGGTGACGACAAGCTCGTCTACACCTACGTGCCCGAGATGGTGAAGTACTACCTCAACGAGAAGCCGCTGCTGCCCAACGTGGACACCTTCCGGTGCTGGCTGCCGGACGAGTTCGACCACGTCATGCGGCATATGGACGAGCTGGTGATCAAACCGGTCGAAGGCTCCGGCGGATACGGCATCGTGTTCGGCCCGGAGGCGTCGCAGGCCGAGCTGGCCGCGTTGAAGCGGAAGGTCCGGGCGCACAAACGCGGCTGGATCGCGCAGCCGGTGGTCCAGCTGTCCACCGTGCCGTCCAAAGTGGACGAACGGCTGGCGCCGCGGCACGTCGACCTCCGGCCGTTCGCGGTCAACGACGGCAAGGAGATCTTCGTGCTGCCGGGCGGGCTGACCAGGGTCGCGCTCCCGGAGGGCAGCCTGGTGGTCAACTCGTCGCAGGGCGGCGGCTCCAAGGACACCTGGGTGCTGGCGCCGCGGTCTTCGACGGCGGAGCGGGAGCTGGAACGGCCCGCGCTCGGCGCACTGTCCGAAGTGGACGGACTGGTCGCCGAACAGGGCCCCGAGCTGACCACGACCCAGCAGCAACAGCAGCAACAGGCCTAAGGGAGGTTGACGTGCTAGCCCGTAACGCGGAATCGCTGTACTGGATCGGCCGCTACGTCGAACGCGCCGACGACACCTCCCGCATCCTCAACGTCTCCGTGCACCAGCTGCTCGAAGACGCGAGCGTCGACCCGGACCACGCGAGCCGCCAGCTGCTCGCCGTCCTCGGCATCTCGCCGGAGGGGATGGATTCGCTCGACGTGTGGAAGCTGACCGAACTGGTCGCCTACGCCAAGGACAACCCGGCGTCGATCGTCGGTTCGATCAACTCCGCCCGCGAGAACACCCGCGGCGCCCGCGAGGTCGTCTCGACCGAGCTGTGGGAATGCCTGAACGCGACCTGGAACGCGGTGCCGGACAGGCAACGGTACGCGCGCCGCGCCGGACCGCACGCCTTTCTGTCCTTTGTGGAGGAACGCGCGGCGATGTTCGCCGGGCTCGCGGATTCGACGATGAGCCGCGACGACGGCTGGCTGTTCATGGTGCTCGGCCGTTCGATCGAACGCGCGGACATGGTGGTGCGGTTGCTGCTTTCGCGGGTCCAGGACAGCGCGTCCTCACCCGGCTGGATCACCGTGCTCCGTTCGGCCGGCGCGCAGGACACCTACCTGCGGACCTATCGCGGCGCGCTCGACGCGGCCCGGGTCGTGCAGTTCCTGATGCGCGACACGCTGTTCCCGCGTTCGGTGTTCCACGCGCTGCGCCAGGCGGAGGAATGCCTGGAACGGCTGGATCCCGGTGTCAACTCGCGGGCCAACGAGAAGTCCGAGGCGCTGCGGCAGCTCGGCCGGGCCCGCAGCGAGCTGGAGTTCCTGCGGCAGTCCGATCTGCTGGAGGACCTGCCGAAACGGCTCGGCGCACTCCAGACGTCGATCAAGGACATCGGCGACGCGGTTTCGGTGCAGTACTTCCATTCGTCGCCTTGGGTGGCCTGGAGCGGTGCGGAGGTTTCGCTGTGACCTGGCAGCTTCGGGTGGCGCATCGCACGGGATACCGGTACGCGACGCCTGCCACGCAGTCGTACAACGAGGCGCGGCTGACCCCGCGGTCCGATCGGCGGCAGACCACGGTCGTGAACCGGGTCGAGACGACGCCCGCGACCCGCGCCTACCGGTACACGGACTACTGGGGCACCGTCGTGACCTCGTTCGACCTTCACGCGCCGCACACCGAGTTCACCGTGCTCGCGACGTCGGTGGTCGAGACCGCAGACGAGGGCGAGCCGATCCGCTCGGCGTCGTGGAAGGACCTGCGCGGCGACACGGTGGTCGACCACCGCACCGAGTACCTGACGCCGACGCCGTACACGCCGCGCGATCCGGAACTGACGAAGGTCGCGCGCGAACTGCGGAAGGGGCTCGACCCGGCGGAGGCCGTGCTCGCCGTCTGCGAATGGGTCAACCAGCAGCTCAAGTACCAGCCGGGGACGACCGGCGTGCACAGCACGGCGACCGACGCCTGGCGTGCGCGCGAAGGGGTTTGCCAGGACTTCGCGCATGTGACGCTGGTGATGCTGCGCGCGATCGGCGTCCCGGCGCGGTACGTCTCCGGGTACCTGCACACGAAACCGGAGGCGAAGCTCGGCGAGACGGTCGAGGGCGAGAGCCACGCCTGGGTCGACGTGTGGACCGGCGGCTGGTGGGCCTACGACCCGACGAACGCGATCCCGGTCGGACCGCGACACGTCTGGGTCGCGTACGGCCGCGACTACGCCGACGTGCCGCCGCTCAAGGGCATCTTCACCGGTGGCGGTCAGTCCACTTTGGACGTATCGGTGCAGCTGACCAGGCTGACCTAGGCCCTGCGCCGCAGCAACAACCAGAGCAGGTAGGCACCGCCGAGGGCCGCCGCGACGACGCCCGCGGGCAGCAGCGAAGACGCCAAGAGGCGCTGGCCGAGGAAGTCCGCCGCGACGACCAGGGTCGCCCCGACGAACACCGACGCCACCAGATTGGGCCCCGGCAGCCGCGTCATCCGGCGCGCCAGCTGTGGTGCGGCGAGGGCGATGAACGGGAGCGGGCCGGTCGCCGCGGTGGCGGCGGCGACCAGCGCGACGGCGACCAGCACCAGCGTCAGCCGCACGCGGTGGACGTCGACGCCGATGCCGGTGGCGGTGTCGTCGCCCATCTCCAGCATGCGCAGCGCGCGGCCGTTCGCGAAGACGACCGGGGCGAACACCGCCATCGCGACCGCCAGCGGCACGAAATAGCTCCAGTCGCGGCCGGACAGGTCGCCGACCAGCCAGCCGACGGCCTGCGCGGCGGCTTCGAGGTTCGCCTTCACCAGCAGGTACGAGTTCACGCCGACCAGCACCGCGCTGACCGCGATCCCGAGCAGCACCAGCCGCGAGCTCAGCAGGCCGTGCGGCGCGCACAGCGCCATGACGACCAGCGCGGTCAGCAAACCGCCGGCCAGAGCGCCGAACGAGACGACAGCGGGACTCCCGCCGAAGACCAGGAACGTCACGATGCCGCCGGTCGCGGAACCCGTGGTGAAGCCGATGATGTCCGGGCTGCCCAGCGGATTACGGGTGATCGTCTGGAAGATCGCCCCGGCCAGCGCGAGCGCGGCGCCGACAAGGATCGCGACCAACACCCGCGGAAGCCGCCCCATGACGACCAGGTACTGCGCCTTCGTCCCTTGGCCTGCCAGTGTCGCGAGCACCTCGCCGGGACTCATCTCGTAGTCGCCCGTGCCGACCGAGAGCACGACGAGCGCCAGGACCACCAGTGCCAGCGCGGCGATGACGACCAGCGATCGTCTGTCCAAACCGGACTCACGGCGGACGGGGGCGGTCATCGGCGCACCGCCCGGAGTTTCCTTACCACGATCACGAACGCGATCCCGCCGACCACGTCGGTCATCACGCCGACCTGGATCTCACCCGGCGCGCCGAGCAGGCGGCCGAGGACGTCGCAGCCGAGCAGCAGCACCGGCCCGAGAAGCGCCGAAAGCAGCATCACCCAGCGCTCGTCCTGGCCGATCAGCGACCGGACGACGTGCGGGATCATCAGGCCGACGAAGGCGATCGGCCCGCAGGCCGCGGTCGCCGCCGCCGACAGAAGCCCGACGGCGACCATCCCGGCGACGCGGACGAGCGCCGGATTCGCGCCGAGACCGCGGGCGGTGTCCTCACCGAGCGCCAGCGCGTTCAGCGCGCGGGCCAGCGCGATCGCGATCACCACACCCGCGACGAAGAACGGCAGCAGCACGGACAACTGGTCCGCGTTCCGGTTGACCAGCGAGCCGACCAGCCAGAACCGCATCGCCTGCAGGTTGTGCGTGTTGATCATCTGCATGCCCTGGTTGATCCCGACGAACACCGCCTGCACCGCGACCCCGGCCAGCACCAGCCGCAGCGGGCTCGTGGCGCCCCGCGTGCCGCCGATCACCGAGACCAGCGCGGTTCCCACGAGCGCTCCGGCGAAGGCGAACCAGACGTACTCGCCGGGCGAAGTCACCGAGAACACCGCGGAGCCGAGCACGATCGCGACGGCGGCCCCGTGGTTGATGCCGAGCAGACCAGGCTCCGCGACCGGGTTGCGGGTGATCGCCTGCATGAGCGAACCGGCCAGCCCGAGCGCCATCCCGACCAGGACACCGAGCACCGTGCGGGGCAGGCGATCGTCGCGGACGACGACATCGTTGTAGCTGCCGTCGTAGGCGAAGAGAGCGTGCAGCACTTCGCCGAGGGAAAGGCGGTTCGAGCCGAAGCCGATCGACAGCAGGACGACCGCGGCGAGCGCTACGAGCGACCCGGTCAGGACCAGCGTTCGCACGGAAACACTGGTCCTCGGTGTTCTGACGCGCTCCGTGACCTGGACCATGGCGTTCACGATAAGGGAAGGCTAGCCTAACGCCGAACTTCGGTCCCTCGGTGAAAGAAGATCTCCATGCACCTCTCTCGACGCGGCTTCCTCGCCGGCACCGCGGCGCTCGGCGCCACCGGCCTCCTGACCGCCTGCGGCTATCAGGAAGAGGCACCCGCCCCGGGAGCGGGCGAGACCTGGTCCTTCACCGACGATCGCGGCCGGAAACTCGAAGGCGAGCGGCCGACGCGGATCGTCGCGCAGGTGACCGCCGCGGCCGCGCTGTGGGACCTCGGCGTGAAGTCGGCCGGGATCTTCGGCCCGTCGAAGTTCGCCGATGGCAAGCCGGATCCGCAGGCGGGCGGCGTCGACCTGACCGCGGTGACCTCGCTCGGGAACGTCTACAACGAGTTCAACTTCGGCAAGTTCGTCTCGCTGAACCCGCAGCTGCTGGTCAGCGTGATGTACCTCAAAGACCAGATGTGGTACATCCCGGACACGCAGACGGAGAAGATCGACAAGGCCGCGCCGAGCGTCGGCGTCCGGCTGCAGGGGCTCGCGATGCCGGAGGGGATCGCGAAGTTCATCGCGCTGGCGAAGGCGCTCGGGGCCGACACGGACACTCCGGCGATCCAGGCCGCGAAGGCCGAGTACGAGAAGGCCGACGCCGCACTGGGCGACGCGATCAAGAAGGCCTCCGGGCTGAAGGTCCTCCTGATCTCCGCGCAGAAGGACACCGTCTACATCGCGAACCCGCCATCGTTCGCGACCTCGAAGCACTACCAGAACAAGGGGATGAACTTCGTTCTCCCCGAGGCGCCGGACCAGAGCCAGGGCGGCTACTACCAGCAGATCAGCTGGGAGAACATCGGCAAGTACACCGCCGACGTGATCATGTACGACAACCGCGGCGGTTCGCTCTCCCTCGGCCCGGACGGGCTCGGCGGCGTGCCGACCTGGGGCCGGCTGCCCGCGGTCAAGGCGGGGAAACTGATCCCTTGGAACAACGAGACACCGTTCTCGTACCAGCGCTTCACACCGCAGCTGACGGAGCTCGCCGCCGCGCTGAACAAGTTCGCCTAGGCCAGGAACTCCCGCAACGCCGCCGCGAGGTCGGCCGGGTTGTCCTCGGCCACGTGGTGCCCGGACTCGATGGCGAAGCCGCGGACGTCCTCTGCCCATTCGCGCCACACCGCGATCGGGTCGCCGTACAGGTCGGCCATGTCGTCGCGGCTGGACCACAACATGAGCAAGGGACAGCTGAGTTTCCGCCCGGCCGCCTTGTCTGCGTCGTCGGCTTCGCGGTCGGGGCCGAGGCCTGCGCGGTAGTCCTCCAGCATCGCGTGGACGGTGTCAGGATCGTGGATCGCGCGCAGGAAGTCGGCGTGGTTCTCCGCACCCATCGCCTCGGGATCGCCGCCGTACCAGGCGTCCGGGTCGGCGTTGATCACGTGCTCGGCGGGTTTCGCGAGCTGGCCGAAGAAGAACCAGTGCCACCATTTCCGCGCGAAGTCCGCGTCGGCGCGGGCGAGCGCTTCGCCGATCGGGACGCCGTCGAGGATGACCAGCTTCGTGACGTTTTCGGGGTGGTCCATGGCCAGCCGGTGCGCGACGTAACTGCCGCGGTCGTGCCCGGCGACGGCGAACCGCTCGTACCCGAGGTGACGCATGAGCGCGACGATGTGCCGGGCCATGGCGCGTTTCGAGTGCGCGGAGTGATCCTCGCGGGTCTCGGGTTTCGAGGACTGGCCATAGCCGGGGAGATCCGGGCAGACGACGGTGAACGCGTCGGCGAGCCGGGGCGCGACGTCGTACCAGGTGGTGTGGGTGCGGGGATGTCCGTGCAGGAGCACGAGAGGCGGTCCCGATCCGCCGTAGCGGACCCTCAGGTTCACTTCGCCGACATCGACGTTTTCGAGCTCGAAACCCTCGAACACGTTCCTCCCGCCTACGCCATGAAAGGTCCTTTCCTTGCAAATTTTGCAAGGAAAGGACCTTTCATGGCAGCGTGAGCGGAGGAGATCAGCTCCGTGCGTGCGCGTCCAGGATGTGCGCGACCGCTTCGGTGACCCGCTGCGCGAAGTCGATGTTCAGCCACTCGTCCGGCACGTGGATGTTCGAGTCCGGCCCGCAGGCGCCGGTGACCACGAACTGCGCCTCCGGGTACTTCTCGCCGAGCAGCCCCATGAACGGGATCGACCCGCCCATGCCGTAGCTCTTGTGCGGCGCGCCGAAGACCTCGCCGCTCACGTGGTGCAAGACGTCGTCGAGCCACGGCGCGGTGGCCGGCGCGTTCCAGCCGTTTTCGGCCTGGAAGTCTCCGAGCTCCACCGAAGCGTCGTACGGCACGTCGGTGGTGAGGACGCGGCGGACCGCCTCCATCGCGGCCTGCGCGTTGACGGTCGGCGGCAGGCGGAAGCTCAGGGTGAGCGTGGTGCTGCCGCGCAGCACGTTGCCCGCCTCGGCCGGGAGCGGGAAGCCCTCCGCGCCGATCACCGAAAGCGTCGGCCGCCACGAGTTGTTGAGCAGCAGTTCCAGGTCGTCGTCGGACACCGTCCGGCCGACCACCGGGAAGAGCGTCTTCGCCGCGCCGGGCGCGATCTCGGCGACACCGCGGGCTTCCTCGACGCGGTTCTCCGGGATGTCGACGCTCAGCTCGGCGAGCTTGATCTCGCCGGTCTCGGCGTTCTCGATCCGGTCGAGCAGGGCACGCAGGACACGGAACGAGCTCGCGACGATGCCGCTGGCCATCCCCGAGTGCTGCGCGGACTCGAGCACCTTCACGGTGACGTTGACGTGCAGCATGCCGCGCAGGCTGGTGGTCAGCCAGAGGCGCTTGTAGTCGGTGCCGCCGGCGTCGAGGCAGACGACCAGCGAGACGGCGCCGAGCTTCTCCTTCAGGTGCTCGACGTAGGCGGGCAGGTCCGGGCTGCCGGATTCCTCACCGGTCTCCAGCAGCACGACCGCGCGGGAGTGCTCGCCACCGGCGGCGCGCACGGCCTCGATCGCCGTCGTCGCCGCGTAGCCCGAGTAGCCGTCGTCGACCGCGCCGCGGCCGTACAGCCGCCCGTCGCGGATCACCGGCGTCCACGGGTCGAGCCCCTCGGACCAGCCGCCCACCGGGGGCTGCTTGTCGAGGTGCCCGTACATCAGCACGGTGCCCTTGTCGGCCGCCGCGGACGTCGCCGGGATGTCGACGACCAGCAGCGGGCTGCGGCCTTCGAGCTCCACGACCTCGAGCGTCGCGCCGGGGATCTCCCGTGCGGCGATCCAGGACCGGACGTGCTCGACGGCGGCGGCCAGATGACCGGTCTTCGCCCACTCGGAGTCGAACGCCGGCGACAAGGCGGGGATCGCCACCAGGCCGGACAGGCTGGGAAGGACGTCGTTCGTCCAGTTCGAAACCACGGTTTCGCGTACGGATTTCTGCTCCACGTCCGCCATCCTGCCACGGGTCCGGGAGGGTGGGATGGGTCACAGCGGCGGGCACGGATCGTCATCGATCAAGCCGGGCAGGACACCCGTCCGGACGAACCGTCCGCTGGTCGGCCCGCGGGTGAATTCCCTACTTTCGGCGGCCCCACACTCGGGCTTCCTAGCATTTTCCCTGATCAGGCACCCTTTCTCAGCAACAAATCAGCATCCGCCACTGACCAAAACGGCGTCCGGCATGCCAGGATGTGCGCACGAACCGTCAACGCCGATGGTGACCCAGCGCTTCAGATCCGACGCGCTGGTCCCCGCCGGCGCAGTCACTGTGGCCGCCACAAGTGGCCGCCAGAGGCGCCGACATCAAGGAGAGCAGCGCATGCCGTCCGAACACTGGACGCACCCGGAGCCTGGAGATGGTCCCGCCGCCGTAGCGGCGCAACCTTCCCCCGAACAGGTGATCGCCGGTTTGCGAGCAACGAGCGAAGGTGGCGCTGAGCTGACTCAGCTGCTCACCCCCGAAGGCGAACGAGTCGCCTCGCCGCAATTCGACCGCTACGTCGACGACATCGACATCGAAGCCCTCAAGGGCCTCTACCGCGACATGGTCCTGGTCCGCCGCGCGGACCGCGAGGCCAACGCGATGCAGCGCCAGGGCCAGCTCGGCATCTGGGTCCCGCTGCTCGGCCAGGAGGCCGCGCAGATCGGCTCCGGCCGCGCGCTGCAGAAGCGGGACATGGCCTTCCCCAGCTACCGCGAACACGGTGTCGCGTACGCCCGCGGCGTCGACCTCAAAGAGGTGCTCGGCATCTTCCGCTGCACCGACCACAGCGGCTGGGACTACAAGGAACACGGCTTCCACCCGTACACCATCGTGATCGGCAACCAGGTGCTCAACGCCGCCGGTTACGCGATGGGCCAGAAGTTCGAAGGCAAGGTCGGCGACGACGACGGCGAAGCGACCATCTGCTACTTCGGTGACGGAGCGACTTCGCAGGGCGACGTGCACGAAGGCTTCGTCTGGGCCGCCGTCTACGACGCGCCGCTCGTGTTCTTCTGCCAGAACAACCAGTGGGCGATCTCGGAGCCCACCGAACGCCAGTCGCGGCTGCCGCTGTACCAGCGCGCCCGCGGTTACGGCTTCCCCGGCATCCGCGTGGACGGCAACGACGTCCTCGCCTGCCTCGCGGTCTCCCGCTGGGCGCTCGACGAATGCCGCCACGGCAACGGCCCGGTGCTGATCGAGGCGTTCACCTATCGGATGGACGCGCACACCACCACCGACGACCCCACCCGCTACCGGCTCTCCGACGAGCTGGAGGAGTGGAAGCTGAAGGACCCGATCGAGCGCGTCCGGGCGTATCTCGCCCGCGGTGGCGGCGCCGACCAGGCGTTCTTCGACCAGGTGCAGGCCGATTCGGACGCGTTCGCGGCCGAGCTGCGCGAGTACTGCTTCAACATGCCCGAACCGCCACCCGAGCGGATCTTCTCCAACGTGTACGCGGAATCCACGCCGCTGCTGGACGCGCAGCGCGAAGAGTTCCTGTCCTACATGGACGGTTTCGTCGGGGCGGGTGAGCACTGAAATGGCCGACCTCCAGAAACTCACCATCGGCAAGGCGATCAACCTCGGCCTCCGGCGCGCCATGGAAGAGGACCCCAAGGTCCTGGTCATGGGTGAAGACGTCGGCAAGCTCGGCGGCGTCTTCCGCATCACCGACGGCCTGCAGAAGGACTTCGGCGAGCAGCGCGTCCTGGACACGCCGCTGGCCGAATCGGGCATTATCGGCACCGCGGTCGGCCTCGCCGTCCGCGGTTTCCGCCCGGTGTGCGAGATCCAGTTCGAGGGCTTCATCTTCCCTGGCTTCGACCAGATCTCCAGCCAGGTCGCGAAGCTGCACTACCGGACACAGGGCAAGATCAAGATGCCCATCGTGATCCGGGTGCCGTTCGGCGGCGGTATCGGCGCGGTCGAGCACCACTCGGAGTCGCCGGAATCGCTGTTCGCGCACATCCCCGGGCTCAAGGTCGTGTCGGTTTCGAACGCCGTCGACGCCTACTGGGGCATCCAGCAGGCGATCAAGTCCGACGACCCGATCCTGTTCTTCGAACCGAAGAAGCTGTACCACTCGGGCGCTTTGAAGGCCGAGATCGACACCGACGCCACGCCGGACCCGCTGTTCAAGTCCCGCGTCATCCGCGAAGGCACGACGGCGACCGTCGTCGCGTACGGCCCGTCGGTGAAGGTCGCGCTCGACGCGGCGGCCGCCGCCGAGGACGAGGGCAAGTCCCTGGAAGTCATCGACCTGCGGACGCTGTCCCCGCTCGACCTGGAGCCGGTGTTCGAATCGGTGCGCAAGACCGGACGGCTCATCGCGCTGAGCGAGGCGCCGTCGGAGTCGTCGCTGACCTCGGAGATCGCCGCGCGTGTGCAGCAGGAATGCTTCTACTCGCTGGAAGCCCCCGTGCTGCGGGTGACCGGATTCGACACGCCGTACCCGCCGGCCAAACTCGAGGAGCACTACCTCCCCGATCTGGACCGGGTCCTGCACACCGTCGACCGCTCACTCGCCTGGTAAGGGGGAAGTTCCTGAAATGCCCGAGTACAAACACTTTCCCCTCGCCGACACGGCGGAGGGGCTGACCGAGGCCGACATCATCGCCTGGCAGGTCAAACCGGGTGACACCGTGACGGTGAACCAGATCGTGGTCGAGGTCGAGACCGCGAAGGCCGCCGTCGAACTGCCCATCCCGTGGGCGGGCGTGGTCACCGAACTGCTCGTCGAACCGGGCCAGACGGTGGAGGTCGGCGCGCCGATCCTCACCATCGACGTCGACCCGGACGGCAAGGCGGCCCCCGCGCCCGCCGCTGCCGCCCCCGTGGCGGAAGAGCCGGCGGAAGAGGAGATGAAGCCGCTGGTCGGCTACGGCTCCAAGGCCGTCGTCACGCAGCGGCGTGCGCGGAAGGGCGCGGCTCCGGCCGCTCCGGCCGCTCCTGCCGCCGCTCCGGTGGCTGTGGCGCCCGCTCCTGTCGCGCCTGCTGTGTCTTCAAAGCCGAAGGGCGGGTACGTGCCGCTGGCGAAGCCGCCGGTACGCAAACTCGCCAAGGACCTCGGCGTCGACCTGCACGCGCTCACCGGCACCGCCGAGGGCGGCGTCATCACCCGTGACGACGTGCAGGCGGCCGCCAACGGTTCCGCGGCACCGGCCTCCGCAGTGTCCAGTGTGGACAGTGGCTACGACCCCGCGACGCGGGAACGCCGGGTGCCGATCAAGGGCGTCCGCAAGGCCACCGCCGCCGCGATGGTGCAGAGCGCCTACACCGCCCCGCACGTCACGGAATTCCTCACCATCGACGTCACGCCGATGATGGATTTCCGGGAGAAGCTCAAGAAGTCGCGCGAGTTCGCCGGGGTCAAGGTCACCCCGCTGACCTTCGCGGCGAAGGCCGTCTGCCTGGCGGCCAAGCGCACTCCGGACGTCAACGCGGTGTGGGACGAGGCGGCACAGGAGATCGTCTACAAGGACTACGTGCACCTCGGGATCGCCGCGGCCACCCCGCGCGGGCTCGTCGTGCCCAAGGTCCGTGACGCGGATTCGATGTCCCTCAAGGAACTCGCGATCGCGCTCACCGAGCTGACCGACGTCGCCCGCGAGGGCAAGACCACCCCGGCGGCCATGCTCGGCGGCACGATCACCATCACCAACGTCGGCGTCTTCGGCGTCGACACCGGAACGCCGATCATCAACCCCGGCGAGTCCGCGATCCTGTGCCTCGGCGCGATCAAGGACACCCCGTGGGTGGTCGACGGCGAGATCAAGGTGCGCAAGGTGCTCCAGCTTTCGCTGAGCTTCGACCACCGCGTGGTCGACGGGCAGCAGGGTTCGGAGTTCCTGGCCGACGTCGGCGCTCTGCTGGCCGACCCCGCGGTCGCGATCACCTACTGAGCCAAAGTCCGTGAAGGCCTCCTTCCCTACTCTCAGGGTAGGGAAGGAGGCCCTCACGGACCTCTGCCTTAATCGCTTGACGGAGTGAGCGCTCACTCCGCACACTGGAGGTATGACAGAAACCGCCTCCCGGCGGAGAGCGCCGGGAATGAGTGCCGACGAGCGGCGCCGGATGATCGTCCAATCCGTGCTGCCCTTGCTGGTGGAGTACGGCGCCGGTGTCACGTCCAGCCAGATCGCCCGGGCCGCGGGCATCGGCGAGGGCACCGTCTTCCGCGTGTTCAAGGACAAGGACGAACTGTTCGCCACCTGCTTCGCCGAGGCGCTGAAACCCGACCAGGTACTCGACGCGATCGCGGTCATCGACCTCGACCAGTCCCTCGATGACAGGCTCATCGAGGCGGCCGACGCGCTCAGCGCGCATCTCCAGCGGATGGGCGCGCTGATGGCGGTCATGCACGGCTCCGGCAAGCGGCCGGAGCATCGCCGCGGCGACCACAGTGACCACAGCGACCGGCGGAAAGAGTCGATGAGCGCGATGCGCGACGCCATGGCCGAACTGTTCGAGCCGGAGAAGGACCGTCTCCGCCTGCCTCCGACGCAGTCCGCGGCGCTGTTCCTGTCGTTGCTGTTCAGCGGCCGGATCCGGTTCAGCGAGACCGGTGACGAACCGACCACGATGGAACTCGTCGACGTGTTCCTCAACGGCGCCTTGGGGACCGCGTGATCGGCCCGCCCGGTGGGAGCCTGGAACTGTTCATGGCTCGCGGCAGACGCCGTCGCCCGCCGTCGACGGTGCCCGACAGCGGCTTGACCGGCCCGGTCGACATCCCGGAGCCCGAACCCGAAGCCCTCCCGAAAGACCTGAAATCCCGGCTTAACCGCATGTGGGTCAACATCGCGGGCACGGTCCGTGGCCTGCCGAAGGTCGCGAAGCTGACCTGGCAGGCGAGCCCGGCGCTGACCATCGTGATCACCCTGGTGACCCTGCTTTCCGGTCTCCTCCCGACGGCGACCGCGTACATCGCGAAGCTGCTGATCGATTCGGTGGTCGCGGCGATCCAGGGACACGGGACGAAGAGCGCGATCGTCGGCGTCGCCCTCTTCCAGTTCGGCGTCCTCGTGCTCACCGCGATTTCGCAGGCGCTGACCACGTACGGCCAGACCCTGTTGCAGGAGCGGATGACGCTGACCATCCGCCATCAGGTGATGAGCCACGCGAGCGAACTGCAGCTTTCGTACTTCGAGGGTTCCGCGTCCTACGACATGCTGCGCCAAGCCGCGCAGGAGGCGCCGACGCGGCCGCTGTCGATGATGAACTCGGCGCTCGGCCTGATCCGGACGTTGATCACCTTCAGCAGCATGATCGTGCTGCTCGTCTCGATCAGCCCGCTGCTGGCGCTCGTCGCGCTGGTGGCGCCGATCCCCGCGTTCATCTCGCAGTCGAAGTACGGCGCCCGCGCGTTCTGGCTGACGTTGATGATGTCCCCGCTGAAACGACGCATGGACTATCTGTCCTCTTTGGTCACCACGGACACCTACGCCAAGGAGACCAAGCTCTTCGGGCTCGGCCCGTACTTCGCCGACCGGTTCCAGCGGCTCGGCCAGGTCTCCTACGACCGTCAACGGACACTGACCCGCAAACGCAGCGTCAGCTCGACGTCGTGGGGGTTGCTCAGCACCGCCGCCGGATCCGCGATCGCGCTGTACATCGCGCTGGAGGCCGTCGGCGGCAGGCTCACCCTGGGCGACCTCGCGCTGTACACGGCCGCGGCGGCGTCGGTGCAGACGTCCGTCCAGGGCCTGTTCACCGCGTTTTCCGGGATGTACGAGAACAATCTCTACCTCGACACGCTGTATCGCTTCCTCGGGACGAAACCGGAGATCGTCGCGCCGCCGGAGCCGCGACCCCTTCCGTCCACTGTGGAGGGGCACATCCGCTTCGAAGAAGTGTCCTTCACCTATCCCGGAGCACCCGACCCCGCTCTCGACGGCGTGAGCTTCGAGATCCGGCCGGGTGAGACGGTCGCCGTCGTCGGCCGCAACGGAGCCGGGAAGTCGACGCTGTTCAAACTGCTGTGCCGGCTGTACGACCCGACGGGCGGGCGGATCCTGCTCGACGACGTCGACATCCGCGAATACGACCCGGTGGAACTGCGGCGGCGGATCAGCGCGATGTTCCAGGACTACGTGACCTACCAGGGCACCGCGGCCGAGAACATCGGGCTCGGCGACCTGACCCACCTCGTCGACCGCGAACAGATCGAGACGTCGGCGAAACGGGCAGGCGCCGACGAGCGGATCGAGCGCCTGCCGAGCGGCTACGACACTCCACTCGGCCGCTGGTTCGACCAGGGTGTCAGCCTCTCCGGCGGCGAATGGCAGAAGATCGCGCTGGCCAGGGCGTTCCTGCGGGAAGCGCCGATCCTGATCCTCGACGAACCGACGTCCGCGCTCGACGCCCAGGCCGAGCACGACCTCTTCTCGCGGCTGCGGCAACTTTCGGAGGGGCGCACGACGCTGTACATCTCGCACCGGTTCTCCACGGTCCGGCAGGCGGAGCGGATTCTGTTGCTGGAGAACGGAAAGGTCGCCGAATACGGAACACACGACGAGCTGATGGCGGCGAAGGCCGGCTACGCCGAACTGTTCACCCTTCAGGCCGCCGCGTACCTCGACGACGCCGTCGGGTGACGATGCGGCGGATCATGGTCGTCGGCTGTAGCGGCGCCGGGAAGTCGACGTTCTCGCGTCGGCTGGGCGCCGCTCTCGGCCTGCCGGTCACCCATCTCGACCGGCTCTTCTGGCGGCCGGGGTGGACCCGGGCGCCCGAGGACGAGTTCCACGCCGCGCAACAGGAGATCGTCGAGTCCGAGGCCTGGGTGATCGACGGCAACTACGGGGCATCGATGCATCTGCGGCTGCCGCGGGCCGACACGATCGTCTTCCTCGACTTCCCGCGCCGCGTCTGCCTCCGGCGGGTGGTGGTGCGGTGTCTGCGCGAGTACGGGCAGGACAAACAGGCATCCGGCTGCCCCGAGCACTTCGACCGGGAGTTCTACTCCTACGTCTGGCGCTGGCCGAAGGACCACCGGGAACGGACGGTACGTCGGCTGGCGGACCAGGGAGCCCACGCGCGGCGGGTCGTGCTGACCAGGCCGCGTGAGGCCGAGGAGTTCCTGCGCCGGATCGGTTGACCTCGGTCACCGTATCGGGGGTTGGGAGCAAAACGGGCAAGCCGTACGTTGTCCAAGTATGGCTGTCGCGTTCCTGCTCTATGTCGTCGCCGAGATCGCCGCCGTGTGGGCGGTGGGCTCGGCCGTTGGCGTGCTCGGCACGATCGCGCTGCTCTTCGCCGGTGTGTTCATCGGCTTCTGGCTCGCCCGCCGCGAAGGCGGCCGCGCCTTCCGCGCGTTCGCCGAGTCCGCGCGGCTCGGGCGACCGGCCGACGCGGAGAAGGAACTCACCGACGGGATGCTGATCGGGCTCGGCGGTCTGCTGATCCTGCTGCCCGGTTTCGTCAGCGACGTCATCGGCCTGCTGTTCATCCTGCCGCCGACACGGAGTGTCGCGCGCAAGGTCTGGCAGAAGCGGATGGCGCGGCGGGCGGTCAAGTTCGCCAACCGCACGCGCGGGCCGGTGATGGTGGTGGACAGCGAGGTCGTCGCGGACACCCCGCCCGCCGAGGCCGCCAAGAAGCAGCCGCCGGTGATCGAGGGCCGCATCGTCGAGGGCTGAGTGCCGCTCCAGCCATCAGCGAACTCTCGACGAGGCAGGTGCCGAGGGTTGAGCCCCTTCCCGAGTGGTGGGGTGAAGGCTCCCTTCGCCGGGTCTGATGCGATGAAGGACGCCTTCGGCCCTGATCAGGTGCGAGGGGGCACGCGTCGATACAGGGGGTCGTGAGTGGCGATTCGGGTTCTATTGACGGGTAGGGCAAAGGTCGCAACGTCGGGGCAGAGGTGCCGTCGCTGAACCCCATGGTCGAGATGCGTCGCGAAAGCCACTTTCGCGACGCCTGAGGTCCCGAAAGTGGCTTTCGCGACACGGCTGCCCCACGGCCGCGAGCGAATCCCCGCAACCCGACACCTTTGCGTTACCTCTCAATAGCCTGAATCGCCACTCACGAGCCGCTCGGTTTGGGAATATCGAAATACCCGCTGAACCGCACCGCCGGCGCGTACTCGCCCTTCACCTTCACCTTGCCGGTGACGAACATCGCCGCCACGGCCGCGTTGCCGGTGGCCATCCGGATGAAGTCGTCGACGGACAGCGTGATGGTGGTGTCCGGAGTGCGCGCGAGATCGGTGCTGGAAACGCAGACGCCGTCTTCGATGACCGTTTGAAAGCGATCGAAACCGTCTTCTCCGTGACCGTCGGTAAAACGCCATGCGACGACGAAGTCGACATGCCGTGCGCGTTCCGGTGCGAAATGATCCGACATTCTGCGGAAAATCTCGTCGAGGAACGCCGCACGCAGTTCCGGATGATCGGCGATCGCCTTGAGTTGCTCGCGTGACGCCCGTTGCACGACGTCGACGAGCACCTCGGTCTCCAGCGAGCTCAGCTCGATGCCCGCACCGGTTTCGCCCAGCATGTGCAGGGTTTCCAGGACCTGGGTGAACTGCTCGGGGCTCAGTTTGGCGAGCTCGAGCTTCTCCGCGAAAGCGTTGACGACGTGCTCGCCACCGGTGCGCGTCTTGTGCGGCCGTAACGGACGGGAAAGGCGTACCTTGTCCCGCCAGCGCCGGATCGGAGAATTTCGGGGCACGGCACGGAAGTGTATCTGCTCGGCCGGGTTCAGGACGGCTTCGGCAGGTCGAAGAAACCGATCAGACCGGCCGCGAATGCCAGGTCACCTTTTACTTTGATCTTTCCGGTGACGAATAGCACAGCGGGCGTCGCCTGATGGGTGATGAGCCGGAAGAAATCGACCGGCGCGATCGTGATCGTCACCCTCGGTTTCTCCCTCATGTCCCGGCTGACCGTGCACTCGCCGTGCGAGATGACCGTCTCGTAGCGGTCGTACCCGCCGTCGCCGGTGCCGCCGGACAACCGCCAGTGGACGACGGCGTGCAGGGTCTTCGCGCGGTCCTGCCGGATGTGCGCGCCCATGCGGTCGAAGATCTCGCGCAGCACCCGGTCCCGGAGCGGCCGTTCGGCGATGACGCTCTCGAGTTGCGTACGCGAGGCGCGCGCGACGAGGTTCGCGAAGCGGGCCGGGTCGACCTTGCGGAGGTCGAACGCGGGCGCGGACTCGGCGAGCCGCCCGAGCGCGGCCAGCAGCCGCCGGACGTCGTCCTTGCCGAGGTCCTTCGGGTCGATCGCGCCCGCGACCTCGTTGACGTCGAGAGAGTGCGCTTCGGCGGAATCCGGCTCGATCCGCTCCAGCGCGTCGACCAGCGCGCGGCCGGTCAGCCCCACGATCTCGGTCATCTTCCCTCCAGTTCCGCCTACCCGAGCGTAAGGCTACCCGCGAGTAGGTAGGCGGGCAAGCGTGCCGAAATCACCCTTGCCGGTGGTAGCCCGGTAGCGTCTTACGCGAACTAAGGGGAGGTCCTGAGTGTCCGAGGAAGTACCGCGTCCCGCCGAACGCGCCAAGAGGCTGCCGAGAGCGGTGCGGGAACGCCAGATCCTGGACGCAGCGGTCTCGGTGTTCTCGCGCTACGGCTATCACTCCGCGTCGATGGACGAGATCTCCGAGGTCGCCGGCGTGTCCAAGCCGATGATCTACACCTATCTCGGCTCGAAGGAAGACCTCTTCGGCGCGTGCATCCGCCGCGAAGCCACCCGCCTGCTGGAGGCGGTGCAGGACGGGATCAAACCCGATCTGCCGCCCGACATGCAGCTTTGGCACGGGCTCCGCGCGTTCTACCGGTTCGTCGCCGACTACCGCGAGTCGTGGACGGTGCTGCACCGCCAGGCCATGACCGTCGGCGGCGCCTTCGCCGCGGAGATCACCGACATGCGCACCCGCGCGATCGAGCTGGTCGCCGCGCTCGTCGTCTCCGCGGGCACCCGCAAGGGTCTCGGCGAGCAGGCCGAGTTCTCCGGCGCCGGGCTGTCCGCCGCGCTGGTCGGGGCGGCCGAGTCGCTGGCCGACTGGGCCCTCGACCACCCCGATGTCTCCGACGGCGTACTCGCCTCGTGGCTGATGAACCTGGTTTGGCTCGGGTTCAACGACCTCGTCGAGGGCGAGATCTGGAAGCCGTCAGAGAGCGACGACTGAGCCCTCCAGGTGCGGCTTCGGCTTGCGCGCGTTCCAGAGTTCGAAGGCCCAGCCCTCGCCCTCACTCCAAGTGGTGAACGCCGCCTTCGCCGGCAACAGCACCGGCTGCTTGAACTTGACGTCGACGGTGAACGCCTCCGGAAGCCTGCCTTCGAACGCCGCGAGCGCGTGCGCCTTCGTCCACATGCCGTGCGCGATCGCGGACGGGAAGCCGAACGCCTTCGCGGTGATCGGGTGCAGGTGGATCGGGTTGCGGTCGCCGGAGACCTCGGCATAGCGGCGGCCGATGTCGCCGGGCACCTGCCAGATCGCGGTGGGCGACGGCTGCGAGAGCTGCCCGCGCGAGGTCTTCTCGCCGCTGCCGCCACCGCGGCGCAGATACGTGCTGACGTCCGTCCACACCGGACTGTCGCTGACGAGCAGCTCGCTGATCACGTCGAACTGCTTGCCCTTTTCGTGCGGGCGCAGGTCCTCGGCGCGCACGCGCAGGGTGAACGTCTCGTCGAGCCGCAGCTGCCGGTGCTGGGTGATCCGGTTGGCGACGTGCACCATGCCCAGCAACGGGAACGGGAAGTCGGCCTCGGTCATCAACGCCATCTGCAGCGGGAACGCGAGGATATGCGGATACGTCGCCGGGAGGACGTCGTCCAGCCGGAATCCGCACACCTGGTTGTACGCGGCGAGATGCGCCGGGTCGACGACGACGCCCTCGCGGACGAACTCGGTGCCGGGCAGCGTGTTCCCGCCGCTCTTGCGCAGCGAGCCGAGCAACGCCTTGGGGTACAGCGAAGACAGGCTCGGCGATTCGCGAAGTTCCTTGACCGCCATGATCACGCCCCCAGGAGTGCCTGGCCGCAGACGCGGACCACGTTGCCGTTGACCGCGACCGAAGCCGGGTTCGCGTACCAGGCGATCGTCTCGGCGACGTCGACCGGGAGCCCGCCCTGGCCGAGGCTGGAGAGCCGCCGCCCGGCCTCGCGGATGAACAGCGGGACGGCGGCGGTCATCTTGGTCTCGATGAAACCGGGCGCGACGGCGTTGATCGTGCCGCCGTATTCGGCGAGCTTCGGCGCGCCGTCGTTCACCATGCCGATGACGCCCGCCTTGCTGGTGGCGTAGTTGGTCTGGCCGACGTTGCCCGCGATCCCGGCGATCGAGGAGACGCCGATGATCCGGCCGTTCTCGTGCAGCACCTTGTCGGCCACGAGCTTTTCGTTCACCGCGAGCTGCGACGCGAGGTTGACCGCGATGACCGAGTCCCAGCCGCCTTCGGTCATGTTGCCGAGCGTCTTGTCGCGGGTGATGCCCGCGTTGTGCACGACGATGTCGACGCCGCCGTGGCGCGTGGTCAGGTACTCGGCGAGCTTCTCCGGCGCGTCGGCGGCGGTGATGTCCAGCTGCAGCGAGGAGCCGCCGACCTTGTTGGCCACCTTGGACAGATCCGCGCCCTGCGCGGGGATGTCGAGCGCGACGACGTGGGCGCCGTCGCGGCCCAGCACCTCGGCGATGGCGGCGCCGATACCGCGGGAAGCGCCGGTGACCAGGGCGACCTTGCCTTCGAGGGGCTTCGTCCAGTCGACCGGGGCGGAGGCGGTCTTGGTCTCGGTGCCGACGCGGATGACCTGGGCGTCGACGAAGGCGGACTTCGACGACAGTAGGAACCGGAGCGTGGACTCAGTGGCCTCTTCGGCTCCTTCGGCGACGTACACGAGCTGGGCGGTCGCGCCGCGCTTCAGTTCCTTACCGACGGAGCGCACGAAGCCTTCGAGGGCGCGCTGCGCGATCCTCTCGTGTCCTTCGGCCAGCTCCGGCGGCGTTCCGAGGACGACGACGCGGCCCGACGGCCCAACGCTCCGGATCACCGGGTGGAAGAAGGAGTAGACCTCGCGAAGCTGCTTCGGGTCCTTCACGCCAGTCGCGTCGAAGACGAGCGCGGCGTGCTTGTCGGCAGCCGCCGAGATGACCTCGATACCCGCGCGGTGCAGCTGCGCCTCGATCACCTTTTCGAGGCGACCGCCCGGCGCGGCACCCAGAAGTGCGGGACCCTCGAGAGAGGGCTGACCGGGCTTGTACCGGCGGAGCGTCGCGGGATTCGGCAGGCCGAGCTTCGGCACCACGAACTTCCCCACCGGGGATTTCGTGAACTGCTGGTACCTGTCAGCCATTACGTGCCTCCCGTGCAGTTTGCGTCACGTCGCATTCTAACCTACTCGCTAGTAGGTTACAGTGTGAGAGAGCCTACGGAGGAGTGGAAAAAATGGCCACGAAAAGGACGGCACCCGTGCGCAAGGTCGCGATCATCGGCGGCAACCGGATCCCCTTCGCCCGCTCGAACGGCCCGTACGCGCAAGCGTCGAACCAGGACATGTTCACGGCCGCCCTCGACGGCCTGGTCAGCCGATTCTCCCTCCAGGACGAGGTGATCGGCGAGGTCGCCGCCGGCGCCGTGCTCAAGCACGCCCGCGACTTCAACCTCGCCCGCGAGAGCGTCCTCGGCAGCAGGCTGAACCCCGCCACCCCGGCCTCCGACGTGCAGATGGCGTGCGGCACCGGTCTCCAGGCGATCATCAACGTCGCCAACAAGATCGCGCTCGGCCAGATCGACTCGGCCATCGCGGGCGGCGTCGACACCACGTCCGACGCGCCGCTGGCGGTCAACGACGACCTGCGCCAGATCCTCGTGCAGCTCAACGCCGCGAAGACGCTCCCCGACCGGCTGAAGCTCGCCGCGAAGCTGCGCCCCGGCCACATCGTCCCCGAGATCCCGCGCAACTCCGAGCCGCGCACCGGCCTGTCCATGGGCGAGCACGCGGCGCTGACCGCGAAGGTCTGGGAAATCACGCGCGAGGCGCAGGACGAACTCGCCGCGACCAGCCACCAGCGCCTCGGCGCCGCGTACGACAAGGGCTTCTTCGACGACCTGGTGACGCCGTACCTGAAGCTGGCCCGCGACCAGAACCTGCGGCCGGACTCCAGCGTCGAGAAGCTCGCGAAGCTGAAGCCCGCCTTCGGTGGTCCTGACGGCACGATGACCGCGGGCAACTCGACGCCGCTGTCCGACGGCGCGTCGACCGTCCTGCTCGCGACCGAACAGTGGGCCAAGGCCCGGAAGCTGCCGGTGCTGGCGTACCTGACGTTCTCGCAGACCGCGGCCGTCGACTACGTCCACGGCGACGAGGGACTGCTGATGGCGCCCGCGTACGCCGTCCCGCAGATGCTCACGCGCGCCGGGCTCACCTTGCAGGACTTCGACTTCTACGAGATCCACGAGGCCTTCGCGTCGCAGGTGCTCGCCACCCTCAAGGCGTGGGAGGACCCGGCGTTCGCCAAGGAGAAGCTCGGCCTCGACGAGCCCCTCGGCGCCATCGATCGGGCGAAGCTGAACGTCAACGGCTCGTCGCTGGCGGCCGGGCACCCGTTCGCCGCGACCGGCGGCCGTATCGTCGCCACCCTCGCGAAGCTGTTGGGCGAGAAGGGATCCGGCCGCGGACTCATCTCGATCTGCGCCGCGGGCGGCCAGGGCGTCACCGCGATCCTCGAAAAGTAACCGTTCGCCCGCAGCGGATCGGGGAAAAACCCGGGTGCCTTTGTCGGTGCCCGGGTCTAGCGTGTGCGCATGTTCGCAGTTCAGGCGAAAGCGCTGGTCAAGACCTACGGGTCCACACGGGCACTCGACGGGGTCGACCTGTCGATCCCGAAGGGCAAGGTGCTGGGCCTGCTGGGGCCGAACGGTGCCGGCAAAACGACGACCGTCCGCATCCTGACCACCCTGCTCCGTCCGGATTCGGGCGAGGCGGAGGTGGCCGGGCACGATGTGCTGGCCCAGCCCGACGCCGTCCGGCGGTCGATCGGGTTGTCCGGGCAGTACGCCGCCGTGGACGAGAACCTCACCGGGTTCGAGAACCTGTACATGGTCGGCAGGCTGTACGGGAGCAAGAAGGCCGCGGCGAAAACGCGGGCACGGGAACTGCTCGCCCGGTTCCGGCTGGAGGACGCGGCGGATCGCCCCGCCAAGACGTATTCCGGCGGTATGCGGCGACGGCTCGACCTCGCGGGCGCGCTGGTCGCCGAGCCGACCGTGGTGATCCTCGACGAACCGACCACCGGGCTCGACCCGCGCGGCCGGATCGACACCTGGGAGGTCATCAAGGAACTCGTCGCCGACGGCACCACGGTGCTGCTGACCACGCAGTACCTGGAGGAGGCCGATCAGCTCGCCGACTCGATCGTGGTGATCGACAAGGGGAAGGTCATCGCGCGCGGCACGGCCGACGAGCTCAAGCAGGAGATCGGCGGCGAGCGGCTGGAGCTGGTCGTGGCGAACACGAGCGACCTCGCCGTCACCACGCAGGTGCTGACCGAGGTCGGCTCGGGGACACCGTCGGTCGACGAGCACACCCGCAAGGTCGACGTCCTGGTCGAGGGCGGGCCGAAGGCGTTGATCGAGGCGCTGCGGCGGCTGGACGGCCACGGCGTCGCCATTCAGGACGTCGCGCTGCACCGGCCGACGCTCGACGACGTGTTCCTTTCGCTGACGGGGCACGCGACGGACGAGGGGGAGAAGAAGTGAGCGCGGTCGCGAAGGCCTTTTCCGATGGTGGCGTGATCACCTGGCGGAACCTGAAGAACGTCCAGCGCAACCCGGACTGGCTGATGGCGGCGACCCTGCAGCCGATCATGTTCGTGCTGCTGTTCGCGTACGTCTTCGGCGACGCGATCGGCGGCGAAGCGGGCGGGCTCGCGTACCGGGAGTTCCTGATCGCCGGCATCTTCGCGCAGACGGTCGCGTTCAACTCGGCGTTCACCGTGATCGGATTCGCGAACGACCTGCAGAAGGGCATCATCGACAGGTTCCGTTCGCTGCCGATCTCCCGCCTCGCGGTGATCTTCGGCCGGACGACCTCGGATCTGGTGATCAGCGTGGTCGCGCTGATCGTCATGTCGCTGTGCGGGCTGCTCGTCGGCTGGCGGATCCGCGGCAGCTTCCTCGACGCGGTGCTCGGCTATCTCGTGATGCTGATGTTCGCCTGGGCACTGTCCTGGGTCGGCGCGTGGATCGGGCTCGTCGCACGCAGTGTCGAGGTCGCGCAGAGCGCCGGGCTGATGTGGATGTTCCCGCTGAGCTTCATCTCGACGGCGTTCGTCCCGGCGGACAAGCTGCCGGGAGTGCTGAAGGCGATCGCCGACTGGAACCCGTTCACCGCGGTGATCAACTCGGCCCGTGACCTGTTCGGGAACCGCTTCGGCGCGGCACCGACGGGTTGGCCTGCCGAGAACGCTTCGCTGTACGCGATCCTGTGCTGCGTCGCCATCATCGCGATCTTCGCGCCGCTCGCGACGGCCCAGTACAAGAAGGTCGCGAGCCGCTAGGAAAACTTCTGTGCAGAAATGTCGAACCGCCGTCGGGCCGCTCGACGCGTCGGTGAAGGCGGGGTAGAAACAGCCCCGCCAAGACACTGAGGAGCAGCGATGCGGTTTCTGATGATGCACCGGCTCGACGAGAGCGCCCCGGAAGCCTGGAACCCCAGCAAGGAGTTCATCGAGCAGATGGGCGCCTTCATCCAGGACTCGTTCGAGAAGGGCATCCTGATCACGGCGGAGGGCGTGCACCCGTCGGAGAAGGGCGCGAAGGTCCGCAAGGTGCGCGGCGGCAAGATCACCGCGACGGACGGCCCGTTCACCGAGGCCAAGGAGGTCATCGGCGGGTTCGCGCTGATCAACGCCAAGGACCTGGCCGAGGCCGTCTCGTTCGCCGAGTCCTACGCCGCGCTGTTCGACGAGATCGAGGTCGAGGTGCGGACGGTCGTCGAGGAAGAGGACATCGCCGCCCTCACTTCATGACCCCACGCAATTAGTCACCTACTTGCGGCCTCTTCCCGGCGCAAGTAGGTGACTAATTGCGGGAGTTCTACTTCGTGATCGCCTTCTCGGCCTTCTTCGCCAGCTTCTCGGCGTGCTTCTCCGTCTTCGACGCGGCGCGGCGGGCACGCCAGCCGAGCGACGGCTTGCCGGCGGTGTCGGCGGCGGCCAGCAGCAGGCCACCGGCGAGACCGGCGTTCTTGATGAACTGGATCTGCTGCTGCTGACGTTCGGCCGGTTCCTTGATCTCCCAGAACCGGTGCGCGGCCAGCGTGGTCGGGACGAGGCTGCCGAGCAGCAGCAGCGAGGCCAGGCGCGGCGCCTTGCCCGCGGCGAGCGCGACCCCGGCGCCGACCTTCACCGCGGCGTCGATCCGGATGAGGGTGGCGGGGTCGCGCGGCACCGCCTCCGGCACCACGCCTTCCAGCTTGTCGAAGGACTCGGTGAGGAACGGCTCCGCTGCCTTGGCGTGCCCCTGGGTGTCCCTCAGCGCGCCGATCCCACCGGAGATGAAGATCGCGGCGAGGAGCGGACGTGCGACGCGACGGAGAATCACGGTCGTAACCTTTCTGATCCGGACCCGGGAAACAAACCTATCCCCAGTCTTCCCGCCCGCCACATCGCCGAACCGCGCTAACGGAGTATCCCGGAATATTTCTCTGGCACTAGACGGGTCTAGATTTCCCTAGCGATCCCGATACGCCTTCGGCAGCTTGAAGCCGCGGGCGGCCGCGACCTCCCGCAGGCGGTCGGGATAGTCGGTGATGATGCCGTCGACCCCATCGTCAATGAGCTTGTGCATGGTGGCCGGGTCGTTGATCGTCCAGGGGACGACCTTGATCCCCGCGCGATGCGCCTCGGTGACCAGCGCCTTCGTCGTGAACGGCCGGTAGTCCGGGTCGCCGACCTTGCCGCCCTGCGGGTTGCCGTGCACCGGCGAGAGCGCCTTCGCGCCGAACGACTTCACCGCGCGGACGGGGCTGCCGCCGAAGTCGTCGATGTCGAGCCCGCCGAGCCACGGCGATTTGCCGGGCTGCCCCACCTGCAGGAACTCGGGCTGGGTCAGCGCGACCGTCGGGAGCCAGGGCGCGACCTCGCGGAACCGCATCAGCGCGCCCCAGTCGAAGCTCTGGATCGAGACGTTGTGCGCGAATCCTCCGCGCACGATCTCGCGCACCGCCCGCTGGACGAACTGCTCACGCGGCGCCGTCTCGTGCGGCGCTGCGGCCTCGACCTTCGTCTCGATGTTGAACTTGATTCCCCAGGCCCGGTGGTCCCTGGCCAGCTGGAACAGCTCGGCGAGCGTCGGCATCTTGGCGCCGGGGGAGAGCGTCTGGCCGGGATGCGCGGGCTGGCGAATGGACCCGCAGTCGAGCGTGCGGACCTGCGCGAACGTCAGGTCCTTCACGTATTTTCCGACATACGGGTACGCCGGGTCGCCGGGTGTCGCGGGCGCGGTGTCGCGGCATTTGGCGGGTGTCGTCTTGCGGTCGTGGGTGATCACCTCGCGACCGTCCTTGGTGATCTGGATGTCGAGTTCGAGCGTGGTCACCCCCAGCTCCATCGCCTTGCCGAACGACGCGAGCGTGCTCTCGACCGTGAGGCCGAGCCCGCCTCGGTGGGCCTGGATGTCGAAGGCGCGACGCGGGTGCGCGTCGGCGACCCCGGCCGTCGTCAAGGTCAGCGCAGCGGCCATGACCAGCGCGAATGTCTTCATTCGTGAACCATGCCACGGTCGGGTGAACTTCGATTGACTTTGACGCAACGTCAACCTCTACCTTCGTGGACATGCCGAACGAGAAGGAGTGGTCGATCCAGGACATCGCCCGCTCGGCCGGGACCACGAGCCGCACGCTGCGCCACTACGGCGACATCGGGCTGCTCGAACCGAGCCGGGTGGGGAGCAACGGATACCGCTACTACGACCAGGACGCGCTGGTGCGGCTGCAACGGATCCTGCTGCTTCGCGAGCTCGGGCTGAGCCTGCCCGCGATCGGCGAGGTGCTCGAAGGGGAACAGGACACGACCGCGGCGCTACGCACGCACCTGAAGTGGCTGGAGCAGGAGCGACAGCGGCTCGGACGGCAGATCGAATCGGTCAGGACGACCTTGAAGAAGACAGAAAGAGGTGAACAACTGATGGCAACGGAAGTGTTCGACGGCTTCGACCACACGAAGTACGAGAAGGAGGTCACCGAACGCTGGGGCGCCGACGCCTACAAGCAGGGCGACCGGTGGTGGAAGTCGCTGAGCGCCGAGGACAAGAAGGCGCACCAGCAGGAGCAGAAGGTCATCGCGGCGGCCTTCGGCGAGGCGCACGCCAAGGGCCTGCCCGCCGACGGCGACGAGGCCCAGGCGATCACGCAGCGGCTGTACGAGTGGCTCCGGCCGGCCGTGCGAGCCGTGTCGAAGGGCTACTTCGCCGGTCTCGGGCAGCTGTACGTCGACGACCCGCGCTACGGGCAGTACGACGAGAAGCACGGCGCGGGCACCGCGGAGTACATCCGTGACGCGATGGCGGTCTACGCCGAGCGCAACCTGCGCGACTAAGACCGAGGGGCGGGGCTGCAGACCCGTCCGTTCGGAGCCACCAGGACGCTTTCATTGCAAAATTTGCTATGAAAGGCCCCTTCATCTCACGCCGGTCGGCGTAACCCGGCGCGACACGCCTATCCCTCTATGGCGGAATATCGGCTCCACACTAGAAACGCCGATAGCGTGTGAGAGTGGATCCCATCCGCAACCCCTTCGCCCCGGGCGCCGGTCAACGGCCGCCCGAGCTGGCAGGCCGCGTGCGCGAGCTCCAGGCCTTCGAGGTCGTGCTCGAACGGGTCGCCCGCGGGAGACCCGAACGCAGCCTGATGCTGACCGGCCTGCGTGGCGTGGGGAAGACCGTGCTGCTGGGCGAGCTGCGCTCGCGGGCCATCAAGCACGGCTGGGGCGCCGGCAAGATCGAAGCCCGCCCGGACACCGAACTCAGGCGGCCGCTTTCGGCCGCGTTGCATCGCGCGATCCGCGACCTCGCCGTGCGCCATCGCGCGCCGGACCGGGTCGAACAGGTGCTCGGCGTGCTCAAGGCGTTCGCGCTGCGCGCCAACAAACCGGACGCGAAGCTCCGTGACCGCTGGCAACCCGGCATCGACGTGCCAGCCGCGCAGGGGCGCGCCGATTCGGGCGACATCGAGATCGACCTGGTCGAGCTGTTCACCGAGGTCGCGGAGCTGGCGGCCGACGTCGGTACCGGGGTCGCGCTGCTGATCGACGAGATCCAGGACTTGCTGCCCGAAGACGTCTCCGCGCTCTGCGCCGCCTGTCACGAGCTCTCGCAGTCCGGGGCGCCGCTGGTCGTGGTCGGTGCGGGGCTGCCGCACGTGCCCGCGGTCCTTTCGGCGTCGAAGTCGTACTCGGAGCGCCTCTTCCGCTACGCGCGCATCGACAGGCTCGATCGCGAAGACGCCGACCTCGCGGTGATGGCACCCATCGAACGCGAAGACGCGGGCATCGAGCCGGAGGCGCTGGACGCCCTGTTCGACGCGTCGGGCGGATATCCGTACTTCATCCAGGCGTACGGCAAGGCCGCCTGGGATGCCGCGCCCGCCGATCCCATCACCGTGAAGGACGTCCAGGTCGCCGCTCCGGAGGCCGAATCGGAACTCGCGGTCGGCTTCTTCGGCTCCCGGTACGAACGCGCGACGCCCGCCGAGCGTGAGTACCTGCTCGCGATGGCCGAGCTGACCCAGGGCAAGGACGAGTCCGCCGGCACCGCCGATGTGGCCGTCTACCTGGGACGGAAGCCTTCGTCGCTGTCTCCGGCGCGGGACAGCCTGATGAAGAAGGGCCTCGTGTACTCCGCCGAGCGCGGGCACATCGCCTTCACCGTCCCGCATTTCGGCCACTACCTGCTCGGCCGGGACTAAGCCTCTCTCCGGCTTTATCGCCTCAACGCTAGAAAGCGGTAGAGACCCCTACCGTCGCTTCATCGCGCCCGGCGGCGTTACCAAGAAGTGACCGGCACCACCAAATCTCTCCGGTTTTACGCTCTTGTTGCCGACGATTCATCGGCGGGTGTGCCAAGTCACCGGATAATCGTTGGCTTCCTTGTGAAAAAGGGTGCATACTAGAAGCACAGCCACGAAGACGCAAGATCTACTCCCAAGGGGATGACACAAACCGATGAACAACATCGCCGCCAAGCTCCGTGCCCGTCGCGCCGAGGCTCGCACTCGCCGGGCCCTGAACCGGGCGATCGACACCGCGGCCACCGCGACCGTTCGTCAGGAGCTCATCGCTATCTCCCAGGCGCGTCACACGCACATGCGCTGACCCGACAACAACCGTTGTAGGTGTCGCCCGTTCGAGTGACCTACGACACATAGTGCGTGAGGTGTAACGCCGCTGAACGTGGCGTCGATACCCACTACGACCCCGTGATGCTGGCGGACCCCCGACCTGGCAGCATCACGGGGTTTCCATATGTCCACCCCCGGAAAGATTTCTTGCCTTCACCGCTCGGCGGAGTAACACTTGACCTAGTCAACGAATCTGTTGAGGTGGTCAAATGAATCGTTCCGCGGACCGGGTGGCGACCGTCCGGGCCTTCAACCGCCTGTACACCGGCGTGATCGGCGTCCTCGACGAAGGACCGGCCGACGCCGAGTACTCCCTGAGCGAAGCCAGGGTTCTCTTCGAACTCGCGCAGCAGGACCCCACCCAGGTCACCGACCTGCGCAAACGTCTCGACCTCGATGCCGGATACGCGAGCAGGCTGCTCGCGAGGCTCGAAGGGCGAGGCCTCCTCACCCGCGAGCGCAGCGACGAGGACGCCCGCCGTCAGATCGTCCGGCTGACCGAGGACGGCCGCAAGGCCTTCGCCATCCTCGACCAACGGTCGGTCGGCAGGATCGGCTCGCTGCTCGGCAAGTTCGGCGAAGACGAGCAAGATCGGCTGCTCGGCGCCATGGACACGATCACCTCGCTGGTCGGCGAGCGTGCCTCGAATCCCACGCTGGTCCTGCGCCCGCCCCGGCCCGGCGACTTCGGCTGGGTGGTCCACCGCCACGGCGCCCTCTACTCCCGCGAATACGGCTGGGACGAACGCTTCGAAGCGCTCGTCGCCCGCGTCGTCGCCGAGTACGTCGACAGGCGCGGCGACCCTCGCCAAGCGGGCTGGATCGCCGAACTCGACGGGGAACGCGTCGGCAGCATCTTCTGCATGCCCGCCGAAGACGGCATCACCGCGAAGCTGCGGATGCTGCTCCTCGAACCGGCCGCGCGTGGCCGCGGCGTCGGGAAACGCCTGGTCACCGAGTGCGTCGAGTTCGCGAGGGCGTCCGGCTACCCGGCGATGGAACTCTGGACGGTCTCTCTGCTGGACGCGGCGAGGGCGATCTATCGGAAGGAGGGTTTCCGGCTGGTCAGCGAAGAGACGATCGAGGGCTTCGGTTACGAGCTGACCGGCCAGACCTGGCGGCTGGAGCTGTGACCTGTTCGGATGATGTCGATTCGCGGAGCGCTTGTTCGTCTAGGGACCATCGATCCCAAGGAGGACGCCATGCCCCACTACATCGGTTTCATCCGCGCCACGAAGGACTCGCACGACCACCTCGGCCCTGACGAAGCGCAACGCGTGCTCGAGAACTACCTGGCCTGGGCGGAGGAGCGCACGAAGGAAGGCCGCTTCGTCGACGGCGGCGGGCTGTCGAAGAGCGGCCGGGTGCTGCGTGGTTCCGGAGGCGCGACCGACGGCCCGCACACCGAGGCCACCGAGATCGTCGGCGGCTACCAGGTGATCGAGGCCGCGGACCTCGACCAGGCGGAGAAGATCTTCGCGACGCATCCGCATCTGGAGTTCGGGCCGATCGAGGTGCGCAAGGTCGGCGAACGCGGTTGCGAGGAATGATGCTGAAGGCAGAGTTGTCATGAGCCGCCCGGCCGGCGTGGTGGAGCATCTGTTCCGGCACAGTGCCGGGCGGATCGTCGCCACGCTGGCCAGGGCGCTCGGCCCCGAACGGCTGGACCTGGCCGAAGAGGCCGTCGCCGACGCGCTGGAACAGGCGCTGCGCACCTGGCCGCGGTGCGGGATCCCGGACAATCCGCGGGGCTGGCTGTTCCGGGCCGCGCGGAACCGGGCGATGGACGTCGTCCGGCGCGAGCAGACCCTGCGCGCGCTGCTGCCGCGGCTCGTGGAGCTCGACGGCTACGAAGCCGATCGGCGCACGGACGACGAACTCGTGTTGATGTTGCTGTGCTGCCATCCCGCGCTGCCGATGGTGTCGCAGGTGGCGCTGACCTTGAAGACCGTCGGCGGGCTCGGGGTGAACGAGATCGCGGCGGCCTTGCTGACGAAACCGGCGACGGTGGCGCAGCGGCTCGTGCGGGCGAAGAAGTGGTTGCGCGCATCGGGGAAACCGCTCAGCCTGCCGGGACCGGACGCACTGGAGTCCAGAGTGGACAGTGTGCTGGCCGTGCTGTACCTGCTGTTCAACGAAGGTTACGACGCGACGGCCGGAGAGGTCGCGGTGCGCGGCGAACTGTGCGGTGAGGCGATCCGGCTGGGACGGCTGCTGCTCGCCGAGCCGAAGACGGATCTGCCGAGGGTGCGGGCGCTGGTGGCGCTGATGCTGTTGCAGGGGAGCAGGCTGCCCGCGCGGGTCGACCGGGACGGTGATCTGCTGCTGCTCGACGAACAGGACCGCGACCGCTGGGACCACGCGATGATCGCGGAGGGGACGCGGCAGTTCGAGCGGGCGTGCACCGGGCCGGAGATGTCGGCGTACCACGTCGAGGCGGCGATCGCGCTGTGCCACAGCACGGCCCAGCCGCCCGACTGGCGCCGGATCGTCGGCCTGTACGACGACCTGCTGGCGCTGCGCCCGTCGCCGGTGGCGCGGCTGAACCGCGCGATCGCTCTGTCCATGGTGGACGGTGCCGTCGCCGGGATCGCCGAACTCGAAGCCGTCGAGGCCGACCTGCCGGACTACACCCTGCTGCCCGCCGTCCTCGGCGCGCTGTGGCTGCGGGCCGGCGACCCTGCGCGAGCCGCCGAGCACTATCGGCGAGCGCTCGCGCTGCCCTGCTCGGAACCGCAACGCCGCTTCCTGACCCGACGCCTGGAGGCCTGCTGACCGGCGACACCCGCAGTTCACGTGGGCACCGTTATCTGGAGAGGTGAACTGGACGGCGTACATCGACGGCTACTGCGAACGCCTGGCCCCCGGACTCTGGGGTGAACCGCTCAACAGCCTCAGCAATCTCGCGTTCCTGATCGCCGCGATCGCCGTCTGGCGGCGACCCAACGGCCGTGTCCTCGCGGTCCTCATCGGACTGGTGTTCCTCGGCAGCACGGCCTTCCACCTGCTCGCCACCCGCTGGTCCGCGGCCGCCGACACCGGCTTCATCCTGGTGTTCGTCCTGTACTACGCCGCCGTGTTCCCGCACGTGTTCTTCGGCGTCGGCCGCAGGCTGTCCTGGATCGGCGTCCCCGTGTTCCTCGCGTTCACCGCCCTTGTCGCGTCGCTGGGCGGTGGGCTGTACCTCTCGGCGTTGATCGGCCTGGTGATCTTCGCGGTCGTCCTCAAGGGTGAGCACCGCCGCAGGTTCGCCGTCGCCGCGGGCGTCTTCGGGGTGTCCCTTTCGTTCCGCACGGCCGACCACACGGTGTGCGGGAACTTCCCTGCCGGCACCCACTTCCTGTGGCACCTGCTGAACGGGCTCGTGCTCTATCTCGTCGCGGACGCCTCAACGAAAAGGGCCGCGTCCCGGCAGGACGCGGCCCCTTCTCACAGCTGACTCAGTGGACGCCGATCTCGCGGAGATCCTTGTCGTGCTCGTCGGCGTGGTAGTCCGCGGCCTCGGTGTCGTCCGTGCCGTTGAAGACCTTCATCTGCCGCGCGATCACCGTGAAGATCACGGCGATCAGCAGGTTCGCGGCCAGCGCCACGAAACCGACGTAGATCTGCAACTGCGACCCGCTGAGCGGGTGCCAGCCGAAGATCGACAGGTCGCCGAGCTTCAGCGCCGAGCCACCGAAGTGCGCCTTGCCGGTCGCCGCGTTCGGGATGTTGTAGAGCATGACCAGGCCCCAGCCGATGCCGACCACCCAGCCGGCGATCAGGCCCCAGCGGTGGAACCACCGCGTGTAGAGCGAGATCGCGACCGCCGGCAGCGTCTGCAGGATCAGCACGCCGCCGATGAGCTGGAGGTCGATCGAGAACTGCGGGTCGATGAACAGGATGAACGCCACCGCGCCGAACTTCACGATCAGCGAAGCGAGCTTGGCCTGCTTCGCCTCCTGGCGCGGCGTCGCGTCCTTCTTGATGTACTCCTTGTAGATGTTGCGGGTCCACAGGTTGGCCGCCGCGATCGACATGATCGCCGCGGGCACCAGCGCGCCGATGCCGATCGCGGCGAACGCGATCCCGGCGAACCACGACGAGAACTGCGAGTCGAACAGCACCGGGACGACGGTGTTCGTGTCGGGTTTGCCGGTGGCGTTGTTGGTGATCGGCGAGACCGACGCGCTGATCGCGACGTAGCCGAGCAGCGCCAGCAGGCCCAGCACCAGCGAGTACGCCGGGAGCGCGACCATGTTCCGCTTGATCACGCTGCGGCCGCGCGAAGCGAGCACGCTGGTGAGCGAATGCGGATACAGGAACAACGCGAGCGCCGAACCGAGCGCCAATGTCGCGTACTGCAACTGGTTGTTCGCGTTGAGCAGGATGCCGTCCGCCTGGGACGGCGACTTGTCGAATTTGGCGTCGGCCGCGTCGAAGATCGCCGACCAGCCGCCGAGCTTCGAGGGCAGGTAGATGATCGCCACGATGATCACGAGGTAGATCAGGATGTCCTTGACGAACGCGATCAGCGCGGGCGCGCGAAGGCCGGACTGGTACGTGTAGACCGCCAGGATGATGAAGGCGACCAGCAGCGGCAGGTGGCCGACGACGCCGGAGCCGTTGATGCCCATGGTCCGCAGCACCGCTTCGAGGCCGACGAGCTGCAGCGCGATGTACGGCATCGTCGCGATGATGCCGGTGATCGCGATCAGCAGCGCCAGCGTCGGCGAACCGAAACGGCCGCGGACGAAGTCGGCGGGGGTGACGTAGCCGCGGACGCGGGAAACCGACCACATGCGCAGCGCCGGCATCAACACGATCGGGTAGACGATGATCGTGTACGGCAGCGCGAACATGCCCATCGCGCCGGCGCTGAACATCAGCGCGGGGACGGCGACGAACGTGTACGCCGTGTAGAGGTCACCGCCGAGCAGGAACCAGGTGATCCACGAACCGAACTTGCGGCCGCCGAGGCCCCATTCGTCCAGGTGGTCGAGGGTGTTGCCGGCCTTCCAGCGCGAAGCGACGAAGCCGAGCACGGTGACCACCGCGAAGAGGATCGTGAAGATGATCAGCTCTGGCCATTGGATGTTGCTCACTTGGCGTCCCCCTCGTCGAGCTCGTCCACGGACAGCCGGTCGGGACGCTCACTGGTCGGCTTGTCCTTGGTCATCACGAAGACGATCCAGGTGCACAGGACGCCGACGGCCACGAACACGAATTGGAACCAGTAGAAGAACGGCATCCCGAACACGCGCGGCCCGTCCGAATTGAACAGGGACGTGATCAGCACCAGCAACGGGATGATCAACAGGAGGTTCCAGGGGCTGAACTGAAAGCCCCTCACCTTCCCGTCTGCCTTACCTGACGCCATCGGACCTCACCTAACGTTTCCCGTACCCCCGGATGGTCCCGATGACCCTAGAACCTCTCCCCCACCCGGGTCACGCGTGCCCGATATCGATTTGATCAGCGGCGCCCCATACGACGAAGGGCGGTTGCCGTCCCGCTCCCCGCCGGATATCAATAGCCGCAAGTCGCGAACAGGAACTTCGCACGCAAGATCAAAGGGGCATCGGATGAAGAAACTCCGCTATGCGGTGGTGATCCCGGCTGTCGCCGGCACCATGCTGGCCGGGTTCACACCTGCGTTCGCAGGACCGGAGGCTGCTCGGCAGCAGCCGCTGAACTCCACCAACATTCCGGCGAAGTACGCGGACCAGAAGCTGGACTGGCACAAGTGCACCGCCGGCGAGCTGCCGTCCGCGCCGCCTCCGGGGGCCGAGAACATCGAGTGCGCGACCTACCGCGCACCGCGCAACTGGTACAAGACGAACGAGGCCATCGACCTGACGATCGCCGTCAGCCGCCTCGCCGCCACCAGCGGCAACGCGACCGCCAGCGTGATCACGAACCCGGGTGGCCCCGGGGCTCCGGGCCGTAATTTCCCGGCCCGTCTGCGTAACCAGACGAAGCTGCGCGCGAACCAGGAGATCATCGGTCTCGACCCGCGCGGCACCGGCAAGAGCACCAACATCACCTGCGGCAACGCGATCGGCACCGGCTCCGACCTCGACCCGCGCGACCGCAGCCGGGCGAACCTCAACCTGATCCTGGACGCCACCAAGTACGCGGCGGACTCCTGCCAGGTGAAGTCCGGCGAGCTGGGCCCGCTCATCAACACCGCGCAGACCATCCGCGACATCGACCTGCTGCGTGTCCTCCTCGGCCGCGACAAGATCAACTGGGTCGGCTACTCGGCGGGCACCTGGATGGGCGCGCACTACGCGCAGCAGTTCCCCACCCGGACCGGCAAGTTCCTGCTCGACTCCTCGACCGAGTTCACCACCACCTGGCAGAACTCGTTCGACGGACAGCCGCTCGGCTTCGAGCGCCGCTGGCGTCAGGACTTCCTGCCGTGGATCGGCAAGTACGACAAGGTCTACGGCTTCGGCAAGACCGGTGAAGCCGCGCGCCAGACGTACGAGAAGGTCCGCTTCGCGCTGACGCAGAACCCGGTCGAGGTGGACGGCGTCCCGGTTTCGGCCAACGCCCTCGACTCGACCATCGCGGGGTACCTCTACTCGAAGCGCAACTTCCCCGCGCTGGCCGACTACCTGGTCAACCTGAAGACGCTGACCGAAGGCACCTCGACGCAGCAGCAGAAGTCGGCCGCCGCGCAGAAGGTCAAGGCGGAGACGGTGGACGGTGACGGCGTCATCGGCCCGCAGCCGCTGTTCGTCCCGACCGACGGCGACTCCTACAACGCCAGCTTCTGGACCATCCCCTGCAACGAGGGCAAGTGGACCGGTAACCGGCAGAGCGTCATCCGCCAGTCGCAGAAGCTGATCGACCGCGACCTGCCGCTGCTCGGCGCGGGCTGGCTGATCCAGCCGTGCATCTTCTGGAAGAACAAGCCGGTCGACCTGCCGAAGCTCGACGGCCGCGGCGTCCCGCCGGTGCTGATCGTCCAGTCGGTGAACGACCCCGCGACCCCGATCGAGGGGGCGACCCGTGCGCACCGCGCGTTCGCCGGCTCGCGGATGATCACGGTGACCGGTGAAGGCGACCACGGTATCTACGCCGGCGGCAACGCGGGTGTGGACAAGGTCGTGGAGGACTTCCTCGTCGACGGCAAGGTGCCGAACGACCAGAGCCTCCCCGGACTCCCACTTCCGGTGCCCGCGGGCGCCTGAAGCCACTAGGGATTGTGGCCCCGTCGAGCTTCGGCTCGGCGGGGCCCTTTCTTTGGGGTTGCCCACGACCTGTGCACAGAGTTATCCACAGGCTGGGGGTAACTCGGTGGGGACAACTCGGTCGCCGAGGCGGAACTCGCGTGATCGGGGCCGTAACTCGCGTGATTGAAGGCGTAACTCGCGTGCGCCTGGCCGGACCGGTATTAGTATTGGCGTCATGGTGCGAGTGCCGTTGACGGACGAGGAACGCGAACGCGGCGAGCGGCTGGGGCTGGCGCTCCGGGACGCGCGCGCGTCGGCGTCGCGGAGCATGGTCGAGGTCGCGGCAGAGGCCGGGATCTCGGTGGAGACGCTCCGCAAGATCGAAACCGGCCGGATCCCGACGCCCGCCTTCTTCACGGTGATGGCGATCGCGGACGCCGTCGGACTGCCGCTGGACTCGTTGCGCGCGGCGGCCGAGGGCAGTACCGAACAGGTCGCCGAAGCGAGCTAGGGGCGCAGGGCGGCCAGGGCGTGTGCCCGGTCGTTCAGGTAGAGGAAGCCGTCGATCGGCAGGTCGAAGCTGCTCAGCAGGCTTTCCAGGGTGGCGTATTCGTCCACGCCGAGCCGCAGGTTCTCCTTCATCGCGTGTGCGACGAGGACGTCCGCCAGCTCTTCCCACTCGCCCGACCAGTGCAGCGTGCGGTAGAAGGCCAGGACGTCCGGCGTGATCCGGTCGGCGATCTGGTCGAGCAGGCTGTCGCCGAAGAAGCTGATGCGGCCGGCGGCGAGGTCGGCGACGGTCGGGTTCGCCGGGTCGGCCGCGGTGTCGGGATTGCGGACCACGCCGGGGCCAGCCACCGGATAGCCCGTCTTGACGTGGCCGTTGTCCTCGACCAGCACGATCAGATGCACGCCGTAGCGTTCGCCGGCGCAGCGCCAGCGGCCGTTGGGCAGTCTGACGCGGGGTTCGCTCGGATCGTTCGCGACGTCCTTGATGACCGCGATGATCTGCTCGTCGGTCCAGCCCGCGGGGAACTCGCTGGTCGCCCGCCGTCCCTTTCCCGGTGCGTGCCCGCCGCCCACTCGTGCTCCTTTCGTCGCATCGAGGGTAACCCGCGTTCGGAGTATCCGGATGATCCGAACGCGGGAACGGGTGACCTCAGGCGATCACGCTGAGCAAGACGGTGCCGACGGCCAGGACGTCCACGCCTCGCAGGGCCTGGAATCCGGCGGCCCCGCCGCCGACGTCGTAGTTCATCGGCGGCCGGGTCGCCGTCCGCAGCGCGGCGACCACGGCGAGCGGGATCGCGAGCCACACCGGCCAGGCCGGGGTCGCCCCGAGGGTCAGCGTCACCACGCCGAGCAGCACTCCCCAGCCGAGGCCGAGCAGGGCGAACACCAGGCCGTTGACCAGCCGCAACTCCCAGTCGGACGCGCCGAGCCATCGCCTGCGGCCGGGATTGCGCCACAGTTCGCCGAGCCCGCCGACGAACGGCACGAGCGCCGCGTACGCGCCGAGCGCGAACAGCGGCACCACGGGGACGGCGGGGAAGGCCAGCTGCCCGAGACCGACCAGGCAAGCGATCACCACGCCGGCCGCCGCGTAACGCATCCGGCCGAGCACGCCCGCCCACGCGAGCCGCAGCGTCGTCGGACGCCGCAGCGTCAGCCACGGCACCGGCTTCGATTCCGGGATCAGCAGCATGGGGTCCATGAAGACCGCGGCCATCGCCCGCAGGAGCCGCGCGTTCCAGCCGTCGACGAGTTCCTGGCGCCCGACCCCGGACATCGGCTCACCGCCGAAGGCCACCGCCACCGCCACCACGAACAGCGCGCCTGCCAGCACCTCGATCGCGATCGGGCCCAGCCCCGCGGCCGCCGTCGCCAGACCGGCCAGCGCGAGTACGACCGGGCCCGCTGTTTCCCCGCGGATCGCCGTTCGCCGCGCGGTGACGGCGGCCAGGATCGCACCGGAGGCGGTCAACGCGGACATCGCGATCCACACGTCCTTCGACCCGCCACCGATCGCGGTGACCAGCGCCCCGGTGTAGCCGACCACGACGACCAGCCCGGACCAGAGCGTCCACATCCGCTTCACGACGACACGGCGCCTGTCCACGCGGGCGAAGTCCATCCAGGTCAGCGCCGCCGGCTCGGCCCAGACGAAGCCACGGCGGAGCAGGCTGCGCCAGAACATCGCGCACAGCACCACCAGCAGGCCGAACACCGCCGGAAAGTCCACAACGGACTGTCCAAAAAGGAATTCACGGAGTTTCGGCAGGTTCTGGAATGCGGTGAACAGCGCGCCGAAGCCGAACAGTGCCAGGAAGGTCTGGTAATCCCCGTTGAACAACCCGCCGAATCGCTGTCGTCCCGGGACGTACGTGGGGGCTTTCGTGGTCACCACCTTCGAGGTACTCCTTTCCGCCGAGAAGGCATCAGCAGAGCTCGAGGGTGGAGTCGGCCGCTTCGAGCAGCGGCGGATGATGCGTGGCCACGACGACCGCCGCCCCGGCATCGGTCGAGCGCTTGATCAACGATGTCAGCCATTCCTTCCCGGCGACGTCGAGCGCCCGTTCTGGCTCGTCGAGCAGCAGGACGTCGTGCGGCCGCGCGGTCGCGCCGAGCAGCAGCAGGCGACGGCGTTGCCCGGCGGAGAACTTGCCCGCGGTGACCTTCGCGCGTTCCGAGAGGCCCGCGTCCCCCAGCAACGCGTCGAAATCGCCGAGATCGGCCCCGAACGAGCCCTCCAGCAGTTCTAGATGCTGAAGCGGAGTCAGTTCGGCGAAGAAATCGGAGTCGTCGAACAACACGGAAACCTTGCGGCGAAAGGAAACGTCGCGTTCGTCGGGTTTCCCGCCCGCGACGACGACGCGTCCGCGCTGCGGGGTCTGCGTGCCGTACAGACACCGCAACAGGGTCGATTTCCCCACTCCGTTGGGGCCGACGATGACCGCGCATTCGCCCGCCTCGACCTCGAAGTCGAGGCCGTCGAACAACCAGAGATCCCCGGCCTGGACGCCGAGCCCGCGTACGTCGATCATGTGGCGCGCAACAACTCGATCACCGGTGCGAGCGCGTCCATGTTGTGCTCCAGCACGGTGAAGTAGGTGAACCCGAACCGCTCGCGATGTGCCAGGATCTGTTCGGCGATCTGCTCGTGCGTGCCGACCAGCGCCGTCGGAAGTTCGGCGAGCTGGTCGACGGTGAGCTTGCCCCCGAGCAGCTTTCGCAAGCTCTCCAAACCCTCTTGCCGGTCTTCGACCACGGCGACGAAATGCGCGAGGATATTGAATTCGGCGGCACGGCCCTTCAGTTTTCCGCGGACGAAGTCCACCCGCTCCGCGATTCCGGCGGCGTCGTCGACGGCTAGTTCTCCTCCGTCGGGAACGGCGGCCGTGCCGGTGAACGCGATGATGTCGGCGTGTTCGGCGGCGAGCGTGAGCAGCCTGTCGCCGCGGCCGGCGATCATCAGCGGCGGGCCCGGTTTCTGCACCGTGGCCGGTTTGTGCTTTTCGTCGGCATAGAGCCGGTTGAGTTCTTTGATCGTTTTTTCGAGGTGGGCGACGCGCTGTCCGGCGCGGGGGAACTCCATTCCCGCCGCTTCGAATTCGGCCTTCACGTAACCGGCCCCCAGGCCGAGCTCCAGCCTGCCCTCGGTGAACTGGTCGGTGCCGGTGACGTCGCGGGCGAGCAGCACCGGGTTGTAGAAGGCCGTGTTGATGACGAAGGTGTTGAGCCTGGGGCGGCTCGTCACCTCGGCGGCGAGCACGAGCGCCGGGAAGGGCGGTGCCATGCCGAGGTGGTCCGCCGCGCCGATCACGTCGAACCCGAGGTCTTCCGCCTTGCGGCACTTGCCGACCCACGCCGCGCGGGTCTCCGGGACGACCATGTTGACGCCGAATTTGACCATGCGGCCACGGTACCGAGCGCGAAAGAAGAAGGCCTCATCCCCGGGAATGACTCCGAGGATGAGGCAACGGTGGCTTGTCGCGAAAGCCACTTTCGCGACGCTTGATGTCCTGAAAGTGGCTTTCGCGACACCGGCTGAGGCACCCAGAGCAGTCGAGTGGGGAGGATCCAGGACGTTCAACGTCCTGAATCCTCCCCACTCATCTCAACGAAACCTGAGCGACGCCGATGTCGGTGGTCAGCCGAGACGCTGCTTCAATGCGTCCAGCTCGTCGCGCAGCGAAGCCGGGACCTTGTCGCCGATCTTCTCGAACCACTCCTCGATGAGCGGCAGTTCCTGGCGCCACTCCTCGGCGGAGACGTCCAGCGCGGCCTGGATGTCGGCCAGCGGCTCCTTGAGGCCATCGGTGTCGAGGTCCTCGGCCTTCGGCACGAAGCCGACCGGGGTCTCGTTCGCGTTGCCCTTGCCCTCGACGCGCTCGATGACCCACTTCAGGATCCGCGAGTTCTCGCCGAAGCCCGGCCACAGGAAGCGGCCGTCGTCGCCGCGGCGGAACCAGTTGACGTAGAAGATCTTCGGCAGCTTGTCCGCGTCGGCGTTCTTGCCGAGGTCCAGCCAGTGCTTGAAGTAGTCACCGGCGTGGTAGCCGAGGAACGGCAGCATGGCCATCGGGTCGCGGCGCACGTTGCCGACCGCGCCGGCGGCGGCCGCGGTGGTCTCCGACGACATCGTGGCGCCCATGAACACGCCGTGCTGCCAGTCGCGGGCCTCGTTCACCAGCGGGACCGTGGTCTTGCGGCGGCCGCCGAACAGGATCGCCGAGATCGGCACGCCCTGCGGGTCGTCCCACTCGGGCGCGAGGATCGGGCACTGCGACATCGGCGTGCAGTAACGCGAGTTCGGGTGCGCCGCCTTCTCTTCCGACTCCGGCGTCCAGTCCTGCTTCTTCCAGGAGGTGGCGTGCGCGGGCTTCTCGCCCATGCCTTCCCACCAGACGTCGCCGTCGTCGGTGAGCGCGACGTTCGTGTAGACCGTGTTGCCCTTTTCGATGGTGCGCATCGCGTTGGGGTTGGTGTGCCAGTCGGTGCCCGGCGCGACGCCGAAGAAACCGAACTCGGGGTTCACCGCGTACAGGCGGCCGTCCTCGCCGAACCGCATCCACGCGATGTCGTCACCGAGGGTCTCGGCGCGCCAGCCGGGGATGGTCGGCTGCAGCATGGCGAGGTTGGTCTTGCCGCAGGCGCTCGGGAACGCCGCCGCGACGTAGTGGACCTTGTCCTCGGGCGAGATCAGCTTGAGGATCAGCATGTGCTCGGCCAGCCAGCCCTCGTCGCGGGCGATGACCGAGCCGATGCGCAGCGAGTAGCACTTCTTGCCGAGCAGCGAGTTGCCGCCGTAGCCGGAGCCGTAGCTCCAGATCTCGCGGGTCTCGGGGAAGTGCGAGATGTACTTGGTGGTGTTGCACGGCCAGGAGACGTCCTCCTGACCCGGCTCCAGCGGCGCGCCGACGGAGTGCAGGGCGGGGACGAACGCGCGCTCGGTGCCGTCCTCGGTGACGAACTTGTCCAGCGCGGCCTTGCCGGCGCGGGTCATCACGCGCATGGAGGCGACGACGTAGGCGAAGTCGGTGATCTCGATGCCGAGCTTGGGGTCTTCGGCGCCGAGGGGGCCCATGCAGAAGGGGATGACGTACATCGTGCGACCGCGCATGCAGCCGCGGTACAGCTCCGTCATCGTGGCCTTCATCTCGGCCGGGTCCATCCAGTTGTTGGTGGGACCGGCGTCGTCTTCGTTCTCCGAACAGATGAAGGTGCGCTCTTCGACGCGGGCGACGTCATTCGGGTCGGAAGCGGCCCAGTACGAGTTGGGCTTCGCGTCGAGCTGCACGAACGTGCCGGCGGAGACCAGCTCGGCGTTGATGCGCGCGGCCTCTTCGTCGGACCCGTCGACCCACACCACGCGGTCCGGAGTGGTCAGTTCGGCGACCTCCCGGACCCAGGACAGCACGCCACTGTGCGTCGTCGGCGCATTTTCCAGTCCGGGGATGGCGACTGCGGTCATCTCTACTCCTGACTTCCGACGGCAGAAGCCCACACCGGGAACGACGCTGTTCCGATGCGGGCTTCGATGCCGGCGACCGAATGGCTTCGCACACCGGCGGGAAGGCCGGTGTGCAGGTTTTGGGATTCCCCGAGAGTAGCCGGATGACCGGCAGGTAACCGAGAGCTGACCTGTCGGTTCTCTCACAAGAACGATAAGGGAATCGATTCAGTATCACCGGAATGGGCCATACGCAGAAATTCTTCCGGTGATCGACAGCACGGTGACGGGGCGAATCGGACATGAGAAAGCCCGGCACGAGGTCTCGTACCGGGCTGTTCTGTGACCAGGATTACACGAATTCGGCTTTTAAAATGGCCTAGACCATTCTGGCGGTGGTTTAAACCATTTCCGGAATCAGTTGGGGCTGATCCACTGGCCGGTCGAAGAATCGATCTTCGCCACACCTTCGAGTGTTTCGGTGCCCGCGCCACCCCACGCCGCGTCACCCGCGGGGTCGCCGTCGACGGCGGCCGGAGTGCTCGCGAAGGCCGAGCCGATGTCGTCGTTGACCACGCCGCTGCTGACCTCGGTCCACTGGCCGGGGCCGGTGTGCTCGTAGGTCTTGGAGTTGCCGGAAGCGTCGGTCTCCACCGCGATGTCGGCGTTGCCGTCGCCGTCCTTGTCGGTGAAGGCGATCGTGCGGCCGTCCTCCGTCGTGACGACGGCGGTGTCGGGAGTCCCGTCACCGTCGGTGTCGATCGTCGGCGGGCCGATCTCGACGTCGCCGCTGGGCATGTCGGCGTGCATGGTGCCGCTGGTGCCCGCGTCGGAACCGCCGTCGTCGCTACCGCCACCGGCCTCGACCCAGGCGCCGGACGCCTCGTCGTAGACGGCTTCCTGGACGACCTTGCCGTTCTCGTCCAGCACCGCGTACTGGTCGGCCTCGCCGTCGCCGTCGGTGTCGACGAACGCCTGGCCGGTGCCGTCTTCGTGCTGGATGACCGCGGCGTCGTTCACGCCGTCCTTGTCGAGGTCGTAGTTGAGCTCGGCCTGGTACTCCTCGCCGTCAACGTGGACCGTGACCGCCTCCGTGGAGCCCGCCTCGGTGTCCGTGCCGCCGCTCTCGTCGACCCACATGGGATAACCCCCTCGTTGACCTGCTGGTGTGTCGAAGCTTAGGACTCACCGTAGGCCGGTTCGGTTCCGGTCCACAACAGGACCACCCTGGTCAGGCGTCGCGCAGTGACCGAATGCGACCGAGCAGCGCCTCAGCGCGATCACGACCGTCTGAGACGTCCTTCAGGCGCTTCGCGACGACCGAGATCTTCTTCGCCCGTTCCTGCGCGCCCATCTTGATCGTCTTGTCGACTTCCTTCAGCTCCGCTTCGATCGCGTCGATGCGGCGGCCGAGGGCTTCGTCGAGCGCCATCGACAGCTGCTGTTCGGCCTCGATCAGCTGCTCCGCGACGAGCTGGTCCAGGGTGGAACGCGCGTCCGCGATCGCCTCGACGAGCCACTGCTTCATATGCTGCTTGTCCGAGGCGTGTTTGCGGGTGCGCGCCATCCACCAGCCGGCGCCGAGGCCGATGATGATCGTGGCGGGCAGGATCACCGGGTTCAGGATCGCGACGCCCGCCAGCGGCAGCGCGGCGACCTTCCCGGCACCGAGACCACCGGAAACGCCCATGAAGATGAGCAGTTTGTCCTCGGCCGTCGGCGGTTTCTTGTCCGGCGGGCGCAGCACGACCGGCGGGCCGCCCGCCCTGGCGAACTGACCGCGGATGATGGCGAGTTCTTCGGCCGAGAAAAGCTCCGAAAGCGCGACGTTGGTGACCTGGTTGAGCCGCTGGGAGAGCAGCATCGAGATCCGCTGCGACGTCGTCTGCAACGCGATGTCGACCTGCTGGGGCAACGCGGCTAGGGCGTCCCGTTTCGCGCCGTCGATCTGCTGCCGGAAATGCGTCGACGCGTCGCGCATCTGCCTGCTGGTCTCGTGTCCGACCTCGACGCGGGTCCGCTGGATCTCCGCGCGCAGTTTCAGCTGCCAGCCCCGCGTCGACGAGCGCCGTTCGGTGGTCAGGTCGTCGCGGCGCTGGCGGAGCTGCTCCGCCTCGGCCTCACCGGCGGACAGCGCACGGCTTTCCGCCTGCAACTTCGCCTTGAGCTCGCCGAGGGCGCTCGACAGCGCGCGCAGGGTGTTGGCCTCGCCCAGCATCGCCGAGCGGCCGACCAGCATCTCCTGCAACGCGCCCTGCAGTGCGCCGATCCCGGCCTTTTCCCGCAGCATCATGGCCATCTGCTCGTTCGGGGCCTTGGCCGCCGTCTCGAACATCCGCGCGGAAACCGGGTGGAACACCGCGTCGGCGAACCGGGGAGCGTGCTCGGCGAGCAGCCGCCGGTCGGCCTCGAGGACCTCGCGCCAGCCGCGGAACTGGTCGGTCTTGGTCAGCGCGAACAGCACGGTTTCGACGCGCTCGCCCATGTCCTGCAGGAAGTGCAGCTCCTGCGCGGTGAAGGGAGAGGAGGCGTCGACGACGAACAGCAGTGCGGTGGCGCCCGCGGCGGCCTCCTTCGCCAGTTCGCCGTGCATCGAGTCGAGCCCGCCGACGCCCGGGGTATCCACAATGGACACTCGTTCGAGCAGCGGGACCGGGCCGGAGACCTCGACGTAACGCGGCGGGATCTGCCCTTCCGGCAGTTCGTGCGCGGCCGAAACCCAGTGGATCAGGTCGTTGAGGTTGATCGGCACCGACGCCAGCTGGCCCGGGTAGCAGGCCTGCGCGGACCACTGCTCGGCATGCTCGAAGACCAGATACGTCGCCGTGGCGACGTCGGCGTCCACAGGGGACAGTCCCGGCATGGACAGGAGCGCGTTCACGAGCGAGCTCTTGCCGCGGTTGGTCTCGCCGACCACCACGACCGACGGCTTCTTCGGCCGCGCCTTCCGGATGTCCTCGACCCATTTCGCGGCCTGAGGATCGGCCTCGCGGACGACGGTGAGCAGCTGCTCGCGCGTGCTCTTCACGACCGCCGGCAGATTGGTCGCCGCGCTCGGAGCGGTCACTGGGCCTTCTTCGCGTAGACGATGACGATCGGCGCGCGCAGGACCCGGTCGTGATCGGCGAACCCGACGACCTCGGTCTCCGCGACGAGCCCTTCGAGCGCCGGATCCTCGGTCGCGACCGCGCCGCCCGCCTCGTGCACGGCGGGGTCGAACCGCTCGCCGTCCGGGCGCAGGGCACGGACACCGATCCCGGCGAGACCGTGTTCCAGCCGCTCGACGACGCCGCCGCTGCGGGCGCGATCGAGGGCGTACAGGCAGAGCTGGATCAGCGCCTGCCGGTCGGCGAGAGCCTGTTCGAGGTCGGCCGGACCCGTGGTCGTGGACTCCACATCGGTCTTCGACGTGGCTTCGACGGCCACGGTTCCCTCGGACGGCGAAGTCGCGCCATCCGCCTCGGCGATGATCGCCGCCGAGATCTGGCCGGTCGGCACTTCGTCCGGGTCCACGTCGTCGACCGCCTTCTTGCGCAGCCAAGCACCCACCCGAATCGACCCCCGTAACTGGTGTCCCGGGCCTGCTGATCAGCCCGGGGAGATTTCACCAGTGTCGACCAATCGCCCGTCGGCCGGGGGCGAAATCGGCAGAACGGGACGAAGGAATCTGGCGATCAGCTCCTTCATCACCGCGAGTTCCGCTTTCGGATCGAGGTCCGGCTCCAGAATCACGCGTGAAAGCGGTGCGTCGACCAACGCGACCAGCCAACTCGCCACCGTCTTCGAATCGAGTCCGGGATCGATCCGGCCCGCTTCCACCGCCCCCTTCACGAGGTCGGTGAGCCCGTCACGGAGGGCACGGTCGTTGCCCTGGACGAGCCTGGCCAGATCGGCGTCGCGGGAACACTGCGCGGCGACCTCGAGGACGAGTTTGGCCGCGAGAGGTTGCAGGAGCTGCTCCGACACCTGCGCGACGACGTGGAGGATGGCCTCCCACGGGTCCTCGATCTCCCCGGCGGCCGCGAGCAGGGCCGCGGTCTCGTCGCCGTCCTGTTCGAAGATGCCGACGAAGACCGCGCGTTTGTTCGGGAAGTAGTGGAACAGGCTGCCGGTGCTGATCCCGGCCGCGCGGCAGATCTCCGCCGTCGTGGTCTTCTCGAAGCCCTTCATCGCGAAGCAGCCCGCGGCGGCGTCGAGGATGGCGCGGCGTTTCGCCTCGTGCTTGGCCGGGTCGACCGTCCTCATTTCACCGCCGGCGGCTCGTCTTGCCACGGGTAGCCGTGGTCGAGGAAGGCCTTGGCGACGGCCTTGCGGTCGACGTCGCCCTTCTGCCGCACCAGTTCACGGCCGTCGGCGGCGAGCAGGACCAGCTCCTTGCCGTCGAGGAAGACGGCTTCGAGCCGGGCTTCGTAGGCGCGGCTGCGGCCCTTGGTGGTCAGCGTGATGCGGGTCGGCGTCACCTTCACGATCAGCCGTTCGTGCGCCCAGACCGCGGCGAAGAACAGGCCGAGCACCAGGCCGACGCCGATCCCGGTGACCATGCCCCATGGCCGCGGCATATCCGAGACGAGCTGGAAGGGGCCCTTGAACGGGACCCAGCTCAAGGACGCCACCCAGCCCGAAATCGACTGGAGGAACCAGCCGAGCGCGGCGCCCACCAGCGGACAGCCGAGCCAGGAGGCCGTGCGCAGCCACTGGGGCTCGTCGACGATCGTTTCCATGCGCCCCATTATTAGACCGAGCGCTCGGTTTATCAAACCCGGCCCGCAATTCGTCACCTACTTGCCCTGGACGTCTTCCGGCGCGCGTGTGCGGTCAGGGCAAGTAGGTGACGAATTGCGGAGGGGTCACTCGCGGATCTGCTGCCAGATGAGGAAGTACGCCCGGTGCACGACGTGCGCGACGCGGCTCTGGGCGGGCGTCGCGCCGAAGGACGCGAAGGAGCGCCACCAGCCGGCGCGTTCCAGGGCGTGAGCCGCCAGCTCGGCGCGCGGAGCGCCCGGTTTACCGAGCTGGGCGCCGATGTCGGCGTTGCTGCCGACCCGCAGGACCTCCTCGGACAGGTCCTCGGGCATGTCGACCGCGCCGGAAGCGACCAGCGTGAGCGCTTCGAGCAGCCGGAGCTGGTGTGCCTCGGGCTTGGCGAGCAGGACCTCGATCGCGTCGTGGACGCGCTGCCGTTCGGCCGGGTCGCCGGACGCGTGGGCCAGCGCGGTGACCGAAGCCAGCGCGGCGGCGGCCTTGATGCCGTCGGCGCGGGCGGCGAAGACGATGCTCAGCCGCTGTCGGACGGCTTCGAGCCCGGAGGCGTCGAGCAGCTTCCGCCGCAGCGAGCCCGCGGTGATCTCGGGTTCCTTGCGGATCGCCTCGACCGCGTACCGGACGCCGAACAGGTCCAGTTTCTCCAGCAGCCGCAGCCGGGTGCCCGCCGCGACGTCGCATTCCCAGCTGGTGAAGATGTCCGCCGAGATCAGCATGGTCTCGAGGATGTCGTCGTCCATCTCGGCCAGCTGACGCAGCGCTTCGGCGTCGGGGGAGGTGAAGCCGCCGGACTCGGCCGACTCCGCGATCAGCCCGATCACCGGCAGCACGTCCGCGACGCGGGGCTTCAGCGTCGAGGCCTGCTTCTCCGACAGGAGCGTGGCGGCCTTCCACACGTCGCCGCCCGAGCCTTCGACCGACTCCGGCGCGATGGTGTCCGCCTTGTTGAGCACCGCGATCGCGTTGACCGGACCCGCCTCGCGGCTCGCGGTCGCGGCGGTGAACGCGGCCAAGGCCTGCTGGTCGTCGGCGCGGACGCCCTGCGTGACGACGTAGAGCACGGCCTCGGCACCGGCGACGGCGTTGCGCGAGGTGTCGTCCAGCTCGTCGGAGCCTTCTTCTTCGTCCTCGTCCTCGTCACCGTCGGGCTTGCGGTGCTTCGCCGCGCCCAGCAGCTCCTCGGTCCGCGACACCGAAGCGGCGTCGAGCGAGCCGAGGCCGGGCGTGTCGATGACGGTCATGCCCTGCAGGACCGCGTTGGTGAGGTACGCCTCGATATGCGAGACCTTGTCGATGTCGATGCCCAGCTCCGCCGGGATCATCCCGTCGGCGGAGAAGGGCAGCACCTGTTTGCGGCCGTCGTTGAAGACGATCTCGACGCGGTCGACGGTGCCGTACTGGAACCTGGTCACCAGCCGGGTGCACTCGCCGACGTCGGTCGGCGCGACCCGGCGCCCGATCAGGGCGTTGACCAGGGTGGACTTACCCGATTTGATCCGGCCCGCGACGGCGACCTGCAGCGGTCCGCCCAGCCTGCGCAGCACTTCGGCGAAGCCGGCGGCGGTCCGCGCGGACACCTGCGGTTGCAGGCGATGGCAGAGATTGGCCACCGACATCGACAGCGGACCGGCGAGCCGTCCCTGCTCCGAAGGTGACGTCACGGCGCCCTGCCCCTCCCAGTCGTCGAGCCTGCCGAGGAGAATCGTGCCATGCCGCTCATCCTCGGGTCGCACCGAAGGTGGTACCGGCGACCGACGCGCGAACGGCACAGGCCGACATAGTGTTACCAGGTGCGACGGTTAAGCCTCTGGATGCGTGCCCACCCCATGGCGGGGGACAGTTCCATCGCCGTCATCCTGCTGCTGACCGACCTGCTGCTTTACGTCGCCGCCGCCGAGACGCCGGAAGTGCCGTCGATGCCGCCCTGGTACGTGGCGGTGCCGCTGGACATCGCGATGGTCGCGCCGCTGGTCTTCCGGCGGAAGGCGACGCTGTGGTCGGCGTATCTGGTGCTGCTGATCGGCATCCCGCACGGGGCGCTGGAGCTGGGCGCGGCCAGCGCGTTCGCGGTGATGATCAGCATCTACTCGGTGCTGGTCTACGTCGGGCGCAAACAGGGCCTGCTGTATCTGGTGGCGACGCTGGTCATCTCGGGTCTCCAGCTGTGGGCCGACCCGCCGGAGGACGTGTGGGTGCTGGCGATCATCGGCATCTTCTCCAGCGCACTGTGCTGGACGCTCGGCGAGTTCGCCGGCGCGAGGCGCGCCTATCACGAGGAGGTGGAAGCCAGGTTGCATCTGCTTGAGACGGAACGAGACCAGGCGACCAGGATCGCCGTCGGTGAGGAACGCGGACGGATCGCCCGTGAGCTGCACGACGTCGTCGCGCACGCGGTGAGCGTGATGGTCGTGCAGGCCGACGGCGCGTCCTACGCGATCGACGGGAATCCCGAGATGGCGAAACGGGCCTTGCAGACGATTTCGGAAACCGGCCGCGGCGCGCTCGCCGAGCTGCGACGGCTGCTGGACGTGCTCCGCAGTGACGGCGACGACGAGCCGCGGGTGCCGCAGCCGGACGCCAGCGCGCTGACCGACCTCGCGGACCGGATCCGCCAGGCCGGCGTGCCGGTGACGCTGGCGATCGGTTCCGACGCGCTGGCCGGGCTGCCCGCCGGTGTCTCGCTCGGCGTGTACCGGATCGTCCAGGAGTCGCTGACGAACACGCTGAAACACGCCGGACAGGGCGCGCAGGCGGAGGTGCTGGTGCGCCGGGAGGCCGACGTGATCGACGTCCGGATCACCGACGACGGCGCCGGCCGCGCGAAACAGCTGGTGCCCGCCGCGACGAAGACGGGGTCGCACGTCGCGCCGTCGGGGCCGCGGAGACTCACCGTCCCCGGTGGGAACGGATTGATCGGAATGAAGGAACGGGCGAACGTCTTCGGCGGCACGCTGGAGGTCGGACCCGCTCCCGGTGGAGGGTGGCAGGTGCACGCGAGGCTCCCGGTTAGGTTGGCGACGTGATACGGGTGGTGGTCGTCGACGACCAGGAATTGATGCGCGTCGGGTTCCGGATGGTCCTGGGCGCACAGGCCGACATCGATGTCGTCGGCGAGGCCGGCGACGGGGCGCAGGCCATCCGCCTCGCCGAGGAACTGCGGCCGGACGTCGTGCTGATGGACGTCCGGATGCCGGTGCTGGACGGGGTCGAGGCGACGAAACGGATCGTCGAGGCCGGGACGGCGCGGGTGCTCGTGATGACGACGTTCGACCTGGACGAGTACGTCTATTCGGCGTTGCAGGGCGGCGCGAGCGGGTTCCTGCTGAAGGACACCCAGCCGGATCACCTGGTGTCGGCACTGCGGGCGGTCGCTTCGGGCGACGCCGTGGTCTCGCCTTCGGTGACCAGGCGGCTGCTCGACCGCTTCGTCGGTGCCGGCGGGAAGCCGATGCGGGACGCGGCCGAACTCGACGTCCTCACCGAACGGGAGCGCGAGGTGCTCGTGCTGATCGCGAAGGGCCTCTCGAACCTGGAGATCGCCGAGACACTGTTCCTGTCCGAGGCGACGGTGAAGACGCACGTCGGGCGGATCCTGTCCAAGCTCGACCTGCGCGACCGGGTGCAGGCCGTGGTGCTCGCCTACGAGACCGGTTTGGCGCGCCCCGGGGTCAGCTGAGGCGGGATCGCCGCAAGTAGGCGACTACTTGCGGCGATCCCTGCGGAAAAGTGGTCATTCGGTGAGCACTTTGCGGTGGATCCTTGTCTCCAGAGCCACTTGATGGAGGAGAAGGAAATGCTGCGAGGTCTCACCACCACCACGTTCTACGCCGACGACATGGCCGCCGCGATCGAGTGGTACTCCGATCTCTTCGGGATCGAGCCGTACTTCGTCCGCAACGGTCCCGACGGGAAGCCCGCCTACGTCGAGTTCCGGATCGGCGACTACCAGCACGAGTTCGGCGTGGTCCGGGGCGACTACCGGCCGCCGCCGGCCCAGCCCGGTCCCGGCGGAGCCATCGCGAACTGGGCCGTCGACAACGTCGAGGACGCCTTCGCGAAGCTGCTCGAAAAGGGCGCGAAGGAGTACGAGCCGATCATCGAGCGCGGGCCTGGCTTCGTGACCGCGGCGGTCGTCGACCCCTTCGGCAACGTCCTCGGTGTCATGTTCAACCAGCACTACCTGGACGTGCTGGCCGGGAAGAAGTAGCTCCCCGGCCGGCCCGGGGTCGAGGCGTGTCGCGAAAGCCACTTTCGCGACGCCTGATGTCCCGAAAGTGGCTTTCGCGACACTGGCCGGCGGCCGGTGCCTCAGCGGTAAAGGGCGTGGTCCGCCGTCTCCGCGTCCTTGCCCGCGTCCCGGACTTCGGCCATCCACTTGCCGAAGTCGGGGCGTGAGCCGTCGACGTCGGTCAGGCCGTACTCGTTCATCAGCGTCCACGACGCGAGCGTCTTGCCCGCGAACCGCGAGACCTCCGGGTCGGTCGCCAGCTTCGCGACACCTCGCCCGAGCAACGCCGGGGTCTCCGAGATGGCGAAGTCGACCGGCGCCGTCTTGCCGACGGCGTCACGCCACGTCGTTTCGGTGACCCCGAAGTGGTCGAGCATGGCTTCCGAACGCAGGAAGCCGGGCGTGACGGTCATGCCGACACAGTCGTACTTCTTCAGTTCGGCGCCGAGCGCCCTGCCGATCGCGCGGATCCCGCATTTCGCGAGGAAGTACGGGATCCCCGCGCCGACGTACTCGTCGTGGTCGCCGTCGGTGACCTCGATGACGAGACCGCCCTCACGCCGCACGACCAGCGGAAGCAGCCGGTGCAACGCGATCAGGTGCGTGTCGATCGCGTTGTGCACCAGCGTGAGTGCGTCGTCGAGGCTGGAGTCCCAGTACGCCCCTTCGAAGTCCGCGAACGGGTCGCCACCCCAGACGTCGTCGACGAGTACGTCGATCCGGCCGTCCACTTCGGACTCGATACGCGCCTTCAAGGCGTCCACATCGGACACGACGGTGAAGTCGGTCCGCACGGGGATACCCCTGCCGCCCACCGCGTCGACGAGTTCCGCGGTGTCTTCGATCGTCTCCGACCGCTTCATCGGCGACTGCTGTTCGCGCGTCGTGCGGCCGGTGACGAACACCGTCCAGCCGAGCCTGCCCAGTTCCACCGCGATCGCGCGGCCACAGCCCCGCGTCGACCCCGTGACCACGGCCACTTTCCGGTCCATTCAGGACACTCCTTTCCATGCGGTCAGTACCGCGTCCACGTCTTGCCCCAGCCGGTCGGCGATTCGGCCCTTCGGCCGGATCGACCAGTCCAGCGCGGCCCCGTTCGCCACCCCCAGCAGCACGCGCGCCGCACGGACGACACCGGGCGCGCCCGGCAGGTCCCGTGCCGCGACGCGCGTCAGCCGCCGCAATTCCGCCTCCACGGCGGTGAAATGTTCACCCAGCAGGGCACGGAGTTCCGGATCCCCGATGTCCACCCCCAGCTGCCCGAGATGGTTCGCCGCCGTCTCCGGGGTGCCCAAACCCTCGTAGACCACGACGACCGCCGCCCGCAGCGCCTCGACGGGATCGGCGAGCTCGCCGCAGTCGGCCATCCGCCCTACGACCGACCGCGTGTTCAACCGGCTCAATGCCTGCAAGAGGCCGTTTTTCGAGCCGAATCGCTGGGCGACGGTGCCGACCGCGACCCCGGCTTCCGCCGCCACCTGGGCGAGCGTGAAACCCGGGCCCACCATGCCGATCACGGTCTCCGCCGCGGTCAGCAGTCGTTCGTCGGTGATGGTGCGCGGCCTCGCCATGCGGTTATTGAACCACGATTCATTAACCCTGGCGAATCAGGGTCACTCTCAGGGGTATCACCGATCGCGTACGCCGCCTGGAGACGGCAAGCTACGTCTCAGGTCGGGTATCAGGTTGGCACCTCAGGATGACGCGCTCGACCACCCACATGGACGACGATTGTTCTCGCAGTCGCCGAGGGGAGCAGACATGATCGAGGCAGTGGGCCTCACCAAGCGGTACGGCAAGACACTGGCGGTGAACGACCTGTCCTTCTCAGTCGCGGGCGGGGAGGTCACCGGATTCCTCGGCCCCAACGGGGCGGGCAAGTCGACGACCATGCGGATGATCCTCGGCCTGGACAATCCGACCGCGGGCCAGGTGCGCATCGGGGGCAAGCTGTACCGCGAGCTGAAGGAACCGCTGCGGACGGTCGGCGCGCTGCTGGACGCCAAGTGGGTGCACCCCAACCGGTCGGCGCGGGCGCATCTGCGGTGGATGGCGAAGTCCAACAAGATCGCGGAGAGCCGGGTCGACGAGGTACTCGAGACCGTCGGGCTCACCAGCGTCGCCGGAAAGCGCGCCGGTGGTTTCTCTCTCGGCATGTCGCAGCGGCTGGGGATCGCGGCGGCGCTGCTGGGCGACCCGGAGGTCCTCCTCTTCGACGAGCCCGTGAACGGCCTCGACCCCGAGGGCATCCTCTGGATCCGGAAGTTCATGCACCGGCTCGCCGACGAAGGCCGCACGGTATTCGTTTCCTCGCACCTGCTTTCGGAGATGGCGCTGACCGCGAGCCACCTGGTCGTGATCGGCAAGGGGCAGCTGATCTCCCAGTCCTCCACCGAGGACTTCGTCTCGCGGGCCGCCGAGAACACGGTCAAGGTCCGGTCGCCGCAACTGCCCGCGCTGCGCGCCGCGCTGGCGCAGGCGAGCGCACAGGTCACCGACGTCGACAAGTCGCTCGTCGTGTCCGGTATGGACAGTGACAAGATCGGCGAGATCGCCGCGGCCAACCAGATCGTGCTGCACGAGCTCAGCCCGCAGACCGGCTCCCTGGAGCAGGCCTTCATGCAGATCACCGGCGATTCGGTCGAGTACCACACGGGTCTCGAAGCCGAAGCCGCCGAAGTGGTCACAGCCGCCCAGTAGCCGCTCACCTTCCGAGGAAAGAAAAGCCATGACTCTGCTCGCCGTGGAACGCATCAAGCTGTTCACCACACGCTCACCCTGGTGGTGCGCGCTGGCCGCACTGGCGGTCGTGATCGGTTTCGCCGCCATCGTCTCCGGTGCCGCACCCGAAGGGGAACTCACCGACGTCAGCCTGACCCAGTTCGGTTACGGCTTCGGCATGGCCGTGATCATGGTGCTCGCCGCGCTTTCGGTGACCACCGAATACCGCTTCAGCACCATCCGGACCACCTTCCAGGCCGTGCCGAACCGCACCGCGGCGCTGCTGGCCAAGACCGGCGTGGTCGCGATCCTGTCGCTCGTGGTCGGCGAGGTCGCCGCATTCGGCGCCTGGGGCCTCGCCTCGGTCATGCGGCCGGAAGACCTCGCACTGAACACCGCCGCCGAGTGGACCAGTGTCGCCGGGGTGGGCGTGGTGTTCGCACTCGCCTCGGTGATCGCGATCGCCGTCGGCATCCTGATCCGGCACAGCGCCGGGGCCATTTCGCTCGTGCTGATCTACGCTCTCGCGGTGGAGAACCTGATCCAGCTCATCCCGAAGATCGGCAAGGACATCTACGAGTGGATGCCGTTCCGTGTCGCCGACAGGTTCCTCACCGGTTCGGGCCCCGCCAGGGCGGAAGCACCGTTGAGCCAGGCCGGATCGCTGGCCTACTTCGCGGGCTTCGCGCTGGTGCTGCTGGTCATCTCGCTGTTCGTCGCGAACAAGCGCGACGCGTAAGGACTTCCACAGGGGAAAGCCGGACGTCTCACTCGGGGGAGTGAGACGTCCGGCCGGGGAGAAAAAGGGGAACAAGGACCGGGCCGCCTAATCGGGGGGCAGCCCGGTCCTTTCCCGCGTAATGTCGGAATCCACCGGAGGGAGGGCTGATGATCGAGGCCACCGGACTCACGAAACGCTACGGCGACAAGCTCGCCGTCGACGAACTTTCCTTCACCGCCGAAGTGGGGCGGGTGACGGGATTCCTCGGCCCCAACGGGGCGGGGAAGTCCACCACCATGCGGATGATGCTCGGGCTCGACAATCCGACGTCGGGCACCGTGACGATCGACGGCAAGGCCTACCGCGAACTGCATGATCCACTTCGGACGGTCGGCGGCATGATCGACGCCACCTGGCGGCATCCCGGCCGCACCGCGCGCGAGCACCTCCGGTGGATCGCCGCGACCAACGGCCTGCCGGACAAGCGCGTCGACGAGGTGCTCCGGCTGGTCGGGCTGGACTCGGTCGCCCGCAAACGGGCCGGGCAGTTCTCGCTCGGGATGTCGCAGCGGCTCGGGATCGCCACGGCGTTGCTGGGCGACCCCCGTGTGCTGCTGTTCGACGAGCCGGTCAACGGGCTCGACCCCGAGGGCATCGTGTGGATCCGGCAGCTGATGCACGCGCTCGCCGCCGAGGGCCGCACCGTGTTCGTGTCCAGCCATCTGCTGCCGGAGATGGCGCAGACCGCGCAGGACCTCGTCGTGATCGGCCGGGGAAAGCTGATCTACCAGGGCACGATGGAGGACTTCATCGGCCGGGCGAAGGGCCTCGGCGTCCGGGTCCGCAGCCCGCAGCTGCCCGAACTGCGAACGGCGCTGACCGAGAAGGGCGCCGGATTCCGCGAGGAGGACGGCGCGCTCATCGTGTCCGAAATGGACAGCGACGACATCGGCGAACTCGCGTTCGCCGCCGGCGCGACCCTCCACGAGCTGAAGCCGCTCACCGGCTCGCTCGAACAGGCGTACATGCAGCTCACCGCCGGAGCCGTCGAATACGGCACCGGCCCGGTTCCGGAGGTCGTCCGATGACCGCGGCGAACATGCTCCGCGCGGAGCGGATCAAACTGCTGAGCACCCGCGCGCCCTGGTGGTGCGCGGGGATCGCGGTCGTGGTCGCGCTCGCCTACACCGCGCTCTTCTTCGGCTTCGTACCGCTCGAGGGCCAGACAGGCGTCAACTCGACCCAGGTCGCCAGCGCGCTCGGCCGCACCGTGGTGCTGGTCCTCGCCATCCTCGCGGCGGCGACGGAGTTCAACTGGGGCACGATGAAGCTCACCTTCCAGGCGGTGCCCTCGCGGGTGCCCGCGCTGCTGGCGAAGGGCGCCGTCGTCGGAGTGTTCTCGGGGCTGATCGGGCTGCTGGTGGGCTTCGGCTCGTGGGCGGTCGCGTATCTGATCGAACCGGCCGCCGGCCTGGGTATCGCCTCGGGAGCCGACTGGCGCGCGGTGGCGGGCCAGGGCCTGACCTTCCTCCTGACCGGGCTGCTCGGCGTCGGTCTCGGGCTGCTGTTCCGTAACCCCGCGTTCGCGCTCGGGTTCGCGCTGGTCTGGACGCAGCTGATCGAGGGCCTCGTCGTGCTGATTCCGAAAGTGGGCGGCGACATCTACCAGTGGATGCCGTTCTTCGCGGCCAATCAGTTTTCCGGACCGGATCTCACGGTGGCGATGTTGAAACTCGAGCCGCCGTTGGGGCCGTGGGGTTATTTGGCTTATTTCGGCGGCATCTGCGTGATTGTGTATGCGGCCGGGCTGATGATCACCCATCGACGGGACGCGTGAGCTTTTACCGCCTCCAAAGGAGTTAAGTCCACGTTAAGAGGCTGTGGCTTCTCTCACAGGAAGCGGACATACTGTTCCCCACCGGGCGATGCTCGGGATGAGCCTATTTCGGCTCTTCGGCCCCGGAGGTGATCCTTGACGGTGGATTCCGGTCAGGGAGTGGAACGCAAGATCCCGCAAGCCCGCACGGAAAGTATGCAGCCCCGGCTCGAGCCCATGCTCGACCTGGAATGGTCACAGGCGATCGAACTGCCCCGCACGGTCGCGTCCGCGACGAGGCCATCCGATATCCGCCGCGCGTGGGTGCACCGCGCACCCGAAGATCTCGTTGTCGCGCTGTACCGCGCGTCCAGTGGAATGCACGGTGAAATTCCCGCGCCGTGGTGGCTTCGCGCCGTCGTGGAAGGCAGGCTCGAATCGCGGGAACTCGGTTTCCGCATCGAAGATCGCATCGCAGGCCTGCTCGGCAGGCGACCAGGTTGGGAATTCGTCCCGTGGGCCGCGGACGGAGAATCCGGTTACTGGGAGTTCATGCCTTCCGAACGCGGAGCGTCCGGACTTTCGATCCCGACCACCGTGCTGAACACCAGCCGTCACGACGGCTGGATCGACGTCCTCCCCGCCCATTCCAGTACGACGCCGGCCCCGATCCCGGTCGCCGGATTCGCGGGCCTGCGCTCGCGGCTGGGGGAGTTCGAAGCGGTCCGGTAACCCCACGTTTAATGGGTGGGTGGAAAACGAGGACCAGCCACGGATGCGCAGCGTGGTCAGCTATGTCAACCGCGGCGGCCGGATGACCGTCGGGCAGCAGCGAGCCTGGGACGAACTCTGGCCGTCGCTCGGCCGCACCGTCGGCGAACTGCCCGAAGGTCCGGTGGACTTCGACGGGTGGTTCGGCAGGCGGGCCCCGGTCATGGTGGAGATCGGTTCGGGCATGGGCGAGACCACGTCCCAGCTCGCGGCCGCCGCCCCGGAGCTCAACTACGTCGCGGTCGAGGTGTACGAACCGGGCCTCGGCCAGCTGATGTTGCGTGCCGAGAAGCTCGGGGTGAAGAACCTGCGGCTGATGCACGGTGACGCCGTCGTGCTGCTGACCTCGCATGTCGAGCCGGGCTCGCTGTCCGGGGTCCGGCTGTTCTTCCCGGACCCGTGGCCGAAGAAGCGGCACCACAAGCGGCGGATCGTGCAGCCGGAGTTCGTGTCGCTGATCGCCTCGCGGCTCGCGCCGGGCGGGACCTTCCACATGGCGACCGACTGGGAGAACTACGCCGAACAGATGATGGAGGTCTGCTCGGCCGAGCCGCTCCTGCGTAACCGCTACGCCGACGAGGCCGGTGGTTGGGCGCCGCGTCCGGAGTGGCGGCCGGTCACGAAGTTCGAGAACCGCGCCGACGTCGAAGGCCGGATCTCGCATGACCTGATCTTCGAGCGGGTCTGAACTGGGTAAGGGCCGGTCAGGACCACATCGACGGGTAGCGAAAGCCTCCTTCACTACCCTCAGGGTAGGCAAGGAGGCCTTCACCGACCGGTGAGCGGCTCGTCGGGAAGGGTCGCCCGCCGACGTTGCGAACCCTCCACTGCTCACTCAGCACGACGGAAAGGGCCGGTCAGGACGTCCCCACGTCCCTGACCGGCCCTTTCTCACACCCCGCACCTCGGGATACCCCCTGCGTATCCCCGGCGCCCGTTCATCCCTCCCCCGACAGAGGGACGACCGGGCACCCGGCCCGTGGGTGGATCATCACCGACTCCACCCACGAGACCCGCCCGCCCGGATGCCATGACGCCATTCGGGCGAACTTTTCTCATTCGTCGGCCAGGGGCTCCGACTGCACCCGCTTGAGCGCCGGGGTCGAGACGGATGCCCCGAGCAACGCCACCCCGATTCCCAGCACAACGGGTGCCAGCAGCCAGGGACTCAGCACGACCGCGTCCTTCTCGACCATGCTGTAGAGCCCCATGCCGACTCCGATCCCGACCACACCCGCGCCGATGGTGGCCACCATCGCGGGCAGGGCCGCTTCCATCCGCAGCGCCCTCGCCAGCACCCGGACCGGTGTCCCGGCCGCGATGAGTGCCCCGAAGGTGCGGCGGCGGTCCATCACCGAACCCGCGGTCGCCACGGCCGCGCTGCATCCGGCGAGCACACCGGCGGCGATCAGGCCGATCACGGTGACCCGGCGCAGGTCGCCGAGTTCCTGCTGCTGGCCGATCAGGTGCAGGCCGCGGCTGCCGACCTCCTGGCCGGGTGCCGCGCCGACCAGCGCGGTCCGGACGACCTCGGCGTTCGCCGGGGTGGTCGGCACGACCACGTCGACGTATTTCGGCTCGACACCCGCGGGCAGCAGGGCCGGGTCGATCACGATCGTGCTGGACGTGTCCTCGTCGCCGTTCGGGTAGAGCTGCACCGGAACCTTCGGATCCAGCGCCGTGCCCGCCTTGTCGTACTCCGACGTCACGCGGTACGCCGCCGGGTCGATCTTGTGCGTGCTGTAGATCGCGGGGCCCTGCGCGCAGGAGCCGCCGATGTTCACCCGCAGCAGTTTCGTGGCGTCCTCGCAGGTCATCACGAACGCCCGGTTCAGCGACTGGCTGCGGGTCCCCGTCTCGCCGGTGGCCAGGTAGACCTGACCGACCGCGATGGCCTTGTCGGTGATCCCGTTTCGGGCGAGGGAGGCGTTGGTCTGCTCGACCGTCTGCCCCGCGTGGGCCGCGTCCGACTCGGCGTAGAGGACGTTGTCCTTGAAGGTCCGGCCGCCGCCCGCCATCGACTCGAACGAGGGCAGCAGGGTGAGCGCCATGGAGCCGGTGAAGACGGCGAGCACGACACCGGCGGTGGCGCGGTAGGCGCTCTTCGGGTCGTCGCGGAGCCTGCGCCCGGCCAGCAGCGACGCCGGTTTGCGCCAGATCCGGACGAACGTGCCGCCGACCGCCGAGGTGACCCACGGTCCGACGATGGCCGCCGAGCCGACCAGCAGGAACAGGCCGAGCATCACCATCATCATGCTGGCCTCGTCCTGGCTGACCGCGAAGAGGAAGAAGGCACCGGCCACGGGCACCGCGAGCAGACGCCACCAGTGCAGTGGTTTGCGAGCGTGCGCCGAAGCGGCGAACAGCGGCGTCTTCAGCACGCGGCGGATGCCGAGGACCCCGGCGAAGACCACCAGCAGCGGGATCGCCACGGCGATCGCGATGGTCGAGCCGATCGAAAGGCTGAAGTCCGACGCGAGCCAGGTGCCGCCGCCCCACGGGACGAACGTCGAGAGACCTTGCAGCGCCGGTGCCACGAGGATGCCGAGCAGGGCACCGACACTGGCGGACAACGCCGTCTCGGCGGCGACGATCTTCGTCACCTGGCCCGGAGTCGCTCCCGCCAGCCGCAACGCGGCCATCCGCAGCTCACGCCGGGCGGCGGTCAGCCTGGCCGAAGACGCGACGAGCACCAGGCTCGGCACGAGCAGGACGATGACACCGACCCAGGCGAGCAGCGCGAGCAGCGGGTCGGGCTTCGCTTCCTTGACGGGGAAGCCGTCCGCGGCCATCGCCGATGTCGGCATCGACTCCGGGGTGTGGCCGACGACGGCGACCAGCTGCTCCGGGTACAGCAGCGAATCGGGTCCGAGCGAGTCGACGAGTTTGCCGAACCGGTCCCCGAGCTGCGCCTGCGGCGTCGACTGGATCAGTTTCCCGAGCGCCGGGGAGACGATCGCCTCGCCGGGCGCGGGCAGCCGCGGGATGCCCGGCGGCAGGCTGAGCATCGGCGAAGTGCCGGTCTGGGCGATGTCGACGCGGGTGATCTCGCGGTCACCCGAGTAGTCCTTGTTCGCGGCCATCAGCAGCGGCGCCGCGCGCTGGGGCTGATCGGACTCGGAGTAGTAGCTGTGGATGTCCTGCCAGATCGCGCGCTGGGCGCGGGCCTGCGTGGCACCCGGGAGAGAGGCCAGCAGGATCACCAGACTGGTCGCGACGGCGACCCCGACCGCGGTGAGGATGGCCGACGTGCGGGTCCGGCGGTCGACCCGGAGCACCCGCATGGCCAGCTGGAAACTGTTCATTACGCGGCCAGCCTCGTCGCGATCAGGCCGTCGCGGATGGAGACGGTGCGCGGCATGGCTTCGGCGAGCTCGCGGTCGTGGGTCACCACGATCACCGCGGCGCCGCTGTCGGCGGCCGCGGCGAGCAGCGCGTCCATGGTGGCGCGGCCGGTGCGGGTGTCGAGGGCACCGGTCGGCTCGTCGGCGAAGATCACCTTCGGCCGGTGCGTCAGCGCCCGCGCGATCGCGACGCGCTGCGCCTCACCGCCGGAGAGCTCACCGGGGCGGCGCTTCTCCTTGCCCGCGAGGCCGAGCTTCGCCAGCCATTCGCGGCCGGCCTCGATGGATTCCTTGCGCCCCTTGCCGCTCAGCAGCGACGGCAGCGCGACGTTCTCTTCGGCGCTCAGCTCGGCGACGAGCATCCCGGACTGGAACACGAAACCGAACTCGGTGCGCCGCAGTTCGCTGCGCTTGCGCTCGTTGAGCTGGTCGACCCGCTGTCCGGCAAGGAAGATCTGCCCGGAGTCGGCGCGGAGGATCCCGGCGAGCACGTGCAGCAGCGAGGTCTTTCCGGAGCCGGAAGGCCCGACGATGGCGACCGCGTCCCCCGCCTGGATGTCGATGTCGATCCCGGCCAGCGCGTGCTGCGTGCCGTATCGCTTCACCAGTCCACGCCCGGCGAGTACCGGCTGCCCTGTCCACTGTGGATCTACCACCGCGAGTCTCCCTAGTCAGTCACTTGTGTTCGGCTTCGGGGAAGAGCTTCGCGGTGAACCACCTGTGTCCACTTCGGGCAGACGGCCAGTGCTGATCACGCGCGCATCGGCCGATCGGCCGACCCGGGTCGGGCCGGTCGGCCAAGGTGCGGACGGCGGCGGATCCTCTACCGTCACGGTGTGACAGCAGGTCCATCCCAGAACAAGTTCTACGCCCGCGCGGGTTCGCTCGCGCGCCGCCTCGGCATGCCCACCGTCGTACTGCTGGCCGCGCTCGCGTTCGACCTGTTCTTCATCACCGACGCCGCACTCGACGACACGGGCCCTCGCGGTATCGACCTGCTGCTGTTCCCCGGCATCTTCGCGATGGTGTTCTGCGCGCTCTGGGCGCAGAAACGGGCAGCCGTCGCGGCGGTCGCGGCGTCGGTCGTCCTGGTGGCGTACACGCTGGTCGTCCGGTATGTCGACATCCCGACCTACTCGAGCGTGCTCGCCCATCTGTCCATCACCGAGGTGGTGGCCGGGGTCGAGATCCTGTTCTACGCCGCCCGCCGGACGCGGCCGGGTGTCGCGTTCGCCGTGATCTCCGGCCTGGTCTTGGCCACGCTGACCGCGGTGTCCGGCCGGTACTATTCCGGCGACAACTCGAACGGCACCATGGCGCAGGCGATGTTGTTCGGTGGCATCCTGCTGGGCGGCACCCTGGTCTTCGCGATCCCGGGACGCGACCGCACGGCGCACCCGAACCGCTACGAGAAGCTGCAGAAGCTCAACAAGCTGGTGATGGGCCAATGGCCGCTCATCGGCCTGCTTGGCATCGCGCTGATCCTGGAATTCGGCTTCACCTACGAGAGCGGGGCGCACGGCTTCCCGATCCTGGTGTGCTCGATCGTCGCCGCGGTCATCGCGGTCGCCGCGCCGCGTCGACCGGCCGACGCGATGGTCGCGCTCACCGCGGTCATGCTGCTTTCCGCGCTGGTGACGCCGTTCCTGCGCTTGAAGTACGACTACCCGACACCTGGCGGAGTGCCGGGAACACAGGTCGTCGCGGGGATGGGACTGGTCGTCACCCTGGTCCGCGCGGTCGGGCTGAGCAAAGCCGTGCCCCGGATCGCCGGACTGTCCGTGGTGGTCGCCCTGGCCTGCGTCCTCAACGCCAAGCGGCCGACCCCCAACCTGACGACCGACCCGGACGACCTCGCCGGTTTCGCCGTCATCGCGCTGCTACTGCTCGGCATCTCGGTGGCGGTCGGCCTGGCGCTGCGTTCGCGGGATTCGGAACGCACGCAGGTCATCCAGTCGGCGATCAGCGACGCGCAGACCTCGGAGCGGATGGCGCTGGCGCGGGAACTGCACGACGTCGTCGCCCACCACGTCACCGGGATCGTCGTGCAGGCGCAGGCGGCGAAGATGATGGGCGAGAAGAATCCGCAGGTCGCGGTCGAGGCGATGGGCCGGATCGAGGACGCCGGAGTCGAGGCGCTCGCGGCGATGCGGCGGCTCGTGCGGAGCATGCGTGGCGACGCCCCGGCCGGGAGCAGCGAGTTCAGCGAACAGGCCACCACCGATCTCGCCGCCGACCTGCGGACGCTGATCGAACGCTCGAACCACGGCGTGAAGACGTCGATGAAGCTCGAACTGCCGTCGAACGTGCCGCACGAGGTCGGGCGGTCGGCGTTGCGGCTGGTGCAGGAGTCGCTGACGAACGTCGGCAAGCACGCGTCCGGTGCCACGGAGGCGCTGGTCATCGCCGAGGTGACCGGGAACGAACTGCACCTCCAGGTGACCGATGACGGACGCGAGCTCCAGCGCCGTCCGGCAGGCGGGTCGGGCGGTTACGGTCTGATCGGCATGCGCGAACGTGTCGCCCTGCTCCACGGCCGGCTCTCCGCCGGACGGGCGCCGGGCGGCGGATGGCGCGTCGAAGCGTGGCTACCACTTGAAGGAGAAGAGTGATCCGGGTATTGATCGCCGACGACCAGGACATGGTGCGGATCGGCTTCCGGATGATCCTGGACGCGCAGGACGACATCGAGGTGGTCGCCGACGTGGCGGACGGCGTCTCGGCGGTCGCGAAGGCGCGCGAGCTGCGGCCGGACGTCTGCCTGCTGGACATCCGCATGCCGGGGATCGACGGGCTCGAGGTCACCAAACAGCTGGCGGGCCCGGACGTCGTCGATCCGCTGAAGGTGGTCGTGGTCACGACGTTCGATCTCGACGAGTACGTGCACACCGCGCTGCGGAACGGCGCGAGCGGGTTCCTGCTGAAGGACGCCGGGCCCGCGCTGCTGATCGAGGCGGTGCGCGCGGCCGCGCGCGGGGACGCGCTGGTCTCGCCGCAGATCACCGTCCGGCTGCTGAAGCATTTCGACGGCGGGACGGTGAAACGCGACGTCAGCCCGCCTTCGGAACCGCTGACCGCGCGCGAGCTCGACGTGGTCAAGGCCGCCGCGAAGGGGCTGACGAACACGGAGATCGGCGCCGAGCTGTTCCTTTCGCTGTCCACGGTGAAGACACATCTGGCGTCGGTGCAGGGCAAGGTCGGCGCGCGGAACCGGGTGGAGATCGCGGCCTGGGCGTGGCGGAGCGGTGTCGTGGACTGACCTAAGCTCTTTACATGCAACGCCGTTTCCACGCTCCCGTCGTACTCCCCGCCGACCCCGGTTGCTCGTTGCTGCGTGACGCCGTGGTCGACGTGGACGAAACGGGGCGTATCACCCATGTCGGTCCCGCGTCCGGGGCTCCCGAGACGTCCGCTCCCGTGACCCGGTTGAGCGGTCTTCTCCTGCCCGGCCTGGTCAACGCGCACGCGCACAGCCCGATGACGCTGCTGCGCGGGATGGGCGGCGACCTGCCGCTGCTGCGGTGGCTCACCGAGATCATCTGGCCGACCGAGGCGAAGCTGAAGCCCGCCGACATCCGCACCGGCATGATGCTGGGCTCGGTCGAAATGCTGCGGCACGGCGTCACGACCAGTGCGGAGATGTACTTCGAAGGCGAGCAGCTCGCCGACGCCGTGCTCACCACCGGTGGCCGGGTGGTGCTGGGTCCGCCGATCATGGAACTGCCGGGGATGGACTGGCGCGCGATGCTGAAGAGCATCGAACGCTGGATCGACACCGACGGTCTCCGGTTCGGGCCCGGCGAGCGGATCGAGGTCGGCTACGGGCCGCACTCGGCGTACATGCTGAACGCCGAAGCGCTGCGCGCGACCGCGGAATCGGCGGCCGAACGCGGCGCGCTGGTGCAGATCCACGTGGCCGAGGCGGCGCTCGAAGACGTCAAACAGCGTGAAGAGCACGGCTCGGTGCCCGCGCTGCTGGAGAAGGTCGGGATGCTGCGGGGCCGGACGCTCGCCGCGCACGCCATCCACCTGTCCGACGAGGACATCGCGCTGTTCGCCGCACGCGGCGTCGGGATGGCGCACTGCCCCGGCTCGAACGCGAAGCTCGCTTCGGGCATCGCGCGCGTGACGGAACTGCGGAAGGCAGGCGTCGCCGTCGGGCTCGGCACGGACGGCCCGGCGTCGAACGACGACATCGACCTGTGGGAGGAACTGCAGCTCTCGGCGATGTTCGCGCGGCTCGCGACCGGCGAATCGACCGTGCTGACCGCGGCCGACGCGTTCCTGCTCGGCACCCGCGGCGGCGCGGACGCGCTGGGCCGGACCGACATCGGCGCGCTGGAAACCGGCCGGTGGGCGGACATGGTGCACGTCGACCTCGACGACCCGGCGTTCGCGGCGGGCATCGACGTCCCGGACGAGCAGCTGCTCTCGAACCTCGTCTGGGCCGCGGGCTCGCGGCGCGTCCGCGACGTGTGGGTGGCGGGCGAGCAGGTCGTCGGCGACGGCGAATCCCTGCGCGTCGACCGCGCGAAGGTGCAGGCCGAAGTCGCGGAGACCTCGGCGCGGCTGCGCTCTTAGGCCCCGGGTGGTCGTGAGTGGCGATTCGGGTAGAACACGAATCGCCACTCACGACCCACGTGACGGCTAGACCAGGCCGCGCGGCCGAAGGGTGACGTCCGTGGGGTGCGCGTCACCGGTGGCGGAGACCGCGGCGACGACGGCGGCCGCGACGGATTCGGGGCGCAGGAAGCGTTCCGGCTCGTACGCGCGGCCCTCGTCGGCGACGATCGCCTGCTGCATTTCGGTGTCCGTGCGGCCGGGGTAGACCGACGTCACCCGCAGCGCGGACTCCTCCTCCCGCAACGCGTCGGCGAAGGCGCGGACGGCGAACTTGCTGGCCGCGTACGGACCCCAGCCGGGACGCGCGTTCTGCCCGGCACCCGAGTTGATCACGACGACGTGCCCCTTCGCGGCACGCAGCGCGGGCAGCAACTGCCTGGTCAGCGTGACGACTCCTAGGACGTTGACCTCGAAGTTCGCCCGCCAGTCGGCGTCGGTCGCGGCCTCGACCGTGCCGAGCCTCGCGACGCCCGCCGAGTGCACCAGCACGTCAAGTTCGCCGAATTCGGCGGTCGCCGCTTCCAGTGTCTCGGTGTCGGTCAGGTCGATCGGCCACGGCCTGGCGTCGGGCAGCGTGCCGGCCAGCGCACCGAGCGCGTCGGCGTCGCGACCGCCGAGCAGCAACCGGTGGGTCGGGGCGAGCGCGCGGGCGACCGCGGCGCCGATACCGCGGGTGGCGCCGGTGACGAGAGCCAAGGGGAGATCAGCCATACCGCCACGCTAGTGGTTCGGGTCTGAACCGCTCACGCGTGTCCAGAGAGCGATCTCGCGTGATTGAGGGCGGAACTCGCGTGATTGGGGGCGGAACTCGCGTGTTCAGTTGCCGCACACGACGGGCGGCGTCGCCACCCGGGGGAACCGGACGGAACCGCGCGTGAACGACCCGATGAGGTTGTCCGCGAACCGTCCCGCCGTCAGCGGATCCCGCACCGACGCGTCGATCTCCACGATGGCCGGGCAGTCGAGCGCCGCTCGTGCGGCGACGACGTCCTCGCCGCGGGCCGGACCGCCCTCGGCGATCGGGAGCCGCGCCGAATTCGCCAGCTCCCACACCGGGGGCAGCCATTTCTGGTGGCCGGGCCTGCCGTTGACGAGCGAAGTCGAATGCGCGGCGAACGGGTTGGCGAGGCCGTATCCGTCACGCAGTCGCATGTCGAGCGGGATCAGCAGGCCGAGTGCGCCCATGCTGTCCGCGGCGACGGTCACGTACGGCCGGTCCGTCGAGTACGCGTACCAGCGTCTGGTCGCGTAGTCCTGGATCAGCACCGCGGGGCCGCTCACGCCGCGGATCGCTTCCAGCGTCGTCGGCATCAACGGGTGATCGGCGTAATCCTCCGCCAGGACCGGGTGCTCGTGCCCGGTCGCTCGCGACCAGAACGAGCGCTCATCCGTGACGCCGACAGCGCGCGGAGAAGCCGAGTACGACGGGCGAAGCGACCCGGCGGCCACGACCGCCCAGATCCCTACGACGGCAAGAAGCACCACGGTCACCCTCGTCACCGGCAAGGCCAGCACGGGCAACAGCAGGCAGAACAGCGCCGGGAGCAGCATGCGCCCGTGCATGAAATCCCCGCCGACCCGGATCACGTACAGCGCGAGCAGCACCGCGCCGACCACCGGGACCGCGGTGAGCACCGCGAACGTCTTGTCCACAGTGGACGCGACGGTGACCACGGCGGCGACGAGCGCCAGCAACGGGAGCCACAGCCAGTACGGCTGGACGAGGTCGGTCAGGTACGCCCAGCCGCGAGCCCAGTTCGCCTCCGACGCCTCCTTGACCAGCGCGGTGTTCGGCGTCAGCAGACCGTAGTAGCCCATCCGGAACACCTGATAGGCCAACGGGAGCGCGGCCGCCACCGCCAGCAGACCCAGCGCGCGACGACGTCCCGGCCGCGCGAGCACGAACAGCGCGGCCAAGGCGACGGCGCTGAAGAGCGCGAGATCGGGCCGTACCAACGGCCCCAGCCCGGCGACCAGCGCGACCGGCCAGGTACGCAGATCGTCCATTGTGGACATACGGCGGACGAGCAGCCACCAGGTTCCGCCCAGCCACAACGTGATCAGGCCGGTCTCTAGCCCGGACGTCGCGAAGTCGCGGAACGGCGGCAACGCGCACACCACCAGCGCGCCGGCGGGTGCGAGCCCGTGGAACGCCAGCGGCTGGTAGAGCCGCCGGGCACCGTCCAGACCGAAGAACAGCCCGGCGACCGAGAAGAGCAGCCCGGTGACCGCGGAGATCCACTCCAGCGGCACTCCCGGGATCAGCCCGAGCACACTCAGCACCGCTGTCCACAAAGGACTGGTATTGGCCTCGACCCGCTCGCCGATGTTGAACACCGGCCCGTTCCCGGCCAGGATCTGGCGGACCGTCCGCAGCACGATCAACCCGTCGTCGCTCATCCAGCGGCGGCGCCAGGCCAGCTCGGCGTAGACCATCAGCACCAGGCCGAACCCGAACCACGTCCAGGTCGACGGCCGCCGGAACCAGGTACGCGAAGGCCAGTCGGGCGTGTTCTCACCCGTCGTCGTGTTCGTCTGCGTCATGGCCCCGCCCGCCTCGGTTGCGTGCGCAGGAGATCAGGTCCGCGACCCAAGAGTCAAACCGCCCTGGCGGCGAGACAGGACTGTGGCAGCTTCCTCCCTTCCATGGTCAGCCGCGCGGTGACCTCGAAGCCTGCCCTCCCCAGCAGGTCGGCGACCTTGCCGGGCTCCAGCAGGTACGCGTCGTAGGTGACCGGGTGGCCGTACGCCGTCTCCGGGCTCAGGCGCTCGTCGCCGACGTGGAACCCGAGCAGCAGCCGCCCGCCCGGCGCGAGCACGCGGCGGAACTCCGCGAACACCGCCGGGAGCACCTCCGGCGGCAGATGGAAGATCGACCACCAGGCGACGAGACCGCCCAGTTCGCCGTCCGGGAGATCGAGGGCGGTCATCGAGCCGACGAAGAACCGCAGCTCAGGGTGCTGACGGCGAGCGATCTCGATCATTTTCGGCGACAAGTCGACACCGGCGACCTCGAGGCCGAGCGACGCCAGATGGGCGGTGACATGGCCGGGGCCGCAACCGACGTCGACGACCGGGCCGCGCACCTGCTCGGCGAACGCGGCGAGCATCGCGCGGCTGATCGGCTCCTGTTCGAAGAGCGGCCCGATCCGCGCCACGTAGTCCTCGGCGACGGTGTCGTAGGACTCGCGGGTGCTGGTCAGGAACGAAGGTTCGGTCACGATGGGCGACGTTAGCGGCACCCACCGACAGTTCTCGTTCGTGAGCGGCGAGGGGTAGGGCGAATCGGGCGTGTCGCGAAAGCCACTTTCGGGACGCCAGGTGTCGCGAAAGTGGCTTTCGCGACATCAGAACCGGGGCCGGTGCTCAGGTGAGGGATTCGTGATCCGGCGTAAGTGAGCTCACGGTTCGAGCAGTCCGGCGTCCCTGGTCAGGTCCTCCGGCGCCCTCGGTTCGGCCACCGGCGTGCAGCCGGTCGCGGGATCCGCCGCCGAATCGGTGCCGTTGTACCGCGCCGCGCCGGGCCGGGTCAGCTGACGGGAGCCGACGTCGAAGCACACCTGGTACGAGCCCGGACGCAGGCTTTCGAAGGCGTAGCGCCCGTCCGGCCCGGTCACGGTCGAGCCTGCTTCCTTGCCCGACGCGTCCTTCAGCGTCACCTTCACGTCCGGGACGCCGAGCTCGTCGCGGCTCTGGATGCCGTCTTTGTCCTTGTCCAGCCACACGAGGTCGCCCAGTTTGCTCGTCGGCGCGGTCAACCCCGCCGCGAGCGTCAGGTCCAGGCGTTTACGAGGGCCGACCGTGGTGGTCGCGGTGCAGCCGGTCGCCGGGTCTGCGTCCGAGTCCTTCGCGTCGTCGCCCGCGTCCTTCGTCGTGTACGTGAAGGGAAGTCCGCTGATGTCGAAGCAGACCTGGTAGATGCCGTCTTTCAGCTTGGTGAAGCGATACTTGCCGCCGGCGTCCGTCGTGAGGGTGCCGAGCGCAGTGCCCGACGCGTCCTTCAAAGTCACCTTCACGCCCTGCACTCCCGGTTCCCCGGAGTCCTGCAGACCGTTGCGGTCGAGGTCGTTCCAGACGAACTCGCCGATCTCGTCGATCGCGGGTGGCGGGGTGACCTTGATGGTCGTGGTCGCGGTCTTCTTCGGCACCGTGCCGCTGGAGACGGTCACGGTGCTGACGTGGCCGTTGTCCGCTTCGGTGACGTTCTTGTGGTCGCAGGTGACGGTCGCGGACTTACCGCCTTCGAGGGTCGCGATCGGAGCTGGTTTCACGTCGCAGTACGGGTCTTCGACCTTGATGTCGGTCAGTGTCGTGGTGCCGTCGTTGGTGACGGTGAACCGGTAGTTCGCGGTGGTGCCCGCCTCCAGCGTGGCCGTGGCGCCCCAGGCCCCGCTCGCCGGATCCCGCACCTCCGCCTTGGCCGAGAACGAGGCGACCCGCAGGTGGACGCAGTCCCACATGACCCAGTTGCGGTCGGTGGCGGCGAAGAACTTCACCGAATTCGCCGACGGCGGGGCGGTCGACGGCGGGAAGTCCTGCCTGGCCAGTTTGCCGTCGGCCTCGACGGCGTGCACGACCTTGAGCTTGTTCTCCAGGACGACCTTGCCGGAGCCGTCGTAGAACCGCAGCCCCGTCTCCTGGACGGCGTCCGCGCGCCGGAGGTTGCCGTCGTTCGTGCCGGTCCAGTCGGTCAGCGTGTAGACGGCGCCGGGCACGAACTTCATCGCCGCGTAAGCGGTGCTGATCATCTTGTCCGGCGTCGAGATCAGGGCGTATTTGCCGCCGTCGGACTGGTAGCCGCCTGCCGTCGACAGCCGTGGCTGCTTGCTCCTCGGCGTTCCGTTGGGCACCGGGGCGGCCGGGTTGAACGTGTACCCGGCGGGCGGGCTGCCCTGTTCCACGCTCGGATTCGGCGCGGCGCCGCCGGTGCAGCCGGACGGGACGGTCGCGGCCTGCGCGGACGCGGGAACGATACCCGCCACGAGTGCGCCTGCCGCCATGAACACCAGTGCCCTTTTCACAGGGCTGAAGCTAATGAGCGCGACGGGGTCCCGTCATCACCGAACGGTGTCGTCCGGCGCCCCGATCAGGCAGAAGAGTCTCGCCGAGAGTGATCGGGGCGCCGGAGGCACTACTTGACGCCGATGCGGCCGACCTGGCCCCAGCGGCCCTTCTTCCACACCGAAACGATCGACGGCCGCGGCTGCGAAGTGCCGCCGTCCGGCCAGTGCGACACCGGGCTACCCGAGTTCGGCGCGTCCTCACCGGGGTGCTGGACCGCGACGAGCACCAGGTGATCGGTCACGACCGGGCCACAGGCCTCTCCGCCGTTCGGCACGGTGAGGAACTGCTTGACCTGCCCGCGCTGAGGACCGGTGACCGGGACCGAGAAAAGGCCGTCGTTCGAGCCGAGCGCGTTGCCGTCGGTGGAGATCCACAGGTTGCCGTGCCGGTCGAACGCGACGTTGTCCGGGCAGGAGATCGGGCTGACCTGGTCCTTCGGGAAGCCGCCGAAGTAGGTGTCCGCCGTCTTCGGGTCACCACAGACCAGCAGCAGCCGCCAGGAGAACTTCGTCGACGCGGCGTCGCCGCCGTTCTCTTCCCACTCCAGGATGTGGCCGTTGCGGTTGTTCGGCCGCGGGTTCGCCTCGTCGACGTTCGCCTTGCCTGCGGGGCCACGCTGGCTGTTGTTGGTCAGCGCCGCGTAGATCCGGCCGTTGACCGGGTTCGGCTCGATGTCCTCCGGCCGGTCCATCTTGGTCGGCTGGACCTTGTCCGCGGCTTCGCGGGTGAAGATGTAGACCTCTTCGGCGGTGAAACCGTCCACAAAGGACTTGTCACCGGCGGCCAGCGGGATCCACTCGCCGACACCGTCGAATTCGCCGTCCGCCGGGAGCTTTCCGGTGCCGTCGATCTCGGCGGCCGGGCTGTCGCCGGTGAACCGGCCGACGTACAGCGTGCCGTCGTCGAGCAGCGCCGAGTTGTGACGACGCGCGTGCGCGCTCTTGCCGGGCTTGTACTTACCCTTGGAGACGAACTTGTAGATGTACTCGAAGCGCTCGTCGTCACCCGAGTAGACGGCGACGCGGCCGTCCTTGGTGATCTTGACGTTCGCTGCCTCGTGCTTGAACCGGCCGAGCGCGGTGTGCTTGATCGGCGTCGAGTTCGGGTCGTTCGGGTCGATCTCGACGACCCAGCCGAAGCGGTTGGCCTCGTTGGGCTCCTGCGCGAGGTCCCAGCGCTTGTCAAACCGCTCCCACTTGCGGGTGCTTTCGGTGCCGGAGAAGCCGTACCGCTTCAGGCGGGCCGCCGCGACCGGGTCGGTGACCTTGGCCGCGTTGGCGAAGTACTGGTTGACGTTCTCCTCGCCGGAAAGCACGGTGCCCCACGGGGTCACGCCGCCGGCGCAGTTGTTCTGCGTGCCGAAGACCTTGCGGCCGGTCGGGTCCGCGGAGGTCTTGAGGTACTTCGAACCCGCGGCCGGGCCGCGCACCTCGAAGGCGGTGTTCAGCGTGATGCGGCGGTTGAACGGGCTCGGCGTCACGCGCAGGGCGCCACCGATCGGGTCGCGGAAGGCCTGGACGACCGAAAGGCCGTGCGCGGCCCACGCGATCTTGACCTGCTCCTCGGTCGGGTTCTTCGGGTCGTACTGGTCGACCGGGAACATGTGGACCTCGGTGGTGTACTCGTGGTTCACCACCATGAGGTTGCGGATGCCCAGCGGATCCTGCGGGATCAGGCCGACGAAGTCGCAGTTGTAGCCGAACTGCTTCGCCTGCGCGGCAGCGGTCTGCTTGGTGAAATCGAACTTCGGCGCGCCGGATTCGACGGCGTCGCCCCAGCGGATGACGACGCGCTGCTCGTAACCCTCGGGGATGGTGACCGCGTCGAGCGTGTTCGGCGGCACCGCTTCGAAGTCGGTGCCCGGCACCGGACGCCCGGGGCGGCCCGGCTTGCCGTGGCCCGCGGCCGAGACATCAGCCGGGGTTTCGGCGGCGGCCGTACCGGACAGCGCGGCGAAACCACCGGCGGCCGCGGCCATCACGGCGCTCGCCTTCAGCGCGCCACGACGGGACAGCATGTTCTTGACGACGTCGCCGAAGTATTCGTTGTCCGACGTGTTCGGCTCGGGGTGGGCGCACGCGTTGCCGCAGCGGTACTCGCAGGTGACCGCGGAGCGGCCACCGGGGTGGGAGGTGATCAACGGCAGCAGCCGCTGAGGCTCGAAGGACACAGGGCCTCCATGGTCGCGGTGGGTACACGTAGTCCAGTCGGGGGAACGTCGTGACGGTAAGCGACCAAAACGATCCAGCTCTGGCCAGCAGATGAACAGCGCGCGAACGAGCGATGGCGCGCTGCCGGACCGGCCGCGCGCCATCGACGAAAAGTACTGCTAGATCGTTGCTTACCGACTAAGAACCGATGTCGGACAGGCCGTGCCTGCCGGGTTTCCAGACCGCCACCACCGAGGGACGGGGCTGGGTTTCCCCGCCGTCCGGCCAATGGGAGGCCGGTTTGTCGGCGTTCGCGCCGTCGACTTCACCCGGATGCTGGACACAGACCGTGACGATCTTCCGTTCGACGATCGGCCCGCAGGTCTCCGCGCCGCGGGGCACGGTGAGGAACAGCTTCAGCTCCCCTCGGTTGCGGCCCTCCAGCGGCACCGAGTAGAGACCGTCGTTGATGCCGAGCGCGCCCGCCGAGTCGGTGGAGATCCACAGGTTGCCGTGATCATCGAAGGCCACGTTGTCCGGGCTGGAGATCGGCGAGACCTGGTCCTTGGGGAAACCGGCGAAGTAGGTGTCCGGCGACGCGGGATCACCGCACACCAGGAACAGCCGCCAGCTGAACGTCAGCGCGAGCGCGTCCCCGCGCCGTTCCTCGAACTCCAGCACCTGACCGTGCTTGTTGTTCAGCCGCGGGTTGGGCTCGGTGGCGCCTTCCTTGCCGGGGTTGCCGCGCTCGACGTTGTTGCTGAGCGCGCAGTAGATGCGGCCGGTGCGCGGATGCGCCTGGATGTCCTCCGGGCGGTCCATCTTGGTGGCGCCGACCTTGTCGGCCGCCTCACGGGTGAAGACGTACACCTCTTCGGCGGTCATTCCGTCCACAAAGGACTTGTTGCCGGACGCCAGCGGGATCCACTCGCCGCTGCCGTCGAATTCGCCGTCACTGGGCAGTTTCCCGGTTCCGTCGATCTCGGCGACCGGGCTGTCGCCGGTGAACCGGCCGACGTAGAGCGTGCCGTCGTCGAGCAGGGTCATGTTGTGCCGCCGGGCGTGCGCGCTGTCGCCCGGCTTCATCCGGCCCTTCGAGATGAACTTGTAGATGTACTCGAAGCGCTCGTCGTCGCCGGAGTAGGCGACCACGCGGCCGTCCTTGGCGATACGGATGTTCGCCGTCTCGTGCTTGAACCGGCCAAGATGCGTGTGCTTGACCGGGGTGCTGTCCGGATCGTTCGGGTCCAGTTCGATCACCCAGCCGAAGCGGTGGGCCTCGTTCGGTTCCCTGGCGATGTCCCAGCGCGCGTCGAACCGCTCCCACTTGCGGGTGGTCGCGGTGCCCCTGATGCCGTAGCGCGCGTATCGCTTGCGCTTCACGGGGTCGGCCACCGTGTCCGCGTTGCCGAAGTACTGGTTGATGTTCTCTTCGCCGGACAGGATCGTGCCCCACGGCGTGACGCCGCCCGCGCAGTTGTTCATCGTGCCCAGCACGACCGTTCCGGTGGGGTCGGCGGCGGTCTTGAGCAGGTCGCTGCCCGCCGCCGGACCCGTCACCTTGAACGGCGTGTGCAGCGTGATCCGCCGGTTGTAGCGGGACATCCTGGGCCGCAGATGCCCGGTGTCGCGTCCGCGCGACACCTGGACGACGGTCAGCCCGTGGGCGGCCCAGGCGATCTTGACCTGTTCCTCGGTCGGGTTGTTCCGGTCGTAGCCGCGGAACATGAACTCTTCCGAGGTGTACTCGTGGTTCGTGACCAGGAGCGAGGAGAGTCCCCAGCGATCGAGCGGCAGCAGCGCGGCGAAGTCGCAGTTGTAGCCGAACTGCTTCGCCTGCGCTTCAGCGGTCTGATGGTCGAAGTCGAACTCCGGCGCGCCGGGCAGCACCGCGTCACCCCAGCGGATCACGATGCCCTGCTCGTAGCCCTCCGGCACGACGACGGCGTCGAGCGTGTTCGGCTGGACCCGTTTGTAGTCGGTGCCGGGTGGTGGTTTCGGGCGCCCCTCGGGGGCGGCCGACGCGGGCGCGGCGAGCGCGAGCGGGGTGCCGGCGGCCAGCGCGACGACGGCTGTCGCCTTCAGAGCGCCACGTCGGCTCACCGCGCCGAGCACGTCGGCGAAGGTGGGGTTGTCCGAGGTGTTCGGCGCGTCGTGGAAGCACGCGTCGCCACAGCGGTAGGTACAGGTCACTGAGGCCCGGCTTGGTGAGTGGCCGGCCAGCAACGGAAGGAACTTCACTCGGACCTCCGGTCAGGCAGTTCGGGAGGTCGACGCTAAGGCACCGGACCAACGAGAGGAAACCCCTCGTTGGTCCGGCGTTCACCTTTTGTTCCGATTCACATCTCTTCGCCCACGAGAACCGCTTCGGCCGGGATCGTGTGCGGGTCCGCGGTCTTCTCGCGGATCGTCAGCAGGGCACCGGCGAGCACGCACAGGATCGCGGCGATGACGAACGGCGCCTGCTTCGCGCCGAACCACTCGGCCAGGTGACCGACGACGGTCGCGGCGACCGCGCCACCGAGCCAGCGGCAGAAGTTGTAGCCCGCGCTCGCGACCGGACGCGGGGCGCCGCTGATCGACATGGCCGTGCCGGTGAAGAGCGTGTTGAGCAGACCGGACACCAGCCCCGACAGGATGATGCCGACCACCAGCACCGGCTTGCTCGGGATCGCCATGACCAGCAGCAGCACGGCGTAGCCGAAGACGGCGACCACGGTCGCGTGCCGCTCACCGAGCTTCGCGGCGAGCTTCGGCGCCAGCACCACCCCCGCGACGGCGACCGAAAGGCCCCAGCCGCAGAAGATCAGGCCGACCGCGACGGCGCTCCACTCCAACACGAACGGCGACCAGGCCAGCACCACGAAGAACGCGGCGGTGTAGAGCGCGGAACCGATCGAGGTACGCAGCAGGCCGCCGTGCTTCAGCGCGCGGAACGGGTCGAGCAGGCGGATCTTGGGCCGCTGCTCCTTCGCGTCGGCGGTCAGGAAGATCGAGCACAGCACGAGACCGCACAGCATCAGCAGCGAAGTGCCGAAGAACGGGCCACGCCACGAGATGCTGCCGAGCAGGGCGCCCAGCAGCGGACCGACCGCGAGACCGACACCGAGCGCGGCTTCGTACAGCAGGATCGCGCCGGCCTGGCCGCCGGTCGCGGCGCCGACGATGACCGAAAGCGCGGTCGCGATGAAGAAGGCGTTGCCGAGACCCCAGACCGCGCGCAGCCCGATGAGCTGCTCGATCGACCCGGACGCGGCGCACAGCGCGGTGGCGACGACGACCAGCGTCAGCCCGGCGACCACGGTCCGCTTGGCCCCGAACCGGGCACTCATCGCACCGGTCACCAGCATGGCGACCGCCTGGACGCCGAGGTAACTGGAGAACAGCAGCGTCACTTCGGACGGCGTCGCTTGCAGGCCTTCGGCGATCGACAGCAGGATCGGGTCGACCAGTCCGATGCCCATGAACGCGATGACCGCGGCGAACGCGGTGATCCATACCTGTTTGGGCTGTCCCTTGACGGCGTCCAACAGGCTCGAGTGGTGCTCAGCGCTCATCGCGGATCAGTTCCTCCTTCTTGTCTTCGTGCTTGTGTTCGCGCAGCAACCTGGTGAGAGCGGGGAGCGCGGCTTCGATCGTGGTGCGGTCGGTCTCGTCCAGCTCGAAGAGCCGCTCGCGGAGGAATTCCTCCCTGGCGACGATCAACCGCCGATGGAACCGGCGCCCCTGTTCGGTGACCTCGACGAGCACCGCCCTGCCATCGGCGGGATCGCGACGGCGGCTGACCAGGCCGAGCCGTTCGAGACGGCGGACGACGTCGGTCATCGTCGGCATCCGGACCCGTTCCAGGTCGGCGAGCGTGCTCATCCGGCGCGGACCGCCGTTCAGCAGCTCCGACAGCACCGATCCCTGGGTGAGGGTGAGCTGCACCTGCGGCGTCTCCCGGCGGACGAGGTAGTACAGCCGGAACACCAGCGGGCGGAGCCGGTGGGCGAGGTCGGCGACTTTCGTGGTCACTTAGCCATGCTAACTAAAATTACTGAGCATGGCTAAGTAATATGCCGCACAGGTTTCCACCGCCTAGGCTTGGGGGCGTGGAAGCGGTGATCTTCGATCTCGACGGTGTCCTGGTGGATTCGGAAACGATGTGGGACGAGGTCCGGCGATCCGTCGTCCACGAGTTCCACGGCACCTGGCGGGAGGAATCGACCAGGGCGACGCAGGGGATGAGCACCCCCGAATGGGCCGCCTACCTGGCGCACGACCTGGGCGTGCGGCTCCGGCCGTCGGACGTCGCGCAGGTGGTGATCGAGCGGATGGCGCGGCGGTACGCGGAGAAGCCGCCGATCATCCCGGGCGCGCCGGGTGTCGTACGCGAGGTCGCGAAGCACTGGCCGGTGGCGATCGCGAGCTCGTCACCGCCGCTGCTGATCAAGGCGTTCCTCGACATCACGCGGCTGCCGGTGCCGACGGCGGTGTCGTCGGAGCAGGTCGGCGCCGGGAAACCGGCGCCCGACGTGTACCTGAAGGCGGCCGAGCTGCTGGGCGCGGAGCCCAAGAACTGCGCGGCCGTGGAGGACACGACGAACGGGCTGCGCGCGGCGCTGGCCGCGGGGATGAAGGTGTACGCGGTGCCGAATCCGCACTTCCCGCCGGATCCGGCGGTGCTGGCGGAGACGACTGTGGTCGGGAAGATCACGGACCTGCCGGCGGCGCTTCAGGAGAGCTGAAGGGGACTTTCCCCGCATTACACGCGGTGAAGGGCGCTTTCCTCGCGTCGCACGCGGTGAAAGCGTCCTTCAGCCCCCGCCCGATGCAAGGAACGGTCCTTTCCTTGCGAAATTTGCAAGGAAAGGACCGTTCATAGCGCGCTACGGGAGGGTCACGCCTCGCCGGCGATGAACTTCTCCACCTCGTCACGCGCGGTGCCGTCGTCGTACTGCTCCGGCGGCGACTTCATGAAGTACGAGGAAGCCGACAGGATCGGGCCGCCGATGCCGCGGTCCTTCGCGATCTTCGCGGCGCGCACGGCGTCGATGATGATGCCCGCCGAGTTCGGCGAATCCCACACCTCGAGCTTGTACTCCAGGTTCAGCGGCACATCGCCGAAGGCGCGGCCCTCGAGCCGGACGTAGGCCCACTTGCGGTCGTCGAGCCACTGCACGTAGTCGGACGGCCCGATGTGGACGTTGCCCTTGCCGAGCTCGCGGTCGACCTGCGACGTGACCGACTGGGTCTTCGAGATCTTCTTCGACTCGAGCCGCTCCAGCTCCTTCATGTTCAGGAAGTCCATGTTCCCGCCCACGTTGAGCTGCATCGTCCGGTCGAGCTGGACGCCGCGGTCTTCGAACAGCTTCGCCAGCACACGGTGCGTGATGGTGGCGCCGACCTGGGACTTGATGTCGTCACCGACGATCGGGACGCCGGCCGCGCGGAACTTCTCCGCCCACTCGGGGTCGGAGGCGATGAACACCGGCAGCGCGTTGACGAACGCCACACCGGCGTCGATGCACGCCTGCGCGTAGAACTTGTCGGCCTCTTCGGAGCCCACCGGCAAATACGAGACGAGCACGTCGACCTCGGCCTCGCGCAGTGCCGCGACGATGTCGACCGGGGTCTCGTCGGACTCCTCGATGGTCTCGCGGTAGAAGCGGCCGAGTCCGTCGTAGGTGTGACCGCGCTGCACGGTGACGCCCAGCGGCGGCACGTCGGCGATCTTGATGGTGTTGTTCTCGGAGGCGAAGATCGCCTCGGACAGGTCGCGGCTGACCTTCTTGGCGTCCACGTCGAACGCGGCGACGAACTCGATGTCGCGGACGTGGTACTCGCCGAACACGACGTGCATCAAACCGGGCACGCGAGTGCCGGCATCTGCGTCGCGGTAGTACTGAACGCCCTGGACCAGCGAGGCCGCACAGTTGCCGACGCCCACGATGGCCACCCGAACGCGGCGGTTCTCGCCCATGCCGGTTTCTCCTTCATTAGTTCAACAGTTGTAGGTGGTGCGCAGCGAGCACTCCGGAGCGCCTCAGGTCTCCGGTCCACGCTGCTCGGCCTGTTCGTGCGCGATGAGCTCGTTGAGCCAGCGCACCTCCCGCTCACTGGACTCCAGCCCGAGCCGGTGCAGTTCACGGGTGTAGCGGTCGATCTTCTCCTCGGCCCGCGCCATTGCCGTCCGAAGCCCTTCTCGGCGCTCCTCGACCCGACGACGACGGCCTTCCAGGATTCGCATCCTGACGTCGGCCGGTGTCCTCGAAAAGAACGCCAGGTGGACGCCGAAGCCTTCGTCGTCCCACGTCTGCGGCCCGGCGTCGCCGAGCAGTTCGGCGAACCGTTCCTTGCCCTCGGCGGTGAGCTTGTACACGCGTTTGCCCCGGCGTGCCCATGCCCGGTCTTCCACCTCTTCGAGTTCCTCGACGAGGTAACCGGCGCGAAGCAGCCGACGCAAGGTCGGGTACAGCGAGCCGTACGAGAACGTCCGGAACATCCCGAGCGTCTCATGCAAACGTTTGCGCAGCACGTAACCGTGCATGGGGGTCTCGTGCAGCAGCCCCAAGATCGCGAGCTCGAGCACACCGCACCCCCTTCCGGGAACAAACCGCGACCGGTCGCGTTGGCCACCGAGACCGGCTCGGTCAACCTACCGGCCCACTATATCGCGCCGATACATCGAAGTGGTGTAGCTAACCCCGATCGGGTACCCGGAAATCAGCCCGAAATTCATCGGACAGTTATCGAATCTTCGGCGTGTCCGACCGCGCACGGACGGTCCCCTCGCGAACGGGGCGTGGACCACACAGCAATAGCCCGTACTCTGTTGGCGTGCGAAACCAGCGGCAGGTCGTGGACTACGCCTTACAGCGGCGCTCGCTGCTGAAGGGCGTCCACTCCGGACGCGTCGGCACGTACGACGTCTGCGACGCGGGCCCGTACCTCCTGCGGGCCGCGAAATTCCACGGACGACCAGGTGAGCGGGACTGCCCGGTCTGCCATCGGGCGGAACTGACCCTGGTGTCCTGGGTGTACGGCGACGAGCTCAAGCACGCCGCCGGATCGGCCAAGACACCGGAAGAACTGGTACGGATGGACGGGCTCTTCGCGGAGTTCACCGTCTACGAGGTCGAGGTCTGCGGGAGCTGTCACTGGAACCACCTGGTGCGCTCCTACGTCCTCGGAACAGGAGATCCGGGAACCACCCGGCCACGGACCCGTTCGCAGAGGACAGCGGGTCAGTGACAGGTATCGAAAACGCAGTTGAGCACAGAGCGGCGTCCCCCGAAGCGCCGGTCTGGGAGGCCCATTCGTGAACGACGACCGCAACCGCTCCTGGCCAGGCCAGGAGCCTGATGCACCTCGCCGTGCCCAGTGGCCGGGTGAAGCCGACGAACCCGGCTGGCCGAGCGAAGAACCCCCGCGCCGCCCCCAGCGCCGGACCCCTCCGAACGGCACTCCCCGCTCGACCCCGCCACGCTCCGCGACCCCACCGAATCCGCAGTGGCCGGGCGGTGACGGTGGCGGCCCAGAGTGGCCGTCAGACGACGAACCGCGCCGTCCCGCGGCCCCGCGCCGCCCCAACGGCATGCCGCCGCGCAGGCAGGGACCCCCGCCGCCGGTGCCCGCCCGGGGCCCCACCGGTGACCATCGTGTCCGTCAGGGCGCCGGCCACCGGCCACCGCCGCCTCCGCCCGGCAACCGCCGTCCCCCGGCTCCCGCCGACCAGGCGACCGCGCTGGTCCGGCCGGTCGAGCCGGAGCCGTACGAGCGTGAGCCGGACCTCATCACGCATCACGCGCACAACGGCACCGAAGACCCGTACGGCTACGACCCGTACGACGATCGCTATGACGATCGTCACGAAAGTGCCGCGCTCGGTGCCGAGGGCGAAGACCCGTACGAGGACGAGCCCGCCGACGACGAGGACGGCGACAAGAAGAAGGTCCTCACGCCGAAGCAGCGCAAGAAGCGACGCTGGCGGATCATCCGCCGCGTCCTCTACGCGATGTTCGGCCTGTTCGTCGTGGTGCCGGCGATCGCGTTCGTCATCACCTATTTCTTCGTGGACGTCCCGACGCAGGAAAGCGTCGCGAGCCTGCAGAGCCAGCCGATCACGCTGATGTACGCCGACGGCAGCCCGATGGGCAAGATCGCGCCCGCCAGTGGCGGCAGCCGGTACCTGCTGCAGCCCGGCGATATCCCGGAGACCGTCAAGAAGGCTGTATACGCGGCCGAGGACTCGTCGTTCGAGACCAACTCCGGCTTCGACGTCGGCGGCATCCTGCGCGCGGTCTACAACAACGTCACCGGCGGCCAGGGCGGCGGTTCGACGATCTCCCAGCAGTACATCAAGAAGGCAACCGCCAACGAGGCGCCGACGCTCACCCGTAAATGGACCGAGCTGGCCAAATCCTTCAAGATGAACAACCAGATGTCCAAAGAGGAGATCATCACCGCCTACCTCAACACCATCTACTTCGGCCGCGGCGCGAACGGCATCGAAGCGGCCGCGCAGGCCTACTTCAAGAAGCCTGCCAAGGAGCTCGGCGCGTCCGAGGCGGCTCTGCTCGCCGGCCTGATCCAGGGTCCGAGCAAGTCCGAGAACGACGCGTACGCGCAGCGACGCTGGAACTTCGTGATGGACCAGATGGTGGCGAACAAGTGGCTCGATCCGGGTGAGCGCGCCGCCGCGCAGTTCCCGAAGCCGATCCCGAAGGCGCAGGCGAAGGCCGACAACGCCGGGACGCTGAGCCTGCACATCCGCAACCGGGTGATCGACGAACTCGAAGCCCGCGGCTACGACCAGGACCGGCTGCACCAGGGCGGCTTCAAGATCACCACGACGATCGACCCCAAGGCGCAGAAGATGGCCGAGGAGTCCGTCGCCGAGGGAATGAAGGGCCAGACGGACGAGAACATCCTGAACGCGCTGGTCGCGGTAGACCCCAAGACCGGCGGCGTGGTCGCGTACTGGGGCGGTCCGGACTGGACGAAGAACGCGCAGGGCCAGGACGTCCAGGCCATCGACTGGGCGAACGTGCCGCACAACCCGGGTTCGGCGTTCAAGGCCTTCGACCTCGCCGCGTTCCTCAAGATGGGCAAGGGCCTCGGCGAGACCTTCGACGGCACCAACAACCGGAAGTTCGACGGCCGCACGGTCCGGAACGCGGGCGAGAGCGCCAGCTGCGGTCCTCAGTGCACGGTCGCCGAGGCGATGAAGGTCTCCGCGAACACCGTGTTCTACGACATGGTCCGCAACGAGACGAAGATCGATCCGGTGGCGAAGGCCGCGAAGGAAGCCGGCGTGATGGTGGAGGCCGAAGGCGGCAAGGCGAAGCTGAGCCCCGACATCAACATCGCGCTCGGCGGTGGTGGCACGGTGACCACCGCCGAGGACATGGCGGCCGGTTTCGCCACGTTCGCCGGTGAGGGTGTCCGGCAGAAGCAGCACTTCGTCGCCAAGCTGACCAACTCGCAGGACGAGGTCGAGTTCGACGAGACGACGCCCAAGGGCACACCCGCGTTCAGTGACGACGCCGACAAGAGCAAGCAGATCGCGGGCAACGTCACCGACGCGCTCGAAGAGGTGATCCCGTACTCGAAGCTCAAGTGCCCGAAGGGCCACGAGTGCGCGGGCAAGACCGGGACGCAGCAGTACGACTTCAAGGACAGCGACCCGGCGAGCTACCGCGACCGCAACGCGCAGACCTGGATGGTGGGCTACACGCCGAGCATCTCGACGTCGGTGTGGGTCGGCGGTGACGGCAACAAGCCGCTGCACGACAAGAACGGCAAGGCGGTCTACGGCCGGACGATCGCCGGGCCGATCTGGGAAGACTTCATGTCGCGGTACATGACCGGCAAGCCTTCGGAGAAGTTCGACAGCGTCAAACCGATCGGCAAGGACGCGCGGTACGTGCCGTCGACGACGGCCCAGAAGCCGCCGGAGACGTCGACGCCGCCCCAGACGCCGACGACCACCCCGACACCGTCGACGCCCACCTCGCCGACGGAGACGACGGAGACCGGCGGCTGGCCGACGAAGCCCACCAAGCCCACCAAACCGACAAGGCCGGGGCCGGGTACTTCGGATCCGTTGTTCCCGAACGCCGAAGACCCGTGATGACCGGGCAAAACGCATGAAGGAAGGTGTGCCGGGCGGTCGCCCGGCACACCTTTTTTCTTCGCGCCGGTGAACCTGAACCGATGCCACACGTCTTAACTAGAAGGAGACCTGCGACCGCAGGACCGCGCTCACCCACGGAAGGTTCGGAGGACGTCCCAGTGAACGACGATCCCCACGGCGGATGGCCAGGTCAGGACCCTGACCCCGCACGTCGTCCGCAACGCCCGGCCGGACCGCCCCGCCGCCCCGCCGGACCGCCTCCGGGATACGGGCAGCAGCAGGGTCCCGGCCGGCAGGGCCAAGGGCAGGCACCGTGGCAACGGCAGGGCGGGCCTCAGCAGCAGCCGCCCCCACCGCCACCGCGTCGTTCGCAGCGGCCGCCGGTCGCGCCGCAGCACGAGCCGGACCTCATCACGCATCACGAGCACAACGGCACCGTCGATCGCGGCGGTCGTGAATACGAAGAGCCGTACGAGGACGAGCAGTACGCCCCGGAGACCGACGAGAACGGGAAGCCGATCCTCACCCCGGCGCAGCGCAAGAAGCGCCGGTGGAGACGCATCCGGCGAGTGCTGCTCGCGCTGTTCTGTCTCTTCTTCGTGCTCCCGGCGATCGCGTTCGTGATCACCTACTTCGCCGTCGACGTCCCGTCGCCGCAGGCCATCGCGGCCACGCAGGGCCAGGCGGTGACGTACTACTACGCCGACAACACCGAGATGGGCAAGGACGTCCCCAAGGGCGGCAACCGGCAGATCCTGACGCCGGAGCAGATCCCGGACATCGTCAAGAAGGCCGTCATCGCCACCGAGGACGCCTCGTTCGAGACGAACTCGGGCTTCGACATCGGCGGCATCCTGCGCGCGGTCTACAACCAGATCACCGCGGGCAAGGGCGGTGGTTCCACCATCTCCCAGCAGTACATCAAGGTCGCCAGCGGGGACGACGAATCGTCGTTCGCCCGTAAATGGACCGAGCTCGCCAAATCCTTCAAGATGAACCAGACGTACGAGAAGAAGGACATCATCTCGGCGTACCTGAACATCATCTACTTCGGGCGCGGCGCGTACGGGATCGAATCGGCCTCGCAGGCGTTCTTCGCCAAGCCCGCCGGTGAGCTCAACGCGTCCGAGGCGGCGCTGCTCGCGGGCCTCATCCAGCAGCCGGGCCGCTCGGAGAACCCGAAGGTCGCGAACGATCGCTGGACCGTCGCGCTGAACCGTATGGTGCAGAACGGTTTCCTCTCCGCCGCCGACCGCGCGAACCTGCAGTTCCCGACGCCGATCCCGCAAGAGGACAAGCAGCAGGCAGGGGTGGTCAACCCGTTCATCCGCGACAAGGTCAAGGAAGAGCTCGCCGCGAACGGCATCACCGACGACGTCTACTACCGGGGCGGCTACAAGGTCTACACGACCATCGACCAGAAGGCGCAGGCCGCGGCCGAGCAAGCGGTCGCCGAGGGGATGAAGGGCCAGACCGACGAGAACCTGCTCAACGCGCTCGTCGCGATCGACCCGAAGACCGGCGGGGTGAAGGCGTACTACGGCGGGCCGTCCATCGTGAAGGGGCCCGACGGCAAAGACCAAAAGGGCCGGGACTGGGCGAATACGCCGCAGAACCCCGGGTCGTCGATGAAGCCGTTCGACCTCACCGCGTACCTGCAGATGGGCAAGGGCGGCATCAACTCGACGTTCGACGGCTCCAACAACCGGCAGTTCGGGAAGCAGACGATCCGGAACGCCGGTCCCGGCAGCTCGTGTTCGGCGCAGTGCACGGTGTCCGAAGCGATGCAGCGCTCCGCGAACACGGTGTTCTACGACATGGTCGTGAACGTGACCAAGCCCGGGCCGGTGGCGCAGGCCGCCAAGGACGCCGGGATCAAACCCGCCCCCGAGGGCGCCTCCGAACTGTTCGCCGACAACAACATCGCGCTCGGCGGTGGCAAGACGGCCGTCAGTCCGGAGGACATGGCCGCCGCGTACGCGACCTTCGCGGGCGATGGCCAGCGGCGGACCAGGCACTTCGTCGCCAAGGTGACCAACTCGCAGGACGAGGCCGCTTACTCGGCCCCGGAGGAGGCGAAGCCCGCGTTCTCCGACAACTCCGACAAGAGCAAGCAGATCGCCGGCAACGTCACCGAGTCGCTCAAGGGTGTCATCCCGTTCTCGAAGCTCAAGTGCCCCAACGGCCATGAGTGCGCGGGCAAGACGGGAACCCAGCAGCACACCTACCGGCCGGGCGAGCCCGCGTCGGCGAAGGACTCCAACTCGCAGACCTGGATGGTCGGCTACACGCCGTCGATCTCGGCCGCGGTCTGGGTCGGTGGCGACGGTGACAAGCCGCTGAAGGGCAAGAACGGCAAGGCGATCTTCGGTTCGACGATCGCCGGGCCGATCTGGCAGAAGTTCCTTTCCCTGTACCTGAACGGGAAACCGGCGGAGCGCTTCGACAAGGTCAAGATCATCGGCGGGGACGACAACAACACCGTCCCGTCGACGCAGACCCCGCCGGGCGAGGACGAGGGTTCGACCGAGACCGGCACGCCGTCGACCGGACCGTCGACCGGGCCTTCCTCTTCGCGGAACGAGGAAGAACCGCCGTCCAGCTCGCGGAACCCGCCTACGTCCAGTGAGAACGACGGCGGCGAAGAAGGCGGCGGCAACAACGGTCCCGGCCGCGGGGGCGGCAGAGGCGACAACGAATAGCTGAAGGGGCCCTTCACCGCATGGCACGCGGTGAAGGGCCCCTTCGCTTCATCTGATGCGGGGAAAGTCCCCTTCAGCTCCCGAGCTAGAGGGTGACCACGCGCCGTTCGGCACCCGAAAGGTGAGCGGCTTCGATGACCCGGAGCGCCTCGACGGCGGAGGCGGGATCGACCGGGAAATCACCCTTGCCGAGCAGCGCGTCACGCACCTGCGCGTAGAAGTCCTCGTAGCGGCCGACCTCGGTGGGCACGATTTCGACGTCGTCGTTCACGCCGAGCACGCCGGCGTCCGACGACGGTTCGACGCCCCAGCCGGGGCCGCCTGGCCGCAACCCGTCCTTGATCTGGGGTTCCTGCACGTCGAGGCCGTACTTGGTGAAGGTCGCCTTGTCGCCGAGCACGCGGAACCGCGGATTCCGGGTCCCCGCGAGCGCGGACGCCCACAGGTGCGAGCGCACACCGTTCGTGTGCTGGAGGGCGACGAAGACGTCGTCGTCGACCGACACCCCGGCACGGCGCTTGTCGACCTCCGCGTAGACCTCGGTGACCGGGCCGAACAGCTGCAGCGCCTGGTCGACGATATGCGCGCCGAGGTCGTAGAGCAGCCCGCCCGCCTCGGCGGGATCGCCGAACTCGCGCCAGTTTTCCCGCGGCTTCGGCACCCAGCGGTCATAGCGCGACTCGAAGCGGAAGACGTCGCCGAGGCGGCCCGCGTCGAGGACCTTCCGGACGGTGAGGAAGTCCGAGTCGAACCGCCGGTTCTGGAACACCGTCAGGCCGACGCCCTTGGCCTTCGCCGCTTCGGCGACCTTCGCCGCCTCGGCCGCTGTCGGCGCGAAGGGCTTGTCGACGACGACGGGCAGCCCTGCCTCGATCGCCCGAAGCGCGAGTGGGACGTGCGTGCGGTTCGGCGTGCTGATCACGACCAGGTCCAGCTCGCCGGCCTTCGCGAACAACGCGTCCGCGTCGGGCAGCACGTCGGCGCCCGGATAGTCGGCGCCTGCCTGCGCCACCCGGTCCGGGTTCGAGGTGACGATGGCGGCCGGGGTCAGCCCCGGCGTCGCGTCGACCAGCGGGGCGTGGAAGACGCGCCCGCCGGTGCCGTATCCGAAGATCCCCACTCGCAAGTCAGCCATGCCTCCATTAAACAACAGTGTTGCGTAATCAGCCAGTCATGGCAGGATGCGCGCTATGCCGGAGACCGGGGTCAATCTGCGCGGCCTGCGCCAGCACAACCGGGCGCTGCTGCTCACGCACATCCTGCGCGCGGGCGGCCTCAGCCGCGTCGAACTCGCCGAACGCACCCGGCTCACGCAGCAGGCCGTCTCGAAGATCGTCCCCGAACTGCTCGAAGCCGGCCTGCTGGACGAAGAACGCCAGCCCGCGTCCGGCGTCGGCAAACCGCGCACACTCCTGCGGGTCCGCGCGGACGCCCGGCACGCGCTCGGCGCCCAGCTCGACCGGGACTCGTTCCGGGTACTCATGACCGACCTGACCGGGAAGATCATCGCGTCGCGCGGCGGGCCGTTGTCACCCGGCTTCACTCCAGACCAGGCGGTTTCCGCCCTCGGCGAAGCGACCGAAGAGCTACTGGAGGGTGTCGAGCGTGAACACGTCCTCGGCCTCGGCGTCGGCTCCGTCGGCCCGCTCGACCACCGCGAAGGAGTGGTCCGGGACGCCACCAACATGCCGGGCTGGCACCACGTCCCCCTGCGCGACCTGCTCGCGAAACGCACCGGACTGCCCGTGCGGCTCGACAAGAACACCAACGCCGCCGCGTTCGCCCAGCAGTGGACCGGCGGCGACCAGACCGCGACCGCCGTCGTCCTCGTCGGCACCGGGATCGGCGTCGGCCTGCTGATCGACGGCAGGCTGTACCGCGGGCCGCGGACCAACGCGGGCGAATTCGGGCACACCACGCTCGCCTTCGACGGACCGCGTTGCGCATGCGGCCGCCGCGGCTGCGTCGAGGTGCTGCACAACGCGGCGGCGACCACGGAGGAGGCGGCCAACCTGCTGGGGATCGGGCTCGCCGACCTCGTCCAGGTGCTCGACCTCGAACGTGTCGTGCTGACCGGCCGTTCGGTCCGCGCGGAACCCGAGGTGTACCGCGACACCGTCGCCGCGCGACTGCGGGAACTCCTGCCTTTGCCGCACTGGCAACGGATCCAGGTCGATCTCGACGAGATGGGCGACGACGTCGTCGCGTTCGGCGCGGCCGCGGAGGTACTGGCCGGGTTCTACGGCAGCGGCGACATCACCGGGTGGTCACCCGGATAGGCGCTAACATCCGCCACGTGTCCGACCAGACGACCCAGCCCGAGGCTCCGCTCTCCCTCACCCCCGGCGAGCGGGTCATCCCGAGCTGGAACGAACCGCTCGTGGCCGCGGCCACGAGGCCGATCGGCGGCCCGCTCGGCGAGCACGCCGCCGTGGGACGGCACTGGTTCTGGTCGCCGCAACGGGTCGGGCTGCTGCTGGCCTGCCTCGCGCTGCTGCTCTCGTGGTTCGGCAAGGCGTCCTGCATTCAGCAGTACACCGACGATTCCGGGACCCATCAGCTCGACTGGCGGGCGGGGCGTCCGTTCGTCGCGATGTGTTACTCGGACATCGTCCCGCTCTACAGTTCCGAGCGGCTGAACGACCCGGACACCTTCCCGTACGTGACTTCGTGGACCGAAGACGCGGGGACGGCGAAGGAGACCACGCGGTACATGGAGTACCCGGTCGCGACCGGGCTGTTCCAGTGGATCAACGCGAAGCTCACCGAGGCCTGGCTTTCGGTCGCGGAAGCGGGCTGGCTGCCCGGCGCGCTGCCGGTGGCCGTCTATTTCAACATCTCGGCGCTCTGGCTCGCGCTGGCGTGGCTCGTCACGGTGTGGGCGACCGGCCGATCGCTGAAACGCCGTCCGTGGGACGCCGCGCTGGTCGCGATCTCGCCGCTGGTGCTGGTGCACGCCTTCACGAACTTCGACGCCATCGCGACCGCGTTCACCGCGACCGCGCTGCTCGCCTGGGCCCGGCGGCGGCCGGAGGTCGCGGGGTTCCTGCTCGGTCTCGGCGCGGCGGCGAAGCTGTATCCGTTGTTCCTGCTGATCCCGCTGTTCTTCCTCTGCCTGCGCGCGGGCAAGGTCAGACAGTGGACGCTCACCGCCGGACTCGCCGCGGCGACGTTCGTGGTGGTCAACGTCCCGTTCGCGCTCGTGGCGCCGACCGGCTGGTGGGAGTTCTTCCGGCTCAACACGATGCGCCCGATGGATCCGGACTCGCTCTACAACGTGATCTCCCACCTTTCCGGCTGGGCCGGTTTCGACGGGAAACTCACCGCGGGCCAGACACCTGTCGTGCTCAACACCGTCGTCGCGGTGCTGTTCCTCGCCGCCTGCGCCGGCATCGGATACATCGCGCTGAAGGCGCCGCGTCGTCCGCGGCTCGGGCAACTCGCATTCCTCGTGGTGGCCGCGTTCCTGCTGACCAACAAGGTGTGGAGCCCGCAGTACTCGCTGTGGCTGGTGCCGCTGGCGGTGCTCGCGATCCCGCGCTGGCGGCTGCTGCTCGGCTGGATGATCCTCGACGCGCTCGTCTGGGCGCCGCGGATGATGTACTACCTCGGCGTCGACAACAAAGGACTGCCCGAAGACTGGTTCCTCGGCGCCGTCGTCGTCCGCGACCTCGCGGTGGTCGGCCTCTGCGCGCTGGTGATCCGGGAGATCTACCAGCCGCGCAGAGATCCGGTCCGCGCCGCCGGGGACGACGATCCGATCGGCGGTTTCCTCGACGGCGCCCCCGATCCGGCCGACCGGCGCTCGGCGAGCCCTTCGGCCTCCACCAGGGCGGCGGAGCCGTCGAAGGCTGCGGGCCCGCCGAGCGGGTAGCCGAAAACGGTCAGTGCCTGCCAACGGGTTTCCGGCGCGGGGACGACGTGCTCCGCCCGGTACCCGGTCCGCTTCTTCATGCGGCCCAGGTTCGACCCTCCCGTGGTGTGAGGGTCAAGCGAATTCAGCGCACGAGGTAGCCGCCCGTGCTCGTTTCGAAGAACGGAATCGGGGCCGTGCACCGCAAGACGTCCTGGTCGAAGCCGCCGACGGCCCAGCTCCAGCCGATCCGGTCATGCCCGCGCGGCACGTCCCGTACCGAGAAGCCGACCCGGCGGCCGACCAGGTTCGCCGGGAAGCCCGGGATGTCGGCGCGTTCGATCACCCCGGTCAGGACGGCGAGGTCGCCATCCCGCGAGACGCAGTCGACCTTGCCGTCGAAGTCGGCGAACGGCTTTCCGTCCTTGGTCAGATGATTGACGTGGAACCGGCCCGAGGACTGCCCCGGATCGCCGAACGCGGCGAAGTCGAACCGGACCGGATCGCCCTCGAAACCGGGGAACGTCAGCGGTCCGCCCGCCGACCCGATGACGGTCGCTCCCGGCCCCGACGCCGCGTTCGCCTGCGTCGCCCCCAGCGTTCCCGCGGCGACGGCGAGTACGGCGACCGCGGCGATCTTCGACTTGATGTTCATGGCTTCCCTCCAGAACCGGGCGCTTCCCGGTCGAGGTCGAGCCTTTCGCGATCGACGGACCCTGCCCTCCCTCCCGAGAGGGAACGACCTCCCGCCCAGGTCCGAAACCGCAATTGGTCACCTACTTGCGCCGGTCGTCCGGGCAAGTAGGTGACCAATTGCGAGAGGGGGGAGTCAGGCGGAGGCGACGCGCTCCCGGAGGTAGGCGATGTCCGCGGCCTGGCCGTCGGCCGGGGTCTCGACGATCACGGGCGCGCCGGCCTCGGCCGCGACGGCGGCCAGCACCTCGGGATCGATCGTGCCGTCGCCGCCGACGACGTTCGCGTGCCGGTCCCGCGTGGAGCCGAACTCGTCACGCGAGTTGTTGAGGTGCACCAGATCGATCCGGCCGGTGATGGCCTTGACCTTCTTGACCGCCTCGGTCAGGTCCCAGCCCGCCGCGTACGCGTGGCAGGTGTCGAAACAGAAGCCCGCGCCGAATTCGCCGACCTTGTCCCAGAGCCGGGCGATCGTGTCGAGGTCACGGGTCATCGCGTTGTCGCCACCCGCGGTGTTCTCGATCAGGATCGGCACGGCGAAGCCGCCCTTTTCCTGTTCACGCTCGAAAAGCTTGCGCCAGTTGACGAGGCCTTCTTCGACGTCCGCCCCGGAGCCGACGTGACCGCCGTGCACGACGAGCCCTTTCGCGCCGATTTCGGCGGCGCCGTTCGCGTGCTGTGTGACGTTCTTCCGCGACGGGATGCGGATGCGGTTGTTCATCGACGCCACATTGATCAGATACGGCGAGTGGATGAACACCTCGACCGGCGATTCTTTGATCGCTTCGCCGTGCGGGTGGGGTTTGGGAGCCTTCCAGCCCTGCGGGTCGGAAAGGAAGAACTGGAGTACTTCGGCTTCGCGCTCGGCGACCGCGGCCAGCGGATCGTCGTCGCGGACATGGGCACCGATTTTCATGCCAGCAAAGTACCCTCGCCGGTTTTTCCCCGGCGCGCCCCAGTCGGTCACGCTCGTGGGGTAGCGTGAGCGCGTTCCGTTAAACCGCGTTGGGTCTTGAGGGGCGGAGGACGAACTCGATGGGGAAGACTGCCGGGCGGATCACGGCTTGGGGATTCGCGCTTTCGGTCACGGCCGGACTAGCGTTCCCGATGACCGCGACGGCCGCCGAGGAACCGAGCCCGACCCTTTCCGGCGAATGCGATTCGACGCTGCAGAACGGAAAGTCCGGTAACGGCCTCGTTCTCGACGCGGCGGCGCCACTCGGTTCGTCCGAGGTAGTGACGGTCGGCCTGGACTCGAAGGCCAAGACCGCCGAGGGCCGGAAGCCGCTGCTTTCACTGCCCGTCGGTGATCTGGTTAAGACGACCGGCCTGACCGACAATCCGGCCGGAGACCTCGTCGCGCAGGGCGTCTGCAAGCCCGCGCAGGGCGCGGTGAACGCCGTCGGCAACTTGACGCAAGGTGTCGTCGACGAGGTTCCGGGAGTCCCCGAGATCCCGCCGGGCCCGAAGCCGCCCGAGGACCCCCAGCCTCCGAAGCCCGAGCCCCCGAAGCCGGGGCCGGGTCAGCCCGGCGGCCCGGGCAGCGAACTCCCGGTCGAAACCGGCCCGGGTTCCGCCACCGGCATCGGCGGCGACTCGATCGCCGGCGTGATCAGCAACGCGGCGCTGCTCCCCGGCAGCTTCGTCCAGGCGCCGGTGATCACCGAGATCGTCCCCGGCGAGGTGCCGCCGCCCACCGTCGACGAGAAGGACACCGGCAACGCGCAGGCCGTGCAGGCGCCGGTCGCCCCGGCCAAGCTGCCGCTGCTGCTCGCGGTACTGGCGCTGGCCGTCGTCGCCGCGGCTCTGGTCCGCGCCTGGCTGCGGGGTAAGCCCGCCTGATCTTCACCCTCGGTGACGCCCGCTTCCACTCGAATGCCTGACCTCTTCGAGTGAGCGGGCGTTACTCGTCTCCATTAGCGTCGTTGTGCCGGTAGGTGACCCCGACGACGGAGGAGTCGAAGGCATGCGCGAACGGACACGGAGGGCGACTGCCCTGGGTGCGTCGGCCTTCATTCTCGCGGGCTCGGCCGCCCTCGCCATGCCCGGCACGGCCGCCGCCGCCGAGACCAAGACCGCCACCTGCGGCGGATCGGTGACCGCGAAGACCGGTGACACGATCCTCGGCAAGACGCCGCTGCTCGGCATTCCCCTCAACCTCGGCCAGGCCGGTCCGGTCTCCGGGGTGCTCACGGGCACGATCAACGCGCTGCTCGGCACGGTCTGCAAGGTGACGGTGACCGTGGTGAACACCGTCGTCGCGCCGGTCCCGGTCGTCGGCGAACCCGCCGCGGAAGCGCTGAACGGCGCGGTCTCCGGCACCCACGACGCGTTGACCGGCGGCGGCCAGCCCGCCCCCGGAACCCAGCCCCAGCCCGGGAAACCCGCCCCCGGAACGCCCGGCAGCGGCGGCCCGCAGACGGGCGGACCCGGTGCTCCGGCGCAGGGCGGCACACCGGAAGGCGGTATCCCGGCGGCGAACAGCCCGCTGCTGCCCGGCACCTTCACCCCGAACTTCGGCGGCCTGCCGTGGGGCGTCAACACCGGCTACGCCCCGATGCGTGACTACAGCTCCATCCCGATGGCGACGGCCGGTCTCTTCAGCCCGTCGCCCGGCCTCCGGTACGGCGGGCAGATCCCGGGTTACGCGCCGCAGTTCGGCATCGCGACCGAAAACCAGAACGGAAATCCCGACGTCCAAACCGCGGGACAGGCCGAAGCATTACCGAACGTGAGCGACGGATTCACTCAGGACGGGAAACTGCCGCTGCTGATCGCCGTTTTGGCACTCTCCGGAGTCAGCGCGGGCCTTGTGCGCACTTGGGTCCTACGCCGAATGGCCGCTACAAGTTAGTCCTACCGCCTAGTATCTTTCTGGTCACTCCCTCGTTATCCCCGTTGCGGTGCTTCCTCATGCACTGCCACACGCCCCCACCGACCCGGAGGATCGCGCTCGTGCGGAAGACCACCATCTGGCAGACCACCCGCAAGGCGCTCACCGTCACCGCACTCGCGACCATGGTCACCGGTGGCGCGCTCCTGACGGCGGGCACCGCGTCGGCGGCGGCCACCACACTGGCGAACGCGTGCAGCGGCACCGTCAACGGCGGAATGGGCGACACCGTCGCGATCACCGGCACCTCGGTCAAGGAACTGGTGCGTGCCGGCGCGAAGGAAGCGGGCACGCTGGCCCTCTACGACGTCGCCGCGAACGACATCGCCAAGGTCAACACCATCAACGTCGGCGCGGTCCCGAACGCCGCGGGCGGCGCGGTCGAGGGCAAGGCGATCGGCGCGGCCGTGCGGCAGGCGGTCAAGAACACCAAGTCCTGGGGCCTCGGGCTCAACCCCGAGAAGACCCTCGACTCCATCGAGCACAAGGTCACCGGCAGCTGCGGCCTGACCACGGTCGCGACGAACTACGTCGCACCCACCCTGCCGACGCCGGGCACCACCGCCCCGCAGCAGGGCGGCAACGGCGGCGGCACCAACGGGCTGCCGTCCTCACCGGGCCTGCTGCCCGGCGGCAGCAACGGCACCGGCTACGCCCCGCCGCGCGACTACGGCAACCTCCCGGTCGCGCAGCCGGGTGTCGCGGTGGCTCCGGGCGTGCGTTACCCGGCCAACAGCCCGCTTCCCGGCGAAGGTGCCCCGCAGTACGGCACCGACGGCCAGGCCGGACAGGGTGGCCCCGACGTCCGCAACGCGGGCAACGCCGAAGCGCTCGCGACCGATGGCATGCCCGGCGGCGACGTCCAGCTGCCGATGCTGCTCGCGGTCCTCGTGCTCGCCGGTGTGACCGCCGCGCTGGTCCGCACCTGGGTCCTGCGCCGCGTCTCCTGACGCCCGTTCGGGGACCGGCCGAAGCCGCCAGGTACGCTTACCTGGACAAACCCTCCTGCCACGGACAGTCCGTGGCCGTGAGCCCATAGGAGGTGAGTGGTTGTGTCACGCCATTACGAGGTAATGGTCATCCTGGACCCCACGCTCGACGAGCGTACGGTGGCCCCGACCTTGGACAACTTCCTCAACGTGATCCGTACTTCGGGCGGAAGCGTGGAGAAGGTCGACGTCTGGGGACGCCGCCGGCTGTCCTACGAGATCAAGAAGCACGCCGAGGGCATCTACGCGCTCCTCGACCTGAACTCGACTTCGGAAGCGGTCAAGGAGCTGGACCGTCAGCTCTCGCTGCAGGAGACCGTGCTCCGCACCAAGGTCATGCGCCGCGAGATCAAGCCGGCCAAGCCCGTCGCCGCCAAGGCCTGAGCCGAAGGACTTTTCCGATGGCTGGAGACACCGTCATCACGGTGATCGGCAATCTCACGTCCGACCCGGAGCTTCGCTTCACCCCTTCCGGTGCGGCGGTCGCGAACTTCACGGTCGCGTCCACCCCGCGCACACTGGACAAGCAGTCCGGTGAGTGGAAGGACGGCGAGGCCCTGTTCCTGCGCTGCAACATCTGGCGTCAGGCGGCCGAGAACGTCGCCGAGTCGCTGACGCGTGGCGCGCGTGTCGTCGTGCAGGGGCGCCTCAAGCAGCGGTCTTTCGAGACCAAGGAAGGCGAGAAGCGCACGGTCGTCGAGCTCGAGGTCGATGAGATCGGCCCGTCGCTGCGCTACGCCACCGCCAAGGTGAACAAGGTCAGCCGTGGCACCGGTGGCGGTGGAGGCGGCGGCTTCGGTGGCGGCGGCGGTGGCGGCCAGTCCGGCCCGCCCGCCGACGACCCGTGGGGTTCCGCCCCGCCCGCCGGTGGCGGCGGTGGCGGCGGGTTCTCCGACGAGCCGCCCTTCTGATCAGGCGCGCAGGCGCGGGCGAGAGCTCCGCGAGACGCCTCGAGACAACCACTACGTAAAAATCCAGGAGAAATACCGTGGCCAAGCCACCCATCCGCAAGCCCAAGAAGAAGGTCTGCGTGTTCTGCAAGGCCGAGAAGAAGGGCCGCCCGGAGAACATCGACTACAAGGACACCAACCTGCTTCGGAAGTACATCTCCGACCGCGGGAAGATCCGTGCCCGCCGGGTGACCGGCAACTGCAGCCAGCACCAGCGTGACATCGCCATCGCGGTCAAGAACTCCCGCGAAATGGCGCTGCTGCCCTACACCTCGACCGCACGCTAAGGAGGCACGTCAATGGCGAAGATCATTCTCACCACCGACGTCGCCAACCTCGGTGGGCCCGGCGACATCGTCGAGGTCAAGGACGGCTACGCGCGTAACTACCTGCTCCCCCGCGGCTACGCCATCGTGGCCACCAAGGGCGCGGAGAAGAACGTGCGCACGATCAAGCGGGCGCAGGAGAGCCGTCGCATCCGCGACCTCGACCACGCCAAGGAGATCAAGGCGACCCTGGAGGGCCTCGGCGCCATCCAGCTGAGCGGCAAGGCGGCCGAGGGCTCGAAGAAGCTCTTCGGTTCGATCACCACCGCCGAGATCGTGGACGCGATCAAGGCCGCTGGTGGCCCGCTGCTCGACAAGCGCGTCATCGAGCTGAAGGACCACATCAAGACCGTGGGCAAGCACTCGGTCGGCGCCCGTCTGCACCCCGACGTCCGCGTCGACGTGCGGCTCGAGGTCAAGGCCAAGTAACACCGCTTCGACAGAGGGCGGGACGTCTCCATCGCGGAGAAGTCCCGCCCTTTGCTTTGCGCGGAACCCCACCCGGCCGGGTCACGTCTTAGGATTGACTCGACGTCGAGGCACGGGGACTCAAAAAGGGGATCTGGAACCAATGGCTTACGACAGCAACGCCGAGCAGAACCGGCAGGAGAAGGTCACGGTGTCCGCGCCTGCCAATCCTGACAAGCCGTCGTCGGGCGGGGGCGGTGGCGGGTTCACCTTCGACAAGGACAAGATCGACGGCATCATCAAGAAGTGGACCGACCTGCAGGCCGAGCTCAAGCGGGACTACAACGACGCGAACCTGATGGCGAACGTCAAGGCGCCCGGCAAGGAGTTCGCGAGCGGCGACTGGGAGAAGCTGGCCAACCCGTCGGGCAAGGCGTTCCTGGAGCAGAACCAGAAGATGCAGGACTACGTCAAGAACTACATCGACCAGCTGACCGCCGCGAAGCAGAAGATCGCCACGAACGAGGCCGAAACGCAGGCTTCGCTCAACAAGCACAAGGCCGTGTGATGCGACGTTCCCTCGTTCTCCTCTTCGCCGCGGGCGCGCTGGTCGCCGGCTGTTCCGGCACCAAGAACGGCACCGCCTCGTCGGAGCCGACCTACACGACCGGTTCCCCCGGCGCGTCGAGCGGCTCGTCCGGCTCCGCGCCCAAGGTGTCGAACCCGTTGAACACCGCCTCGATCGAGAGCAACGCGTGCTCCGCGCTTTCCGCCGCGAAGCGCACCGAGCTCGGCCTCGGCGAAGGAGAGCAGCGCACGACGAGCGCCGGACCGGGCTGCTCGATCTTCGCCGCGGACGACCGGCTGAACCAGATCGAGATCAGCCCGGTGCTCGCGAACAAGAACGGCCTCAGCGACGTCTACGACACGAAGGCCAACAACGAGTACTTCGAGCCGACCGAGGTCGCCGGGTACCCGGCGGTGTACGCCGCGTCGCTCGACGCCCGTGACAAGGGCAAATGCGGCCTCTTCGTCGGCGTGACCGACCAGCTGGCCGTCAACATCCTGGTGCAGTACGACAACGGGCCCGGCGCGAGCGCGCCGTGCCCGGTCGCGCTCAAAGTGGGGGAAGCGATGATCGAGACGTTGAAGGAGGGCTGACGCGTGTTCCTGCTGCCGATCATCGCCGGATACTCGGCCTACAACCTGGCGACCACGAAATCCGGCGACTACGAAGCGTCGGGCGGCGATCGCAAGATCGACTGCTACAACATCTGGGAGAAGATCGTCACCGGTCCCGGTACCGGTTCGATCCAGGAGGGCCAGGCCGCGGCGACCCGGCTCAAGGCCGGCTACCAGGACAGGCTGACCACCATCGACAACCTGTCGAAGGAGATGGACGCCGCCTGGACCGGTAAGAGCGCCGAAGCCGCGCAGCAGTCCGGAGCACATCCGCTGCGCGCGTGGATGGACGACTCCGGCAAGAAGCTGGTCGACTCCGACAAGTACCTCGGCGAGCAGAACTCCGCGTTCACCACGGTGAAGGCGAAGGTGCAGCAGGTCCCGAAGGACCCGCCGAAGAACAACCTGCTCAACTCCATCACCCCGTGGACCACCGACACCGACCGCGCGATCCGTGACTACAACCAAAAGGGTCAAGCGAACGTCGACGCGTTCAACGAGTACTTCAAGGCCAGTTCCGAGAACGGCAAGAAGCTGCCCACCTACAGCAAGATGGAGGGGCAGAACACGAACGTCGACGTCAACGGCGGCGGCGGCAACGGCAAGGACAAGGACGGCAACGGGAACGGTCAGGGCGACCGGAACGGGCACAACGGCATGCCGGGCATCTCGACGCCGCCCGGTTCGATGCCGCCCGGCGGGATGCCGAGCGTCCCCGGTTCGAACATGCCGGGCATCGGCACGCCGGGTTCGAACCTGCCAGGGTCGAACCTGCCGGGCAGCAACATGCCCGGATCGAACATTCCCGGATCGAACATGCCGGGGTCCAACCTGCCCGGCGGGCAGTACAACCCGAACATCCCCGGCAGCAACTACAAGCCGCCGTCCTGGGACGACGGGACGAACGCGTCCGGCTACACCCCGCCGAAGATCCCCGGCGCCGGCGGCGGCGGCTTCGGCCCCGGTGGCGGCGGGGGAGGCGGCGGCTTCGGCGGCACCGACATCCCCGGTGCGGGCGGCTTCGGTCCGGACGGTGGCTTCGGCGCCGGATTCGGTCCCGGTGGCGGTAGCGGCGCGGCCCTGCCCGGCAACGCGGGTGCGATGGGCGGCGCCGGTACGGGCGGTGGCGCGGCCGGTTCCGGCTCCGGAGCGGGCCGTGGCGCCGGCGGCATGATGGGCGGCATGGGCGGTATGGGAGCCGGTGGCGCCAAGGGGAAGGGCGGCGAGGACGAGGAGCGCAGCGCCAAGTTCCTCGTCGGCGACGATCCCAACGAGATCTTCGGAACCGACGAACTCACCGCACCGCCGGTGATCGGCGAGTAGTCATCACGAGCGGGCCGGGCGCGTGCCAAGATTGGTGCGGCGCCCGGCTTGTCTTGTTCCGGGCTGGACGAACAAGAACGACTAGGGGGCAGTTCCGGTGCTGGACAAGCAGGTCACGATCACGACCGGCACCCTCATCACGCTGATCCGCCGACGGGGCGGCGAGCCGCACACGATCCTGTCGGAAACGCCGACCTGGTACGACGAGGACGCGCAGCGGGCCGAGGACGAGCGGACCAACGAGGAACTGGCGAGCCAGGGCCTCTTCGGCGCGCGGGGGCTGCACCCCGGCTTCAAGGCGACGCTCGAAGCGATCGCCAGGCCGTCACTCGAGTACTACGGCTGGGTCGACGGCGGCTTCGAGGGCAAGGCACTGAGCTTCAGCCTGCTCGCGGGGAGCGCCGGCGGTGAGGGTTTCGTCCTCGCCCGGCACAGCGAGCACGACGGCATCGCGCTCGCGTCGGTGCGGCCCGAAGAACTGCTCACCGAGTTCCTCGACCAGATCCCGAAGCTCGCGCCGGGACGCGGCCGCCCGATCGCCGTCCCGAAGAGTCAGGTCGAGGCCCCGCGGTCGTCGTCGACGGCGCAGGACGAGGGCTTCGAGGTGCTTCGCAGCGGACGGCAGAGCGCGGGCAGCCAGGAGGCCGACGAGCTTCGCCGCATCCTCGCGTTACGCCGTTTGGGGAGTGGCAGCCTCTACGTCGCGGCCCGCGGCCGGAGCGGCGCGCGGCAGCGGATCGAACGTCCGGTGAACTACATCGATACGACCGAAGGCCGGTGGCTGACCGAAGAGGTACCGGGGAGTGGCGAGCCGAGGATCGCCTTCACACCCGCCGACCAGCAGGTTCTCGCGGAACGACTACGGAGCGCACAGGGCAGGTTGTTCGCGTCCTGAATTCCGCTCCGGTCAGCCGGGCGGGGGACCCCTCTACTCTCCGTGGTATTCATCCACAGGGCACCCCTGTGCGCCCGCGTGCGACACGCCGAACGACGAGTTTCGCCCGACACGCCGGACGGAGTCGAATAAAGTTCTCCACAGTGTCTCCACAGGCGCTGACCAGCACTTTTGTCAGACCACTCCCTCGTTGCCCACAAGTTGTACACAGGCTTTCGGTCACCTGTGAAGGGATGCCCGTAGTCATCCCCAGGTTATCCACAGGGCGGTCCCCAGGCGAAATTGCGCTGGTCCTTTCGGGGGGCCTACCGTGCCCGCCGGGCCGGTACACACCGTGGTGGTCGTCCGGCAGGGGAAGAGCGCAGGGGAGCACCGGGAGCCGAGGGAGGGCGGCCCGTGGGCACGGGCGGACCGACCGGGGAAATTCTGGCATAATCGAACGCGTGTTCGATGTCTTGAGGAGGTGGCAGCAGCGGTGGCGCTGACCGACGACCGCAATCCGACGTACGCGGAGTCCGACCCGGGTCCCGGCGACCCCGGTCCGCGTGGCGGCGAATACGACCGCCAGCCTCCGCAGGACATCGCGGCCGAACAGTCCGTGCTCGGCGGCATGCTGCTGTCGAAGGACGCCGTCGCCGACGTCATCGAAGCCCTCGGGCCCGACGACTTCTACCGGCCCGCGCACCAGGCCATCTACGACGTCATCCTCGACCTCTACGGACGCGGCGAACCCGCCGACCCGATCACCGTCTCCGCCGAACTGGAACGCCGCGGCGAACTGGGCCGCGTCGGCGGTGCCCCGTACCTGCACACCCTGATCGCGACGGTGCCCACGGCGGCGAACGCCGGGTACTACGCCGAGATCGTCTCCGAGAAGGCGGTCCTGCGGCGTCTGGTCGAAGCTGGCACGCGGATCGTGCAGTACGGCTACGGCGCGGCCGCGGCCGACGGCGCGAACATCGACGAGGTCGTCGACCGCGCGCAGGCCGCGATCTACGACGTCACCGAGCGGCGCACCAGCGAGGACTACGTCGCGCTGGAAGAACTGCTCCAGCCGACCATGGACGAGATCGACGCGATCGCCTCCCGCGGCGGGCAGTCACAGGGCATCCCGACCGGGTTCGCCGACTTCGACGATCTGACCAACGGCCTGCACCCCGGCCAGATGATCATCGTCGCCGCGCGTCCCGGTGTAGGGAAATCGACCCTTGGTCTGGATTTCGCGCGTTCAGCGTCCATCAAACACGGTCTGACCAGCGTGATCTTCTCGCTGGAAATGAGCAGGACCGAGATCGTCATGCGCATGCTCTCGGCCGAGGCCCGGATCCGGCTGGCGGATATGCGCGGTGGCAAGATGTCCGACGACGACTGGACGCGCCTCGCGCGCCGGATGAGCGAGGTCTCCGAGGCGCCGCTGTTCGTCGACGACTCGCCGAACATGACGATGATGGAGATCCGCGCGAAGGCCCGGCGGCTCAAGCAGCGCAACGATCTCAAACTCGTCGTCCTCGACTACCTCCAGCTGATGACCTCGGGTAAACGCGTCGAGTCGCGGCAGCAGGAAGTCTCGGAGTTCTCGCGGCAGATGAAGCTGCTGGCCAAGGAGATCGAGGTCCCGGTGATCGCGATCAGCCAGCTGAACCGTGGTCCCGAGCAGCGGACCGACAAACGCCCGATGCTGTCCGACCTCCGTGAGTCCGGCTCACTGGAGCAGGACGCCGACCTCGTCATCCTGGTGAACCGCCCCGACGCCTGGGAGCGGGACGACCCTCGTGCCGGCGAGGCGGACCTGATCATCGCGAAGCACCGTGCCGGGCCGACGGCGACGATCACCGTCGCGCACCAGCTGCACTACAGCCGCTTCGTGGACCTTTCGCACGACTAGCGAACGGCTGCTACGCGAGCGTCGCGAGGAAGCGGGCGACCAGGGGGTTCTGGTCGTCGACCCGCCAGGCGACGGCGACTCGCGTGCGCGCGGTGGCGGGCGTGATCGTGCGGAAGGCGACCTCTTCGAGGCGGATGCGCCGGATGCTCTCCGGGGCCAGTGAAACGCCGAGGCCGGCGCCGACCAGTGCGCAGACGGTCTGCCATTCCACCGCTCGTTGAGCCACCTGGGGCGTGAAGCCCGCCTCGGCGCACAGGTCGATGATCCGGTCGTGCAGCCGCGGACCGACAGCGCGGGGCAGGAGCACGAAGGGCGAGCCCGCCAGCTGCTCGACCCGGATCGTCCGATGTGCCGCGAGCGGATGGGCCGACGGCAGAACCGCCACGAAGGGCTCGGTCAACACGGTCTTGAACCCGAGCTCCGGCTCGTCGGCGGGCGGTTCGCGCAGCAGGCCGATGTCGATACTCCGCTCGTGCAGGGCGGCGATCTGCGGTGCCGTGGTCATCTCGTGGATGTCCAGGTGCACGTCGGAAAACCGGTCCCGGTAAGTCCTCAGCAGACCAGGAAGGACGGTCAGGGCGAGGGAGGCCGCGAAGCCGATCCGCAGGCTGCCGGCGAGGCCACTGCCCACCGCCCGTGCCGCGGCCAGGCCGTCCGCGAGGCCGGCGAGGACATTTCGAGCAGCGGGCAGCAGTTCCCGACCGGCCGGAGTGAGGGCGACGCGTCCGGGGGCGCGGTCGAAGAGCGCGTGGCCGACCTTCTCCTCCAGACGGCGGATCTGCTGGCTCAGCGGCGGTTGCGCGATGCCGAGGCGCGTGGCCGCGTGGCCGAAGTGGAGCTCCTCGGCCAGCACGACGAAGGCGTGCAACTGGGCGAGTGGAAGCTCGGGGCGATCCATATTCCCAGAGATATCAGATGATGCTGAAAGCTGTATTAGACGTATCGCTGTCGGCCGCTTAGGTTCGGCGCATGACAGCAAGACGCGCGATCCTCAGCGGCTCGACGTTCGAGGAACAGATCGGGTACGCGCGGGCCGTGGTCGACGGCGACTGGGTGCACGTGTCCGGGACGACGGGGTTCGACTACCGCACCATGACGATCTCCGACGACGTCGTGGCGCAGGCCGAGCAATGCCTGCGCAACATCGAGGCCGCGTTGGACGAGGCGGAATGCACCTTCGCCGATGTGGTGCGAGTGCGCTACCTCCTGCCGGACCGGGAGGATTTCGAGCCATGCTGGCCGGTTCTGCGCCGGGCGTTCGGTGAGGTCCGGCCCGCCGCCACGATGCTCATGTGCGGCCTCGCCGACCCTCGGATGAAGATCGAGATCGAGGTGTACGCGCGGCGGGCCACCGGGTGAGCTTCAGTCCGGCTGGAAGAACGCGAGCATCTTCCGCGCGGCGTCCGGCGCCGTCAGGAGTTCGTGGACCCGTGCGGACATCCGGGCGGCGGCGCTCGTGCGCTCGAACATCTCGCGTTCGTATTCCTTGACGGCGGTCGGGAAGTCGCCGGGGTGCGCGGCCAGCGCGAGGCCGAGCAGGGCGCCGTCCAGCAGGGCCATGTTGGCGCCTTCCCCCACCGCGGGCATCAGGTGCGCGGCATCGCCCAGCAGCGTGACACCGGGATTCGCCTGCCAGGTCAGGCCCACCGGGAGAGCGGCGATGGGCCGGGGCACGACCGTGTCGTCGCAGGCCGCGATGAGCGCGGTGAAGCGGGCGTCCCAGCCGTCCAGTTCCTCGATCAGCCGCGTCCGGGCGGCGGCCGGGTCGTCGAACGGGATCCCGCTCGTGGCGAGCCAGTCCTCGGCGGTGTTGTAGAAGCTCAGGCCGACGCGGACGCGGCCGTCGCCGTTGCGCTGCGCGGCCAGGGATTTCCCGTCGCCGAGCGCCCAGTAGGTGCCGCGTCCGACCATCTCCGCGAGATCGGGATGGGTGCGATCGATATCGGAGATGCAGAGCTCGACGAGGTTGTGGCCGAGATGCACCGGGCGGGCGTCGGTGAGCAGCGCGCGGACCCGGGAGTTCGCGCCGTCGGCGCCGACCAGCAGGTCGTACGCCGCACTGGTCCTATCAACAAAGCTCAGCACGCCGTCTGCGGCGGAAGCGAACGCGTGCCCCCAGCGCACGGTGTCTTCGGGAAGGGAGTCCAGCAGCAGGTCGCGCAGATCGGCTCGGTCGACCTCGGGCCGCGCGAACGGCGCGTCGTCGGGCGTGTCCTCCTGCAACAGCAAGGTGCCGTCGGGCTCCAGAAGCTTCATGTCCTGGCCATCGCCGCGGGCGATCGCGTGGAACCCGTCGATCAGCCCGGCTTCGCGCAGCGCCCGCTGACCGGTGTCGGCGTGGATGTCGAGCATGCCGCCCTGGCCGCGGGCGTCGCGCGACGGTTCGCGTTCGTAGACGACGGCCTCGATGCCGTTGACGTGCAGAACGCGAGCGAGCGCCAGGCCGCCGAGGCCTGCTCCGACGATGGCGATGGTCATGGTCGTCCTCCTTCGATACAGTGTATTGCTCAATACACTGTATCGAACGATGCGTTGTATTGTCAGCGGCATGGTGGTGTGGGAGCGGCCGGAGCCGCCGGATCGGCCCGCCCTGGCCCCGCTGAGCCGCGAGCGGATCGTGCGGGCGGCGATCGAACTCGCCGACGCGGACGGCCTGGACGCGGTGTCGCTGCGCAAGATCGCCACCGCGCTCGACGTCGGCCCGATGCGGCTCTACGGCTACATCGCGAGCAAGGAGGAGCTGCTCGACCTGATGGTCGACGCCGCCCACGCCGGGATCCGGCCCACCGGAACCGGCTGGCGGGAAGCGCTGCGGTCGTTCGCCGAAGCCATGCGGCACACCGTTCACGAGCACGAATGGCTCGCCGACCTCCTGGGGGGCCGCCCCCAGCTCGGGCCGAACGCGCTGGCAGGCGGGGAGGCCGTGATGGCCGAGCTCGGCGAGCTCGATGTGGACGCCGTCATGCCGGTGGTCTCCGCGGTCAACGCGTACACGATCGGCGCGGTGCGCCGGGAGATCGCCGAGTGGCGCGCGAAACGCGCCACCGGGATGGACGAGAAGCGCTGGCAGGCCGAGCTCGGGCCCTACCTGCGGCGGACGCTCGCGACCGGCGAGCTCCCCGCGCTGGCCACGGTGGTGCGCGACGCCGTCCACCTGGACGCCGACGAGACCTTTCGGATCGGCCTCGATTTCCTGCTGGACGGCATCGAAGCCCGACTCTCAAGCTGAAGCACGTTCGAGCGCCGCCCGCCCCGCCGGCTCCCAAGCCGGTTTGCCGCCGGGGAGACCGAGCCTGCCGTTGCGTCCGATGCCGATCAGGTGCAGTGCGCGCAGGACCGCCCAGCCGCGAGCCCGTGCGACGGTGGCCTCGTCCGCGACCTCGCAGGCGTCGAAGAACCGGCTCGCCGCGCCCGGGGGAAGCAGGATCCAGGCCGCCGACAGGTCCGTCGCGGGATCACCCGCGCACAGCTCACCGAAGTCGATCACCCCGGAGAGCGTCCCCTCCCGCACGATCACGTTCGCGGGATGGAGATCGCCGTGCAGCCAGACCGGTGCCCCGTGCCAACCGGGTGCCGCGACGGCCTTCTCCCAGATTTCCCGGGCGGCCTCGACGTCCGCGTCGCCGTCGATGAACTCCAGTCCCTGGTCGAAACCGTCGCGCATCGCGGCGAGAGGGATGCCGCGAGCAGGGTTGACCGGGGCTTCCGCCGGGGCTTCCGCCGGGGCTTCCGCCGGCGCGTCCCGATGCAGCGCCTTGAGGAAACCCGCGAGGACCTCGGCCGCGTCGTGGTGGCTGATCGGCGCGTGATCCGCGGGCTCACCCTCGACCCAGCGCGTGATCGTCCAGGTGTGCTCGAACAGGTCCGAAGGTTCGCCGACGCGCACCGGGACGGGGATCGGCAGCGGCAGGCGATCGGCCAGCACGGGCAGCCACTTCTGTTCGAGGCGCAGGAGGCCGGGAGCACGCTCGGTGCGCGGCAGCCGGACCCCCAGGTCCGGACCGAGGCGCCACTGCTGGTTGTCCCAGCCGCCGTCGACGTCGCGGAGTTCGAGCTCCGCGAGATCCGGATGCTGTTGCCGCAGCAAGGCCCGCACCAGCTCCTGTTCGAACCTGAATTCGTCCATGATCGAGACTCCCATGTCAGCGCCGTGACCGTCCCGTGTCAGCGCCGCCCGCCAACGTGGTCACCATGAACAAGACATCGAGGACCTTCCGCCGCATCGGCCTCACCGCGCTGGCGGCCGCACTGCTGACCGGCGTGACCGTGCCGACGGCTTCCGCCGGGCAGGACCGGCCGGAGCTGCGGCAAGCCGTCCAGGAGTTCGTCGACGCCGGGTTCGGCGGGATGCAGCTGCGCGTCCGCGACGAGCGGGGCGAATGGACCGGCAGCGCCGGGGTGCGCGAACTGGGCGGAACCGCGAAACCGCCGACCAACGGTCACTTCCGCGTCGGCAGCACGTCGAAGAACTTCACCGCGACTTTGGTGCTGCAGCTGGTGGCCGACGGCAGGATCGGGCTCGACACCCCGGTCGCCGGTTTCCTTCCGCAGTTCGGGCTGGACTCGCGGATCACCGTGCGGATGCTGTTGCAGCACACCAGCGGGCTGTTCAACCACACCGGCCAGGTCAACCCGGACGGAACCGTCACGCCGGGAATCCCGTGGGCGGGCCAGGAGTGGGTGGACAAGCGGTTCCACACCTACCAGCCGGAGGAACTGGTCCGGCTGGCGGTGGCCAAGTCCCCGATCTTCGAGCCGGGCGCGCGCTGGAGCTACTCCAACACCAACTACGTGGTGGCCAGGCTGCTGGTCGAGAAGCTCACCGGCCGCCCCTTCGCCGAAGAGCTGGACCGGCGGATCCTGCGGCCGCTCAAGCTGCGCGACACCTTGTCGCCGGGAGCGTGGGCCGGGATGCCCAAGCCGTACGCCCACGCCTACTACCGCTACGAAGACGCGGGCCAGTGGAAGACGATCGACATCACGCACCAGAACCCGTCCTGGATTTCCAGCGCCGGCGACATGATCTCGACGACCAAGGATCTCCAGACGTACTTTTCCGCGCTGCAGAGCGGAAAGCTCCTCCCGGCCTCGCTGATGGCCGAGATGCGCAAGACGCACCCCGGCAGCGAAAGCCTCTACGGCTTCTACGGTCTCGGACAGTTCACGCAGGACTTGGGACCGGGCTGCGCCGGACCCATCCTGAACCACAACGGCGGCCTCAACGGCTACGCGGCCTTGATGTACAGCACGCCCGACGGCAGCAAGACGCTGACCGCGTCGATCACCGCGGGCGATTCCGAGAAGGACCCGCTGCCGTCGTTCCCGGCGGCGCTGAACAAGCTCGTCCGGACGGTGTTCTGCGGCAAGTGAGCACGGCCGGTCAGCGCGCCCGGTCGGCCAGCCGGCAGGCCAGCGCGCTGACCAGGTCTCGGAGCTCGACCGGGCGTTCGATGACGAACGGCCGGTCGAGCGCGGCGAGCAGCGGCGGGATCCAGTCGAGCCGCTGTGCCCGGATCCGGGCGCGCACCCAGTCGCCGTCGGACTCCAGGGTGGCCACGGACGGCGGGAAGACGGCGCGGATCTGGTCGGGTGTCGCCTGGATCCGCACGGAAACGTCGTGCCGGTGCGGTGTCTCGGCCAGCGCGGTCAGCACTCGCTCGGCCGGGTCGAAGCCGTCGGGCGCCTCGAACGTCCCGGCCCGTGCCTCGGCCGACTTGATCCGGTCGACGCGGAAGGTGCGCACCTCGCCGCTCGCCGAGTCGAAACCGGTCAGATACCACCGGCCGGAGTGCGCCACCACGCCGTACGGATGGACGACGCGTTCGCTGGCTCCGCCGTGCCCGGCGAGGTACGCGAGCCCGACCGGGTGCCGATCCCGTGCCGCCTCCGCGACGGTGAGCAGCACTTCGGCCTCGGCCGAGAGGGCTTTCCGGGCGGGTGAGGTGAAGTCGGCGGTCTCCAGCAGCGCGTCCAGCCGCCGGCCCAGTGCTTCGGGAAGGACACGGCGGACCTTCGCGGCCGCGCTCTCGACGGCCGCGACCGAAGTGGTGATCAACCCGGCTCGCCGTCCCGCGACCAGGCCGAGCAGGACCGCCAGCGCCTCTTCGTCGGTCAGCATCAGCGGCGGCATCCGGTAGCCGGGGGCCAGGCGGTAGCCGCCGTAGCGTCCGCGCACCGAGCGGACCGGGATGTCCAGGTCGAGGAGGTGCTCGGCGTAGCGGCGGACGGTGCGTTCGTCCACGTCGAGCCGTCCGGCGAGCTCGGCGACCGTATGCGTCCCGCCGCTCTGGAGGATCTCGAGCAGCGCGAGCACGCGGGCGATGGGCCTGGTCACAGCCCGGAGGATACCGGGCGGATCCTGCCCGGTATTGCTCCTAGCGTGGCCGGTGTTCCGCTTTCCGGCACTCGAAAGGACCCATCGTGCAGTTCGTATCCGTCCGCGTGATCACCCACGACGTCGCCCGCCTCGCCGGGTTCTACGAGAAGGCGACCGGCCTGGAAGCGCGGTGGCGCTCCGAGCAGTTCGCCGAGCTCGTCGGCCCGTCGTGCACCTTGGCGATCGGCAGTGCCGAGACGATGACCCTGTTCGGCGCGGACGCCGCGGTGCCGGAATCGAACCGGACCGCGATCCTCGAGTTCCGGGTCGAGGACGTCGACCGGGAGTACGACCGGCTGGCGGACCTGGCCGAGATCGTGCAGAAGCCGACCACGATGCCGTGGGGGAACCGGTCGCTGCTGTTCCGCGACCCCGACGGCAACCTGGTCAACTACTTCGCGCCGAGCGCGCCGTAGTTCCGGACGAACGCGGTCAGCAGCCGGGCGAACTCGTGGCGGTCTTCGTCCGGCCAGTCCGCCATCGCCTCGGCGAACACCGAACGGCGGAATTCGTGCATGCGCGTCACTTCGGCGCGGCCCGCCTCGGTGAGCACGAGGACGGCACGGCGGCCGTCGCGCTGATCGGCTTCACGCCGGAGAAAACCGTCCTCGACCGCACGAGCGACCAGACGGCTCGCGCGCGGCTGGTCGATGGTCAACGCCGCGGCGAGGCTGGTGACGGTGCCGGGTTCGCCGCTCTCCTCCGCCGCCTCGACGGCGTCGAGGAGTCCTTGTATCGCCTGGTCCGGCATCGTTTCGGCGCGGTCGCGCGCGAGTTTCGACAGCGATCGCCTCGCCTGGCTCCGCCGGATGGCGATCATCGCGCGTTCCACGTCGGCCACGGCGTCCGTCATTACCCGTCCTCACCAAATGCATGTACTTTTACATGTAGTTGCCGTCTACATGAGGAGTATCCATGAAGCCCGTCGGATTCTGGTTCGCCCACCTTCACCGGGCACTCGAATCTTCCCTGGAGCAGGCCCTCGCCGCCGAAGCGCTGACCCGTCGCCACTGGCAGGTCCTGAACACGATCGACAGCGGAGCCTCCGTCGACGAGGCGCTGTCGCCGTTCGGAGACCTGCGGGAAACCGTCGCCGACCTGCACGCTCGCGGCTGGGTCGACACCGAAGGCGCCTTGACCGAAGTCGGCAGGGAGGCACATCAGCGGCTGAAGGCCAAGGTCGGCGAGTTCCGCTCACGCGCGACCGAAGGCATCGGCGACGACGACTACCGGACGACGGTCGGCGTGCTCGAACGCATGGCGGCGAACCTCGCGCGGGAATAAGGCGGAACCCAGCGGCGTCGTCTATCCTGGTAGTTGAAAGTTCAAACACCTGGAGCTGACATGACGCCGGTGCTCTACCTCAGCCACGGCGCGCCGCCGCTCGCCGACGACGCCACCTGGACAAGCCAGCTCGCCGGCTGGTCCGCGAACCTCGAAAAGCCGAAGGCGATCCTCGTCGTCTCCGCGCACTGGGAAGAGGCACCGCTGACCCTCGGCGCCACCACCACGGTGCCGCTGGTCTACGACTTCTGGGGCTTCCCGGATCGCTACTACCAGGTGAAATACGCCGCGCCCGGGGCTCCCGAGCTGGCGGACAAGGTGCGCAACCTCCTGCGCTCGTCCCAGACCCCGGTCCACGACGCGCCCGACCGCGGCCTCGACCACGGCGCGTACGTCCCGCTCGTGGAGATGTATCCGGACGCCGACATCCCCGTACTCCAGGTGTCCATGCCGTCGCTGGACCCGCGCGAGCTGTTCGACCTCGGCCGGAAGCTCGCGCCGCTGCGCGACGAGGGCGTGCTGATCATCGGCAGCGGCTTCTTCACCCACAACCTGAGCGCGATGAGCCAGACCGACGGCACCGACGGGGCGCCGCCGTCGTGGTCGAGCGAATTCGACCACTGGGGTGCGGAAACGCTGCGCGAGGGCGACCTCGACGCGTTGCTGGACTTCCAGCACAAGGCCCCCGCCGCGGCCATCGCGCACCCCAGGATCGAACACTTCGCGCCCCTGTTCGTCTCACTCGGCGCGAGCTCTTCGGAAGGGAAGGGCGAAACCGTCATCGACGGCTACTGGCACGGCCTCGCCAAGCGTTCCCTCCAGTTCGGCTAACGGGACCGGAGCACTCCGGCGCCCGCCACCAGGCCGAGCGCCAGCAGCGTCACCACTCCGAACGACACGGTCAGCGAGGTCAGGTCGGCGATCCCGCCGATCAGCGACGGCGCGACGAGACCCGACGAGTAGGTGATGGTCGCGACGCCCGCGATCGACTGGCTCGGCGTCGGCCCGCTGCGTCCGGCCGCCGCGAAGGCGAGCGGCACGACGACGGAGACGCCGAGCCCGATCAACGCGAAGCCGCCCATCGCCATCACCGGATGGGCGGCGAAGACGACCAGCAGCCCGCCCGCCGTCGCGAAGACACCGCCCGCGCGGACGGTTCTGACCGAGCCGAAGCGCCGCACCAGCGCGTCGCCAGAGAGACGGGCCACCGCCATCGTGCAGGTGAACGCGGTGGTCGACGCGGCAGCGATCCCCGGCGAGGTGCCGAGAACGTCACGCAGGTAGACGGCGGACCAGTCGAGGCTCGCGCCCTCGGCGAAAACGGCGCAGAACGCGACGGCACCGATGATCACGGCCGACTTCGGCGGCAGCGCGAACCTAGGCGGCGGATGCTCGTCGGGTGCGCTGCGGACGTCGAACACACCCTGGCAGATCAGCGCGCCGGCGACGGTGAGCACGGCGGACACGATCACGAAGTGGATCCGCGCGTCCAGCGCCGTGTGTGCGGCGAGCGTGCCCGCGGCGGAACCGACGAGCGCGCCCGTGGTCCACATGCCATGCAGTCCCGACATGACCGACTTGCCCATCTTCTCCTCGACGTCGACGCCGAGGGCGTTCATCAGCACGTCCGAGGTGCCCGCCGCGGTGCCCATGACGAACAGCGCGAGGCACAGGGTGAAGAGGTTTCCCGCCAGGGACGGCAGGATCAGCGCCAGCGTCCAGTAGGCGAGCAGCAACCGGAGCCCCAGCCTGCCGCCGAGCCGATGCCCGATCCGCGCGGCGAGCGGCATGGTGAGCGAGGCACCGATGGCGGGGAAGGCGAGCGCGAGCCCGAGCTGGCCCGCGCTGATCCCCGCGTGTTCCTGGATCCACGGGATCCGGGTGGCGAAACTGCCGGTCACCGCGCCGTGCACGGCGAAGACGGCGGCGATGGCGATCCGCGCCTGCCGCACCCGCCGCGTCGGCCCGCCGACGGTTTCCACTGTGTTGGTCACTGAGCCCCCAAGGTCCATGAAACGACTCGACGGGCGTCAGCGTAAACTATCAGGAAGGGAACCTGATAATTAATTCTGGGAGGATCTGCCGGTGAGTGTCATCCGGATGCCGTCCGCCTCCCCGAGCACCGCGCGTGCCATCAACGACCGCCTCGCGCTCGACCTGCTCCAACGCGAGGGCTCGCTGACGGCCGCCCAGCTCAAGACGTTGACCGGGCTTTCCCGGCCGACGGTGGCCGACCTCGTCGAACGCCTGCGGGACGCGGGGCTGATCGAGATCGTCGGCGAGGCGGGCGCGGAACGCCGCGGCCCGAACGCGAAGCTGTACGGCATCGTCGCCGGACGCGCGTACCTCGCCGGACTCGACGTCCGCACGCACGGCATGGCCGTTTCGGTCGCGGACCTCCTTGGCCGGACCCGCGCGGAAGCCTCGCTGCCGTTCGAGCTGGACATCGACACCGACGTGGCCGTCGAGCGGGCGATCGCCCTGCTCGCGGCCACCACCGCCGAAGCGGGTGCGACAGCGCTGCACACGATCGCCGTCGGCGCCCCCGGTCTGGTCGACCCGGCGACCGGCGGTCTGCGGCACGCCGGGGGATTGCCCGCGTGGCACGGGAAACTCGTCGACGAACTCCGGCGACGGCTAGGTGTCCCGGTGCTGCTGGAGAACGAGGTCAACCTCGCGGCCGCCGCCGAGCAACGACTCGGCGCCGCCCGCGATCGGGACACGTTCGTCCTGCTGTGGCTGGGTTTCGGCGTCGGCGCGGCCGTCGTCCTCGATGGTTCGCTGCGGCGGGGAGCGTCGGGCGGCGCGGGGGAGATCGGGTTCCTGCCGATGCTGGGCCCGGGAAGGCTCCCGACGGCGACCGACTGCGACGGCGGCTTTCACACCCTCGCGGGCAGCGCCGCGATCTGCGAACTCGCCCGCGAACACGGCATCCCGGCTTCGTCGGCCGACAACGCCGAAGCGGCCGCAGCGGCTGTCGGATACGCGATCGACGCCGAGTCCGAGGAGTTTCTGGGGATCGTCGCGGAGCGGATCGCGATCGGCGCCGCCGCGGTCACCGCGGTACTGGACCCGGGTTGTCTCGTGCTGGGCGGGGAGATCGGCCGCGCCGGCGGCGAAGCGTTCGCCGCCAGGGTGAGCCGTCGGCTCGCGGAGATCTCGCCGCTGCGGACCGAGGTGCGGGCGGGGACCGTCGGCGGGAGCGGAGTGCTGGAAGGCGCGGTGCTCACCGCGATGGGCGCCGCACAGGACGCGCTGTTCACCCCGGGATCCGACTAGCGCGGCGGGGCGGAACACAAAAAGGAAGCGGGCCCGGGAGTGTCTCCCGGGCCCGCTTCGGTTCATTCAGTGGCGCTAGCCGACTGGCAGGTTCACATGGTGTGGAACTTCTTGCCGGTCAGGGTGCCGATGAAACGCTGGAACATGCTCAGCGGCGACGAGTCGACGCCCGCCAGAGCCGGGACCTGCGCGGTCGGCATCGCCGGGGTGCTGTTCACCGCGGGCAGGGTGCCCGTGGTGGGCAGCTGCACCGGCAGCGCACCGGCGGTGGGCAGCGCACCCGCGGTCGGCAGGGCGCCGGCCGTGGGGAGCTGCACCGGCAGGTTGCCGGCGGTCGGCAGGCCACCCGCGGTGGGCAGCCCGTTCAGCGCCGGGAGGGCCGGCAGCTGGGCGACCTTGGGGGCGTCCGCACGAGCGGCGCCACCGGGCAGACCCGGGGCCTTCGGCAGGGCCGGGACACCGTTCAGCGACGGGGTTCCGGGCAGCGCCGGGGTGCCGGGCAGCTCGGGCAGTTCCGACTTCGGCAGCGCCGTCGGGACGGCGGTCAGCTGCTTCAGCGCGGTCAGACCGGCCACCTGCACGGGCAGGGTGGCCACCTGGGGACCGTCGGCGCGGGCGCCACCGATCGCCGGGGTGGTCGGCAGGGCGCCGGCACCGCTCATCGACGGCAGGGCGGGGGCACCGAAGGGCAGCGCGGGCAGCGCGTCGATCGGCATCTCCGAACCGACCGAGTCGGTGAAGGCGCGGGTGAACTCCTCACCGTTGATCTCGGTGAAGTCCTCCGAGTTCTCGTCCGCGATCGCGAGGATCGGGATCTCGAACTCGTTCAGCGGCACCACGAAGACGAACGGGTGGTGGAAGTTGAAGCCCGAGAGGGCCTCTCCGCTGCCGTCGGTGATGCTGTCGCCACCGGCCTGGCCGGTGATCATGCTGGTCGCTTCGGTCTCGGACACGCCGCCCACCGCCGCGATGGCGTTGCCGAACACCTCGGGGTCGACCGCGGCCGGGATGTCGAGGATGTTGCCCGAGAGCGATCCGTCGAGACCCGAGGTCTCCACGTCGCCGCCCGAAAGCGCGTCGACGGTGTTGGAGCCTTCGGCGTCGGCGAGACCGGCCACCGCGACCGCGTCGTGCGTGACGGGCACGATCGGCAGCACCTGCGCGCCGATGATGTTGCCCGAGACAGCGCCCTCGTCACCGGTGGTGGTGGCGTCGCCGCCGGCCTCCGAAAGGACGTCGCTGACGCTGTCGCCCTCGGCGATGCCCGCACCGGCGATGCCGTGCCCGGTCACCGGGACCGCGCCACCGATCGGCGACTGGACGATGTTGCCCGCCAGGGCGCCTTCTTCACCGTTGGCGGTGGCGTCGCCGCCCGCGTTCGAGTCGGTGAGGTTCGTGCCCTCGCCCGACGCGATTCCGCCGAGCACAGCGGCGAAGTTGTGCGCCTGGACCGGCAGGGAGACCGGGCCGTAGACCAGGTTGCCCGAGCCCGCGCCACCGTCACCGGTCGCGTGGACGTCGCCACCCGCGTTGGACGTGGTGTCGCCATCGGCGGCACCGTGGCCCTGGCCGATGAACGCGCCACCGATCCCGAACGCCTGCACCGGCAGCGAAACCGGCGTGGTCGCCAGGTTGGAGCTGAGGAAGCCGTTGTCGTCGGCGGTGTTCCCGCCGCCGCCACCGGAGACGACCTTGGTCTCCTCGGCCGAGGCGGTGCTCTGACCGATGAACGAGCCACCGACGCCGAAGATCTCGGCCGGGACGGCGGCCGGGACCTGGACGATGTTGCCCGAGCCGGACGAGTCGTTGCCCGTGGTGCCGTCGTACGCACCGGCGGTCACGGTCTTCGTCTCGGACGCCTCGGCGGTCGCCTGTCCGATGTGCGAGCCGGCGACGCCGAACACCTCGGGGGCCAGCGCGGCCTGGGTGTTGACGATGTTGCCCGCGAGGGTGGAGTCGTCACCCGTGGTGTGGCTGCCGTTGCCGGCGTTCGCGTCGACGGTGTTCTCGCACGAGGCGACGTTGGCGCTGCCGATGTAGGTGCCCGCGATGCAGGTCACCTCGACGGGAGCGGCCACGGCCGGGTCGACGATGTTGCCGCCACCGGCGGAACCTTCACCCTCGGAGCTGACGAAGCCACCGGCGTCGACGGTGCTGGACTGGCTGGTCCCGCCCTCGGTGCCGGTGTTCGCGAGCCCGATCCAGCTGGCGGCCACGCCGCCGACGTTCGCGACGTCCGCGGTCTGCGGCACGATCGCGTTACCCGCGACGGCCGAGTCCTCGCCGGAGGTCTGCACGTAGCTGGGGACGTTGCTCCAGCCCGGGGTGGTGTCACCGGCGGTGGCGTCCGCGGACGAGCTGCTGTTGGAGTTCGCGAGCGAACCCCACGCGGCGGCCGCGTTGTCGTTGACCTTCACCGGGAGGGCGATCGGCACCGCGCCGACGTTGCCGCCGAGGGCGGAGTCGTCACCGTCGGTCTCGACCCAGCCGCCGGAGGTGGCCTCGGTCTCGGCCTCGTAGCCGGAGCTGTTGGCGTTGCCGATGATCCAGGACGCGGCGTTGCCGGTGACCTGGACCGGGGTGGCGAACTGACCGGCCAGCACGTTGCCGGACAGGGCGGAGCCCTCGCCGTCGGTGGTGATGTTGCCGGTCTCGGTGGTGCTCTGGCTGGCGGAACCGCCGACCACGCGGCCGGTGCCGCCGGCGAGCCCGCCGCCGTTGCCGGCGATCTGCACGGGCAGCGCCCAGTCGAGGGACACGACGTTCCCGGCGAGGCTGGAGTCCTCACCGGTGGTCTCGATGTCCTGGTTGTGCGACCAGGTCTGGTCGTGGGTGCCACCCTCGACCTCGGCGTCCCCGATCACGCCGATGGCGTTGTCGACGATCTGGATCGGGACGACGACGTCACCGACGACCTTGTTGCCCTTGAGGATGTCGTCCGTGGTGGTGAAGCCACCCTCGGTCACCCCGCCGCTGACCTGGCGGGCCGAGTCCTTGGCGGCCAGCGGCGCGGGGACGGCGCCGGTGGTCGGGAGGGACGGAAGCCCGCCGCCGACGCCATCGGTGCTGCTGCCCGGCGAGGAAGCCGAGTCCAGCGCGTCCGAGACGGGCTTGGTGACGGCCTTGGTGCTGATCTCGCCCTTGTAGCCGGGGAGGTCGGCCTGGCCGAGGGGCGTGCCAACGGCGTTGTTGTCGATCTCGACCGGAACGGTGACGTTCGCGTCGAGCGGGGAGGCCGGGGTGTCGGGGTTGACGTGTTCGTCAGCCGAGGCGATGCCGGTGCCCAGCATCAACAACCCACCCGTGACCAACGCGGTCTGGAGTCCGCGCTTTGCCCAGGATTGCATGGGGTTTTTCTCCTTCATTTCGGGTTCCCTTTCGGGTTCAGAGAGGTGCCTTTTGCAACGCGGCACCAGAGGGGTTAAGCGATTGCGGGCGCGGCTGTGATTTCTCAAAGCGGAGCGCACCGCCGTTTCGCGGGGGATCAGGAGCGGACGCGAAGCCAAGCCCGGAATCGGGAGGCGTGAGGCGCGTCGGCTACCCCGCGGAGGGAGGTGTTCAGTCGGGAGTGACGCCGGGCTGCGAGCCCGGGGTGAGCGGCATGTACCGCGTGCCTGCCAGCGAGTAGCCGGTCAGGGAACGCTCGACGGCGGCGGCGACCCAGGCGGGAACGCCGTGGGTCAGGCCGTCGAGGTGACCACCGGGGGCGGAGCCGCCGGGGACAGTCGGGAAGGACGGCGCGGAAGGAAGCGGCGCCGGGGTGAACGGACGCGGGAAGTCGCCGCGGTGACCGTCACGGGAAGGAACGTCCTCGACCTGATCGAAGGCACCGTGCTGCTGCACGAAGGCCGGCATCGGGAGGACGGTCTCGGAGGAAGCGGGGAACTGCGTCGTCGCCAGCTGCGCAAAGTCGGTGACCTGGTCACCGGCGCCGATGGTGTCCAGCGGCGAGTACGGGTCGACCGGACCGCCACTGACCGGGAGCTCCGGAACGCCGTGTCCGTTCGGGTCGAGGAGGTCCCAGACCTTGCGGCCGAAGTCGGGCGACGGGGCGAACGTCTCGTCCAGCACCTGGCGGGTGTCCTGCGGCTTGCGCACGATGTGCTCGACGGCGCCGAGGGTGCGCTTGACCGGGGTGACGACCGAGTTGTCCGCGAAGTCGGTGACCGCGTCGCTGACGCGGGTGGAGACCTCGTGCTCGTCGGCGCGGATGTCGCCGCAGTGGTGCTTCGCGGGGGCGGCGGTCTCGTCCGGCATCGACCACGTGGTGGCTTCCTGGTGCCGGTCACCGCACATCGCACCGGCGACGTCGCCCGCGAACTTCGAGGTACCGCGGGAGACGTCGGTCAAACCCGCCGCGGTGGCGTCGGTGACCGGCGTGACGCTCGTTTCGGGAGTGGAGATCACCGGAGCGGACGGGACGACGTCGGCCGAAGCGGAGGCGCCGGAAACAGCCCACGCGGCGGCCGAACCGGCGACGGCGCCGCCGATGACGAACAGCGCACGCGAAGCGAGACGGCCGAAGCGCGCCGCGCCCCGCCCCTCGTTCTTCGCCGCGTTCGTCACTCGGTCTCCTTCTCGCCTCGGTCGGTCGTTGCGGGACCGACATAAGCAAAGTGCGGAAGCCCGGCGCGACTTTGAACCACCTTGATGGCACGATCGTGTGAAGAACACAGGGTGTAGCCCGAAATCACGATGCGTGATCGGCGCTGGCGGCACCGGGTTACTCCCGAGTTGATCCCCTGGCGGTGTGTCAAGCGTCGCATCGGGCGAATTCGCCCCCCGCGCGTTGCCTGGAATGTTCAGGAAACGTCGCCTCGGACCGATACGGTGTGCCCGTGAGCGAGCCCCAGCGCAAACAGCCGGAATTCGACCCGGCGAACCCGTTCCTCTCCGAGTCCACCGAAGACGTCACCAATCTCGTGCCCCGCGGCCTGCGGATCGGCGCGGCGTTGTCATGGCGCTTCATCGTGGTGATCGCCGCGCTCTACGTCATCGTGTTCCTGATCGGCTATCTGTCGGTCGTCGTGATCCCGCTGTCGATCGCGTTGCTGCTCGCGGCGCTGCTCGCGCCGGCGGTCTCCAAGCTGATGACGCTGAAGTTCCCTCGCGGGCTCGCGGCCGGGATAGTGCTGATCGCCGGGCTCGCGGTACTCGGCGGGCTGCTGACGTTCGTCGTCGCGCAGTTCTCCTCCGGCCTGCCGGAACTGCAGAAGCAGCTGACGGAGAGCCTCAACCAGATCAAGGTCTGGCTCATCGACGGGCCGCTGCACCTGCGACAGGAGCAGATCCAGGAGTTCATCAACCAGGCGATCAGCTTCCTGCAGAACAACCAGGCGTCGATCACCACGACCGCGCTCACCACCGCGGGCACGGTCGGCGAGATCGTCACCGGGTTCATCCTGACGCTGTTCATCCTCATCTTCTTCCTCTCCGGCGGCGACCAGATCTGGAAGTTCCTCGTGCGTGGCGTGCCGGGGCGCGTGCGCAACCGGGTCGACGTCGCCGGGCGCCGCGGGTTCGCGTCGCTGGTCAGCTACGTACGCGCGACGGCGGCCGTGGCCGTGGTCGACGCGGTCGGCATCGGTATCGGGCTGGCGATCGTCGGCGTGCCGCTGGTGATCCCGCTGGCGACGCTGGTGTTCCTCGGCGCCTTCATCCCGATCATCGGCGCGGTGATAGCCGGCGCGGTCGCGGTGCTGATCGCGCTGGTGACGAAGGGCATCGTCGGCGCGCTGATCGTGCTGGCCATCGTCATCGGCGTCATGCAGCTGGAAAGCCACGTGCTGCAGCCGATCCTGCTCGGCCGCGCGGTGAAGCTGCACCCGCTCGCCGTGGTGCTCGCGATCACCGCCGGTCTGGTCACCGCCGGGATCGCCGGAGCGCTGCTTTCGGTGCCGTTGCTCGCGGTGCTCAACGCGGGGATCCGGTCGCTGCTGCACGAACACGATCCCGATCCGGCCGAGATCGACGTCCTGCGGGATCAGGCGGCGCAGCCGAACGATTCCGGGGAAGAGTCCGAAGCCAAGTCATGACCGAGACCCCGCTCTGGCGCGCCGTCTCGGCGCTCGGCACGCGGGACCCGGTCACCCCGTTGTGGCGCGGGGTGATCGTGCTTCGGGTGACGACGCTGCTTTTCGCGCTGGGCTCGTTCATCGTCCACTACGACGGCTACGCGAATAAGTGGCTCGCGTGGACCGCGTTCGGCGCGATGACGGTGTGGACGGTGCTGAGCAGCGTGTTCTACGCGCGGCCGTCGAGCCGCTGGCCGTGGCTGGTCGGCGTCGACCTCGTGGTGACCGCCGTCCTCATGTTCACGTCGGCGTGGATCCTGACCACCGCGCAGTTCGACGCCAGCACCCCGCTCATCACGACGGTGTGGGCGGCCGTCCCGCCCGCAGCCGCCGGCACCCGGTTCGGCGCCGTCGGCGGCGTACTCGCCGGGCTGGTGGTCTCGGTGGTCACCGGGCTGGTGCGCTGGCGGTTCGACGTCGACGTCGCGCGGGACGGCTTCCTGCTGACCGCGAGCGGCTTCGTGATCGGTCTCGCCGCGACCATGGCCCGCCGGTCCGCCGACGCGCTGACCAGGGCGTTGCGCATGGAGGCCGCGACGGCCGAACGGGAGCGGCTCGCCCGCTCGATCCACGACAGCGTCCTGCAGGTGCTCGCGCGGGTGCGCAAACGCGGCGCGGAGTTCGGCGGGGAGGCCGCCGAACTGGCGAAACTGGCAGGCGAGCAGGAGATCGCGCTGCGGGCCTTGGTCACCACCGAACCGACGCGTTCGAGCGAGAACGGGACGACCGACCTCCGGGCGGCGCTGCAACTGCTCGCGACGCCGTCCGTGCAGGTGTCGACCCCCGCGGGCGAGGTCCAATTACCCGAGCACGTGACCGCGGAACTGGTGGCCGTGGCGCGCGAGGCGCTGTCGAATGTCGAGAAACACGCGGGCGAAGACGCGCACGCCTGGGTGCTGCTGGAGGACCTCGGCACCGAGGTCGTGGTCAGCGTCCGCGACGACGGCCCCGGAATCGCGCCCGGTGTTTTGGAACGAGCGGCGGCCGAGGGACATCTAGGTATCGCGGAGTCCATCAAGGGACGGGTGCGGGATCTGGGCGGAAGCGCCGCCCTCGACACCGCGCCCGGCCAGGGCACGGAATGGGAAGTCAAGGTTCCAGTCGCGGCGAGGGGAAAGCGATGACCGGTGAGGCTCAGGTCTCGGTGATGGTGGTCGACGATCATCCGATGTGGCGGGACGGGGTCGCGCGCGACCTGGCCGAACACGGTTTCGATGTGCGGGCCACCGCGCCGGACGCGCCGGCCGCGGTGCGGATCGCGCGGACGGTCCGGCCGGACGTCGTCCTGATGGACCTCAACCTCGGCGAGACGTCGGGGGTCGACGCCACCCGCGAGATCACCACGGAACTGCCGTCGACGAAGGTGCTGGTGCTGTCCGCGAGCGGCGAGCACAGCGACGTCCTCGAGGCGGTGAAGGCAGGCGCCTCCGGGTATCTGGTCAAATCGGCCTCGGCGACCGAGCTCGTGGACGCGGTCAAGCGGACCGCGGCGGGCGACCCGGTGTTCACCGCCGGACTCGCCGGTCTCGTCCTCGGCGAGTACCGCCGCATGGCCGACGCCCCGAACGACGGGCCGGCGCCGCCGCGGCTGACCGAACGCGAGACCGACGTCCTGCGCCTGGTCGCGAAGGGGATGACGGCGCGGCAGATCGCCGAGAAGCTCGTGCTGTCGCACCGGACGGTGGAGAACCACGTCCAGTCGACGCTGCGGAAACTCCAGCTGCACAACCGTGTCGAACTGGCTCGCTACGCCATCGAGCACGGGTTGGACGTGGAATAGCTCAGCCCTGCGCGATGGCCACCACCCGCTGGTTCCGCTCGGCGGGCAGGGGCGTCTTGACGACCGTCCACTGAGGCCGGTCGAGGCGCCAGTTCGCGACGACGTCGGTGGCGAGCACCAGGTCGTCGCTCTCGGTCCACTCGATCGCGGTCCGTTTGAGTACGGTCGCGATCGGCATCGCGGGCGCGTGCGTCCAGGTCAGCGTGTCGAGGGCGAGCACCCAGACGTCCGCGGTCTGCGTCGCGGTCCCGGCCCAGGCGGGGTCGCCGAACAGCACGGCCACCTGGTAGCCGTCGCGGCTCGGCACCGCCAGACCGGGGGCGCCGTTGGACACCGGCCGGTCGACCCGGGTGCGCAGGTTGGTCCGCAGGTCGAGCACGGAGAACTCGGTCAGCTCGGCGAGCAGCATCCGCTCCTTGGTGATCGCCAGGACCCGCGGGAACTGGTGCAGGGCGCGGCCGGTGGCGGGATCGATCAGCACGTCCTCGGCGCTCGCGGTACCGGCGTTCACCGTGATCAGCAGCCCCGGGGGCACTTCCTGGCGCACCGCCGTCGTGCAACTCGCCGGACGGCCGCGATCGCGCTCCACGCCGAGCAGGGACACGTACTGGAGGCGGCAGAGGTCGTTGCCGTCGTCTCGGATCAGCCAGACTCCGCTCTCGTCTGCGGCCGGGGCCACGCTGCGGGCCTTGCCCAGTTTCCACGGCTGGTTCCGGGGATCGCCGTAGATGAGGACCTCGGACGGCTCCAGGCAGGTCGGCCCGCACCGGGCGGCCGACAGCACGACCGGGAACTTGCCGGCCCGGAGGACGTCGTTGACCCGGTCACCGGCCGGCGCACCGGGAAGCGGCGTCAGGGCGCCGGTGGCGGGATCGAGCATCGAAGGCGGCGAAGTCGCCATGACCAGGCGGAAGCCGATGTAGTCCACCGGTACGCCTGCGAGTTTCGACGGTGGCGGGGTCGTCGGTGGTGTCGGGAAGGTCGGAGGTCTTTCCTCCACGGTGCATCCGGCCAGCAGGAGGAACGCCGCCAGCAGGGTGGCCCAGGGAAGAAATGCGGGTCTGTTCAGGGTATTTCCCCGATCTCGCGCGTGAGATCCGGTTCTACCATTCCAGGCATGGGCGAGGAAGAGCAGCCGACGACCGAAACCAAGCCGTTGACCGGGCGGGACATCCGGGTCTCCGACGCGGAACGCGAACACGTCATCGAAGTCCTGCAGAAGGCGATCGGCCTCGGGATGCTGAACCTCGACGAATTCACCGAACGGACCGACCGCGCCCTCGCCTCCAAGACCCGCGGTGAGCTGAACGCGGTGCTCACGGATCTGCCGGGGCTGGTGCATCCCGAAGCGGGAATGGTGCCGCGGCAGCAGCAGAACCCGTGGTCGCCGCCGAGGCAGCACGCTTACGCGCAGTCGTCCGGGCAGGTCATGGAGCTCAACGGCAAGTACTCGGCGTTGCAGCGCAACGGGAACTGGCTGGTCCCCGAGTCGATGGTGATCCGGAACAAGTACGGCGCCACGAAACTGGACTTCTCCCAGGCCGAGATCCGGCATCCGGTCGTGCATATCGAACTTCAGGCCAAATGGGGCCCGGTGGAGATCACCATCCCCGAGGACGGCGCCGTCGACACCAACTCGATCACCGACATCAAGTTCGGCAACCTCGACGACCGGACGCGTTCGAACGGCCGCCCCGGCACGCCCCGGTTCGTCATCACCGGGCGCGTGCACGGGGGGTCGCTGATCATCAAGTACCCGCGGCGGGGCTTCTTCGGCTAGGCCCCGACCGGTCGCACGTGGCGGAGGTGCCGCAGCACGAAGTACGCGACCGTGGCCAGCACCAGCGCGGCCAGCCCGGACACCGCGTGCATCCCGCTGGCGAACGCGTCGTGCGCGGGGACCGCGTCGGCGAGCCGGGACTGCGTGACGGCGTTGCCCAGCGTCCCGACGGTCGCGATGCCCAGCGCGTAGCCGAATTCGTTGCCGGTCTGCGAAAGCGAGGCCGCCGAACCGGCCTTCTCCGGCGGCACGGAGCCGACGACCAGATCCGTGCCGAGGGTGACCAGCGGGCCGCCGCACAGGCAGGTGATGGCGAAGGCGATCGACGGGATCACCGGACCCGCGCCCGCCTCGACCTGTGTCAGCAGCAGGAACCCGCCGACAGCGCCCGCCAGCCCCGTCGCGATCAGCGTGGCGGGACGGACTCGGCGGGCCAGGATCGGCGCGCCGAGGAAGCTGACGGTCGAGGCGAGCATGCCCGGCAGCAACGCCAGCGCGGCGCCGACCGGCGAAAGCTCCAGCACGATCTGGAAGAACTGCGCGACGAAGAGCATGGTCGTGCCACCCAGCATGGTGAACGCGCACATCCCGCCGATCGCCGTCGTGAACGCGCGGGCGCGGAACAACGTCAGGTCGATCAGCGGATCCTGGAGGATTCGCTGGCGGCGCACGAACACCACACCGAAGCCGAGACCGATCAGGAGCGAGGCCGCCGGAACCACGTGGACGCCGTCGCGGGCGAGTTCCTTGATGCCGTAGACCGCAGGCAGGATCGTGACCAGAGAGAGCACGACACTCGGCAGGTCGACGCGGCCGGCGTTCTCGTTGCGGTACTCGGGCAGCAGCTTCGGGCCGACCACGAGCAGCAGCACCATCGCCGGGACGCCGAGCAGGAACACCGAACCCCACCAGAAGTGCTCCAGCAGCACACCGCCGACCATCGGCCCGACGATCGCGCCGACGGTGAAGCAGCCTGCCCAGATGCCGATCGCGAGGGAACGCTGGCGGCTGTCGAGGAACAGGTTGCTGATCAGGGCGAGCGTCGACGGCGCCAGCGTCGCACCGGCGATACCGAGGAGCGCGCGGGCGACGATGAGCATCAGCGCGCTGGTCGAGAACGCCGCCAGCACGGAGGCCAGTCCGAAGGCCGTGGCGCCGATGAGCAGCAGCTTCCGGCGGCCGATGCGGTCGCCGAGGGTGCCCATCGTGACCATGAACCCGGCGATCATGAAGCCGTAGACGTCCATGATCCACAGCTGCTGGACGCTGTCGGCGCCGAGGCTCTGGCTGAGCTTCGGCAACGCGAGGATCAACACGAACACGTCTAGGGAGACCAGGAAGGTGGGCAGGGCCAGCACGGCCAGCCCGACCCATTCCCGGCGTCCCGCCCGCGTCGGGGTCATGGTGGTCGTCATCGTCGGCGTCCCTTCGTCGCTTCGGTGTCTTTCACCAAGGCGTCGAAGCGGTGGACCGGATTTCGACATGCCCCCCGATCTTTTCCGGATCAGGGGACCTTTGCTATCGCTTCGCGGCGGCCTGGCGTGCGGCGACCGGGTCCGGCGTGGCCAAGACCGCGTCGGCGAGTGACTCGCATTCGGCCAGCGTGGTCGCGGCGAGGCTCGCGCCGACCGCGCGCACGGCGGGCGCGTTCATCGAGAGGCTGGTCAGGCCGAGCCCGGCCAGTACCAGCGCGAGCCGCGGGTCGGCGGCGGCCTCACCGCAGACACCGGCGGGTTTGCCGGTGTCCTTCGCGGCCTGGCCGATGACCTTGAGCAGGCGCAGCAGTCCCGGCTGCCACGGGTCGTTGAGCTTGGCGACCGCGCCGAGCTGGCGATCCGCGGCGAAGGTGTACTGCGCGAGGTCGTTGGTGCCGACGGAGACGAAGTCGACCGCGTCGAGGATCTCGCGGGCGGTCAGCGCGGCGGCCGGGATCTCGATCATCACACCCGCGCGGGCGAGTCCGGCGGCGCGGGCGCGCTCGGCGAACCAGGCGGCCTCGGCGGCGGTGGCGACCATCGGGGCCATCACCGAAACCTCGGCGCCGGAGTCCTGCGCGGCACCGGCGATGGCCTCCAGCTGGCGGTCGAGGATCTCGGGCCGGTCGAAGGCGACCCGAAGGCCGCGTACGCCGAGCGCCGGGTTGGGCTCGATCTCGGGCTCCAGGAAGGCGAGGGGTTTGTCGGCGCCCGCGTCGAGGGTGCGGACGATGACCGGCTTGCCGCGGAACGGCGTGAGCACGGCGGTGTAGGCCTTGCGCTGCTCTTCGACACTCGGCTCGGAGGACGCGTCGAGGTAGCAGAACTCGGTGCGGAAGAGACCGACGCCCTCGGCACCCGCCTCGGCGGCGGCCTGGGCATCGGTGGCGGAACCGACGTTGCCGAGCACCTTCACGCGGTGACCGTCGGCGGTCGCGCCGGTGCCGTTCCACTCGATCGCGCCGGTCTTGGCGGCCGTGACGACATCGGCGTTCGGGTCCGCGACCTCGACGACCCCGCTGTCACCGTCCACCGCAAGCGCTTGCGCGTCGAGCGCGAGGACACCGCGGACCGCGACGACGGCGGGAATGCCGAGCGCGCGGGCGAGGATCGCGGTATGGCTGGTGGGGCCGCCCTCTTCGGTGACGAGCGCGAGCACCTTCTCCGGGTCGAGGCCCGCGGTGTCGGCGGGCGCGAGGTCGCGCGCGACGAGCACACTCGGCGACTCGAGGTCGGGAACGCCAGGAGGCGCGATTCCGAGCAGCTCGGCGACAAGCCTGTCGCGCACGTCGAGGACGTCGCGAGCGCGCTCGGCCATGTAGCCGCCGGCGGCCGCGAGCGCGTCGGCGAACTTGCCCGCCGCCTGGTGCACCGCACGCGGCGCGGGCAGCCCCTGGTCCTTGACCAGCTGCTCGGCCGACGAGACGAGCGCCGGGTCGGCCGCCATCGCCGCCGTGGTGATGAGAATCGTCGCGGCCTCACCGGTCGCGGTCTCGGCCAGCTTCTCGAGCCGTCCGGCCACGATCTGCGCGGCCGGGGCGATCCGGGCGGCCTCGGCGGCGGGATCGGCCGGTGCCGGCGTGCTCGCGGGTTCGCCGAGCGGTTCGGCGACCCGGACGACAGGACCGCTCGCGCGGCCGGGACTGACGGCGACCCCGGTCAAAGACTCAGACGGCATGGTCTAGACCATATCTCATAGGCGGCGTGACCTGACTCATAGCCGACAGCACAACACAGAAGTACACATCATTCCAGTTCGGACGCCGTCGGATACGACGGCTGCGCACCCTGGCGGGTCACGGTGATCGCCGCCACCTTCACCGCCCTGCGCGCCGCGTCGGCCAACCCTTCGCCCTTCGCGAGCGCCGTCGCGAGCGCGCCCGCGAAAGCGTCGCCGGCGCCCGTGGTGTCGACAGCCTCGACCTTCGGCGACGACACCTCCGTCACGCCGTCCGCGGTCACCACCGCCGCCCCCTTCGCGCCGAGCGTCACGACAGCGGCCTTCGGACCGAGATCGAGCAACTTGGGGAAGTCGGCCTCGCCACCGAGCAGGAAGGCAGCCTCGTGCTCGTTGACCAGCAGAACGTCGAGCCCCTGAAGCGTCTCCGCGGAAAGCTCGGCCGCCGGAGACAGGTTCAACAACGTCTTCACACCATTCTCGACGGCTTTCGCGACGGCGTGCTCGACGGTTTCGAGCGGGATCTCCAACGACAACACCACGATCTCGGCGCCGTCGAGATCGACGTCCTCGGGCCGCAGACTGGAATTGGCGCCGGGCGAGACGAGGATCGAGTTCTCACCGTCGGGCGTGACCGTGATGTACGCGATCCCCGTCGGACGCTCACTCGTGCGCAATGAACCCGTGTTCACCCCGGACTCGGCCAGCGACCGCTTGAGCAACTCGCCGTACGGATCGTCACCGACCGCCCCGAGCAGCGCGACGTCGGCGCCGAGCCTGGCCGCGGCGACCGCCGTGTTGGCGCCCTTGCCACCCGGCGACAAGACCGTGTCGCCACCGAGTACGGTTTCGCCACCCCCGGGTCGCCGGTCGACCGGGACGACGAGATCGGCATTGGCGGACCCGATGACCAGCACCTGAGAAGTCATGGAGGAAACGATGCCATGACCAGCAGTTGTCCGGTCATGACCCTTCTCCCGGCGAAGATGTGAAGAACTTTGTAACTTTCTCGGCGCGTAGTGCGACAATCAGGCGAGCAGCGGAACGCCGTCACTCTTTCGGGGGATAACCTTCCCCCGGACGTCACTTCGGCGATCACGCCCGCTCTTGAGATGCGTTGCCGCGTCCACGCGGTGACGTTGCCCCGATTCCGGCTTGCCGGAAGTGGGGCATCGGGTCGCCGGCGTCGATCACGTAGCCCCCCGAGTGATCGGCGCCGGCGGCGCCCCGGTTCGCGGGCGCCGCACCTGCGAACTTGTCCGCTCGATGATCTCTGCCCGTTCGGCCTCGGAGAAATCCAGCGTGCCGGAATTCAGGCAGTGCCCGTATTCTGCGGTGTACCTCGATACTCACTCAACCTGTCCGGCCGGATCGTCAGCATCGCGGCTCGAACCTCGGCGAACGCGGCATCACTGAACGCTTCAGGAACCCGGTAGCCGTTCACGGCGGGAGGAAGTGAACGACCATCGAGTGTCGCGCCTATCTCCCACAGCCCTTTCAACGCTCGATGACGCTTCGCGAACCCCTCATCAGCAGGAAAGAAGTCGATCATCCGCAAGGTGTGGTTGCCATCGGTGACAGTGGTCAGCCGAAGCTCACGGATGTCGCCCCAACTCACCTCGAAGGTCGCCTTGTGGCGACGGAACCAGCGAATACCCTCAGGCGATACGGTGAAAGTGGTGCGCCAAGTAGCCTTTCCCAGGCGGCCTGGAGTGCAGAACCAGAGCAATCCAGGTGCCAAGAGACCGATCGCCGCGATCGTCAAGGTCGCTTCGCGAAGCTCCGTCCCCCTGCTAGCGGTGAGTCCCACGACTCCGGCCACAACGGCCGCGGCGAGGAGTAGCCCGCAGATGCGCCAGAACTTGGCAGACGACCAGTCATTGGGCGTAACGGTTCTCGACGCTGTCGCCGGCAGGCCGACGGGAGCCGCCACACTGCCGAGCGGACGAACCGACGAGAGAGATAGCGGGGTCACCACACGTGGCTCGGCGACAGGTTTACGGAAACGTTTGGTTTGCCGTCGGTACGCTAGAAGCCCCAGCCCAACGAAACCACCGATGACAGGTGCGATACTCCACCATGGAACTTCGCTCTTGAAGTCCCGCGCGTAGTACCTGCCGAATTCCTTGACTCGGACAGGCTTGCCGATGTCGGCAGGAGTCAGCTCGTCCGGAAAAGAACGTGCCGTCAAGACTTTCTGTTCCGAGAAGGATGAGTAGGGGCGGACCTCGATGTCACAGATCCAGTAGTAGCCGAGCCCGGCGATGCTAAGGGGCCCTATCTCCTCGCAGGCCGTCGCCGTCGCCATGTCGACGAACTTGCTCGTCCCCTCCTCACCGTCCACGGCCATCCCACGACCGATCAAAGTCCAGCAGATCAGTACATAGAGGAACACGCCGATGGTGGCGCCCGCCGCCTTCCACGGAGACCTACGCGTGACTGTGGGAACGGCTTCGTACCCTGTCGACAAAAGAACGTCACTCACTGGATCGACCCGGATATCCGCTGCGTTCCGGGCTGCTCGAAGATCGGCTCTGGTTCTGCGCCCCGTCGGATGCCGACGGAACTTTCCGTCTTGACCGGCGGCTTTGCCACCCCGGGGGCATTGAGAGTCGTCTCTTGCCTATCGCGTTCCTTGTCTTCAGAAGCCCCCTTGACCACCTCGCGAACGGCTGTCTTTCCCGCTTCCTTTACCACCTCCCAGAATGCTCCCATTCCCGCACCCTGGAACACGTCGCCCTTCTTGATGAGGTCACCGACGTTCTTGTAGAAGTCCATCAACATGGACTTCGCGCGCAAGAGGACGCGCATCAGCTTCTCTGCCCACGTCATGGCCTCGGTGCTCTTCTGAATCGCGAAGGGGACCCCCTCGGCCGCCAAAGCGGCAGGGTAGGCGGGCGGCGGATACCTGGCGATGATCATGACGATCTTCGCCAGGGCGTCTGTTATTAGGTCCCGAATGATCGTCCGAACCACCGAGAGCACAGTCTTACAGATGTTGATGATGTTCCCAGCCTGCTCGGCAAGCCGCACTATTTCCCGGTACCCGTTGAGCTGCTTTTGCACGTAGGCGCGATATGCGTCAGCCCCGGCACCTGACCACTCCATGCAGTTCTTCTGGACCTCGTCGGTCAGGTCCTCGGCTGTCTTCTTGACGTACTCGCCTATCTTCAACCATTTCTGCACCTCGAGATCGAGCGCGTCTTGGTCACCGGAGACCCAGTCCAGCGGTTCCTTCAAGAAATCGACGTGTTCGATGATCCACCCGAAACCCCAGCTCATCAGGGTTTCCAAAGGGTTCTTAATGACCTCGATGATGTCCGGTACAGCTCCCGCGAGGCTGACGAGACCTTCTGTCCAGTCACCCTTCCAGAGCTTTTCGACGCCGCCCGCCACGTCCTGGATCGCGCCCGCGCCTTCCAGTGCGCTGTCCACCGCGTATTTCTCGGAGTCCGTCTCCTGCTTGGCCCCGGCGAGGACTTCGTTCTCAGCCACGTTCCACCTGCTCTGCCCGCTTCAGAAGGTCGATCGCATCCTGCTCGGTCACCCGGCGCACCTCGGCCCACTTCCGCACCGCGGCGACATGGTGCTCGCCCGCGGTGATCGCGGCTTGCAGGGCTTCTCGCACGTTCTCCGAAAGGTTGTTGCAGATCAACGGCATCCCGCACATATTGCCGATCAGCCCGAAGGCCAACATGTCCACACGATCGCTATCCGCGTCGAGGGCGACCCGCAAATGGTCGTGAGTCTGTTCTACCTGCTTGGCGTGTTCGTCGATCTGATCCGGGTTTACGTTGAAGCCCTGATCACCCTGTGGCTGTCCCATGATCCCCTCCCTCAAGAAGCCCGCTCAGCGTAGGAAGTCGCTCCGAACTCAAACCCGGGTCACGAATGGTTCTCCAGCGACGTTGCCGTCGCCGGTCGTGGCTGGACGAGAGCCACGAGGCGTTTCGCGGCGGCCGCACCCACTCGCTCCGCCAGCACGTACTCGTCACCCTCACTCGGCACGACATCAACGCTGTAGTACCACCGGCCGTTGCCTGACGGAGTCGGCTTCACCACGATGTTGTCGATGTCCGCGTAGAGAATCGTCACCTTCGGGCGGTCCCTTTCCTGCCAGATCAAGGAGTCTTTCCGCAGCACGAAACTCCCACGGTTTCCCCGGTAGAGGGAAGCAGCGAGATAGACGAGCACGACGGCGGTGACGATGAACAGATCCATCGCCACCGTGCCGGACGCGGCGACCACTACCGACCACGTCAGCAGAACCGCCGCCAACACCATCACCGTCATCCGGATCAGCGAAGGCCGGCTCGCCGAGATCCGCCTCTCCGTCGTGACCCCTGACGTGGCGTTCTTCAGCCTGACGACCGTGCTCTTGGTGGGCCTGATCAAGCCGAGCCCACCCCGGGCCACTTCTCTCGTGGGCCAACGCGTCAAACCGCGCTTGAAGTTTTCGACCACAGCTGACAGGTGCTCGGCTTCCCGAAGTGGCAGGAAAGGCGTGAGAAGGTAGCCGTGTTCGGACGGAGTACGGAAGGGTTTGGCCAGACCCTCGTCAGCTTTGTCGCCCATGATCGAGAGATGAACCTCGACCAGGTCGCCAGGCCGTTCCACGAAGACGAACCGCTTGATCTTCGACCAGTGGATTCGGAGCGGTGTGCCGTCACGCGCGGTTTGTTCGAATCCTCGCGGAGTCAACCGCGCCGGGATCAGCGATGCCCCTGACGTAACACGAAGCCGGCGTCGTGCCGAGGGGATCACGGCAAGCAAGCCGACGCCTGGTAGCACGAAAGGAAGAGCGATCAGGAAGGTCACGACGTCATCTGGCCGTAGGCGCATTGTCGCCATGACCATGGTTCCCGCCACCACCAGAAACCCGAGCCCTGTTGCCGTAAAGAAAACGAAGGCGGCAACTGCTCCGGTCCGATCTCCTCCGTCAGGTACAGGCAGCTTCAGATCGACTGGAAGGTCGAGCGAGGCCGGCTCGTCCGGACTTTGTGTCACCTTGTCGCGACGCCTCAACGACGGGATCAGCCATCGAAGGAAGATCCCCGGCCCTACGGCGTACCCGATGAAGCCCAGCCCACCTGCTGCGATCGGGCCTACCGCGGCAAGGAAGTTGTAGGGATGTGGCACGTTCCGTTGCCAGTCGTGGCTGGCGTAGTCGACGAACACCGACCGCCCCAGGTCGGCTGGTGTCAGCTCATCCGGACCGAATTCGACCCTCGACGTCGGCCTGTCCGGGCCCGTCCGCACGTCGGCGACGCATTTCCAGTAGTAGCCCGCTCCACGAACCGACAGTGGGCCGTGTTCGGCACAATCGACGACACTCGCGGTCCCATCGGCCCCTATGAGGTCGGAACCGGAAACGGTGGCCGGAATACCGGCGATCCGGAACAACGTCATCATGCCGATGACGAACAAGGCCAGCAGGGTCCACGCAGCGACGCTGGTGGCCGCTGCTTTCGCAACCGTCTTCATGACCTTCCTTCGGCGACAGAGCTCTGAGGTCAGCCTTCGAGCGAGCCCGAAATCCGTTGCCCTCCGGGTTGATCGAAAACCGGCTGCACCGTCGACTCGGCAGGCCGGGCGCCGACTACACCCTCCTTCTTGTCGTCGTCCCCCGAAACCAGTTTGTCGCCAAGCTCGCCGGCTTTCTTCCCCGCCTCTTTCGCCGCCTCCTTGGCGATGGCGCCGGGGACCTTGTTGACCTCTTCCTTCACCGCGTCGCCGACGTCCTTGGCAATGTCCTTGGCGCCGACCTTGCCGTATGCGGCGAGATTGGCGATGTCGTCACCCAAGGTCTTGGCCAGACCGGAGACATCGTTACCGAAATTCTTGGCGATGTCCTTGACGTTCACGCCCTGAAGAAGCCTCTTCGCCTCTCCGAACATCGCGCCGAGCTTCTTGACGAGCCCCGACGCGTTTCCGAAGGCCTTGGTCAATTGCTTGACCTTGTCCATGATCTTGGTCGCCCACCTGATCGCCATGGGAACGCCCTCGGCGGCCAGTCCGGCCGGCATCGCGGGCCCCGGGTAGCGACATACGATCCAAATGAGCTTCCAGACACATTCGGAAATCAGATCCCGGACGACACTGCGGACCACCGCGAGAATCGACTTGCACATCGCGATCATGACCGAGATGCCCTGCGCCCCGGTGGCGACCGACTCATAGAGATCCGCGCGGTCGTTCGCGAACGCCCGGTAGGCGTCAGCGGCGGTCCCGGTCCACGTGGCCGAGTCCCTGGCGACGTCTTGGCGTAGTTCATCAGCGACTTTCGACAGCTCGTCGCCGACATTTCCCCAGGTGCCACCCAGGTTCTCCAACGCGACCTGGTCGCCTGTCAGCCAGTCCAGCGGCTCCCGCAGAAAGCTGACGTGTTCGATCACCCACCCGATCCCCGCCTTGGCCAAGGCACCAAGTGGATCGGATATGTCGGACGCGAGGGAGAAGCCGCCGATCACCAGGTTGGCAAGTCCTTCGCCCCAGTCACCGGAAGAAGCCTTGAGCAGGGCGTCACCGAAGTCCTGGATCAAGCCCGCACCCTCGAGCGGGCTCTCCTTCGCCGCGCCGTCCGTGGCGACCAGTCGATTCGGCGCCTTCGGGGCCGGGTTTGCAGCAACAGGGTTCTCAGTCATGGCCGGCCCTATACCTTGAAGAGCTTCTTGTACTCGTCCTCGGTTATTTCCTTCCGCTGCTGCCACACCCTGACCCGATCGGCGTGATCATCAGCGCTCGTCGCAGCCGTTCTGACAGCGTCCTCCGCGACGGATTGCGCCATCGAAAACGAAAGGGCGAGCGACATACCGATGATCCCGAACGCCTCTGGGTGCATCGTCTGCTCGGCGGCATCCAAGGCCGTGTTGATCCGCCCTGTGAGGGCATCGAGCTTCCCCCGATGAGTTTCGAGCGCGGACGGATCAACGTCGAATCCTGGACCGTTTGAGCCGGTCATCGTGGTTTCCCTCCCTCAAGAACCCGCTCAGCGCAGGAAGTCGCCGCCGGTGAAGTAGTCGTCCTCGTGGTCCGTCTGCGGCCGGCGCGTGGCGCGCGGTGGCGCGGGGGTGGCCGGAGGGGCGGGCGGCTTCGGGGCCGGAGGGGGCGGAGGCGCGTCGAGTTCGTCTTCGGCGACGAAGCGGGCGTCCTCGTCTGCCGTTTGGTGACCGCCCTCGACGTAACCCGTCGGCTCGGGTTCCGGGTACTCGCTCTCCAGCTGGTTGACCAGCTCGTTCATCGTCTCGGTGCCCGCGATGGACGGAACGCCGGCCTGCATCGCGCTCGCGAGTTTGCTCTGGGCGCTCTGGACGACGCGGAGGATCTCCTGCGCGAGCGCCGGGTTGTCCCGCACGGACGGGCCGATCTCCAGGCCCACGAGGTTTCCCGCGTGGTTGACCTTGACCGAGATCTGGCCGTCCTTGCTGCGTTCGGACACCGAGACGCCTTCGATCTCGGTGCGCATCTGATTCGCCTTTCGCTGGGCGTCGGCCAGCTTGGCCTCGAAATCAGCGAAGAGCTGCTCAGGGTTCGACACGCGAACCTCCCCTGTTCACGTCGTAGCCATTCGGCGACCGAGTGTTGCATACCCGTCTGACGGCGGGGAACGTTTCGCGCGCATCCACGCCCCGGTCGTGTGGATCACCACAGCGATCCCCGGTTTTCCCTACCCGGGGTCGGCGGTCAGCACGGTGTCCGCGCAGGTCAGGAGCCCATAGCGTGCCGGGTATGACGATTTCGGACTGGAAACGCGCGGTCTACGCGCTTCTCGTTCTTCCGGGCTACCTCGGTGGCGCGAAGGTCCAGCGTGGACTCGCGCGGCGCTGGCTCGGGCAGGGAAGCGGGACACGGCCGCGATTCTTGGCGGCCTTCGGTCCGAGTGTGATCGCGTTCTTGCTCGCTTTGCTGCTCTTCTATCTTGTGGGGCGCATCGCGACCTACGGGCTCTTCTGGACCGGGAGCGACCCGGAGGGCACGTGGGGCGGGCCGACGCTGGCGGGGGCCTGGATCGTGCATTTCTTCGTCGCGCTCGGAATGGCCGTCCCGATCTTCCTGGCGCTCCGGCCGATCACCCGGCTGCAAGCTCGCCTTCTGGGTTGAATCCGCCCACCTGGTGTAATCGGCACGGTATTGTGCGTGAGCGCAATACATCGACCGATTGGGCCGGGGAGGGCTTCGATGGGTTTGTTCGGGGACGTATGGGAGGCGGCCGCGGGGCTGCTCGGCAAGACCGGCGCCGGTGCGGCGGCCGGTTTCGTCGTGGGCGGGCCGGTCGGCGCGATCGTCGGGGGAATCGTCGGGTCGAATGTGAGCGACGGCTCCGGAGCGGTCAATCAGGGCGGGATGACGCCCAAGCAGCTGCTCGAAGCCGTCCTGAACGGCCCTGGTACCGGCTCGCTGGAAGAGGCGCGCAGGGTCGGTGGTGAACAGGCGCGGAACCAGACCCAGATGCATGACGGCACCCGCGGCGTGATGACGGCATTGGAATCCGCCTGGACCGGCGGCGCGGCGGACGCGGCACGGGCGAAGCTTCAGCCGCTCGCCGACTCGTCCACGTCCGCCTCATCGAGCCTTGAGCGCAATTCGGGGTTGACGCAGACGCAACTCGACCAGTTCGTGTCGCTGAAGAACTCGCTGGACCGCGAAGTCGCCGCGGACCCGCCGACCACGGGCACCTACGACGACGCGACACCGTGGGACACCGACACAGAAGACAAGGTCAACCAGTACAACCAAAAGGCGCAAGCGAACCTCGACCGCTACAACGCCTATAACGACCAGTCGAGCTCGAACACCGCGGGCCGGACGATCGACTACGGGCAGCTCGGAGCGTTCGACGGCGGCGATTTCAAGATCGACGACAGCCGCCCCGGTCCCGGCCCTGGTGACGACGGCAAGGTGCGGGGATTCGACGGGCGCTCGGATCCCGGCGACGGCGGGTACCGGCCGCCTCCGGGCGGGGTGCAGCCGCCACTACCGACGGGACCGCCACCCGGCCACGAAACCCCGAGCCCGCGGCCGTATGAACCTCCCAGGCCTCACCAGCCTTCCGATCCGGGCTTCCGCCCTGGTCAGTACGACGACGGCACGCGGGCGGCGGGCTACACGCCTCCGCAGCCTTCGTCGTATCCGGGTTACCAGCCGCCGTCCTTCGGCCCCGGCACCGGTGGTGGCACCAACTTCGGCCCAGGTGGTGGCGGCGGAGTCGGTTTCGGACCGGGATTCGGTCCCGGCAGCGGCAGCGGCGGTTTCGGACCCGGCTCGGGTTCGTCCGGTGGGCCTGGCAGTGGCGCCACGCCCGGAGCGGGTCGCGGCAGTGGGGCGATGGCTCCCGGTCAGCCCGGCCAGGTGGCACGCCCCGGGATGCCCGGTGGTCCCGCCGGGGGCGCGGGCAGGCCCGGTGCACCAGGGATGGGTCCGATGGGCGCCGGTGCGGGCAAGGGCAAGGGCGGCGAGGACGAGGAGCACCAGCGTGCCTCGTACCTGCAGGAAGCCGACCCCGAGAGCGTCTTCGGCGGCACTGACACGAAGCCGGTCCCGCCGGTGATCGGGCTTTGACCGTGTTCGAAGCACCCCTGTACCTGCCGAAGACCGTCCTGCTCACCGCGTGGGAATGGGAGCGCCACGGCACTCCGCCCGCGGCGCTCGGCCCGGACCACCTGTGGCTCGCCGAAGACACCAAGAAGAAGCTCGACGACGCAGTGCTCGACACCCTCACCGAGCTGAAGCTGGCCTCCGGAGGCGCCCTGACCAGGGAGTTCCGCGACCTTCTCCGGGTGCTGGCCACCGGCCCGCTGCGGTTCACCGCCTGGCTCGGCGACATCGAGTCGGACGAGACCGGGAACATCCTCGTGTCGGCGTCCGGCCCGGACGCGGTCCGAGTGATCCGCCAGGACGAGAAGATCCGCATCGACGTCATCGACCCCGGCTACGGCGCCGAATCCCTGGTCGACATGTTGCCCCCGGTCGCACCGGCTCGGATCAACCCGGTCAAGATCCCGAAATCGCGCTTCTCCGGCCAGCCGGTCTACGAGGATTCCTACGACCTCGAGGACCCGACCGAGGAGCCCGCCTACGACCCGCTGCCCTCGGCGCGGGAACTGATGGCGGCGAAACGCACCGGGGTGCACCAGCTCTACGCGGCCAACAACGGCACCAGGAGCACTCCGCTCACCGTCGTCGACACCGCCCACGCCGGACGCGTCCTCACCTACGTGCTGCCGGGTGAGGACGGCGAACCGCTGGTCAGCTTCGAACCGGGGAGCAGGGACGTCCTGGTCGACGTCCTCTACGCGACCCTGCACGGACTGAAGTAAAGGGGGAGATCTCGATGACTTCGTTCTTCGGAGATGTCTGGTTCCAGAACAGTGACGACGTCGTGGGCGGTGGAGCGGCACCGGCGAGCGGCCAGGGCTTCACCATGAGCGGTGACGAGATGCGGGCCCTGCTCAAGAAGTGCCAAGACCAACGCGACTTCATAGGCAAGCAGTTCGATGCGGCAAGACGCTTGTCGCAGGTTGTGCCACCGGGCAACGAACCGGCAAGCACTCACGCGGTGAACGGCCCGAACGGCGTCAACGAAACAGGACGGTTCTATGAGGGACATCTGCGATTTCAGGAGAAGTACTTTACCGAGCTGATTCTCCGACTGGAGAAAGCACTGGGACTGACCGAGGAAACCGATCGGCAAGCTGCCGAAGCGACCAAGAAACGCGGGACACTCGAATGACTTCACGGCACCTGCTGGCCACACTCGCGCTCGTGGCCACCGGCACCCTGCTCATGACGGCCTGCGATGGCAATCGCAATCCCGGCACAGCGACTCCAGGCACAAGCGCACCTCCCGCGTCTTCAAGCGCGGCAGGCGTCCCGAACAGCGGGGCACCCGCCGTGCAGAATCCGTTACCGGCCAAGGTACTCGACGGAAGCCCCTGCGACAGCGCACTCACCACTCAGCAACTCGAAACCTTCCTCGGCGAACCGAAGCCCGGTGAACCCAGCACCGACGCCCTCGGCAACGCCTGCGACTGGCGTTCAGCATCAGGCAGCGGCGCAGGATTCTCGATCAGTTACCAAACAAAATCTGACCAAGGAATCAGCCTCCCCTACAAGAACGTCAAACCGAAAGCAGCTCGCTGGGTCGAACTCGACCCCATCGACGGCTATCCGGCGATCGGCTACACCAACATCCAGGATGACGACGGTTGCGCCGTCGTGGTCGGGATCTCCGATCAGCTCGCCTATTCGATTTCCCTATCCCTCGGAGACAAGGCCAGCCAGGCGGGTAAGGACGGCTGCATCCTCGGCCGTGACGTGGCGGCTGAAGTCCTGAAGAACCTCAAGGGGAGGGCGTAAGCCGGGCATAGACGGCCTCGGCGCCTTTGAGCAGATTTTCGCGAGTCGTCGCCGGATCGGTTTTGGCGGCGATGAGGCTGACCCGCACCTCCGAACGACCGCTGCGGAAGAGGACCTGGCCGCCGTCGGTGCCGGGAAGGGCGCAACTGGCCTCTCCGATCGGCCGAGACAGCGGCTCGCCCCGGCTGAAGTCGCACTGCTCGCGAACGGCGGCAACGGCGAGGTCCGGCACGGACAGCACGGTCTGGCTGACGGTGACGCTCGGGGCGATTCCCTCCGAAAGGGCGACCTGGCCGGCGCGATCGCAGCGCATCTGGACACTGTTGTGCTCCGCACCCGGGTTTTCGCTCAAGCTGAACAGATCCCGTTGCAGGCCATCGGTCGGCCGTGCGGTGATCGTGGTGAAGACCTCCGCCGGGAAGGCGGCGCAAGGGTCGGCGACGAGGTCGTAAGGCGCGGGGTAGCTGTGCACGGGCATGGACCGCGGCCCTTGGGCGACGTTCCGGCGGACGCCGTCGAGTAGCGAGTTCAAGGTGGCTTCGGGATCGGGGAGCTTGGTGAAGCCGTTGATGCCGAGCTCCAGGATGTTGTAGTCGGTCTGGATGCTCATACTGATGTCTTCTGGCGAGCTCTCGGACACTTGCCGGACGTCGACCTCCAGTACGGCGTCCCGCCAGTCCATTCGTTGCGAAAAGCGCGAGTGCAAGACGTGCAGGCTCACGCTGACATCGGTCAGGTTCGGCGCGCCGGACACGGTGACGCTGCCGCCGCAGGTACTCGCCCACAGGCCCTTTCCGGCGAGGTCCGGGCGGTCTCCGTCGGTGGTGCTCAGGCGTTCGCCGCCCTGGAGGAAGCCGTCCTTCAAGGCCAGCCCCGCGGCCGCCAGCACATCGGAAGTGAGGATCGCGCACGCGTTGTGCACCGGCGTCCCCTGGAAGGTGGCCGCCGGTTCGGTGCTGGGGGTCTCCTTCAGGATGAAGCGTTGTGGCGGCGGCGGCGGCGCGGCGGCGCCCGCGGGGCCGGGCTCGGGAACGCAGGCGGCGCAGAGCAAGGCGGGCACGATCAGCAGAAGTAGGCGTCTCATCGAGGTGGAACGCTACGAGTTGCGGAAGCGGAAGCCAGCCCGCGACAGCGTGAGGCCATGCGGCTCCATCCCCGCACTGACCACCTAGAATGCGCGAATGACCAACACCGGCCGCAGGGGTCGCGAGCGCGCCGCGACCGATCAGGACATCCGCCGGACGGCGCGGGCGCTCCTGGTCGAGCAGGGGCCGGAGGCCGTGACCCTGCGGGCGATCGCACGCGAGCTCGGCATCACGGCGCCGGCGTTGTACCGCTACTACGGCTCCCGGGACGATCTGGTCGAGCACCTGCGTGCGGACGTCGTCGCGGATCTCGCGGCCGGGCTCGCCGAGGACATCGCACAGCTGCCGGACGAGGGCGCGCTGCAACTTTTCGCCATCTGCAAGGGGTTCCGGCGCTGGGCGCTCGCGCACACCAAGGAGTTCACGCTGGTCTTCGCGTCGCCTTCTGGCGATGACACGTTGAGCAGGCTGGACGAGCCGTTCGGGCGGATCTTCCTCGCGGCGGCGGGCCGGGTGCTCGCGATGCACGACCTGGTGACGCCTTCGAACGACGTGGTGCCCGTCGAGCTGCGCGACGATCTCACGTCCTTCCAAGAGGAACTGCTCGCCGTGCTGAAGGAGTCCGGCGCGACGTTCCCGCTGGAGAAGCTCGACCTCGGCGTGACGTACCTGATGATCCAGTTCTGGGCCCGGCTCTACGGGCACGTCACGCTCGAGGTCTTCGGCAACTATCCGATCCCGTTCTCGAAACCGGACGTCCTCTTCGACGCGATGCTGGCCGATCTCGCGCGCGAGATCGGCCTCACCGCCGAGTGAGCTACGCCGCGTGCCCGCCGTCGACCGAGACGGTCGCCGCGGTCACGTACTTGCTTTCCGGCCGGGCCAGGAACGACACGGTGGCGGCGACCTCCGACGGCGAACCGTAGCGGTCGAACGCCGTCAGGCTCCGCTGGTCGGCGGCGTACGGGCCGTCGGCCGGGTTCATGTCGGTGTCGGTCGGGCCGGGGTGGACGATGTTCACGGTGATGCCGCGCGGCCCGAGTTCCCTGGCGAGACCCTTGGTCATGCCCAGCAGCGCGGTCTTGCTCACCGCGTACAGCGACATCCCGGGGCCGGGGACGCGGTCCGAGACGCAGCTGCCGATGGTGACGACACGCCCGCCGTCGCCGAGGTGCCGGGCCGCGGCCTGCGTGGCCACGTAGACACCGCGGACGTTGACCGCGAGCACGCGGTCGATGTCCTCCAGGCTCGTCTGGTCGAGCGGGCCGACGAAGCCGACGCCCGCGTTGTTGACCAGCACGTCGAGCCTGCCGAACTCGGCGACCGTCGTGTCGACCGCGGAAACCAGAGCCGCGGCGTCGGCGCTGTCGGCCTGGATCGCCAGCGCACGGCGGCCGAGTGCCTTGATCTCGTCCACGACACCGGCCGCGAGCGCGGCGTTGTGCTGATAGGTGAGTGCGACGTCGGCGCCGTCTTCGGCGAGCCGGATCGCCGTGGCGGCACCGATCCCGCGGCTGCCGCCGGTCACCAAAGCCACCTTGCCGTCGAGGGTCATGGGGTGTTCTCCGTTCGATTTCGTTGTCCTTGAACAACTCCATCGAATCGCCTCACGACCCTCGACGCTGGCGGCTATCGGCCACGGCGCTACAGGACGATGTTGACCAGCCGTCCCGGGACGACGATCACCTTGCGCGGCGTGCCGTCGCCGACCAGTGCGGCGACCTTCTCGTCGGCCAGCGCGGCCGCCTGCACGGCGTCCTTGCCCGCGTCGGCGGGCACGGTGACGCGCGAGCGCACCTTGCCGTTGACCTGGATCGGGTACTCCACGGTGTCCTCGACCAGGTACTTCTCGTCGACGACCGGGAACGGCCCGTGCACCAGCGAATCCGCGTGGCCCAGCCGCTTCCACAGCTCCTCGGCCAGATGCGGGGCCAGCGGCGCCAGCATCAGCACCAGCGGCTCCACCAGTTCCCGCGGCGTGGCCTCGGCCGAACCGTAGGTCTTGGTGACGTGGTTGTTCAGCTCGATCAGCTTCGCGCCGGCCGTGTTGAACCGCATCTCCGCGTAGTCCTCGCGGACCCCGGCGACCGTCTTGTGCAGCTGCTTGCGATCCTCGTCCGTAGCGTCCACATTGGACACCCGCAGTTCGCCGGTCTCCTCGTTGACGACCAGGCGCCACAGCCGCTGCAGGAACCGTTGCGCGCCAACGACATCCTTGGTCGCCCACGGCCGTGAGACGTCCAGCGGGCCCATCGACATCTCGTAGAAGCGGAAGGTGTCGGCGCCGTAGTCGCCTGCCATCTGGTCAGGCGTCACGACATTCTTCAGGCTCTTGCCCATCTTGCCGTATTCCTGCTTGACCTCTTCGTCGCCGAAGAAGAACTTGCCGTCCCGCTCCTCGACCTGGTCGGCCTGGACGTAGACGCCGCGTGCGTCCGTCCAGGCGTACGCCTGGACGTAGCCCTGGTTGAACAGCTTCCGGTACGGCTCCTCGGACGACACGTGGCCCAGGTCGAACAGCACCTTGTGCCAGAACCGCGAGTACAGCAGGTGCAGCACCGCGTGCTCGACACCGCCGACGTACAGGTCCGTGCCGCCGGGGTCGTCGACGCCGTGTTCGGCGGGACGCGGGCCGACCCAGTAGGACTCGTTCTCCGGCGCGACGAACACGTCCGGGTTGGTCGGGTCCAGGTACCGCAGCTGGTACCAGCAGGAGCCCGCCCAGTTCGGCATGGTGTTGATGTCGCGGCGGTAGGTCTTCTTGCCGTCGCCCAGGTCCAGCTCGACCTCGACCCATTCGGTGGCGCGCGCCAGCGGCGAGGACGGCGTGCTGTCCCTGTCCTCCGGGTCGAAGGTCACCGGCGAGTAGTCGGCGACCTCGGGCAGTTCGACCGGCAGCATGCTGTCCGGCAGCGGGTGGGCCTGGCCGTCCTCGTCGTAGACGACCGGGAACGGCTCGCCCCAGTAACGCTGGCGCGAGAACAGCCAATCGCGCAGCTTGTACTGGACGGTGCCGCGACCGTGCTCGTGCTCCTCCAGCCAGCCGATCATCGTCTTCTTGGCCTCGTCGACGCCCATGCCGTCCAGGAAGCCTGAGTTGATCGCCGGTCCGTCGCCGGTGAACGCCATGCCGTCGAAGCCGTCCGACGGCTGGACGGTGCGGATGATCTCCAGGCCGAACTTCTCGGCGAACTCCCAGTCGCGAGCGTCCTGGCCGGGGACCGCCATGATCGCGCCGGTGCCGTAACCCATCAGGACGTAGTCGGCGACGAAGACCGGGATCTCCTTGCCGTCGGCCGGGTTCACCGCGTAGGAGCCGGTGAAGACGCCGGTCTTCTCCTTGTTCTCCTGACGGTCCAATTCGGACTTCCGCGCCGCCGCCGCACGGTAGGCGGCGATCGCTTCGGCGGGCGTCGCCGCGTCACCGGTCCAGCGGGCGTCGACACCTTCCGGCCAGGTGGCGGCGGTCAGTTCGTCGACCAGCGGATGCTCGGGCGCGACCACCAGATACGTGGCGCCGAACAGGGTGTCGGGGCGGGTGGTGAAGACCTCGATCTTCTGCTCGCCCGCCTCGAACGACACGCGCGCACCGTGCGAGCGGCCGATCCAGTTGCGCTGCATGGACTTGACCTTCTCGGGCCAGTCCAGCAGGTCCAGGTCGTCGACCAGGCGGTCGGCGTAGGAGGTGATGCGCATCATCCACTGCCGCAGGTTGCGGCGGAACACCGGGAAGTTGCCGCGTTCGCTGCGGCCGTCGGAGGTGACCTCTTCGTTCGACAGCACCGTGCCCAGGCCGGGGCACCAGTTCACCGGCGCCTCGGACAGGTAGACCAGGCGATGCGAGTCGATGATCTTCAGCTGCTCGGCGCGGGTCAGCTCGCACCAGTTGCGGCCGTCGGGCGTACGACGTTTGTCCTGCGCGTACTCGGTCTCCAGGTCGACGATCGGCCGGGCCTTGCCCGCCTTCTCGTCGTACCAGGAGTTGTAGATCTGCAGGAAGATCCACTGGGTCCACTTGTAGTAGTCCGGATCGATCGTCGAGATCCGGCGACGCTCGTCGTGACCCAGGCCCAGGCGCCGGATCTGGCGCAGGTAGGTCTCCATGTTCTCTTCGGTCGTCTTGCGCGGGTGCTGCCCCGTCTGCACCGCGTACTGCTCGGCGGGCAGGCCGAAGGCGTCGAAGCCCATCGTGTGCAGCACGTTGCGGCCGATCATGCGGTGGTACCGCGCGAAGACGTCGGTCGCGATGAAGCCCAGCGGGTGCCCGACGTGCAGACCGGCGCCCGACGGGTACGGGAACATGTCCTGGACGAACAGCTTGTCCGACGGGACTTCTCCGCTCTCGTCCGCGAGCGGGCCGACCGGGTTCGGCGCGTGGTAGGTGCCGTGGTCGGACCAGTAGTCCTGCCAACGCTGCTCGATCTGGCCCGCCAGCTCCGCGGTGTAGCGGTGCTGAGGTGCCGCGTCGGCGCCTTCGCTCGCCTGGTTCATCGCCGAAATCCTCCGTGCTCATCCACGTCAAGCCACTCCAGAAACAACTCGACCCCTCAGCCCGGAGGGCATGAGGGGTCGCCGCGCTGGTCCCGGCCGATCGGCCGAGTTCAGCGCGGCAGGCTAAGGAGCAGCCGAGCCGTGTCCATATGGCCAGTTTAACGCGCTGGTCAAAGCCGTTCCGAGGGGACCGCCAGAGCGATGAACTGGGTCACTTGCGTCGGCGAGAAGTTGTTGTCGCTGACGAGCACCAGACTGCGCTCGCCGCCGCGCAGGCGCGGGCCCCAGGTCATCCCCTCGACGTTGTCCACACTGGACAACTTGAAGTCAGCGAGGTCCGCCAGCAGGCGCTTCTTGACCGGTTTGACGTTTTTCGCCTCACCGAGCGACGGGACCTTCGCGATGTTCGTGGCGCCCTTGGTGTCGATCTCGTAGATGCGGACCTTGTTGCCGACGCCGGTGACGAACGAACGCTCCATCACCAGGTAGCGCGTCGGATCGGCCTGGTCGACCGCCAGCAACGACGAGATGCCGGTGGTCGCGAAAGCGCCGGGCGGATTCGGCGCCGCGAAGACCTTCTCCTGCGGGTACGCGTACTGCGCCAGGATCGGCCCGGACCGCGACTGCACGGTGATCCGCGAAAGGGCGCCTGACGTGGTGTTCGCTTCCGGTCCGTCCTGCAGCAACGGACCCTCGACCGAGCTGGCGACGAGCGATCCGAAACCCGCGAACGTGAGGCCTTCGAGGGCGAGGTTCTGCCGCGGCCCCGCCGTCTCCGTCATCTTCTCGTTGGCGGGAATCGGCAGGTCACGGACGTAGGCGCCGTCGCGCTTCGCCTCGCGGATCGACGGATCGATCCGCGCCGCCGCCGACCGCTCGCCCTCCTGCGACCAGACGTACCGGCCGGTCCAGGGATCGACGCGCAGCTCTTCGGGATCGATGGTCCGCATGTTCGGCGGCTGCGCGGGGTCGTTCTTCGCGAGCGGCGGGTACGGCGTGCCGTCAGGACGCAGGAGCGGCTTGGTGCCGGTGAAGGTGACCGGGCCGAGTCCGTCGGCGTCCAGGGAGAACTTCGCCGTGTAGAACCGGGCCGGGTTGATCGCGGACCGGTCGTCGCAGATCAGCGCGTACTCGCCGGTGCGGGGGTCGAAGTCGATGCTGGACAGGCCGCCGACGACCGTGCCCTCGTAGGGCAGGGCGTTCGGGACGATCTGTTCCCCGATCAGGCGAAGCGGACGGTGACCCGCTTCGGCGGCTGGTGCCGCCATCAGGGTGAGGGGGACGGCCCCGATCAGGGCAATGGCGAGAGCTCGGCTTGACATGGCCTGTAGCACAGTCGATCAGGGTATCCGGCAGGTTGCCGGAACGTCACGCTTATCCTCGTGGAGTGTTCGTCATAGCGCTGGTCCCGATCGTGCTGGGTGTCCTCGTCGGCTGGGGTGGCTTCCTCGGCCTGCGCGAGAAGCTGCCGCGTGACCGCGGCGCCGGCGTGCGCACCGCCGCCACGATGCGCAGCGAAGAGGCCTTCCGCCTCGGCAACAAGGTCGCCGGGCTCCCGACGCTGGCCGGTGGCGTGATCGCCGTGCTCGCGGGGGCCGCCGGGCTGATCATGCCGACGACGTCCGGTCTCGTACTGGCCTCGGTCGTGGGCGTGATCGGGCTGATCGCGCTGATCGCGGCCGGGGGAGTGCTCGGCAACCGCGCCGCCGCGACGGTCCCCGAGCCCGAACCGGAGCGGCCAGCCGGGTGCAGTGGCTGCGCCTGCGGCACCTGCGGCGTCTTCAAGAAGGCCGACACCGCCACCGCCTAGGGCGTCGGAGGAATGATGCCCTTGCACGGCCCAGCGGCAGTGGGAGAATCCCGGGCCACGGCGCTGCGGGAGATCGTCGATGCCATGTGGACCTGAAAGGGCCCGGATTGTCGGAGCGGTCTGGTAGATCATGGGCATGTTCCGCGACTTCAACTTCAAGCTGCTGGTCATCGACAAGCTCATGTACCAGGACAAGCTCATCCAGCCCCGTTTTCAAATCGCCGACATTCTCCACGCCAAGGGCGCCACCGGCGATCTGTGGAAGTACCTGCGCGAACAGGACCTGCTGTACACCGTCCTCGAGGAAGCCCGCCAGTACTTCACCGATTTGGAGATCACTCCCGGCCAACTGGCCGCCGTGGACGAACTGACCACTGACGGCGGCTTGGAGATCTACCACCAGTGCTCGCCGTTCTGGGACGGCGAGGACGACCTCTTCGACGTCACCGCACTGGACGACCTCGCCCTGCTACCCAACCTCCGCGTGATCCACGACATCGCCGAGGCCATCATGGCCGTCCCCGGCGCCGAGGACACTCTCAAGGCCCGCGGAATCGCCGTGGAATGAGCCCTTTTCATCGTGGTCGACGGCGGATCTCGATGTGGTGCAGGACGAGGATGGCCGTGATGATCGCGGTGGCCCCGCGTGGGCGACAACGGAGTTCGGCCAGGACTCTCCAGCCCTGGTACCGGCCCGCCTAGTTGCGCTGGAGGTCTCCCGGGTGGGTGGCCAGCAGCGCCAGCGGGATGCCCTGACGCCGCAGCACCTGGCCCCAGAGGTCGTGGTTCGGCGAGGCGAGGACATCGCTGGGCAACGCCGGGACGATCACCCAGTCGTCGCGTTCGATCTCGTTCGCCAGCTGGCCGGAGTCCCAGCCCGCGTACCCGGCGAACACCCGCACGCCGCGGACCTTCGGGACCAGGATCTCGGGATCGGTGTCGAGATCGACCAGCGCGACCGGACCGCGGACGGCGATCACCCCCGGCACGCTGGACGCCGTCTCACCGGTCCGTAGCGCGGCCAGGCACAACGCCGTCTTCTTCTCCACCGGACCGCCGACGAACACCGACTGCGGTTCGGCGACGTGCCCGCCCCAGTTGGGGAGCACGTCGTACACCGGGACGTCACTCGGCCGGTTGAGCACGACCCCGAGCGTTCCCTCGTCCCGGTGATCGATGACGAACACGACGGTCCGCCGGAAATGGGGATCGAACATCGTGGGGGCGGCGACCAGGAGCGTTCCCGGTTCGACCTCGGCGTCCGCTGGCACGTCCGCCATGATCCCACTTCGAGTGAGGACAAATCGTCCGGCACTGGGAACAACAGCATCACGAGCACCGTTGGACACAACGGTCGGTGCGCTTTCCGTGTCCCCCGGGCTCACTGAAGAACCGCCTTTGTGGAATACCGTCCGGCTGGAGCCACACTGCGCATAGCCGCCGAGAGGCGACCTCAAAGCGCACCGGCCGCCTTCCCTAAGCTGCGAACTCGTGACGACCAGCGTGCCCGAGCGAGTCCGTTCGAGGGCGTTCGTTCGCGACCGTGACTTCCGCCGTCTGCTGTTCACGCGGTTCTCCGCGCACTGGGGCAACGGCCTGTACCAGGCCGGATTGGCCGGTGCCGTCCTCTTCAACCCCGAACGCGCCGCCGACGCGCTCGCCATGGCGGGCGGTTTCGCGGCGTTGCTGCTGCCCTATTCGCTCGTCGGGCCGTTCGCGGGCGCGCTGCTCGACCGCTGGGACCGCCGGAAGGTCCTGATCTTCGCGAGCCTCCTGCGGTCACTCACCATCCTCGCGACCGCCGTCGCGGTGGGCACGGGAGCGGCGGGGATCGGGCTGTTCTCCCTGGCGCTGGCGTCGGAGGGCATCTCCCGGTTCATCGGTTCGGGTCTGTCCGCGTCGCTTCCGCACGTCGTCGAAGAGAAATCCGTGGTCGCCGCGAACGCCTTCGCAGCGACATGGGGTTCCGTGCTCGCCGTCGTCGGTGGCGGCTGCGCGATCGGCCTCCGGGCGCTGACCGGCGCCGACGACGCCGGTTCCGCGTGGGTCACCGCCGTCGCCGCGCTGGGCGGGATCGGCGCCGCCGTCCTCGCTTCGGGGTTCACGCGCGGGCTGCTCGGGCCGTCGACGGTCGACGAGCCGTCGAATCCGGCCCTCGCCGTCGCCCGCGGTCTCGCCGACGGCGCGAAGGCGGCTTGGCGCACGCCCAGCGTCACGGCCGGTTTCGTCGCGCTGTTCGCCCATCGCGCCTCGTACGGGATCTCGCTGCTGGTGACCGTGCTGCTGATGCGCAACCACTTCACCGACGCCGGGATCTTCCGCGCCGGGATGGCGGGGCTGGGGCAGATGGCCGCGTTCGCCGGGGCGGGGATCCTGGTCGCCGGACTGCTGACCGCCCGGCTGATCCGGCTGCTGGGCAGGGTCCGCGTCGTGGTGGGCGCGCTGGTGCTGGCGGCGGTCGCGCAGTCCGCGCTCGGCCTGCCGATGGTGGTGCCCGCCGCGTTGGTCGCGGCGTTCCTGGTGACCGGGGCCGGGCAGGTGCTGAAACTCTGCGTCGATTCGTCGGTCCAGCTCGACGTCGCCGACGAGGCGCGAGGGCGGGTCTTCGCGCTCTACGACACGCTTTTCAACATCACCCAGGTCGCCGCCGTTTCCCTGGCCGCGACGGTGATCCCGGCCGACGGGCGCTCGCCGGGGCTGCTGATCGCGGCCACCGTCCTCTACCTGGCGGGCGCCGCCGCCTACCTGCTCGCGGTGCGAAAAAGGAGAACCACCGATACGGCTCCGCCCATGGCATTAGGGTGACGCTTACCGACACCGGGTGGCGTATGCCCGGGATCAAGTACTTGCGGGGGCTCAAGTGACGACGGCCGGCGACGACAGCGCACGCCTCGAAGCGCGCAATGCCGCCATGAAGGACCAGGTCGACACGCTGCTCGAGCAGTTCGAGCGCCAGACCGCCCAGCTCCGGGACGCGCAGGAAGCCGCTTCGCAGACGTCGGCGACGGTGGTCTCGCAGGACGGCCTCGTCCGCGCCACCATCGACGCGACCGGCACGCTCGCCAAACTGGAGATCCAGCCGAACGCCTTCGAGCGCACCACTCCCGCGCAGCTCGCCAACACCGTGCTGACCTTGGTGCGTCAGGGATCGCTGCAGGTCAAGCAGCAGGTCGCCGACCTCATGGCCCCGATCACCGAAGGGCTGCCGGACCTCTCGGACCTCATCGAAGGCGCGCCTTCGCTGCAAGGGCTGATGCCGTCGATCCCGGACTTCCTCGCGGAGGAAGAAGAGGCGCCGACGAAGTCCGACGAAGACTTCGACGCCCCGCTGATGATCAAGGACGACACACCGCCGCCTCCTCCTCCGGCCCCGCCCGCGCCGCCGGCACCGAAACCGGTTCCGAAACGGGTGCGCCAGCAGGACGACGATGAGGAAGAACCGCCTTCGAGCTGGTTGACCAGGGGAGTCTGATGCCGAACGGTGGGTTCACCGCGGATCCGGACGCGGTGAAGACGGCCGCGGCCAAGCTGGGGCTTGCCGCGGACCAGCTGGACGACGCGGGCAAGGAACTGATGGCCGCGATCAACTCGCTCGGCCAATGCTGGGGCAACGACGACGCCGGCAAGGAGTTCGCGAAGGACTACGAGCCGGGCGCGCAGGGCTCGTCCGAAGGGTTCGCGAACATCGTCGAGGCGCTGCGGGGCATGCAGCACAACGTCGAACGATCGATGACCGCGTTCACGAACGCCGAGGAAGAGATCAAGACGACGCTGGACAAGAAGGTCTAGCGCCGTGGGTATGGAGATGCCCGACGCGGTCAAATGGCTCCTGCCGATCGTCGTCGGGGAAAGCTGGCCCGAAGGCGACGAGGACAAACTCCGCGAACTGCGCGACGCCTGGCACAACGCCTCGAAGGCCGTCCAGCCGATCGCCGACACCGCGACCAAGGGCGCCACCGAGGTCCTCGGCGGCTGGACCGGTGAGGGCGCGGAGAAGTTCGCCGAGGCCTGGAAGAAGTTCGTCGAAGGCGACGAGGCGTACTTCAAATCACTCGCCGACTCTTCGAAAGCGCTCGGCGACTCGTGCAACGCGACCGCGCTGGACGTCGAGTACACGAAGTACATGATCATCATCTCGCTGGTGATCCTCGCCGCGCAGATCGTCGCGATGATCGCGGCCGCGGCGGTGACCTTCGGTGGTTCGACGGCCGGGATCGCGCCGGCGCAGATCGCCACCCGCATGACCGTCCAGATGATCTTCCGGCAGCTGATGCAGAAGCTCGCGCAGGAAGGCTTCAAGAAGGTCGCGAAGGAACTCCTGGAGAAACTCCTCAAGGAGGGCCTGAAGAAGATCGGCAAGGAGGTCCTGCAGAACACGGCGATGAACCTCGCCATGGACGCGGGTATCCAGGGCCTCCAGATGGCCAAGGGCGACCGCGACAGCTGGGACCTCAGCAAGACCAAGGATTCCGCGATCAGCGGTGCCGTCGACGGTGTGGTCGGCGCGGGCAGCAGCAGTATCGGCAAGGGCGCCACCAAGGGACTTTCCGACAGCGTGGGCGGCCAGATCGTCGACAGCGCGGCGCGCGGTGCCGTACGCGGCGCGGCCGAAGGCGTCGCCAGCACGGTCGGACAGGCCGCCGTCACCGGTGACCTGGACAAGCTTTCGGCCAAGGACGTCCTGATGGGCGCTTCCGGCGGAGCCGTGGGCGGCGGTGTCGACGGGGCGAAGAGCCAGATCGGCGACATCAAGGCCGCGAACACGCCCGGCGCCTCGGGAGACGGTCCTACGACGCCGGATGTGGATTCCGGGGATTCGGGGACGCCTTCGCGCACTCCGGGCTCGGCGGATTCGGGTTCTTCTTCGGATTCTGGTTCTTCTTCGCGGCCGGACTCGTCGCAACGGTCCACTTCGGACAGTGAGACGGCGTCGAGTCGCGGTTCGGACGGCGATTCTTCGCCGCGGAGTTCGTCCGCTGATCCGCAGCCGCGTTCCGAGAGCGGACCGCAGCGGACGGCGGACAGCGACCGGGTCAGCCAGTCGTCGACGCAGGCCCCGGAACGTACGGCGGACACCGGTGACGGTCATCGTGCGCCGCAGACCCACCAGAACGCCGCGGACAACGGTTCCGGTCAGCAACAGGCCGCGGCTGGTAATCAGCAGCAGGCGCCCGCCGCACAAACACAGGCACCCGCGGCTGGCGCTGCCCAGACACCCGCTGGAAGCCCGGCACCTGCACCGGCGTCGAGCCCCGCGTCCGGCCCGGCACAGGGACCGGCCTCCAATCCTGCTTCCGGACCGGCGTCCGGCCCGTCACAGGGACCGGCGCACAGCCCGTCACAGGGACCGGCGTCCAGCCCGGCACCGGGTCCGTCGCACAGCCCGTCGCCGAGTCCCTCGCAGTCCAGCGCGATGCCGCCCGCCGCTTCCTCTTCCACGGGTGCGCCGTCGAGTTCGGGCGGGTACGGCATGGCGTCGAACCCGGGTCCGAGCTCGCCCGCTCCGTCGGGCGGATACGGCATGGCGCCCGGCGGCAACCCGCCCGGCAACGGTCCGGCTCCCGGTGGTTTCCCGCCTCCCGGCCACGATCCGTCGCGGCCCATTCGGCCGAACGACGGCGTCCAGGCCGCGGGCTTCACCGGCAACGGCGGGCCGCAGCAGCCACGTTTCGACCAGCCGCCAGCCCCGATGCCCTTCCACGGCCAGCAGCCGATGCAGCCGCCGCCTCCGGGTGGTTTCGCACCTCCGCCGCCACCTCCTCCCGGTGCCATGCCGCCGCGCGGACCGCAGGGTCAGCCCGGTCCGATGGGCCCACGTCCGACTGGACCGCAGCCGCAGCAACATCCCGGTCAGGGTGGATATCAGCAACGTCCTCAGCAACCGCCGGGACCGCAGGGTCCGCCGCGCCCGCCCCAGGGGTATCAGGGCAGGCCGGGCCCCGGCCCGAACGGCGGGGTCCCGCCGCGCCCGCAGACGCCTCCGCCCGGCCCGCCGCCGGGCAACCGCGGTCCGGCCGGTCATCCGCCGCGGCCCCAGCATCCGGGCAACGGTCCGTTCCCCGGCAACCGCGGCCCCATGCCGCCGCCTCCGCCCGGCCATCACCCGGGCCACCACCCGGGTCAGCCCGGCCGTCCCGGACAACAGCCCGGCCGGCCGATGCCGCCCGGTGCCGAGCCGCCGCGCTTCGGCGGTCCGCAACGTCCGCCGCAGGTCCCGGCACCGCGCCCCGCCCACGACGGGAACGCGGGCCCCCAGGACCGCACCCAGCAGCCGCAGCGTCCCCCGCAGCAGCAGCCCCCGATGCGGCCGGTGGAGGAGGCCCCGCGGCAGGCACCTCAGGACACCGAGCTGCCCAAGGACGTCGACGCGCCCAAGGACACCGAGACGCCGAAGGACGTCGAGACTCCGAAGGACACCGAGGCACCGCAGGACGTCACGCCCGACGACAAGACCACCGTCGACGAGCCGTACCTGACGGATCCGGACTTCCACACGGACGACCCCGCCGCCTACCGCGCGCTCGCCGAGACGCAGATCGACAAGCGCGGTTTCGACACCGAGACCGGGGAAGCACGGAGCGAACAGGTCCGCCGTGAAGGTCTCGCCAAACGCGACACCCACGAAGATCCGCGCGTCAAGGCGATGTCGGATCAGGGCGCCTACGCGGTCCACAGCTACACGCGTACCGACATGGCCGAGCGGATCACGCACGCCCAGCGTCACGGCGGCGCGGAGCTGGACGCGCTCCGGCCGCATATCGAGGCGATCACCTCCGGCCTCAACGAGATGCCCGCCTACGAGGGCCTCGTCTCCCGGCGGGTGAACTTCAACGGCAACGAAAGCGCGATCCGGAGTTTCCTCGAAGCGCATGCCAGGGGTCAGGTCATCGTCGACCCGCAGATGCTGAGCACGTCGCGGGTCACCCCCGAGCATCCGCGAAGCAACTTCCCCGGCGAAGTCGAGATGCGCATCCAGTCGAAGACCGGACGCCACATCGAGGACCTCGCGTCCATAAAGGACGAACGCGAAGTGCTGATGAAGTCGGCGACGCAGCTGCGTGTCACCGACGTCAAGATGGGCCCGGGGCATCCCGATCACCCCGACTACAAGAAGCGGCTGGACGACGGCTCGCCCAACGACCTGCCGAAGTGGATCGTCGAATGCGAAGAGGTCGTCGCCGGTGAAGACGGCCACCTGAGCCCGGACGAAGTCCACCAGAAGGTCGCCGAGCGGCGCGAATACAACAACGCCGTGCAGGAGCGGCTGGCGCAGGAAGCGGCCGAGCAGGAAGCCCAGCTGCGCCGCGACCACCCGGAACTGTTCCAGGGCCAGGGCCTCGCGGGGCTCGAGACCAAGCTGGCCGACGGCAAGGGCGGCTGGGTCGACGCCACCGACGCCCCGGTCCACGACATCCCCAAGCCGAGGGAGCACGTTCCCGATGGCGGCTGGTCGGAGCTGGCGAAGCCGCTCGACGAGGGCGGGACGCCGGTCATCCACGCCGGTTCGGCCGAGACACCGCATCAGCAGGTGCGGCTGCTCATGGACGAGATCCCGGCGATCGGCGAGGCCAACACCCGCAACTACTACGCGCCCGAATCGTGGAAGGACGGCTACCAGACGAACTCTGCCGAGTCGCTGGTCGCGTTCGAGGACCGGATGAACGGTGGCGACTCGGTCGCCGGGCCGTCGACCGGTGGTTCGCCGTTGCAGCACGTCAGCGACCGGCTCGGCGGGCAGTGGTCGGATCGGAACGGTTTCGCCGACGTCGCCCGTGAGCTGGGCGAACGTCCGGTCGGCGCGCGGACCGCGGTGGCGTTCGAGCATCACGCCGCCGCCGAGCCGAACGCGCCGGAGGGTTCGCCGCGGTCCAAGGACCGGATCGAGACGCGGATCGTCGCCGCGGTGAACACGCCGCACGGCGTGGTCTTCGCCGACCCGATGACCGGACGGCTCGCGACGCTGCCCGACGATCCGACGTCGATCAAGGCGATGCCGATGGGCGGCGGCGATGCCCCGCACACGCCGGAAGCGCCGCATACCGACAAGTCCCCTGAGGCCGAAACGCCGGTTCAGGAACAGGCGCCGAAGACCGAGGTCGACATCGCCGACCGGCTCAAGGGCCCGGAAGAAGCACCCAAGCGAATCGACGAGAGTTACCTCGGCAACGAGAACTTCCGTGGCACGCCGGAGGATCACAAGAGCCTCCGTGACCGCTACGACAACGCCGACCACGCCGAGCAGGCCCGCGAAAAGGCGCTCAAGCGGCTCGAAGCCAGCCCGCTGAAGGACCGCGTCTCGCCCGAAGCGGCCGAAGCGATCTACTCGTACTCGCGCGAACACGCCTACGCGATCAACGACGCGAACCGCCGGGGTGAGTCGCACCCCGACTTCGAGAACGCCCAGCGCAGCACCCGGGCGATCGTCGGCGCGCTCAACGAGCTTCCGGACTTCCACGGCGAGGCCATCCGCGGCATCGACACCAAGGGCGACATGCAGGCCGCCGCGATCATGGCGGCGCACTACGAGCCAGGTCAGACCGTCCCCAAGCCGACGATGACCAGCTCCACCATCAAGACGTCGCCGGACACGAAGTCGAAGTTCGGCGAAGACGTCGAGATCCACATCGTCTCGAAGACGGGCAAGGACGTCTCGTCACTCGCCGAGAACCCGCGCGAGAACGAGGCCATCAACAAGCCTGCCACGCAGCTTTACGTGCACAGCAAGGAGTTCAAGACCCCGCCGCTGGTCGACCGGCCGAAGTGGGTCATCCACGCCGAAGAGGTCACTCCCGGCGACCCGCGCTACCTCGACCCCGAGACCGCCAAGCAGAAGATGGACGAGCGGCGGGCCCGGCACGCCGCGGAAGCGCCCGAACTCGCGCGTCTCGCGCAGGCACAGTCGATGGCGCGCCTCGGCGGCTTCGACGAGCCGCAGACCCCGCACCTCACCACGGAAAACCCGGCACAGCACGGGGTCGCGGACGCCGACAAGGGACCCGAGTACGGCGAGCAGCCCGTCACCGACGACACGATCGAGCTGCCCGCTCCCGAGCGGGACTACTCGTCGATGGCGGTCGCGACGAACCCGCCGAGCGAACCGGCGATCCACGCCGGCTCGGCGAGCCCGGCACAGCAGGCCGCGTACCTCGCCGACCGGCACCCGCGGCTCGGCGAAGTCAACCCGCACTTCAACGACCCCGACGCGCTGGCGAACGGCTACCGGTCCAACTGCACCCGTACGCCGGGCGCGTACATGGACCGGCTGAACGGCATCGATTCGACCGCCGATCCGCTGCTGGTGCACGAGATGGACAGCCGCGGCACGCTGGAACACGTCGAGGAGCGGTTCGGCGGGCAGTTCTCCGACCGCGCCGACTACGACACCGTCATCCGCGAGATGCGGGGGATGCCGACCGATCACCACGCGGTCGTCGCGGTGAAGTACCTCGACGAGAACGGCGTCGAGCGCGGGCACGTCGCCATGGTGGCCAACACCCGTGACGGCGTCGCGTTCATCGACCCGCAGTCCGGTGCGCTGATGAACCTGCCGCATCCGCCGCTGAGCATGAAGCTGATGCACGTCGGCGTCCCGGAAGGTCCGGCCGCGCAGCATGTCGACCCGCGGATCGCGTTCGCCAGGGAAGACACGCCCGACGTGCCGCCGTCGCGGATCGGGCCGGACGGCCGTCCCATCGTGACGCCGCCGCACGACGCGGGTTACGGCATGGCGCACGATCCCGAGGTCGCGGCCGCGGTGGACGGACTCGACCCGGACAAGAAGCGGGCCGTTCACGAGGACGAGAACGGGGTCAAGCACGACGTCGGGCCGATGCGGGACTTCATCCGCGAACATCTGCCCGCGCATCCGGAACTCGTCCGGCTGATGGAGCACCCGGACAACGCGTACCTGCGCGCTTCGCTGCTCAACAACCCGATGACCATCGGCAGCCTGCTGCTGCACCCGGAGGCCATCCCGATCCTCGAAGACGCCTTGCGTGACGTCGAGGAGCGCGGTTTCCCGATGATCGACGACGTCCGTCAGGACGGCCCCGGCGACACCCCGCTGACCCAGGATCAGCGGGAACTCGCGAACGCGGTGGCGGATATCGCCGCCGACGTGGAGCGCGGCGATCAGTACCACGCCGGCTTCGATCGTGCGGACAAGGGCGATTCCGCGAAGATCCAGGAGTTCCTGGACGCCGAGAGGGAGGCGTGGCCGCAGAACCAGGGCGACCTCAACCGGATCGCCGAACGGATCGCGGAGGAGAACAACGGCGACGCGTCGGGCAGGCCCGGTCCGAAGGACGACGACCGCGCGAAGGCGAAGATCGCGGGTTACGACGGTGACGCGTCGAAACTGACCGATCTGGTGGGCGTGAAGATCCAGTTCGACACACTGGCCGACGTCTACAACGCCCTGAACGCGGTGATGGACGATCCGGATCTCCGGATCGTCAGCTTCGACGACCGGTTCGCGAATCCGCAGGACAGCGGGTACCGCGATCTGCAGATGAACGTCCGGCTGCCGAACGGGCACGTCGCCGAACTGCGGCTGCACCTGAAGCACATCGACACCGTGTCGGCCTACGAGCACGCCTTGTACGAGGTCCGTCGTGACTTCCCGACGTACAACCGGACACTGGACGAGAACAACAAGAAGAGGTTGTCCCCGGAACAGGCCCTGCTGGAAGCGGCGCTGATGGACCGGGTCCGGGAGAAGTTCATGGCCGGTCTCCGCAAGGGCCTGCCTCCTGAGGAGAACACGTGATCCAGACGCCGTCCTTCTACACGTACTTCGGGAAGACCTACCGCGTCGAGTCGACCCCCGACGGAGGCCTGACCGGCTTTCTCCTCAACCTGAGCACCGGCGAGTTCGACGAAAAGCCGGAGCACGTGCGTGAGGTCATGTGGGCGATGGCGAGTTCGGACATCAGCAAGGTGTCCGAAGAGAAGTTCGTCCAGGAGACCGAGCGCGCCCGCGCCTACGAGCTCAAGGGCGGCGGACCGATCTTCGCTCTTTACGAGACCATCGACGGCCTGTACGCGCAGGCCAAGCGCGAAAACCGCCGCGTGGAACCACCGGAATCGGCCTTGATTCAGTCTCTGCGCAAGCGCACCTTCAAGATGTGGGAGGACGAGCTGGCCCGCCGAGCCGCCGGCGAGGCGCCGTCGTTCCGGGCGGAACCACGTTTCCCGAACCGGGCGCGATGATTCACGTGGAACAACTGACTTCCGAACAACAACGCGGGCTGCTGGTCGAGATCGGCAAGCTCATCCGGGCGGGTGTCGCCGACGCGGCGCGGCCGGCGGCCGCCGATTTCCGGCAGGCCGGGGAGCACACCGAACTCGAGGGCCACAACGTCGTACCCGCCCCCGAGCTGAACGAGCTCTTCGGCAGGCTTCGCACCGGCATGTACACCACCGGCCGCGGGACCTGGCTCCAGTCGCGGTTCACGCTCAACCCCGACGGCACCTTCGACTTCGACTTCACCCTCGACGACGAACCGGCGTGGACCAGGACTCCGCCCGCTTCGGCGTACCCGGACGAGCTGGCCGCGTTCCCGCGCGAGGACGAGCACGTCCCGGACTGGTGGCGGCTGCGCGCGCAGCTGCCGTTGCGTGTGGAGTTCCGGCACGCCCGGATCGTCGACGCGTACACCGAGGGCGAGCCACCGGTGGTGGACAGACCGGAGCTCGACGAATCCGAAGCGCCGCTGGTCGCGCAGTACCTCGAACGTGAACCGGCGATCCTCTCCGGCAGCGGTCTCGGCAAGGACATCTTCGATCCGGAAGCCGACGACGACGTCCCGGAGAGCTACCACACCGACGGCACCTGGATCTGGCACGCGTCCGTGCCGCATTACCTGCGGAAATACGGGATCCCCCCGGAGCCGGAGCTGGTCGGGCACATTCGCGGCCAGCGGTTCCAGCCGCCGTACGTCGAACACCTCGTGCGGCGGACCGCGGAAGCGGATCTGCTCGGCAAACCGAGGCCGAAACCGGGCCGCTCCGACGTCAAGAAGACCGAAGGCGACATCGCCGCGGAGCTGGAGACGGCGCCGAATCCGGCCCTGACCGACGAAGAGCTCCTGGTCGTGCTGGTCAGCAGGCTCGGCGAGCACGGCGTCTGGCCGGAGGCGTACCGCATCGGCGACCGCGCGGACGGCGCCTGGTGCCTCAACTTCACCGAGAAGGGCTGGGAGGTCGCGGCCTACTCGGGTGGCGACCCGGTGTCGCCGAAGTACTTCGACAAGCTCGACGACGCGGCACACCAGCTTCTCGGCGCTCTCCTGCTGCATCCGGCGAGGATGACCGCCGGGCACGAGACGCCGCTGGAGACGGCGAAGGAACTCGCCGATTGGCCGGTGCAGGCGGCGCCGGGTGAGCCTCCCCTCACCTTGCTCCGTAACAAGCGCGTCAGCCGGATGGTCGCCGGTACGGTCGTACTGCGGTTCGGCGAGGAAACCGGCAATCTGGTTCACCACGGAGGGGTACGGTTCGCCACGACGTCCCTGCCGCTGGAACGGGAGCGCGTCGGTGGGACCTACCGGCTGCGACGCCCGCTCCACGTGATCATCGGTGTCACCGTCCCTTGGGCGAACATGCCCGGCGGGGCGGTGGCCTACGTGCTCCCGAGGACCATCGCCGAGCACGTGTCCGACGGCAGCCTGGAGAGGATCGAGTAGGTGGAATCGGCGGAAGCGGTAGCCAAGGTCGAAGAGTGGCTGCGCGCGGTCCACGGTCCGGACGTGTCCGAACCGGGCGGCGCCGGCCTGCGCGTGAACCACGAGAAGGTCCTGCGCATCCCCGAGGGCTGGTCGGTCCCCTACAACACGATCGCCTTCCTCGACGAGGGTCACGCCGAGAAGGAGATCTTCCCGCCGCCGTCGGTGATCGTCCGCGAACCGGACGGCGAACTGCGCCAGGCGCATCCGCAGCCCGGCGGGCTCAGCGTCCCGGTCGCGTTCCCGGGCCAGGAGGCGTGGCGGGAGGTCGTCGACCCCGAGTACGCCAAGGCCGGACTCGGTGATCTCGGGGTTCCGCCCGCGGTCGTCGCGGGCTGGGTCCAGGTCAACGCGGACGGCGTCCAGACCGGGCAGGAGCGGGAGAATCCCGAGTACAAGGCCGGTCCGATCCGCCGCGGCTACCCGAAGCCGGAGAACCGGCTCGAAACGCTGCTGTCGTTCGCCAGCGTCGGCTGGCTGACCAGGGAACAGCTGCTCATCGGGCTGCTGCGCTGCGAGGTCTACGTCCCGGTGGACCTGGCGTCGGGCAAGACGGAGCGGTTCTACTTCAACGAGGAACGCGCCGAGCTGCGGGTGTTCAGCTCGACCAGGAACCTCCCGTCCCGTGAACACGGGTACTGGAAGGTCGACATCGCCACGCTCGCCGGGTACGAAAGCCCGCCGAACCTCGTGATCAACGGCGGCCCGGCGACCTTCGAGGACGTCAGCGGCGCCGAACTCGCCGAAACCGCCCAACGGTTCCCGCGCCGGGGCCCGGGCGTCGACGTCTACGAGCGCTGCCCGGAAGCGGATCCGGAACTGGAGACCTTCGCCGCCGAAACCGCCGCGAAGATGGGCCTGTCCGAACAGGTGAAGCCGCCGCTGGCCGCCGCCGAACGGGCGAGACGCCGCGGGTTCGAACTGAGCGCCGAGGAATGCCAGAAGACCGTCCTCGGCCAGTCATGGCTGGCGCGGCTCAAGCAGCCGGAACCGCCGCGCGCCCGTCCGAACGACCTGCGGGCGAACGGGCTGGCGCCGGGTTACGACAACGAGGGGCAGATCCAGCCGCGTCTGGACACCTTCGGGAAGTACTTCGACCGAGATCGCTCCAGCTCGCGCTATGGCTGGCAGCGCGTCACGGGCGCGTACGTGGGCTTCGCGCTCGGCGAGGCGCTCGGAGCGGCTGTCGACCGGATGCGGCTCGACGAGATCCACAACACCTACGGCCCGGACGGCGTCACCGATCTGCCGGTCGCGTTCGACCTGCCCGGCCGGATCGGGCCGCTCACCCAGCGGCTGCTGTTCTACACCGAGGCCGTCATCCGCAGCCCGCATCGCGAGCAGCCGGAGAACCGCTCCGCCGAACAGGCGCTCGGGACGGTCGCCCGCAATTCGCTGATGCGCTGGCTGCACACCCAGGGCGCGCCGCTGGAAAACGCCGACGGCTGGCTGGTGAAGGTGCCGGAACTGCGCGTCCGCCGCACCCCCGACGACGCCGAACTGAACGCCTACCACGCGCTGGCGACCATTTCCCCGACGGCGATGCCGATGAGCGGGCCGGACGCGCTGGTCGCGGCGCTGCCGGCGGCGATGACCGCGGCTGGACCGGGGACCGCCATGAGCGGCGGCGTCCGCCAGGCGGTGCGCGACCTCGTTTCGGTCACTCATCCGGGTGAGATCGACGTCGAAGCGGCGACCTACCTGACCTGGCTTTTCGAACCCGCCCTGACCTCGGAGGCGTTCAGCTACCCGGTCTGGAACATCTCCCGCGAGATCTTCAGCGACCAGAACCCGCACCAGCGGGGGCCGGTCTGGACGGATCTGAAGGCGATGGTCGCGGAATCGGTGCCGTTCTTCGGCAAGCACGGGTTGCCCGATCTGCGGATCCCGGAGCTGATCGGCGACGGCAAGGGCACGCTTTCGGTGCTGGGACGCGCGTTCGCGGCACTGTCCGGCTTCGAGAACTACCCGGAGCAGGCGCTGCTGCGGGCGGTCAACCACTCGGGCCGCAGCGCGATGACCGGCGCCATCGCCGGTGCGCTGCTCGGCGCCCGCACCGGCATCCCCGGTCTGCCGCAGAAGTGGGTCGATCAGCTTGAGCTGCGTTACCTGGTGGAGAACATCGCCACCGACGTGTTCTGGCATTTCGACCGCCATTCGGCGCTGAACGAGGTCGACGGCTGGGCCGAGCGGTATCCCCGCTGGTGAAATCTGGAATGGGGAAGATGAACGAAGAGGAAGCCGTCAGCCGGGTCGAGGAATGGCTGGCGGGCCGCAGCGGGGAGGGCACCGGCGCGTTGCGGGTGCGCCGCGACTACGTCGTGCGCGCGACCGACGGCTGGAACGTCACTTACAACACCGTCGGCTGGCTCGACGGGACCGATCCCGGCATGGGCCTCTTTCCCAGCCCGGTCGCGTTCGTGCCGGACGACGGCGGTGAGATCCGGCTCGACCTGGAGCTGATGGCGGTTTCGGCGGCGGGCGGCGACGACAGTGACGCCTTCACCCGGTGGACCGAGATCGCCGATCCCGAGTTCGACCCGGACGCGGTCCCCGGTCTGCCCGTCCCGAAGGCGGCGATCCTGCGCTGGGAACAGCACACGCTGTACGGCGAGCCGACCGGCGCGGTCCGCGCGAATCCGGATCACCGGCCGGGGCCGCGGTTCTCCGGCCGCCCGGCACCGGAAAGCCCCGTCGAGACGCTCCTCGGCTATCTGCGCGTCGAGTGGATCACGCCGGAGGAGTTCGTCCACTGGATGCTCGACCTCGACGTCCTGGCCCCGGCGAAGGACGGTCACCTGCAGGTCCGCGACTTCGGCGACGCCGGCGTGCGGTTCGTCGTCTACACCTCCGAGGCGCAGGTGCCGTCGGAGTACACGATGTGGCAGCGAGTCCAGCCCCGCGTGCTGCTGCGGCGGGCCAAGGACAACCCCGGCGTCGGGTTGCTGGTCAACCCGGGACGGCCGGAGACCTTCAACGTCTACCCGGAGACGCTGCGGCAGGTCGCCGACCTCGAACTCCCGGCGGGAACCGAGCGCCCCGAGTCCGTCGGGCGCCCCGCCTACTTCAGCGGGGAGTACGACGGCGCCGCCGTCGCGAACCTGCGGAGTCTCGTCGACCAGGCTCGCGACAACGGCTACACCTTGAGCAGCGAAGAGCTCACCCGCTACACGCTGGCCGCGACGCTGTCGTTCGAGCGCTCCCGGGCGAAGTACGACGCCCGTCCGCTGCCGGAGCTACCCGAAGACCTGTTCGCCAACGGCCTGGTGACGCACTTTTACGACAACGGCGAACCTCGCCCGGCCGCCTGGACGTTCGGGAAGTTCTACAACCCGACGCTTCCCGTGGGCAGCTTCGCGTACCCCCGGCTTCTCGGCGCGTACGTCGGCTTCGCACTCGGAGACGCGCTCGGCTCGGGCGCGGACCCCGCCGACGGCCTGCCACTCGGCGGGCTGACCCGGCAGCTGCTGTTCCACACCGAATCGGTGATCCGCGGCCTGGACCCGACTCCCGACAAACCCGAGATCCCGGCGTCACTGCCCGCGGGCGGACGGCCGGACGGCTGGGTCGCCAAAGCCACCGAGGGCGCGGGCCCGCCTCCCGCCGAGTTCTCGGCGATGCTGGCGACCGCGCTCGCCGCGACGGTGACCGGCGGCGTGCAGGGTCCCGCGGACAATGCGTTCTACGCGATGAAGGTGGTCCGTGAGCTGGTCGGTTCCGCGGCGGGCCACGAGGTCGTCCACGGTGCCGAACTGCTGGTCAACCTGTTCCGCGCCCAGCTCGCGGCCCGCGACGGCCGACCGGCGGTCGCGAACTTCCTCGAGGGCTTCGACGAGTACAGCGGCGAGGTCGGCGATCTGGTCAAGACCGTGCTCGACCTCAGGAACGACATCGACGGCGATGACGTCGAGCAGTTCGACAGCATCGGTGACGGCCGGACGCCGCTTTCGGTGCTCGGCAGGGCGTTGTTCGCCGCCGCCAAACGGGGCCACGACCCCGAGGCGGCGCTCGCGCTGGCCGCTCGCGGCGGCGCGGTGACCGGCGCGCTGACCGGGGCGATGGTGGGCGCCAGGCTCACCGTGCCCGGTCTGCCGGCGGCCTGGCTCGCGGCGTATCCCGGCCTCGGCGTCGTCGACGCCATGGCGGGCGACGCCTATTACTACTTCAACCGCTTCGGCCTGCCCCGCGAACCCGAAGAGCGGCGACGCTGGGACGCGAACCGGTACCCACGAGGAGATCAGTAGAGACATGCGCGAGTGGCTTCAAGATCCGGCGACCAGGTCGCGGCTGCGCGGCAGCCTGTACGCGGGGGCGCTCGGCGACGCGCTCGGCGCGAAGACCGAGTTCGACTCGATCGACCGTATCCGGGAGATCGCCGGACCGGCCGGGATCACCGGTCTCATCCCCGCGTACGGCGGCCTCGGCCGGATCACCGACGACACCCAGATGACGCTGTTCACCCTGGAAGGCCTGATCAGGGCCCATGCCGCCGCCCGCCGGGAGCAAGGGACCTTCGCTATCGCCGAGCCCGTCGAACAATCTCTCCAGCTGGCCTACCAGCGCTGGCTGCACACCCAGGGTGTCTCGTGGGAGCGGGCTCGCGGCCCGGAGAACACGAGCCCGGAACCGGACGGCTGGCTGATCACGAACCGCGAGCTGTTCAGCCGTCGCGCGCCCGGCCTCACCTGCTTCAGCGAGCTGGAGGCGTACGGGAAGACCGGAGTGCGCGCCGGTATGGCCAAGCCGGTGAACAACTCGAAGGGCTGCGGCGGCATCATGCGCGCGGCCCCGGTCGCGCTGTGGTCGGACGATCTCGCCGAGGTGTTCCGGCTCGGCGCCGAGAGCGCGGCACTGACGCACGGTCACCCGAGCGGGTATCTCTCGTCGGGTGCTTTCGCGGTGATCGTGCACGAACTGCTGCGCGGGAAACCGCTGCTCGACGCCCTCTCGACCGCCCGTGCCGAACTGGAGAAGTACCCGGGGCACGAGGAGCAGAGCGTCGCGCTGGATCAGGCTCTCGTCCTGTCCAAGGAAGGGGCCCCGACGCCGGAGAAGCTCGAGACGCTCGGGCAGGGGAACGTCGGCGAAACCGCGCTCTCCATGTCGGTCTACGTCGCGCTGGCCACCACGGACCCGAACGTCGCGCTGCTCGCGTCGGTGAACCACAGCGGTGACAGCGACTCGACGGGATCGGTCTGCGGGAACCTCGTCGGCGCGATGTACGGCGAGGAAGAGCTGGAGACGAGCTGGCTCGTGGAGCTGGAGCTGAGCGAAGTGATCGGACAGCTGGCGGACGACGCGCTCGCGGAGTTCGGCGGGAACGCGCCGGGTGACGACCGGTGGTACGCCCGCTATCCGGCCCACTAGATTTACCTCCGGTTTGGGGAACTTGGGGAGGGGACACATAGTGCGTTACCGGGTTCAAGCGGCGGAGCGGCCGGATGGCCTGTACGCCGTCTGGGGGGACACCGTCTTCGCGGCCCAGCGGTCGACCGAAGACGGCACGCTGCTGCTCATCGCGCCGCCGGGGGAAGCGGCGCCGGAGGGGTTCGATCGCGACTGGAACGGGCGGCCCGCCCGCGTGGTGCTGAACGGCGAGGCAGGCGCGACCTTCAGCCTCCAGTCGTATGGCCGGTTCGACGACGAGCACTTCCAGATCGCGCCGAACACCGGCGGCGGCGACCTGACCTTGCGCTGGGCGGGCGAGGACTCGGCCCGCGCGGCCGAACTGGGGCTGACGGACTTCTCGACCACGGCCGCGCCGTCGCGGCTGACGGCGTTGTGGCAGACCAGGCACGATTTCGTCGAGACGCCGGAGGCCCGGCCGGAGCCCGGAACGGGTGACCAGGCCGCACTGCTGCGCGCCATCGGCCGGACCCTGCTGCGGGTGCTGCCGCCGGGCTGGCAGCGGGTCGGCGCCCAGTTCCGGCAGGTCGGCGACTACTCCGAACTCGAGGTCCGCTCGGTCGGCGACGAGGGCAACGGCCCGGTGTCGGTGTCGATCGCGGCCCCGCCGGAGCTCGGTTCGCTGTTCGCGCGGTTGCGTGCGGCGATGAACCAGCCGGAGACCGGCACCTGGTTCCAGGGCACCTTCACGCTGGACTCGGAATCGCATTTCGACTTCGACTTCGACGCCGAGCAGGAACCCACGTGGCGGCTGGCGCCGAACGAGGGCGGGAAGCCGTCGCCGCGCGCGTACGCGACCGAACTCGCGATCTTCCCGCGCGACAAGAAGCACGTCCCGGCCTGGCTCTCGGCCAAGGCCGGCCTGCCGCTGGACGTGGTGTTCCGGCACGCGAAGGTCGTCGACGCGCACAACGAGGGCGAACGGCCGGTCGTCAACCGGTCGCCGGTGCCGCCGGAAATGATGCGCGGCGTTCTGGACTACCTCTTCCGCTCGCCGGTGGCGTTGACCCGGCCCGGTCCGCAGCCGGACATCTTCACCCCGAACGGCCCGCCGGACGTGCCGAACGCCTTCCACACCGACGGCGTCTGGATCTGGCCCGCGGCCGTGCCGCACTACCTGCGCAAGTACGGCGTGCCGCCCGAGCCGGAGCTGGTCGAGCACATCCGGGCCGCCGGCTTCCGGCCGCCGCTGGTCGGTGAGCTGGTGCGGGCGACCGCCGAGGCGGAGATCGTCGGCAAGCCGCGGCCGCCGCAGACCGCCGCGGATCTGCCGGACGAAAGCATCCGCACCCGCGTCGAACGCGACGGCGAACCCGCGCGCGACATCCGGGCCGTCGAGGTGCTGGACGTCCTGTACCAGCGCCTGGCCGAACACGGCGTCGCGCCGACGTCGTACCGGATCGGCGCGAACGCGGTCCCGGAACCGGGCCTGTGGACGTTGCGCCGTACCGAGAGCGGCTGGGAGGTCTCGCGTCCGCCGACGGACGAGCCGGTGGCGTTCGCCAAACTCGAAGAGGCGGCGCGGTTCTTCCTCGGCACCCTGCTGCTGTACCCGGCACGGGCAACGGTCGGCGCGAACGAGGAGGCCGACAACCCGGCCGACTGGCCGATCCTGCCGCTGCGCGGCGAACCGCCGCTGAACTTCTTCCGACGCAAGCGGATCGTCGTCCTCCCGGCGGGCACCACGGTGCAGCGGTTCGGGAACGAGACCGGCAACCTCGTGCACGCCGAAGCGGCGCGGTTCATCGAGACGTCGCTGGCCGCGGACCGCGAACGCGAACGCCGCCTGTACCGCGTCCTGCGGCCGCTGCGCGTGGTCACCGGCATCACCGCACCGTGGAACGGGACGCCGGGCGGAGCCGTGGCCTACGTTCTGCCGCGGCCGCTCGCCCAGCACCTCGAAACCGGTGCGCTCTCCCGCGTCTAGTCCGCTGAATGCGGGTTCTCGCGGGCTAAATCGACTTGGCGACCAGCTCGTAGGACCGGGCCCGCGCCGCCGAGTCGTACACCGGTGTCGTCAGCATCAGCTCGTCGGCACCGGTGGCCGCGGCGAGGTCCTTCAGCGACCGCACCACCTTTTCCGGTCCGCCGTGTGCCTGCACGGCGGTGAACTGTGCGACCAGCTCGGCCGATTCCGGCGCCATCTCGTGCGCGGCCGCCTGTTCCGGGGTCGGGAAGGCGAGATCACCGCCTTCGCCCTTGAGCAGGTACGACTTGATCACCGCGCACGGTCCGGCGAGCTGGGCCGCTTCCGCGTCGGTGTCCGCGCAGATCGTCTCGACGCAGAGGATCACGTACGGCTTTTCGCGCCACCGTGACGGCTTGAAGTTCGCGCGATAGGCCTGCAGCACCTCGGCCGTGTGCTGCGGGCGGATGTGGTGCGCGACCGCGATCGGCAAGCCGAGCTCGGCCGCGAGCGAGGCACCGGCCGCGCTGGAACACAGCAGCCACGGTTCCGGCGTCGGCACCTCGCCGGGCAGCACCCGGATACCGGTCTCCCCGGCCAGATGACCCAGCAACTCGGCGACGTCGGCGCGGTACTCGTCGTCCGTCGCCGGGTCCGCGCCCCGTCGCAGCGCGCGGATGATCTTCTCGTCGAACGTGCCGGGACCGCGCCCGACGCCGAGGTCGATCCGGCCGGGGTTCAACGCCGAAAGCGTCGCGAACTGCTCGGCGATCGCCAGCGGGGCGTGGTTCGGCGCCATCACCCCGCCGGAACCGACCCGGATCGACGACGTCACCGCGGCGAGATGCGCGGCCAGCACCGGCGGCGAGGACGTCGCGATGGCGGGCGAGCCGTGATGCTCCGCGATCCAGACGCGGTGATACCCCAGTTCCTCCAGTTTTCCGGTGACGGCGACTGTCGACGCGAGTACTTCGGTGGCCGCGCGGCCGTCCTCGACGATGGCGAGTTCGAGCGCGGAAAGCAGGATCCCCATGCCCCCAACGTAGCCAAACTCAGGACGCGGTGATGAGCACCGCGGGCGACCACCAGTAGTCCGCCAGCGGCTCGATCCGGATGCCGGCGAAGCCCGCTTCCTTCAGCTGCGAAGCCCAGTCGGTGGCGGGCTGTTCCCAGTTCGTGCGGTCCGCCCCCGGTTTGACCAGGCCGAGCAGGATCGGCAGCAGGAACCCCTGCGCCACCAGCGACGCGGCCTTGCCGTACTCCGAGATCCCGCGTTCGTAGCGGCTGACCAGGGAGAGCAGGTACTCGGCGGAGTCTTCGTCGTACTCGGGCACGTCGAATTCGGCGAGCACCAGGCAGGCGGTGCGCGGCCGGAGCGCACGGAGGACCTCGGTGCGCTCGGCGGTCGGGATCGACTGGAGTGCGAACGTCGACTGCGTCAGCTGCCAGTGCCTGTCGTCGTCGCGGGCGAGGAACTCCTGCGCGGTGACGCCCCAGGTGTGCAGGCCGTGGGTGCCGCCGAGGTGCTTGCGGGTTTCCGCGAGCAGCGCGCTCGACGGCTCGACCAGGTCGATGCGGCCCGGCTGCCGGTCCGCCTGTTCGAGCGCGGGGACGACGGCGAGCCCGTCGCCGCAGCCGAGGTCGAGCAGGGAGCCGACGCTGCCGTAGCGCCGCGCGAGCATGGCGCTGAGCACGCGGTAGAGCTTGACGTTCCCGCCGCCGCGGATGAACTCCGTGAACGCGGCGGGCTGGTCGTACACACCTCCGCCGCCGCCCTCGGTCAGGTACCGGTGCAGTTCGCGGCCGAGCGTGGATCCGGCGCGCTCGGCGAGGTCCGCGGCCTTGGCCTGGTCACCGTCGCGGTACGCGGTGAGCGCTTCGGCCAGGACGTCCGTTTTCTTCATGCTCTCCTGTTTACCGTCAGAACGGCACCCAAAGGGTGACTCTGGTGCCATTGCCCGGAGCCGACTCCACCCTCGCGGTTCCGCCGACCTCGTTCAGCCGGGCGGTGATGGACTCGCTGATCCCGAATCCGGCGGGCCGGGAGTCGATGCTGAACCCGGCACCGTGATCGCGGGTGATCACCGTGACGCCGCCTTCCCGCTCCTCGACGCGCACGACGACCTTGTCCGTCCCGGCGTGTTTGAGGGTGTTGCGCAGGGACTCGCGGACGGCGTCGCGGATGGCGATCTGCCGGACCTCCGAAAGCGTGTCGTCGTCGAGTTCGGCGATCACGAGCTGGGCGCGCAGGCCGTCGCGCGCCATCTCCGCCGCCAGCGACGCGAGCTTCTCGCCCAGCGGCCGCGACCCGGCCTCCGAACGTTGCGAAGCCTCGCTCTCGATCGTCCGCCGCAGTTCCATCGACTGCGCCCGCGCCAGCCGCTGCACCTCCGCGAGCCGCGCGGCCACGTCGCCCTTGTCGACCAGCGCGATCGCTTCGAGGGTCTGCAGCACCGAGTCGTGCAGCATCCGGTGCTGGCGGGCGCGTTCGGCGATCCGGCCGTTGCGGATGCCGTACGCGAGGGCGAGCCGGGTGCCGAGGCCGATCAGGACGAGGGCGCCGCTCGCGGTGAAGAGCACGCCGAGGATCGACGGGAAGGTGGCCATCGCGTCGCCGGGCGCGGCCTGGCCGGTGCCGAACAGGGACGCGAGCATCCGCACCGGGAAGCTGACGAGGGCGAGCGCCGCGGCGGCGGGCATGCCCAGCGCCAGCGCCAGCAACGCGACCTCGCCGAGCAGGTGTTTTCCGGGCACCGCCATCGCCTCGGTGAAGACCGAAGCCGGCACCAGTGCCCCCACCGCGAGCGGCGCGAGCAGCGTGAACACGAGGTCGAGCGCCAGCAGGCGGACGGCGTGCTGCGGGCGGAACGGCGCCGAGCGCAGCATCCACCGGATCCCGTACAGCGAGAGCGCGGCCGACCCGAGTGCCACCAGCCCGACCGGGCCGATCCCGATCATGCCGTGCGTGGAGACGTAGACGCCGAACGCGCCGGGCACCGCGAAGAGCCGGTAGACCAACGGGACGAGGGCGACATAACGGGCGGCTCTGAGCAGAAGATTGTCGCGATGGGCCGTGTCGATCGGACCGGACATCTGCTGGATCCGCCGGAGCGCGCGCATCGGTGTCGGGTCGCCGACCTCGTCGGACAGCTCGCTCGTCGCCGTGGCCAGCGCGGGCGCGCCGCGACGCAGCAACGTCACCAGAAAACTGGGCGGCCGCTTCGCCATGGATTTTCCCCCTGCCCGGAGCACCGGCAGGAGTATCTCGGTTTACGCCGGACGGATCCAGAGGCCAACGGGAGTCATCTCAGCCGATGCCGTTCTCGGCGGCCCATTTCTTCAACTCGGCCACCGCTTCGTCGTGCTCCAGCGGACCGCGGTCGAGCCGCAGTTCCTTCAGGTGCTTCCACGCCTTGCCGACGTCCGGCCCCGGCTTGAGCCCGAGGATCCGCATGATCTCCTCGCCGTTGAGGTCCGGCCGGACCCGGTCGAGGTCCTCCTGCGCCTGGATCGTTTCGATCCGCCGCTCGAGGTCGTCGTAGGTCGCCTGCAGCGCGGCCGCCTTCTTGCGGTTGCGTGTGGTGCAGTCGGCGCGCACCAACTTGTGCAGCCGGGGCAGCAGGTCACCGGCGTCGGTGACGTAGCGCCGCACCGCCGAATCGGTCCATTCGCCCTTGCCGTAGCCGTGGAACCGCAGGTGCAGAAACACGAGCTGGCTGACGTCCTGGACGATCTCCTTCGAGAACTTCAGGGCACGCAAACGTTTGCGGGCCATCTTCGCGCCGACGACCTCGTGATGGTGGAAGCTCACCCCGCCGCCGGGCTGGAACTCGCGCGTCGCGGGCTTGCCGACGTCGTGCAGGAGCGCCGCGAGCCGCAGGATCAGATCCGGCTCCGACGTCGGCTCGTGGGTCTTCTCCAGGTCGATCGCCTGCGCGAGCACGGTCAGCGAGTGCTGGTAGACGTCCTTGTGCTGGTGGTGCTCGTCGATCGCGAGCCGCATGCCGGGCACCTCGGGCAGCACCCGGTCGGCGAGGCGGGTGTCGACCAGCAGCTCGATTCCGGGCCGGGGGTCGTCCGCCAGCAGCAGCTTCGACAGCTCGGCCTGGACACGTTCGGCGGTGATCCGATCGATCTCCTCGGCCATCGACGTCATCGCGTCGATCACCCGCGGCGCCGCGGTGAACCCGAGCTGCGCGGCGAACCGCGCGGCCCGCAGCATGCGCAGCGGGTCGTCGGCGAAGGACTCCTGCGGGGTCGCCGGCGTGTCGAGCACCTGGTCCTGCAGCGCCTGGAGCCCGTCGTACGGGTCGACGAAGGTCTTGTTCGCCAGGTCGATCGCCATCGCGTTGACCGTGAAGTCGCGGCGAAGCAAATCTCCCTCGATGCTGTCGCCGAAGGTGACCTCGGGGTTGCGGCCGACGCGGTCGTAGCTGTCGGCGCGGAACGTGGTGATCTCCAGCGTCATGCCCTGTTTGGTCACGCCGACCGTGCCGAACGCGATACCGACATCCCAGACCGCGTCGCCCCAGGCGCTGACGATCTTGAGCACCTGGTCCGGCCGGGCGTCGGTGGTGAAGTCGAGGTCGTTCGACAGCCTGCGGAGCATCATGTCGCGGACGCTGCCGCCGACGAGGTACAGGCTGTACCCCGCCTTCGCGAAGAGCTTCGCGAGCTCGTCCGCCAACGGGGAGATGCGCATCAGCTCGGTCACGGCGTTCTGCATCGCAGTGCTCTTCCCCGCAATCGCCTGCCCGGCGACCACCTTGTTCACGACAATCCCACCACGATTTGGATGTACTTACTACGGCCGGGCCCAACACGGGCATGGTGAGCCAGCGTACCCGTACCGCCGTTTGCTCTAGCATCGCAGCATGTCTGGATCAGCCGGCCGCTCCGGCGCTTCGAAGCCGGGCCGCCGGCGGAGGCGCAGGCGGGGAAGGCGGCTGACGACGGTCGACGAAACCTCGGCCGGCGGACTCGTCGTCGACGCCGAACGGCTGAACGCCGCGCTGATCGGGCGGCTCGACCGGCACGGCAGACTGCTGTGGTCGCTGCCGAAGGGCCACATCGAGGACGGTGAAACGGTGGAGCAGACAGCGGTGCGCGAGGTGAAGGAAGAGACCGGCATCTCCGCGCGGGTCCTCCAGCCGCTCGGCACCATCGACTACTGGTTCGTGGCCGAACGCCGGCGGGTGCACAAGACAGTGCACCATTTCATCCTGGAATCCACCGGCGGCGAACTTTCGGACGAGGATGTCGAGGTGACCGAGGTCGCCTGGGTACCGCTCGCCGAGCTGGAAACCAAACTCGCCTACTCCGACGAGCGCAAGCTCGTCCGGAAGGCCAAAGAACTCTTCGCGCAGCAACAGCACACCGCCGAGGGAGCACCTGAGTGAAGCGGCTTGCCGCCACTGTCCTGTCGATCCTGTTCCTGGCCTTCTCCGCGTTGCCCGTCGCGGTCGCGCAGGCCCAGGAACAGCCCCGGCTGCGTGTGGACCTCGACGAGTTGAACCCCCGCGTGGTGTCCACGACCTCGACTTCACTCACCGTCACCGGCCGCGTCACCAACGTCGGCGACCGGAAGATCAGCAAGCTGGGCGTCCGACTGCAACTCGGCACCCGGTTGCAGACCGAGCAGCAGATCGGCGACGTCCTCGCGGGCGACAAGTTCAAGGACCTCGCGGCGACGGAGTTCGTCGACCTCGTGCCGGACACCCTGGAACCGGGTCAGAGCGCCGCGCTGAACCTCGCTGTCCCGCTCGGCCAGTCCTCGAAGCTCCAGTTCCCGAAGACCGGCGTGTACCCGCTGCTGGTCAACGTCAACGGCACCCCCGATTTCGGCGGACCGGAACGGCTGGCGGCGGTCACCCTGCTGATGCCGGTGCTCGGCCTCCCCGGCAAGGCACCCGCGTCGCGTCCGCCTTCGGCGCCGTCGGCGAGCCTGCTGTGGCCGATCGCGAACAGCACCGTGCACGTCGTCTCGTCCCCGCTCGGCGGCCCGCTGACCCTGGCGGACGAGCGGCTCGCGGACGAACTGGCCCCCGGCGGACGGCTGGACGCACTGGTCGCGGCGGCACGCGCGGCCGAGGCGGACACCAAGGTCTCGTCGTCGCTGTGCCTGGCCATCGACCCCGACCTGGTCGCGACCGTGGACGGGATGACCCGCGGCTACCAGGTCGCCACCGGCGGCGGACCCGTCCCCGGCAAGGGCGTCGACACCGCGAGGAACTGGCTCGGCCAGCTGAAGGCGCTGGTCGCGGGCCGTTGCGTGGTCACCCTCCCGTTCGCCGACGCCGACCTCACCGCGCTGACGAAGGTCCGGGCCGGCGACGCCACCGACACCGCGCTCCTGGCCAGTGCGGTCGGTGGCGCCGCGACGATCAAGAACCTGCTCGGCATCCAGCCGCAGGACGGCGTGCTCTGGCCCGGCGGCGCCCTCGACGCGCAGACCGTCGAAGCGATCGGCAAGGCAGGCGTCAAGACCGTGCTGACCGATTCGGGCAAGCTCCAGTCCGATTCACCCCTTTCGGGCATGGTCGCCCTCGAAGGCACGGACCTGCGCGCGCAGCCGATCGACGCGCTGATCACGTCCGCGCTGAACGGCTCGGAGTCCACCCAGAACGGGCTCGGCGCCATCGCCTTCCGTGCCGGGCTCGGCGGGCAGACCGGGCAGGAGCGTTCGCAGCTGCTGATCGCGCCGCCGCGGCACTGGGACGCGACCGGCCCCGAACTCACCACGTTCCTGGAGCGAATGGGCGACTTCTACGCCGCGGGCCTCGTCAAGTCGTCGCCACTGCCCGACCTGCTCGGCGAGAGCCCGTCCGGGACGGCGTCGGTCAACTACGACCCGCAGGATCTGACGGCCGCGACCAGCGGCGACGTCACCGCGAAGATGTCGCAGATCGACAACGAGACGCTGGGCCTGTCGTCGGCGATGACGATGGATGCCACCAAACGGGTGAATCCGGCCGACGTGATCGCCCCGGTCCGGCTCGCCCTCATCCGGGCCGCCTCGACGTCGTGGCGTGGCGCGGATGCCGCGACCGTCACCGGCAACGCCCGCGGCGACCTCGACGCGATCCGCGGCCAGGTCACCGTGGAGCGGCCGAAGCAGACGATCGCGCTGGCTTCCGGCGCGTCGCCGCTGCCCGCGTACATCACCAACGGCCTGCCGGTCGGCATCAACGTCCGCACCGTGCTGAAGAACAACGTCGGCCTGCGCCCCACCGAAGCCGTCCCGGAGCGGACCGTCCCGGCCAACGGCGCCGTCAACCAGCTGCTCCCGGTCGAGGCACTCCGGGCCGGCCGGTTCAGCGTCGACGTGTCCCTGACCACGCCCGACGGGACCAGGCTCGGCACCGACGCGCGGTTCGAGCTGACCTCCACCGAGTACGGCGCGATCACCATCATCATCACGATCACCGCGGCCGGCGCGTTGCTGCTGCTCTCGTCCCGCCGGATCTACCGGAGGATCAAGGACTCGCGAGCCGATCCGGCCGGCGAAACCACCCCTCGTGTGACCGAGGACGCACAGGTTTAAGTGTTTCAGGGCGTTGCCGATTACCCTGGGTCGAACGATGCCACCGGGCATCAGGTAGTCGAGCACCGAGGATTGGGCACGCGTTGGAAAGAGAGCCGGGTGTACCGCCCGAGCGTGCAGGCCGTCCCCGGCGCGAAGGCACTCCGCCCCCGCCCCGCCGCACCGATGGTCCGGCACGACGTCCCGAACGTCGTCCACCGCCCCCGCAGCAGCTCCCGCCCGAACGCGGTGAGCGCCCGCGGCGGGCGGTGCCGCCGCCTTCCCAGCAGCCGCCGCCCCCGCCCCAGCAGCCGCCGCCCGACGGCAGGCGTCAACGGGTCGCGGGCCGTCCCGACGACGAAACACGGCGGCTGAGGCCGCCCCAGAACCCGCCGCCGGCGCAGGTGCCGCCGCGGAAGGTGCCCCCGCCGCAGGGGACACCGCCGCCGCCGACCCGGCGTCAGCCGGTTCCGCCGCCGCAGGGACCGCCGCTGCCGCAGCCTGTCCCGTCGACACCGAAGCCGCCGCCGCGCCGTCCGACGACGGCGCCTCAGGCGCTCAACCAGACGCCGCCCCCGCCGCATCGCGGGCGCCGCCAGCCGCCACCGGTCCGCCCGTGGCAGGTCGACCGGCGCGACGAGCCCGACGCGACGCGGTTCATCCCGCGCACCCCCGGCGTCCCGATGGGCTCGCGCTGGCCGGTCGCCGACCCCGACGTCCTCCGCCCGTACGACCAGCTAGCCACGCAGGTCATGCCGGCGATCAAGGACGCGCCGCTGGTCAAACCGCGGCCGGGGCAGACCGGCGAGCAGGATGTCGCCGCCCCGGCGAAGACGCCGTCACTCGCGAAATCCAGCGGCCGGATGGCGATCGCCTCGCTGATCAGCCGGATCACCGGCTTCGCGTGGAAGCTGCTGCTGGTCGCGGCCATCGGCGCCAAGGTCGAGAACGACTCGTTCAACGTCGCCAACACCATGCCGAACATCATCTTCGAACTGCTGATGGGCGGGGTGCTGTCCAGCCTCGTGGTCCCGCTGCTCGTGCGGTCGCAGGACGACAAGGACGGCGGCGAGGCGTACACGCAGCGGCTGGTCACGGTGGCGGGCACGCTGCTGATCGTCGGAACGGCGATCGCGGTCATCGCCGCGCCGCTGATCACCAAGCTCTACGTCGACGACAACGGTGACGCCAATCCCGCGCTGGTCACCGCGTTCGCGTACCTGCTGCTGCCGCAGATCTTCTTCTACGGCGTGTTCGCACTGCTCTCGGCGGTGCTGAACGCGAAGCACATCTTCGGCCCGACGGCATGGGCACCGGTGATCAACAACCTGGTCGTCATCTTCACCATCCTCGTGGTGTGGGTGATGCCGGGGAACATCTCGACCGATCCGGTGTCGATCACCGACCCGAAACTGCTGACGCTCGGCCTCGGCGTGACCGCGGGCATCGTGGCGCAGTCGGTGCTGCTGATCCCGCCGCTGCTGCGGTCCGGGTTCAAGTTCAAATGGCGCTGGGGCATCGACAAGCGCATGAAGGAGTTCGGCGGGCTCGCGCTCTGGACCGTCGGCTACGTCGCGGTCAGCCAGGTCGGCTACACGATCACGACCCGCGTGCTGACCAGCGGTTCGCAGGGCGGTGTGACCGCGTACAGCAACGCGTGGCTGCTCTTCCAGCTGCCGTACGGCGTCATCGGGGTGTCGCTGCTGACCGCGATCATGCCGAGGATGAGCCGCGCGGCCGCGGACGGCGACCACAAGAAGCTGATCGGCGACCTTTCCTACGCGTCACGTATCTCGACGGTGACGCTCTTGCCGATCTCCGCGGTGATGACCGTCGTCGGCGGTTCGGTCGGCATCGCGCTGTTCACCTTGGGCAAGGGCAGGGTCGAGGACGCGTCGCGGATGGGCGAGGCGCTGGCGATCAGCGCGTTCGCGCTGCTGCCGTACGCGCTGGTGATGCTCCAGATGCGGGTGTTCTACTCGATGAAGGACGCGCGGACGCCGGTGCTGATCATGATCGTGATGACCGTGGTGAAGGTGCCGCTGCTCTACCTGTGCCCCGTACTGCTGTCGAAGGACAACATCGTGCTCGGCGTGATGATGGTCAACGGCCTCACGTTCGTCGTCGGCGCGATCCTCGGTCAGGTCTGGCTGTGGGTGACCCTCGGAAATCTCCGGAGCAAGCGGGTTCTCGGGGTGATCCTCTTCACGGTCGCCGCGAGTGTGCTCGGGGTCGGCGCGGCGTGGCTCGCCGGGCAGGTCGTCCCTGACTCGTTCGGGCCTACTTTCCATGCCTGGGTGAAACTTCTCCTGCAGACGGTGGTCGGGATCGCGGTGTCGTTCGGCGTGCTCATGGCCCTCAAAGTCGAGGAATTGAAGCCCGCCACGGACAGGATCACCCGGTTGATCAAGCGCGGGTAACGATTCACGTACGGATGGCGCGCGTTCACGGGTCGTATTCTGGGTACCCTCGGGGCGGGAGCTACGCGGGAGAGTGCGGTGGATACGAGACGGAGCGAACAGGCAGGGGAGGCGAGCCAGGTGGGCATCCGGGCCCAAGGCGGGTCGCTGGCCCCTGGCCGGGTCGTCGGAGACGGCCGGTATCGCCTGCTCGCACAGTTCGGGGTGGACGAAAGAGCCGCCGCGCATCTTTGGCGAGCGCGCGACGGGCAGCTGAAGCGTGATGTGGCGCTGACGCTGCTGGTCGGCGATCCGGCGGACGCGGAGGCCGCGAGGCTCGCGCGCCGGACGCTGGAGCGTGCCGCGCACGCTTCGAAGTTCGGCCACGGCGGGGTCGCGCGCGTCCTCGACGTGCTGAGCCTCGGCAGCGGCGTCACCTCGAGCGAAGGTCTGCTCGGTGTCGTCGTGGCGGAATGGACCAAGGGCAGCGACCTGGTCGACCTCGTGGCACAGCGCCCGGTGGCGCCCGCCGCGGCGGCCCGGATGGTGCAGGCGCTGGCGGAAGCCGTCGACCACGCCCATCAGAACGGTCTCGTCCTCGGCCTCGACCATCCGCAGCGCCTGCGGCTCACCCCGGACGGCGCGCTGAAGCTCGCCTTCCCTGGCCCGCTGCCCGAAGCGACCCTTCGCGACGACGTCAAAGCGCTCGGCGCGGTCCTGTACCTGCTGCTGACCGGCCGCTGGGCCCTTCCCGGCGGTCCCGCCGCGATCCCGGCGGCGCCGCACGCGCCGACCGGCCGCGTCATCCCGCCGCGGTCACTGGTCCCGACGGTGCCGGTCGAGCTGTCCTCGCTCGCCGTCCGCACCATCGAGGACGGCGGCCACGGCGGCATCCGCACCAGCGCGGCCATCCTGCGCGTGCTGGACCAGGTCGCCGAAGCCGAAGAGCGCACGCAGCTGATCAAGGCCGTCGGCGAGGAAGAGGCCGTGGCCGAACCGGACGGCACGGTCTGGACGACGAAGAAGCCGGTCAAGGACGTCGCGCGGCGCAAGAAGCTGGCGTTCGGCGTGACCGTGCTGGTCGTCGCGACCGTGGTCATCCTCGCCTGGGGCGGGATGATGCTGATCAACCTGTTCCAAGGCGAATCGAAGTCCAGCGGTCCGCAGATCAACGTCGCCGCGCCCTCGTCTTCACAGGTCGCGCCGCCCTCCGGCGAGCAGCCGCCGCCCGCCCAGCAGAAGCCGTCCCCGGCCGTGGGTGCCGCGGTGAAGCCGTCGGCCGTCACCGTGTTCAACCCGGGCAGCAAGGGCGACAGCCCCGGCCGCGCCAAGAACACCACCGACGGCGACGCGGGCACCTCGTGGAAGACCGACCAGTACGACAAGCAGTTCCCGGTGCTCAAGGACGGCGTCGGACTGGTCGTGACCTTCAAGGACCCGATCACCCTCAGCCAGCTCAAGATCGACTCGGCGAGCCCCGGCTCGAAGGTCGAGATCCGCTCCGCCGACAAGAAGAACCCGAAGCTCGACGAGACCAAGGTCGTCGGGACGGGGGACCTCGCGGCGGGCGAGTCGACCATCGCTTTGCAGCAGCCTCAGCAGGGTCAGTACTTCATCATCTGGATCACTCAGCTGGGTGAAGACGACGGCGGAAAGTTCGTCACCGAACTCAAAGAGCTGACCTTCCTGCCTGCGGGGTGACTCGGGACACCGGGTCAGTAGGCTCTCCCGGGTGACAGCTGCAGCTCCAACGGACGCGGATCTCATCGCGGCGCATGCCGCCGGCGACCCGCGCGCGTTCAGTGAACTGGTCCAGCGACATCGAGACCGCATGTGGGCGGTAGCCCTGCGCACCTTGCGGGACCCGGAAGAAGCCGCGGACGCCCTGCAGGACGCGTTCATCTCCGCGTTCCGAGCAGCGGGCAATTTCAGAGCGGAATCGCAGGTGACGACGTGGTTGCACCGCATCGTCGTCAACGCCTGCCTCGACCGCATCCGGCGGGGCAAGGCCAGGCCGACCGTTCCGCTGCCCGAGACCGGGCAGTTCAACGAGCCGGCTTCCCCGCGTGACTCGATGTCCGAACGCGAGACGAGCCTCGTCGTCAAGGAAGCCCTCGACCAGCTTCCCGAAGAGCAACGTGCCCCGATCGTGTTGGTCGACGTCGAGGGATACTCCGTCGCTGAGACGGCGAAGATGCTCGGCATCGCGGAAGGCACGGTCAAGAGCCGATGTGCCCGAGGTCGCGGAAAGCTCGCGAAGGTTCTCGGACATCTACGGAACCCCGATGCGATTGCGAACGTCCCAACTCACGAAAGCAAACGAGAGCGCGCTACCCCGCAACGGGGTGCCAGGCGTCCTCAGGGCACGCCGGGTGACGGGGAGGGACGATGACAGACGAGAGCAGGGGGATCGGTGGGACCGTCGGTCCGCCGTGGTCTGTCGATGTGCTCGCCGACCTGCACGCAGGTGTGCTGGACGAGCGAGAGGCGGCCGAACTGTGGCCGCTGGTGAACGCCGACCCCGAAGCACTGGCGATCATCGAAGCACTCGAAGCGACCACGGCCGACCTCGCGGAACTCGCGAACGAGCCGGTCGCTCCGATGCCCGCGGAGTTCGCGGCACGGATCGACGCCGCGCTGGCCGCCGAGATGCGGGTGACGCCTGCGTTTCAAGGCGCATCTGAAGGGCAGCAGGAACAGGCCACCCCGGTGGTGGACCTCGCGGCCGCACGGCGGCGGCGGAACAAGCGGATCGGCTGGGGCGCCGGGATAGCGACCGTGGCCGCGGCGGCCATCGCCGCCGTCGCGATCGTCGTGCCCACCACGCAGCAGTCGACGCCGGGCGGCGGCGTCGCGCAGCCTCCTCCCGCCCCCAGCGGCCCTTCGGTCGGCGGAGACGGCGGAGGAGCCGAAGCGCTCGTCGGCAAGGCGATCGGCGTCCGCGACTTCGGCTCGCTGAAGACCGAAGAGCGGCTCGACGCCTGTGTCGCCGCGGCCGGAATGGACGCCGACGTGCGGCCGGAGGGCATCCGGCCGGTGAACGTCGCGGGCAAGGACGGCGTGATGGTGATCTACACGACAGGCAAGCTCGCCCAGTTCCGCATCGTCGCCTTCGGTGCCGACTGCGGTCCTGGCAACCCAGCGATCCTCTTCGACAAAATCATCGGACAGAAGTAGCCGACCGAAACCTCACTGGTCCCTCGCTCCCCACCAGCCCCATTTCGGGGGGAGCGAGGGACCTTTGCTATCGCGCTAGCTTTCCTAGCGGCGCTAGAGGTCGGATCTACGTCGTGTCGCAAGGCGGGAGAAAGTAGCGCCGGTCACCACGGGAACACCGGCCCCTACGATCGTGTTGAGCCTGGTGAACAGGTCACTACGAGCGGAGGTCACGGGTGGCTGCCGAGGAGATCAGGAACCTGATCGTTGTTGGGTCGGGTCCTGCGGGTTACACCGCCGCTGTCTACGCGGCACGAGCGCAGCTCGAACCGCTGGTGTTCGAGGGCACTCAGTTCGGCGGTGCGCTGATGACGACGACGGAGGTCGAGAACTTCCCCGGCTTCCGCGAAGGCATCCAGGGTCCCGACCTCATGGAAGAGATGCGCGAGCAGGCCAAGCGTTTCGGCGCCGACCTGCGCCAGGAGGACGTCGAGTCCGTCGAGCTGACCGGTGACGTCAAGTACGTCGTCGCGAACGGCAAGCGTTACGCCGCCCGTTCGGTCGTGCTCGCGATGGGCGCCGCCGCGCGCTACCTGAACGTCCCGGGCGAGCAGGAGCTGCTCGGCCGCGGCGTCTCCGCCTGCGCCACTTGCGACGGTTTCTTCTTCCGCGACCACGACATCGTGGTCGCCGGCGGCGGCGACTCCGCGATGGAGGAGGCGACCTTCCTGACGAAGTTCGCCAAGTCCGTCACGATCGTCCACCGTCGCGAGGAGTTCCGTGCCTCCAAGATCATGCTGGAGCGCGCCCGCGAGAACGACAAGATCAAGTGGGCGCTCAACAAGCAGATCACCGAGGTCGAGGGCGAGGGCAAGGTCGAGGGCCTCAAGCTCAAGGACACGGTGACCGGCGAAGAGTCGAAGCTGGACGTGACCGGGTTCTTCGTCGCGATCGGTCACGATCCGCGCAGCGAACTGGTGCGTGGTCAGGTGGACCTCGACGAGGACGGTTACGTGCTCACCCAGGGCCGGACCTCGTACACGAACCTTCCGGGTGTTTTCGCGGCGGGCGACCTGGTCGACCGCACGTACCGGCAGGCGATCACCGCCGCGGGCTCGGGCTGCGCCGCGGCGATCGACGCGGAACGATGGCTGGCGGAGCACGCCGGTGTCGAGACCGCCCAGGAAACCCCTGAGCTGGTCGGCGGCGGCTACGGCGCCACCACCAACTGACTTTTCCCACACCGGAGTTTCACCACCCAGAAGGAGACACCATGGCCAACACCGTGACGGTGACCGACAAGACGTTCGTCGACGACGTGCTGACGAGCGAGAAGCCCGTGCTGGTCGACTTCTGGGCCACCTGGTGCGGTCCGTGCAAGATGGTCGCCCCGGTGCTCGAGGAGATCGCGGCGGAGAACGGCGACAAGCTGACCATCGCGAAGCTCGACATCGACGCCAACCCGAACACTGCGCGTGACTACCAGGTGATGTCGATCCCGACGCTGATCCTGTTCCAGGGCGGCAAGCCGGTGAAACAGATCGTCGGCGCCAAGCCGAAGGCCGCGCTGCTGTCGGACCTTGCCGACATCCTCTGATCTCGCGTTTCACCAGCCGAAACCCGGGGCCTGCCCAGGCTCCGGGTTTCGTCGTTCGGCAGACTGGGTAAATCTCAGCGTTACGGGTACGCCTGGACGAGTTCCACGAACGGGCGCTTGACGCACCGACCGGGCCTCCGCGCTCACCGAGAGTTCACAGGGCACAATAGAGCACCGGGGTTCGCCCCGCAGGGTTTTCAGAGTCGTGCATCGAGCTCGATCGGTGCCCCAAAGGGAAGAGCGAGGAGTGCATGCGGGTACTCCGCCGCGGTGACGCCGGACCGGACGTCGCCGAGATCAGGTCCACGCTGGCGGCGATGGAGCTGCTCCCGCCGGTGACCGAATCCGGGGAGTACGAGGTCTTCGACACGGCGATGGAACATGCCGTGCGGGCGTTCCAGCAGCGCCGTGGGCTCATCACCGACGGTCTGGTGGGTCCTGCGACCTACCAGGCGCTTCGCGGCGCAGGCTTCCACCTGGGCAGCCGCCCGCTCACCTACATGTTCTCCGCTCCCATGCAGGGCGACGACGTCTTCGCGCTTCAGGAACGGCTGACCGAACTCGGTTTCGACGCCGGCCGCCCGGACGGGCACTTCGGTCCCCAGACCGAACGCGCGCTCAAGACCTTCCAGCGCGACATGCGCCTGGTTTCCGACGGTATGTGCGGCCCGGCCACGATCCGCGAACTGCACCGGCTCTCCTCGCCGCGTGCGCGCGGCGGCCGTCCCGTCTTCCTGCGCGAGCAGGAGCAGGTGCGGCAGGCGGGCCCGCGGCTGCGCGGCAAGCGCATCGTGATCGACCCCGGCCACGGCGGCGACGACCTCGGTGTCGTCGCCAGCGGTCTGCGTGAAGCGGACATCGCCTGGGACCTCGCGCGGCGGCTCGAAGGCCGGATGCAGGCCACGGGCATGGAGGCGTTGATCTCGCGCGGCCCGAACCAGAGCCCGACCGAGGGTGAGCGGGCGAAGTTCGCGAACGAAGCGGGCGCCGACCTGTTCCTTTCGCTGCACAACGACAAGAACCCCTCGCCCAAGGCGCAAGGGGTCGCGAGCTTCCACTTCGGCACCGGCAACGGCGCCACGTCGACCGTCGGTGAGCTGCTGGCGGGCTTCATCCAGCGCGAGCTGGCCGCCCGCACCGGCATGCTCGACTGCCGCACGCACTACAAGACCTGGGAGATCTTCACCCGCACCCGCTGCCCGGCGGTGCGGATCGAGATCGGCTACCTGACCAACCCGGAAGACAGCCGCAAACTGTCGGACCCGGCTTTCCGCGACGTCGTCGCCGAAGGCATCCTGGTCGCCGTAAAGCGCCTGTATCTCCTCGGTGAAGGGGACCAGCCGACAGGCACGTTCACCTTCGCGGACGTCCTGGCCCACGAACTCGCCAAAGCGGAGTAGCCAGTCCTCCACACCCGCACGCGAGCGCACATCCCCCTGCCGACACCCTCGGCACAACCGGTTGTGTCACCCCTCGCCGGACCACGCCACCCCTAGCCCCACCCGGCGCGCAGCCCCCGCCCTTCCCGGGGGGCGTCCCCAGGTCCAGCCTACCCATCCACAGATTTTCCACCGCTCCTATCAGCGATCTGTGGATAACTCGGCGGGTTACCCACAGCTGTCCCCAAGGCAGGGGATGGCTGCTGCGCGTACCCGGAAACTCTGCTAAAGCGGCTCACGCGAGCGCTAGGAACGGTCCTTTCCTTGCGAATTTCGCAAGGAAAGGACCGTTCATGGCAAGCGGAAGGTAGCCGTCCGAAAAGGCGGAGAAGGTCAGGCGCGGCCCATGCTCGGCTCGGCCGTCGTGATGGAGACCTGGCCGAGCAGCCGTTCGAGGGCCGCCTCCACGTCTTCCTTCCACGAGATCGCCGACCGCAGTTCCAGTCGCAGCCGCGGCCACCGCGGATGCGGCCGCACGGTCTTGAAGCCCACACTTTGCAGGAACGCGGCGGGCAGCACGCAGCTGTGTCCGCCGTCCGGATCGGTCTCGTCGGGCTTGGCGTCACCGAAGGCCTCGATCGCGCGGACCCCGCGTTTGGTCAGATCCTTCGCGACGGCCTGCACCAGCATCCGGCCGAGTCCGCCACCTTGGAATTCGGGGAGGATCTGGAAGGCGGTCAGCAGAACCGCGTCCGGACCGGGCGGTGAAGTCGGGAAGGCCAGCGAACGCGGCACGGCGTTCGGCGGCGCGTACAGCACGAAACCGACCGGCAGGGTGTCGCTGTAGACGATCCGGCCGCAGGAGCCCCACTCCAGCAGCACGCTGGAGACCCAGGCTTCCTTTTCGACCTCTGTCGCGCCGTACTCCTCGGCCTGCGCCTTCAAATGCGGCGCCAGCTCCCAGTACACGCAGCGGCGGCAGCTCTTGGGCAGATGTTCGAGGTTGTCCAGGGTTACGCCCACGACGCGACGCGACACCGACAAACCTCCCTGAACGACGACACCCGACGCAGCCCTGTCCCGAGCAGGACTCACTGAAGGGGACCTGACCGAGGATAGGCCGATGTGATGAACACCGGAAGGCCAGGGCCCCTCAAGGGAGGGTGGTTACACTCGATGGAACTACCAGTCGGTAGCGACTATGTCCACTTCGAAGCACGGGTGAAGCGCCTGATGACCGAGAATCGCCCTGTCCGGCCGGAGCCCGGCCGACACAACCTCGACCCTCATCTCGACCGCTACGCCGCGCGTACGGCCGGGATGACTGCCTCCGAGATCAGGGCCTTGTTCGCGGTCGCCAGTCGCCCCGAGGTGGTGTCGCTCGCCGGCGGGATGCCGAACCTCGCCGCGCTCCCGTTGGACACGTTGTCCGGGCAGGTCGGCGAACTGATCGCCGAAGAGGGCCTGGTCGCGCTCCAGTACGGGTCCGCGCACGGCGTCCCGTCGCTGCGCGAGCAGATCTGCGAAATCATGGCCCTCGAAGGCATCAAGGCCCACCCGGACGACGTCGTCGTGACGGTCGGCTCCCAGATGGGGCTCGACATGGTCACCCGGCTTTTCTGCGACCCGGGTGACGTCATCATCGCCGAGGGCCCCTCGTACGTCGGCGCGCTCGGCTCTTTCGCCGCCTACCAGGCGAACGTCGTCCACGTCGCGATGGACGACCACGGCCTGGTCCCCGAGGGGCTGCGTGCCGCGCTCGCGGAGACCCGGAAAGCGGGTCGCCGGGTCAAGTTCCTCTACACGATCCCCAACTTCCACAACCCCGGCGGCGTCACGCTGGCCGTCGAGCGACGTGCGGAAATCGTGGAGATCTGCCGCGAAAACGATATCCTCATCGTCGAAGACAACCCGTACGGTCTGCTCGGCTTCAGCGGGCAGACGTATCCGGCGCTCCGCTCGATCGACCCCGACAACGTCGTGTACCTGGGCTCGTTCTCGAAGACCTTCGCCTCCGGGCTGCGGGTCGGCTGGGTGCTCGCGCCGCACGCCGTCCGGGAGAAACTCGTGCTCGCTGCCGAGTCCGCGACCCTTTGTCCGCCCACGCTTAACCAGTTGATCGTGTCGCGATACCTCTCGACTCACGACTGGATGGGTCAGATCAAGACCTTCCGCGAGAACTACCGGGAGCGCCGGGACGCGATCCTGTCCGCGCTCGATCAGCACATGCCCGCCGGGTGCAGCTGGACCAAACCCGATGGCGGTTTCTATGTCTGGATGACCGTCCCGGAAGGCGTGGACACGAAGGCGATGCTGCCGCGAGCCGTCACGGCCCGGGTCGCGTACGCCTCCGGAACCGGTTTCTACGCCGACGGATTCGGCAGCAGACAACTTCGTCTTTCCTACTGCTACCCGACACCCGAGCGGATCCGCGAAGGCGTCCGACGGCTCGCCGCGGTGCTCGAGTCCGAAATGGACCTCGCGCGTACCTTCGGTAACGCGAGCCCCCGTTCGATCTCGGGGCCGCAGAACCCCTCTCCGGACACGGTCTGATCGACCGGACGTCCCATAGACACATAAGGAGTCCTCGGTGGTCGACCGCACCGTTGCCGTACTCGCAGGTGGACTTTCCCACGAACGCGATGTCTCTCTCCGCTCCGGGCGCCGGCTCTCGGTCGCGCTGCGGTCGGAAGGTCTCATCGTCGAAGAGTGGGACACCGACGCGGGCTTGCTCGAACGCCTTCGCACCCAGCGCCCCGACGCGGCCATCGTCGCCCTTCACGGCGGTGAAGGGGAGAACGGCGCGGTGCAGACGGTGCTGGAGATGCTCGACGTGCCTTATGTCGGCACCAGTTCGCAGGGCTGCCGTCGCGCCTGGGACAAGCCGACGGCCAAGGCGCTCGTCGCCGACGCGGGCTTCACCACGCCGGACTGGGTCGTGTTGCCGCACAGCACCTTCCGCGAACTCGGTGCGCAAGCCGTACTGGACGCGATGGTCGACACCTTGGGCTTGCCCCTGATCCTCAAGCCCGACCAGGGCGGTTCGGCGCTGGGCGCCCAGGTCGTCAAGGACGCCGCGGAGATGCCCGGTGCGATGGTCGGCTGCTTCGCGTACGGCGACACGGTCCTCGCCGAGAAGTTCGTATCCGGCGTCGAGGTGGCCGTGACGGTCATCGAAGGCGAAGAGGGCCCCGAGGCACTGCCCGCGGTCGAGATCGTCCCGGAGAGCGGCGTGTACGACTACACCGCCCGCTATACCGCCGGGCTGACCGATTTCTTCACTCCCGCACGGATCCCCGACGACGCCGCCAAGGCGGTCGGCGAACTGGCCGTCGCCGTACACCGGCAGCTCGGGCTTCGCGACATCTCACGCACCGACGCCGTGGTCGCCGAAGACGGCACGGTCTATTTCCTCGCGGTGAACCTGTCGCCGGGCCTGACCGAGACGTCGATCGTTCCGGTCGCGATCGAGGCGGCCGGTGCCACCCTCGGATCGGTCTTCGCCGGCCTCGTCGGACGAGCGATCGCACGCAAGAGCTGAGTCTGATCGACGAAGGGGACTTGCCCGGTGCGGGCGAGTTCCCTTTTCATTTCCGGGCTACGGCGACGATCTGGTGCTCATCTTCGTAGATGACCCGACCCGGGTTCGCCGACCAGACGGCCTCGCACGGGACCTCGTGCGTCTCCAGGATCGACAAGTAGCCGTCGACCCGCTCGATGAAGACACGAGCGGTCGCTTTGAACCACGCCGCGGCCCCGGGATTCACGTCCACGTCATAGACGCTCGGGTCGGCGTGCGCTGGGTTAGTGAAGTTCCTGTCGAACCAATCATTGCTCGTCCGGCGAAAGGTTGCCTGCTCGACCGTGAGGCGCCCAGTCAGCGCGAGGCCGTTGACGAGACCGAAGACCCCGGTGAAGGTTCCCCGCTCATTGCGAATCGGACTCTGGAAGCGGACGAAGGGCAGGCCGGTCATCGCCGGGGCCAGCCGCGCACCCATGCCAGCAGTTCTTCGTCGCGCAGCGAGCCGATCACGACATCGGCGGGGAAGTCCTGCTGCCGCAACGTGGGCACCCCGATGACGGGTAGCCCGGCCGCTCGCGCCGACCGCAGGCCGGTCATCGAGTCCTCGAACGCCAGCGCGTCGGCGGGCTCGACGTTCAAGAGAGCGCACGCGGTCAAGTACATCTCCGGATCGGGCTTTGGCGCGGCCACCTCGTCGGCGGCCAGTTTCACGGGAAACATCGCCGAAAGTCCGCCGCGGCTGAGAGCGGCGTCCAGCAGGGCTCGGGGCGAGTTGCTCGCGACGGCGACCGGGACGGCGGCTGCGGTCAGTTCGACCAACTCGCACGCGCCGGGCACCGCCTCCGCCTTCGCGGTGACGACCTCGGTCACCAACCTCAGCAACTCGTCCGCGATCTCGGCGCCGCCGCCGGGTTCGCCGAACGCCTTCGCCATCGCGTCGGCGGCGGCCGGTAGCGACTTGCCGATCACCAACGCCTTCTCGTCCGGACCGAACGGCAGACCTCGCCGCGCGAACAGTTCGGTCTCGGCGACCGACCAACACGGCTCGGTGTCCATGAGCAATCCGTCGCAGTCGAAGACCACCGCGCGGGGATTTCGACCGTCGAAGAGCGCCTTCACACTTGCCCCCAGTTCAAGCACTCATCGTCACCGAGTTGTCAGCGCACAGCTATCGTCACCGTGACAAAACGACCCGGTGTGATCCCTAATCGGTTTCGGATGTCCGATTTGCCTGATTTTGATCCATGAGCGCCACGATGCGTTCAAGATCGTCAACCGAGCCGAATTCGAGCGTGATCCGCCCCTTGCGGCGTCCCAAGTCGACCTTCACGCGAGTGTCGAACCGGTCCGAAAGCCGGTTCGCCAGTTCCTGGAGTCCGGGCGCCTGGATCGGCTTGCGGGGAGCGGGCTTCGGCTTGGCCGGCTTCTCGCTCTTTTTGAGTGTGACGGCTTCCTCGGTCGCACGGACCGACATGCCCTCCGCGATGATCCGCACGGCCAACTCTTCCTGACTCTCGGCGTCTTCGAGGGAGAGCAGCGCCCGCGCGTGGCCCGCCGAAAGCACCCCGGCGGCGACCCGTCGCTGGACCGCGAGGGGGAGTTTGAGCAAGCGGATCGTGTTCGTGATGACCGGGCGGCTGCGCCCGATCCGGCTTGCCAGCTCCTCGTGCGTGACCGCGAACTCGTCGAGCAGCTGCTGATACGCGGCCGCCTCTTCGAGCGGGTTGAGCTGGACGCGGTGGATGTTCTCGAGCAGCGCGTCACGCAGCATCGCCTCGTCGGCGGTCTGGCGGACGATCGCCGGGATCGCCTCCAGCTCCGCAAGCTGAGACGCACGGAGCCGCCGCTCGCCCATGACGAGTTCGTACTCGTCGGGGCCGAGCTCCCGGACCACGATGGGCTGCATGAGCCCGAACGCGCGGATCGAGTGCTCCAGCTCGTTGAGCGCGTCTTCGTCGAAGACCTGCCGCGGCTGCTTCGGGTTCGGCTTGATCTGGCTGACCGGGACCTCGCGGTAGACCGCGCCGGCGACGGTGCCGCCGTGCGAACCGGCCTCACCGTTGGCCGCGAACCAGCCCTTGTCGTCCGGCCCCGCGGGCTTGACCGCGGGAACGGGAACCGTGGCGGAGCCGTTCTCGACGGGGGCCGCAGAGCCCGGTGGCGGACCGGTGGGGATCAGGGCGGCGAGCCCGCGCCCGAGCCCCCCTCTGCGCTCGCTCATGCCGTACCGCTCCTTTCCTTCATCTCCGCACCCCGTTGTGCGATCTCCTTCGCCGCGTCCACGTAGCTCATGGCGCCACGGGAACCCGGGTCGTACGCGAGGACGGTCTGCCCGTAGCCCGGCGCCTCGGACACCTTCACGCTGCGGGGGATGACCGTCTTGAGAACAGTGTCCCCGAAGTGGTTCCGGACCTCGTTCGTCACCTGATCGGCCAGCTTCGTCCGGCCGTCGTACATGGTGAGCAGAATCGTGGAGACGCTGAGTTCGCGGTTCAGGTGCGCCTGGACGAGCTCGATGTTGCTCAGCAGCTGACCCAGACCTTCGAGCGCGTAGTACTCGCACTGGATCGGGATCAGCACCTCCTGCGCGGCGACCATCGCGTTGACGGTCAGCAGGCCGAGCGACGGCGGGCAGTCGATGAAGACGTAGTCGACGCCGATCTCGTCGAGGATCTCGGACGAGAGCGCCTCCTTGAGCCGCATCTCGCGGGACGCCATGGAGACGAGTTCGATCTCGGCACCGGCGAGGTCGATGGTCGCGGGCACGCAGTAGAGATTCGACGACTGCTCGCTCTGCGCCGCGGCCTCGGCGAGCGACACCTCGCCGATCAGCACCTCATAGATCGAGGGGGTGCCGGATCGGTGGTCGATGTCGAGCGCGGTGCTCGCGTTGCCCTGGGGGTCGAGGTCGATCACGAGCGTCTTGAGCCCGTGGACGGCGAGGGCGGCGGCGAGGTTCACCGTGCTGGTCGTCTTGCCGACGCCGCCCTTCTGGTTGGCAACCGTCAGCACTCGCCGACGAGTCGGCCGGGGGAGTGCACCCTCCTTGGGGTGCAGCACGCTGGCGGCGCGGACGGCTTCTTCGGCGATGGGCGTCCAGCCGAGTTCCTGGCCGGCGCTCGCAGGGTCGGACGGCGGGGGAGTCACCGGTCTCGAGCCTCCTCTGTATTAGACGTGGGAGTCGTTCCACGTTGTTTCACGTGGAACCGGGTTAGCTGCGCCTGCCGCGCGATCGGGACTGCTTCGGAGGCAGACGGTGGATCACGACGACCGTGCTCGGAACCTCGAGCACCTTGGTACCGCACTCGAAGACTTCCGGCTCGCCTCCGCCGGCCTTCCGGACGGCGACGCGATCGCGTTCGATTTCTTCTCCAGCGCTCGCTCCTTTGAGGGCGACCAGAGCACCTTCGGAACGCACGAGCGGGAGGCACCAGTTCGCGAGCCGGGCCAATGGAGCGACCGCCCGGGCGGTGACGACATCGGCGTCACCGAGCTCCTCACGTACCTGCCGCTCCTCCGCGCGCCCGCGGACAACGGTGATGGGGAGTTCCAGCTTCTCGGCAACCTCGGCCAGCCAGTCGACCCGGCGGGCCATCGGTTCGAGCAGAACGATATCGAGGTCCGGTCGGCTGATCGCGAGCGGTACACCCGGAAGCCCCGCGCCCGAGCCGACGTCGACCACGCGGGCGCCGTCGGGGATGCGTTCGCCGATGACGGCGGAGTTGAGGACGTGACGCTCCCACAGCCGGTCGACCTCGCGAGGCCCGATCAGTCCGCGCTCCACGCCATGCCGCTCCAGGAGTTCGACGTAGCCGATGGCTTGCTCGAGGCGGTCTCCGAACACTTCCGACGCCGCACTCCGAACCGATGCGGCGACCCCGTCCAAGCCCACTCTTGCTCCTCAACCCTCGACGCCGTTTCACGTGAAACGCGCTTCACTGATTGTCCATGACGCCGACCGCAAAGCGGGGAGACAGTCCGAAGTTGTGGACAACTCCACTCGTCTCGCGCGTTTCACGTGAAACGCCACGGCTGCAATTCACCCCCGGACACAAAGAAGCGGCCCGCCGGATGACCGGCGGGCCGCTTCGTTCGAGTAACCGTCAGGCGGGGAAGATGACGACCCGGCGCTTCGGGTCCTCTCCTTCGCTCTCACTCTTGACCCCGTCGACCGCGGCGACCGCGTCGTGCACGACCTTCCGCTCGAACGGGCTCATCGGCTGCAACCGGACACGCTCACCGGAGGAGACCACGGTCTCGGCGGTCGAGCGACCGAGCTCGCGGAGCTCCTCGCGACGGTCCGCGCGCCAGCCCGCGATGTCCAGCATCAGGCGGCTCCGCGAACCGGTCTCCTGCTGGACCGCCAAACGCGTCAGCTCCTGCAGCGACTCCAACACGGTGCCGCGCGGCCCGACGAGCTTCTCCAGATCCTCGCCACCGTCGATGCTGACGATCGCGCGGCCCGCTTCGACATCGAGGTCGATGTCGCCGTCGTAGTCCAAAAGATCGAGCAGCCGCTCGAGGTAGTCGCCGGCGATGTCGCCCTCCTTCACGAGGACGTCGTCGTCGACACCTCCCTTGCGAGCGGTCTCTTCAGTGGCGTCCTCGACCTCGGCCGCACTGTTCTCCTCGGCGTCGATCGTGTCGATCGTCTCCGCCATTACTGGTCTCCTCTCCGGCCCGGATCGGCGTCAGCGACGCTTCCGGCCCGATTTCTTAGTCGAGTCAGAGATGAGCTCGGTCGCTTCCGCGCCGTTCTCCTTCGAGCCGTTGGTGGACGGCTCGGCTGATGCGTTCTTGGTGTCCTTCTTCTCCGCGGCGGAGGGATCGGTCTGGGCGAAGCCGTGGGGCGAGCCCGCCTTCTTCACCTGACCACCGGAGGACTGCTTGTTCCTCTTCTGCTGGACCGGCTTCTGGCCGGGGCGCGGCGCGGTCGGCTTCTGGCCGGGCTTCGGGCCGAGGTTCGCGCGCTTCTCCTTCTCGGCTTCCTTGCGGGCCTCTTCTTCCTTGTCGATCTTCGTGTAGACGAGGCGCTGCTGCATCAGGGTCCAGCCGTTGTTGGCGAGCCAGTAGATGAGCAGACCGATCGGGAACAGCGCACCGAAGACGAGGACACCGATCGGGAAGACGTACATCGTCAGCTTGTTCATCATCGCGGTCTGCGGGGTGGCCGACTCGGGGTTCTGGCGCTGGACCGAGTGACGCGCGGTGAGGTGCGTCGCGATACTCGCGATGATCATCAGCGGGATCGCGACCGGCGCGACGCCCCAGTGGAAACCGGGAGCCGTGTTCCCACCGCTGACCATGTCGACGCCGGTGTAGATCGCGTCACCGAGGTTGACGCCGAACAGCTTCGCGTGAACGTAGGACTCGACGCCGGCCTGATCGAAGAAGTAGTTCTCGGTCTTCGGGCCGCCATACGGGTTGATGGTGAACATCCGCAGGACGTGGTTCAGACCGATGAAGACCGGGATCTGAAGCAGCATCGGCAGGCAGCTGCCCAGCGGGTTGACGCCGTGCTCCTTCTGGAGCTTCTGCATCTCCATCGCCTGGCGCTGCCGGTCGTTGGAGTACTTCTTCTGGATCTTCTTCATTTCCGGCGCGAAGTCCTGCATCTTCTTCATCGACCGGACTTGGTTCACGAACGGCTTGAACATGATGCCGCGGACGGTGACCGTCAGGAAGACGATCGCGAGGACCCAGGAAATCGCGTTCGCCTCACCGAACACGAGCCCGAAGACCTTGTGCCAACACCACAAGATGAAGGACACGGGGTAGTAGATGAAGTCGAGCACTGAGCTACTCCTCGATCGGTGTTTCAGGTCGGCGGTGGCGCCACGAGAACGTCTCGGGTACCGGGTCGCGGCCGGGCATGGTCCACGGGCCACAGCGCAGCAGACGCCGGACCGCGAGATAGCTGCCGCGGCCGGCGCCGTGCCGGGTCAGTGCCTCGACGGCGTACGCGCTACAGCTCGGGTAGAACCGGCACGCCGGAGGAAAGAAGGGGGAGATCGCCTTGCGGTACAGCTTGATGGGCAGGAGCAGCACCCATGCCACCGGGCCGGGCCGGGCGTCTTCGGTGGTCTCGTTCTCGGTGGCTCGCATGCCGTTACACCGCTGATCCGTTGTCGGGGGGTCGCGCCTGCTGGGACTTCCCGGTGACGGCGGAACGGCCGGAGAGCCCGAGGCGCCTCAACGACGCGTCGAGGTCCGAGCCGAGTTCCGCGCTGGACGCGTCCGCGGCCGGAGGTAGTGCCCGTATCACCAACGAGCTGCCCGGCGGCAGTGTTCCGAGCCTGGCGGAAACGAGATGCCTCAATCGGCGGGTGACCCGGTGGCGGACCACCGAATTCCCCACGGCCTTGCTCACCACAAAACCCGCCCGCGCCGCTTCGGCGGCATCGGGCGGGTCCGTGGTCAACGCATGGACGACGAGGCGGCGCCTGCCTGCCTTGGCCCCACGCCGCATCACGGCACGGAAATCCTCACTGCGCCGCAACCTCGCGGCGGCCGGCAGCACGACGTCCCTCGACGACGGCCGGATCAGGCGGACAGCGCGCCGCGGCCCTTGCGACGGCGAGCCGCCAGGATGGCCCGACCGGCGCGGGTCCGCATGCGCAGGCGGAATCCGTGGACCCGGGCGCGGCGGCGGTTGTTCGGCTGGAAGGTGCGCTTACCCTTGCTCACGACTAACTTCTCCTGTTTCTCGGCCGCCGGGAACGGTTCGACCCGTTCCTGGCGTGTCGTGCTGACGCACGGCAGTCTCTGGTGTCTCCTACCAACGTGTGGCCTCGTCACGTCGAGCGACGACAACGTGGGCACGCGAAACGCCCCCGCTGTATACGGGAGACCTTACGAGGGTACGCACCCACCGCCGGGGCCCGGCAGGCACCCCCTCGACCACGGACCGCGACAGTACGTGGAGAGTGATCCCCGACGACGCGAGGGCATCGAATGGCAACACGCCGTACACCGTGAAATGCTTGCGCGCGAGGATGCCTTGTGGCAACGAGCGGGGCTTGTTAGCGTGCCCCTCCCGGGTTTTCGCCGAGGTGGAACGGTGCAGGCGCCCGGGTGTCCTTGGGGATGTGGAGGCGTCCCGTCGGCATACGGCGATCCCGCAGGTGGCGTCACCGCGGGCAGCCGTACATTAGTGCACAGCTGTGGACAACCATGTGGATATTTGCTGTGCGCATGTGCCGATCGGGCCATGATGACGCTCGACCCGGCGTTTCGGGCCGCTGAGTGATCTCGCCGCACGCACCGATGAGGGGAGGGGAGTCAGGCAGGTGTCCGATCACCAGCACAATCTTGGCGTCATCTGGGAACAGGTCGTACGCGAACTGTCGGACGGCACCCTCTCCCCGCAGCAGCGCGCCTGGATGCGGGTGACCCGGCCGATCGGCCTCCTCGACGGCACCGCCTTGCTCGCCGCCCCCAGCGACTTCGCCAAAGAAGCGATCGAACGCGCCCTTCGCGGCGCGATCACCGAAGCCCTTTCGCGCCGGCTCGGCCGCGCGGTCTCCCTCGCGGTGAAGGTCGACAGCACCGAGCCCTCGATGCCTCCGCCGCCGCCCTCGCCCGGCCCCCGCTACGAACCGACGTCACCCGGCCGGGTGGAAAACGGTTCCGGACCGGTGCCGGGTACTCCGCCGCTGCCCGACGGTGACGGCATGCTGTCCCCGAACAGGCCGCGGCCCGAGCCGCCGAAACCGAGGCCCCCGAGGCAGCAGCCCGTGGACAACAGCCTCAACGATGGCGACGACAGCGATGAAGAAGTCGACGAAGAGGGCGAGGCCCTCGCCGCGGTGACCGAGATCTGGCCGACGTTCTCCGGACAGCCGATCGCGGGCCAGCCCTACACCGCGCCGGCGCAGCCACAGACGTCGAAGACGAAGCTCAACGAGAAGTACACGTTCGACACGTTCGTCATCGGCGCGTCGAACCGCTTCGCACACGCGGCCGCGGTCGCTGTCGCCGAAGCACCGGCCCGCGCGTACAACCCGCTGTTCATCTGGGGAGAATCCGGACTCGGGAAGACCCACCTGCTGCACGCCGTCGGGCACTACGCGCAGCGGCTGTTCCCAGGCATGCGCGTGCGGTACGTGTCGACCGAAGAGTTCACCAACGACTTCATCAACTCGCTGCGCGACGACCGCAAGGTCGCCTTCCAGCGCCGCTACCGCGACATAGACATCCTGCTCGTCGACGACATCCAGTTCCTGGAAGGAAAAGAAGGTACGCAGGAAGAGTTCTTCCACACCTTCAACACCCTCCACAACGCGAACAAGCAGATCGTCGTCTCCTCCGACCGCCCGCCGAAGCGCCTCGAAACGCTGGAAGACCGGCTGCGCACGCGGTTCGAGTGGGGCCTCATCACCGACATCCAGCCGCCGGAACTCGAAACGCGGATCGCGATCCTCCGCAAGAAGGCGGCACAGGACCGGCTCGCCGTCCCCGGCGAAGTCCTGGAGTTCATCGCTTCACGCGTCGAGGCGAACATCCGGGAACTCGAAGGCGCGCTCATCCGCGTCACCGCCTTCGCGTCACTGAACCAGCAGCCCGTCGACGTGGCGCTCGCCGAGATCGTGCTCCGCGACCTCATCCCCGACTCGCACGCACCCGAGATCACCGCGCCCACCATCATGGGCGTCACGTCCGAGTTCTTCGACGTGACCCTCGACGACCTCTGCGGCCCCGGCAAGACGAAGGCACTCGCGACCGCACGCCAGATCGCCATGTACCTCTGCCGCGAACTCACCGACATGTCCCTGCCGAAGATCGGACAGACCTTCGGCGGCCGCGACCACACGACCGTCATGCACGCGGACAAGAAGATCCGCAAGGAGATGGCCGAACGACGGCGCATCTACGACCAGGTCCAGGAACTGACCTCACGGATCAAGCAACGCGCCAGGCAGTAATTTTTTATCTCGCGCTGACGTAAACGTGCCGAAGGGGCGTCGTTCCGCTTCCAACTCAGGTTGGGCGGAGAGGCGCCCCTTCATCACGTTTACGTGGGCCTTCGGCCCAAAAGAGGGCGCTCGACGGGTGAAGTCTCCGTCGGGCGCGGGGCGCCCTTGGGGAGACCTTGCGGTCGCCAAGCAGGCGTCACCGGGGGGCTTAGCTGGGCGTAAGTCCTTAGTGCACAAGGGTTTTGGGCCTCCGCCGGTCGGGTGGGGGCCCGTTTCATGTCCACATTGGCCCGAAGTGCACGTAGGCCTAGAAGCGGCGAAGGGCGCTTGAGTCGCCTTCGCGTTTTTCCTTGTGTACAAAGGAATCCACAGGGTGTGGGTAGCTTGTGCACAACTCCGGTGGGGTCGGGAGCTGCGGCGATCAGGTTTCCGTCCACATCGCACTCACAGGGAATCCACAGCATTTCCACACCATGATCCACACGCTGTCCCCAGGTTGCCCACATCTTGTGCACAAGGGTGAACGGTGCTGCCCGAGTCACTCTCCCGAGCGATTCCGGTCACGAACCAGGTCCACAAGCCTGGGTACAAACCGGCTCACAACTGGGGATAACTGTGGGGAAAACTGTGGATGACTGTGGACAGATCGAGCGCCGCTCGAAACCATCCACCGACGGCCCGAGCTGTCCACCGTTCGTACACACCCGGAGTCCACAGCCCCACAGGCATCCGGACCTGCGAGAACAAGGCTTGTCCACACAATCCACAACGCCTATTACTACTGCTGTCTTTTCTTCTTCTCTAGAAGAGAACAAAACAAAAACAGGCGAAGGACGAATCTGGGGACAGCCGGTCAGCCGTGTCGTCTTGTCGACAAAAGCAAGGGGAGGCCGAGGTGACGCGGACCCCGGGGACGGCCTAACGTGGGTCCCTGCACCTGGTCTGCGTGTCGACGTGCGTTCGCGTCCTCGCTCGGACCGAACGAACCTGCGAGGCACCTGGCCATCGCGCTCTCCGGCCGCGGTGACCCGTTGAGCTTTCGAGCCGTCAGGGGCTCGGCTGTCGAAAGGAAGCGCGCATGAAGATCCGCGTCGAGCGTGACGGGCTGGCCGACGCCGTCGCGTGGGTGGCGAGAAGCCTCCCGTCGCGGCCTCCGGTCCCGGTTCTGGGCGGTGTCCTGCTCGATGCGGGATCCGACGGGACGAGTGACGCACTCACCGTCTCCGGATTCGACTACGAGGTCTCCGCCACGGTCGGCGTTCCGGCCACCATCGCCGACGGCGGCCGTCTGCTGGTCTCCGGCCGTCTGCTGGCCGACATCACCAAGTCGCTGCCCGCGCAGCCGGTCGAGATCTCCGTCGACGGTGCTCGCGCGACCATCACCTGCGGCTCCGCGCGCTTCTCGCTGCCGACCATGCCGGTCGAGGACTACCCGCAGCTCCCGTCCCAGCCCGCCTTCGCCGGCGAACTCACCGGCGACGCCTTCGGCCAGGCCGTCACCCAGGTCGTCGTCGCGGCGGGCAAGGACGACACCCTCCCGATGCTGACCGGTATGCGGCTGGAGATCTCGGGCTCCTCGCTGACCCTGGTCGCCACCGACCGCTTCCGGCTCGCGATGCGCGAGTTCACCTGGGAGCCGGCCGAGGGCCTGTCCGACGCCGCCGTGCTCGTCCCGGCGCGCACGCTCGCCGAGGCCGCGAAGACGCTCGGCGCCAGCGGTGCCAAGATCCGGCTCGCGCTCGCCAGCGGCGAGGGCCTCCTCGGCCTCTCCGGTTCCGGCCGCTACACCACGACCCGCCTCCTCGACGCGGAGTTCCCGCCGTACCGGCAGCTGCTGCCGGCGCAGCACACGTCGCGCGCGGTCCTCGAGGTCTCGGCGCTCGCCGAGTCGATCAAGCGTGTTTCGCTGGTCGCCGAACGCGGCACCCAGGTGCGGCTGGAATTCAAGGACGGCTCGCTGCGGCTCTCCGCCGGTGGCGACGACGAGGGTTCGGCCGAAGAAGAGCTTCAGGTCGACTACGAGGGTGAGCCGGTGACCATCGCGTTCAACCCGGGTTACCTCGTCGACGGGCTCGGCGCGCTGAACGCGAACCGGGCGGAACTGACGTTCACCACCCCGAACCGGCCGGCGCTGATCAAGCCCGCCGACGAGGAGGGCAACGTCGTCCCCGGCTACCTGTACCTCCTGATGCCGGTTCGCCTCCCGGGCTGACCGGCGCCACTTTCTGTTCGCACCAAAGGGGATCTTCATGGCTCAGCTGGGACTCATCGGCCTCGGCAAAATGGGGTTCAACATGCGTGAGCGGCTGCGCGCGGCCGGTCACGAGGTGGTCGGCTACGACCGCAACCCCGATGTCACCGACTCCACCTCACTCGAGGACATGGTGTCCAAATTGGACGGTCCTCGGATCGTCTGGATCATGGTGCCCGCCGGTGAACCCACCCGGCAGACCGTCGCGGAACTCGGCAACCTGCTGTCCGAGGGCGACCTCGTGATCGACGGCGGCAACTCGAAGTACACCGACGACAGGATCAACGCGGACCTGCTCGCCACGAAGAAGATCGGCTACCTCGACTGCGGCGTTTCCGGTGGCGTGTGGGGCAAGGACAACGGCTACGGCCTGATGGTCGGTGGCGCGGCTTCGGACGTCGAGAAGGCCATGCCGATCTTCGACGCGCTTCGCCCCGAGGGCCCGCGTGACGAGGGCTTCTCGCACGCCGGCGCCGTCGGCTCCGGTCACTACGCGAAGATGATCCACAACGGCATCGAGTACGGCATGATGCAGGCCTTCGCCGAAGGCTTCGAGCTGCTCGAAGCCGCGAAGGTCGTCGAGAACGTGCCCGCGGTGATCAAGGGCTGGCAGCGGGGGACCGTCGTCCGCTCGTGGCTGCTCGACCTGCTCGTCCGCGCGCTCGACGAGGACCCGGAGCTGGACGACCTCGAGGGTTACGTCGAGGACTCCGGCGAAGGCCGGTGGACCCTCGAAGAGGCGATCAACAACGCTGTCCCGGCACCGGTCATCTCGGCCGCGCTGTTCGCCCGGTTCGCCTCGCGCCAGGAGGACTCCGCCGCCATGCGGGCCGTCGCCGCGCTGCGCAACCAGTTCGGCGGGCACTCGGTCAAGAAGGCCGGCGACTAGGAAGCGGGTTGTACCTCAGACATCTCCAGGTCACCGATTTCCGGTCCTGGCCACAGGCCGATCTCGCGCTCGAACCCGGCCCGACCGTCCTCGTCGGACAGAACGGCCGCGGCAAGACGAACCTCCTCGAGGCGATCGGCTACATCGCGACCCTGGGCTCGCATCGCGTCGCGACCGACGCGCCGCTGGTGCGGCACGGCTGCGAACGCGCGCTGATCAGGGTCGCGGTGGTCAACGAGGACCGCGAACTGACGGTCGAGCTGGAGATCACGCCGGGCAAGGCGAACCGCGCGCGGGTCAACCGCGGTGCGGTCGGCAAGCCCCGTGACGTGCTCGGGATCCTGCGCACGGTGCTGTTCTCCCCGGAGGATCTGGCGCTCGTGCGCGGGGATCCCGGGGAGCGCCGCCGTTTCATGGACGAACTCCTCGTGCTGCGCGCGCCGCGATACGCCGGGGTGCGCGCCGACTACGAGAAGGTGCTGAAGCAGCGGAACGCCCTTCTCAAGACGGCGGGCAAGCGCCGGACGGGGCGCGAAGACCCGTACGCGTTGTCGACGCTCGACGTCTGGGACGACCACCTGGCGGTGGCGGGGGCCGCGTTGCTGGCCGCCCGGCTCAACCTGATCGCGGATCTCGCGCCGTACACGGCCGCCGCGTACATGGGGGTCGCGCCCGACTCGAGACCGGCGACGATCGCGTACAAGTCGAGCCTCGGCGAAGCGATGCCAGCGGGCTATGGCGTTCCGGACGGTACTCGCGCGGATGAGACGGTCCTCAAGGATGTGCTGGTCGAGGCGTTGAAACGGTCCCGGAACCTGGAGCTGGAGCGCGGGGTGAGCATGGTCGGCCCGCATCGGGACGAGCTCGATCTCATCCTCGGCGAAGCGCCGGCTAAGGGTTACGCGAGCCATGGGGAGTCCTGGTCGTTCGCCCTCGCCTTGCGTCTGGGAAGCTACGAGCTTCTGCGTGGCGAGGCCGGGGAACCGGTGCTTCTCCTGGATGATGTGTTCGCCGAGCTGGACCGGCGTCGCCGGGCCCGGCTGGCGGAGGTGGCGGCAGGCGCCGAGCAGGTGCTGGTGACCGCCGCCGTGGACGAGGACGTGCCCGCCGAACTGGCCGGACATCGGTTCCTCGTGGCGGATGGTGAGATCAACCGAGGGTGATCCGGTGAAGCGGATACCCCGGGTGATCGGCGCCACAGCAGTTGCCCACCGATCTGGGGACAAACCTGTGGACAGTGTGGATAACACCGTGAACGCGTTATCGCCCCGCGTGACCAAGGGGCCTGATAAGCGGCTTGACACCCCCCGCTCGGGCGGTAACCCGAGTGAGGGAGCTTTGTTCGACACGAAGAGTGATCGGCCAGCGGTATCGAACGGCGCAACTGATACCGAAGGCAAGGAGCCGACTACTGGTCGTGACCTCGCGCTGGCCGCCCTGGACGCCGCGAAGGCCAAAGCGAAGGCCCGCGGAGTCGAACCGGGCGCGCGCCGCGGCCGTATCACCGGTGGGGGAGCCGGTTCGTACGGCCAGAGCTCGCGACGTCGTCGCTGGTCAGGGCCGGGTGCCGACGCCCGCGACCCGCAACCGCTCGGCAGGCTCGCCTCCCGGATCGCGGTCGACCGCGGCTGGAACACGCGGCTCGCCAACGGTCAGGTCTTCGGCAGCTGGGCACGGCTTGTGGGTGAAGAGGTCGCCGAACACGCCCAGCCGGTCGCCCTGAAGGACGGCGAGCTGACCGTCCGCGCGAGTTCGACGGCGTGGGCGACGCAGCTGCGCCTGCTGCAGGGGCAGCTGCTGGCGAAGATCGCGAAAGGCGTCGGGCACGGTGTGGTGAAGAGGATGCGGATCCAGGGGCCGACGGCGCCGAGCTGGCGGAAAGGGCCGCGGCACGTCCCGGGACGTGGTCCGCGTGACACGTACGGCTGATCCGAGTTGCGCTTCGCCGCGTCTATGCCATCGACAGTGCCCATTAAAGCGCCGAGAACGCGCTCAGAGTGCTTCGCGAACGTCAAGACTCTGTTTCGAACGAATTAGCGCGCCTGTGAGCAAATCAGGGGTGTCCTTGCCGCATGCCAGCGGGCGCGGCCAAGTACACTGGAGATGAGCGAGCGTCCGCTCGGGCGAGACGAGGAGAATCAACACCTGTGACCGAGAACAAGAGCGAGTACAACGCGTCGTCGATCACGGTGCTCGAAGGCCTCGAAGCCGTCCGCAAGCGTCCCGGTATGTACATCGGTTCCACCGGTGAACGCGGCCTCCACCACCTCGTTCAAGAGGTGGTCGACAACTCCGTCGACGAGGCGATGGCAGGTCACGCGACCAAGGTCGAGGTTACCCTGCTTGCCGACGGCGGGGTGCGGGTCGTCGACGACGGCCGCGGTATCCCGGTCGACATGCACCCCAAGGAGATGAAGCCGACCCTCGAGGTCGTGCTCACCGTGCTCCACGCGGGCGGCAAGTTCGACAGCGACTCCTACGCGGTCTCCGGTGGTTTGCACGGCGTCGGCGTCTCCGTGGTGAACGCGCTGTCGAAGACACTGCTCGCCGAGGTCAAGTACGGCGGCCGCAGCTGGCGCCAGGAGTACACGAACCAGCTTCCCGGTGAGCTGCAGGATCTCGGTCCGGCCAATGAGACCGGAACGACGATCACCTTCTGGGCCGACGACGACATCTTCGAGACCACGACGTACAACTTCGAGACGATCTCCCGGCGTCTTCAGGAGATGGCGTTCCTGAACAAGGGCCTGACCCTTTCGCTGCGCGACGAGCGCGTCGCCGACGAAGAGACCGAAGAGGACGCCTCCGGCCAAGCGGCACGGGTCAAGGAAAAGACCTACTGCTACCCCGGCGGGCTCGAAGACTTCGTCAAGCACATCAACGGCAGCAAGGACCCGATCCACACCAGCGTGATCTCCTTCGAGGCCAAGGGCGTCGGCCTCGAGGTCGAGGTCGCCATGCAGTGGAACAACGGCTTCACGCCGTCGGTGTACACGTTCGCCAACACGATCAACACGCACGAGGGCGGCACGCACGAAGAGGGCTTCCGCGCCGCGCTCACCCGCGTCGTCAACGCGTACGCGCGCGAGAAGAAGCTGCTCAAGGAGAAGGACGCCAACCTGACCGGTGACGACGTGCGCGAGGGTCTCGCCGCGATCGTCTCGATCAAGCTGGCCGAGCCGCAGTTCGAGGGCCAGACCAAGACCAAGCTGGGCAACAGCGAGGCGAAGACCTTCGTGCAGCAGACGTCGAACGAGTGGCTGGCCGACTGGTTCGAGCGCAACCCCACCGAGGCGAAGACGATCATCAACAAGTCGATCTCTTCGTCGCAGGCGCGGATGGCCGCCCGCAAGGCGCGCGACCTGGTCCGCCGCAAGGGTGCGCTGGAGATCGGCGGCCTGCCCGGCAAGCTCAAGGACTGCCGGTCGACCAACCCGTCGGAATGCGAGCTCTACATCGTCGAGGGTGACTCGGCCGGTGGGTCGGCCAAGGAAGGCCGCGACTCGATGTACCAGGCGATCCTGCCGATCCGGGGCAAGATCATCAACGTCGAGAAGGCCCGCATCGACCGCGTCCTCAAGAACACCGAGGTCCAGTCGCTGATCACCGCGCTCGGCACCGGTATCCACGAAGAGTTCGACCTCGAGAAGCTGCGCTACCACAAGGTCGTGCTGATGGCCGACGCCGACGTCGACGGCCAGCACATCACCACGCTGCTGCTCACCTTCCTGTTCCGGTTCATGCCCCCGCTGATCGAGCACGGGCACGTGTTCCTCTCGCGCCCGCCGCTGTACAAGATCAAGTGGCCGCGGGCCGATCCGGAGTACGCGTACTCCGACCGGGAACGCGACGCTGTCATCCAGGCGGGTGTCGAAGCGGGCAAGCGCCTCCCCAAGGACGACGCGATCCAGCGCTACAAGGGTCTCGGCGAGATGAACGCCGAAGAGCTGTGGGAGACCACGATGGACCCGGCGCACCGGCTGCTCGGCCAGGTCACCCTGGACGACGCCGCGCAGGCCGACGACCTGTTCTCCGTACTGATGGGCGAAGACGTCGAAGCGCGCCGCTCCTTCATCACGCGTAACGCCAAGGACGTGCGCTTCCTAGACGTTTAGGCGTCCCCGCTCTTTGTCCCCTTAGGACTGCTCTCACGAGAAGGACCTCATGACGGAAACCTTGCCGCCTGCTCCGGACCACGACCGGATCGAACCGGTCGACATCCAGCAGGAGATGCAGCGCTCCTACATCGACTACGCGATGAGCGTCATCGTGTCGCGGGCGCTGCCGGACGTGCGGGACGGCCTCAAGCCGGTGCACCGCCGCGTGCTGTACTCGATGTTCGACTCGGGCTTCCGCCCCGACCGCGGGTACAACAAGTGCTCCCGCGTCGTCGGCGACGTGATGGGCAACTACCACCCGCACGGTGACTCCGCGATCTACGACGCGCTGGTGCGGCTCGCCCAGCCGTGGGCGCTGCGGTATCCGCTGATCGACGGCCAGGGCAACTTCGGCTCGCCTGGCAACGATCCGGCTGCCGCCATGCGGTATACCGAATCCCGGCTGGCGCATCTCGCGATGCACATGCTGCAGGACATCGAAGAAGACACCGTCGACTTCTCCGACAACTACGACGGCCGCACCCAGGAGCCCGACGTCCTGCCGTCGCGGTTCCCGAACCTGCTGGTCAACGGTGGTTCCGGAATCGCGGTCGGGATGGCGACCAACATCCCGCCGCACAACCTGCGCGAGGTCGCCGACGGCGTCAAGTGGGCGCTGGAGAACTTCGAGGCGAGCGACGACGAGCTGCTCGCCGCGCTGCTGGTCCGGATCAAGGGCCCGGACTTCCCGACCAAGGCGATGATCCTCGGCAACTCCGGCATCGAGGACGCGTACCGCACCGGCCGCGGCTCCGTGCGCATGCGCGCGGTCGTCGAGGTCGAAGAGGACGCCAAGGGCCGCACGATCCTGGTCGTGTCCGAGCTGCCGTACCAGGTCAACCCGGACAACCTGGTGGAGAACATCGCGAACCTGGTCCGCGACGGCAAGCTCACCGGCATCTCCGACATCGCCGACGAGTCCAACAGCCGCAGTGGCATGCGGATCGTCGTCACGATCAAACGCGACGCGGTCGCGAAGGTCGTGCTGAACAACCTGTACAAGCACACCCAGCTGCAGCAGAACTTCGGTGTCAACATGCTGGCACTGGTCGACGGCGTGCCCCGCACGCTGCGTCTCGACCAGATGATCCGGCACTACGTGAAGCACCAGATCGAGGTCATCGTCCGCCGGACCCGCTTCCGGCTGCGGAAGGCCGAAGAGCGCGCCCACATCCTGCGCGGTCTGGTCAAGGCGCTGGACATGCTCGACGAGGTCATCGCCCTCATCCGGCGGTCGCCCTCGGCCGAAGAGGCAAGGCCCGCGCTGATGAGCCTGCTCGACGTCGACGAGATCCAGGCGACCGCGATCCTCGACATGCAGCTCCGCCGCCTCGCCGCGCTGGAGCGGCAGCGGATCATCGACACCCTCGCCGAGATCGAACTCGAGATCGCCGACCTCAAGGACATCCTCGAGAAGCCCGAGCGGCAGCGCGCGATCATCGCCGAGGAACTGCAGGAGATCGTCGACAAGTACGGCGACGACCGGCGCACCAAGATCATCCCGTTCGACGGCGAGGTCTCGGTCGAAGACCTCATCGCGGTCGAGGACGTCGTCGTCACGATCACCCGCACGGGTTACGCCAAGCGAACGAAAACCGATCTGTACCGATCGCAGAAACGCGGCGGCAAGGGCGTCCAGGGCGCGACCCTCAAACAGGACGACATCGTCCAGCACTTCTTCGTCTGCTCGACGCACGACTGGATCCTGTTCTTCACGAACAAGGGCCGCGTCTACCGCGCCAAGGCCTACGACCTGCCGGAGGCCAACCGCAACGCGCGCGGCCAGCACGTCGCGAACCTGCTCGCGTTCCAGCCGGACGAGAAGATCGCCCAGGTCATCGAGATCCCGAACTACGAGGTCGCCCCGTACCTGGTGCTCGCGACCCGTCGCGGCCTGGTGAAGAAGACCAAGCTCACCGACTTCGACTCCAACCGCGCCGGCGGCCTCATCGCCGTCAACCTGCGCGAAGGCGACGAACTGGTCGGCGCGGTCCTCGCGGCCGCCGAGGACGACCTGCTCCTCGTGTCCGCGGAAGGCCAGTCGATCCGTTTCCACGCCACCGACGAAGCCCTGCGCCCGATGGGCCGCGCGACGTCCGGTGTGCTGGGCATGCGGTTCAACGAAGGCGACGAACTGCTCGGCATCAACGTCGTCCAGCCGGACAGGTTCCTCCTCGTCGCCACCGCGGGCGGCTACGCCAAGCGGACGCCGACCGAGGACTACCCGGTGCAGGGCCGCGGCGGCAAGGGTGTGCTCACCATTCAGTACGACCAGAAACGTGGCAGGCTGGTGGGCGCGGTCATCGTCGACGCCGAAGACGAGCTCTACGCGATCACCTCCAGCGGCGGGGTGATCCGGACTTCGGCCGGACAGGTGCGCAAGGCAGGCAGGCAGACGAAGGGAGTGCGGCTGATGAATCTCGACGAAGGAACCACTCTTCTCGCGGTCGCACGCAACGCGGACGAGCCCTCGGACGTCGCCACTGCAGGTAGTACTGAAGGAGAAGAAATCCCGGCGTCGGAGCAGGAGTAGACGACGCCCCACGTACTGGGTAAGGACTGACACCTCGTGACACCATCCGAGAAGCCCGAAGCAGGCGGCGCGCAGGCGGGATCGTCGAGCCCGCCTTGGCAGCGCGACAGCGGTGCCGGGGAGGCCGAAGGCGCCAGTGAGCAGACGGTCTCGGTGTCTTCGGTCGCCACCGAAGACGTGGCCCACTCGGACCCGAAGCGGGACGCGACAACCGTGACCGACTACCACGGGGTAAGCGGCACGGCCGCGAAGAGGCTCTTCGGCGACAGCGGAGAGGGCGAACCCGCCCCCTCCGCCATCCCGTCGGCCTCCCGCACCCGTGCCGCGCCCACCGCGCTCCGCCGCCCCGGCCGCGGACCGCGTCGCGCCAGCCTGCAGATCAAACGCTTCGACCCCTGGTCGGTGCTGAAACTGTCCCTCGTCCTCGGCGTCGCGCTGTTCTTCGTGTGGCTCGTCGCCGTCGGCGTCCTGTACACCGTGCTCGACGGCATGGGTGTCTGGGACAAACTCAACGGGACCTACTCGTCGCTCGTCGGCGGCGAAGGGGCCGACGCGCCGGCCGACCCGTTGATCAGCGCCGGCCGCGTTTTCGGGATCGCGGCCATCCTCGGCGCCATCAACATCGTGCTGATCTCGGCGCTGGCCACCGTCAGTGCCTTCATCTACAACGTCTCCGCCGACCTCGCCGGAGGCCTGGAAGTGACCCTTTCCGAACGAGAGTGACCCGGTTGCAGGACGCCGCGAGGCGTCCTGTAATCTTCTCCTCGTTCGGGCCCATAGCTCAGGCGGTTAGAGCGCTTCGCTGATAACGAAGAGGTCCCAGGTTCAAGTCCTGGTGGGCCCACGCTGCTCAGGGGCGGTTCCCAATCAAGGGAAACCGCCCCTGAGTGTCTATCTGGGTGGCTATGCCGCTGAATCGTCTTGAAGATCTCATCCATGGCTTTCGCGCCTTCCTGAATGATCGGCCGTAGCTGATGGCGATAGACCAACTCAGTCACTGCCGTCCCGTTGTGGCCCATGAGTTGAGAGATCTGCTCGATCGGCATCCAGCTGTCGGAGAGCAATGACGCGAAGCTGTGACGAAGCTCTCTCGGCGTCCACTCGTTCGGGTTGAGCCCGGCTTTGGCGCACACCTTCCTGAACCCGCGCCGGACGTTCGCCGCATCCAGCTCCGTGCCGACGTCCGACGCGAACACCAAGTCGTTCTCCTGCCAACGATCGCCCGCAACCCGTCGCGCGAAGTCTTGTTTCGCCCGCTGGGCTCGTAGCGCTTCGACGCACCGCTGAGGCAGCGCAAGCGAGCGGCGTGACTTCCTGGTCTTCGTGTCGCCGCCCACCCGCACGGAACGCCAAACCATGATGTGCGGCGGAATCGGTGGTGTCGCATCCGGCAAACCGACAAGGTCAGTGCGGTCCCACTTGAGCGGGCGTAGCTCTTCGGTCCGCGCGCCGATCAGCAGCGACAGCGTGATGTAGGCGCGTAGCTGAGTCCGCTCCGCGGCTTTGAGAAGCGCCTCAGCCTGCTCGAACGTGAGCGACTTCGACGGCCTGCCCGCCAGACCCTCAGGGATCTCGCAGAGCAGGACGACGTTCCGCCTCACCTTGTCCCCGCTTCTGGGCTCGCGCCACTGCCCGCCGAAGGATCGAGTGCAGATCCCGAAGCGTCCGCGTCGAGAGGATCTTCGCCTTCGCCGCGAGCCACTTGTCGACGTCGTCCGCGCTCAGCTCACCGAGCTTCCGCGCTCCGAGATCGGGGATTACGTGCCTCTCCGCGAGGATCGTCAGCTTCTCGACCGTCGAGGCAAGTATCAAAGTCCGGCATTGGGCTGCGGGGTAGGGGTACTCAACCGCGACCATGGAGCGAGGGGCACCCAGTCGGGTGCCCCTCGCGAGCTAGTTCCTGGAACTTAGCTGTACGGCGTCTGTCCACTCATTCGGCGTGTCGTCTGTCACGGATCGGGAGTGGTGTTGATTCCTCCGCTGTTCGCATCCGTCAGGGGCGGGCAGTAGACCCGTGCGAGTCTAGGGGCGTGGTTCCAGGCACTGCTGCGAATGACGGTAGGTCCACCCGCAAGTGGAGTGCAGTACACGATGGCCTGATACTTTCCGGTGCCTCCCGTGCAACTGGCCTCCCAGCCGTTTCCTACCTGGTAGTCGGCGCAGCCAGTCGGCCAGGTCATCGGGGCAGCGTTGTCGCTGCTCGAAATAGGCGCGGCAGCGGCGCTGCCAACGTTGACTAGAATGGCGAATGCCGTCATCGTTCCGGCCACGAGAGTCTTCGAAAGTTGCTTACGCATAATGGGTGAATTCCTTCTCGGACTCGGTTACGGGACAGTGGGCGAGGTGTTAATGCCCGAGGACTGTGTGTAGGAATTGCCCTGACAGTATGCGTAGGATGTGCCCCACGTGTGCCAGCCTCCGAAGTAGAAATTCTCTTTGCCGCTGCTCCTGTCCTTGCAGATGGCGATGGCCTGGAAGGCTCCGCCGTTGGTGCTTTGGCACGTTGCACCGGTCATGTAGTTATTTATCACCTCGTCGTGGCATCCAGTGGGCCAGCCCATCAGCTGCGCAGCCGGGGCGTTGGGCGTTGTTGTCGCAGTCGCCGGAGCCGTCAGCCCGAGCGTGAACGCGCTCAGGGCGCCGATGGTGAGAAGGAATCTCTTCACTGGGTTTCTCCTCGATACGAATTCCGGAGCCCGTGCGGTCGACGGGCTTACTCGTCCGGGTCGCCGTACCAAAGATGCCGCACATGGACGACTTAAGAAAGTCTTAAGGCTGGCAATTAGTGTGTTTGCGGTGATCAGGACGCTATAGTGAGTTTCCCGGTCCGGGAGGGGCGGGTTCGGCAACTGGGGAGGTGCTGACAGTGCGGGACTTGGTGAGCGAGCGATGCTCGCGGGAAACGTTCGTCGAGTGGTTTTCGCGTTTGTACGAGGCTGCTGGGAGTCCGCCGTTGACGAGTCTGGCTCGGGCGGCAAACGCTGCCCGAAGAGTCGACGAGTCGGGACGTCTGATTCGTGTCTCTAACCAACGTGTAAGCGATTGGCGTCGAGGACGCAATATCCCTGCGAAATTCGTAAATTTGGCAGTCGTACTCGAAGTTATGATCAAGAGGGCGCAGCCGTCGCGCGTAGGTGATCCGTTCTATGACCTAAAGAGCTGGCGTGCGTTGTGGCAGCGAGCCGTGAGAACTCCCGTCCGGGCCGGACTCTAGGGCAACCAGGGTCGCTCCGGAAGCGTTCGCTTCGGCTGGTCTTGTCGATCTCATCGTGACGAGTGACGAACTGGGCGACAATATGGGTGCTAATCCGCGTATCTCGGCGGACGTCTGCGGACGACCGGCGCGCAGGTGGGGTGCGGCTTCCAAGGTCAACAGAGGGTGATCTTGGCCTGATAACGAAGAGGTCCCAGGTTCAAGTCCTGGTGGGCCCACTCCGAAAGCCGGTTCGCGATCATCGCGAGTCGGCTTTTTTGCTGCGGGTTTCCGGCAGGCTCGCTGGTTCCACGTGGAACGTCGGGCACCAGGCGTCCGGAGAACCGCGTGCAGTAGCATCGGTGGGTAAGCGGAGCAACTCGGCGGAAAGAGGGGGCTTCTGATGAAGAAGCTGTTGGCACTCGCGGTCATCGCGGGCGGCGTGCTGTTCGTGATCAAGCGCAACAAGGCAGCCAAGGCCGAGGCCGACCTCTGGCGTGAGGCCACCGCGCCCACCGAGCGTCCGCTGGGCACCGCTTCCACGAACGGAAGCGCTCCGGCCAAGGCCGCGGACGCGTCCCGCAACAACTGATTTCGGCGCAGGCGGTTATCATGATCGCCTGCGACCCGGGGCTGTAGCTCAATTGGTAGAGCACTGCCTTTGCAAGGCAGGGGTCAGGGGTTCGATTCCCCTCAGCTCCACTCCGGTCCACGAAGCCACCCGCACCGCGGGTGGCTTTTCGTTTCCGGGCCGTAGCTCCCTGTAAGAATGCGCGCATGGGTGTGCTCTTCGACTACTTCGCCGCGTCGGACAACGAAACCGCGGCCACCACGATCGACCTCGTCGGCGGCCCGGCCGAGGCTTCCTTCCCGACCGTCGCGCTCAAAGGTGTGGATCCGTTCGTGCAGATGGGCACGCTGGAGTCCCTCCTCACCGGCGTCGGCTACGAGACCATCATCGAACGCGATCTCGGCCCCATCGCCATGGCCGACGGTGGCGCGCTTCTGGTCGTCGCGCTGACCGACGAGCTGACCGCCGCGTTGTCCGACGCCGATGAGGCGCGCCTGCGCGAGGTCGCCGAGCCCTGGTCCCGAACCGACGAGTTCGGTGGCCAGGCCGACCCCGCCGAGCTGGCCGATCTGCTGACCGGCCTCGCGGAACTCGCCCGCACCGCCACGACCAGGGGCGATCGCCTCTACTGCCGGGTCTGCGTCTGAGCGGTGACGTTCGTCACCGTACGCGGATGACAAAGTCTCGCGCCCAGCCAAGTCAACGCTGCTTACATGGGGTGGAATCCGGACAGCGAGGTGAACATGGTCAGTTTCGAAACCGACCTCGACGATCTCAGGTTGTCGAGCAAGGAACTGCAGAAGGCCGCCGACATAGTCAGTACCGCCCATACCGGTGTGACCGGGCAGGACGTGCCGGCACCCGACCCCGTCACGGGTGGCCTTCTCCCCGGCTTTTTCGCGCCGGACACCGCGTTCGGGAAATCCCTGGGCATGCGTGAGGTTTCGGCGGCGTACGAGGAACACCGCCAGGCCGTCGAAAAGATGCTCGCGCGGTTGCACGGCAGTACGCAGGACGCCTCCCGGGCACTGGCGAAGGTCGCCGAACTGTACGAATCCGTCGATGAGGACAACAAGCAGCGAATGAACCGCGCGGCGTACGGGGAACAGGGGTAGCGGCGTGGACGGATACTTCAACGCACTGGACGCGGAGACCACCGCCGAAGGTGACGACAAGAACGCCGAGCTTCTCGAGGGAATCACCCACGACCTCAAAGCGGGCGCCGAAAAGGCCTTCGCGGCGGTGGACCTCCTTTTCTTTGACTGGACGTTCGGCAGCGACGTGGACATGAGCGGCGGCCGAAAGGAACAGGTCCGCGACTTCTTCCTCGAGTTCTCCGAGGCGGAGCTCGTCGGCGAGAACAGCCTGCAGACGATGATCGAGGCGTACGAAAGTTTCTGGAACGCCTTCCAGGACACGAAAGCGCCGCTCGACCGGTCTCTGGTCCTGCTGCTCAAGTGGCGCGGTGAAGGCGCCGAGACCGCCAAGAGCTACATCCAGGGTCTCGTGAACACCTATGCCCGCGTGGGCACCAAACTCACCGTGCTGGAAGCCGACATCGTGGCCGCGCGGGACGCCATCGCCACCGCGCGGGCCGACCTGAGCGCACTCGCCGCGTCCTTCATGACCGCTGCGGAAAAGTACCGGGACGACCAGGAACGGCAGGACGAATCGGCCTTGCAGAAGGCGCTGGCCGCGACCTTCGCCGCCGCTGTCACCGCTCTGCTCGTGGCGGCCGTGCCACCGGCCGGTGGTCTCACCGCGGCGGCGTTCTTCACCACCGCGAACGGGGTGCAGGTAGCCGGCGCGGCGGCCGGGGCCGGGCTCGCCACGGCGGCCACCGTGCAGGCCGACATCGTCGGGGACAGCCCCGAAATGATCTACAACAGCTTCCACGACGGTGTGGTCAACATCAGGGAAAGCATGTTCCGCGCGGCGGAGTCGCTGGTCTCGAAGATCAACACCGAGATCAACAACCTGCCGATCATTCCCGAGCCGCCGGACGTCAGCCCCGGCGAGACCTTCGACCCCGGCAACTTCGAAACGGAGAACACCGACAAGGGAACGGAAAAGCGGGTCCGGGACCAGAACGTCGACATCTCGAACGACGGCAAGATCCAGGAACCGCCGCGGGAACTGTCCCCACTCGAATAGCGGACGGGTGGGGTCTCCGGCTCGGGAGACCCCACCGCTCAAGGAGCAAGCGTGGCCGAAAAACCGGCGCCCAAGAAACCGGCCAACGACCGGCAAGCGATGCTCGAGGCACTGGCCGCCCTGTCGGTGGACGCGTCCTCACCGGACGGTGCCGTTTCCGTTTCGGTCAACACCGACGGCGTGATGACCCGGCTCAGGGTGACCGAAGCCGTGTCGCGGATGTCGCCCGCCGAGATCGCGGACGCCGTCATGCGGACGTATCAAGAAGCGCAGCAAGAATCCGCGAAGCGCAGCGCGAAGCTGATGGCGCCCATCGGCAACGCCGGATACATCACGGACAGGCTCCGCTGGCGGGTCGGGTTCACCCCTTCGTTCCAGCAGACCGGGGAAACCGTCACGCCGGGTTCCCCGGTCTCGCGCCGGACCCCGGCGGTCACCGAGAACGTGGTGCTCAAGGACCGTTCGGAAGAACCGACCGCGTCCGCACAGGACGAACCGGCGGAATCCGACGACCAGTACTACGAGCAAGGCCTGCGGTACCGGCCTTCCTGGTGACCCGGTGTTCTACCGGCCGTGAATTCCCTGACGTGCCAGCCAGGCGAACGTCCATCGGTAGAAACCCTGTGCGGCCAGGCCGGTGTTGAGGGAATGACCACTGCCGCGCACGACGTGGTCGGCGTCTTGGCTCGTGCAGGCACTTGTTCCGCAGATCAGGGTGTCGTGCTCGCCCAGCACGTACGCCGTCGGTGTCTTCGCGGATCGGGTGCGCATCGAGCCGGGGCCGACAGCGCGGAGCTCGGCGGAGGCGAGCGTGTCCTTCAGCGCCTCTTCCACCGGGATGATCGCCGGGTCGTAGGCCCCTTCGTGGTGGAAGGTTTCGGCGCGTGTGCCGGGCCGGGTCGTGAGGTAGCCGGGAGCCCAAGGCTTTCCGGCGAACTTCGGGTCCTGTTCCGCCGGGTAGAACGGTGAAGCCGAGGATGCGGATCGCTCGCCGGGCCGATCGCGGGGGATCCCGCTGACGATCACGGCGTCGATCCCGCCCCGCGCCGCCGCCCGCTCGGCGACGAGGCCGCCCATCGAGTGTCCGTTGAGGACGATGGTCCGGAAGCGAGGTCCTGCCGCGCCCCGCCGTAACCGCTGGACGACCTGATGAACGGCCTCTCCGCCGGCGGCGAAGTCCAGGGTCTCCGGATTCGGGCGGCTGCTGCGGCCGTACCCGAGCCTGTCGATGTTGAGCGTCGCGAAGCCCACTCGCGTCGCACTGTCCACATAGGAGTATCGACGCGGCTGGTACGGCCAGTCCCAGTAGGAGCGGTCGTAGGTCCCGCCGTGCAGCAGGACCTGGACCGGAGTGCGTGAGGTGAGTTTCCCGCGGACACAGAGGTCGCCCGCGATCGTGTGGTCTTCGGTGCCGACCCGGACCTGGAAGCGGTGTTCCTGGCACCTGGCCGTCGATGGTCGTTCGGTGGCGACCGCTGTCGTCGTCCCGAAAAGAGTGAGCAGCGCGGCGAGAACGGCCGCTCTTGCGGTGAAGGTCATGGCTCCAGCGTCGGAGCCGCGGCCGGGTCGCGTCGTCCGTCGAGTGTGGAGATCGCGGGCTACGCCTGATGTTCAGCGCGGACGAGGCCGGTCTGGTACGCGAACACCACGAGCTGCGCCCGGTCGCGGGCATGGACCTTGGTCATCGCCCGGCTGACGTGGGTCCGTACGGTCGCCGCGCTGATGACGAACTCGGCGGCGATCTCCTCGTTCGACATTCCTTGCGCGACGCGAAGGACCACCTCGTGCTCCCGTTCGGTGAACGCGGAGCCGCCGAGACGGGGCATCGGCCTCGACGGACGCGCGGTGAATTCCGCGATCAGCCGCTTGGTCACACTCGGGGAAAGGAGCGCGTCTCCCGCCGCCACGACGCGGACCGCTTGGACCAGGTCGACGGGCCTGGTGTGTTTGAGCAGGAAACCGCTCGCTCCGGCGCGTAGCGCGTCGAAGACGTATTCGTCGAGGTCGAACGTCGTCAGCATGAGGACACGGACGCCGGAAAGCCGTTCGTCCGCCATGATCCGGCGGGTGGCTTCCAGGCCGTCCATCCCCGGCATCCGGATATCCATCAGCACCACGTCGGGCACGGTTTCCGCGACGACGGCCACCGCCGTCTCGCCGTCGTCCGCTTCACCCACCACGGTGATTCCGGCTTCCACCCGGAGCAACGCCGCGAACCCGGACCGCACCAAAAGCTGGTCGTCGGCGAGCACCACCCTGATCACGGCCATCGCGCGCTCACCCGGAACCTCCCGTCCTCACGGCCTGCGGTCAGTGTGCCGCCGGTCGCCCTGGCACGTTCACCCATTCCCCTGATGCCGGCACCGGGGACGTCCGGCCCTGGCGTGCGGACGTCGTTGACCACGTCGAGCCGCAGGCCGCTCCGGTCGGCTCGCACCGTCACCTCGGCGGCCGACGTGCCGTGTTTCGCGGCGTTCGTGAGCGATTCCTGGACGATCCGGTACACCGCGCCGCCGACCGGCTGCCCGATCCTGGGAGCGTCGAGGTCCAGCGTGACCGCCAGGCCCGCCTGGTTCGCCGAAGCGACCAACGCGGGAATGTCCGCTACCCCCGGTGCCGGCCGGAGCGGGGTGGAGTCGTCACGCAGCAGCCGCACCATCGCGTTCAGTTCGTCCAGGATCGTGCCGCTGACCGTGCGGACGACTTCGAGCGCTTCCTTCGCCACTTCCGGGTGATCGTCGAGCACGTGCGCGGCCATGCCCGATTGGACGTTGATGACCGCCATCGCGTGGCCGACGCTGTCGTGCAGATCCCGCGCGATGGCCAGCCGCTCGCCGAGAACGCGATCGCGTTCCGCCCGCTCGGCGGCCGCGGTCCGCTCACGACGTCCTCGAAGCGCGTCGGCCGCGAAGACCGCTACGCCTGCCCAGCCGACGAAGACCAGATCGATGACGCCCGCCCCACCGGTGGCCACGTTCGCGCCGACGACAACCGCCGCCATACCGCCCGCGAAGGCGTACGCGAGCCGTCGCGGGCGAAGGGTTCCGAGCGCGAACAGCGGCACGAGACCGGCGAACAACACCGGACCGTCGGGATAGCCGAACCCCAGGTAGAGCAGGAGCGCAAACGCTTCCGTGCCCGCCGCCGCCGCCGGCAGCCGCCAGGCGACGACGAGTGCGAGACAAGCGAGCGCGACGACGGCGAACCCGAACGCGTCGACCGGGCGTTCTCCGTGATCCGGCTCGAGGTTCGCGGTGCCGACGACGAGTAACGCGCTCACCGCGAGCCAAGCGACGACGACTCCGCTTCTGAACAGCCACTTCACCGGCCCAGTCTGCCGAAATCGGGCCAGGGGCACGTCCGCGTTCCGTGGATCCCGCCTACGTCAGATGTGCAGCAACCGTTCGTCGAGCCTTGCCAGATGGTCGCGGCCGTACTCGCCGTTCTCCAGGTCACGCCACAGCACCGGCGGCAGATCCCGCGCCACTTCGGGCGAACACGACGCGGCGGCCAGCGCGATCGTCGCGACGGTGTCGACGTCGCCGGTGAACGCGACCGAGCGCTGGAGCATTTCGCTCAGGCTCCGGCCTGTCGCGAGCACGGTCAGCGCGGCACGGACGCTCATCCAGCCCTGCGGCCCGACCTTGCCCGACCACGGTCGCGCCCAGCCGCCGTGCCCGACGTCTTCCGGAAGGATCCCGTCGATCCACCTCGCGACCTCGGAAAGCGGACCCACCCGATGGTGGCAGTAGTGCACGGCCAGCGCGGCGGCCTGCGCCGCGGCGATCCCGGCCGGGGTGTCGTGGGTGATCCTGGCCTGCAGTTTCGCGTGGTAGAGGACGTCGTCGACGGTCGGCAGGAGCCCGATCGGCCCGGCACGCATGGCCGCACCGCTCTTGTCGCTTTGCGGCCGGAGCCGTCGCAGCAGCTCTTCGCCGTCCTGGACCTCGCTGAGTAGCTGATGGAAACGCGGCGCGTAGCCGTCGTGCGGATCGCGGTGATACGCCCGCACGAACTGCTCGGCGAGCAGCAGCGGCGTCCATCGCTGTCCCGACACGAGCACTTCGGCGATCGCGATCGTCATCTGCGTGTCGTCGGTGTAGCGGCCCGCGGGGACCCCGAGTTGGCCGGGATGCGGCACGTAACCGGCCAGCGTGTTGTGCTCGGCCACGAAGCTCGGGTACGCGTGCTCGAAGGAGCCTCCGTACGCGTCGCCGATGGCCAGTTCGACCAGCATCCGGTAATCGTGCCAGGCTGCGGGCTGCGGCCTGATACCCATACCGTGGAGTCATGGCGACCGACAAGCTGCGCGCGTGGTGGGCACATCGGCAAGGTCTCGACGGCTCGCTGCGCGGGGCGTCGTCGGCCGAGGTGCTGGAGCGGACCGGCTGGATGCGTTCGGTCGGCGGTTCGGCGCCCTATCTCGGGCTGTTCGCCAGGGCCCGTCTCGATCGTGAGACGGTCGACGCGGACGTCGCCCGGCTCGCCATCCACGAACTGCCGTCGGCGCGGGGCTGCGCCTACGTCCTGCCGTCGGTGGATTTCGAACTCGGGCTGACCGTCGGCGCCGGGGCGCCCGCCGGTGAGCTCGCGGCCGCGGAGAAGTACCTCGGCGTCACGCAGGCCGAGATCGAGCAGTTGTGCGTCACCGTCGCCGATCTGCTCGACGTGTCCGCCGAACCGCTCGCCCCGGCCGCGATCAAGGAAGCGGCCGGATCGGCGGTGCGCAACCTCGGGGAAGCCGGCCGCAAACGCGGCACCACCACGACCTTGCCACTCGCGCTCGGCATGCTCCAGGCCCGCGGCGACATCCGACGGGTGCCCGTCAACGGACGGCTGGACCAGCAGCGCTACGGCTACGTCCGCTGGACGCCGTCCCCGCGCGGCGGACTGTCCGATATGGACACAGCGCGGACCGAACTCGCCCGGCGGTACTTCTCGTGGGCGGCCCCGGCGTCACTCAAGCATTTCCGCTGGTTCTCCGGTTTCACCGCGGCCAGTGCGAAGAAGATCGCGGAACAGCTCGAACTCGTGTCGCTCGACGGCACCGACCTCTTGATACCCAAGGAGATCGCGGACGAGTTCGCCGCGTTCACCGTGCCATCCGAGCCGTCGTACGCGCTGCTCGCCGGCATCGACGGCATTCATCTGCTGCACCGTGAGATGTCGCGGCTGCTCGACGACGCCGACGCCGGACGTCCGGTGCCCGGTGGTCGCGCGGGGGAGACGCTGGGCGGACAGGCGGATCCGCCCAGTCACGTCATCGTCGACCGAGGTCGTATCGCCGGTTTGTGGGAGTTCGACACCGAGACGAACAAGATCGTCCACCGGTTCTTCGGCGACGAGGACGCCGCGCTGCGCCAGACGATCGCGGAGACCGAAGAGTTCGTCCGTGACCGACTGGGCGACGCCCGGAGCTTCAGCTTGGATTCGCCGAAGAGCCGGGCGTCGCGAGTGGCCGGTCTCAGGAACTGAGCGGGGTCAGGCTCCCGCCTCGGCGATCAGGATGTCGACGGCCTTGTCGTTGCGGGCCGTCTGCTCCGGGATCACCGAAGCGGGCGGGTAGAAGCCGTCGATCCCGCCGTCCTTCGGGTACATCTCGAAGGTGTAGCTGAGGATCTTGTGCTTGCCCCACGCCCAGTCGTTGACGTCGCCGTCGGTGACGTACAGATCGCTGGACTGCTCCGGCGTGTAACCGTTGGTGGCGGCCATCTTCTTGCCGACATCGGCGAAGCGCTTCGCTTCTTCCTCGGTCAGGCCCGTGTCGGTGTCGGCCTTGGTGTAGCCGTACGGCCAGAGCACCAGCTCCGAGAAGGTGTGGAAGTCGATGTGCGTCTTGATCTGCTGCGCGCCACCGACCACGCGGGAGTTCATGAACTCCGCGACGGCCTTGGTCTCCGGCTCGGAGAACGCCGACGGACCGTGGTAGTCCTCGGCGGACGGGCTGTTGCTCGACCCGCCGCAGCAGTTCCACTTGTAGTCCCAGTTGCGGTTCGGGTCGGTGCCGACCGCGCTGCTGCCCGGCACGGGTTTGCGCGTCTTGCGCCAGCCCTGGTACTCGCCGCCGGTGATGTCGTATTCGGAGCCGTCCGGGTTGACGTTCGGGATCACGTAGATCTCGTGCTCGTCCACCATCTTCTTGATGGCGGGGTCGGACGCGTAGCCGCTGGTGAACCGCTGCACGATCCGTAGGCACATCTCGGTGGTGAGGTGTTCGCGCGCGTGCTGGTTGCAGGTGAACAGCACTTCGGGCTCGTTCTCGTCCGTGCCCGCGTTGTCGCTGATCTTCAGCAGGTTCAGCTCGCGGCCCTCGTAGGACTTGCCGACGCTGGACAGCGTTGCGATGTCTCCGTGGTCCTTCGCGGCCTTCTGCAGCTCCGCGGTCGTTTCGGCGTAGGTGTGGTACGCCTCGTCGCCCGGCGGGAAGTCGCCCGCGACGGCCGCGGTGCCCGCCCGGCCGCTCCGTTGTTTCAGCATGCTGTCGAAGTCGCCGAGCGGCTTCAGGCCGAAGCCGTTCGCGCGCAGGCTCGCGGCCTGGCCGGGCGTGGCGACGACGGTCAGCGCGCCGCCGCGCGAGCCCGCGACGTCGACACCGGTGCGGGCGACCTCGGTGCGTTTGCCGGGGGTGGACGCGCCCTCCACCGAGTACAGCCCTCTCGCCGGGTCGCCGGTCTGGGCGCTCGCGACGGGCGTCGTGACGGCCAGCAGGGCGAGCCCTGTGGCGGCCAAGGCGCCCCCGATGCGACGGCGTGTGGACATTTCGCCTCCGAACGATCTGGGGACAAGGTGGCGTTCACCGTCGCCGAAGTGAATCATTCACGACAACCCGACGATCGTCGTTCCCAGTTACCGTTTACGGCCAGAGACGTTCTTTATGCCAGGTCCCGTTCTCGCTGCGGTAGCGCAGCCGCCGGTGACGCCGGTCGTGGCTCGCCTGCCAGAACTCCACTTCGGACGGCGTCACCAGATAGCGGGTCCAGGTTTCCGGTGCCACGCCGGGATTCTCCTCGACCCACCGCTCCGCTTCCGCGGCCGCGCGGTCGAGATCGGCCGGATCCTCGAGTACCTGTGACTGCCTGCCGATGAACGCCTCCACCCGGGACGCCGGCGGCCGGGCGGTGAAATCGGCCGCGGACACCCCGGGATCGGCGAGCGAGACCGGACCGCGCAGGCGGACCTGACGGCCTCGCCCCGGCCAGAAGAAGGTCAGCGCGGCGAACGGATTCTTCGCCAGCTGAACACCTTTCGGGCTTTCGGAACTCGTCGCGACCGCCCAGGTGTCCCCGTCGACGTCCTTGAGGATCACGACCCGCGCGTCCGGCACGCCATCGGCGTCCACTGTGGACAGAGTGACGGCGTGGGGCGCCAGGACGTGCTCTCCCGCTTCGTCGAGCCATTCCAGGAAAAGCTCGCGCGGGGTCGCCGGTGTGGCCTCGATGTCGAACTCCGGCAGTTCTTCGGGGAACGACGGCCAGCCGCGCAACGTGCGGTTCATCAGTACCCCGGCGGACGCTGCGGCGGATAACCAGGCGCGGGCGGCGGATAGTGCGGCGGATGCTGGCCAGGCGGCGGACCCTGCGCGGGCGGCGGCCCGACCGGATACTGCGGCGGCGGAGGCTGCTGAGGCTGCCAGCCGGGTGGCGGCTGCTGGCCCGGCGGCGGCATCGGCGGACCCGGCGGCATCGGCGGCTGCTGGCCCTGCGACTGCGCCCACTGCACCTGCTGATAAACCTCGCCGGGCTGCGGGAAACAGAACGTCAGCTTCGCGTTCACCGAACCCTGGACCGCCGCACCCCACAACTTCCCGCCGACGAACGCGTACATCTGCGCCGCCGAAACATCGACGGCCACCATGCGCGTCTCGCCACCGAACTGGTTACCGGACTTCGCCGACGCGGCCTGCGCGGCGTCCGGATACACGCGGTCACCGATCAGCCCGGCGATCACCACCGAAGCGGCCGTCCAGCCGACCGTGCCCATCACGTTCGCGCGCGCGTGCTGCGTCGCCAGCCCGGTGAAGTCGTACAACGCGGGCGCGGTCACCTCCGGGATCGCCGCGGCGACCACGCAGTAGTTCATCGTCGACATCATCACGGATTCGGTGAACAGGCCGACGACAGCCGTGCTCGGACCGATCTGGACGGTGTTCAGCCTGCCCCCGCTGCGCTGGATACGCTCTGCCACCGCACCCAGGTACTGCTCCTTGGTGAGCACCGATGCCTCCCGAAGATTCCTCACGCGGCGCCATCGTCGCACGAACAGGGCGGATGGTCGCACCGGCGCGGCGATCCGATCTGCTTCACTGGACGCCACTATGCGACGTCTTCTGATCTTGCCGCTCGCCGTGCCGCTCCTGGCGGCCTGCGGACCGACGGAACAGCCGCCGACCGCGGCGAGCTCGCCGTCGCCCTCGGCCACCGCGGCGCCCAGCATCCCGCCCGCCCCGGAACCCACCGGCAAAGGCCCCTGCCCGTACCTGGGCACCGAGTTCGTCTCGGACGCCAACGGGCAGAAGGTCTCCAAGGTCAAAACCTCGGCGGATCAGCCGCATCCGACCTGTTTCTTCTACGCGCTCAGCGGGAAACTGCAGCTCACGGTGCGCGTGTACGTCGGAGAACCCGCGGTGGCCAAGGCACTCGTCGATCAGGCGGCACCCATCGACACCTCCAACCCCGCCGACGAACCGGCGGGCTGGAAGGGCGGCTACCAACCGACCGGAGAAGGCGCCGTTTACGCCGTTTCGAAGGCCGGGAACGCGGTAGTCGTGACCACCAACCAGAAGCAGAGCATCAAGGCACGTACGGTGGCGAAGGAGGCTATCGGTGAGCTGCAGCTCTAGGTAGTGGTATCCACACGTCAGAGTGAAGTTGATCTTGTACTACCCTGTGCCGCACGCGCGACGGTTCGCGGGACCAGCGCAACGCCGGATCCGGCGGAGGCCGCCTTGCGGTGTGGCTCGGCGGCACAAAGATCACTTCTCCCCATAAGACAAAAGGACAGGTTTCGTGGCTGACACCCTCAAGGAAATCTTGCTCGACTCCAGCCGTCGCCCGGCTGTCGTGAGCGACTTCGAAGGTCTCGTCGACGCCGAGGTTTCGGACAAGGGCGGCGTTTCGGGTGCCGTCGTGAAGACCGGCTTCGCGGCCGTCAAGAAGATCAAGCCGGGCATCATCCCCTCCGCCGTCGACGCCCTGCTCGACGACTTCACCGTCGCCCTCGAGCCGTTCTACGGCGACTACAAGGCCAAGGGTGGCAACGACTTCGGTGCCTACCTGGCAGGCCGCGGCGACGAGGCCGCCGACGCGCTCCTGTCGGTCACCGACGCGCGCGCCGACAAGAGCAGCCGCGACAGCATCAAGAAGGTCTACGGCAAGCTGCGCCCGAACGGCAAGAAGAACGTCGAGGAGGCCCTTCCCCGCCTCGGCCAGCTGATCGACAAGCACGCGGCGCTTGTTTAATCGCGCGCTGACGTAAACGCGCCGAAGGGGCGCCCGTTCGCTTTCAACGTTCTGTTGGGAGTGGAGGGCGCCCCTTCATCGCGTTTACGTGGGCCTTCGGCCCGAAAGAGGGCGCGCGACTGGTGAAGTCTCGCCGTCGCGCTGGCGCGCTCCCGGCGAGACAGTCCGCCGGTCACCTTGTTGGGCGCGTTGATCTTTGGCACCAAGACATGAGAGGGCCGTCCAGTGACCTTGGGGGTCACCAGACGGCCCTTTCGTGACGGGTGTTAGGCGTCAGTTCTTCTTGTCGGCGGAGCTGGTGCTCGGAGCCTGGTGCCCGTTCTTAGGGGTGCCGGGCTTCGGAGCCGCGGGCTTCACCGGAGCCGGACCGGAAGCGGCAGGCTTCGCCGCGGGCGGAGCGGGAGGCTTCGGAGCAGCCGCGGCCGGAGCAGCCGGCTTCGCGGGCGGGGCAGGCGGAGCCTTCGGCGGCGCGGGCGCGACCGGCGGCTCCTGCTTGGAACGCAGGGCGTAGGCGGCACCGGCACCGACGACCGCGATACCGATCACCCACGGCCAGCGGCGACGCTTGCGCGTCCCCTTGGCGGCGGACTTCGCCTCGACGAGCGCGGCCCTGAAGTCCTTCTTCGCCGCCTTGAAGTCCTTCTTTCCCCGGCGCTTGGACTCACCGGCGGACTTCGCGGCCTGGATGGCGGCCTTGCGTGCCTTGCGGCCCGGCTTCCGCATCTCGGAAATCCTGGCCAGCGCCTCCTTGCGAGCCGCCTTCGAGCTCCGCTTGAGCTCCTTGCGGGTCAGTTCCGTCTTCTTCGCGAGCTTCTTGCGCGCGCGACGGCTGGTCTTAGCGATCTCACCGGCGCTCTCGGAGAGCTTCTGCTCGGCTACCTCTACGGCGTGGGCGGTGGCTTCCTTACCCGCCTCGACGGCACGTTTGCGCAGGCCGAGCGCGCCGGCCTTCGCCGACTCGCTCACCGAATCTGCGGCCCGGGTCATGGCCTTCACCTCATCAATCGTTTTGATTCTGCTTCGTTGCTTGTAACCTATCGTGCCCCTTTTCCCCAGATCTTGCCGCAGATGGCACGATGAAGCTCGTGACTGAAAGCAAGGGATCCCTCATTGGTGGCGCGCTGAAGGCCACTCTGCACACCAACCAGGGTGACATCAACCTGAACCTGTTCCCCGACCACGCGCCTAAAACGGTCGCGAACTTCGTCGGGCTCGCCGAGGGCAGCAAGGAGTACACCCAGCCCAACGCGCAGGGCACGAACTCGGGCCCGTTCTACGACGGGTCGATCTTCCACCGCGTCATCGACGGCTTCATGCTCCAGGGCGGCGACCCGACCGGCACCGGCCGCGGCGGCCCCGGCTACAAGTTCGGCGACGAGTTCCACCCGGAGCTCCAGTTCTCCAAGCCGTACCTGCTGGCCATGGCCAACGCCGGACCCGGCACCAACGGTTCGCAGTTCTTCATCACCGTCTCGCCGACGACGCACCTGAACTTCAAGCACACCATCTTCGGCGAGGTCGCGGACCAGGCTTCCCGCGACGTCGTCGACGCGATCGGCAGCACGGCGACCGGTCCCGCAGACCGTCCGCTGCAGGACATCGTCATCGAGAAGGTCAGCATCAGCCGCGAAGGCTGACACAACGCTGATCACACGGCCTGATACGGGGGATTTCGGTAGGTTGGTGGCATCGTGAGCCAACCACCGAATCCCCAGTACCAGCAGGCCGCCATGCCCGGCTGCTGGTGGCATCCGAACCGGCCGACCGGGCTGAGCTGTTCACGCTGCGAGCGTCCGGCCTGCCCGGATTGCCTGCGCGAAGCCGCCGTCGGCTTCCACTGCACGGACTGCATCCAGGCAGGCCGCCAGCAGGACCGCGTCCAGCAGAAGCAGTACCGCGACGCGGGCTACGGCGCGACCACCCTCGCCGGCGCCCAGCCGGTCCGCACGGCTGTCGTCACGCCGGTGCTCCTGGCGCTCAACGTCATCATCTTCTTCATCACCGTCGCCCAGTCCGGCAGCATCTCGGACAACAACTTCTCCTCGCTCTTCCAGCTCGGTGAGCTGGCGAACCCGCCGACGCTCGCGAACAACGAGTGGTGGCGCGTCTTCACCTCGGGCTTCCTGCAGTACGGCCTGCTGCACATCGCGAGCAACGCCTTCTCGCTGTGGTTCGTGGGCCGCCCGCTGGAGACCGCGCTCGGGCGCGTGCCGTTCACCGCGCTCTACTTCGTGTCGATGCTCGGCGGCTCGGCCGCGAACCTGGTCTTCACGGACCTCGACGCCGTCCCGGTGGTCGGTGCCTCCGGCGCCATCTTCGGGCTCATCGGCGCGTACACGGTCATCGTCATCAAGCTCAGGCTCAACCCGACCTGGCTGCTGGTCATCCTCGGGCTGAACATCTTCATCACCTTCCAGGTGCCGGGTATCTCGGTCCTCGCCCACGCGGGTGGTTTCGCCGCCGGTCTGCTGGCGACGTTCGCCCTGCTGTACGCCCCGGAGAAGAACCGGCTCGGCTGGCAGATCGGCGGCATGGCGATCGTCGTGGTGGCGATGGTCGGGCTCATCGTCTGGAAGGACGTGCAGACGGTGTCCGCCGCGTACTGCCAGCTCACCTCGTTCCAGGGCCAGACCGCGTACCTCTGTTACCGGTAGTAGGCGCGCTTCCACCGAGTGGGTTATGCGAATACCCGGTGGAGAAGCAACCAGGTTGGGTACCTTCGAGTTGATCATCGACATCAACTTGGGGGTTGAGATGAAGATCCGGAAAGCCGCGGCTCTCGCCGCCGTCGCCGTGATGGCTTCGGCACTCGCACCGTCGGTCGCGCAGGCCGACCAGGCCGCTGAAACCTGTCAGACCTATACCAAACGCTATTTCCTCGGCTCGGGCAGCACGATCACGCTGCGTGTCGCTTACGTCGATTCTGCGTTGAAAATCTGCTTCGGGGATCCGGGCGTGACTTCGGCGGTGGCGACGCAGACCGTCGGCACCACCGGGCCGGGTGCGGCCAGCGGCTGGGAGATCACCGCCGGTCCGGCCGTGGTGGAAGACCAGCGGCCGCGGCACGTCAAGGCGAAGTTCAGCGGTTCGCTGCGGACCTGCGTCGTCAAGATCAACCCGATCTGCTCGCCGGCCTCGCCGTACGAGATCTTCGGGGAGTACGCGCCGCCCGCGGTGGGACCGGCCGTTCCGGGCTGGTCACACGGCCCGAACGGCGACGTCCACTACTACGACAACGCCTGACCCTTGAGTGCGGTGAGGACGTCCAGGACGTCCCTGGGGTCCTCACCGAGGTCGATCCGGCCGAACACCAGCAGGTGTTCGCCGGATTCGACCTCGAGGGTCACGCTGTCCCGGCCGAGCCGTCGCGTCGTGCGCAGCCGGAGCCGGGCTTCGGTCCAGGAGTAGCGGTGCGCGCCGCCGACTGTCCTGGCCAGGATTCCGCCGGGACCGGCCGCCAGCCGGGGACGGATCAAGGTGCCGTGGAGTGCGAGCGCGCCCGTGGAGAGCATGGCCATCCCCGTCAGCACGGTGCCGCCGAGGTCGCCGCCGACGGCCAGCCACAGCGCGCCTGCCAGCAACGACAGGGTGATCGCCCAGGCCGCTACCACAACGTTCCGCTGCGGCGCCCACGAGGTGGGGTAGTTATCCACAGGGGTTATCCACACTGGGGATGAGTCACACCGGTGTAATTCGGCGTCAAGCCGCCATCCGGGGTAATGCTCACCGCCACCGCATCGTCATGAGCAGCCCGGCGATCATCAGCACGAAGCCGATGGCGAAGTTCGTGTTGCCCAGATCCGCCATGAAGGGGATCTTGTCGCCCGCGATGTAGTTGACGACCAGCCACATCAGGCCGACCAGCATGAGACCGAACATCACGATCTTGTAGAACAGGTTCGACGGGCCCGCGGCCTTGACCTTCACCGGCGTGCGGCGGTCGGTCGGCGGGGTGTACGCCGTCTTCTTACGGACCTTGGACTTCGGCATCGTGTTCCTCGCGTACTGTTCGGCTTCCCTGGTGGCGATGACCCGCTTTCGGGTGCGCAACCAGCGCCACGTGCACACGTTAACGTAAACGAGCGCCGCTGGGCACCGTCCGGGACCGGTCGATTTCCCGCACTGTGACAATGGTGTCACACACGGTTCGACACGGTGCTGGTTCGACACGTGCTGGTTCGACACTGCGGCTTGGTTCGAGACTGAGGAGCTTGCGTGGCTGAGCGGGAAGAGCCGGGCGGGGACCGACGGCGGTACTCCCCACGACCCCCCGGTGGAGGCGGCCAGGCCCCCCGGCGTAGGCCGGACGAGGGCCGCGCCCCTGGAGAGGCGCCCACGCCGCGCCGGAGGCCGCCGGAAGGCCCGCCGCCGCGCCGCCGGATGGACGGGCCGCCGCCGCGCCGTCGTCCCGCGCCGCCGCCGGGATCGACCGAAGAGACCGTCATGTTCGAACCGGTCGGCGGTGGCACCGCGACCGAAGAACGTCCGCCGCCGCGTGAGCTGGGCAAGGGCGGCGTCGCCATCCGGTCCGTGGGCGAACTGCTCATCACCGCCGGTCTCGTGGTGCTGCTGTTCATGGTCTACGAGGTCTACGTGACCGACCTGTTCTCCGCGGGCAAGCAGTCCGAGGCGAGTTCGGAGCTGGACGGCGACTGGTCGAAGGACCGGCAGCTGCACCCCGACCTCGTCGACGGGAAGGCGTTCGCCAGGATCCACATCCCGGTGTTCGGCGCCGACTTCAACTTCACCATCCAGGAAGGCACCACCGAGGCCGCGCTCGAAGTCGGCCCCGGCCACTACAAGGGCACGGCGCTGCCGGGCGAGCCGGGCAACTTCGCCATCGCCGGCCACCGGGTCGGCAAGGGCGCGCCGTTCAACGACCTGGACAACCTCAGCTCGTGCGAGCAGATCATCATCGAGACCCAGACCGACTTCTACATCTACAAGGTGCTGCCCTACAAGGACGAGGTCGAGGGCTGGGCCGCGGGCAAGGGCGCCGACCCGAAGTGCAAGAACGTCGGGACGCTGCGTGACCCGAACGCCCCGGACGGCGGCGCCTACGGCGAGACCAACGGCCGCCGCATCGTGTTCCCGAGCAAGGGCGAAACGGTGAACCCGGTGCCGTACAAGGACCCGGAGATCCTGCCGAAGGCCGAGCAGGTCTCGCTGCTCACGCTGACGACCTGTCACCCGAAGTTCTCGGCGAAGGAACGGCTCATCATCCACGCGGTGCTGGCCCAGCAGGTGCCGAAGAACCAGGTCGGCTCCTACGCCGAACTCCTGCCCAAGATCTCGGAGGCGCGCTGATGTACGGCTGGATCTGGCGCAAGCTGCCGGGCCCCTTCGCGGTGAAGCTCGCGACGGCGGTCGTACTGGCTCTCGGGGTCGTGGCGCTGCTGATGTTCGTCGTCTTCCCCTGGCTCGAGCCGCGCCTGTGGTTCAACGAAGTGAGCGTCCAGTAGCCGCGCGGTTCGGCGTTTTTCTCGTCTCGGGGCGGTTTCCCGGGCAGGAGGACGCCGATGTCCTCCGCCGGTCGGTCGACGCCGCCATCGCCGCCGAGCGGGCCGGATTCGACGACGTGTGGTTCGCCGAGCACCACTTCATGCCGTACGGCGTCTGCCCGTCCGCGATCACCCTCGCCGCGCACGTCCTCGGCCGCACCGAGCGGATCGCGGTCGGCACCGCGGTGAGCGTGCTGTCGATCGCGCATCCGGTGGCGCTCGCCGAACAGTGGTCGCTGCTCGACGCGGTTTCCGGCGGACGGTTGCGGATCGGCGTCGGCAGGGGTGGGCCCTGGCAGGACCTCGAGGTCTTCGGCACCGGCGAGTCCCGCTACGAAACGGGCTTCGAAGAGAGCCTCGACCTGCTGCTCGCGGCGATGACGTCGGAGACCGTCTCGGCGGGCGGCGACCACTTCAGGTTCCGTGAGGTGCCGATGGTGCCGCGGCCCGAGCGGGCTCCGCGCATGGTCGTGGCCTGCGGGGACGCCGGCTCGCGCGCGGTCCGGCTCGCCGCCGATCGCGGGCTGCCGATGTTGCTCGGCCTGCACGCCGACGACGACGGCAAGATCGAAACCCTTGCCGCGTACGGGGATTCCGCCGCCGAGCACGTCTCGACGGTGATGTGCCAGGTCGGGGACGACGCGCTGGACGTCGTGCGGTCCGCGTTGCCGGGTTCCCTGAAGGAGGGCTTCGCCGGGCACGTGTACCTCGACGGCAAACGCGGGCTGGACAAGGATCCGGTGTCCTACACCGACAAGCTGTGCGAGATGCACCCGATCGGCGGCGTGGAGTACTGCGTCGACCGGCTGGGAACGAGCATCCGGCGTACCGGGGTCTCCCACGTGATCATGATGGTGGAAGCGTCCGGTACGCCGGAGGGAACGCTCGAGAACATCGCGCGGATCGGCGCCGAAGTGCTGCCCGCGCTGCGTTAAACGTCAGCAGTCACGCAGTTCCGGGCTCTGGTTCAGCAGCTGCCCGCGCACCGAGACGAACGCGCGGTAGCGGTCACTGTCCACTTGGGACGGTTTGAACGCGGCGACCCGGTGGCAGTTCTGGAACGCCAGCTTGACACCGAAGTGCCGTTCCAGCCCGCCGCGGATGGAGTCCGAGGCCAGCGCCCGCAGCAGCTGCCCGCGTTCGGCCTCGCTCGGCGGCGGCGTCTCGTTGTCGGCGAACCCGTCGGCCGCGCCATCGGCCTCCGCGATGACACCGGTGATCACGGTCCAGGCGTACGGCAGGGATTCCCGGACACAGGTGACGAATTCGGCGTCGGAGACCTCCCCGCGCTCGGCCTTCTCCAGCAGCGCGGGCGATACATCCAGAGACATCGAACCTCCGAGGGAGACACAGTGAACGTGGGCCTCCTTCCTGACTACTCACCCGAGGGCCAAGCCACAAGAGAAAACGATCATCATCACCACTTTGGCGGAAGCCGTCGTCACTCCCAGCGAAAGAGCTTCGCCGCCACGACACAACTGCCCACCGCGAAAGCCGCCAGAACGGCGAGTTGCAGCGGCTGGGCGCCCGTGCCGGTCCAGGCGTCTTCGAGGGCTTTGACACCCGGTGGGATGTACGCGCCGATGTCCCGGATGGCCTCCGGAAGCAACGGACGCGGCAGCCAGACGCCGCCGAGGAACATGACCGGGATGTAGGCGATCATCGCGATCCCTCCCGCGGCGCGACTGGTCTTGGCGACCGCCGCGGCGATCAGGCCGAGACCGAAGATCGCGATCGTGCCGAGGACGAACGTCAGCAAGAAGCCGAGCGGGTGCCGCGGGCTGGGGACGTCGAAGACGAGGCCGGCCGTCACCAGGAGGATGCCGACCCCGCCGATCGTCACGGTGACGTTGATGATCAGCTGGGCCATCAGCAGCTGGACCGGGTGTACCGGCGTGGTGGCGTAGCGGCGAAGGATGCCCTGCTCGCGGTACGACGCGATGATCCCTGGGATCGATTGCAGGCCCATCATGGCCATGGTGAGCACGATCATCGACGGCACCCAGGCGTCGAGGAAACGCATGCCCGTCGTTGTTCCGCTCTCCGCTCGAATGCCGGGGATCACCCCGAGCACGGCCGTGATGGCCGTCGGCAACACGAGGCCGCCGATGACGAAGCCCGGCGTGCGGAGGGCGAGTTTCGTTTCGGTGAGAGTGATCTTGGCGAGGGTGTTCATTTTTCGTCTCCTCGATCAGTCGCGGCCGGTCAGGGTCACGAATGCTTCGTCCAAAGTGGATTTACCGGCGCGGTCACGGAGTTCGCCGGGGGTGCCGGTGGCGACCACGCGCCCGGCGTCGAAGATCGCGAGGCGGTCGCAAAGGCGCTCGGCCTCGTCCATGAAGTGCGTGACGAGAAGGACGGTGACGCCGGTGTCGCGTACGGTCTCGACGAGCTTCCAGGTGTCGCGGCGGGCATGCGGGTCCAGACCGGTGGTCAGCTCGTCGAGGACGGCGACCTCGGGGCGGCCGACCAGCGCGAGCGCGATCGAAACGCGCTGCTTCTGCCCGCCGGAAAGCTTGCCGAAGTACTGGTTCCGCTGCTCGGTGAGACCGAGTTTCGCGAGCAGGTCGCCGGTCTCGGCGGGGTTCGCGTAGAAGGACGCGTAGAGGTCGAGCGCCTCATGGACCTTGATCTTGTCCGGAAGGCTGCTCTCTTGGAGCTGCGAGCCGAGGCGCTGCCGGAGGGCGCCGTGGTCCTTACCGGGGTCGAGGCCGAGGACCGACATGGTGCCGGAGTCCGGCGAGCGCAGTCCCTGGAGGCATTCGACGGTGGTGGTCTTGCCCGCGCCGTTGGTCCCGAGGATCCCGAAGATCTCGCCCTGTTCCACGTGGAACGAAACGTCGTCGACCGCGACGCGCTCCCCGTACGTCTTGCGGAGGTTGGTGACTTCGATGAGTGGCATGCGAAAAACGTTATGGCGCAAGGGACTTGGCCAGAATGGCGCTGAACCCACACCTGGGGTGGGGCTGGACCCACCCTGATCGGGGGCCTGCGGTCACCGTGCCGGCCGGGATGGTGGGGAAGACTTCGTCGCATGATCCGCACCCACCTCACTTCAGTGCGCCGGGGCTTCGTGCTCGCGGCCTTGGCACTGGTGAGCTGGCTGGACCTGCTGCTCGAACTGGTGGGGTTCTGCCTGCTCTGTGTCGGCCTGGTCTTCGCCTACACACTGGCGCTCGAAGGGACGCGTCCGCGCGCCGCGCTCACCCGGCGACTGTCCGGGCGCTGGTGTGGGATCGAGGTCGAGCCGCCCTATCGGCCGGCGCCGCCGGAGCCGGAACGCGAGCGCGACGGCTGGTACCGCGAAGGGAACAGCCTGTTCAAGCGGTCCTGGTTCATCCGGTGGACCAAACGGTTCGAGTGGATCTCCGACGATCCGGCGACCGGCCGCGACCTCGGCTGGCAGTTGTGGAATCCGCTCGCGGGCTTGCTGCTCGTGCCCGCGGTCCTGGTGGCCGGGCCGCGCGCGCTCCGGCTGTACGGGAAGTGGACGCGCTGGTGGCTCGGCCCCCGCCCGGCCCGCGACCGCGACGGCTGGGTCAAGGGCAGGTTGAAGGCGCTGGGGTTCCAGCTGGGCCTGTTCGCGCTTTCAGCCGCACAGCTCGGGATGGTGTTCCCGACGCTGTTCGCCCTGGTCTGGCCGTCGCCGCTGTTCCCGACGATGGTCGTCGCCGGTCGTACGGTGACCGACACCCTGCGCCGCGAGGCCAAGAACTGGACCGGTGTGCGGATCGACCGCCCGTACCTGCCGGAGCCGCCGTTCCCCGTCCCGCGGGCGGACGGGATGTACCAGCACGGACGGCAGCTGTACGACACACCGTGGTGGCCGGCGCGGCTGGCGCGCTTCCGCTGGGCGATCTCCGACCGCGCGACCTGGCGCGACCTGGCGGCCGCGGTGGTCAACTCCGTGGTGCTGCTGCTGATGGTGGTGCCGACGGCGGCACTGGTGTTCTTCGGCTTCTGGGGCGTGCTGGCCCTGTGGGTCTGGCGGCCGATCGGCCAGTGGACGGGCATCTCGTGGTCGACCACGAACTGGTTCTCGATGGTCGGCTTGCCCGAGGCGACCACGCACGGACAGGCGCTCGCCCTGACTCCCGTCGCGGTGGCGGCCTTCGTCGCCGGGCTGATCGCGACGCCATGGCTCGCCCGTCAAGGAGCGCGCTTCGCGAAGCTGCTGCTGGGGCCGACAGAGGCTTCGCGGCTGGCGCAGCGCGTCGAACGGCTGAAGCAGACACGGACCGACGCGTCGGTCGCGCAGGCCGCCGAGCTCCGGCGCATCGAGCGGGACCTGCACGACGGGGTCCAGTCGCGGCTGGTCGCGCTGGGGATGAAGCTGGGTGCGGTCGAAGCGCTGATCGACAGCGATCCGGCCGCGGCGAAACGGCTGGCCGCCGAGCTCCGGCAGACGTCGTCCGAGACACTGACCGAGTTGCGGCTGCTGGTGCGCGGGATTCACCCGCCGGTGTTGTCCGAGCGGGGTCTCGGTGACGCGGTGCGGGCAATGGCGCTGGACAGCCCGATGCGGGCTTCGGTGAACGGCGTCCTGCCCCGGCTGGAGCAGCCCGCCGAGGCGTGCGCGTACTTCGCGGTCAGCGAGTTGCTGGGCAACGCCGCGAAACACGGCGAGGCGCGGCGAGTGTCGATCGAACTGGGCTACGAAGACGGTCTGCTGCGGATCGAGGTGACCGACGACGGCAAGGGCGGCGCGAACGCGGCGCGGGGGAGCGGGATCCGCGGGATCGAACGCAGGCTGGGCGCGTTCGACGGTACTTTTGCTCTGACCAGCCCGCCCGGCGGGCCGACGAAGGCGACCATGGAGATCCCGTGCCAGCTCGACCCCGATGCGTCGTCGCCGAGGACCAGTACCTCCTCCGAGACGGCCTGACGCATTTGCTGACCGCGCACGGTTTCGACGTCGTCGAGGCGGTCGGGACCGGGCCGGAACTGGAGCACGCGCTGCGCACGCACCGGCCGGACGTTTCCGTCGTCGACGTCCGGATGCCGCCGACGCTCACCGACGAGGGCCTCCAGGTTTCGCTGGCGGTGCGGCGCGACATCCCCGGACTGCCGATTCTCGTGCTGTCACAACACGTCGAGCAGCTCTACGCCAGGGAACTGCTGGCCGACGGCGCCGGCGCGATCGGTTACCTGTTGAAGGACCGGGTCTTCAACGCGGACCAGTTCATCGACGCGGTGCGGCGCGTGGCGGGCGGCGGGACCGCGATGGACCCCGAAGTGATCGCGAAACTGGTAGCGGGCAACGCATCCGACCCCCTCGCGGCGTTGACCCCACGCGAACGCGAGGTGCTCGGCTTGATGGCCGAAGGCTGTTCCAACGCCGCCATCGCCGGACGACTGCACTTCAGCGAAGGCGCGGTGGGGAAGCACACCGCGAACATCTTCGCGAAACTCGGCATCGTCGCCTCGGACGACACGAACCGCCGGGTCCTGGCGGTCCTGGCCTACCTGGGCTCGCCGTGAGGGCCTCCTTCCCTACCTTGAGCGTAGGGAAGGAGGCCCTCACGGAACGGGTTCAGTCCCTCGAGATCCGAGTCATCTCGTCGCGCTCCACGACCTTCACGCGTTCCCGGCCGTGCGGGACGCCGAGGGCCTTCTCGTGGGCGTCGAGCTTGCCCCAGCCTTCCCAGGTGGTGAAGGGAACGCCGCGTTCGGTCAGGAAACCGAGGATCGCGTCGGGGTCTTCGATGGCCGGGGCCGCCAGCGCGTCGGCGTCGGCCAGCAGGCTCGCGATCGTTTCGGCCGCGTCGCCCTTGGTGTGACCGATGAGGCCGACCGGGCCGCGTTTGATCCAGCCGGTCACGTAGACGCCCGGCACCTGGTCCTCGTCGATGTCCAGCACCCGGCCCGCCTGGTTCGGCACGGTCCCGGTGGTGTGGTCGAACGGGATCTCCGGCAGATGCGACGACAGGTACCCCACCGCGCGGTAGACGGCCTGGACGTCCCAGTCGTGGAACTCGCCGGTGCCGCGCACGTTGCCGTCACCGGTCAGTTCGGTGCGCTCGGTACGGAGGCCGGTGACCTTGCCGTCCTCGCCGACGATCTCGCAGGGCGAGTGCAGGAAGTGCAGGTGCAGCCGCTTCGGCCGGTCACCCTGGTCGCGGATCGCCCACTCCTGCAGCGTCTTCACGACCATGTCGATCTGCTTCGACGCCCGCAGCGCGGCGATGCTGCCCTCGTCGAACTCGATGTCCTCGGGGTGGACGATGACCTCGACGTTCGGCGAGTGGTCCAGCTCGCGCAGCTCCAGCGGCGTGAACTTCGCCTGCGCCGGGCCACGGCGGCCGAACACGTGCACGTCGGTGACCGGGCTGGCCTTCAGGCCCTGGTAGACGTTGTCCGGGATGTCGGTGCTGAGCAGCTCGTCCGCGGTCTTCGCGAGGATCCGCGCCACGTCGAGCGCCACGTTCCCGACGCCGAGGACGGCGACCGACGTCGCGTTCAGCGGCCAGGTGCGCGGCACGTCCGGGTGCCCGTCGTACCAGGACACGAAGTCCGCGGCGCCGTAGCTGCCGTCGAGGTCGATCCCGGGGATGTCCAGCGCGCGGTCGGCCATGGCGCCGGTCGAGAAGATCACCGCGTCATAGAACTGGCGCAGGTCGTCGAGTTTGAGGTCGGTCCCGTAGTCGACGTTGCCCAGCAGCCGGATGTTCGGCTTGTCGAGGACCTTGTGCAGGGCGGTGACGATGCCCTTGATCCGGGGATGGTCGGGCGCGACGCCGTACCGGATCAGCCCGAACGGCGCCGGCATGCGCTCGAACAGGTCGATCGTCACGTCGGCGTCGGACTTGTCGAGGATGTCGGCGGCGTAGATACCGGCCGGACCGGCACCCACGATGGCTACACGAAGAGAACGGCTCACTCCTACCACGGTAAGTTAGGCAGCCCTAACAATCATTGTGATCTGGCGTACGGTCCACCTGGTGGGAGCCGCTAAGCTGGCTCCATGCGCGTGCTCGTCGTCGACAACTATGACAGTTTTGTCTACAACCTGGTCCAGTACCTGGCCCAGCTCGGCGCCGACTGCACCGTCTGGCGTAACGACGTGGTGGAGATCGGCAAGCTCGCCGAGTTCGACGCGGTGCTCGTCTCTCCCGGCCCCGGGACCCCGGAACGCGCTGGTCAGAGTATGGACGTCGTCCGCGAATGCGCCGAGAAGCGGATCCCGATGCTGGGTGTCTGCCTCGGCCATCAGGCACTGGGTGTCGTCTTCGGCGCCACCGTCGACCGCGCCCCGGAACTGCTGCACGGCAAGACCAGTCAAGTCCACCATTCGGGCGAAGGGATCCTCGCCGGGCTCCCCGCGGAATTCACCGCCACGCGGTACCACTCGCTGACCGTTTTGCCCGAAACCATCGACGATGCCGTGTTCGAGATCACAGGCCGCACCGAGTCCGGGGTCGTGATGGGCATGCGGCACCGCGAATTGCCGCTCGAAGGCGTCCAGTTCCACCCCGAGTCCGTGCTCACCCAGGGCGGGCACCGGATGCTGGCGAACTGGATGGCTTCCGCCGGGCACCCGGTCCCCGAAGCCAAGGTCAACGAACTCGAACAGGAGACCCGCGCGCTGCAGAAGGCCGCTGCTGCGTGACCTCGCTGATCCGGCTCGAACGAGTCGGGAAGCGCTACGGCCGCGGTGAACCCGTGCTCGTCGACGTCGACCTCGACGTCCCGGCGGGCCGCGTCGTCGGCGTCCTCGGCTCGAACGGCTCGGGGAAGTCGACGCTGCTCAGGATCCTCGCGGCCCTCTCCCGTCAGACCTCGGGAGCCGTCGTGGGCAGTCCGCGCGTCGGCTACCTGCCCGACCGTTTCCCGGCGGGACAGCGGATGAGCGCCAGGGCGTACCTGCGGCATATGGCCCGAATCGACGGTCTTGTCGACTTGTCGGCAATCGATCCCTTGCTGGACCGGCTGGCGCTGGTCGGCGGGCCGGACGCGCCGTTGCGGACCCTGTCGAAGGGCAACGCCCAGAAGGTCGGCCTCGCCCAGGCCGTCTTGGCCGAGCCGGAACTGCTGATCCTCGACGAGCCCTGGTCCGGCCTCGACGTCGAAGCACACATGGTGCTTGGCGAAATCGTCGCCGAGACCAAGGAACGGGGCGCGAGCGTGGTCTTCACCGACCACCGCGCGGCCGTCGTGCACGCCCACGCCGACGACGTCTACCGGATGGACGACGGCCTGCTGACCCGCGTCGAAACGAGAGCCGAAAACGCGACGAGGATCGTCCTTCACGGACCCGGTGGCGACTGGTCTTCGGAACCCGGCGTCAGCCAGGCCGAAACCGAGGGCGAGAAGGTCGTCCTGACGGTCGAAGCGGGGCACACGGACGCCGTCCTGCTGCGCGCGCTCAACCGCGGCTTCTCGGTCCGGGAGGTGGCGCCGTGCTCGCGATGACCCGCTACTACCTCGCGGTGCTCGGCCATTCCCAGCGCTATCTCCCCGCGATCCTCGCCTATCTCGCGGTCAACACCGTGCTCTACACGGATCCGAAGTCGCCGCTGCTGCCGCAGTACGGGATCAGCGCGGGTTCGCTCCTGGTCGTCTCGTGCTGGCTGACCATCGCGATGCTCGACGTCGAAGACCCGGTCCAGCGGCTCGTCACCTTCAGCCACGCACGACGCTGGCGATCGGTCCTCGCCGGCGCCACGCTGGCCGTCTTCGGCTGCGCCACCGTGCTGATCGTCGTGACGTTGGCGTGGTCGGGCCTCAGGTCCGGCGGCTTCCCGATCGGCAGCCTCGCCCTCGGCGCCGCGGCGCACGCGTTGTGCGCGCTGTTCGGGATCGCGATCGGCCTGCCCTGTTCGCGGCTGCTGGTGCCGCGCGTCGGCTGGTCCGTCCTGGCGGCGGTCTTCGCGCTCGCGGCCGTGCTCCTGGTGAAATGGCTGCCGCTGGCCAACCCGCTGCTGCGTGCCCTGACCTCGCAACTTCCGCCGGCAGGCCCGTTCACGGTGGCCGTGGTGGCGGCGGTCGCCGCCCTGCTGCTGAGCGCGACGGCCGTCGGATACCTGCTCCGCCGCAACGCCTGATGCCGCGTCTCATCGCACTCAACGGCCCGCCCGCCTGCGGGAAGTCGACACTCGCCCGGCTGTACGCCGAAGACCACCCGTTGACGCTGAACTGAGAGGTAAGGCAAAGATGTCGTGGTTGACCGCGTCCCTCACTGTGTGGATTTTGGTGCGTTAGATGACCCGAAATCCACACGGTCCCGCACGAGGAGTACCTGTGACCACCAGATTCGGACGGGGTGTGTGGAAATAGGGACACTCAACGTCCCTATTTCCACACACCCCTCACCCGACGTCACCTTTGCCCCACCCCTCAGGATCTTCGGGCGGAAGATCGCCGAGTAGCTCGATCAGCTCGCCTAACGGAACGAAGGTCGGCTTCCAGCTGTGCGGAACGATGTCCGCGACAGGCGAGCCGTCACGGGTGAGAACAAAGCTCTCCCCTTCTTCGACGGCACGCATGATGTTCGGTGTGTCGTCGCGCAGCTCGCGTTGAGTGATTTGCCGGACCATGCTCGAAAAGTAGCGACCCGACCTCTTCGGCATGAAAAGGGCCCCGCACGAAACCGTGCGGGGCCCCTTTCAGCTCTGCCTACCCGTTACCCGGCAGACCGGGGATGCCCGTCCGGGAACTCGTCGTCGGTGTCTCGTCGCCTTCGACGATGAACAGCGTGATCGCCGCGTTCTTCGCGATCTTCGCGCCGGCCTGCGGGTTGGTCTTGCTGACCTTGCCCGCCATGTCACGGTCGCCGTTCTTGTCGGCCTGCGTGTTCAGCTGACCGTTCCAGCCCAGCTGCTGCAGCTGACGCGTCGCCTGCTCCTCGGTCATGCCCTGCAGGATCGGCATCTCGAAGGTCTCCTGGCTGCCGTCCGACACGGACAGCTTGACCACACTGCCGACGGCCAGCTTGCCGCCGTTCGGGGTCTGGTCGATGACCGTGCCCTTGGGCTGTTCGGAGCTCACGTTGGTGACCTGCGGGGTGAACCCGGCCGCCTTCAAACCGGCTTCGGCCTCGGCCTGCGTCTTGCCCTTGTAGTTCTGGACCGTCTTCAGTTCCTTGGACTTGCCGACCGTGATGTCGACCTTCGAACCCTGGTCGACCTCGGCCTGCGAAGCCGGGTTCTGCGAGATGACCTTGCCGGCCTCGTTGGTGTCTTCGGTCTCTTCCTCGCTGGTCGCACCGAGCTTCAGACCGGCTTCGGTCAGCGCCGTAGTGGCCTCGGCCACGCTCTTGCCCTTGAGGTCCGGCGTCTTGACCTTGCCCGGCTTCGCGCCGACGGTCAGCGTGATCTTGTCCGAGGTGGGCGTCACCTGGCCTTCGGCCGGGCTGATCGCGATGACCTTGTCGATCTGGTTCTCGTCGCAGGCGGGCTGGCCGTTCACGGACTCGCCGGTGCACGTGATCTTCTTGGTCTGCTCGAACGAGATGAACCCGACGCCGCGGAGCGTGTCCTTCGCCGAAGCCTCGGACTGGCCGATCACCTTCGGGATCGCCTTGCTCTCCGCGTTGGAGCCGTTGAACGCGTTGGACAGCCACATGATCAGCAGCACCACCGCCGCCAGCGAGACCACCAGACCGGCGATGAGCCAGGCACGGCGCTTCTTCTTCGCGGCCGGGTCTTCGTCTTCGTCCTCGTACTGGTCGTAGCGCTGCGGCACCCGGCGGTCGGAGTCCATGACCTGGGTGCGCTCGTCCTCCGACATCACCATCGGCGCGGACGGCCGCTGGCCGGACAGCGTGCGGACCAGGTCCGAACGCATCTCCGCCGACGACTGGTAGCGGTTCGCCGGACCCTTCGCGAGCGCCTTGAGCACGACGGCGTCGAGTTCGGGCGCCACGGCCGGGTTCACCGACGACGGCGGGTTCGGGTCTTCCCGGACGTGCTGGTACGCCACCGCCACGGGGGAGTCGCCGGTGAAGGGCGGCTCGCCGGTGATGAGTTCGTACAGCACACAGCCGGCGGCGTAGACGTCGGAACGCGCGTCGACGGACTCACCGCGCGCCTGCTCCGGCGAGAGGTACTGCGCCGTGCCGATCACCGCGGCGGTCTGCGTCATCGCGGACTGCCCGTCGTGCATGGCGCGCGCGATGCCGAAGTCCATCACCTTGACGGCGCCGTTCTTCGTGATCATCACGTTCGCCGGTTTGACGTCGCGGTGCACGATGCCGTGCCGGTGCGAGAAGTCCAGCGCCGCGCAGACGTCGGCCATGACCTCCATCGCCCGCTTCTGCGACATCGGGCCTTCGGTCTTCACGATGTCCCGCAGAGTCCGTCCTTCGACGAACTCCATGACGATGTAGGGCAGCGGGCCGAACTCGGTGTTCGTCTCGCCGGTGTCGTAGACGGCGACGATCGCCGGGTGGTTCAGTGCCGCCGCGTTCTGTGCCTCGCGACGGAAACGTTCTTGGAACTGGGGATCCCGCGCCAGGTCGGCACGCAGGATCTTGATCGCCACCTCCCGGCCCAGGCGCACGTCGTGGCCGTGGTGGACCTCGGACATGCCTCCGTAGCCGAGTGTCTCGCCCAGCTCGTAGCGGTTGCTGAGCAGTCTTGGTGTGCTCATCTCTGCGTGCCGTTCCATTCCGTCCAAGGTTTGCTGCTCATCATTCCTGGATTCGCCTGTCCGGCCGGCTCCTCGGTGCCGCCCTCCGTCGGCACCGCGGGGTACGCGGATGTCGGCGAAGGACCTTCAGACTCCTTACCCGGAGCCGGTGCTTGTTCACTCGTTTCCACGCCGCCCGACTGCGGTCCGTTGCCCGAACCGACCAGTCTCACGATGAGGAAGGCTCCTGCCACCAGTACTGCGATCAGGATCACCGCGAGCAGCACCCACCAACCCCACTGCGTCCGTCTGCCGGGCAGGCGGCGGACCGCCATCGGCGGCGGGCCGGTGACCGGGTGCATCGCGGGATGCGACGCCGGTCCGACCGCCGCCATCGGGTTCGGCGGCGAATGCGGGCCGGGCGGGACCTGCTGCGGCAGCACCGGCTGGCCTGCCGAGTAGGCCACGTTGACCAGCCCAGACGGCGTCGGCAGCGGAAGCCCGGCGCGGACCGCGGCCACCGCGGCCGCGAACTCGCCGCCGCTGTTGTACCGCTGTCTCGGATCCTTGATCAGGGTCGCCTCGATGACCGCGCGGGTGCCGGGGGGCACGTCCGGCGGCAGCGGCGGCGGGAGGTCGCGGATGTGCATCATCGCGACGGTCACCGCGTTCTCCGAAAGGAACGGCCGGTGCCCGGTGAGGCATTCGTAGCCGCAGACGGCGAGCGAGTAGACGTCGCTCGCCGGTTCGGCGTTGTGCCCGAGCGCCTGTTCGGGGGCGATGTAGTGCGCGGTGCCCATCACCATGCCGGATCTGGTCACCGGCGCGGCGTCGGCGGCCTTGGCGACCCCGAAGTCGGTGATCTTCACCTGGCCGGCCGGGGTGACCATGATGTTGCCCGGTTTGACGTCGCGGTGCACAAGACCCGTTTCGTGCGCGGCCTGCAGTGCGTTACCGGCCTGCTCGAGGATGTCCAAAGTCCGCTCGGCGTTCAGCCGCCCTTCGCGGGTGATGATCGCGGCCAGCGGATCGCCTTCGACCAGCTCCATCACCAGATACGCGATCGACAGCTCGTCCGCGACCGTCTCGCCGTAGTCGTGCACGGCGGCGATGCCGGGGTGGTTCAGCGACGCCGTCATCCGCGCCTCGGTCCGGAACCGGTGCAGGAACTCCGCGTCGCCGGACAGCTCCGCCTTGAGGATCTTGACCGCGACCGTCCGGTCCAGCCGCGTGTCACTGGCCTGCCAGACCTCGCCCATCCCGCCGACGGCGATCCGGTTCGTCAGCTTGTACCGGTCGGCCAGCAGCTGACCCGAGGACAGCATCCGCTATCCACCCCCGAGCATGGCGTTGACGGCGGCGCGGCCGATCTCCGCGGCCACGGTGCCACCGGTCGCTTCGAGCCCTCGGTTGCCCCCGGACTCGACGATCACCGAGACGGCGATCTTCGGGTCCATCGCCGGCGCGAACCCGGTGTACCAGGCGTGCGGCGGGGTGGCCTTCGGGTCGTTGCCGTGCTCGGCGGTGCCGGTCTTGGAGGCGATCTGGATGTCGCCGCGTTTGCCGGCGCCCTTCGTGTTCTCTTCCGACGCCAGCATCATGTCGCGCAGGATCGCGGCGTTCGCGCTGGACATCGCGGCGTCACCGGTCAGTTCGGCCGGGGTGTAGTCCTCGATGGTCGACAGGTTCGGCGCCAGCAGCGACTGCACGAGCTGCGGCTTCATCGCCATCCCGTTGTTCGCGATGGTCGCCGAGAGCAGGGCGTCCTGCAGGGGCGTCAGCCGCACGTCGCGCTGGCCGATGGCGCTCTGGAACAGGGCCGCCTTCGATTCGAGCGGGCCGAGGGACGAGCCGGCGACCCGCATCGGCACGGCCAGGTCCTCGCCGACGCCGAAGTTCTTCGCCATCGCGTTCAGCTTGTCCTTGCCGAGTTCGCCCGCGAGTTCGGCGAAGGGCACGTTGCAGGAGTACCGCAGCGCTTCCTTCAGCGTGCTGCCCTTGCAGGCCGCGCCGCCGTAGTTCTCCAGCGTGGTCTGCGTGCCGGGGAGCTTCACGTTGGGCGCGGTGCTGACCGGCATGTCCGCGGTCTTGCCGTCTTCGAGCGCGGCCGCGGTCACCAGCAGCTTGGCCGTCGACCCCGGCGGGTACGTCTCCGAGATCGCGCGGTTCAGCATCGGCTTTTTCGGGTCGTCGCGCCACTGCGACCAGGCCGCGACCTGTTCCTTGGTGGTGTGCGAGGCCAGTTTGTTCGGGTCGAACGACGGCGTCGACACCATGGCGAGGATGCGCCCGGTCTTGGGCTCCAGCGCGACCACCGCGCCGGTGTAGCCCTTCTGCGTCATCAGGTCGTACGCGGCCTTCTGCACGGCCGGGTTGATCGTCAGCCGCACGTTCCCGCCGCGCGGGTCGCGGCCGGTGACCATGTCCGAAAGGCGTCGCACGAACAGCCGCGGGTCGGAACCGTTGAGGACGTCGTCCTCGGACCGCTCCAGGCCGCCGGCGCCGTAGTTGATCGAGTAGTAGCCGGTGACCGGCGCGTACATCGGACCGTCGGCGTAGGTCCGGATGAACTTGTACTTGTCGTTCGACGGGTCGACCTTCGCGAGCGCGGCGCCGTCGGGCGTCACGATCAGCCCTCGCTGGCGGGAGTACTCGTCGTAGAGCACGCGCACGTTGCGCGAGTCGGTGCGGTAGTCGTCGGCCTTGACCACCTGGATGTAGGTGGCGTTGGCCATCAGGAGCACCACCATGACGAGCATGGCGACACCCACCTTGCGGAGCGGGGTGTTCACGCGGGGCTCCCCTCACCGGTCGCGGGCGGCCGCTGGACCATCACCGTGTGCGCTTCGGCGAGCGGCGCTTGCGGCTGCTGCGGCTTCGGCCGCACGGCGGGTTTGCGGGCGGCGTCGGAGATTCGGAGCAGGAGGGCCACCAGGATGTAGTTCGCGAGCAGTGAAGAACCACCGCGGGAGAGGAACGGGGCGGTGATGCCGGTGTTCGGGATCAGGTTCGTGACGCCGCCGACGACGACGAAGATCTGCATGACCAGTGCGAACGACAGACCGCCGCCGAGGAGTTTGCCGAAGGTGTCGCGCACGGCGAGTGCGCTGCGCATCCCGCGCATCGCCAGGATCAGGTACAGCATCAGCATCGCCGTGAGCCCGATCAGGCCGAGTTCCTCGCCGATCGCGGTGGTGATGAAGTCCGTCTTGGCCTCGGGGACCATGTCCGGCCGTCCGGCGCCGAGGCCGGTTCCGCCGACGCCGCCGGTCCCGAGCCCGAACAGCCCCTGCGCGACCTGGTAGCCGCCGCCGGGGTCGTCGTAGGTGGCCAGCGGGTCGATCCAGTTCCGGACGCGCTGCTGGACGTGCGTGAACAGGTTGTAGGCGATGATCGCGCCGGCGGCGAAGAAACCGACCCCCAGCACGACCCAGATGACCCGTTCGGTGGCGACGTACAGCATCACCAGCGTGACACCGAAGAACAGCAGCGACGTGCCGAGGTCCTTCTCGAACACCAGCACGCCGAGGCAGGCGGCGGCCGCGATGAGGATCGGCCCGAGGTCACGGGCACGCGGCAGCTCGACACCGACGATCCGCTTGCCCGCGACCATGAACAGGTCGCGTTTCGTCACCAGGAACGAGGCGAAGAAGATCATCAGCAGGATCTTCGCGAACTCGCCCGGCTGGATCGAGAAGAACGGCAGCTTGATCCAGACCTTCGCGCCGTTGACCTCGGACAGGCTCGACGGCAGCACCGCGGGCAGCGCGAGCGCCACGATGCCGACCAGGCCGCAGGTGTAGCCGTAGCGGGTCAGCGTGCGGTGATCGCTGATCACGACCAGCACCACCACGAACAGCACCAGCGAGATCGCCGTGAACAGCACCTGCTTGGTGACGTCCGGCGTGTACTCCTTGCCCTGCTGGATCGCGCGTTCCGCGAGCGCCAGGTCGATCCGGTGGATCATCACCAGGCCGAGCCCGTTCAGCAGCGCGACACACGGCAGAATCACCGGATCCGCGTACGGCGCCCAGCGGCGGACCGCCAGATGCGCCGCCGTCAGCACTCCGAGGTACGACAGGCCCAGCCAGATGATCGAGCTGGTGAGCTCCTGCTCCTGGTTCGCCTCCACCAGCACGAGCGCGACGGTGACGATGAACGTCGCGAACGCCAGGAGGACGAGTTCGGTCCCGCGCCGCTTGGGCAGCTCGCGCGGAGGGTTCGTGGCGAACTGGGCCGAAGCCGGATCGGCGAGCGGCGTGCTCATCAGTTACCGCCCCCTGGTGCTGCCGTGGTCGGCGTCGAGCAGTCCCTCCCCGCTGGCTGGTTCGCCGAACTCGGCGAGGCGGGGGTAGAAGGGGCTGCCGCCGACGACGACACCGGAGGCGACGACGCGGTGGGCGGCGTGGAAGTCGAGCTGGTGGCCTGCTTGCAGTCGGCCAGCTGCTTGTGCGGACGCAGGAAGTCGTCGATGTACTTGCGGGCGTCGTCGAGGTTGTCCTTCTTGACGCCGTTCTTCACCGCGATCCGCGCGTCCTCCTGCAGGGCCGGCACCAGCAGCTTGTCGGTGCACAGCCCGCCCGGCGGGCACGAGCCCTGCTCGTAGGCGTGCAGGTCGATGCCGAGGATGCTGCCAGGGACGCCGCGGTAGATCACGACCTCCTCGCCCGCACCCTCGCCGACGTAGTACTGGCTCAGCACGAAGTACCGCGTGGCGATCGCCGCCGCGGCCAGCACGATCAGGACGACCACTGCTCCCGCCAGCCAGCGAAATCGCCTCCGGCGCTTGACCTTCGGGTCCTCCTGCTGGGGCTGGACCTCCGGCCGCGGCTGCGGCGCGGGCTGGGTCAGCGCGCGGGCACGGGCGGCGGGGGAGTCGCCCTGATGGAATTCGTCACTGCCGTCACCGGCGGCGCCGCCCACGATGGGCGCGTCCTCACCGAAGTCGACGTCGACGACGTCGGCGATGATCACCGTGACGTTGTCCGTGCCGCCGCCCTTGAGCGCCAGCTCGATCATCCGGTCCGCGCAGGCCTGCGGATCCGGGATCTGGATCGCCTCGGACAGCGTCTCGTCGCTGACCATGCCGGACAGACCGTCCGAACAGATCAGGTAACGGTCACCGGCGCGGGCTTCGCGCACGGTCAGGCTCGGCTCGACCTCATGGCCGGTGAGCGCCTTCAGCAGCAGCGACCGCTGCGGGTGCACCGCGGCCTCTTCCGGCGTGATCCGGCCCTGTTCGAGAAGTTCGTTGACGAAGCTGTCGTCCCGCGTGATCTGCGAGAACTGCCCGCCGCGCATCAGATACGCCCGCGAGTCGCCGACATGCACGACACCCATCCGCGAACCGGCGAACAGCACGGCGGTCAGGGTGGTGCCCATCCCGTCGAGGTCCGGGTCCTGCTGGACGAGTTCGGCGATGGCGGCGTTGCCGTTCTGGACGGCCTCACGCAGCTGAGCGAGAAGGTCGTCGCTGGGGTCGTCGTCGTCGAGGGGGGCGAGGGAGGCGATGACGACCTTGCTGGCCACCTCACCCGCGGCGTGACCGCCCATGCCGTCGGCGAGGGCGAGCAGGCGGGGACCGGCGTACACGGAGTCCTGGTTGCTGGAACGCACCAGGCCCCGGTCGCTGCGAGCCGCGTAGCGGAGGACGAGAGTCATGGGCGAAGCTCGATCACCGTTTTGCCGATCCGGATGGGGACTCCGAGCGGGACCCGGAGGGGTGCCGTGACCTTAGCCCGGTCGAGGTACGTCCCGTTCGTCGAGCCCAGATCTTCCACGTACCAATCCTCCCCGCGCAGTGCGATCCGGGCGTGCCGGGTCGACGCGTAGTCGTCGTCCAGCACCAGGGTCGAGTCGTCGGCACGGCCGATCAGGATCGGCCTGCCGTCCAAGGCGATCCTGGTACCTGCCAGCGCACCATGGGTCACGAGCAGCTGCTGCGGCGACTTCCCGCCGCGCGGCTTCTTGTTTTCCTTCTTCTTGCGACCGAACGTCGGGACGGCGACTCGCAGCCCCGATGCCGCGTACAGATCCGAACGGACGACACGCAACGCGGCGAACACGAAGAGCCAGAGCAGCACGAGAAAGCCCACCCTGGTGAGTTGAACGACCAGCTCTGGCACTTGTTGTGTCCGCTCCCGTTTCTCCTGTACGCCGCGGAGAGCCCGTGCCGTCCGGGATGGTCGGCTCCGGACAGCGCTGCTCTCCGCGTACGACCCGAGGTGCCGATCCACCACAGGTCCGCCCACCGCAATTCTGCGATACCCCCTCCGGACGCCGCCGGTCAGCCCTGCGTACGGAACACGAGAGACGAGTGGCCCACGCGGATCACGTCGCCGTCGGCCAGCTGCCAGGTCTGCACCGGGGTGCCGTTGACGGTCGTGCCGTTGGTCGAACCGATGTCCGCGAGCGTCGCGCTCTGGCCGTCCCAGGTGATCTCCAGGTGACGACGCGAGACACCGGTGTCCGGGAGCCGGAAATCGGCGTCCTGTCCACGGCCCACGACGTTCCCGCCCTGCTTGAGCGAGTACGAGCGGTTCGATCCGTCGTCCAGCTGGAGGCTCGCCGCGAGCTGACGACCTGCCGCGGGCTGGCCACCGTAGCCGCCACCCTGCGCGTACGGATCCGCCGCGGGCTGGCCGTACTGCTGCTGGGCACCGCCGTACTGGTCGTAGCCGGGCTGCTGCTGGCCGCCGTACTGGTCGTACCCGGGCTGCGCGGCACCGCCGCCGTAGCCGCCCTGGTCGTAACCGGGCTGCTGCTGCTGGCCGCCGTACTGGTCATAACCCGGCTGCGGTGCGGCACCGCCGCCGTAGCCCTGGTCGTAACCCGGCTGCTGCTGGCCGCCGTACTGGTCGTAGCCAGGCTGCTGAGCGCCGCCATAGCCCTGGTCATAGCCGGGCTGCTGCTGGCCGCCGTACTGGTCGTAGCCAGGCTGCTGAGCGGCACCACCGCCATAGCCCTGGTCGTAGCCGCCCTGCTGTTGGCCGCCATAACCCTGGTCGTACCCGGGCTGCTGCTGGCCAGCCTGCTGTCCGTAGCCGTACTGGCCCTGCTGGCCGTACGGGTCACCCTGGTCGTATTGGCCGTAGCCGGGGGGCTGGCTCATTGCTGGGTCTCCTGCGTTGCTGGGTCGTGCCGACCGTGACGAACCTTCGGCGCCGTGGGGCCTGACGTCGGGATCGACGGACGAACGGGTCTTGAACTGTCCAGTATGCAGCGCCTCGTTGCGCTCGAGCGAAACTACGACGTCACCATAGGTGTCCCAACCGTGCTCGGCGAGGTGTTCCTTGACCGCCTCCGCCAACACCGAAGTGACCCGACGCTCGTCTCCGGCCATACGTTCGTGATCAGCCTGCCCCAACGACACGATGTAGTGATTGGGGGCGAGCTGTCGACCACCGGCCAGCTCACGAACGTTCTCCTCGCTCTCGCGCTCAAGCGCCACCGCCACTTCCTGCGTGACGACATTGCCACCGAACATGCGCGCGAAGGTATTGCCCACGAGGTTCTCGAGCCGCCTATCAAAGCGCTCAACGCGGCCCACCGGGCAACCTCCTCACACGTGTGCTTCCCCGTCGATCCTATCCGGGTACGGCCAGTCGGACACGGCCCCCGGTGAAACCCGTGAAATCAGCCTGCTACGCTTTGCGAGCTGTCAGAGAACGAAGCACTCGGGCGAGTGGCGGAATGGCAGACGCGCACGGTTCAGGTCCGTGTGTCCGAAAGGACGTGAGGGTTCAACTCCCTCCTCGCCCACTCTTGTTCGAGGCCCCCTTTGCTCCGCAACGGGGGCCTCTTTCGTGCGGTCGTCGCTCGTCAGCTCCCGAGGGCCGAGCCCTGGACCCCCACGGTGCGTTAAGGCGGCGGTTGGCGGGTGGGCTGAAAGGGACCTTCACCTCGTGTGATGCGACGAAGGGAGCCTTCGCCCCATTAGATGAGGCGAAGGCTCCCTTCGCGAGGTGTTCTGTGGGTCAGTTCACGCCGACCAGGTCGACGACGAAGATCAGGGTCTCGTTCGGCTTGATGACGCCGCCGGCGCCGCGTTCACCGTAGGCGAGGTGCGGCGGGATGGTCAGCTTGCGACGGCCGCCCACCTTCATCCCGGCGACACCCTGGTCCCAACCGGGGATGACCTGACCGGCGCCGAGGCCGAAGCGGAGCGGCTCGCCGCGATCCCACGAGGCGTCGAACTGGTCACCGGTCGAGTGCGAGACACCGACGTAGTGCACCGAAACGGTGTCGCCGGCCTTCGCCTCCTGGCCCTCGCCGACGGTGATGTCGGACTTCTCCAGGTCGGACGGCGCGGGGCCCTCCGGGCGGTCGATCTGGGGCTTCTCCAAAGGCATGCTCAGGAAGATACGTGAAGCGAAGCTTCTCCGCTGAGGGCGGCGGCGGGGAGGAAGGAGGGGTACATCCGCTGGTCCTGGGTTCGCAGGTCGAGTGTTCCACCGAACGGCGGCAAGAACGCGAAAACTCTTCACAAATTCGGATACCCGTGGGTAGTGTGCGCCTCGTCACTCTCCGACGACGGAGGTCTTTCATGCGACGAGGCATACGGGTCTTGACGACGCTGGCGGGGCTGACGCTGGTGGCGGGCACCGTTCCGGCACTCCAGGCGAACGCGGCGGAGGCACCACAGAACTCCGTGGTCGCGGCGGCGCTCGACGACTACTGCGGCGGCCAGTGCGCCGACATCCTGCCGCCCGGCACCAAGGGAAACGCGACGCTCGCCGAGATCCTGGCGCACAAGGCGCTCGGCACCCGCCCCGCGCATTCGGCCGATCAGCTCGGCAAATACGCCTCGCTCGCCGACGGCTACAAGACGCTGACCACGGACAAGATCAACCAGTTCTTCAACGACGCCTCCTTCGGCGTCCAGTCCGGTCAGGTCGAGAGCACGATCAAACCGCGTTCGGACGTGACGATCACCCGCGACAAGGCGACCGGCGTTCCCCGCGTCGTCGGCACCACGCGGCCGGGCACGATGTACGGCGCCGGGTACGCCGCCGCGCAGGACCGGCTGTGGCTGATGGACATCATGCGCCGCGTCGGCCGCGGCCAGCTGACCTCGTTCGCCGGTGGCGCCCAGGGCAACCGCGAGCTCGAGCAGAGTTTCTTCTCGTCGGCGCCGTACACCGAACAGGAACTGCAGAAGCAGATCGACAACGCCGCGGCCAGTGGCCCGCGTGGCGCGCAGGGCAAGGCCGACGCGGAGGCTTACGTCCAGGGCGTCAACAAGTACATCGCCGACGCGCACGGCGGCCGCTACTTCCCCGGCGAGTACGTGCTCACCGGGCACGTCGACGCGATCACGAACGCCGGGACCATCGAGCCGTTCAAGCTGACCGACCTCGTCGTCCTGGCCGCCGTCGTCGGGGCGCAGTTCGGCGCGGGCGGTGGCGGCGAGGTGCAGAACGCCATCGCGAAGATGGCGATGCAGGAGAAGTACGGTCTCGAGCAGGGCGACAAGGTCTGGAAGAGCCTCCGGTCCGAGGACGACCCCGAGACCGTCAAGACCCTCCACAATGGACAGACTTTCGACTACGGCAAGGCGCCGTCGAACCCGCAGGGCGCCGCGATGCCGGACAAGGGTTCGGTCACCGGGCAGCAGCTGGTCTTCGACCCGACCGGTTCCGCCGGGACGGCGACGCCCGCCAAGGTGGACGTCCCCGCGCCCGAGGACCAGAAGGCCGTCCGCGGGATCTTCGACGACGGCGTCCTGCCCGGCAACATGCTGTCGGAGAAGCACGGCATGTCCAACGCGCTGGTCGTCTCCGGTGCCAAGACCGCGAGCGGTCACCCGGTCGCCGTCTTCGGCCCGCAGGCAGGCTACTTCGCGCCGCAATTGCTGATGCTGCAAGAACTCCAGGGCCCTGGCATCAGCGCCCGCGGTGCCTCGTTCGCGGGCATCAGCATGTACGTGCTGCTCGGCCGCGGCAAGGACTACTCGTGGAGCGCGACCTCGGCGTCGCAGGACATCACCGACACCTACGCCGTCGAACTGTGCGAGCAGAACGGTTCCGCGCCGACGAAGAACTCCAACTTCTACCGGTTCCGCGGCCAGTGCCTGCCGTTCGAGATCGTCGAGCGCAAGAACGCCTGGAAGCCCACCGTCGCCGACGGGACGGCGGCAGGTTCGTACACGCTGCGCAGCTTCCGCACCAAGTACGGGCCGGTGACGAGCCGGGCGCTGGTCGCAGGCAAGCCGGTCGCGTACGCGTCGCTGCGGTCGACCTTCCAGCACGAGATCGACACGATCATCGGCTTCCAGAAGTTCAACGACCCGGACGCGATCAAGTCCGCGCAGGACTTCCAGGCCGCGGCGGCCGACGTCAACCAGACCTACAACTGGTTCTACGCCGACTCACGTGACGTCGCGTACTTCAACTCCGGCTCGAACCCGGTCCGCAACCCGAACGTCGACCCGGCCATGCCGGTGCGGGGCGACGCCGGATTCGACTGGCAGGGCTGGAATCCCGACGGAAACCTCGCGAACTACACGCCGTCGTCGCACCATCCGCAGTCGATCAACCAGGACTACTACATCAGCTGGAACAACGCGCAGACCAACGGTTACGCGGCCAGCGGCGCGGACAAGAGTTCCGTGCACCGCGGCGACCTGATCGACGCGCGGGTCAAGAAGATGATCTCCAACGGCACCAGGGTGACACGCGTGAACCTCACGCAGGCCATGGAGGAGGCGGCGCTGGCCGACCTCCGCGCGGAGAGGGTACTGCCGGAACTGTTCAAGGTGATCGACAAGGCGCCGGTGACCGGTCCGGCCGCGGACGCGGTGGCGAAGCTGAAGACCTGGCTCGCGGCGGGCGGCCTGCGTTCGGAGACCGCGCCCGGCAGCAAGGCGTACGCGAACGCCGACGCGATCCGCATCATGGACGCCTGGTGGCCGCTGCTGGTCAACGCCCAGTTCAAACCCGGGATGGGCGACGCCGCCTACGCGGCGATGGTCGGTGTGCTGAAGATCAACGAGTCGCCTTCCGGCTGGCAGAACGAGGTCCCCGGCAAGCACGTCGGCCAGGGACACGCGGGTTCGTCGTACCAGGCGGGCTGGTGGGGCTACGTGCACAAGGACATCCGCTCGGTCCTCGGGCAGAACGTGGCCGGCCCGCTCGCCGTGAAGTACTGCGGTGGCGGCGACGTCAACACCTGCCGTCAGGTGCTGCTCGACTCGCTGACGCAGGCCGCCGCACAGCCCGCCAACACCGTCTATCCCGGTGACGGCGACTGCGCCGCGGGCGACCAGTGGTGCGCCGACACGATCATCCACCGCGCGCTCGGCGGCATCACGCAGGACAAGATGAGCACCCAGAACCGGCCGACGTTCCAGCAGGTCGTGGAGTTCCCGGCGAAACGCGGCGACAACATCGCCAACCTCGCCACCGGCCGCTCGGTGAGCGCGACCAGCCACGAAACGGGCTGGTACAACTCGCCGCCGTCCAACGCCATCGACGTCAACCTCTCGACGCGCTGGGCGAGCGACTGGAGCGACAACCAGTCGATCACCGTCGACCTCGGTTCGGTGCAGCGCGTCTCCCGGGTCGTCCTGCACTGGGAATCCGCGTACGGCAAGGCGTACAAGGTGCAGGTTTCGGCCGACGGGACGAACTGGCGCGACGTGGCGTCCACAGTGGACGGTAACGGCGGGCAGGACAACGTCGCCTTCGAAGCCGTGGACGCCCGGCATGTCCGGATGGCCGGTGTCCAGCGCGGCACGAAGTACGGCTACTCCCTCTACGAGTTCGAGGTGTATGCCCACTAGCGAGGCGAAGGTTTACGGTGGCGGGGTGGACACGAACGACTGGTCACCCCGCACCCTCGCCGTCGCCGCCGGACGACCGGAGGGTCCCGGCGAACCGCTGAACGTGCCGATCGTCGCGGCGAGCACCTTCGATGCCGGCGCCGACCGCGCGTATTCGCGGGAAGACGGCACCCCGACCTGGGAAGCCCTCGAAGCCGCGATCGGCGCGCTCGAAGGCGGGCACGCCACCGCGTTCGCCTCGGGGATCGCGACGCTCAGCGCCGTCGTCGACACCCTGCCGGTCGGCGCGAAGGTCTGCGTCCCGACGTTCTCCTATGCGGGATCGCGTGGCCTGCTCGCCCACGCGCAGCGCACCGGCCGCCTGGTGGTGACCGAGATCGCGCCGGACGACACGGCCGCCTGGGTCGCGGCCGCGGACGCCGACCTGCTCTGGCTCGAATCGCCGACCAACCCGACGCTCGACGTCATCGACATCGAGACGATCGCCGCCGCCGCGAACGGCCTGGTCGCCGTCGACAACACGTTCGCCACCCCGCTCGGGCAGCGGCCACTGGACCTCGGCGCCGACATCGTCGTGCACAGCGCGACGAAACTCATCGGCGGCCACAGCGACCTGCTGCTCGGCCTGACCATCGCGGCCGACGAAGGCGTCGCGAAGGACCTGCGCGACGCGCGCACCAGGTTGGGCGCGACGCCGGGCGCGCTCGAAGCGTGGCTGGCCCTGCGCGGGCTGCGGACCCTGCCGGTCCGCCTGGCCGAGCAGACCCGCACGGCCGCGCTCCTCGCGGCGCGGCTGGTCGACCACCCCGCGATCACCCGGGTGCGTTATCCCGGCACCGGCACGATGATCGCGTTCGAACTCCCCGACGCGGAGACCGCGGACAAGGTCATCGGGTCGCTGCGGCTGATCCGCGCGGCCACCAGCCTCGGCGGGGTGGAGAGCCTGGTCGAGCGCCGGGCTTGGCTGGCAGGCGACGCCCACGTGCCCGCCGGGCTCGTCCGGTTCAGCGTCGGGCTCGAAGACCCGGAAGATCTGTGGACGGATCTGTCCTCGGCACTGGGTTAGCGCCTTAACCTGAATCACGTGGAGGAGACGAAACCGCCAAGGCGGCTCGGTCAATTGCTGTGGGGCCTGTTCTGGCTCCTGGTGCTCGGCTTCCTCGCGATCGTCGCGGCGGGGTTGCTGGCCGAATTCGCGGCGTCGCCCTGCCCGAACGACGGAATCTGGGCGTGTGACGCGGAAAACCGGACCTTCGCCACCTTCCTGCCCGCGATCGGGTTCGGTCTCGGCTTCCTGCTCGCGGTGGTGGGCGGCGGCCGGGCGGTCCGGAACCGGACGTCACCGAAGCCCTGGCTGTTCTTCGCGGGACTCCTCGGCGTGGTCTCCCTCGCCGTGGCCCTGTTCCTGGTGTTCTGATCGTGACCTTCGGGTTGCCGGGCACCGGCCTTCATTCCGGAATGGACAGTTATTCACGGGCGGGTACTCCGAACGCGTGAACGCGTCGGTGGCAAGTCACTGTACGAAGTGAGTTTGCCCAGAAGGACCGGCATTTTCGCGACGTGGTGCGGGTGGCGAAAAAATACTTCCGCAACGCAACCGATCCACCCCCGCGGGTGTTAACATTCCTTCGTCGCGGCGAGGTTTCCCTTTGCCGAGCGGCTTTCGGGCCCATGTATCGAGCGGGGACATTCCCGCGTTACCGGTTTCCCCAGTGGCTCTTGTCACCGCCTATCCGCTACGGCTCACCTGCACTTTTCCGGCAGTATCACGCTGTCACCCGAACGTGGGATTCCGCTCGGGTGGTCGCAGGGTGGGGGTCACCGTGCGTTGCGATGTTTTTTCCACCGGGAGATCACTTTGAAGAAGACGTTGGGCCGCCTCGCGGGCGCGGTGCTGGCCGGCGCCGTCATCTCGCTGGCCGTGACGCCGGTCGCGATGGCGCAGACCGAAACGACGACCACGCCTCCCGCGCCGACGAGCGAGACGCCCACCACGGCGCCCTCGCCTTCGTGGTCCGGCGGCCAGGTCAGCTCGGCCCCCGAGTGGTCGGGCGGCAAGGTCACGACGGCTCCGCCGACGACCGAGAGCAGCACTCCGACCTCGACGAGCGGCAAGCCGACTTCCAGCAAGCCGTCGCCGACCTCCACCTCGGAGAAGCCGACCACGCCGCCGGAGGAGCCCTACGTCGACAACGTCGGCGCGGGCTACATCGGCGACAACGGTGTCGGCGCGCTGGTCATCGCCTGCGAGTCGGGCGAGCCGTCGAACGTTTCGGCGCCGGACTTCGACACGCTGTACAGCAACCAGGCCGAGGACGACGGTCGTTACTGGGTCTACATCGTGAAGGTCAAGAAGTCCTTCAAGGGCAACTCCAGCACCTTCACCTGGACCTGTGCCGGCAAGCCGGGCAAGGCCGACATCGAGTTCGAGGCGCCCATCGGCGGCGGCGCGGCCACTCCGGGCAAGCCGGAGAAGCAGGTCAAGTACGCCCCCAAGGGCGGCATCGAGACCGGTTTCGGCGCCACCGCGGCCTGATCGATGTCGACGAAGTTCCTCAGGCGGGGTGGCCGCGCGGTCGCGGCCACCCTGATCCTTTCCCTCGCGCTGACCGGTTGCGGTTCCGACTACCCGGCGCCCGCGGCACAGCAGGCCCCGGCGGAATCGACCGTCCCGGTCACGAAGCCGTTCAGCGGCACCAGGCCGACGAACGTGAAGATCCCCAAGATCGGCGCGGAGTCGAACCTGATCGCCGTCGCGGTCAACAAGGACGGCAAGATGGCCGTCCCTTCGGCGAAGAAGCCGATGCAGGCTGCCTGGTACCAGCTTTCGCCGGTGCCCGGTGACGTCGGCCCGGCGATCCTGCTCGGCCACGTCGACGGCAACAAGCAGCCGGGCATCTTCTACAAGCTCAAGGACGTCAACCCGGGTGACGAGATCCTCGTCGACCGCAGCGACGGCAAGAGCCTGAAGTTCGTGGTCGAGAAGAAGGACCAGGTCCCCAAGGACCAGTTCCCCGAGGAAGCGGTCTACGGCAACACGGACAAGCCGCAGCTGCGGCTGATCACCTGTGGCGGTGTCTTCGACAAGGAAGAGCACAGCTACAAGGACAACGTGATCGTCTACGCGAACCTCGTCACCTGACGAGCGCTATAAAAGGACCTTTCCTTGCAAATTTGGCAAGGAAAGGTCCTTTCATAGCATCGGTGGACGCGCTCAGCCCAGCCCCGCGGCCGGGAACGGGAACCCGGCGGGAGCGGCCGCTTCGGTGTCGACCCACTTCCGCATCCCCGCGTCGCAGGCCGCGTAACCCCAGTTGATCAGCCGCTCCTGCAGCACTTCCGGCAGCTTCGTCAGGCGCGTCGGCGTCTCCGCCAGCTCGTGCGTGAGATCCACGGGCGCCCTCAGCGAATCCTTGAGCTCGAAGTTCTCGAGGTCGACATAAGACCCCCAGTAGGCGCCGGCGAAATCCTTCTCCACATAGGACTTGAGCAGCGCGCCGCGCCGCAGTTCGCGCACCTGGTTGTCGATCACGTCGAGGACGCGCAGCAGCTGCCGTCCCCAGTCGCGGTTGACCTTCCGTTTGACCTTCATCCGCTTGCCCGCGTCACTGACCAGCACCGTCGCGTGCCCTTCGACCGGGTCCAGGCCGAGGTTGTCGTAGACGCCGGCGTCGCTCAGCACGATCTTGCGTTTCCGGTCGTCCGAATGCGGGTCTTGGATCACGACAGGCGAAAGCATCGGCGGGAACGCCGAAGAAGCGGCCACCGCGGTCGCGAGCGGGATGTTCCCGTGCGGCCCGTTCTGCCGGAAGAACCACCATTGCGCGCCGTCCTGGAGGTTCGTCGCGGTGAAGACGAACTGCGGACCGGCGGGATCGATGTCCTTGAGACAGCAGTCGCCGAACAGATGTTTCGCATACACCCGCGCGAGTTCCTCACCGGCGCTCCGCCAGGGAATCGCCATGGCCAGCAAGGTGACCGGGATGTCGAGCCGGGTGCGCGCGAGGTTCCGTACCGGCGTGACGACCTCGTCGTAGAAGTTGTTCGCGGCACCGTTCTCGAACTTCAGGTCCGACCACGCGTACGCGAGCACGCCCGCGGCGATCGAGCCGCCCGAGACGCTCGAGAACGTCGAGATCTTCGACAGCCAGCCGAGTTCGTTGAGCCGCCACAGAGCGCCGGTGTGGAACAACATCGCGCGGTAGCCGCCGCCGGACAGCGCGAGACCGACACCCTGGCGGGCTGTTGAAGGCTTCTCGGTATCCCCCACCTGAGCGAGTGTAGAGGCGGTCAAGCGAGCAGCGGCCGCAAGAGGCGACGTTGCTCTTCAGGGACGTACTCGGCGTAGTTGTCGTACAGCGCCTGCTTCGCCAGCCTTGACGCGCGCTCGCCGTCGGAATCCCTGATCGCTCCCAGCACTTCTTCGTGATGCGCCAGCCAATTGCGCATCAACGCCGTCCGGTCGTCGGCGTGCTCCAGTTTGTCTTCGATGAGCTCCAGCACGACGCCGCGGACGACCTCGCCGCTGATCACCAGCAGCGGATTCCCCGTCGCCCGGGCGATGGCCTCGTGGAACGCGACGTCCGCGTGGGAGAACTCGGCGAAACCCTCCGTGATGCCGGCGCGCATCGCCTCGAGCGCCGTGTCGAGTTCGGCGAGATGGTCTTCGGTCCTGAGCTGCGCGGCGAGCAGATGTGCGGAACCGTCGAGGACCATGCGGAACTGCAACAGCTCGGACAGGCCGATGTGGTCGGCGCGCGCGAGCCGGTGCATCGACCGGTGCAACGCGGCGGGCGAGGCGGCCAGCACTTCGGGGCCGCGCGGATCGCCGGGCCGCGAGCGGATCATTTCCGCCGCCTGCAGCACACGCAGCGCTTCCCGCACGGTCGAGCGGCCGACGTCGAACTGCACCATCAGTTCGCGTTCGCTCGGCAGCCGGTCGCCGGGTTTGATCCGGCCGCTGAAGACGGCTTCCTCGATCTGTTCGACGACGCGCTGGTACGCGCGGACAGGGGCGACCGGCTCGAATTCCATCTTGACCCTGCCGTCTCGTCTGGTTTACTGGTCAGACCAGTCTACCGGCTAGGGGGCAGGATGAAAGCCCGGATTCACGCGGCAGTGGCAGCGTTGCTGCTGGTGGCGTCCGGCTGCTCGGCCGGTTCGAGTGCCACAGTCGCCAAGGATCCCGGCACGCTCGCCGTCGGGTACACCGCCGAACCCGCGAACTTCGACTTCACCCGCACCGACGGCGCCGCCATCCCGCAGGCCTTGCTCTACAACGTCTACGAGGGCCTGGTGAAACTCGACGCGGACGCGAAGATCGTGCCGCTGCTGGCCGAATCGTGGACGGTCTCGGAAGACCGCAAGACCTACGACTTCAAGCTCCGGAAGAACGCGAAGTTCAGCAACGGCGCCCCGTTCACCGCCGAGGACGTCAAGTTCTCGCTGATGCGCGTGAAGACCGACTGGACGGTGTCGATCAAGTCCACAATGGACGTCGTCGATCGGGTCGACGTCGTCGCGCCGGACCACGCGCGGGTCGTGCTCACGAAACCCAGCAACGGTTGGCTGTTCAGCCTCACCAGCAGGCTCGGCGCGATGTTCAGCCGTGCCGGGGTCGCGGATCTGGCGAACAAACCGATCGGCACCGGGCCGTACACGGTGTCCTCGCGCAGGCGCGGCGATTCGATCGTGCTCAAGGAGAATCCCGCGTACTGGGGCAGGAAACCGGCGTACTCCACGGTGGTCCTCAAGTACATCAAGGATCCGACGGCGCTCAACAACGCCTTGCTCAGCAACGGGATCGACGTCATCTCCGCGATCACCGTGCCGGATTCGATCCCGCAGTTCCAGAGCGACGACCGGTTCACCGTCGTCGAAGGCACGACGAACAGCGAGGTCACGCTCGCGTTCAACAACTCGCGCCCGCCGTTGAACGACGTCCGCGTCCGACGGGCGCTGTCGTACGCCATCGACCGGAAGGCCTTGCTGGACACGGCTTGGGGCGGCCGCGGCACGCTCATCGGCAGCATGGTCCCGCCGACAGACCCCTGGTACGAGGACCTGTCGAAGGCGTACCCGTTCGATCCCGCGAAGGCGAAAGCGCTGCTCGCGGAAGCAGGCCAGCCGAATCCGGCACTGCGGCTGAGGATTCCCAACTTGCCGTACGCCGTCTCGTCCGCGCAGGTGGTGGCGTCGCAACTGGCGGACGTCGGGGTCACGGTGACGATCGAGCCGCTGGACTTCCCGGCGGTGTGGCTCAAGCAGGTGTTCACCGACCGCGACTACGACCTGTCGATCATCCAGCACGTCGAGGCACGCGACATCGTCACCTTCGGCAGGCCGAAGTACTACTGGGGTTACGACAGCAAGCCCGTCCAGCAGAATCTGGCGAAGGCCGACGCCGGAACGCCTCAGGAGCAGGCCGACGCGATGCGCCAGGTCGCGCGGCGGCTGTCCGAAGACGCCGCCGCGGACTGGCTCTTCCTGTTCCCCAACGTGATCGTGGCGAAGAACAAGGTGACCGGGTTCGTCCGCAACCAGGTCAGCGAGTCCTTCGATCTCACGGGATTGGCGCCGCGATGACGGTCAAGGTGCTCCGCCGCCTGGGGATCCTGGTGGCCAGCGTGCTGGTCGCGTCCATCGTGGTGTTCCTGTTCATGGCCGTGCTGCCGGGTGATCCGGCGCAGGTCGCGCTCGGCGTCAACGCGACGCCGGAACTGGTCGCGAAGACCCGCGCCGAATTCGGTATCGACCGGCCGTTGGTGACGCAGTACTTCGACTGGATCGGCGGTGTCCTGCAAGGCGACTTCGGCCGCTCGTACGTCACGCGCGAGGAGATCGGGCCCGCGCTGGCCGACCGGCTCGGCGTGACGTTGTGGCTGGTCGGGGCCGGGATGCTGGTGGCGCTGCTGATCGCCGTCCCGGCGGGGACGTTCGCCGCGGTGCGGCATCGGAAGGCCGACGGCACCGCGGTTTCCGGCCTCTCGCAGCTCGGCGTCGCGATCCCCGCGTTCCTCGCCGGCATCATCCTGGTGCAGATCTTCGCGGTGCAGTTGCGCTGGCTGCCGTCCGGCGGGTGGACGCCGCCGGTGCAGGATCCCGGCGAATTCCTCCGCGGCCTCGTCCTTCCCGCCCTGTCGCTGGGACTCGTTCAGGGCGCCGTGCTCACGCGGTATGTCCGGTCCGCCGTACTCGACACGCTCGGGCAGGACTACCTGCGCACGGCGAGGTCCAAGGGCCTCCGGCCGTTCCCAGCGCTGTTCCGGCACGGTCTGCGCAACGCGGCCGTGCCGGTGGTGACGGTGCTCGGCCTGCAACTGGCGACCCTGCTGATCGGCGCCGTCGTCGTCGAACGCGTCTTCGTCCTGCCCGGTCTCGGCAGCATGCTGCTCGACTCGGTGGCGTCGCGGGATCTGCTGTCCGTGCAGGGGATCGTGCTGGTCCTGGTGGTCGGCGTGCTGCTGGTGAACTTCGTGGTCGACGTCCTCTACACGGTGCTCGACCCGAGATTGCGGGGTTCCTGATGCGTAACCGCACTCTCGTCATCGGCGGCGTGCTGGTCGCGCTGATCGTGCTCGCCGCACTGCTTTCGTTCGTGTGGACGCCGTTCGACCCGGTGAAGGTCGACGCGGCCAACCGGCTGCACGACTTCAGCGGCTCGAACCCGCTGGGCACGGACAGCTTCGGCCGCGACGTGCTCAGCCAGCTCATGGTCGGCGCGCGGACGACGCTGTACGTCGGCGTGGTCGCGGTCGGGATCGCCGCGCTGATCGGGACGCCGCTGGGCATCCTCGCCGGGATGTCGTCGCGCTGGCTCGGCGAGTTCGTCATGCGGGTCAACGATCTCGTGCTCGCGTTCCCGGCGCTGCTGCTGGCGATCATGTTCGGCGCGGTGTTCGGGGCGAACACGCTGACCGCGATGGTGGCGATCGGCATCGCGACCATCCCGTCGTTCGCGCGGATCGCGCGGTCGGGGACGCTGCAGGTGATGAGCAGCGAGTTCGTGCTGGCCGCGCGGTCGGCCGGGCGTTCGCGGCTGAACATCGCGGCGCGGCACGTGCTGCCGAACATCTCCGGGCTGCTGATCGTGCAGGCGTCGGTGTCGTTCGCGATCGCTGTGCTCGCGGAAGCGGCGCTGTCGTTCCTCGGGTTCGGCACCCGGCCGCCGACGCCGTCGTGGGGCCGGATGCTGCAGGAATCGCAGATGTTCCTGACCCTGCACCCGCGGCTCGCGCTCGTGCCCGGCGTCGCGATCGCCATCGCCGTCCTCGGTTTCAACCTGCTCGGCGACGGCCTCCGCGATCGTCTCGACCCCCGATTGGCGGCGCGGCTATGACCGCTATGACACTGCAGGTACATGGTCTCGGCATCTCCGGCCTGGTTCGCGGAGTCTCGTTCGGCATCGCGCGCGGTGAGCGGGTCGGGCTGATCGGCGAGTCGGGTTCCGGGAAGTCGTTGACAGCACTGTCGATCATGGGGCTGCTGCCCGAAGAACTCGCCGCGTCCGGATCGGTGAAGCTCGACGGCCGCGAACTGCTGGGCGCGCCGGAGAAGGACCTGTCGCGGCTGCGCGGCAACGAGATGTCGATGGTGTTCCAGGAACCGATGACCGCGCTGAACCCGGCCATGCGGGTCGGCGCGCAGGTGGCCGAACCGATGCGCATCCATCGAAACGGCGGGAAGGATCCCGAGGCTTTGCTGGATTCCGTCGGGTTGCCCGGTGTCGCTCGCGCGTATCCGCATCAACTGTCCGGCGGGCAGCGGCAACGCGTCGTCCTCGCGATCGCGCTGGCCAACGATCCGAAGCTGCTGATCTGCGACGAGCCGACGACGGCGCTCGACGTCACCGTGCAGGCGCAGATCCTGGAGCTGATCCTCGCCGGCGTCCGGGAACGGGAAAGCGCGCTGCTGTTCATCACGCACGACCTCGCCGTCGTGGCGTCGGTCTGCGAGCGGGTGCTCGTGATGCTGGACGGCGAGATCGTCGAAGCCGGCACCACCCGCGACGTGCTGACCGCGCCCCAGCACGACTACACGAAGAAACTTCTGGCCGCTTCGGATCTGGAGGCGAGCCGATGATGCTCGAAGTGCGCGGCCTCGAACGTCGCTACACACGGCGCGATGTGCATGCCCTGCGCGGCGTCTCGTTCGACGTCGAGGCTGGTCAGCGGTTCGGCATCGTCGGCGAGTCGGGTTCGGGAAAGTCCACTTTGGTCAGACTGCTGGCCGCGCTCGACAAGCCGACGGCGGGCAGCGTCTCGTTCCAGGGAAAGCGAATCGACACCCTGCCCGAACGCAAACTCGGCTTCCTGCGGTCGGAACTCCAGATCGTCTTCCAGGATCCGATGGGTTCGCTCGATCCGCGGATGCGGGTGCGCGACATCATCTCCGAGCCGTTGGGCCGCCGGGACCCCGCGCGGGTTTCGGAGCTGCTGAAGGCGGTCGGCCTGCCCGAAGACGCCGCCGGCCGCTATCCGCACCAGTTCTCCGGCGGGCAACGGCAACGCATCTCGATCGCGCGGGCGCTCGCGCCGAACCCGAGCGTCCTCATCGCGGACGAACCGGTGAGCGCGCTCGACGTCTCGGTGCGAAAGCAGATCCTCGACCTGCTCGCGTCGCTGGTCGAGCTGTACTCGCTGACGCTGATCTTCGTTTCGCACGACCTCGGCGTGGTGCGGCACGTCTGCGACCGGGTCGCGGTGATGCGGCGCGGCGAGATCGTCGAGATCGGCGACGTCGACCAGGTCTACGACGCGCCGGAACACGAGTACACCAGGGAGCTGCTGGCGGCCGCGCCGAATCTGCGGGCCGAACTGGCGCGGTTGAGGGGAGGGGACGATGGCTGAGTATCCCGAGGGACTGCCGATCGGTGACGGCTGGGTGTCCACTGTGGACACTGTGTCGGTGGACTTCCCGTACGACGGGAGTGAGATCGGCCGGGCGTCGGTCGGGACGCCGGAGCTGGCCACGCGCGCGATCGACGAGGCCGTCGCGGTGTTCAAGCAGGTCGCGGCCCTGCCGTCGCGCACCCGGCGTTCGCTCCTGAACGACGTCGCCGCTGCTCTGGAAGCCCGGCGCTCCGAATTCGAGCAGCTTCTGGTCCTCGAAACCGGAAAGCCGTTGGTCGACTGCCGGGTCGAGGTCGCGCGCACGATCGTCACCTGGCAGGCCGCCGCCGAAGAGGTCTCGCGGTTGCACGGCGAGACCGTGCCGCTCGACCTGCTGCCGTCCGGTGACGGGCTGGTCGGGTTCTGGAAACGCAAGCCGATCGGCGTCGTGGTCGGCATCGCCGGGTTCAACTATCCGCTGCTCCTGGCGTCGCACAAGATCGCGCCCGCCATCGCCGCGGGCTGCCCGGTCGTGGTGAAACCCGCGCCGCAGACCCCGCTGGCGACGTTGTGGCTCGTGCATCTGGTGCGCTCGCTGACCGAGCTGCCCGCGATGGTCCAGCTGGTCACCGGGGACGCGGCCGTCGGCTCGGCGCTGGTCACCGACCGGCGGGCCGGCGCGGTGTCGTTCACCGGATCCGCACTGGTCGGGCACCGGATCGCCCGCGACGCCGCACCCACGAAGACGTTGCTGGAGCTGGGGTCCAACGCCGCCCTGGTGGTCGCCGAAGACGCCGATCTCGACGCGGCCGTGGACGCCGTGCTGCGCGGCGGGTTCTACGCGTCCGGCCAAGCGTGCATCTCGGTGCAACGCGTTCTGGTCGTCGAAGCCGTTGCCCAGGAGTTCACCGAACGGGTGCTCGCGCGGCTCGATGAGGTCGTCATCGGTGACCCCCGAGACGAGAAGACGCGGGTCTCGGCGCTGATCGACCCGGGGTCGACCAGGCGCGTTCAGGAATGGGTCGACAAAGCGACTTCGGCCGGTGCGCGGCTGGTCGGAGGCGGCGTGGACGGCACCGTGCTGCGTCCGGCCGTGCTGCTCGACGTGCCCGACGGCCTCGAATGCTGGGACGAGGAGATCTTCGGCCCGGTGGTCTGCGTCCGCACCGTGTCCTCTGTGGACGAAGCGTTCGACGCGGTCAACGCGTCGCGGTACGGCCTGCACGCCTCGGTGTTCAGCACGTCCTTGAAGACTGCGTTCCGCGCGCTCGACGAGCTCGAAGTCGGTGGCGTGGTGGTCAACGAGGTGCCCGGTTTCCGGTCCGACACCATGCCGTACGGCGGCGTGAAGGACTCCGGCATCGGGCGGGAAGGGCCGCGGTTCGCGGTCGAAGAACTGACCGTGACGAGGATGGCGGTGCTGCGCCCGTGAGCTACGAAAACCTGTTCCGGCTCGACGGAAAGCGAGCGGTCGTACTCGGCGGTGGCAGCGGGATCGGCCGCGAAGCCGCCAAGGCCTTGGCCGCGCACGGCGCCGAGGTGATCGTCGCCGACCGCGATGTCGCCGCCGCCAAGGAAACCGGCGTGGGCGAGGCGTACGAGATCGACCTGCTCTCCGACGGTGCGGCCGCGCGGGCGGCGGTGGAACTCGGCGAGATCGACGTCGTCGTGCTGACCGCAGCGACCAACGTGCGCAAACGGCTGCTGGAGTACTCGCGCGAGGAATTCGACCGGGTGATCGCGCTGAACCTCGGCGCGACCTTCGAGGTCGTCCGCGCGTTCGGCGCCGGGATGGTCGAACGCGGGCGGGGGAGCATCATCGGGTTCTCCTCGATCCGTGGCACCACCGTCGAGCCGGGGCAAGGGCCGTACGCGGCGACGAAAGCCGGGCTGGTGCAGCTGTTCCGCACGGCCGCGGCGGAGTTCGGCCCGGCCGGGGTGCGGGTCAACGCGATCGCGCCCGGCGTCGTCGAGACGCCGCTGACAGCCCAGATCAAAGCGAATCCGGCCTGGTACGACGCGTACGCGACCAAGGGCGCGCTCGGCCGTTGGGCACGTCCGGACGAACTCGCGGGCGCCGTCGTCTACCTGGCCTCGGAGGCGTCGTCGTTCGTGACCGGCTCCGTGCTGGCGGTGGACGGCGGCTGGACCGCGGTCGACGGCCGCTTCGAACCGCCCGCGACGTAAAGGAGCCTGTCCGTGCCGGAGTTGCCTGATCTGACCGCCGTCGAACTGGTCGCGCAGTACCGTGCCGGGACGTTGTCGCCGGTCGAAGTCACCGAAGCGGTCCTCGCCCGCGTCGAGGCGCGCGAACCCGAGCTGCACGCGCTCTACGCGTACGACCCGAGCGGCGCGCGTGAAGACGCGAAGGCGTCCGAAAGCCGCTGGCACGCCGGGGAACCGCTCGGTCCGATCGACGGCGTTCCGTTGACGCTCAAGGAGAACATCGCGACCCGCGGCACTCCGGTCCCGCTCGGCACGGCCGCCACGTCACTGGAACCCGCGCCCGAAGACGCCCCGGCGGGCGCTCGCGTGCGCGAGTCCGGCGGGGTCCTGCTGGGCAAGACGACCATGCCGGACTACGGGATGCTGACGTCCGGGCTGTCGAGTTTCCACACCGCGTCGCGGAATCCCTGGGACACCACGCGCACGCCCGGCGGCTCCAGCGCCGGTGCCGGTTCGGCGGCCGCCGCGGGCTACGGCCCGCTGCACGTCGGCACCGATATCGGCGGCTCGATCCGGCTGCCCGCCGGCTGGTGCGGCCTGGTCGGGCTGAAGCCGAGCTTCGGCCGGGTGCCGGTGGATCCACCGTTCCTCGGCCGCGTCGCCGGGCCGATGACGCGGACCGTGGCCGACACCGCGCTGCTGATGAGCGTTCTGTCCGGTGTGGACGGTCGCGATCACCTTTCGCTGCCTGCGTCCTCTGTGGACTGGTCGTCGCTGTCTTGCGCGGTCAGAGGTCTGCGGATCGGGCTGCACCTCGATCCTGGTGTCGGGCTTCCGGTGCTGCCGGAGACGATCGCCGCCGTCACCGAAGCCGCACGTGTCTTCGAGGCCGCGGGCGCCGTCGTCGAGCCGGTTTCGCCGTTCCTTCGCCGCGAAATGCTCGACGGCCTCGACACCTTCTGGCGCGTCCGAGCCTGGTCGGACATGTCGGCCCTGCCCGAAGACCGCCGCGCGAAGGTCCTGCCGTACATCGCCGACTGGGCCGCCGGCGGCGCCGACGTCAGCGGCGTCGACACCTACCGAGGCTTCGCGCAGATCGACGCCATCGCCGTCGCGACCCTGCGCGCGACCGAACGCTTCGACGTCGTCCTGTCCCCGACCTGCCCGGTCTCGGCCCCGCCCGCCGACTGGCCCTCGCCGACCAACGACCCGCGTCGCCCGTTCGAGCACATCGCGTTCACCGTGCCGTACAACATGTCCGGCCAGCCCGCGGTCTCGATCAACTGCGGCTACACCAGCGACGACCAGCCCATCGGCCTCCAGATCAGCGGCCGCCGCTTCGCCGACCTCGACGTCCTCCGCGCCGCTGCCGCCTACGAAACCCTTCGCCCCACTCCGCGCCCCTGGCCCTGACCCCCGTCCCGCAATTCGGCACCTGGTTGCGATCCTTGCGCGCGCAAGCATCGCAACCAGGTGCCGAATTGCGTCAACCTCGGGAGTCGAGTTCGCTCAGCCACGTGGCGAAGTGCGGGCACTGGGCTCGGAGACCTTCGATGCCCAGATGACCAGCAGGTCAGGGGCCATCCGGGGCTATCGTCGACCAGTCTAGCGTGAGCTGAAGGGCGCTTTCCCCGCATGCGACGCGGGTAAAGCGCCCTTCACCGCGTCTCATGCGGGTATGGCGTCCTTCAGCTCCTGCCGCTGATCGCCTCGGCCAGCGCCAGGATCCGCCGCGCGTTGTCCACGTGCAGGTTCTCGATCATCCGCCCGTCCACGGTCACGACGCCCTGCCCGGCCGCCTTGGCCTCCTCGAACGCCGCGATGATCTTGCGTGACCGCGCGATCTCCTCATCGGACGGCGCGAAGATCCGGTTGCACGGCTCCAGCTGCGCCGGGTGGATCAGCGTCTTGCCGTCGAAGCCGAACTGCCGCCCTTGCAGGCATTCCGCCTCGAAGCCTTCGAGGTCCTTCACGTCGTTGTAGACGCCGTCGAGGATCGCCTTGCCGGTCGCCCGCGCGGCCAGCAGCGCGAGCGAAAGCCCGCCGAGCAGCGGCGCGCGGCCGGGGACGAACTCGGCGTGCAGTTCCTTCGCCAGGTCGTTCGTGCCCATGACCAGCACGGTCAGCCGGTCGGACGCCGCGGCGATCTCCTCGGCGTGCAGCATCGCGACCGGGGTTTCGACCATCGCCCAGATCTTCGTGTGGTCGGGTGCGCCGCCGAGTTCCAGCGCGCGCTCGATGTTGTGCACTTCGGCGGCGGAGTTCACCTTCGGCACCACGATCGCGTCCGGGCCAGCCTGCGCGGCGGCGCGGAGGTCGGCGTCGTGCCATTCGGTGTCGAGGCCGTTGACGCGGATGGTCACCTCGCGCGAGCCGTACTCCTTCGACGAAGCGGCGGCGCACACGCGTTCACGTGCGGCTTCCTTCGCGTCGGGTGCGACGGCGTCTTCGAGGTCGAGGATGAGCCCGTCCGCGTCCAGCGTCTTGGCCTTTTCGAGCGCTCTTTCGTTCGCGCCGGGCATGTAGAGGACGGAACGTCGAGGGTTCATTCGGAAGCCTCCTTCGTGGCCGCCTCGTAGGCGGCGGCGAGTTCAGGATCGTCGGCGGCGAGGGCGTCCGCGAGTTCGGCGACCACCCGGCACTGCTTCACCGAGGCGTCGTCCTGCATCTTCCCGTCGATCATCACCGCACCGGTGCCGTCACCCATCGCGGCGATCACGCGCCGTGCCCAGGCGACGTCCTCGGGCGAAGGGGAGAACACCTTCTTCGCGATGTCGATCTGCACCGGGTGCAGGCTCCAGGCGCCCACACAGCCGAGCAGGAACGCGTTGCGGAACTGGTCTTCACAGGCGACGACGTCGCGGATATCGCCGAACGGCCCGTAGTACGGCAGGATCCCGTTCGCCGCGCAGGCGTCGACCATCCGCGCGACGGTGTAGTGCCAAAGATCCTGCTGGTACGTCGTGCGTCCCTCGTTCAGGTCTTCGCCGGTCGGGTCCGTGCGCACCAGGTAACCGGGGTGTCCGCCACCCACCCGGGTGGTCTTCATCCGGCGGCTCGCGGCGAGGTCGGCCGGGCCGAGCGAGATGCCCTGCATCCGGGGGCTCGCGCCGGCGATCTCTTCGACGTTCGCGACGCCGCTGGCGGTCTCGAGGATCGCGTGCACCAGCAGCGGTTTCGTGAGCCCGGCCCGCGCTTCGAGCTGCGCGAGCAGCCGGTCGACGTAGTGGATGTCCTGCGCGCCTTCGACCTTCGGCACCATGATCACGTCGAGTTTGTCGCCGATCTCGGTGACCAGCGTGATCAGGTCGTCGAGCACCCACGGCGAGTCGAGGCTGTTGACGCGGGTCCACAGCTGCGTCTTGCCGAAGTCGGTCGACTTCGCGATGGAGACGAGCCCGTTCCGCGCGGCCTCCTTGCGGTCGGCGCGTACGGCGTCCTCGAGGTTGCCGAGCAGGACGTCGACCTTCTTGGCAAGATCCGGGACCTTGGCGGCCATCTTCTCGTTGCCGGGGTCGAAGAAGTGGATCATCCGCGAAGGAGGCACGGGGATCTGGCGGAGCGGTTCCGGCGCCCCCACCGCGAGCGGGGCGAAGAAATCCTTCGGCGAACGCATCGTTCCTCCATCGCAACGGGCTAAGTGACCGACGGGTAACCCTAAACCCGGAAGGTGGGGAACCGCTGCGGCGCAGCTCACCTCCAAGGGAACACGATCGGGAATCGCGGAGGACTCTGTGGACGACTGGGCCTTGCCGGGTTTCACCGAGCTGGGGTCGCTGGGCGAAGGCGGATTCGGACGGGTCGTGCTGGCCCGTCATGATGAATCCGCCCAGGTCGTGGCCATTAAATACCTGTACGCGCGGTTCGCGGCCGACCCGCAGCGGCTGGCCGAATTCCGCCACGAGGCGCAGATCCTGAGCCGTGTTTCGGGGCCCCACATCGCCCGTCTGCACCAGTTCGTGGAGACCCCGCAAGGGGCCGCCATCATCATGGAAGCCGTTCACGGAATCTCCCTGAAAGAGATCCTCGGCCGCCAGGAGAAGCTCGAACCCGAAGCCGCGCTGGCCATCCTCAAGGGTTCGCTGCTCGGCCTCGCCGGCGCGCACGCCGCCGGCACCGTCCACCGCGACTACAAACCGGCGAACGTCCTGGTCACCCCCGATGGGCAGAGCAAACTCGTCGACTTCGGCATCGCCGTGCTCGCCGGGCAGACCGGTGTCGCCGCGGGCACGCCCGCGTACATGGCGCCCGAGCAGTGGTCCGGCGGCATCGCCACCCCCGCGACCGACGTCTACGCCGCGACCTGCGTTTTCTTCCAGTGCGTCGCCGGGCACCGGCCCTATCAGGCCGAACAGACCGAAGTGCTACGCACGCTGCACGAGTACGCCCCGATCCCGTTCGGTGAGGTCCCCGAACCGGTCCGCGACCTCATCGCGCGCGGCATGGCGAAGGACGTCGCCCAGCGGCCGTCCGGCGCGGCCGAGTTCGTCACCGAACTGGAGTCGTCGGCCAGGAAGGCGTACGGCGAAGACTGGGAGCGCAACGGCTGGCACTGGCTCGCCAAGGGCGCCGGTGTCCTGGTCGCCCTGTCGCCGCTGGCCCTGCTCGGCGCCGGGACCGCCGCCGCGCCGGTCATCGCGGGCGGCGCGGCGGGCGGGGTCGCGGCGACCACCGGCGGCGGGATCGCGCTCGGGCTCAAGGTGACCGCCGCGGTCGCCGCCGTCACCGCGGCCGCCGTCGGCACGGTCGTGGTGGTCAACGCCGACGGTGACGACGCGCCGCCACAGACGACCACCGTCGCCGCGATGCAGGTCGACCTCCTCACCCGCACCGAGAAGTTCGACGGCTTCGACTACAACGGCAAGTACGTCCGGATCAGCGGGTTGAAGGACAAGGCCGCCGAGGAGCGGATCAACAAGGCGCTGATGGCGCCGATCGACGGCTGGCTCGAGAACTTCTGGCCCGACAGCTACCAGGCACAACTGGAGCCCGACGGCGACATCCCGCATATGAAGACCGAAGCCGAAGTGCTGCGCCAGGACGACAAGCTGCTCTCGGTCGTATACAAACGCTCGATCGACTCCGTCCAGTTCGGCAACCACGGCGGGTTCAGCGTCCGCCCGATCGTCATCGACCTGACGAAGGGCGAGCAGATCTCCACCGCGCATCTCTTCGACAACGTCGACGGCACCGCCGCGCGGATGCGGATGCTCGAAGACCGGCTCCTCGAATCCGTGAAGCCGGGCGACTGCCTCGCGGGTTCGCGGAACTCGACCGAGCACCTCCCGGCGACGTCGATGTCGGAGCGCTACACCTTCGACTATGACTCCATCGTGCAGGCGGCGCCGACCGCCGACGGAATGCGGTTCTACGTCTACGGCACCGCGCTCGGCTACCCGCGCGTCTGCGATCCGACCGAGGTCACCGTCGGCTACCCCCGCCTGCTCGACCTCGTGAGCCCCACGGTGCTGGACCTGCTCGGCCTCACCGGCGGCGGCACGCAGGGCAAGCGGACCAAAGAAGACAACGTCGGCGCCTTCACCATCACCACGCCGGAGAAATGGTGGCTGCTCTCCAGCGCTCCCATCGAGCGCTACCTGGTGACCGCCGACCAGTGCTCGAACAGCGGCATGCAGCCGTTCCACTGCGCGGGCGTCCTGTTCAGCGACAACTCGCGGGTCGAGGCGGCCGTTCCGGCGTATGAACCGGGCAAGCCGTACAACCGGTCCTATGGCCCGCGGCCGTGTCATTCCCTCGGGGCACCCGATGAGACTCAGGGATCACCGGTACTGCAGAAGAAGGAGCTTCGCCCGGTCGGGACGAAGAAGGCCGCGTACGAGGAGTGGCTGCTCACGTGCACCGGCGGCGGCACCGTCACCCAGCGGGTCTGGTTCCTGCCGAAAACGCAGCTCGTGATCGTCGACGAGTGGAACACTCCAGGTCTCGACAAGATTCTGGAAGAGGCCCGATGGAACTGACCGACGCGTGGAGACTGCCCGGCTTCACCGAGCTGGAGCAGCTGGGCACGGGCACCTTCGGCCGCGTGGTGCTCGCGCGCCAGGACAACACCGGCCACGTCGTCGCGATCAAGTACCTCTTCTCCCGCTTCGCCGCGGACCCGGCGTACCTGGCCGCGTTCCGGCAGGAAGCGCTGGCGCTGCACCGGGTGTCGAGCCCGCACGTCGTCCGTCTCCACGAGTTCTTCGAGACGCCGCAGGGCGCGGCGATCGTGATGGAGGCGATCAACGGGGTCTCGCTGCGCGCGGTGCTCCAGGCCGAAGGCGCTCTCGAACCCGAAGCCGCCCTCGCGGTACTGAAAGGCTCGCTGCTCGGACTGGCCGCGGCGCACTCCGTGAACGTCGTCCACCGGGACTACAAACCGGCCAACGTCCTCGTCGCCGACACCGGCGAGAGCAAGCTGGTCGACTTCGGCACCGCCGTCCTGGCGGGTGAACGCGGCCCGTCCGTCGGCACGCCCGCGTACATGGCGCCCGAGCAGTGGGCAGGCGGCCAGGCCACGCCCGCGACCGACGTCTACGCCGCGACCTGCGTGTTCTTCCAGTGTGTCGCCGGGCACCGGCCGTATGAGGCCGAACAGACCGAAGTACTCCGCACGCTGCACGAACACGCGCCCATCCCGTTCGGCGAGGCCCCCGAGCCGGTGCACGAACTCGTCGCGCTGGGGATGGCGAAGGACCCATCGAAACGGCCGGTCGACGCGCTCGTGTTCGTCAGCGAACTGGAACGCGTCGCCCGTGCCGGCTACGGCGACGAATGGGAGCGCAAAGGCTGGTCACGGCTGGCGAAGGCGACAGGCGTGCTCGCCGCCGCGACGCCGTTGGTCCTGCTCGGCGCCGGCACCGCGGCCGCTCCCGGGGTCGCCGCCGCCGGAACGGGCGCGGTCGCCGCGTCGACCGGCGGGATCGCGGCCGGACTGAAGATCGCCGTCGGGGTCGCCGCGGCGGCGGCCGCCGTGGTCGGCTCGGTCGTCGTCTTCGCCGACCCGAGCACCCCGCCGCCGTCGCCGACCACTCAACAGGCCGTCGCGCTCAAGGTCGCCATGAAGACCCGAACCGGAACCGTTCCCGGCACGAATCTCTCGTACAGCGGGGACCACCCCGAGGTGACGGGTTCGCCCGATCAAGCCTGGCTGAAGCGCGTCAACGACGCACTGACCGCGCCGATCGACGAGTGGAACCGCAAAACCGGCCCGGGCGCCGCCAAGCTGGAGCCGGAACGCGGCCCGTACAAGCTCCTCACCAAGGCCGAGGTGCGCTCGCAGAACGAGCGGTACCTCTCGGTGCGCTACACGCACGACCTCGAGAACAAACCCCATTCGACCTGGGGAAACGGCCGGAACGCGGTGACGATCGACCTGAAAGAGGGCAAGGCGCTCACCCCCGCCGAACTGTTCGCCCCCGGGAAGTTCACCGACGACGGACTACGGACCCTCGAAGCATTGCTCTGGCCCGACAAGGAACAGTGCGGTCCGGCCAACAGCACCTTTCCGTACCAGCCCCTCAAGACGGCCGACCTCACCGACGAGCGGAAGGTGTGGCTCGCGTTCACCCCCGCGGCCGTCGAGGTCACCGTCGACCTCAACACCCTCGGCTTCGCCACCGCCTGCGGCGTCCAGGACTACACGCTGCCCTACGACAAACTGGCCGATCTCCTGAACCCGGACCTCGTCGCGGGCGTGACCGGCGGAAAACCCCTGAAGGCGACGTCGGCCGCGCCGCCCGCGCAAGGACTCACCGACGTCCCGGTCGGCGCGCTGACCCTGCACCTGCCCGACGGCTGGACCGCCGTCTCGCAGGGGCTGGAGAAGGTGATCGTCGCCCCGGGCTGCCCGGATCCCAAGAAGTACTTCAACTGCCAATACGTCCTCCTCACCGACAACACCCAGGAGTCCGCCGAACAGCCGCCGTACCGGCCGGGCGGCTTCTACCGGCGCAGCGCGGGCGGCCGGGCCTGCAACGCCGCCGGGCGCAAGGACCTCCGCCAAGAGGGTGACGCCGTGCGGACGGTATCCACCACCGCACCGGTGGGCGGGGCGACGGCGATCCACGAGGAGTGGACGATCCAGTGTGTTCCTCGTGGACAGACCGGTGGAAGCGGCGAGGCGCAAGTGACGCAGCGGATCTGGTTCCTTGCGGACAGGCAAATCGTGGTGCTGGACGAGTGGCGGACACCGGGCGTCGAAGAACTCCTCCGTACCGCGACGATCTCCTGATCCACCTGCGAAGTCCACAGTGGAATGAGTATTCATTGGGCTGAATGGCCTAACGGACTGCTTCGCTTGCCACGCCGGTGTTCGGTAGCGGTCATCGCATACCGGTGACCGTTCGGAGACGCCGGGTAACACCACTTACCTCGCCCTCACTCGGTTGGCGGCACGGTCGGACTGAAGTCCGATGACCGCCTACCGACCGGTCACCGATGACAAGGCGCCGCCGATCGCAGCCACTCCCGTTGTCCGGCGCCGCCGCCTTCCTGCCCTGTTAGACAGTTCATGTGCCGCTTCCACCGAGGTGGCACGGGATGAAGAGCCCTTGGGAAACCAGGTTCGAAGGAGGCGGAACGTGGCGGCTACACCGAACATGGAGAGCTCGACGGTCGCCGGTGGCGCGAAGCGCAGCCGGTCACTGCCGAGCCGGGTGGTGCCGCCGATCGAACTGCCCGCGAGCGTCGAGGAGCTTTCGCGCAAGGCGGCGGCCCTGCTCGGCTGGAACGGCATCGTCTTGCCGGAGACCACCGTGCTCGGCCGCAAGATCTGCGTGGTCGCCCGGCTCCGCACCGACGTGCACGCGGAGCGCATCGCGATGGGCATGGATCCCGTCGTCGATCGCGCCACCGTCGACACCTGGACTTGGCCAGAGCTGGCCGCGACCGCACCCGCGCCGGCCGCCGAGATCATCGGCGTCCTCGCGGTCGCCCGGCACTGGCGCACCGCGATGGCCTCCGCGGTCCCGTTCGCACGTTACGGCGAGGCCGCGATGGTTCTCCCATCGCCAGCCGTACTGACGGAAGACTACGTCGGCAACTGCCTGCCGCGTGCCCGCGCCTACGGGCTCGGCATCGTCTCCGCCGACCCCAACGCGGTGACCGACCTCGACCTCGAGGGGCACAACGAGCGCATGATCCTGGACGAGGACCCGGTCTCGCGCCTGGTCAACGAGATCGTCTACGACCAGCTGCTGCGCGGCACCGAGCTCCCTGCCGAAGTGGACTGAACGCGCTACCGTCGGGCGTATGCGAGTCGTCATTGCGGGTGGACACGGACAGATCGCGCTGAAGCTGGAGAAACTCCTGGCCGAGCGCGGTGATCAAGCGGTGGGGATCGTACGCAATCCCGACCACGTCGCCGACCTGGAAGCGGTCGGCGCCGAAGCCGTCGTCCTCGACCTGGAAAAGTCCGATGTGGACGCCGTCGCCAAGGCGCTCGACGGCGCCGACGCCGCCATCTTCTCCGCCGGGGCGGGCCCCGGGAGCGGCACCGCTCGCAAGGACACTGTGGACAGAGCCGCCGCGGAACTCTTCGCGGCGGCCTCCGAGCGCGCGGGCGTGCGACGGCACATCCAGGTCGGCTCCATGGGCGCCGACAAATGGGAGACCGCGGACGTACCGGACGATTTCCGGATCTACCTCAAGGCCAAGAAAGCGGCCGAAGACGATCTGCGCGCCCGCGATCTCGACTGGACGATCCTTCGACCAGGGCAGCTCACCAACGACGAGGGAACCGGCAAGGTCCTGATCGCCGAATCCACCGGACGCGGACCCATTCCCCGGCAGGACGTCGCCGCGATCCTCGTCGCGCTGCTCGACAATCCGGCGACGGCGGGACGCGTCCTCGAGGCGATCTCGGGTGATACTGCTATCTCTCAGGCCTTTTCCGCTTTGTGAAACCATAGTGTGTGGACGTAATCCGTCTTTTGACTGAACGGAGTAAGTCCTTGCGCGAGGACATCGCGGTCTTCAGTGGCAGCGCACATCCCGAGCTCGCCGAAGAGATCTGCGCTCATCTCGGTATCCCGCTGCATCCGGTGAAGGTGCAGCGGTTCGCCAACGACTGCCTCGAAGTGCAGCTCGAAGCGAACTGCCGCGAGCGCGACGTCTTCCTGATCCAGCCGCTGGTGCGGCCGGTGCAGGAACACCTCGTCGAACTGCTGCTGATGCTGGACGCCGCGCGGGGCGCGTCGGCGAAACGGATCACCGTCGTCATGCCGCACTATTCGTACGCCCGATCGGACAAGAAGGACGCGCCGCGGATCTCGATCGGCGGCCGTCTCGTCGCCGACCTGATGGCGACCGCGGGCGCCGATCGCGTCCTCGCGATGACCCTGCATTCGCCGCAGGTGCACGGCTTCTTCAGCGTCCCGGTCGATCACCTGCACGCGTTGCAGGAGCTGGCCAAGCACTTCCGCCAGTACGACCTCTCCGCGACCACCGTGGTCTCGCCGGATCTCGGCAACGCCAAGGAGGCCGCGCATTTCGCCCGGCTGCTCGGTGTTCAGGTCGCCGCCGGCGCGAAGCAGCGCTTCGCCGACGACAGGGTCGAGATCAGCTCGGTGATCGGCGAGGTCACCGGCCGCGACGTGATCGTCCTCGACGACGAGATCGCCAAGGGCAGCACGGTGATCGAGCTGCTCGGCAAGCTCCGGGAACTGAAGCCACGCTCGATCCGCGTCGCCTGCACGCACGGCCTCTTCTCCAGCGGCGCGCTCGAACGGATCGGCAGCCAGCCCGACGTGCTGGAGGTCGTCTGCACGAACACGGTGCCGATCCCCCCGGAGGAGCAGAGCCCGAAGCTGCAGGTCCTTTCGATCGCGCCCGCGCTGGCGGAGGCGATGCGGAGGATCCACAACGGCGAGTCGGTCAGCGCGTTGTTCGAAACCGCCTAAGCGGTGCCGAGGACCCGGTCGAGGTAGGTGTTCGTGAAGACCCCGGCCGGGTCCACCTCCTTGCGGATCCGCAGGAAGTCGTCGAACCGCGGGTACCGCGAGCGCAGCGTCGCGGCGTCGAGGTCGTGCATCTTGCCCCAGTGCGGGCGGCCGCCGACCTCGCCGACGATCGACGCGAATCCGGCGAAGTACTCGCGGTAGGGCATGCCGACGAACTGGTGGATCGCGATGTAGGCGGAGTCGCGGCCGTTCGCGGTCGAGAGCCAGATGTCGTCCGCGGCGGCGACGCGCACCTCGACCGGGAACGCGACCGGATTCTCCAGCTTCGGGACGAAAGCGCGGAGTTCGGCGAAGACGTCGTGCAGTGCTTCGCGGGGGATCGCGAACTCCGACTCGACGAACCGCACACCGCGATGGGTCACGAAGACGCGATGCGAAGTGTCGCTGTACTCGCGGGCGGAGAGGATGTTCGAGGCGAACCGGCCGAGCGGCTGGACGAGTTTCGGCACCGCGCGGCCGAGTCGGCAAAGCCCGCCGAACGCGACGTTCTCCGTCACCTCGTAGTCGATGAACTCCTTCACCTTGGTCAGCGGACGGCGTTCGCTGCCTGCCGGAAGCCGGTTGTTGCGTTTGACCAGGGCGTTCTTGCCATACGGGAACCAGTAGAACTCGAAGTGGTCGTTCTCGTCGGCGAACTGGTCGAAGCCTTCGAGGACCTGTTCGAGTGGTTCCGGCCGCTCCTGGGCGGAGAGCAGGAAGGACGGTTCACACTGCAGCGTGACCGTGCTGATGACGCCGAGCGCGCCGAGGCCGACTCTCGCGGCGGCGAAGAGATCGGGGCGCTCGTCCGCCGAACAGGTGACCACGGTGCCGTCGGCGAGCACGAGTTCGAGCGCGGCGATCTGGGTGGCGATGCCGCCGAGCCGGGCGCCGGTGCCGTGGGTGCCGGTGGAGATCGCGCCCGCGACGGTCTGCGCGTCGATGTCGCCGAGGTTGGTCATCGCCAGGCCCAGCGCGTCGAGTTCCGCGTTGAGCTGCTTGAGCGTGGTGCCCGAACGGACCGTGACCAGGCCTTTCGCGACGTCAGCGGACGCGACGCCGGTCCAGCCGGTGAGATCCATGGCGTCCGAATCCGCCGCGGCGATCGCCGTGAAGGAGTGACCGCTGCCCAGCGGGCGCAGGCGCCGTCCGTCCGCGGCGGACCGGCCGATCGCCTCGGCGATCGCGTCCGTGTCGCGCGGCCGGTGCACGCGCAGCGACGACGCCGTCGCGGTGCCGGCCCAGTTGCTCCACCGTGTCATGCGCCCACCTAACTCTCGTCTGTGAGTGCCGAAACAGTAAGTGAATAGTATTCGCGTTTCAAGCCCTTCTGTCGTACCTTAGTTCGGGTGACCAGTGCGACGGTGTACGACTTGGCGACGAAGGACCTGGATCCTCCGTTCGCGGTTGTCGACTTGGATGCGTTCGACGCGAACGGCGCCGACCTGCTGCGGCGGGGAGGCGGCAAGCCGATCCGCGTGGTCAGCAAGTCCGTGCGCTGCCGGTACCTGCTCGAACGAGTGCTCGCGCGGCCCGGCTTCGAAGGCCTCATGTGCTACTCGCTCGCTGAAGCCGTCTGGCATGTCGAGCAGGGGACGTCCGACGACATCGTCGTCGCGTACCCGACCGCCGATCACGGCGCGCTGCGACGGCTGGCGGCGAACGACCGGGCACGGGCGGCGATCTCGATCATGGTCGATTCGCCCGAGCATCTCGATCTGGTCGATGCCGCGCTGGGTCAGGGGCACCCCGAAATCCGCGTCTGCCTGGAGCTCGACGCTTCGTGGCGGCCGCTGCCAGGGGTACACGTCGGCACCCGGCGCTCGCCGGTGTTCAGTCCGCGGCAGGCCGCGGACCTGGCGCGGACCATCTTGTCCCGCAAGGGTTTCCGGCTCGTCGGGATGATGGCGTACGAAGGCCAGATCGCCGGGCTCGGCGATGCGGCAGGCAGCGGCGTCAAGAACTCGCTCATCGGCTGGATGCAGCGGAAGTCCATTGTGGAAATCGCGAAACGCCGCGCGGCCGCGGTCCGCGCTGTCCGGGCCTTGGCGGATCTGGAGTTCGTCAACGGTGGCGGCAGCGGCAGCGTGGAATCGACCGGCGCCGAAGCGGCCGTCACCGAAATCGCTGCGGGCTCGGGGCTGATCGGACCGACGCTCTTCGACGGCTACGCGCACTTCTCGCCGCGTCCGGCCGCGATGTTCGCGCTCCCCGTCGTCCGCCGCCCGGCACCTAAGGTCGCGACGCTCTTCTCCGGCGGCTACATCGCTTCAGGCCCCGCGGAGTCTTCGCGGCTCCCGACGCCTTACCTGCCCGAAGGCCTCTCGCTGCTCGGATTCGAGGGCGCCGGCGAAGTCCAAACCCCCGTGTCCGGCGAAGCCGCCCGGCACCTGCGCCTCGGCGACCGCGTCTGGCTGCGCCACGCGAAAGCAGGCGAACTCGCCGAACGCTTCACGCACTACCACGTCGTCGTCGGCGACCGCGTCGACCGAACCGTCCCCACCTACCGAGGCGAGTCCCAAAACTTCGGCTGATCCCGCGCGACCCCACCCCCCACCCATCCCTGGGGGGCGCGCCCCGCACCAGCGTATCGGGAGGGGGTGTCGGGGAGGGCGGTTCCGCAGGGTGAGGGGCGAGGTTGTCCACAACTGTGGGTGGGTGTGGACAACTTATGTGGACAAGTCGGTAAGGCCAGGTCAGCGTGGGTGGCGACGTGGTTGTTGGGGGTCGTGTGACTAGTGGGGCATGGGATCCGGGCGTCGGTGGACACGAATGGAGCAAGGGGGATCCGCCGGTGACGCGAAGGTGCCCTTGGGGAGTCGGGTTTTCTAGACATACCGTCAGGTCATGGTTACTCTTGATGACGACATGCCCACCTCTAGCGACGGAAGGACCCCGGTTTACGACTCGTACGCGCGGCTTTCGCGAGTACCGGAGACGGGCGAGCTAGAGAAGATCGAAACCCAGCACGAGGACAACGCAACCGCTATCAAGCGGCGCGGCGGCGTGGTTGGGGAACCTCTCGATGATGGTCTTTCAGCGTGGAAGAAGGGCGCGCGCCGCCCCGGCTGGGAAAAGCTCCTAAAGCGGATTCAGGCCGGGGTGGTCGACGGGCTCTGTGTCTGGCACTTGGACAGGCTTTTCCGGCAGCCTAAGGACCTGGAAAAGCTGGTGGAGTTGGCCACGGCGGGTTTCAAGATCATGTCCGCGCACGGCACGCGTGACATCTCCAACCCCGACGATCTGTTTATTCTGCGTATCGAGGTCGCGCACGCTGCCCGCTCTTCGGATGACACCAGCCGCAGGATTAAGAGGCGGTTTAAGACGTTCCGGTCCCAGGGCCGTATCACCGGAGGTATGCGCCGGTTGGGGTTCGGCGGGTGGGATCTTCACGAGCGTGGCCCGAACGGTGAGCGCGTGCCCGTGCCGGATGCGGTGGTGGAGCATGAGCGCGCCATGCTCCGCGAAGCGGCCAAGTTGCTGCTTGCGGGCAAGTCACAAGAGGACATCGCAAAAAGGTGGAACGCGATCGGGTTCTATCAGGTGACCGGTCGGGAGTGGATCCCGAAAACGGTCTCGGCCACCATGCAACGGGAATCCCTGGGTGGGTGGATCGTGCATGACGGGGTGATCATGGGACGCATCGATGAGCCCGACCACATCCTCGACCCCAACACCTATGACCGGTTGCAAGCTCTTTTCAAGGGCCGTAAGCGGGGCCGCCAGTCGGGCACGGTGGGCCGGAAATACGTCGGCACGGGGATTCTTCGGTGTGTGTGCGGGGTGAAGATGTCCGCGCACACCCAGAGCCCGAAGACCTACCCCGACGGAACCGTTCGCGCTACCTACTATTGCGCGAAGTCGCGCCGGGGATGCGGGAAGGTGTACGCGGACATGCGCGGCACTGACGAGGCGTTGATGGTGTTCACGGTGCGCCGGTTGTCTGACCCTAAGTTCGCGTCGGCTCTCGCGTCGGCACGCGAGCAGGTGTCGGACGAACTCGCTCATGTGGAAACCGAACTGACAGTGTGCCGACAGCTCAAAGAAGCCTTGGCGGACAAGCTCGGACGTCGAAAGATGACCCTTGCGGAGTGGGAAGCGGCGAGCGAACCCCTAGCCGAACAGATCACGGACCTAGAGAGGCGGCGCGCGGAGTTGTCCAACGGGGCGAGCGAGGGCGAGCCGATCAAACCCGAAACCAAGGAAGTTCTCATGGATCGGTGGCTATCCAACGGCCCGGACGTCAAACGCGCCATGTTGGTACAAGCGTTGGAGCGGTCGCGGGTGGTGGTGTTCCCGAACGAGAAAAAGGGGAAGCGGGTGTTTGACTCCGAGCGGGTACGGATCATCCCGCCTGAGGACGCCAACCCGCTCACGCTCGTACGCGGCACCGGAGCCCCAAAGAATACGGGCGAGGTTGCCGAAGCGGTCGCACTTCCCGAAGCCGCTTAGGCAGCACCACACAGTGAGGGGCGCTCCCGATGGGGAGCGCCCCTCACTGCGTCTGCCGGTTAGTCGGTGGATCGTTGTTGGTCTAGCTCGCGGAAGATGAGCCCTAGCGCCGCGATGGCGTCCGGGCTCATCGGTGGCATCTTCGCGCACTGGCGGCCCCAATAAACCCAGGCTTGCCGGGAGATCCCCGGTGGCGGTTCGTCGTCATCCTCGACCGGTTCACGCGGTGCGGGGATACGCGGCGCGTCATCCGGCGCGCGTGTGGGCTCGCGCTCGTTCTCGTTCTCCTTCCTGTCGTTGTTGGTCATACATGGCGTCCTCCTTTCATTGTGGTGTAAGGGTTTTTAGTTATGGGTGGTGTGCCCGCGTGGTGAGCGGGCACACCACCGGAGGCGGGCTAGCTGAACACGCTGACAATCGACAGCGTCAACTGCCGCACGATCTCCACGACGGTGCCCGCGATGTTCTTGCCCATCGGGGTGGCTCCGAGCAGGCAGCCGACCACGAACCCAAGAAACGCCGTTCCGAGCCTGTGTCGCTTGTGCTTGACCAGATAGAGCACGAGCACGATCAGCCCGAGCGTGATCAACATGGTCGTGCTCGCGCCTGCCGGGGCCGCTTGGGCCAGGTGTGCCGTCTCGGCCTGAATCAGGGGATGAGGCATATTTTCACCCCCTTTCGCCCCGCGCCTCTACCGGCGCTAATCCACTGGTAGAGGGCGGTTTTTGGGGGTCTACGGGTAGTGCCTGCCGGGTCTACCGGGTAGAGCCGGGTAGAGCCCCTAGCGAGCCGGGTCATGGGCGCTCACCTGCCCGCCACGCCCGCCACGCGGCGGAGATCTCCGCGCGCACGTATCCGTTGCGGTTCACCCCGTCAACCTTGACCCCGGTGGGGGTGATCTCCAGCGGGCGTAGCACGCTCGCGAGGGTTTCCGGGGTCCACTCGCGATAGCGAGTGTCGAGCGTGGCGAGCCGCGTCAAGAGATCCACGGTGTGCAGCCGGGGCAGATTGTCGAACACACCGAGGATGTCCACGACGGCGCGCCCGTCGATCACCGGCGCGTCTTCGGGCTCGTCCTCCATCACTGCCAGGCGGGCAGCGGCTGCGATGGTGTCAGCGTCGAGCACCGGCAGGCCGTGCGCTGCGCGTTCGGCACCCACGCGCGCGGCGTGGTCGCGGTCTACGGTGCGGATTTTCGATACCAGCGGGTCACGCGAGCCCGGCGCAAAGATAAACGCCTTGCCCGCGTCCTCAGGGATAGCGAGCCGATCAGGTCGCCAGCCTTCCGCTAGACGGGTCGGCCCGAGAACCTGCGGCACGTCTACGTTGCGGGCGGCGAGCATGATCCGCACCGCAACCGACGAGGCGATAGCAGCCCCGAGCGCGTCCGTGGTTGCCTCGTGCGAGGCCAGCACGATTGAAACCCTGGCTTTACGCCCGACTCGCAACAGTCGCACCGCAAGAGCTTTGGCCCGATCCGACAGCAACGGGAATTCGTCGATGACCAGCACGAGCGCGGGCCGGTCCGGGCTTGGCTGCCACGCGTCACCCATCCCCAATTCATGGAGCAAGCTAGGGCGGGCCAGCGCGTACGCCAGCGCGTAGGTGAGCAGCCGTTCGATATCGCGGGGGCTGCGGGCTCGCCGGTCGACCGCCTCCCCAAAAATGTCGAGGCCCGCTCCGGCGGGGTCGAGATCCCACACCAGCACATCACCACAGGCGGTGAGCGCGTCCACCAGCGCGCGCAGCGCCGTGGTCTTGCCCGCGCCGGGGACACCGATCACCACCACATGCGCGCCCTCGACGGTCACCGCTAGATCGGTGCCGTCCATCCGGCGCGCGATCACCAACGGGCGGGTGATCGAGGCCGAACCGGGCGCGCGGTAGTCCACCGGGGGCAACCCAGCGAACGGGTCACGAATCGCGAGCCGTAGATCGACGCGGGCGCGGCGCGTGTGGGCGGGGGTGGCCATCACACCCCCAGCGGGCAAGTCCAAGACCGTTTCTAGGTCGGTGAGCTTGTCGAGGAGATCGGCGGGCGTGCCTTTGGCGAGGATGACCGCGACATGCCACCCCCACGGTTCACGCCGCACCGCCTCAGTCCCGCGTAGTCGCACACCTTCAGCGGTGACCGCGCGGGCGACTGCGTCGGCGGCTTCGGCGCGGGTGTGCGCGTCCGCGATCGGAAACGGCGCGCCTTTCGCCTTGTCGACTTCGGCCGTGGTGCGCTCCTCGCGTCGAGTCGCGAACCGTCCGACCACCGCGAAAACCGCCACCACTAGCGCACCCGCCAGCGGCCACACCAGCGGGCCGCGTTGGGCAGCCCAGCCGGCCAACATCAGCCAGCCAAGCACCCCGATCACGGCGGCACCGATGAGGCGGCGCGCGATGGTGCGCCGCCGCTCGCGCCGTAGTTTCGCCACCGTCAGCGCTTGCCGGTTCTCGGCGGCTTCGGCGATCACCCCGGCGTACTCGACGGACGCGGCGAGGTAGGCGGCCAGGCGCGGCCCCATCCAGCGGGCACCGGTGGCCGCGTCACGCCAGAGCGGACCCCAGCAATACCGCCAGCCGCCAGCGACCGCGCCCGCCGCAATCCTCGGTGCCGTGCGGGTGATCCACCCGAGCGCGTCGAGCGCCTGCTGTCGCATATGGACAGACCACACCCGACGCACCAACCGCCACACCCGCCGCGCAAAAATTGCGGTTTGTGTTGCGGTGCAACGGGTAGCGCGCCCAACGTGGTAAGCCGCGGTGGTGGTGGTGGCGTGGGCCGCCATACGTGCCCACGCCACCACCGCTCGCCCCGCCGCTACCGCGCAGGGGTTAGCCGCTATCGATCCCGCGACCGCGAGAAATATCCGGGATAGGAGCGCGCCGAGCACGCGCCACCAACCCGCCACAAGCCTTATGAGGTAACGAAAATTCATTCATTGTCGCCACGCTTCCCACCCCGGCGGGGGTCGCGCGGCTTCGGGATCGGACGGAAGGTATCCGGCTGCTTCGTCTCGATCAGCGGGCGTTCTGCCCGCCAGGTGTCCGGGTCCTGCGGTGCCGGGTGGTGTCGGTCGTACGCCGCTGCCGTCTCTGCCTGCTCGATGTAGGCGCGTACCACCGCCACCAGCGCGGTCAGCTCGCGGTCAAGCTCCCGGTAGAGCCATGCGCTACCGATCGGGTTGTTCATGAAATCGGGCAGAAGCTCCATGAGTCCCGCCGCGTGGACGAACCTTTCGTACAGGTCCTCCCACCTCTGCCAATCTCCTGATGTCGTCAAATTCGATAACTTCCTTTCATAGTTGGATTTTTTGTGTTGATCACCTGCTTTTCTTGCTCGCCCGCTTTCGCCTCGCGGCGTGGCGGGGTGGTTCCTCTGTTGTCACGGCGTGCGCATCGAGGATCGCTCGTTGTGTGACGCCGAGATAACAGACAGCACGCGCACAGTTACGGTTCCGTGTACCTGATCATTGGGAGATGCGGCACACACGGCTAACAAGTGGGCGTTCCACGGGTGGGTTACACCCGCCGCCTGACTTACCGCGCAGCGTGTATCAGGTGCCGCGTTGATCGACACGGTGAGCCCGTGCCTCTGCTCTGTTGAGTTGTCACGTGCTCACCTCCTCGTGTCGGGGACCGCTGCGGCGAGGTCTAAACCTCTCGCGGTCTGTTACTAGTGTGCGGCGCAGGGTGATCGCAGCGCCATCATGTTGCCCGTGACAAGCCGCACGAGTGGCGCGGGTGCCCAGTGACAGGCGTTTACCTCACCGCGCGGTGACCGATCCGGCCCTGCCAGCCCGCCGCGTTGGCCTAGCGCTACGGCATTCGTGCCGGACCTGCTCACACATCGTGCGAGTAGGGGTCTTTTCGATCATTGATCGGCACGAATGCCAAACACAATTGGGCCATCGGCGACACGCCCCCTTGACATACCGCTGCTCCGATCACCCCGTTGTGATGCCCGGCGGGCGTGTTCGCCACTTGGGCCTTCTACGGTGTAGACACGAAACACCGTTACGGTTACCGCACGCGACGAAGCCCGAAGATGAAAGCGGCCTCGACGGGGTGCCGTCGAGGCCGCCTCTTGACAAGGAACTGAGCGCGGTTAGGTGGCTTGGTGGTGGTCGCGGCGGGCGGTGGTGATGTCGGCGACCAGCTGCCGCGCGTCGGCGCTCTTGGGGTAGAGCGCGGCGGCCTGGCTGATCCAGGCGAGCCGATCAGTCAGCCGCTGCGAGTGCAGGCCCGCCACGGCAGGCAGCGCCTCGCGTGCGGCGGCAAGTCCTGCGGCGGGGTCGCCCGCGCGGAGGGTGTTCGCCGCGACCGCCACGAGATCACTGGTGCGTGAGCGGGTGTCGGACTCCGGGCGTGCCTCGCGTGAGCGGGTCGCGTACTCAAGGGCTTGTTCGGCGTGGGCGCGGTCATGGGACGCCAGAGCATTGAAGGTCATGCCAGTGATGCCGTCGATTTCAGCGGGTCCCATGAACGCCAACCACGACGGCGACTGTGCCGGGTCCTGTTCGCGGGCGAGGGTGTCCCCGGCACGGGCGAGCATTTCGGCGGCCTGCTTCGGCATGGCCAGTTCGGCATAGGCCCATCCGGCGTTGAGGGTCAGCAACGCGGCGGCGCGCGGGGAGTGCGCGTCATCAGCGGACGCTTGCCCCAGCTGAAAAATCTTGAGCGCTCCGTTGGGGTCCTGGTCGTGCAGCAGCACCCGCCCGGCCTGGAAAAGGACCTTGGCCGCCAGGTCAGGCCGCCCGGCTTCCTTGGCCAAAACTAAGCCGTTGGCGAAATGGTGCTTGGCGGTGTCGTGGTCTCCCGCGTCGAAACTCGCCCACCCCGCGACCGAGTGCAGATCCGCCAGCGCGGTCACCACCCGCGCCCGCACTTGATCGGTTGCGGTGGGCGCGTCGAGCAGGCTCACCGCCCAGTTCAGGTGTCCGGTCACCGCCGAGCGGACCGCGCCCCCGCCAAGGGCGTCATCCTGCGCCCGGTAGAACACCACCGAGTTCTCTAGTGCCACGGCGTCGGCCGCGCCGAGCTGCCCCACGGCGGCCGGGCTGGTCGAGCGGATCCGGATGCGGTCCCACTCGCTCGCCGACAGTCCTACCAGCGCCGCTTGTGCGGCCAAGGCGATAAACGCGCGTCGCTCCACCTCGGAACCTCCTTCACCCCCCACGCCACCAGTGCCCAACCAGGATGAAGCGCCGCCCCGCCCGGGCGCTAGCCATTGACCGCGCGCGGGATCAGCTCCCGGCGCGTACGCGAGCCCCATGTATCCACGCGGGATCTGAAGACCGGTCGCGATGCGCGAGAGAACCTCATATGCCATGACGACCCGGCCCCGCACGATGTCGGAGACCTCCGGTTGGGACTGCCCGGTCAAGGACGCGATACGGCGTTGACTGACCCCACATGCTTTGAGCAGCCGAAACACGGCCGCGATGTCGCGCGCGGCGAGCGCGGCGCGCATCCGCGGCCCCTCCCACACCTGCGGATCGGGCGGTCCCTGCTCGTAGATCGTCGCGCCCATCGCTTAGCCCCTCGCCCGGCTCGGTCTAGACGTAAACAGTTGGACTCACCAGCCCATAGTAAACGCGACGCGACGCGGTGTAGAGCACAACGGCGCCCGGTGATAGGCGCGGACGATATGCCCGACCTATCACCGGGCTACGCCACCCGGGTGAGCCGGCGGGATGCCGGCGATCGGCCCGACCGATCACCACCGGCCTATATCCGGGCGACACCTCGCCCCGCACCACCGCGAGCGGACAGCCTCGTGGGGCGTGGCCGTTCAGCCTCCCGGCCACACCCGGTCAGACACCCGCGAGCCGAACCCCGCCAGCACCACCGATACGGCCGGATGCCTGACCCACGACCGAAGGGGAGCGCGCTCGACCAGCCCGACCGGCATGCCCGCGCGGGGTTGTCCCGGGCGGTACCGACCGCGCCCCCTTCGGTCCTCCACCGCGAGGACGGGACGCAGAGGAAAGGGCGGGCGTGGACACGATGCGGCTATGGTTGGTCGCCCTGCTCATCCTCGCCCCACCAGCCGCCTACGCGGCCGGGATCCTGATCTACAACACGCGGCGACGAGCCAAGCGGAACACCGCGCGGCCCACCGTCGCCGACATTGTCGCTCGCATCCACGCCGAACAAGACGAAACCGAAAAAGCCGAACCCGGCAAGGAAACCGAACCGCCACCCCTACCGCCCGGTTGGCACTGGCCCACCCGCGAGCGGGACCAAGAAAACTGAGAGAGTTGGTCGCGCAGCCCGAAATTCTGCGCGACACCGACGCGGCGGGCATCAAGATTGAGATGCCCGCAAATAGTGCGAGTTTCAGTCATCCGCAACCGGCAGGCGTTAAGGCGGGCAAGAATTCATTACGTCGAATTCCATCAATAAATGCACGCCATTCGTCGACAGTAAAGACAAGTACGTTCACAGACTCACCCGCGCACCGGACTACAACATATGCAGCTTGACTGACGGAAATAAATCCGAACTCAAGTGCGCCAGCATCGGGAGGACCCGAGGAGCGACACCAATAAACATCAGACCCGGGAATCATAGTGCGGACTTTTGTCTTGTCTAAAGTTGCTTTAGTTGTCACGAGTTCTTTAGCGTCGGCAAAATCCAAGACCGACTGCATAAAGGCTAGCCATTGTCGCATCGGAACTCTGAATGATGGACCCAAGGGATCTTGAGAGTCCCTGATTCCTGCCGAGGTGACCCCTACAGATACCTCAACGCAGTCTCCGTCATTAAGGCTGCGGCTGCTCTTGTACCACTTTTCGCGATTTCTCACGTTCATGAGAATTTCTCCTGTGTTCTCCTGACCGAGCACGCAGTAGCTCGATCGAGTGAGCAAAGGGTAATGCCATTGCTGCAAGTTCGGCCCAGTCCTCCCCTGTGCGACGTACACGCTGTTCGTTCTCAATGAACAGGCCGCCCTCGCGACCGTCTATCCCGACCACTCGGAAACCATCACGGAGGTTGAAGAGCGTGAAAGGCTTACCCAAGCTTTGATGCGCGCCAGCAGCGAGCGGTAAGACTTGAATGGAGACGCTTGCCAGACGTGTGAGATCAATTAGTTGATCGATTTGGTCGGCCATAACGTCGTGTCCGCCAATAGGGCGCAAGAGAGCGGCTTCGTCGATAATTGCCCACACTTTGACGTTGTTCTTTCGAATCTGTTGTTGTCGTTCCATTCGCGCTTCAACGCGTCTGGATATCGCTTCTTCGGTGGCGAGCGGTACATCTGCCCTTATGACCGCTTCGCAGTAGTCGGCTGTTTGCAGAAGTCCTGGAATGAGGTCAATCGTAAAGGAGAAGATTCCGTCGGAATCGGCTTCAAGTTCGATATAGTCAGCACTGCCGAGGATATCTGAGTATGACCGCCACCAGTTCGACTGTTTGGCTTGCCTCGCCAGCTCCATGAGCTTGTCTTTGACTTCCTCTGGAACATCGAGTGCATGGCAGATTAGGTCAACGTCGACATCGCGGACGCCTGAATCCGCCGATTCGATTCGAGACATTTTGGCGTTGCTAAAGCCAACAATTTTCGCGACCTCAAGAAGGCCGATCCCTTTTTCTTCGCGCGCTTGTTGCAGTAGTCGCGCTAGTCGCCTTTGTCTCCATGAGGCGTTCGCCATGTGACACCCTCGCTCGCCCGATCGGGTCAATAATCAAAGAAATGAAATATTCCTACTTGAAACATTACACATTTCCGTGCTTCTATTGCGTTTAGCGTAAGGGCAACTACTAGTCGCTACCGACTCGGATAACAGGGGACACGATCACTGGAACGAATTCGGTTCGGGCTGAACGTTGCAGCGAGCGTCGAGTTACCAGCCATGTGCCCAAGGTTGCCTTTGCGCATGGCAAACCTAGACCGCCAGTTGGTCGGCATACGCAGTTGCCGTCAGATTGGTATTGAGGAAAGGCATCGCGCGACCGGGGCGCGTGCAACAGGGTTCCTCTGCGGTCCCACCTGCCGGAGGTGGAGCCGTAGGTCTTGGCTGCCGCGCTAACCCCCGATATATGCGGCAGCCAAGACCACCCACCCGCTTTTCCCTGATATCGCGCTTGGCTCGATGCGCAATAAACCCTACGGAGGCAAGAAGTCATGGCGACGACCACACTTCGCGCGCTCAAACATGACACCGGATACCTCGACAAATACCCGCGCCGCCCGGTCTGTCAAGGCTTCTGCAATGCGCAGCCGCGCGAGGTGTCTAATGTGTAAGAACGAACGGTTGCGGGTGCGGTCATGACTGCACGAGTGTGGAGATAGAAACCTATACCACACATAAAAAATGTGTCGTCGAGATCGACAAACTCGACGGCGAACTATATGAAATCACACTGCATTCAGGCGAGAACGGCAGCGTCCTCAAGCTTGGAAAAACCGTCATGTTTAACCTACGTGAGGAACTGGGGAAGCTACGCCTCTAACCCGCTTGCGGTGTCGTTGAGGGTTTTTACTACCTCGCGCGGCGTGCCCGAGGTGAGCAAAATTTCACCGTCGCCGGTGAGATACGTCAAGACCCGCCCGCCGTCGGTCAGATCAAGCGCCGTTACCGGGGTGCTGCGCCGCCGCTCCCCGGCTCCGTCGCGAGTGGCGGTATAGAGCTGATGCACCGCGTCCCGCTCACGCCCCATCGCCGCGTTGAGATAGTCGATATCGCGGGTGTCGATTGGATCGGACAGCGGCCCGGAACGGGCGCTTTCCGGGTCGTTATAGAAATCTTGGGGCACGCACACGGTGCGCACATCCGCCCCGTCCAGATCCGGCAACGCGTCCAGCAACTTACTAGCGAGCCATTTAGCGGGTACCGGCTCTATCGCTACGGTGGTGTCATCGGCGAGCACCCGCACCGCGTCATCACCGTGTGCGGCAACAAGAATGCCACCGTGGGAGCCGTCCCCAAGATACTGCGACCACCCGTAAAACTCACGACCCGGCGAGGCGAGCACCCCCAGGGTGCGTGTCCACAGTGGAGAGAGCCGGTCACCGCGGGCTAGCCGATGCTCCCGAAGCAGTTCCATCGTGCGGGTGTGCATTTGACGGCTAGCGTCGTCATCGGCCCAAAAATGAATGTCGGTCCCGAAAATCGGGTGCAACTCGCCGAGATCGAGCATCCCCCACGCGGTCAGGAAGACCCTTTTCGGCAGCGCCACGGGCGCGTCGATCACGCTCACGGTGAAACACCCTCCACGAAAAAGCAAGACAGGGCAAGGGAAACCAAACAAACCGCGACCGTAGCCCCCGAACATGACGCGGGGGCTACGGCACGGTCAGTCAGGCACCGATCGTCGGCGGGGCGACAGGCAACCCAGTCACCGGATCCACCGTTTTACCGTCCTCATCGGTAAACAGGGATCGGTCATCCAGGCCGTATTTACGTTTGTGTTCGGTGTCCTCTTCGGTCTTCCCGCGCCCAGCGGCCGGAGCCATCCCAGCGGGGCCGGTCTGGAGCCGGTTACCCGCCCGCGTGGCACCGGCGGGACCTTGCCCGCCGTGCGCACCCTCAGCGGGGCCGCGTAGACCGGTCTGCCGACCCGCGCCCGGAGCGCCCGAACCCGCACCGCCCGGCGTTTTCCCGCCCGCGCTATCAGCGCCGCCGGGATACCCGAGACCGCCCACCGCGTACGGCGACGGCGGGACGGTGGTCCCCGAGCCCGGCCCAACGGTGGGACCGAGCGGGAGGAGGGGGTTCACGCCACCGCCGGGAGGCGTGCCGGGGTTGTATCCGGCGGCGGTGGTCTCGTCATGAGCGGTGGGACTAGACACCGGCACATTCCCGGCGTGACCTGGGGTGCCACCAGGCGGAATCACGCCGCCTGAGTGGGTCGGCGAGCCTGGCCCGCCCGGTGGTGAGGCGACCGCCTGGCCGGGAGGCGGCGCGGTCGCGGTATCCGGGGCGCGATGTTTGCCCCCGCCACCGTCGTCGCCGCGAAACGGCGTCACCGGCGGCGCGGGGTCGTTGCTGCCCACCGTGATAGAGCCCGCGTTGAACCCTTCAAGCTTTCCGTAATCAGCCGACAGACTGCTGCCGCTGGACGTGCCGTGAGCCGCGTACTTATTGAACAGCTCGTTGTTATGCTTTTGCTTGGCGTTGTAATCGGCGACCATCGCCTCAGTGTCGATGGCCCACAAAATACCCATATCCTTGAGTGCCTTATCCGGCGGATTGTCCGGCACATCAATAAAGTTGCGTTGGGTGTAGTCGAAGTATTCGGCGTTGCCGCGCAGGTTGCGCGCATTGTCGTCATAGGTGCGGGACGTATTGCGGAGCGCGTACCCGAACGCATCCAGACGTGCAATAGCAGCGTCGGAGGCTTTGCCGCTCCACGCAGCCCGTAACGTGGAGCCAACCTGGAGCGTTTCGGTCGCTAGATCGTGGATTTGTTCGCTGATACTGCTACCCTTGTCCGCGCTTTCGTGCCAACCCCCAGAATTCCCGGCCCGGATCAACTTCACTTGTGGTGGGACCGGCACGTTCGCCAAAAGATTCTGATCCGCATAGGCCGCACGCGCTGCCGCACCACCGGAAGACTGTCCTGCCGACGTGCTCCAAAAACTCGACATCACGCCCCCGCCTTCTTCTTTAGCGTGGCCACGACTAACTCCGCGACCTGGGGAGCCACCTCGCATGGATCGGTTTTGCCGCCCCCTTTGTTAAGGCCAAGGTGAGTTGTAACGTCAACCGAGCGGTCATCAGCAAAACCGATGCTAACTTGGCAACTTGACGTCACCTTGTTGTGTGCAACAGCAGGAAACCCGTGCATAAGGGGAAGCTCTTTCCATGAACTGTCGCCCGATTTACTGTTTTGGTAGAGGCCACTGAGACCCACGCGCGTTTCCGTCACAAAGGTAACTGTGACTTTTCCTGTCGTGTCGCGGTTAAACCATTCGCAAGACGGGCCGATTTTGTCGATCTTGTTCGGTTCGCCCTGCACCTGCGCACCTAGCGCCTGCATGACTTGTTCTGTCGTGAGTGCGTCAGTACACGGATCTCCGGACAGTGCCGATGACGGCAGTGGCACCGCAACTTTTGGAGCGCCCGCAAACGGCAACGTAGACGTAGCCGGGGGAGTCTCTGTCGACACCGACATAGGCGAGCTTGACGGCGTAACACCAGATGTTCCATTAGTCGAACTATCCGAGCAGGCCGCAACCAGCGCCACCATGCCGATGATCCCTACAAGTGCGCGGTGGCTCATCCGACCATACCCCCAGGTTTCTGCTCTTGTGGCTGCCCCGTCTTTTCCAAGACTTCCCCGTTATGCGCGTCGGTCGACTTTGTCTTACCAAGCGCCAGGTTTAGCTTGTCGATATAAGCGGCGAGGTATTCGACAGCATCATTAAGCTGGCTGGCCCCAGCATCAAAAGCAGCACCTGCTCCAAATGGGCTATAGGTTGAAACATAACCCCCGTTAGTGAGCTTTCTATTGTAAGCCGTGCTCACCAGATCTTCCGCAGCAGGTGTCACCTGCTGAAGCGTTTGCGCAGTGGACTGCACGCGCAGCAGTTTAGTCATTAGGTCTTGGGCGCGGCCGAGAACCGCGTTAGCCATTTCCGGTTCTAGTCGGATGTTCTCGCCCGGCGTGATGCTGCTCGCTGCGAACGACGCGCCGATGTCGTCGGCCATGCTCGTCATGTTTGCACCGACTTGACGCCAGGCATCGCCCAGCTTATCGCCGATCCCCTCGCCGGGTGGCTCTGTCATCGCCCCTCGTGTCCCCTCTAGCCCCTCAACATGGACGCCCGCGTCGTGATCGGCGCGGCCTATCGCGGTGTGATCGGTTGGGCCGATCAGCCGCGCATATACCGTAGCGGATCGCTCACCCGCTGTGGGCTGTTACGAACCAGTAGGTCACTGCGGGTTCACCAAGGCCGAGCGGGGGCGTCTGTTGGAAGGGTTAGGCCGTTAGGGTGAGCCGGCCAGGCGACCGCCAAGACAGGTGAACTGCCGGAACGCGGGCAGTGCTACCAGACGGGTTTCTCCTCGATTGGCGGCACCGGCAGTCCCGCCACCAGAGCGCCCGCGTCCAGCTCCAGCCCATACGCGATCTTGAGCAAGTTGAGCACCGAGACGTTGCGCTTGCCGCGCTCCACGTGGCCGATCATCGTCCAGTGCAACCCCACGCGTAGCCCTAGCCGCTCCTGGCTGATACCTAGCTCAGCGCGGCGGGCTTTGATGCGTTTGCCCAGCTCAGCGAGCGACTCGCTGCCGGGGTCCTTGGGTGTCTTAGGCATGGCCGACTCATTCAAATCTGCCTGCGCGCCCTGGTCCAGAGCATCTATAGCTGTGCCGTATAGGCACGGCATATTGGTGACTCAGCTGTTTATGTCTAACCTGGCTGCTACCCCGCGCGGCGGGGCGCGCCAGGACGCACACGGGCGACCTGGCGGGACCGTGAGCACCACACGACAGGAGGACCCCTGATGACCTTCATGCCGGGCGGCGAAAGCGGCGGCACCCAAGGCAACACGCACACGTCGACCGACCCCGACAAGAAGTAACACCCGCTACCCGCGCGGCAACCCCCGGCGCGCGATTCGCCGGGGGTTGCCGCGTCTCATGATTCCACAATTAAAGTAATGCGTTATCGTCCGCTTTTATGGCATCCGGCGCACGCAATGACACCGAAGCTGACAGAGCCTCGTTACTGTTTCGGTTGCATCGCGCACGACTGGCCATTATCGGACTGCTGCTGATTATCGCCGGTATCGCTCTGCTTTATCTCGACGCGGGCCGGATCAGTGACGCAATCGCTGAAGCGCTACTGACAACGGGTCTTGTTGGGCTGGGTAGCGATTTCGCTGCCCGTGTACTTGCTGACGCCCGGATCATCGAGAAAGTCAAAGACGTATTCACCACCGTGATACACGGGCCGTTTCGCACGTTGTTTGACCGGATGAACCGCGCGCCCGGTAAGCGGTTTGACGTGCGGATCGATGTCACCCTGACCGAATCCGGAGACGGCCGCGAGGATATGTTTATCGCGTTGGTGCGAAACGCGTTTCGCACCAACGCTCCCCTAGGGGAGCGGGTATTTATGTGTTCTCCCAAGACTTTTAGCCGCGAGGCATTCGCAGGTCGAAACGTGGTCGACTACTGGATTGTGAACCCGACGAACGGGCAAGCCGCCGACGATCCCGACACCTACGCGGTACTGAAGTACTCCCTCAACGGCCGCCCCTGTGACCTCGTCCGCACTGTGGAAAACGGTCGGCAGATCTACACCGCCACGCCCCGCAAAACCGACATTAAACGGGACGAGATCTACTACGAGGAATACACCTATCGCGTGCTGATTCCCCGTGCGGCGGGGTGGTTACGGTTCACCGTGGATGACCCTACGCAAGGTTTCGCGCTCGATGTGGCCCAATTCAAGACCAACATCAACCGACTAGAAGTAGTGCCGTTCTTCGCAGCCGAAACAGAACCACGCATGAATGCGAGTACCGCAACGGTTCCCGCGCCCGCCTCCGTGACGGTTGACGGCTGGATAGCCCCCGGATCAGGTGCCGCTATTATCTGGAATCTCAACACCACAAGCGCCTCCTGAATCGCCGCGCGCGCCAACGCCGTCTAGCTCCCTCCCTCAAAAGAACCAACTGTCATGCAATCGCGAAACATCCCAGGCCGTGTCACCTACGCTAGGAATCACATAAACGAAAGTCGCGACCAAAAGGGGCAGACGGTGAGCCAGCTCGATTTCAACAGGAAGTTCGCAAAGATGTTTTCTGAATTATCGCGGAAATACGAGAACGAAACTGCTCACGCGAGATTCGCCAAAGGCGTGCAACGCCTCCGTGAAACCCAGCCACCCTCCACAAGTCAGCCGCTCGAACCTCACCCGATCCCCCGAAGCGACCGCGACGCGCTGCGCTACGCCGCACAACGGCTCGAATCCCTCGCAGCACTGCTGCGCACGATAGCGACCGAGCCGACCAGCGTCGCCGACGCCTACGACGAACTAGGCGAAGCCCTCATCGAAGACCTCGACCCCGTGCGCACCGCCATCGAAACCGCCTGGCTCCACCTCGGTAGCGCCCTGCCCGACACCCTCAATGATCCCTCTGACTCGTCGCACCGGTGACCTGCACAAACACCCGAAACCACCGTTTGCGCATGTCACGGGTATGTCACAATTAGGCGTGTCCCCTTTGGGACGTTGAGCGTCTCAAAGGGCACCTTCGTGACGTCCGGGCAGTGGGGCCGCGAGTCCATAGTGGACTGATGGGCCGAAGGCGTCCTTCGCCGCATCAGACGCGGGGAAAGCGTCCTTCAGCGCCAGGCGGGCCGAGCTGCGCGTTCCCAATGTCGCATCAGGGACGCTCAGCGACTCAAATGCGACATTGGGAACCTCGCCGAACGCCGGCCGGGCGAGCAGAGCCGAGCAGAGCCGAGCAGAGCCGCCGAAGAAACCCTCAGGCTTCCCCGAACTTGCTCGCCAAGTACCCCTTCACCACCGACTTCGCCTCCGCCACGATCCGCTCGTCCCCGCGCGGGTCACGGCGGAAGGCCAGCTTCAGCAACGCGTCGGCCGTCTCGTTCGCGATCGTCAAAGCGAACCGGATGTCGTCCGGCGGCGACTGGATCCGCGCGGAAAGCACGTCGGTGAGCGCGTCGACGATGACGGCGTTGTTGTCGCGGGTCTCGTCCAAGAGCTGCCGGTCGACGACGTCACCGAAGTGGACCTTCGAGAAGCCGGGGACCTCGCGGTGCATGGCGAGGTAGATGTCGAGGATCGAGTCCACGACGTCCCACCAGTGTTCGGGCGCGAGCTCGTTCAGCGTTTCCGACACCGAGGCGACGAAGCGTTCGAGGTTCCGCTGCGTCAGCGCCTGCACCACGGCCCGTTTGTCGGGGAAGAACTGGTACAGCGAACCGACGGCCACTCCGGCGCGCTTCGCGATCAGCGTGGTCGTCAGTGCGTCGTAACCGAGTTCGTCGATCAGCTGGGCGCTGGCGTCGAGCATCTGCTCCACCCGCTTGGCGCTGCGCTGCTGGACGGGCTGCCGCCGGAGCGGAGTGGTCTCCGCTGGTGGTTTCGCGGCCTGGATGTCGGACACTCGGGCTCCTCCTTCGCTGATCTGCGACTTTATCGTGCCGACAGGGTTCCCCCCGGTCGAGTGAAGGCATAGTATCTGAGAACTTTTCATGTTCGGCCGAGTCTGAAGAGGAAAGGTGTGCCGCCGGTGGAGAATCCGACCTTCCCGTCCGAATTCCTGTGGGGTGTTTCGACCTCCGCCTTCCAGATCGAGGGGGCGACCGGGGAAGGCGGCCGAGGACAGTCCATTTGGGACACTTTCACCGAAACAGCGGGAAAGATCGCGCGGGCTGAGCACGCCAAGGTAGCGGCCGATCACTTCCACCGCTACTCCGAGGACATCGCGCTGATGGCCGAACTCGGCGTCGGCGCCTACCGCATGTCCTTCGCCTGGCCCAGGATCCAGCCCGACGGTGAAGGCAAGCCCAACGCCGAAGGCCTTGCCTTTTATGACGAACTCATCGACGAGGTCTGTGCCGCCGGCATCGCGCCGACGGGGACGCTCTTCCATTGGGACCTCCCGCAGGCGCTCGAGGACAAGGGTGGCTGGCTCTCCCGTGATACCGCCGAACGCTTCGCGGAGTACGCCGCCATCCTGGGCGAGCGGTTCTCCGATCGGGTGAAAATGTGGATTCCGCTCAACGAGCCGATGGTCATGTCGATCTTCGGCTACGCGATCGGCGAATACGCGCCGGGCAAGACACTCCTGCTCGACGCCTTGCCCACCGCGCACTACCAGAATCTCGCGCACGGTCTCGCCGTCCAGGCCCTCCGCGCGGCCGGCGCTCGCAGTGTCGGCACGGCCAACAACCATTCGCCGATCTGGCCCGCCTCCGATTCGCCGGAGGACAAGGCCGCGGGCGAATGGATCGACGCTCTCATCAATCGCACTTACGCGGATCCGGTGCTGCTGGGCCGTTATCCCGAACAAGTCGTCGAACATCTCCCGGCCGGCTTCGCCGACGATCTGCCCACGATCGCGCAGCCGCTCGACTTCTACGGCGTGAACTACTACGAGCCGCAGGGCGTCGCGGCGCCGGGCGAGGGCAATCCGCTGCCCTTCGAGCTTCGCGCGATCGAGGGCTATCCCATGACCACCAACGATTCCCCGATCGTCCCGCATGGCCTGCGCGAACTGCTCGTCGGTTTCCACGAGCGCTACCGCGAGCACCTCCCGCCCGTCTACATCACCGAAAACGGGTGCAGTTTCGACGACGTCGTCACCGAAGACGGGCAGGTCCACGATCAGGAGCGCATCGACTTCCTCGACAGCCACCTGGTCGCGGTGCGCGAAGCGATGGACGCAGGAGTCGACATCCTCGGGTACTTCGTCTGGTCGCTGATGGACAACTTCGAATGGTCGAAGGGCTACCAGCCGCGGTTCGGCCTGGTGCACATCGACTACGAGACGCTGAAGCGGACACCGAAGGATTCCTTCGGCTGGTACCGAAAACTGATCCGCCATGAGTGAGGTCAGGGAGCTGCCCGAGGCGCTCGCGGAGCCGGTCGCCAGGGTCCGCGCGGGCTGGATGAGCCTGCTGTTCTTCGCGAACATCGCGCTCTGGCTCGGCGTCTACGCGCCCATCCAGGTTCTCCTGCCGAAACAGGCCGAACTGCTGGACGCGGCCAACAAGGAAGCGGTGTTCAGCCTGGTCACCGGCATCGGCGCGGTCGTCGCGCTGATCGCCAACCCGGCCGTCGGACTGCTTTCGGACCGCACCTGCTCCGCCCGTGGCCGCCGTCATCCGTGGACGGCGGCCGGGGCGGCGGTCGCCGCGGCCGGGCTGCTCGTCCTCGCGTTCGCGCCGAACGTCGCGGTCATGGTGCTCGGCTGGTGCCTGGTCCAGGCCGGACTGAACGGAATGCTCGCGATGCTGGTCTCGGCCATCGCGGACCGGGTGCCCGTGCCGCAGCGCGCGCAGGTCGGCGGGCTGGTCGGCATCGCCCAGATGCTCGGGACCGTGCTCGGCGCCGTGGTGGTCGTGGTGATGCTCGACCTCGCCGGTCTCCCGCTGGGCTACGCGGTGTGCGCGGCCATCGTGCTGGCCGGCGCGGCGGCGTTCGTCCTGCGTACGCCGGACGCGCGGCTGCCGGTCGCGTACCGGCCGTCGGCCAGGGCCAAGGACGTACTGGCGAACTTGTGGATCTCGCCCCGCAAGCATCCCGACTTCGCCTGGGCGTGGGCCTGCCACTTCATGATCAACCTCGGCAACGCCTTCGGGACGCTGTACCTGTTGTTCTTCTTGAAAGACGCGGTGCACTACGAAGATCCGGACACCGGGCTGCTGATCATGATGGGGCTCTACGGCGCCGCCCTCATCGTCGGCGCGCTCATCGCCGGGCACTTCTCCGACAAGTCGGGACGGCGCAAGCCTTACGTCTTCGCCGCGTCCGCGGTGATGGCCGTCGCCGCGCTGCTGCTGGTCGTGTGGCAGAACTGGACGGCCGCGCTCGCGGCGTCACCGTTGCTGGGCGTCGGTTTCGGCGCGTACATGGCCGTCGCGCTCGCGATGCTCACGCAGGTGCTGCCCGCCGCACAGGACCGCGCCAAGGATCTCGGCGTCATCAACATCGCGAACTCGCTGCCGCAGGTGGTGGCGCCGATGTTGACCGCGCCGATTTTGGCGTACCTGGGCGGATATCCGAGCCTCTTCGCGGCTTCGGCGCTGTCCACCGTCATCGCCGCGGTGCTGGTCACGCGGGTGAAGGGCGTCAGCTAGAGGAGTTGGAGACCGCGGACCGGTGCCGGTCGGGGGAGGGGAGTGCAACGGCACCGGCCCGCGGGGTTCGGGGGATGGCAGCGCGCTCCGGGGCAGGTATCGCGCTGCGTTTGTGATCATCAACCTAGCGACCGATTACTGCCTTCGCTAGGTGTTCTGCCGAGAATTTTCGATTAATCGCGGCGGGGACCGGAGTGATTACCGAGAGCGGCTCGTCGCGTTCGGGGGTACGCGCGAACCGCCGCCGGCGAAGGCGAGATCGTGGCGTGGTTGCCGAGGGGGCGCTCGGACCGCCGTTCACTCGCCGGCTTTCTAGATGTGCACGCCGCCGATGGCCGGACGGCGCGGGTTGACCAGCGCGTGCCTGCCGGTGGTTTCGGCAGCGCTCGCCCTGGTCTGCCCGGGAACACGGCGGCGGGCTTCGCGCCGGTGGTCCTGGGAGGCCGCGGTGTGCTGGGGGGCGAGGCCGCCGGCGACCAGGTGCTCGTGCGCGACCTGCCATACCGAGCAGGGGGCCTTGCACCGGTGCCAGCGGGTCGAGCAGGTGGGGCAGTCGCCCCGCTCGTCGGGCTCGTGCGCCTGAAGCATCGCGCGCCAGCCTTCGGTCAGGCGGGGGAGCTCCGAGCGGGCGACCGAGACGAGCGACTGCGCGTCGGCCCGGTTCGCGAGATCGGAGAGCATGTCGAGGCGTTCCCAAACCGCGTTGCGGAGGACTTGCCCTAGGACCTGATCCACGGAGAACTCACCGTTACCTTTCCGCCATTTTGGCGGCTTCGTTGAGCGCTGCCCTGAGCTGGCCGAGCTGGCCGGACGTCATGCGCGCGGTCTCTCCCGGCGGCGAGACGAGAACCACCTGGTTGTCTTCGACGAACACGGTGACGGCGCGCTCGCGGCTGATGAGATCGCCGCACTGCACCCGCCAGACCAGCTGTCCGCCTTCGTAACGGCGCACACTCGCGGTACGGGGGTCGACCGGGGCGGAAGGGGAGACCGGCCGGTTGACGCCGGGGGCGACCGCGACCGGCTGCTGACCGGCGGGGCCGGCCGCACGCAGGTGGCGCGTGGCCATACCGGGCCGTCCCGCGGTGATGGAGCCTGTTGCGATCGAGTCCACGAACTCCACTGGCTCTTCTCCGCTCTCTCGTTCCACGTCGTCTTCGTTCCGCGTGTCCGCACCCTGCGGGGGTTCGGAGACTTGGTAGCTCTCTGTGATCGCTGCCGGTGGCGGGTCGGTCACGGAGATCTGACAACTACAGTGATGTGAAACCGAGTGCGATAGAAGGTCGAACCGCCGTCATAGCGGTGACCGGACGAGGTTTCACGGTAAGCGGTCAAACGACTTCTGCCGGGCCGATCACGACGGGCAATCCGGTGTTTCGCACGGTTGAATAGGTGTGCTTACGCTGTTTCTCGACCCCAACGGAACTGTGAGGGGGCGCAATGGACGCCAGTATCGGTGGCGGCGCTGTCGCCGGCTCGGACGCAGTAGGCGCTTCAGGCGCTGCAGGTGCTTCGGGCAGGCAGAGTCACCCCGTGCCGCCGGATGCCTGGGAGCAGCCGGAGATGCGAGCCGCACTGGCCACACGGGAGATCTCCTCCGTGTACCGGCTGTTGCGCAAGCACGGTGTTTCGCAGCGTCAGATCGCCGCGATGACCGGCCAGTCGCAGTCCGAGGTGTCCGAGATCCTCAAGGGTCGCCAGGTGATGGCGTACGACGTGCTCACCCGCATCGCTGACGGCCTTGGTGTCCCCAGGGGATACATGGGTCTCGCCTATGACGAGGCGACAGCGATAAAGGTCGTCGGTGCTGCCGACGGCCAGCAGGCGGAGGAGGACGAGTCCGTGAAGCGACGGAGGTTCCTCGCGCACGCCGCCCAGGTCACGATGGGTGCGGCGGTGTTCGGTCCCGAATCGGGAACGTGGTCGGCCGGCCCGGCGAAGACGCCCGCCCCCGGGCGGATCGGCATGACCGACGTCCGCCAGGTGGAAGCCGCGACCAGAGCCCTCCGTTCCCTCGATTACCAGTACGGCGGCGGTTTCTGCCGCGACGCCGTCGTCGCCCAGCTGTCCTGGGGACAGCAGATGCTCGAATCCACCGGCACCGAGCCGGTCAAGAACCGGCTGTACGTCGCGCTCGCCGACCTGCACAGCCTGGCGGGCTGGACCTCCTTCGACACCGGCCTCATGGATTCCGCGCGCGGGCATTTCGCGAACGCGCTGGACCTGGCCAAACAGGGCGACAGTCATCCGCTGGTGGCCAACGTGCTGTACCGGATGGGCCGGGTCTACCTGCACAACGACGCCCCCAACGACGCGTTGAAACTGTTCCAGCTCGGCCAGATCGCCGCCCAGGAATCGGGCTCCGAACTGGCGGTCGCCGTGCTCTGCGCCAACGAGGCGTGGGCCTACGCGATGATGGGCAACGAGGAGCAGGCCACGAAGCTGCTCGGCCGGAGCAAGGACGAGTTCGCCCGCGCCGATCTGGCCGAGGCCGAGTCCTGGGTCAAGTTCTTCACCGAGACCGACGTCTACGCGATGATCGGCACCGTGCACACCGTGCTCGCCGAGAAGAACGCCGAGCACACCAAGTACGCGATCCCGGCACTGACGAAGGCCGTCGAGTCCTACACCGACGACATGGCCCGCAGCAAGACGTTCATGCTCAGCGCCTTGGCCACGAACCACCTGCTCGAAGGCGATCTCGACCACGGTGCGAAGGTGGGTTCGAAGGCCATCGACTGCGCCGAGGGCATCAAGTCGGAGCGGGTGAAGGACCGGATGCGACCCCTGCAGGTCGAGGCGGAACGCCGCCGGAACAACGCCGACGCCCGTGACCTCGCCGACCGCCTCAACTCGTTCTACGCCGCCTGAGCCGACCGGCCCGGGCGGCCGGTTCACGCCCGAAATCCTGCGCGACGCCCTCGGGCGGACGTGCGACCTGCTGGGCGTGGACCCCGAAGGCGCCCGGCTCCTGAGGTTCACCAACAACGCCGTCTACGAGCTGGCGAGCGCGCCGTTCGTCGTCCGGATCGTCGGCTCCACCCGGCTGCGGCACCGCGTCGGTACGGTCGTGCGGGTCGCCCGGCACTTCGAACGGCACGACGTGCCCGCCATCCGCCTGGTTTCCGGCCTCGACCAGCCGTTGCCGGTCGGCGAGCAGCTCGTGACGGTGTGGTGGAAGGTGACGGCGAGCGGCCGGAAGGCGAAGTCGGCCGACCTCGCCGCGCTGCTGCGCCGGGTCCACGATCTCGAGCCGCCGGAGGGCCTCGCCGAATGGGCGCCGTTCGCCGCGGTCCGCGCCAGGGTCTCGGACGCCGAGGAGCTGAACGAGGGCGACCGGAGGTTCCTGCTGGAACGCTGCGCCGAGGTCGAAGGCGCCCTCGCGACGCTCGACTTCCCCCTGCCCCGTGGCCTCGTCCACGGGGACGCGCACCCCGGGAATGTGATCCACGGGCCGGACGGGCCGGTGCTGTGCGATTTCGATTCGTCCTGTGTCGGGCCGCCGGAATGGGATCTGACACCGCTCGCCGTCGGCCGTGAACGGTTCGGTGATCCACCGGCGCGCTATCGCGTGTTCGCGCAGCGGTACGGATTCGACGTGACCACGTGGTCCGGGTTCTCGGTACTGCGCGCGATCCGTGAACTGAAGCTCACCACGAGTGTGCTCCCGATTCTCCGCAGTCATCCCGGCGTACGGGATGAGCTGCGGAAACGGTTGGACGATCTCCGGAACGGGCGTACCGGCGCGCGCTGGAACCGCTATCGGTGACTCACCCGGGAAAGGGATCTGCACGTGCATTCGCCGACGGCGAATGACCGTTCGCCGCTTGCCCGAATTCGCCGATCAATCGGTGACTAATTCGCCCGGGCTAATCACTTCTCCCGGCCCAATGCTCCCCCAAATGTGCAACTTGCAGCTACGCTGTGTTATTCGGCGCGGGGCGTTCACCTGCTCGCTGGGCACCGATCGGGGCCTTCGGGGTCACAGTTGTTCCAAACGCGTACGCAGAGCGTCCGCCTCCGGACGGCCGAGGCCGACGAAAATCGGCAACGCCTGGTCGTAGAGGCCTCGTGCTCGGTCCCGATCGCCGTCCGCCTCGGCGATCTCGCCGAACGCGGCCAGCGTCCTGGCCACCTCGAACCTCGATCCCCGCGCCTCCATGGTGGCGCGGGCGGGTTCGAGTTCGGCCCGTGCGGCCGCGAGATCCCCGGTGACCGTGAGGGCGCGGGCGAGTTCGATCCGGGCGCGGGCCACGTTGTAGTCGTCGCCGTCGAGGATGTCGCGAGCGCGGGTGAGGTCGGCGATCGCGGCTTCGGGCCGTCCGGCGCGGACGCGGGTCGCGCCGAGGTTGATCAGCGCCAGCCCGATGTCGTGCGGACGGTCCTGCCGCTCACCGAGCAGGAGGTCCTCGGTGAACCACTCGATCGCGTCGTCGAGCCTGCCCTGCTGCAACGCGACCAGGCCGAGTCCTTCCACCGAACGGATCTCGACGACACTGTCGTCCGCGTTCCGGGCGGCTTCGCGTCCGGCCAGATAGTTCCGGACGGCTTCGTCGTAGCGTCCGGTGGCACGGCAGGCGGCGCCGGCGCGGTTCCGCATCAACGCCTCCGCGGAGGCGTTGCCCCACGCCTTCGCGCACCGGGCGCCGATCTCGCTCACTCGCAGGTAGTCCGGATAGTGCTTGCGGAACAGGAACAGCGGCCACATCGCGGCGGCCAGCTGCCAGCCGAGTTCCGGTAGCTCCCAGTCATGCGCCGTCTCGACCGCGGCGATGAGGTTCTCGCGCTCCAGCTCCAGCCAGTCGAGTGCCTCTTGGTCACTGTCGAACGACGCCCGCGCCGACGGCCGGTACTCGTACCGGTACGGGATCGGCTCCTGATCGGGCGTGGTCAGGCCCGCCGTCGCGGAGGCGGTGAAGAGGTACCACTCCAGCATGCGGCGAACGGCGATGTCGCGGTCGTACTCGTTGCCCGCCGTCTTCTCCTTGGCGTGCAGCCGCGCGAGATCGTGGAAGGTGTACCGGTCGTCGCCGCGGTCGATCAGCAGCCCGACGTCGACGAGCTGGTCCAGCAGGTCGTCGGCCACCTCCTCGCGCACGGCGATCGACGCGGCCGCCACGCCGACGCCGAAGTCGGGGCCGGGATGCAGCCCGAGCGCCGCATACAGCGCGGCCGCGTCCGAGGGGAGTTCGTCATAGGAGAGGTTGAAGCTGGCTTCCACCGATTGCGCCTCTTTCGTCGAGAGCGTGGCCAGTCGACGATATTCCTTCCCCAGTTCGGAGGCGATCTTCTCCAGCGACATTTTCGGTCGTCCCGCGAGCTTGGCGCTGACCGTGGTGAGCGCGATCGGCAGCCCGCCGCACAGCTCGGCGATGGTCCGGGCCTGTGCGGCTTCGGCGCCGACCCGCTCCTCGCCGACCGCGCGGCCCAGCAGTTCGGCGCTGTGCGCGGAACCGAAGGGCGCCAGCTCGACCAGCTTCGCGCGATGTTCGGTCTGGAGCCTGCCCAAGCGGCGTCTGGAGGTCACGATCACGAGGCTTTCCCCGCCGGTGGGCAGCAGGGGCAGCACCTGCTCGGTCGACGCGGCGTTGTCGAGCAGCACGAGCAGTGGCCGATCGGCGGTCGTCGTGCGATAGAGGGCGGTGAGCTCCTCGACGTCCCCGGGCAGCCCTTCCGGCGGGACACCCAAGGCACGGAGGAACCGGCCGAGTGCTTCGCTCGCGGAGAGCGGGCCGTTGGTGCTGAACCCGCCGAGATCCGCCCACAGGTGCCCGTCCGGGAACCGGTCACCGAGGTGACGGCCCCACGCGGTGGCCAGCGCCGTCTTCCCGATCCCGCCCTGACCGCTGATCAGGTGCACCGCCGGTCCGGTGGTGTCGTTCTCGGTCAGCAGTCGTTCGAGCAGTGCGAGCTCGGCCGTGCGGTTGGTGAAATGGGCGGGCACGGGCGGAAGCTGCCGTGGCCCCGAACTCACCTGTCTGGTGAGCCGGACCGCCGATCGCTGGCGCGGTACCTGTGGCGTGCTGACTTCACTTTCACCCGGCAACGGGCCGCCCATCTACCTTCCCCTCTTCGGGTCTATCCCAGCGATCGCGTAGAGCATTCCGGTGAACGTCCGGAGAGGACAGTGAAACCGGCCAAATGCGGCCGGATGGAGCAAGCGCGGGAGCTGGGCCGGGCGTCAGTACATTGGGGCCGTTATGGGGTTCAAGACTTCTATCGGGTGAAAGAGGGATCTTCATGGAGACAACAGGCAAGACCCGCTGGCAAGAAGGACTGTCGAACGAGCTGGACCACTGGCGGATCTGGCTCTCGGGTGGGCCCGAAGCCTTCGCCGGCGGAGGGTTCAACGACTACGAGTGGCGGACCAGCCCGGACTCCGACCTGCGCAACCAGCCGCATCTGACCCGGAACCTCGAGCCGTTCGCGCCCGAGAGATCGACGGTCCGCATCCTCGACGTCGGCGCGGGCCCGCTGACCTGCGTCGGCAAGCAATGGCCCGGTCGCACGGTGGAGATCACCCCGGTCGACCCGCTCGCCGACCGGTACAACGCCCTCCTCGCCGAGCTGGACCTGACCCCCTTGGTGGCCACCCAGGACGCCGAGGTGGAGAAGCTGTCCGAGGTGTTCCCGGTGGACCACTTCGACCTGGTGTACTGCCAGAACGCGCTGGACCACGTGTACGACCCGGTGCTCGGCACCCGTCAGATGCTCGAGGTCGTCAAGCCGGGCCACGCCGTCGTGCTGATGCTCAACGTGAACGAGGGCGAACGCGAGAACTACTACGGCTTGCACCAGTGGAACTTCTGCCGTGAAGGCGACGCACTCGTCGTCTGGAACCACGACGGCCGGGTGAACCTCAACGAAGAGCTGTCCGGGATCGCCGAAGTCCGCTTCGAGCCTGAGTCCACCGAGACGCTGATGATCGTTTCGCTGGACAAGAAGGCCTGATCCGGCTCAGGTCGTCGGGACGACCGGGGCTCGCGTGAGGACGACGGCGAAGCCGAACGCGAGCCCCATCACCGTCAGTTCCAGCGTCGCCCACGCGGCCAGCGCCGTGCGGTTGTGCCGCACGATCTGCGGCATCAGCTTCCAGCGTGTGTAGGCGCCGAGGCCCGCGATCACGCCGGTGCACAACAGTTTCAGCAGCACCAGTTGCCCATACGGCGTGGTGAAGACGCCTTCCCAGAAGCCGAGCGACGGGTTGAGCGAGATCTCGATCAACCCGTTGAACAGTCCCGTCGCCGCGCCGAGGATCAGGCACAGCGTCGCCAGTTTGGAGAACCGCGGCAGCGCGTGCGCCAGCAGCGTCCGGTTCCCGATGAGCAGCACCGTCATCGCGCCGAGCCCGCCGGTCCAGGCGACGGCGCTCATCACGTGCAGTTCCATCGAGATCATCGTGTAGTCGTGGTAGTTCCAGTTCGACGCGTGCCCGGTGACCGGCAGCGGCAGCAGCGCGAACAGGCCGAGCCCGACGCGGACCTCCGCGGGCACCTTCTCGCCGTGTTTCAGCGCGAGGACGCCGAGTCCCGCGTGCAGCAGGGCCAGCACCGCGACGATCAGCAGCGCCTTCCCGGCGCCGACGTCGGCGATGTAGCTCCCGACGTCCGACATCGACAGGGTGCTGGAACCCGGCCGGTATTCGGCGGTCTGCAGGATCAGCGCGACGAGCGCGGTGGTCGCCCAGACCAGCGCGGCCGCGACGCTCGCGGGCCGCGCGATCCGCATGATCGGCTCGGAGAGCTTCGGCCGGTCGTAGCCGACCAGTACCGAAAGCAGCGCCAGCCCGATCGTGGCGACGGCCGAGATGTCCAGCAGCACCCGCACGATCGGGATGGAGACCGAGACCACCTCGCTGACCTGCGCGACCCCGGGCACCGGGGCCGTCGCCGTCAGCGCGACGCCGATCAGGGCGCCGACGATGCCCGCCGTCACCAGGCAGAACAGGACGGCGACGCGAGTACGCGAGGTGGTCTCGGCCTGTGTCATGAGCCGCTCTTCTCCTTGTCACCCGCGCCGGTGCGCAGTGCGACGGTCAGTCCGACGGCGAGCAGCACGACGGCGCCCGCGATCCACACCCAGATCGGCACCCCGGACGAATTCTCGCCACCCGTCGCGGGGGTCGTCTCGGCCTGGCCGGCGTTGCTGCGCGCGGCGTCGGCGCTCGCCGGGGTCCCGGTGCCCGCGGCGGTGAGGGTGAACGGCACCTCACCGGTCACGGCGTGCCCGTCCGCGGACAGGATCCGGTAGCCGATCTTGTACTCGCCCGCCGGGCCGAGCGGCCGCAGCGGCACGGTCACGACGCTGTCGCGGACCTCGACCTGGCCTTCGGCCCACTGGCCGCCGCCCGGTCCGATGACCGCGATCTGGTTGACGTTCGCGTTCTGGACGTACTGGTCGAACGTGAGCGTGACCTTCGCGGGCCCGGCGGCGAGCGAAGCGCCCTTCGCCGGGTCCGAGGAGATCAGGACGTTGTGCGCCAGCGCCGGGGTGGCGGTGGCGAGCCACGCCACCCCGGTGATCGCCAGCGCGACGATCGCTTTACGCATTTACTCGGTTCCCTCGGTGTTGCTCTTGCTCGAAACGGCGGTGGCGCGGCGGGCGCGCAGGGTGGCACCGGCGCCGACGCCGAGGCCGAGCGCGCCGACGACCAGTCCGGCGCCGCCGAGCCAGCGGGCGGTGTTGTCGGAAGACGAGGACGCGGCGTGGGATTCCTCGGAGGCTTTCGCGTCGGAGCCGTGGCCACCACCGTGCCCGTCACCGCTCTTCTCGGCGAGCTTCACGGTCGGCGCGGGGTGCTCCGGCTCCTCACCGGAGGCCGGGGTTGGCTGGTTCCACTCGACGACCTTGCCGTTCTCGTACGTCTGCGTGGCCGGGAACTCCAGCGCGTCGACGGTGGCCGGGAACTGGCCCGCGCTGATCTGGAACTCCTGGAACTCGGTCGAACCGGCGGCGATCTTGGTGCCGGGCTCGGCGGTCCACGAGACCAAGGTGGCGGCCTCGGTGATCTGCGTACCGGACGCGCTGGTCACCGGGCTGGGCAGCTTGGACTTGACGACCTCGGCCTTCCAGCCGGGGATCGGCTTGGTACGCACGGAGCTGAGCGCGTACTCGGGTTTGAGGGTGATCTCGACCTTGACGGTGCCGGCGTCCTTCTCCTCGTTGGGGACGCGGAAGAAGATCGACCCGTAGCCGCCCTTTTCGGGCTGGGGGCCGTAGACGTTGGCGGTGACGTGGGCCGAGGCGACCCCTGCCGAGAGCAGACCGGCGGCACCGATGGCGGCGGCCAGGAAACCGGCTCGCTTGAAGACGTGCTTGGACACGAAGTACTCCTGAACGTGATTCGAGACGGCGGGTTCGGGGACCTCGCCGATTACGGGGGACGATCTGGGATTCAGGAGAACAGCGGCGGGCCGCGCCTGCCGTGGACCCGGCGGAGGTCCACGCCGACGAGATGACCGGGGCCCGCCGGACGGGCGAGCACCGGGGACGCCACCGCGGCGGGCACCGGGAGCGCGTTGAGGATGAACGGGACCAGCGCGCGCAGGCAGGCGAGGACGCCGAGCAGCAGTCCGTCGGCCTTGGCCAGCAGCACCGCGGTGACCAGCGTGGCGACGACGTGCGCGACGGTCATCGCGAGCCCACTCGAAAGGGGGGCGGGTTCGCCGTGCGGTTCGTGGGTGCTCAGCGAGCTGAGCACGAGGTGCATCACGACCTGACCGGCGCCGAGATCGACGATGGTGGCCAGCGGCCCGCGGGCCTTCGCGGCGAGCGCGGCGGCGTTCCAGCCGATCAGCACGGTGAGCAACAACGTCATCGCCGTATCGGGTAGATCGCCGTCCCCGATCATGTGAGCGGTCACGGCCAGCGCCGCGGAGCTCACACCGAGCAAACCACCACGCACGGCGCGTAACGCGCTTCGGTGATGGCTGCCCTTACTCACGGGTGAAGAGTATTCGACGTACTGCCGTGTGGTCGATCTCCTCCCGGCTGTTGAGCAGTGGGAAAGACACCGCCGGGTCGGCGCGTGCGTTTGCCCATTTAGGCCGAATGGGGAAGATTTACGGGATAAATGGCGGTAAACAGGGGTTTGACCGCGCGGGTTTTGGGTAGTCAGGCTCCCGATACAGCTACTCCGAATGGGTGAGGAGTCTCACCCAGAGGCGGCGGGAGAACCAGCACGCGATGAATCTCTTCGAGTACATCTCGGATCGGTGGGACAGACTCGCCCTCCAAGGGCTCCTCCATGTCAGCGCGGTCGTGCAGTGCACGATCATCGCCGCCGTGCTCGGCGTGGTGATCGGCGTCGCCGTCTACCGCAGCCCGATCGGGTCGGCCGTGGCCACGGCGCTGGCGAGCACGATCCTCACCGTCCCCTCGTTCGCACTACTGGGGCTGCTCATCCCCGTGTTCGGCCTCGGTGTGAACACCACCGTCATCGCGCTCGTGCTCTACGCGCTGCTGCCGATCGTGCGGAACACGATCGTCGGGCTCGGCGGCGTCGATCCAGCGGTCAGCGACGCGGCACGCGGTATCGGCATGAGCCGGTTCGGCGTGCTGACCAGGGTGGAACTGCGGCTCGCCTGGCCTGCCATCCTCACCGGGATGCGGGTCGCGACGCAGATGCTCATGGGTATCGCGGTCATCGCGGCCTACGCGAAGGGCCCCGGCCTCGGCTCGGAGGTCTTCTCCGGCCTCACCAACGCGGGGAGCACGAACTCCCTCAACCAGGCACTGACCGGGACGCTCGGTGTGGTCGTCCTCGCACTGGTCCTCGACGCCGTTTACGTCCTGATCAACCGTTTGACCGTCTCTAGGGGTGTCCGTGGCTGAGTCTCCTGAAACCGTATCCGGCGTCGAAATCCAGCTGGAGAACGTCTCGAAGCGCTACCCCGGCACCCGTGAGCCCGCGGTCGACGACTTCTCGATGGTGGTGCCCGCGGGCAAGATCGTGGTCTTCGTCGGCCCGTCCGGCTGCGGCAAGACCACGACCATGCGGATGATCAACCGGCTGATCGAGCCGACGTCGGGCCGCATCACCATCGGCGGCGACGACGCGCTGAAGCTCGACGTCGACACCCTGCGCCGTCGCATCGGCTACGCGATCCAGCAGGCCGGGCTCTTCCCGCACTTCACCGTCGCGCAGAACATCGCGGTGGTGCCAGGGCTGCTCGGCTGGGACAAGAAGAAGGTCAACGACCGGGTCGAGGAGATGATGGACCTGGTCGGGCTGGACCCGGCCGATTTCCGCGACCGGTTCCCGCGTCAGCTGTCCGGTGGGCAGCAGCAGCGCGTCGGCGTCGCGCGGGCGCTCGCGGCCGACCCGCCGGTGCTGCTGATGGACGAACCGTTCGGCGCGGTCGACCCGATCACCCGCGGCAACCTGCAGGACGAACTGCTGCGGCTCCAGACCGAACTGAAGAAGACGATCGTCTTCGTCACCCACGACTTCGACGAGGCCGTGAAGCTCGGCGACAAGATCGCGGTGCTCGGCGACCAGTCGAAGATCCTCCAGTACGACACCCCGGACGCGATCCTCGCGAACCCGGCCGACGACACGGTCGCCGGTTTCGTCGGCGCCGGTGCCTCGCTGAAGCAGCTGACGCTGCTGCGGGTCCGCGACGTCGAGCTGAAGCAGGACGCGCTGACGGCGACGGTGAGCGAATCGCCGTCGGACGTCCGCGAGAAGCTGACCAAGCAGCGCAAGCATTTCGTGCTGGTGCTCGACCAGCGCCGCCGTCCCATGCGGTGGGTGCACGTCCGCGAGCTGACCGCGGCGACGTCGCTGGCCACCGCGGGCAAACCGCTGCGCGACTACGTCAGCCTCCAGTCGACGCTGCAGGACGCGCTCGAAGCCATGCTCGCCGAGGGCGGCAGCGTCCCGGTGACCGGCGCCCGCGGCGAGTACGCCGGGACGATCGAGCTCGACACCGTCATCTCGACGATCCAGCAGTTGCGCGAGGAGCACTCCGACGACAGCCCGGCGGAAGGTGTGACCGCATGACGGCCGTCGATACCGGGTTCTCCACCGAGTCCTCGTCGAGAAGCGCCGAACGGGTCCGGCTCTTCGCCCAGCCCGCCGTGGTGCTGCTGATCGTCGCCGGGGTGCTGATCTGGGTGTTCACCAGCGACCTCACCGCGACCGAGAAGGCGACGCTCAACGCCGCCGGGCTGCTGACCGCGCTGCGCGACCACCTGGCGATGACCATCGTGGTCACCGCGATCGTGGTCGCCGTGGCGGTGCCGCTCGGCGTGCTCGTGACGCGGCCCTGGGCGAAATGGGCGGCGCCGATCTTCCTGGCCGTCGCGAACATCGGCCAGGCCGCGCCCGCGCTCGGTGTGCTGGTGCTGTGGTTCATCGTCACCGGCGCGACCGGTGGCCTGTGGGTCGCGGCGCTGCCGCTGGCGTTCTACTCGCTGCTTCCGGTGCTGCGGAACACGATGGTCGGCCTGCAACAGATCGACCCCGCCCTGATCGACGCCGGCCGTGGCATCGGCATGTCGGCCACCGGCGTGCTGTGGCGGGTCGAGTTCCCGCTGGCCGTCCCGCTGGTACTGGCCGGTCTGCGGACCTCGCTGGTGCTGGCCGTCGGCACGGCGACCTTCGGCATGTTCGTGAACGCCGGCGGTTTCGGCCTGCTCATCGACACCGGCTACAAGCTCAACCTGACGAAGGTGCTGATCACCGGCTCGGTGCTCGCCGTCGCGCTGGCGCTGCTGGTCGACTGGCTCGGCGCGGTGGCGGAACAGCTCCTCGGACCGAAGGGACTGCGCTGACATGCGGCTCAAGGCGATCCTCGGCGCGGTCCTGTTGTGCGGCACGCTTTCCGCGTGCGGACTCGAGGTCAACACCGCGCTGCCGTACAAGATCGAACCCGGTTCGATCAAACCCATCGAGTCGCTCAAAGGCGTCGAGGTGACGGTGGGGTCCAAGGACTTCACCGAGAACATCATCCTGGGCTACATGGCCGAGATGGCGCTTTCCGCGGCGGGCGCGGACGTCATCGACCTGACCGACATCAAGGGCTCGAACTCGTCGCGGCAGGCGTTGCTCACCGGCCAGACCGACGTCGCGTGGGAGTACACCGGCACCGGCTGGATCAACTACCAGGGCAACGAACTCCCCGTCCCCGGCGGGGAACAGGCCCAGTACGAAGCCACGAAGGCGGCCGACGAAGCGAAGTTCGGCATCTCCTGGCTGAACTATTCGCCGCTGAACGACCAGTACGGCTTCGCGGTCACCGAGGCCTACGGGGCGGCGAACAACCTGAAGACGACGTCGGACCTGGCGGCGTTCCTCAAGCAGAAGCCCGACCAGAACGTCTTCTGCCTGGAGACCGAATTCACCAGCCGCCAGGACGGTTTCCCCGCCGCCGTGCGCGCGTACGGCTTCCAGAACCCGGTGATCAAGAACTTCGGCATCGGCACGATCTACTCGGCCGTCGCGAGCGGCACCTGCCCGATCGGCGAGATCTTCACCACCGACGGCCGGATCGCCGGACTGAACCTGCGCGTCCTCGAAGACGACAAGAAGGCGTTCCCGCAGTACAACGCCGTGGCGACGTTGAGGACCGAGTTCCTCAACAAGCACCCGGAAATCCGCGGACCGCTGGAAGCCGTCAGCGCGGCCATCGACAACGAGCAGATGATCGAACTGTGCAAACAGGTCGACGTCGACGGCCGTGACCAGGGCGAAGTCGCCTACGAATGGATGAAGAAGAAGGGCTTTATTTCTTAGTCGAGCGCTGACGCAAACGTGCCGAAGGGGCGCCCGTTCCGTCTCCACCTCACGGTGGGAGCGGAGGGCGCCCCTTCATCACGTTTCCGTGGGCCTTCGGCCCAAAGAGGGCGCTCGACGGTGAAGTCTCCGTCGGGCGCGGGGCGCCCTTGGGGAGACCTTTGGGCTGGGTTCGGCCGCCGTCACTGCCCGCTTCGGGCCCTCGCCGCGTGCCATGAAAGGTCCTTTCCTTGCAAAATTTGCGAGGAAAGGACCTTTCCTAGCGTTCGAGAGCTGCGAAGGGCGGCTAGATCCCCAGCCGGTGCAGCAGCTTTCCCTCCAGCTGGTCCAGCTCCCCGGCCACGGCCCGGTGCGCCGCCTTCCGCCGCGCGGCGGGCATCCGCTCCGAAGCGCGAACGGTCGCCGAGAGTTGCTCCAACGTCCCCTGAGTGTCCTTCGCGAAGGCCGCGTCGGCGTCTGTCGCCTTCGCGGACCTCTTCAGCTCCGCGAGGCCCTGCGTCAGCCCCGCGATCCGCGCGTGCAGCGCGGCACCGCGCCCGCTGTACTCGCCGAGCTGGTCGATGGCGACGCCGAGCTTCTTCGCTTGATAACGGTCGTACAGCTCCCGTGCGGCACCCGCCGCTCGAACGGCGTACGGCGCGATCACCGGCAGTACGGCCGGACCGAGCACTTTGGCCACCGCGACGGCGTTTTTCGCCTTCTTCGGGGTGAACCTGCCTTCGCCCTCGATGGCTTTGGCCTTGCGCGCCATGGCACCTCCCACGCTGTGTCACTGACGAACTTACTGGTCCCCGAAGTGGCGGGCATGTCGGCTTGCCGGTCGCCTTCTAGAGTGTTGTCCGTGAGTAACGAGGTGCTACTGGACGCGGGAGCGGTGAGCCGCTGCCGGCGTCGCGTGCACCTCGAACACGATCCGGCGATGCGCGAGGTCCCGCTCGCCCCGCCCGACCCGGCCGCGCAGCAGCGGATCGCCGACGCGTCGGCGCATCGCGAGGCGATCGTGCGGCAGCTCATGGACGCGACGGGACCCGGCGCGACCTGGGTGAAGATCCCTCGCGACCTCCCGGCCGCCGAGCGCGTTCAGCTCACTGAAGAGGCCTTCGCCGCCGAAGCGAGCTACATCTGGGGCGCGCTGCTCCCGGTCGATCGCGCCGGTCACCGGCGTGGTGGCTCCGAGCTCCTCGTGCACACCGGCGCCGGCTACGTGCCGGTGCTGGTCGTGCGCCACCGCATCACCGATCGCGGCTCGGGCGCGCCGACCACGGTGATGACCGACCTCGACCCGGCGAACCGGTTGCCCGACCCGGCGCGAAAGGTCCGCTCGCAGCCGCGGGACCAGATGCGGCTCGCGCACCTCTATCGGATGCTCGAAGCGATCGGGAAGCACGAAGGACACCGTGCCATCGGCGGCGTCATCGGGCTCGACGCGGACGTCGTCGTCTGGCACGACCTGGCCGCGGGCACCTGGCCGGGCGGCCGGAGCGCGCTGACGGAGTATCAGAGCCGCTTCGCCGACAGGCTCGCCATCGCGAGCGCGGCCGCCGAAGGCGAAGAACCGCTCGCCGAACCGTCCCGCGTCCTCGAATGCCGGCGCTGCCCCTGGTGGCCGACCTGTGAGGTCGTGCTCACCGAAACCCGCGACGTCAGCCTCGTCGTCCGCGGCGAGGACGCGATGGAACTCCGCCGCGCCGGGGTGTCCACAGTGGACAAACTGGCCGCGCTCGATCCGGCCGACGAACCCCCGCCGATGAACTGGACCGGCGGCACCTTCGCCGACGCGATCATCCTCGCGCGCGCCTGGCTCGCCGACCTCACGATGGTGCGCAAGGTCGACCGCATCGAGGTCTCGCGCGGCGACGTCGAGGTCGACGTCGACATGGAGAGCTTCGGCGATTCCGGTGCGTACCTGTGGGGTTCGCTGCTGACCGGCGCCGACATCGGGATGGAGCAGGGCTACCGGGCGTTCGCGACGTGGGAGCCGCTGCCGACCGCGGACGAGGCCCGTTCGTTCGCGGAGTTCTGGGCCTGGTTCACCGAAGTCCGCGAGCGCACGCTCGCCGCGGGGCTGACGTTCCGCGCCTACTGCTACAACGCACTCGCCGAGAACCGCTGGCTCTTCGGATCCGCCGACCGGTTCGGCGAGTACCCCGGCGTGCCCAAGAAGGCCGAGATAGCGTCCTTTGTGGACTCCGAGGAGTGGATCGACCTCTTCCGCAGCGTCACCGACCAGTTCCTTTGCTCGCAGGGCAAGGGGCTCAAGGTGATCGCGCCGGTCGCCGGATTCGCCTGGCGCGATCCGGAAGCGGGCGGCGAGGCGTCGATGAGGTGGTACCGCGACGCCGTCGGCATGGACGGCGGAATCCCGGACGCCGTCCAGCGGGAGCGTCTGCTGCGCTACAACGAGGACGACGTCCTGGCGACGCACGCGCTGCGGAACTGGATGACCGACCACGCGCAGACGTCCGTGCCGTACATGAACGACCTCTGATCTCCCGGTCGTGAGCGACTTGCGATCAAGCGCGCTTCTGCGGATACTCGTGAACGAGTACTCGTGGACGAGGAGGCATCGTGAAGCGGCGGAAGGTCGGGAACCTGCTGGCGTTGGCGATCCTGTCGACGCTGAACGAGCGCCCGATGCATCCGTACGAAATGGCCTCGATCCTGAAGAGCCGCGGCAAGGACCGCGACATGGGGATCAAATGGGGCTCGTTCTACACGGTCGTCGGCAACCTGCGGAAACACGGCTTCATCGAGGCCGTCGAGAGTGGCCGCGAGGGCGCCCGTCCCGAACGCACGGTGTACCGGATCACCGACGCCGGCCGTGACGAAATGCTCGACTGGCTGCGCGAACTGCTCGGCGAACTCGCGCCGGAGGAGCCGAAGTTCGTCGCCGGGCTGTCGGTGCTGGGGTGGCTCGGGCCGGACGAGGTCATCGCCCTCTTCCGCACCCGGCTGGCGGCGCTGGACGAAGACATCGCCTCGACCCGGGCCGAACTGGCGCGGCTCATCGAGGAGATCCCGCGGCTGGTGCTGCTCGAGCTCGAGTACCACCTGGCGATCCGAGCGGCGGAAGCCGAGTGGGTCCGCTCGATCCTCGGGGAACTGACTTCCGGCTCCATGCCCGGTCTCGCCGAATGGCGGGCCCTGTTGGCCGAAAGGGGGAGCACCGGCCGTTGAAAGAACCCCGGCGAGGTGTTGCAGCACCCCGCCGGGGTGACGATCCCGCAACCGGAACCCGGCCACGAGACGGCACTTCGAGAATAGCCGGGCTCCGGGAAACCACCCTGGAGTGACCATGACGAACATCAAGGACAGGAAGCGGTTCAAGCTCATCCCGGAGATGGGCGGCGCGCTGGCGCGGAACTACGCCCGGCAGCGCGGCACCGAACCGCAGATCGAACTCTGGCGGAAGCAGGCCCGCGAACTCACCGCCGGCCTGGCGGAAGGCGCGAAGATCCTAGAGGTCGCCTTCGGCCCCGGCTACTTCGCCGTCGAACTGGCGCGGCTGGGATTCTCCGTGACCGGACTGGACGTCGCGCCGACCTTCGTCGAGATCGCGAGCGAGTACGCACGGGCCGAAGACGTCGACGTCTCCTTTTCCGAGGGCGACGTCGCGGGGATGCCGTTCGACGACGAGTCGTTCGACTTCGTCGTCTGCCAGGCCGCGTTCAAGAACTTCGTGTGGCCGGTGAAGTCGCTCGACGAGATGTATCCGTGCTGCGTCCGGGTGGCACGGCCGTGGTGCAGGACATGAACCGGGACGCGACCGACGGCGACATCATGCGTGAGGTCGCGAGCATGAAGCTCCGCAAACTGGCCGCTCTCGGTGTGCGGCAGGCGCTCACCGGGCTGCGGCGGCGCGCTTACACGCCTGTCGACTTCAGTGGGCTGGTCGCGGAAACCGCGTTCCGGACCTGCGAGGTCACCACGGCCGGGATCGGCCTGGACGTCCACCTCGCCCGTCCCTGACGTGCTATGAAAGGTCCTTTCCTTGCAAATTTTGCAAGGAAAGGACCTTTCATAGCACGCGCGGGGAGGCTCAGCGAGGGGCCATGCGCAGCGAGCCGTCCATCCGGATGACCTCGCCGTTCAGGTAGTCGTGGTCGATCAGCGACAGCGCGAGCTGCGCGTACTCGTCCGGCCGCGCGAGCCGCTTCGGGAACGGGATGCCTTCGGCCAGCGAAGCGCGGAACTCCTCGCTCACCGTCGCCAGCATCGGGGTGTCGACGATGCCCGGCGCGATGGTCAGCACCCGGATCCCGTGCGACGCGAGGTCGCGCGCGGCGGGCAGGGTCATCCCGACGATGCCGCCCTTGGACGACGAGTACGCGACCTGCCCGATCTGGCCGTCGAAGGCGGCGACCGACGCGGTGTTGATGATGACGCCGCGCGCGTTGTCGGCCAGCGGCTCGGTCTTGGCGATGGCCTCGGCGGCCAGCGTCAGCACGTTGAAGGAGCCGATCAGGTTGATCTGGACGACCTTCGCGTACAGGGCGAGGTCGTGCGGGCCCTTCTTCGAAAGGATCCGCGCGGACGGCCCGATCCCGGCGCAGTTCACCACGGTCCGCAGCGGCACCCCGGACTCGGCGGCGGTCGCGACGGCCGTCCGCACCTGCTCCGGGTCGGTGACATCGGCCTCGACGTAGGTGATGTTCTCGACCTGCTCGGCGTTCGCGATGGCACCGGCGAGGTCCAGCGCGAAGACCCGCGCGCCCTTCGCGGCGAGCGCCTTCGCGGTCGCGCCGCCGAGCCCGGACGCGCCACCCGTGACCAGCGCCGCGGTATCGGTGATCTGCATGTTCTCCCTTTCGTCGACAACCGGGTCCAGGTTAACGCTCGTTCGCATATCGGGGGCGCGTGTGTTGGCTCACGTCGAGGCGAAGCATGTCTTGAGGAGTATTCGGGCCTGAAGCGTTCCGTTCGCTTACAGGTCAACTCCGGCTGTCACCTTCAGCAGCATGAGCACTGCTCGGATCGTGGTGGTGGGGACCGGTTACGTCGGATTGACCACGGGAGCCTGCCTGGCGGGCCTGGGACATCGAGTCACTTGCGTCGATGTCGACCGGGCCAAGGTCGCAAGGCTCTCCGCCGGACGGGTGGACATCCTGGAGCCGGGATTGTCCGAGCTGGTGTCGAGGGGGCTGACGAGCGGAAGACTCGAGTTCGTGGTCGGCGCGCGCGATGCCGTTCGCGACGCGGAGGCCGTTTTCCTTTGTGTGCCGACGCCGATGGGCGCGGGCGGCTCGGCGGATCTGCGGGCCGTCGAGGCCGTGACCACCGAGATCGGCGACGTCATCCCTTCGGGTTGTGCGCTGGTCACCAAATCGACCGTCCCGGTGGGAACGTCGAAGCGCATCCAGGCGATGCTCGGCCGCACGGACGTGCCGGTCGTGTCGAATCCGGAATTCCTGCGCGAGGGCACCGCGGTGGAGGACTTCCTCGGTCCCGACCGGATCGTCGTCGGCTCGGACGACGTCGCGGCCGCCCGCTGGGTCGGCGATCTCTACGCCGACCTCGCCGCCCCGGTCGTCGTCGCCGACGCGGCCAGCGCGGAACTGGTGAAGTACGCGGCGAACTGCTTCCTCGCGATGAAACTGTCCTATGTGAACTCGATCGCCGAACTGTGCGAACGCCTCGGCGCGGACATCGACCTGGTCACCGAAGGCATGGGCTACGACCGGCGCATCGGCCGCTCGTTCCTCAAACCCGGCCCCGGCTGGGGCGGCTCGTGCCTGCCGAAGGACACCAGCGCGCTGGTCCGGGTCGCCGAGTCGGTGCAGTACGACTTCACCCTGCTCACCTCGGCGATCGAGGAGAACATCGCGCAGCGGGACCGGATCGTCGCGAAGATCGCCGGCGCCGTCGGCGGCACACTGGCCGGTTCGCGGATCGGAATCCTCGGGCTGGCGTTCAAGGCCGGGACGAACGACCTGCGCGACTCGCCCGCCCTCGCGGTCGCTTCCGTGCTGGGCGCGCTCGGCGCGGACCTGACCGCCTACGACCCCGCCGTCGGCGGCCACATCGACGGCATGACCGTGGTCGACGACCCGTACCAGGTCGCGAAGGCGGCCGACGCCGTCGTCGTGCTGACGGAATGGGACGAGTTCAAGCGGCTCGACTGGACGTACATGGCCGAGCAGATGGACGGCGACGCGGTCGTCGACACGCGCAATCTCCTGGACCCGCAACGGATCCTGGACGCCGGGCTGTCGTGGCAGGGCGTCGGGCGGCCGCGGGCGGCGCTGCGGCGGAAGGTCGCCGTCTCCTGACCCACCTGCCTCCCGCGGGTGTCATGAAAGGGTCGTTCAGGACATTTTTCGTCCTGAACGACCCTTTCATGACACCAGGGAGACGAGCTTCATCAACCCGTCCACGACCTCCTCGGCCGACGGTGCGTTCTCCGGGGCGAGCATGTGCTGGAGCATGACGCCCGAGTTCAGCGCCGTGGCCACCGCGCCGATCCGCCGCTCGTCAGCCTCGGTGAGGGTGTCCTCGTCGATCCCGAGGATGCCCGCCGCCATGCCCCGGCGGCCTTCGCGTTGAGCGGCAGCGAGTTGTTTTCGGAGCTCAGGGTGATGCTCGGACTGCACGAACGCCTCGACCGAGGCGATCCACAGCTGCCGGTTGCGCCCGTAGGAGTCGATCATCGCGCGCCAGGATGCCCGGTACTGCTCGTCCGCTGAGGCGTGGGGATCGACGGCGCTCATCATCTCCCGCTGGACTTCCCGGCCCCACTCGTCCATCGCCTGCGAGAACGCCGTCAGCAGCAGGGCTTCGCGCGATCCGAAGTGGTAGCCGATCGCCGCGTGGCTGACCCCGGCCGCCGCCGCGATGTCCCGCACCGTGGTGCGTGACCAGCCCTTTTCCTTCAAGCACTGGATGGCACCGGCCATCAGGTCCTCGCGATTACCCATGCCGAGATCCTAGACCACACGGTTTATCCACTTGGTTTAACCAACTGGATTGACCAATCGTGCAAATCTGCCGTACGGTCGGTCCCATCACCACGAACCCCAGGGAGCAGCCATGAAGACCACCGTTCTGATCTCCGGCGCCGGCATCGCGGGCCCGGCTCTCGCCTTCTGGCTCCGCAAGCGCGGTTTCGCGCCGACCGTCGTCGAGCGCGCCCCGGCCCTGCGCGAAGGCGGCAGCGCGGTCGATTTCCGCGGCGAGCAGATGACCTTGCTCAAGCGCATGGGAATCCTCGAGGACATCCGCGCGAAGGAGACCGCGATGGGCGCGCAGGTCATCGTCGACACAAGAGGCAAGAAGGTCGCCCAGATGCCGTCGGTGTTCTTCAGTGGCGAAGTCGAGATCGAGCGCGGAGACCTGACGCGCATCCTTTACGACCACACGAAAGACGACGTCGAGTACGTCTTCGGCGACTGGATCACCGGCCTGGACGAGCTGTCGGACGGTGTCGATGTCACCTTCGCCCACAGTGAAGCGCGCAGATTCGACCTCGTCGTCGGCGCGGACGGCCTGCACTCCGGAGTGCGGCGGCTGGCCTTCGGCGAGGAGGAGCGGTTCCGCACCGACCTCGGCTTCCACACCGCGGGCTTCACCGCGCCCAACCACCTCGACCTCGACCACCTCGGCCAGATCTGCAGCGTCCCCGGCCGGACGGTGATGGTCGCCAGTGGCCGTGACCGCTCGGCACTCAACGTCAGCTTCGTCTTCGCGTCCGGGCCGCTGGATGTCGACCGACGCGATGTCGAAGCACAGAAGAAGGCCCTCGCCGAGCGCTACGCCGACTTCGGCTGGGAAGTCCCGGCACTGCTGAAAAGCCTCGGCGACGCCGACGCGCTGTACTTCGATTCGCTCAGCCAGATCCACCTCGACAAGTGGTCGCGGGGCCGGGTCGTGCTGCTCGGCGACGCCGCCTGGTGCGCGGGTCCGGGCGGTTCGGGCACCGGACTCGCGATGATGGGCGCGTACGTCCTGGCGGGTGAACTCGCCGCTGCTCACGGTGACCACGAAGCCGCTTTCGCGCGCTACGAAGAGAAAATGCGTGGTCCCATCAAGGTTTCGCAGAAGCAGGCGGCCGGGATCGGCACGTTCCTCGCGCCGAAGACGCGGTTCATGGTCGGCTACCGGAACTTCCTGTACCGAGTGCTGGGGTCGAAGCCGATGACGGGGGTGTTCACGTGGCTGACTTCGCGCGCGGCCAACGCGGCGACGCTGGAAAACTATGACGCTCCGGCCGCTGTTCGAAGCTAGTTTCGTGCCGGTGGCCAGGCGCAGAACTTCGAGCAAGGGCGCAGCGCCTATCGCGATCGCACGGTCGCGGTGTTGTGGACGCGCGCCTGGTACGCGGGGACCTCCCGCCGGAGGTTCAGCAGCTCACTCACCTCTTCAGCTTCTGGGACTGAAAAAGTAGTTAGCAAAGCGTAGTATCAGCCAAGTGTTCACGACCAGGCCGGAACTGGCCGGCACCCACGGCATGGTGGCATCGACGCACTGGCTGGCTTCGGCCACCGGCATGGCGGTGCTCGAAAACGGCGGCAACGCCTTCGACGCGGCGGTAGCGGCCGGGTTCGTCCTGCAGGTCGCCGAGCCGCATCTGTGCGGTCCGGCGGGGCAGGTCCCCGGCATCTTCGTCACCGCCGCAGATCGAACGCCGCGTGTCCTCGCAGGTCAGGGGGTGTCGCCCGCGGCGGCGACGCCCGAGTACTTCGCGGATCTCGGGCTCGACCTGATCCCCGGCAGCGGTCTGCTCCCCGCGACCGTGCCGGGGGCGTGGGACGGCTGGCTGCTGCTCCTGCGGGATCACGGCACGAAATCGCTGCGCGAGGTCCTCGGTTACGCGATTTCCTATGCGCGCAACGGGATTCCGCTGGTCAGCCGGGTCGGTGACACGATCCGCGCGGTGCAGGACCTCTTCACCGAGCACTGGCCGACGTCGGCGGCGCTCTGGTTGCCGGACGGCAAACCCGCCGAGGGGCTGCATCGCAATCCGGCGCTCGCGGACACGTGGGAGCGGCTGGTCGCCGAGGCCGAGTCGGTCAGCGGACGCGAGGCGCAGATCGACGCCGGACGCCGTGCCTGGTCGCAGGGTTTCGTCGCCGAGGCCATCGATTCTTTCAGCCGCAAGGCGTTCCGCGACGACTCCGGTCGCGATCACGCCGGTCTGCTCACCGGTGAGGACATCGCGGGCTGGGAAGCGACGTACGAGGACGCGTTGCAGGTCGACTTCGGTGACTGGGGCCTGGTGAAGATGGGCGCCTGGACGCAAGGTCCGGCGTTGCTGCAGCAGGCGCGGCTGCTGGACGGCCTGCGCGACGAACTGTCCTATGTGGACGGAATTCCGACGGAACGCACCGTGCACTTGGCCGTCGAGGCGACGAAGCTGGCCTTCGCCGACCGCGAGGCTTGGTACGGGGATTCCCCCGACGTGCCGATCGAGTTGCTGATCTCCCGTGAATACGCGGAAACCCGCCGGGCCTTGATCACCGAAGAAGCGTCCGCAGAACTCCGGCCCGGTGGACCCTCGCCGAGGCTGCCCGCGATTCTCGAGAAGCTGCGCGGACTGGAATCCGGTTCCGGAGCGACGGGGGAGCCGACGGTCGGGCCGCTGGGTGAGACCCGGGGCGACACCGTGCACATCGACGTCGTCGACGCGGCCGGGAACATGATCTCGGTGACGCCGTCGGGTGGCTGGCTGCAATCGAGCCCGACGATCCCGGAACTCGGTTTCTGCCTTGACTCTCGTGGGCAGATGTTCTGGCTGGAACAAGGCCTGCCGAACTCGCTGGCGCCGCGGAAGCGGCCGCGGATCACGCTTTCGCCGTCGATGGGCCTGCGCGACGGCGAGCCGGTGCTGGCGTTCGGGACCCCGGGCGGCGACCAGCAGGACCAATGGCAGCTGTGTTTCTGGCTGGCGCACACGCTCGGCGGGCTGAACCTGCAGGAGTCGATCGACTCGCCCGCATGGCATACGACCGCGTTCCCGAGTTCGTTCTATCCGCGCTCGTGGACGCCGCGGGAACTCGTGGTCGAGTCACGGCTCGGTCAGTCCACAATGGACGCGCTAGCCGCGCGCGGACACGCCGTCGTCGATGCCGGACCTTGGGCGCTCGGACGGCTTTCCGCCGTTTCGCGTTCCGGTGGTCTCTTGCGTGCCGCCGCGAACGCGCGCGGAATGCAGGGCTACGCCGCCGGTCGCTGACGCTCACCATGCCGTGAAGGCCTCCTTCCCTACCCTCAAAGTAGGGAAGGAGGCCCTCACTACGTGGACCCAGGCCCTAGATTGTCCACAATGCCTCCCAGCTGTGGACAACTCGGCTCACGTCCGTTTCCCCGCCCCCATCGGCGATAGACTGGCTTCGGGGTCGCCCCCCTGGGACGGGCGGGGGGTTTGGGTAGTGACTCAAGAGCGCGGCTGTTCCCAGAGCCAGAACTCGATGCCCTGGTCGTCCACGCAGTCGGCGCTCAGGCCGTAGGGCTGCTGTTCGGTTTCGCCGGCCTGGCCGCCTTGGGCCCGGACACGGTCGAGCGCGGCGTCGAGGTCGTCGACGGCGTACATGACCTTCCAGCCCACTTGGCGTCCCGGGCCGCCCCAAAGTCCGCCTTGCAGGCCGGAACCTTCGACGCCCCAGCCGCCTTCGACGCGTCCGGGCGAGAACTGCCAGCCGAGAACGGCGCCGTAGAACGCCTTCGCGCGTTCGTCGTCCGGGACCTGGAAGGTGAAGTAGCCGGCTTCGCCGTGCCGGATCGGTTTCACGTCGGACGAGGGACGCGGAGCGGCTTGCGACACCAGCCACCGCTGGCCGTACGGGTCCTTGAGCGTCCCGCTCAGCCCGTGGCCTTCGTCAGCGACGGGCCGCTCCAGCACACCGCCCAGTTCCGCGGCCCGCCGCGCGGACGCGTGGGCATCCGGGACTTCGATCCGGATCAACGTGCCGCCCTCGGGCGCCACCACATTGCCCAGTTCGGGGAATTCATCCGCGAACATCAGCACGCTGTTCCCGATGGCCAGTTCCGCGTGCCCGACCCGGCCGTCCTCCATCACGATCGGATCGGACCGCCGCCGCGCCCCGAACACCTCGACATAGAAGTCGAGCGCGGCCCGCGCGTCGGTGACCACGAGATAGGGCGTCAGCGAACGTACTTCAGCTGTCTCCGTCTGAGTCATATCGGCTCCGTTCAGGACGGCGCGACGCAGGTTGTCGCGCAATTCGGCGGCGAAGAGCGGGTCAGGATCGAGAGGACGCGAAGGTGCGCGAAGCGCGTCGAACGGATCAGTCATCGCGACCCTCCTTCTCCTGATAAGCACGCCGGAACGCGGCACGGGCCCGCACGAGCAACGCCTCCGTGGCGTGCACCGTGCGCTCCAGATGGTCGGCGACCTCCGGTACCGGGAGGCCGTCGACGTAGCGAAGCGTCAACGCGGCTTGGTGATGCGCCCCGAGCGACGCGAGTACATCGCGCGCCAGAAGCGCGTCCAGCCGCTCGTCCCACGGATCGGTGTACTCCTCCTCGTGGACGAGTCGCAGCCCGCGTTCCTCGCGTTCCTTGCGCCGCCAGTGATCGGCGAGCTTGTGCCGGGCGACGCCGATCAGCCACCCGGTGCTCACTGCAGGCGCGTATTCCTTGCGACAGGACCTCACCGCGCCGAGGAACGTCTCGGACGTCAACTCCTCGGCGAGGGTGCGATCACCGCACCGGGACAGCAGGTACCCGTAGACCTCCGGCAACGCCGTCTCGTACAGCGACAGCAGCGCGAAGGCCGGGTCCCGGTGCACCCGTGGTTCCGTCACATCCCCATCGTCGCTCGGGGAGCCGGAACTCCGACGGGTGAAATCGAACTTTCTCAGTTCCGCGGATCCGGCAGCCGCCGCGCCACCGTGATCACACCGACCGTCAGCACCGCCTGAATCCCGATGACCAGCACGAACGCGCCCTTCATGCCGAGCGGACCCGCGCCGGCGGAAGCGAACAAAGTCCCCAGCGTCGCCACCCCCAGCGCCATCGCGGCCTGCTGCGACGTCGTCAGCATCCCGCTGCCGACCCCGGCGATCTCCGGCGGCACCTTCGACAACACGATCCGGAACACCGTCGTCATCGCGAGCCCCTGACCGAGACCGCACAGCAGCATCCCCGGCACGAAATCGAGCACCCCCAGCTCCGGCCACCCCAGCAGCACGGTGCCGATCAGTGTCAGCAGCCCGAGCAACTGCACCGAAAGCCCGACGGTCACCACCCGCTGTCCGAACCGTGTCACCAGGCGGCTGCTGACCAGGCACATCGCGAAGAACGCGAGCGAAAGCGGCGCCGTCACCAGGCCGGCCCCCAGCGGGCCGAGGTGCAGACCGTCCTGCAGCGTCACCGCGAACACGAACATGAACGCGCTGAACCCGATGAAGAACGGCACCCCGACCAGCAACCCTTGCCGCACACTCGGCATCCGCATCACCGACGGCGGCAGCAGCGGCACACCGCCCTGGCGTTCCATCCGCCGTTCGACGTGGACGAACGCGGCCGCGGCGAACGGGAAGACGACGAGCAGCGCGACCGTCCACAGTGGCCAGCCCAGCACGGGCCCTTCCGCCAACGGCAGCAGCAAGGACACCAGGGCGATCGCCAGGAAGACCGTGCCGGGACGGTCGATGCCGAGCGGATTCCGCGAGCGGCTCTCCGGGATCAGCCGCCGCGCGATCACCAGGCCCGCGATCCCGACGGGCACGTTGACCAGGAAGATCGGCCGCCAGCCCGTGCCCCACAGATCGGCGGCCACCAGCGCCCCGCCGAGGAACTGGCCGAGCACCATCGAAAGTCCCGCTGTCGCGCCGTAGAGACCGAGTGCCTTGGACCGGCGCTCGCCGGTCGTCGTCGCCTGGATGATCGACAGCACCTGCGGCAGCATCAGCGCGGCCGCCGCCCCTTGCGCGGCCCGCGCCGACACCAGCGTCAACGCCGTCGGCGCGATCCCGCAGAGCAGGGAAGTGACGGTGAACGCGGCCAGCCCGATCAGGAACAGCTTGCGGCGGCCGAAGGCGTCGCCGAGCCTGCCGCCGACGACGAGCAGGACGGCGTAGGCGATCCCGTAGGCCGCGACCACCAGTTCCAAGGTGGCCGACGAGGTGCGGAGATCCGACCCGATCGCGGGCAGGGCGATGTTGACGATGAAGAAGTCGATGAGGGGAAGTGCCGCCCCCAGCAGCACAGTGACCAGGCCCGCCGAAGTCAGGGCCGGTCCGGCGGCGACGCGGGCAGGCGTCGCCGGAACTTGCGTCGAGGTCATGACTACCACGATCAGCCGATCGCGAACCTGGTACCAGGAGTGTGTTTATCCTGGTACCACTACTACCTGGTAACCGGCTTCGAGCTTTGCGAACCTGATGAGGTGACCATGACCGTCGATTCGCGAGTGGCCGAGGTGCGGCGGCACGAACTGGCCGCGTTCCTGCGCAGCCGCCGCGAGCGCATCACCCCCGACCAGGTCGGCCTGCCGATCAGCGGCAGGCGCCGCACACCGGGGCTGCGCCGCGAAGAGGTCGCGCAGCTGGCCGGTGTCGGGGTCACCTGGTACACGTGGCTCGAACAAGGACGCGACATCAACGCGTCCGACCAGGTGCTGGACGCGATCTCCCGCACGCTGCGGCTCGACCCGCACGAGCACAAACACCTGTTCACCCTCGCCGGCGCGCCGGAACCGTCGCTGGAAAAGGACTGCAAGCTCCTCAGCCAGAACATTTACCGGATGATGGACAAACTGGAGCCGTTCCCGGTCTGCGTGCGCAACGCGCGGTGCGACATCCTCGCCTACAACCGGGCCTACGACTGGCTGATGGGCGGCATCGACGCGATCCCGTTCGAGGAGCGCAACACCCTGATCCAGTGCCTGACCAACCCCGAGTGGCGCCGCAGGCTCCCGGACTGGGAGCTCAACCTGCCCCGCGCGATCGCCGGTTTCCGCGCGGCGATGGCCGGGCACCTCGCCGAACCGGCGTGGAAGAACCTGGTCAAGCGGCTGCGGCAGGAGTCGGAGCTCTTCGAGCGGATGTGGAAGGAACACGACGTCTCCAGCGAGCGGATCGTCCTCAAGCGGTACCTGCACCCGGACGTCGGCCTGCTGCGATTCGAGTTCTCGTACCTCTACCTCGGGCGGCGTTCCGAGATCTCGCTGGCGACGCTCACCCCGGCCGACGAGGAAACCGCGGCGAAACTGCCCAGCTCCTTCTGAAGGGGGAGGCGGACCAGGCTCGCGAGGGAGTCTTTCCCCGGCGGGAACGCCGACGCTGAGAGCATGACCGCAGCAGTCTCCGCCCCCAAGATCTCCAGTTCCCGCTTGATCGTCTGCTACGCCGCGATCCTGGGCACCCTGCCGTACCTGACCCTCAAGGCATCCTGGGTCACCGGCGGCAGCCTCGGCCTCCGCGATCCGTCCTTTGTGGACTCCCAGCTGATGCTCTTCGCGAATCTGCTCACCGGCGGGATGGACGTCGTCGCGGTGATCCTCGCGCTGGCGTTCACCTACTCCTGGGGCCGCCGGATCCCCGCGCCGCTCGTGCTCTTCCCGATCTGGATCGGCACCGGGCTGCTCGCCCCGATCGTGCTGAACCTGCCGGTGATCGTCGCCGACCTGATGAAACCGCAACTGGCCGAACTGCCACTGGAGAACTGGGTCTGGGCCGTGGTCTACGGCGGCTTCGCCTGGCAGGGCATCCTGCTGCTGACCGCGTTCGTGCTCTACGCCCGCGACCGCTGGTGGTTCGTCGTCACCGGCACCGTGCGGCCGGGGACGATCGGCGTGGCGGGCCTGCTCGGCATCACCGCCGCACTCGTCTCCGCGATCGGCCACTCGATCTGGGCGTTCGGCTCCGGCGGCATGTCGGCCCGCGGCCAGGACGTGGTGATCGCGGTGCTCAGCGTCCTCGCCGCGATCGCGCTGGCGACCGTGGCACGAGGCCGGTTCTGGCCGCGGCTGGTGCTGGTGTGGACCGGCGCCGGGGCGATGGCCGGCTCGGGAGCGTGGGGGCTGTTCGGCGCGTTCACCATGGGATCCGGCGGTCAGGTGCCGGTGCTGGCCGTCCAGGCGATCGGCGGGGTGCTGCTGATGACGTCGGTCCTGCGGCGGCTACCGCACGCGGCGTAGCCGAGAAGCCGCTTTTCAACGGACGCGACTCGCCCCCACCACGGGTAGCTTTCGTGCTGTGCTGCTGAAAGAACGGTTTCCGTGGAGCCCATGGGTGGGCCGCGTGCTGCGCGTGGTGCTGCCGCTGGGTTTCGTCCTCGGTGCCACGAGCAGCGCTTCCCGCTGGCAGCCGGACGCGCCGCCGCTGACCACGTCCGGCGTGTTGTGGCTGATCGCCACCGCGGTGCCGCTGCTGATCGTGCACCGATTCCCGATGACGGTCTTCCTGCTCACCTCCGCGCTGACGCTCGGTTACTACGCGTCGGACAACCCCGGCGGGCCGGTGATCGTGCTGCCGACGATCGCGTTGTTCGTGCTCACGAAGATCCGCGGGCCGATCGTCGCCGGGATCACCGGCGGATCGCTCCTCCTGGCGACCGGGGTCGCGTTGTTCGTCCGGCACGGGTTCGACGGCTTCGATCTGCGAGCCGGGCTGGGCCTGGTCTGGGTGGTCGCGGTCGTCGGGGTCGGGACGGCGGTGCGCAACGGGATGGCCGCCGCGCGGGCCCGCCGCGAGCAGGCCGACGAGCACCGACACCGGATGGCCGAGCAGGAGCGGCTCACCATCGCCCGCGAGGTGCACGACGTCGTCGCGCACAGCCTCGCGATGATCAACGTGCAGGCCGGGGTCGCCGCGCACGTCGCCGACAGGCGTCCTGAGCAGGCGAAAGAAGCGTTGCTGAACATCAAGGAGGCGAGCGCTTCGGCGCTGAAGGACCTCCGCGCGACGCTGGCCGTGCTGCGTTCGGGTGAGGACAAGGCGCCCGCGCCGAGCCTTACCCAGGCCGAAGAGCTTTTCGAGCACGCGCGGGCCGCCGGGCTGGAGGTCCGCGTCGACGGCGAGCCGGGTGAGCTGCCCGCGCCCGTCGACGGCGCCGCGTACCGGATCCTCCAGGAATCGCTGACCAACGTGGTCCGCCACGCGAACCAGGCGAGCGGTGTCGACGTCAGGTTCGAGCGGAAAACCGGTGCGCTGACGTTGCTCGTCCGCGACGATGGCCGTGACGCCGTCGAACCCGCGCCCGGCCACGGGCTGCGCGGGATGTCCGAACGGGCGGCCGCGCTGGGCGGCGCGCTCACGACTTCCGTGGTGGACGGTGGTTTCCAAGTGCGCGTGGACTTACCCATACCAGGAGAGAATCGCGGCATCCAGGAGAGCTGATGAGAACAGTGGGGGAACGATGACGATCCGGGTGGTCCTCGCCGACGACCAGGTGCTGGTGCGCGCCGGTTTCCGGGTGTTGCTGGAGACCGAAGACGGATTCGAGGTCTGTGCCGAGGCGGGCGACGGTGAGCAGGCCGTCGCGGCCGCCGTCGAACACCGGCCGGACATCGTCGTGATGGACGTCCGGATGCCCGGCGTCGACGGCCTCGAAGCGACGCGGCGGATCACCGCGCATCCGGAGCTGGCCGGGGTGAAGGTCCTGGTGCTCACCACTTTCGACGTCGACGAGTACGTCTACGAGGCGTTGCGTGCCGGCGCGAGCGGGTTCCTGTTGAAGGACACCGATCCGGTGGAGTTGCTGCGGGCGCTGAAGGTGGTCGCCGCGGGCGAGGCGCTGCTCGCGCCGACCGTGACCCGGCGGCTGATCGCGGAGTTCGTCGACCGGCCGGAGAACCGCCGCATCGACGTGAGCGCCGTCCGCGAGGTCACCGACCGCGAACGCGAGGTGCTCGGCCTGGTCGCCGGTGGCATGTCGAACGACGAGATCGCCGCGCATCTGGTGATTTCGACGGCCACCGCGCGGACGCACGTCAGCCGCATCATGACCAAGATCGGCGCCCGCGACCGAGCGCAGCTGGTGGTGCTCGCCTATGAATCCGGTCTGGTCAGCCCTCGCCGGGGCTGAGTGAGATTCCCCCAAAAAGCTGAGATTGCCGAAGTTCGTCACAGGTCACGGGTCGTGATCGAGCGCGCTGGATTGCTGACCCTCCGTTAAAACGCCCTCGATCCAACCCCGCTGCGGGCAGCTCCGGCAGGGTCGTGCATCTGCACGTGCATCGTCACGGTCGCTAGACCTTCGCTTCGACCAGGGGAAATGTCGGGTTCGGCGAAGTGGCGGCCGATTTCCGTGCGGGGCGTCCAACCGATATGCCCGTACGGCCAATCCGGATTTCCCGGTGTTCTCACCGGTGATCCGCGAAAACTGGCGGCCTTTTCGGACACGGTCCGTGACTTTCTTCTTCGGTGAGCGTCGAAGCAATTGTCACTTTCCGTCGTGAAATGGCCGAATAGGGGCACCCTGTACGAGTGCCGTGAGCATCGGGTTGCTTCCTCGCAATGCCGCTGAGCAGTACTCTTCGGAAGAACGGCCGCAGGGCACGTCACCTACAGGACGTGATTCTCACCCGGCCGGGCAGGGGCTTGATCGCTTTCACTTCTCACTGGGAGTCACCATTGACGGCAAATACTCCTGATCCCCTTCTGGTGATCACCGCGGGCGTCGTCGTTCTCGCCTACATCGTTTTCGCCGCGATCCTCACCCGGCTCTTGCTCGCCGGAAAGGTCGCTCAGCCGGCGAAGGTCATCGGGTCGGTCGCGGCTCTCGTAGCCGGGCTCCCGGCGATCCTCTACGCGTTCGCGGCGGTGATCGGCTGATGGGCGCGGACTTCCTGGCGGCGGCCACCGAACGCCAACGACAGCGGCTGCTCGAACTCGGCAGACACGTCGACCACCCGGCAGGCGCCACCCTGATCAACCAGGGAGAGCCGTCGCCACCAGTGCTGATCCTGCGCTCCGGTTTCGTGAAAGCGTCGCGGACGGCCCAGGGTGACACGGTGCCGATGATCGTGGACCTGCTCAGCGCGGGTGAGGTCCTCGGCGTCGAAGCCTGCCTGGCTCGCCGCTCGAGTCACCTTTCGTTCGTGGCCACGAAGCCGGTTCGCGTGCTGGAGATCCCACAGGACGCCTTCCACGGCTTTCTCGGCGAAGACAAGCAGGCGATGGCGTGGATCGCCGCCGACTCGGCCCGCCGGCTGCGGCGGCGGGACACCGCGCTGGGTTTCGCGACGGCCAAGGTGCGGAGCAGGCTGACCGCGTTCCTGGCCCGGTTGCAGGCGCTTTACGGAATTCCGCACGCGGAGGGGATCGTCATCGATGTGGGACTGAATCACGCCGACATCGCGTCCGCGATCGGCGCTTCCCCCGCGTCGGTGAACGCCGAAATAACGAAACTGAAGAAAGAGGGCTATCTGACCACGGGATACAAGACGATCCACGTGAAAAAGCGCCTGCGAGAGGACGGCCCGCCGCTTTTCCCGCTTCCTGCCCGGCCGCAGCGGATCCCGCAGATGCGGCTGGGCAGGCGGGTGGCGATGGGGTGAGCGGACGAGGTCAGCCGCGCTTCAGCTGAAGCGCGAGCCGTATGACGAATACGACGGCCAGCGCGGCGACCAGGGCGATTTCCCAGGCCATGGCGGCTCCTCCTCGTCCGGCATCCGAACGCTCCGATGCTCTGCTCATAAGGCGCATCACCGGGGGAGGACGTTCACCGACACGGCCTAACTCACACTTTCGGACTAATGCCACGCCCACCACAAGTGCAATGAAAGGTCCTTTCATTGCAAAATTTGCAATGAAAGGACCTTTCATTGCGAGCGCGGGAGCTACAGAGCGCTGCCGACCGCGGCCCACACCCGATGCGGGTCGAGGTCCATCGGCCGCGAGTCCGGATCCGGCCGCAGCCGCCGCAGCAGCACCTGCTGCACCAGCGTCGTCGGCCGGGCCGCCGCGGCCACCCGCCGCCAGAACAGGTGATCCTCCAGGCCCTCGAACAGCACTTCGGTGTTCCATCCGCCGAATTCGTCGATCAGCGAGCGCCGCACCAGGTAGCCGCTGCCCAGATACGGCAGCGTCCGCAGGCGCCGTTCCTCCGGCGGCAGCGCGCCGACCAGGCCGTCGACCGGGTCCGCGACCGGGCAGTGCACGACGTCCGCCCCTTCCGAAGCGGCCAGCAGGCGCTCCAGCAGGAACTCCGAAGCACGCATCCCGCCGTCGAGAACCAGCAGCCACGACGCCGTCGAACGCTCCAGCAGCGAGTTCCGCGTGAGTCCGCGGCCGAGCGGGGTGTCGTGCAGCAGGACGTCGTACGGGCGCGGACGCGGCCACGGGTGCACGCCGTCCTCGCCGACGAGCACCTTCCGCGGCACCACACTGCCGGTCAGCAGGTCGTTCGCGAGTTCGTCCGGATCGACTTCACCGGTCCGGCGCACGATCAGCACGTCGACGTCGGCGGTGCCCGCCGGCGAAGCCGCCGCGGGCTCCCAGCGTCGCGTGGCGACCCGTCGCGCACCTGCCGCGCGCTGCGCGATCCGCGCCGACAACGCCGTCCCGCGTGCCGAAGCCGGTCCGGCGGCGGACCGGTCGCCCGCGAACCGCGCGTCGAAAGACGGGGTGTCGACGGCCAGGGCGTCCTCCGGATTCCGCAGGCTCGTCGCCAGCGCACGCGCCGGCGCGATGTCCGCGGCCGTCGCCGAACCCAGCGAAGCCGCCAGGTCGATCAGCCGCCGCGCGGACGCCGTCATGTCCAGCGACTTCACGAAACCGTAGGCGGCCGAACGCAGGTGCCGTTCCCGTTCGGGCTCGTCGGCGAGCGCGGCGGCGACCGAGCCCAGCGCCTCCGGCCGCGCGAGGACCAGATGCTCGCCGGGGACCAGCGGTTCGACGTCGGCCGAGGTCTCGCTGACCACCACGCAGCCGTTGGTCATGGCTTCGAGCGTGCGCACCCATTCCAGGGTCTGCTTCTGCTCGCGGTGCAGGTTCAGCAGGAACCGCGACCGCGCGAGGTGCTCGAACTTCGCCTTGCCCGGCAGGAAGTCGACGCGGGCGGCGGTCATCGGCTCGTGCGGCGGGGTCAGCAGCCGCGTCCGAAGCCCGGCGAGGTCCCGCGCGTACGAGCCGAGCAGCACCGAACGCCGCCGCTCGGCCGTGCCGAGGTAGGTGACGTCGAGGTCGCGCGGGCTGTCGAGGTCTCCGCCCCACAGATCCCACAGCGGGCTGTAGCCGAGCTGGAAATGCTCGACGGCGATCCCGCGACGCCGCAGCTCGGCGGTCGAGTCGGTGTTGATGTCGACGGCGCCGCCCAGGATCGACAGCAGTTCGGCGTTGCGCTCGAAGGTCGCCGTGCCGGGGTGCTCCACGCAGAATCCGATGGTGCGGCGGCACTGCGCGGCGGTGGGGAAGTCGGCGTCCGGCACGGTCACGAAATATTCGTGGGGGACGACGACGTACACCGTGTCGTTCCCGGCATCGGGGTACCTGCCGATCGCGGTCGTGGCCGTGCCGCCCGCGGTGCGCACGGCGTCGGCGACCACCTCCAGCAGTTCTTCCATGAAGGCGGAACCGCCCTCGGCGGAGACGAAGCAGAGTTCGGTCACGACCGGTCCATCTTCTTCCGCACGATCCGCAGCGGCGCGGTGACCCGCCAGCTGACGGTGCGGCGCGTGGCGTCGAGTTCCCTGGCCATCTCGGCCGCGAGACGTTCGGCGTTGAGCAGCCGCTGCCGGTCGGCCGACGGCTCGCCACCGGGCAGGACGTCCGCGTCGACGACGCCCGCCGACACCACGAGTTCGGCGTCGAGCAGCGCGAGCCGCAGCTTGTCCCGCTCCTCACGGCAGGTCTTCAGCTCCGCGCGCAGCGAGTCACGCTGCTGGTGGGCGAGCAGGACCTCGGCCTCCAGCGCCTGCGAACGCGCCTTCGCGACATCGAGTTCTTCCTGCTGTGTGGCCAGCCTCTGGTTCACCTCGGCGGACTCGCCTTCGTCCGGCGAGGCGGCGATGGCCTCGCGCAACTCGTGTTCGGTGTCGGCCAGCTTCGCCTTCAGCCGGTCCTGCTCGGCGGTGAACACCTGCCGCTCGGCACGGAGCCGGGTCAGCTCGGCCTGGACACGGCCGGGAATGTCGGTGTCAGACATGAACGCCCCCACTCAGTTCGGTCAGGATTTCGGAGTACTCGCGCGCGTAGCCCGCCGGGTCGAGCCACGGCAGCAGTTTCTCGTGCGCGGCCTTCGCCATCTCGCGGCGGCGCGTGGCCGACGTGCCGAGCGCGCGCAACAGCGCCGCCGTCAGCGCGTCGACGTCGTTGGTCTCGAACAGCCAGCCGGTCTCGCCGTCGACGATCATCTCCCGCGCGCCGAACACGTCGGTCGCCGCGACCGGGACACCACAGCAGACGGCTTCGAGGATCGACCGCGGCAGTGACTCGATGTCGGAGCTGTTCACGAAGATGTCCGCGGCCTGCAGCCAGCGCAGCGGATCCGGCTGGATCGGCACGAGGCTGACCGACTTCTCCAGCCCGGCGCGCTCGACCGACTCCTCCATCGCCAGCCCATACGGCGAGGGGTGCAGGCCGACGATCGACAGCTTCGCCTCGGGATGGACCTTGTGGATCCGCTCCATCGCCGAGATCAGCGGCGCCTGCCCCTTGCGGGCTTCCGCGATGCCGATGTTGACCAGCACGATGTCGTCGGGGGAGTAGCCGAGCATGTTGCGCGCCTGGCGGCGCGTTTCCGACCGCGTCCGGCCGCCGAACTTGTGCATCGGCGTGCCGTAGCGGACCGTCCGGCACCGCTCCGGCTTGCTGTACGGGAGGAACATCTCGCGCGTCGCGTCCGCGACGAACAGCAGCCTGTCGACCTCGGCGAGGGTGCTTTCCCAGCGCCGCCACACGGCGGCGGGCGGCTTCACCGGGCCCCAGTTCTGGTAGGCGAACGCGGGCAGCGAGAAGCTTTCGTGGATGACCCATGCCGTCGGCATCCCGGCGCGCTTCGCCGCGTCCGCACCGACGAAGCCGCCGAGAGTGTTGACGAGCGCGACGCCCGCTCCGGAGCACTTCGCGAAACGCGCCAGCTCGGCGACGTGGCCTTCGTAGGCGGGCACCGTCTGGTTCCGATAGTGCGTCGTGACGTGCACGGGGATGCCGAGTTCGTGGCAGTCCGCGCGCAGCGGGCCGTCGGTCTCACTGACCAGGCTGACCTGCCAGCCGTGATCGGTCACCATCCGGCTCAGCAGTTCCTGCAGCCACAGCTGCCCGCCGCCGACGCCGAGGCTGTGCGTGAACACCAGCACATGCTTCGGGTCGGTCGGGATGTTCACGCGCGCCATCGCGCGGGCGGTGTCCCCGGCCAGCTCGTCGGCGAGTTCGGCGTCGTCCAAGTCCGCGACGGGGTTGCGAAGGGTGAAAGTGCGCTTCGCCGACACGACCTCGCCGACGCCTTCCGTGCGGTACCGGACGCGAAGCGACAGCGTCCGCTCTTCACCGTACGGAAGGTCGACAGGCACCCAGGCCTCGAAGCCGCTCACCGCGGCGTCGTCGAATCCGGGGAACTCCTCGGGAACGTCCTTGCGCGGCAGGCGGGTGCGCGCGCTGACCGTGCCGCCGCCCTCGACCATGACCTCGATCAGGCTCGGCGCGCGGCCCTGTAGCAACGCCCACCCCGTCACGTAGACGACGTGTCCTTCGCTGACCTTGCCCTGCTTCGGCGCTTCGAGTTCGCCCAGCCACAGCGGTTCTTCGCCCGGCAACGTTCCGACGTGAACGGTCGCCTGGTTCAGCACGCGCTCGTCCGGGCCGGTGACGACGATGTCCTGCGTGCCCGCGGGGACCCAGGACCCCGGGACAGCGCGCCAGCCGAAGGTGCCTTCGGGCGCGCCCGGGCACGGCTCGGGGAACAGGTTCGCCTCGACGTCCGCGATGGTCACGGACATCTCGCCGATCCGGCTGATCCCGGTCGTCCAGCCCCGGAGCTCGAACATGTGCCCGACCGGCCGGGCCGGGGTCAGGATGCCGGCGGTATGCAGGCTCGTCATCGCTTCGCTACCTCGTCTTCGTTCGCCGCCACACCGGCGCCGACCTTGGGTGAACGGTACTCGTGGACGGTTCTCGCCAGGCGCGTTCGCCAGATTTCGGCGATCGCCACCCGCACCTCGTCCGTGCCGTGCGCGATGCCGCACGAGGCGATCGTCGAGAAGGTGACCTCACGCGCCACCGCACTGTCCACAAAGGAGGGATGGAGTCCGATCAGCACACCGAGCCAGCCCGCCAGGTCGCGCATCGACCCGCCCTCCGCGGCCCCGGACCAGCCCGCGTCGGCGAGTTTGTCGGCCAGCACGAGCACTCCGCGTTCGATCACCTCGGGCACGCCTGCGCCTTCGTTGCGCCACTCGAGGTCGATCGGGCGCAGCGTCTCGCCGTCGACAAGCACGTTGTGCGGCACCAGATCCCACAACGCCTCGACCCCGCGCGCGGCCTCCGCGCGGACGAGATCCCGCCAGCCGGTGAGCAGCTCCGCGACCCGTCCCGGCTCGTCGAGCAGGACTTCGACCATCGTCGGGGCGTCGTACACCTTGTCCGCGCACGATCCGACCGAAATACCGGCCACCGGCGACGACGGGACCAGCGGCGTACGACGGACCTCGGCGCCCTCCCCGGTTCGCACGACGTCGGCGCGCGTGCAGGCGAAAGCGGCGCGCTCGGCTGTGTTGAAGTAGGTCGCGAGCCGGTACGGGGGCCAAAGCGCGGCGGCGCCCGGACCGCAGAGCAGGGCGAGCCCGTTGGCGGGACCGCCGGCGATCGCCGCGGACAACCGGGGCAGTTCGGTGTCGATCTGCGTGCCGCGCACCGCGCGGGCGACCTCGTGACCGGGGGAACAGAGCAGCTCACGCTGGACTTCGAGGCCTGCCGCCGCCAGCGTCTTGACGACACCGCGCGAAGCCGTCAGCACCACGACGGCGCCCGTCGGCGACAGCCGTTCGCGAACCGAGTCCAGGAGGCTTCGCGTCGCATACGGCTGCTGGACGACGACGAGGTCGTAGCCGTCGGCGGGCGGCCGGTCGTGCACCGTCACGGTGGTGAGGTCACGGGTGCGGAACCGCACCGCGGCGGCGCGGACCGGGTCGGCCTCGACGGCGTGCACCGTCTCCGAGAGCTCGCCCAGATACCGCGTCAGACCACCGAAACCGGCACCGACCTCCAGCACCTGCGCCGCCTTCGGCACCACGAGCGCCCGGAGGACGTTCGCGGCACCGTGGTCGAGCGGAACACGCTCGGCGGCGTCCCGGCCGGCGAAGTGCAGCTCGTCGGACAGCGAACCGGTGTCCTCGGCCAGGGAAAGCAGGGTGGTGAGCAGCCGTGCCGTCTCGGCGGTCATTTCTCAGCTGGTGACGGCGTAGTTTTCCAGCGTCTTCTTCACCGCACGCTGGTACGTGCCGCTCAACGCCTTCTCGCCCTCTTCCCCGCCGAGCGGGTTCTGCAGGATGTCGACGCGGACGATGTTGTTGCCGCTGATCCAGGTGCCGCGGTAGGAGCCCTTGTCGCCGTCGATCTTCTTCTGGAAGTTCAGCTTCGGCGGCATCCCCGGCAGCGGCTCGGTGATCTGCACGAACCCGTTGGTCGTCTGGTACTGGCGCAACTGCTTGACCAGGTCACCGGCGGCACCGGGGCTGGTCAGCGGGATGACCGTGACCGAGATCTTCGCCGGCTGCGGGCCGGTCTCGTCCGGCTGCTTCTGCGAGCCCCGGTACGCGACCTGCTTGACCCCGGCGGCGATCACCAGATCCGCCTCGGCCTTCTCCAAGCCGGCGAGCTCGGCGAGCTGGGCCACGGGGATCGCGCCGCTCTTCGGGTCCTCTTCACCGGACTGCTCCGGGATCTTCTCGAACAGCAGCTCTTCGGGCGTCTTCGGCTTGGTCGACGACGGCGGGGCGGGCTGCGGCTGGGACGACTGCGGCGCGGCCGTCGGATCCGGCGGGGTGTCACCGCCACCGGAGAAGGCGAAGTAGCCGCCGACACCCAGACCAGCGAGAACCAGGACGGCGACGATCGCGATGATCGCGATCTTGCCGCCCTTGCCCTTGGGCTTGTCTTCGAACAGCTCCGGGCCCTGCTTGACCCACTCCGTGCTGCCGACCGGCGAGATCGGCGGGAAGTCCGAACCACCCCACGGCGGGCTGGCGTCGTTGTCGGTCCAGCCCTGCTGCTGCGGCTGCTGGTAGCCGTGCTGCGGCTGTTGTTGTTGCTGCGGGAAACCGCCCGCGGGCGAGGCATGACCCTGCTGGGGGAAGCCGCCTGCCGGGGACGCCTGCTGGCCCTGCTGCGGGAAACCGCCCGGCGGTGATGCCACCGGCGGCACGACCTGGGTGCGGTTCGGATCGGACTGCTGTTGCTGCCAGTTCGGGACGACCTGGGTGCGCTCGCCCTCGCCGCCGTTCTGCTGCGGCTGGTTCACCGGCGCGATGATCTGCGTCGAGTCGGCGCTGGGCTGACCGGTCTGCTGCGGCGCCTGCTGCTGAGGCGGCGCGGGCGGCTGCTGCTGGAACGGCTGCTGCGGCTGTTGGCCGGGCTGCTGGACCTGCTGCTGCGCGGGGTCGCCGTACGCGACCGCCGAGGACAGCACCTGGTCACGGCGGAGCCGGTAATCATCGGCGGAGAGCCGTCCAGATGCGAGCTCTTCGTCCAGATTGCGCAGCTCTTCCTGCCAGGACACCACCGGCCCCCTTATCCGATTCCCGCCGGGAGGAACGCTCCCGGCCGTCGCGATACCACCACTGCGGTGACCTCGCACATTCTGCACTGCCCGGACTGGCCGCGCCCCCGCGGGTCGAATCGTGATCTCCCCGCGACCTGCGTTTCTCAGCCCGCCGGGAGAACGGTGTCCAACGAGGTCAGCGTCTGCTCCAGACGGGTGTCGAGCGCCTGCGGGTCGCCGCCGAGCGGCTGCGAGACCCACGTCGTGACGGCCATCGTCCCGGAGACGTAACCGATGCCGCTGAGCTGCCCGTTCTGGTTCGCGCCGACGAGGGCGAGCCGATCGCCGACGCGCTGCTCCCGCAGTCCGGCGTCGATCGAGTTCTCCCGGAAGTACTTCACGATCGAAGCCGCGTCCTTCGCGTCGTTCGCCGGGATCACCAGGACGAGGTAACTGTTCGTACCCTCGTTCGAACCCTTGTAGGTGACGGAAGCGACGTTCTTCGAAGCGAGGTAGTCACCCGCGGCCTTCGAGTAGAGGCTGAGCTCGACACCCTTCGCGACCGACATCGTCGAGTTGTCCTTCGACGGTGTCCCCGGCAGCGCGGGGAGCCGATCCTCCAACGGCGTCTGGGCACTGTCGGGCTGACCCGACGGCGCGAGACCGTTCGGCGGCTGGGCCACGCTCTGCGCCGGCGGCTGCTCGGCGACGTTCGAGGACCGGGAAGTGCCCAGCCACAGCGTTCCGCCGATTATCAACGCCAGCACCACCAGCACCCCGGCGCCGATGAACAGCCACGTCGGCTTGCGTTTGCCGACCACCGCGTAGTCCTCGGCCGGCGCCTTGTGGCGCGGGCCGGGCTCGGGCGCCAGCGGCGGAAGCGGCCGGTTCAGCTCGCGAGTCGACGGCTGGTTCCTGGCCGGCGGCGGGGTGGCACGCAGGTAGACCGTCGGATTGATGTCGGCGGGCGACGGCGCGGTGGTCTTGTGGTCCGCGATCCGCGGGATGCCCGCCTTCTTCTCCGGCTGCTCGACGGGCGTGTACACCGGCTGGACCTGTTGATACGGCTGGGTCTGCTGGAACGGTTGGTGCTGCTGGACGGTGGCGGCGGGTGGCTCGACCGGCCGCGCGGCGGGATTGGTGCTGTGCCATGCCCCGCCCGGACGTCGCAGCGGCGAGGGGACCGGGGACGGCATCGTCCCGCCGGAGGCCTCTGCCAGGAGCTCGTCACGCTTACGGCGGTGTTCGGCGTGCCCGACGCGACCCGCGGCCAGCTCGACGTCCAGCTGTCGAAGCTCGTCTTGCCAGCTCATTTAGCCCCCTGCCGCCGGGTGTGGGCAGCCAGTGTTGCATGCACCCTTATGGGTGGTTGATGTGGTCTTTCCCCATTCTTGCGTCCACTCACGACCTGGTCCAGCACTGATCTTGCGCGCCGTGAAGGGGCCTTTCCCCGCATGGCACGAGGCGAAAGCGCCCTTCGCCGCGAGAGATGAGGGGAAAGGCCCCTTCATCCCTCTTTCGGCTGGTCAGGCGCGGATGGCCGGTCTCGCCGGTACGGTGGCTGATGTGGGAAGTGCCGGATGACGGAAATCGACGAGTGTCGCGGCGCGCTGCGCGAGCTGGCCATCGGCAGGCTCGCCGGCCGTGACGTCCGCACATCCCACCTGGTCGAGGCCGGTCTGGACGCGATCGTCGCCGGACTCGACACCCCGTCCCTCGCCTTGCTCGCCGGGATGGAGTCCTCCGCCGAAGCCGCCGTCGACAAGGCATTCGGCCAGGTCGTCGACGAACTTGGCCTCGAACTGCCCGCCGATCCGACGGCCGCCCGCTGGTCGCTGATCCACGGCTGGCTCACCGCGATGGTCGACGGCCGCCTCTCGCCCGCGGCCGGTGGCGCGCTGATCAGTGAGGTCGGCGAGCTGCTCGGCTCCCCGCCGTCGCTGCGGGGCATCACGCGCTGGTCGGCGATGCTCGAGAACTGGATCCCGACCGACCTCACCCCGAGGGACGTCTGCGAGGTGCCGATCCTCGAGGAATCGGCCGAGCTGCTCGAAGGTCCTTGGCCTCCTTCCCCGCGTCACCCGTAAAGCCCCGGTTTCTGTCGTACATGTGTTCTAAAATGGGTGTTGTACAGCAGGAACAGCGGCGAAAGGCAGACACGGATGGCCTACATCACCCTGCCCACGTTCGTGGGGTACAGCACGAGCTCGGGTCCTTCGCGTTCCTCGTTCGTCCGGCGCTGGCGCCGTCAGTACGAGGACCCGGCCAGGGGCGGGTTCAACTTCTACCTCCGCGCCGCGAACGCGATCCGTGCCGGGCGGATCTCCGGGCGGGATCGCGAGGTACTGCGGGCGCTGGTCGAGAACGCGGACGAGCGCACTCGGCCGCACTACACCGACATCGCCAACGGCTGGCTGCGTTACGTCGGGCGGCGTGACCTGCGGCTGGCCGAGGTCGGCCGGTCACGATGGCGGCTCGGGTCGCTCGAGGTGGGCATCAACCCGCATCTCGGCCTGCGCAAGGGCGACGGCCCCGTCTACGTCACCTGGCTCTACTTCAAGGAGGAGCCGTTGAGCCGGGACGCCGCGCAGATGGTGCTGTGGCTGCTCGAACAGACCATGGACGACCTGCGCCCTGGCGGGCAGCCGCTCGTGGTCGACGTCCGGCGTTCGAAGGAGTTCGCGCTGTCGCCGCGCGATCGCGACAAGGTGCGGCCGTGGGTACGGAGTGAGGCTTCGGCCTTCATGAGCCTTTGGGAGGCGGCCGCGTGAGCGAACGACGGCGGGCCCGCCTTCCGCGGGTCCGCCGTTCACGCACCGTCATTCTCACGGTTCCGGCGGCGGCGCAAGACACCTGATCAGGTGACAGTTTCGCGGAGTATGCCCACGAGCTGGACAACTTGGGCCCTGAACACGAAGCTTTCCCAGTCTTAATCGGCCGAACCACCGAGGGTCGCTCGTGAACAACGCTTGGGAAGCCATCTCCAGGGTCGCAGATGAGCCCGCCTGGTACTGGGTCTACGACAAGCTCGCGTTCTGGCCGAGCACCTACGCGCACGCCTGGCCCGGTTTCCGTGAACCCGCCCCGTCCGTCGCGTGGGATCTCGCGCCAGGGGGACTCGACCGTTCGTCGGCCGAGTTCCGGCTGGGCCCGTACGCCGTCGAGCAGAACGACGTCGCCCGTGTCGCCCTCTCGGCGCTGAAGGACTGCGTCGCCGAGGACGAGTGGGTATGGGTGCTGCACTGGCAGCACCAGTCGTACCGCTTCTACCCGCATCGGCACGCCGCGCTCGACCCGTGGCCGGTCCCGGTGTTCCCGCGCACCGACTACCACCTCTTCCTGGCGAACGACTTCCGCTTCGGCACGCTCGGGCATCCGTGGGAACGGACGTTGTGCGTCTACGGCGAGAAGCTGGTGCCCGCCTTCGAGAAGCACGGTGAACAGGTCTTCAAGAACGAGCTCCGGCGCAACGGGACACCGGCCGCGATGGCGGGCTGACCACCGTCCGGCGGGCGGACCTGCCTAAACTCAGGCGGGTGTTCGAATACCACGGGTGGGTGACCATCCAAGCGAGCCCTTCCGGTGATGACGACGCGGCGCTGCTCGAACGGATCGTCGAGCGGGTGCACCGCGCCGTCCGCGACTTCGGCGACGCCGATCTGCTCGACCTGCGCTGGGCCGCCGGGGTGCCGGTGCTGCACCTGGGCGGGATGGACAAGCACGGCACGGCGATCGCGCCCGAGCTGGTGGACCTGTTCACCCGCGTCGGCGACCTCGCCCCCGGCTCCTACGGCCTCCTGCACGTCTGGGACGACCAGGATCCCGAGTGCGACAACGAATTCAAGGTATACCGGATGGCCCGCGGCCTGGTCACCGAACGCGGTGACGAGCACCTGTCCCCGGTCGCGCCGACCGTGCTGGACGGCTACGAGATCTGAGCCGTCCGCCTGCGCTTTTCGTGGATGATCGAATTACGTTGTTCACGATCGACGAGATTCACGCTTTCTACATCGGCGGTAGCGGCACTTCGCTGCTGGTTCACAACTGCGGTCTCCGTATCTACGAGCAGAATCCGAAGCACGGTTCGACCTCCAAGGGAAGCTCAAATGGTGTGGTCAGTACGGAGCCGTCAAATGGCCAGGCAGCGCTCGACAGGCACGGCAGTCATGTTCCGTGCGACTGTGGTGGTGGGGGGACGAATGAGTACTTCCATGGTCACGTTCGCACGGATGTCGGCAGGGATCCGGCGATGGCGAAAGCGGCTGTGGCTTTGGGTAAGTCGATCAAGCGAGGCTTGATCGACCCCCGTAGGTGATTGGTGGTCTGATTTGTCGCAGTGGCGGGAATTGAAAGTTGCCGATGTCCGCGCAGGAAGGGGCTTGGAAAGTGCGAGAGCCTTGCTTGATCTGACTCTCAACGAGTCGGACGTGGTCTGGTTACAGGCCTTCCTTTTGGAATGCCTGAATTCGAGCAAGGATATTCAGATACGTGCACTCGCGGTCACCTGTGTCGGGCATGTTGCACGCCTGCACGGAGAAGTGTCGAATGAACTAGTTTCGAAATTGCGTGAGCTGTTGAAGGATCCCGTTCTCGGCGGGCAAGTTGAAGATGCTTTTGACGACATTGCGTCGTTCGTAAAATAGAATCTCGAACTGTGTGGCGGAATTCTCCGATCGACAAGAGGCGGCTGTTTTACTGAATCGCAATCCTTCTTGAGTAGCCGTACTCAAGACACCGGGGGGCCGTCGGCGCGACCTTGGTACGCATGACGAAAACCTCCGCAGCGCCCCCCACCACCGTCGCGTTCTTCGTCCAGGCCGCCCTCTCCTTCGGCCTGGCGCTGCTCGCGGTCGTCATCGGCATCTGGTACCTGCCGGTCGACGGCTGGGTCCGCGGCTTCCTCGCCCTCGGCATGCTCTTCCTGACCACTTCGGCGTTCACGCTCGCCAAGTGCATCCGTGACCGGCAGGACGAGAACACCGTCGTCAGCAGAGTCGACCAGGCCCGCGTCGACAAACTCCTCGCCGAGCACGACCCCTTCAAAACGCCCGCACTCTAGCCCTTCCCGGCGTCCTTCATCGTGGTGATGCGGTGGTAGACGCCGTCGCGATAGGCGAGGACGACCGCGTCCTTGACCTCGGGGGCCGCGACGGCCTGCCAGCCGGAGCGGCCGGTGCCCTTCAGGAACTGCGTGATGTCGTCGCGGGGGAGGCCGACCGTGCCGCCGCCGACGACCTTGCCCGCGCCGTCCGTGACGAGGATGCACTGGGCCTGCTGTCCACCGATCAGCGCCCAGCCGTCGATCTGCTTGTCGCCTGTCACGGTTACGGCGTCGATGGCGCCGGCGGTGTCCTTAGGGCCGTAGCCGGGGCCCTTGAGTTCGACCGCCTTCGCGAGGTCGACGGTCGTTCCGAGTTCCGGCCCGCCCGCGCCGCAGCCCAGCGTGAAGTCAGGCGTGAACGGGTAGATGCCCATCGCCCGTTGCTGATCGAGGAGGTCGGGGTAGGCGTACATCTTGCTCATCACCGTTTTGGCGTCGACCTGCATCGCCACCGCGAGGACGGGCTGATACGCGTACCGCCAGCGGGTCGCGCCGGCGGCGGTGTTCCCGATCGCGTAGACGCACAGCGCCATCACCAGCGCCAGCGGGATCGCCTTGAGGCGCACCGCGCGCGGGCCTCGGGTCACCAGCAGCACGAGTACCGCGCAGACGCCGAGGAGCCCGATGCCGACGTAGCGGGACGACATGCCTTCGGTGGCGTTGTAGCCGCCTCGGCTGACGCCGATCATCGCGCCGTTGAGCGTCACCTGGGCGGCGAGCCCGAACCAGCCCGCGACGGCGGCGACCGGCACCGGGCCGTCGAGGGGTCCGGTGAAGTTTTCGGTCTTGGTCGTGAGCCGCTGCTTCACGGCTGTTGCGATCAGGACGCCGAAGAGGCCGACGGTCAGCGCGCCCGTCAGGAACGCGAGGTCCGGTGATTTGGTGGACCAGGACTGGCCGATGGTGCTGGTCATCGCGCCGAGATAGGTGTCGGCGCCGACGACGTTCGGCTTCTGGTAGGTCGGCGGCCACGGCGCGACGCGCCAGAGGATGAAGACGACGAGGCCGAGGCCGAGTGGCAGCGCGGTCCTGATCCGGCTTTCGCCGCGGAGCCAGAGGACGAGCGCCAGGACGATCCAGACCGGGAACGCCACACCGTGTCCGAGGCTGCCCATGAAGGCGAAGAGGAAGGCCGGGATCAGCTTGCCGTGGTGCGCGAAGGCGATCGCGATGACGGCGGGCGCGAGGCCGAGGAGCCACTGGACGCCCATCATGCCGTCGCCGAAGTACTCGACCGTGCCCGCGGAGAACACCAGGCCGGAGAGTCCGGCGACGACGCCGGCGCGGCGCAGGCCGGTGAGGGTGCGGGGCAGCATGCTCCACAGCGCGGCGAACATGCCTGCGGCGAGGATGACGCTGAGGAAGCCGAGCGGCGGCTGGGTCCCGGCGAACAGTTTCGCGTCGAGCCAGAAGACGAGGCCGACCAGCACGATCGGGTGTTCGTGGTAGAGGTGGAACAGCTGGGGGACGTCGAGGTCGCCGTTCTTGTCGGCGATCAGGCCGAGGACGACCCAGTAGTCCGCGTGGTTGATCTTGGGGGCGCGGACGACCTCGGCGATGGACAACACGATGGGCACCGCGGTCAGCGCCCAGAGGGCCCAGTAGGGGAGCCTCTCGAGCAGGCCTCGCTTCGCGGGTTTGCCGGACTCAGGCGTCTCCCGCTCGGCTTCCATGGTCGCGACGGGGACGCCGTCGCGCGCGTTCTCGCTCATCCGTGTTCCCCGCCCTTGAAGATCCGGTCCACAAAGTACCGAACTCGCAGGTGACGGCCGTCGCCAGCAGGCCCACGTATGCGCAAATCCGAATTACTACGGTCGTGTGACTCCGCTCACCGAACCTGTAGCACTTAGTAACCACCAAGATCACCCGGCAAGGGCCGAAGAACGATCGAATAGGATCGACGTGCCCCATACCCACCCGAGAAGGTGAGGTGAACGAACCGTGGGGGTCCGGGGGCTCGGCCCCCGGGAATTATGGTGAGCAGGTCCTGGTCCAGGTGTTCCCTGGACACGCCGCGCCCACTTGCGAGCGGATGACGGGATTCGAACCCGCGACCCTCACCTTGGCAAGGTGATGCGCTACCAGCTGCGCTACATCCGCATGTCACTTCATCGCTTCAACACTCGTTTGAAGCAGTGTGGACACACCATACACCGACCGTCAGTAGCCGTTTCGACCCACCCCTGGAGGTGCTTCGGTGTCACACCTGGCGTACAAGGGGTGACGACGGCTGCATACCTCCGTATGGTGTCCCCATTCGACCGAATGGTGAGTCCTTCGGGGAGGAGGTGCCTGGCCGGATGACCGAGCAGGGCACGGTGCCGCTTCAGGCGGCCTCGGAATCCGACGAGCAGGCATTGCTCCAGCGTCTCCGTGATGGGGAGGACGCCGCCTTCGGGGAGCTTTTCGAACGTCATGCCGCCGCGGTGCGGCGGCTGGCGCGCAGTCTTGCCTCCGATCGGTCGGAGGCTGAGGACATCACGGCCGAGACCTTCTTCCGAGTGCTTCAGGCGTTGCGCCGGGGTGCCGGGCCGCGGGATTACGTGCGGGCCTACCTGCTGACGGTGGCTCGCCGGGTGTCGTGGGAATGGCATGGCGCGCGTCGTGACGTGCCGGTGAGCGACGACGAGCTGAGTTTCCGGGCCGGGGCGGGGGCGGACACGAACGCCCGTACGGCCGAGCATTCGCTGATCACGACGGCTTTCACGAGTTTGCCCGAGCGGTGGCGTTCGGTGCTGTGGCAGACCGAGGTCGAGGGCGAGCAGCCTGCCATGGTCGCGCCGCATTTCGGCTTGAGCGCGAACGCGACGGCGGCGTTGGCCAGGCGGGCGCGGCAGGGATTGCGGGCCGCGTACCTGCAGGCGCATCTGTCGGTGAGCCGCGGGCCGGATTCGTGCCGGTCGGTGGTGGAGAAGCTGGGCGGGTTCACCGCGGGCAGCGTCACCGGGGCCGAGGCCCGCCGGATCAAGACCCACCTGATCGGGTGCCAGTCCTGCCGGGCGACACACGACGAGCTGCGTGACGTCTGTTCGTCGCTGCGGGCGCACGCCGGTGTGGTGGCCCTGCTGGTGCCGGCGGCCGCAGGAGCCCACGCGAGTGGGGCGTTGTCCGGGCTCGCCGCGTCGATCAAGGGGCTACTGCTCGGGTCGAAGGTGAAGGTCGGCCTGGCGGTGGCGTCTACGGCCGCCGCGGGCGCGGTCGGGATCGTCGCAGGTCCGGCCGTGTTCGGCACGGACGTGACGCACACCGTCGGCCTGTCCGGAGGCGGCTTGCCCGAGCTGGCGCTGCTGCCAGCACAGGTCGCGCCGCCCGCGCAGGGGCAGCCGGTGGAGCTCCCGCCGCAGCGGATCGCCCAGGACCAGATGCACGGCAAGGGCGCCCAGCCGGTCAAGACCGGGTTGGGCCCGAACGGCCGGAACGCCGAACTCGGCGTGGCCGACATGCCGAGCCTGCCCGGCGTGGGCACGTCGCGGAAGGAGTTCGGCGGCGGTGACGTCGTACCGCCTCCGGCCGGGCAGACTCCGTCGCAGGAGGAGACCACGCCGCTGAACGAGGGCCCGGGAACCGGCTCGAACCAGACCACTTCGAAGCGGGACGACATCCCGCCGGGTGAATCGAATCCGACCGAGGAGTCGCTGAGCCCGACCACGACGACGTCGCGGGACTCGACGACTGAGCCGTCACAGCCTTCGGAGTCGAACACGCCGGAGTCGACGACCGACCCGGAAGGGTCCTCTTCGCCGACGACAGGCACCCCCGAGAGCGCGACCGAGACGCCGTCGGAAGACGAGCAGAGCCCGGTGAAACCCACTTCCCACTATCCGGAACCGGGCGTCGACTACCCGACCTGCCCATAACGCCCGAGCGGGGATATCGCCTTCGAACTCTCGCGAATCCGGCCGCCGTCACGGTACGGTGGAGCTCGCTCACGACGAGCGAGCGGCCGCGCGGGAGGCGACTGAATGAACCGGCTGGTGCACGGCGAGGACGGCCGTGACTGGGTGGTCCGAGCCCAGATGGAATGGCGTGCTCCCGCGACAGCGGACGATTTCGAGCACGATGTGGCGGGCAGCTACGGCCCGGGTATCGCGATGGTCGTCGTGACTGGGCTGCTCGCGATCGTGCTCATCATGTGGACACCCGCCGACGTGAGAATCCCGTCCTGGGTTCCGCTGGCACTCCTGCTGGTCGCGTTGTTCTTCCCGCTGCGGTGGATCCTGCGCCGCCCGTGGACCGTGGTCGCCGAGACCGAGGGCGACCTCGCGGGTGACCGGCCGTCCGAGCGCTGGGTGGGCACCATCCGCGGCATGTTCACCGTGCGTGGCGAGGTTTCGAAGATCAGCAAGACGATCCAGAAGCATTCGCTGCCGGATTTCGACGGCCCGCTGCACCCGGTGGAGTAGTCGCGGCGGCCTGAACGCGCGAGACTGGGGCCATGCCCGAGTTACCCGAGGTCGAAGCGCTCGCTCACCACCTGCGTGAACACGCGGTGGGCAAGACGGTCTTCCGCGTCGACGTGTCGTCCCTCAGTGTGCTGAAGACGGCGACACCGCCGTGGACGGAGCTGCACGGCCGGGAGGTCACCGGGGCCGGCCGCTTCGGCAAGCATCTGGATCTCGTCGCCGGGGATCTCCATCTGGTCGTCCATCTGGCGAGGGCGGGCTGGCTGCGCTGGTCCGACGCGTTGTCGCCGACGCCGCTCAAACCCGGCAAGGGGCCGATCTCGCTGCGCGTCCACCTCGACGCGGCCGCCGGGCCGGGGTTCGACCTCACCGAGGCCGGGACGAAGAAGGGACTGGCGGTCTGGATCGTGCGCGACCCGGAGAAGGAGGTCGCCAGCATCGCGCGGCTCGGGCCGGACGCGCTTTCGCTGGACCGCACCGGGCTCGAGAAGCTGTTCGCCGGGCGCACCGAACGGCTGAAGACGGCGCTGACCGATCAGTCGCTGATCGCCGGGATCGGCAACGCCTACTCCGACGAGATCATGCACATGGCGAAGCTTTCGCCTTACGCCACAACCGGAAAGCTGTCCGAAGGAGCGCTCGACGGGCTCTCGGAGGCGATCCGCGAAGTGCTGACCAGCGCGGTGACGCGTTCGGTCGGCCAGTCCGCGGCCCGGCTCAAGGGAGAGAAGCGGTCCGGGCTGCGGGTGCACGCGCGGACCGGGCTGCCGTGCCCGGTCTGCGGCGACACGATCCGCGAGATCTCGTTCGCGGACAAGTCGTTCCAGTACTGCCCCACCTGCCAGACCGGCGGGAAACCCCTCGCGGACCGGCGGATGTCGCGCCTGCTCAAGTGACTCAGCAGAGGGCGGCCTTGACCGCGTCCGCCGGGGGCTTCGGCACCCGCTGCCCGCCGTTCAGTTCGGCGGCGAGGTCGTACACGTTCAGCGCGAGCACGAGCTGTTTCGAGCCGTCGGCGTTGCTCATCGAGACGCTGAAGAACCCCGGCCCGGCGCCGGTGTTCCCCCAGAACGTCTTCTTCTCGCCGTCGGGACATTTCACGTCGAGTGTCTCGACGCCCGCCCCGTACGCGCCGCCTTCGTCGTTCGGCACGAGCCGCTTGAGTTCGGCCTGTTGCGCGGGTTCCAGAAGCCGTCCTGCCAGCAATGCGCGGTGGAACGTCGCGAGGTCGTCGACGGTCGAGACCATCGCGCCCGCGGTCCAGTCGTACGAAGGGCTGAACACGGTCATGTCCTCACCGCTCATGTCGTACCCGTGCAGATGCGGACCGCGCAGGAACGGCGACCACAGCGGGAAGTACGTGTGGCCGAGGCCGAGCGGATCGAGGATCCGCCGCTGGATCTCCTCGCGGACGTCGTTGCGGGTGACCGCCTCGATCACCTTGCCCAGCAACAGATAGGCGGTGTTCGAGTACTTCACGTCCGTGCCCGGCGCGAACGAGGGCCGATCGACGAGGGAGCGCCGGATGACCTCCGACGGCGTGATGATGTGCGCCCGGTTCCCCTGGACGAGGTACGGGTCGAAGAAGTGCGGATCGAGCGGGTCGTGCACGCCGCTCGTGTGGTTCAGCAGCATGCGCAGCGTGATCTTTCCGGGCTCGTAGCCCGGTCCGCGTACGACACCGGGCAGTCGTCGCTCCACCGGATCGTCGAGCGAAAGCGCGCCTTCGCCCGCCAGCCGCAGCACCACCGTGGCGACGAACGACTTGGTGTTGCTGGCGATCCGGAACCGGTGGTGCGGCCCCGCGGCTTCGCGCGTGGCCGGGTTCGCGTAGCCGTCGCCGAAGCGCGAGACCGCCTCACCGTTCCGGACCTGGACAATCGCGCCCGGGAAACCCCCTTCGCCGACCAGATCGCCGACGGCCGCACGCACCGGATCCCCGGCGGCGGCCGCCGTCCCGCTCGCCAGCAGGACCCCTGCCAGCACCCCCGCCGCGAGCTTCCCCGATCCGCGCATTGTGTTCCTCCCCCGGAAGCGATTGCCTGCGGACAGTCTTTCCCGTGCGACGGGGAGTGACCATGGGGACGGCGCCCGGGTCTTGGGTAGGGTCGGCCCCACCCTCGGTTGTCACAACTCAACGGAAAGTGGGGAGCAGGCCTTGCACCCGGTTGGTCGAGCGCAGAGCATGGACGCCGTGTCCGGGCTCGAAATCGCGCAGATCATCCCCTGGGGGGTGGCACTGCTGCTCGGGATCCTCGTCGTCGTCCTGCTGATCAAGCTGCGGCGTCCCGCGAGCATCGTGGAGAACGCCGTCCTGCAGGCCGTCCACCGGATGTCGAAGGCGACACCGGACCTTCGCGAGGGGCTCGACGAGCAGGTCGCCGACAAGATCACCAGCCAGCTGCTGGAGATGCTCGACTGCGTCGCCGTCGGCATCACCGACAGCGAAGGCACGCTGCTGTCCTGGGACGGCGAGGCCAACGACCACTACGTCGACCTCGTCGACGCCATCGGCAACGCGATCCGCAAGCATCGCCGCGAGGTCGTCGCGCACGACAAGATGCCGTGCAACCACCGCGGCACCTGCCGGATGCGGACCGCGGTGATCGTGCCGCTGATCGTCGAGGGCGAGACCGAGGCCGCGTTGCTGGTCGTCGGGCGCACCCGCGGGCGGCTGGTGCAGATGGCCGACGCGGTCGCGCAGTTCGTCTGCACCCAGTTCGAGCTGGCCCGCCTCGACGAATCGAAGAACCAGCTCCAGCAGGCGGAGATCAAGGCGTTGCGCGCGCAGATCTCGCCGCACTTCGTCTACAACGCGCTCAACACCATCTCGTCGCTGATCCGGACGGACCCGGAGGAAGCGCGAGAGCTGCTTCAGGACTTCGCGGACTTCACGCGCTACTCGTTCCGGACGTCGGGCATGTTCACTTCGCTCGCCGAGGAACTGCGGAACATCGACCGGTACCTGACCATCGAGAACGCCCGTTTCGGCGGACGGCTCGAAGTGCGGATGAAGATCGCGCCCGAGGTGCTTTCGGTGGTCGTCCCGTTCCTGATCATCCAGCCGCTGGTGGAAAACGCCGTCAAACACGGTCTCGCGTCGAAGCCGTCCGGCGGCTGCGTCACGGTGATCGCCGAGGACTACGGCGCCGAGGCACTGATCAGTGTCGAGGACGACGGCATCGGCATGGAGCCCGCGAAGCTCGCGGATCTCCGCAGCCAGCACCGCACGGGTGCGCACGTCGGCCTCGGCAACATCAACCAGCGGATGCAGCAGGTGTTCGGCCGCGACTACGCGCTCATGGTCGAGACGGCGCCCGGCGCCGGCATGAAGGTGACCCTGCGGGTGCCGAAGTTCATGCCCGGGGTGCGGCCGAATCTGCCGGACTTCTCCGCCGACAGCGCCACCGTCCCGCCCCAGGGCGGCCCGAACGAGTCCAGCGGGGTGAGCGGTTCGCGCAGCGGCGTGCTGCCGTCGTGAACGTCGGTAACCTGGCCGTATGAGCGTTGCGGACAAGCTGACCTCCCGTCTCCCCATGATCGGCGATCGGGGTGAACGCAAGGACATCGTCGCCGTGGTGAAGCTGCACGGGGTGATCACGCCGACCCCGTCGCCGCTGGCCAGGGGTGCGATCAACCTCGCCGCCATCGAATCGGCGCTGACGCGCGCGTTCGGGCACGAGCGGTTGAAGGCCGTCGCGCTGCAGATCAACTCGCCGGGTGGCGCGCCGACGCAGTCAGGCCTGGTCGCCGAGCGGATCCGTCAGCTCGCCGACGAGAAGAACGTGCCGGTGCTGGCCTTCGCCGAGGACGTCGCCGCGTCCGGCGGGTACTGGCTGGCCTGCGCGGCCGACGAGATCTACGCGCACCGGACGTCGATGGTCGGCTCCATCGGCGTGATCAGCGGCGGGTTCGGGTTCACCGGCCTGCTGGAACGGTTCGGCATCGAGCGGCGGCTGCACACCGCGGGCGCGAACAAGTCCCGGCTCGACCCGTTCAGCCCGGAGAAGCCGGAAGACGTCGAGTGGCTGAAGAAGATGCACGGCCAGCTCCACGAACTGTTCGTCGATTGGGTCACCGAACGCCGTGGCGACCGGCTGTCCGGCTCCGAGGACCTGTTCACCGGTGATGTCTGGCTGGGCGCCCGCGCGGTCGAACTCGGTCTCATCGACGGCGTCGGCAGCCTTCGCCAGGTGATCACCGAGCGGTACCCGGACGCCGAGATCGCGATCGCCGAACCGAAGAAGCCGCTGCTGGCGCGGCTCGGCATCGGCGCTCCCGCCGCGGCGAGCGCGCTGCTGGACGCAGTGCAGTCCAAGGCCGCCTGGAGCCGCTTCGGCCTCTGACCACGTGCAATGAAAGGTCCTTTCCTTGCGAAATTCGCAAGGAAAGGACCTTTCATTGCATTGGGGGGCGGCGTGGATTCACCCGAACGGTGGTAGGCGTAAGTGGTTCAGACCAGGTCTCATATCGGACATACCGCTTTGTTGTGAACGGCAACAAACCTCGACAGCGTTGACGAGGAGGTCCGATGTCCGTTACTTCTCCCCACCGAAGCCGCACGAGCCGCCGGAGCCGAACGAGCCGCTGGAAGATCGCGCTCGCCGCGACAGCCGGCGCGGCTTTGATCACGGTCCCCCTGACCCTGCCGGCTTCCGCCGCCGTCCCGCCCCCGCCGTCCGGCTGGACCACCGTGTTCACCGACGACTTCACCGGCGCCGCGGGTTCACTCCCGTCGAGCGCGAACTGGATCATCGACACCGGCCACGGCTATCCCGGCGGCCCCGGCAACTGGGGCACCGGCGAGATCCAGAACTACACCGCGAACCCCGCGAACCTCGCCCAAGACGGCTCCGGGAACCTGCGGATCACGCCGCAGCGTGACGGCGCGGGCAACTGGACCTCGGCGCGGATCGAGACACAGCGCACGAACTTCAAACCGCCCGCGGGTGGCGCGTTGCGGATCGAAGGCCGCCTCCAGATGCCGAACGTCACCGGCGCCGCCGCGCTCGGTTACTGGCCCGCGTTCTGGGCGCTGGGCTCGCCGTATCGCGGCAACTACTGGAACTGGCCCGCCGTCGGCGAGTTCGACATCATGGAGAACGTCAACGGGATCAACACGGTCTGGGGTGTGCTGCACTGCGGCGTCAACCCCGGCGGCCCGTGCAACGAGACGACCGGCCTCGTCGGCAGCCGCGCTTGCCCCGGCGCGAGCTGCCAGAGCGCGTTCCACACCTACACCTTCGAATGGGACACCAGCGTCAGCCCCAACGTGTTCCGCTGGCTGGTGGACGGCCAGCAGTTCCACTCCGTCAACCAGAACCAGGTCGACGCCACGACGTGGGCCAACATGACGAACCACGCGGGCTACTTCGTGCTGCTGAACGTCGCCATCGGCGGCGCGTTCCCGAACAACAACTCCGGCACCACGACGCCGGGGCCGGGGATCGTGCCGGGGCATCCGATGCTCGTCGACTACGTCACCGTCCTGACCCGCGGTGGTGGCACGACACCCACGACCACCACGCCGACGACCACCACGGGAAGTCCCGGCGGTGGCAGCGCGTACAGCACGATCCAGGCGGAGTCCTACGGCCAGGCGGCCGGGATCGCCAAACAGGCCACGTCCGATTCCGGCGGTGGCCAGAACATCGGCCCCGCGGGCAACGGGGACTGGGCCCTGTACCCGGGCATCGACTTCGGGACGCAGACCGGCAGACAGTTCCAGGCGCGCGTCGCGTCCGGGGCGGCGGGCGGCGTGAGCGGCCTCGTCGAAGTCCGGCTCGGCAGCCGGTCCAACCCGCCTGTCGGCAGCTTCGCCGTCGCGAACACCGGCGGCTGGCAGAGCTGGCGGACCGTTCCCGCGAACATCAGCGGCATTACCGGGAAGCACGACGTCTATCTGACCTTCACCAGCGGCCAGCCAGCCGATTTCGTGAGCGTCAACTGGTTCACCTTCACCCCGTGAAGGGATAGGTGTGGCACGGCGAGGCGGTTCGTGTCACCGGAGAAGATGACGGCACCGGCCACCCCGGGCGCGGGGGTGCCGGTGCCGTCCTTTTCGTTCGACTTTCGGGCAGCGGGCTGGACAAGGAACGCGGCAATGGGCAGGATGCGTCTCACTGTGAGTGCTCACGATGACACCCGGAAGCTCATTGTCCTGGCGGTGGACGATGAGCCCAAAGGGCTAGACGAACTCGTCCACTGTCTCCGGAACAGCCCGCACGTCGCCCTGGTCTATCCGGCGATCGACGCTTCGGAGGCGCTGCGCCTGCTGTCCGCGGACGATCCGAGGCTGGCCGACCGCAAGTCCCGGGGCCTGCCGATCGTGGACGCGGTGTTCGCCGACATCGACATGCCCGGCCTGTCCGGGATGGAGATGTCCCGCGTGTTCGCCGCGCTGCGCCCGTCGCCCGCGCTGGTGTTCGTGACAGGGCACGCCGAAGAGGCGGTCAACGCCTTCGACCTCGGCGCGCTCGACTACGTGCTCAAGCCGTACCAGCAGGATCGTCTCGACCGCGCGATCACCCGCGTGATCGACAAACTCGCCGCCAACGCCGCGCCGAAGTTCGGCGCCGAGGGCGGGCCGGGGCAGGTCAAGAACGACGACGAGGTCATCCCCGTCGAGCTCGCGGGCACCACGAAGCTGATCCCGCGGTCTTCGGTCCGCTGGGTCGAGGCGCAGGGTGACTACGCCCGGTTGTTCACCAACGACGGCAGCCACCTGGTCCGCATCCCGCTCGCGCAGCTCGAAGAACGCTGGGAGAAGGCGGGTTTCGTCCGGATCCACCGGTCGTTCCTGGTCTCGCTGCCGCTGATCACCGAACTGCGCATGGGCCAGGGCGGCTACCAGGTCGTGATCGGTAACGAGGAGAAGGTGCTGCCGGTGAGCCGCCGTCACACGCGCGCGCTCAAGGACAGGCTGGTCGGCGCCAACCGGTCGACGTGACCGACGACTTCTACCGCCGCGTCAACGGCGTCCGCGAGCCGGACCCGACGCTGGGGAAGAGCAGGAAACCGGCGGTGCCCGAGGGCGCCGCCGTCGAGCCCGTGCCGGGTGCGCCCTCCGGCCCGAAGCACGAGCAGGCCAAACCCGAACACCACGCGAAACCCAAGCGGCAGCGGGTGATCCTCGCCGATCCGCGACAGGCCACCAGTACCCTGCGGGCCAGGGTCGAACTCGAAGAGCAGACCAGCTGGGGCAAGCTCCTGATCAAGGATCTGGTGAAGATCCAGCTGCGGACGGCCTCCCTGCTGGCGCTGCTGGTGATGGTCACCCTGTGTTCACTTCCGGTGCTGTTCTATCTGATCCCGTCCTTCGGGCGAGTGGTCGTCGTGGGCATTCCGTTGCCCTGGCTGATCCTCGGGGTGGCGCCGTTCCCGTTCCTGTTCGGCATCGGCCTCTGGTACAACCGGCTCGCCGAACGACACGAACGCGACTTCGTCGACATGATCGAGAACTGACCGCGGAGCTGCACATGCGAGGATCCACACCGTGCAGCTGAATCCGTGGGCCATGGCCGGCATCGTGCTGGTCGCGGTCCTGACCTTCTACCTGGGGCATCGCTCCTCGAGGTCGGCCGTCAGCACGCACGACTTCCTCGTCGCGCGGCGCACCGTCCGGTCCCGGCGCAACGCCGCCGCGATCTCCGGCGAGTACCTGTCCGCCGCGTCGTTCATGGGTGTCGCCGGCATCGTGCTCAAGGACGGCGCCGACGCGCTGTGGTTCCCGATCGGGTTCACCGCGGGCTATCTCGCGCTGATGCTGTTCGTCGCCGCGCCGCTGCGGCGGTCCGGCGCCTACACGCTGCCGGACTTCGTCGAGATGCGGCTGGGTTCGACGATGCTGCGCCGGGTCTCGACGGCGTTCGTGGTGTTCATCGGGATCCTTTACATGGTCCCGCAGCTGCAGGGCGCCGGCCTGACGTTGACGACCATCCTGCCGGTGCCGGTGTGGGCCGGAGCGCTACTGGTCACCTTCGTGGTCGGCTTCAACGTGATCGCGGGCGGGATGCGCGCCATCACCGTCGTCCAGGCCTTCCAGTACTGGCTGAAACTGTTCGCCATCGCGGTGCCGACGTTCATCCTGTGCATCGTGTTCCTCGGCGCAGGCGCGCCGGGCAGCGCGCGTCCGCTGGGGCAGCCCGCCCCACCGACGTTCCTCGAGAACACCACGGTCTCGGTGCAGGCCGACGTCACGCTGAAGGTCACCTCGGTGACCGTGCTCGAGGCGTACGGGGAGGTGGAAGGCGCGCGCGCCAACGGTTTCGCGGTGTGGACGCCGGAGGCCGGGCACAAGGTCGCGAAGGGTACGACGCTGAAGTTCACCGCGGGCACGCCGGTCCCGGTGGTCAGCGACGCGCCCGCGTCGAACGGCGACTGGCTACGGCCGGGTTCGGGCAGTCTCACCGATCTGCTGCAGGTCTATTCGCTGATCCTCGCGACCTTCCTCGGCACCATGGGCCTGCCGCACGTCCTGGTCCGCTTCTACACCAACCCCGACGGGAAGGCCGCGCGCCGCACGACGGTGCACGTTCTGCTGCTGCTCGGGCTGTTCTACCTGTTCCCGACGCTGCTGGGCGCGCTGTCCCGGATGTACGTCCCGGAACTGCTGGTGACCGGGAAGACCGACGCCGCCGTCCTGCTGCTGCCGTCCGCGGTCCTCCCCGGACTCTGGGGGCAGATCCTGGGCGCGGTGACCGCGGCCGGCGCGTTCGCGGCGTTCCTGTCGAGTTCGTCCGGGTTGCTGGTGAGCGTGGCCGGGGTCGTGTCCACCGACGTCCTGCCCGGCCGCGTCCGCGATTTCCGGGTGGCCACGGCGATCGTCGCGCTGATCCCGTTCGCGCTGGCCGTGCTGCTGCCGTCGGAGGACCTGTCGCTTTCGGTCGGGATGTCGTTCGCCCTGGCCGCGTCGACGTTCAGTCCGTTGCTGCTGCTCGGGGTCTGGTGGCGGAAACTCAGCTGGCCCGGCGCGCTGGCCGGGATGCTCGTCGGCGGCGGGCTGGTGCTGACCGCGCTGGTGGTCAACATCGTCAGCAAGTACACCGGCGGCTGGGCGCCGTGGTTCTCGAACCAGCCTGCGCTGATCACCGTGCCCGCGGCGTTCCTGACCACCTATGTGGTGAGCCGCGCGACCGGATACGGGCGGCCGGACGACGTCCACGGCGTGATGCTGCGGCTGCACGCGCCCGATCCGCTCGGCTTCATGCGCGATCGCGCGGTCGCGCGGTTCGGCCAGGCCGGGGAGGACACAGCGAAGACACAGAAGACCGGTAAAGGTCGCCACCGGAAGTAGCGTCACTCTTTCGAGTCGCGAACCTCTACACAGAGTCGTACCGTTCACTCAAATGGATTGCCCCTCTCGGGCCCCATGAGGGGCATGATCTTTCGTGACAACGAAATCACCGAATGGTTGCGGCAGGTGGGAGGTCCGACGTGAGCGATACCGATCAAGGCTTCGGGTCCGATCCGGAATCCGACTGGGAAAAGGTGCAGGCGAGCCCGGAATTCACCGAGCTGCGACGACGGCTCCGGGTATTCGTTTTCCCGGTCTCGGCCCTGTTCCTTCTCTGGTATCTGCTCTACGTGCTCCTCGCCGACTACGCGACCGGGTTCATGAGCACCAAGCTCTTCGGCAACATCAACGTCGGCCTGGTCTTCGGCCTGCTGCAGTTCGTGTCCACCTTCGTGATCACCGGCCTCTACGTCCGCTACGCGAACCGCAAACTCGATCCGCTCGCCGACAAGATCCGGCATGAGGTCGAAGGGATCGAACGGTGAATACGCTGGCAGCGGGCGTACAGGGCAGCAATCCGGTGCTCAACATCACCATTTTCGCGATCTTCGTCGCGATCACACTCGTGATCGTTTTCCGGGCGAGCCGGAATACGAAGACCGCGTCCGACTACTACGCCGCTGGACGCGCGTTCACCGGACCGCAGAACGGGATCGCGATCTCGGGCGACTATCTTTCCGCGGCGTCGTTCCTGGGTATCGCCGGTGCGATCGCGATCAACGGCTACGACGGATTCCTCTACTCGATCGGTTTCCTCGTCGCCTGGCTGGTGGCGTTGCTGCTGGTCGCGGAACTGCTCCGCAACACCGGTAAGTTCACCATGGGCGACGTGCTGGCGTTCCGGATGAAACAGCGCCCGGTCCGCGCCGCGGCCGCGATCTCCACGCTCGCCGTCTCGTTCTTCTACCTGCTCGCGCAGATGGCGGGGGCGGGTGGCCTGGTGAACCTGCTGCTCGGCATCGAGGGGAACCTCGGCCAGGACCTGGTGATCGCCGTCGTCGGCGTGATCATGATCCTGTACGTGCTGATCGGCGGGATGAAGGGCACCACCTGGGTCCAGATCATCAAGGCCGTCCTGCTCATCGCGGGCACGTTCGCGATGACGTTGTGGGTGCTCGGGAAGTACGGCTTCAACCTGTCCAGCCTGTTCCAGGCCGCCGTCGACAAGGGTGGCCAGACCGGGGAAGCGCTGCTCGGGCCGGGCAAGCAGTACGGGAAGACCGGCACGACGAAGCTCGACTTCCTGTCGCTGGGCATCGCGCTCGTCCTCGGCACCGCGGGCCTGCCGCACGTGCTCATGCGCTTCTACACGGTGCCGACGGCGAAGGACGCGCGCCGTTCGGTGGTCTGGGCGATCGCGCTGATCGGCATCTTCTACCTGTTCACGCTGGTGCTCGGCTACGGCGCGGGTGCGCTCGTCGGCCCGGACGTGATCGCGAAGGCGCCGGGTACGACCAACTCGGCGGCCCCGCTGCTGGCACTCGAACTGGGCGGCCCGGTGCTGCTCGGGTTCATCGCCGCGGTGGCCTTCGCGACGATCCTGGCGGTGGTCGCGGGCCTGACGATCACGGCCTCGGCGTCGTTCGCGCACGACGTCTACGCCAACGTGATCAAGAAGGGCAAAACCGCTCCGGACAGCGAAGTCCGCGTCGCGCGGATCACCGCGCTGGTGATCGGAGCGGTCGCGATCGTCGGGGGGATCCTCGCGAAGAACCAGAACGTGGCGTTCCTGGTGGCGCTCGCGTTCGCGGTGGCGGCGTCGGCGAACCTGCCGACGATCCTGTACTCGCTGTTCTGGAAGCGGTTCAACACCCAGGGCGCGCTGTGGAGCATCTACGGCGGGCTGAGCGTCTGCGTCATCCTGATCGTCTTCTCACCCGCGGTCTCGGGTAAGCCTGTCGACGCGAAAACCGGGAAGAGCGCTTCGATGATCCAGGGCGTCGACTTCCACTGGTTCCCGCTCGACAACCCCGGCATCGTGTCCATTCCGGTCGCGTTCTTCCTCGGCTGGCTCGGCACCGTGCTGTCGAAGGAACACAACCAGAAGAAGTACGCCGAGATGGAGGTCCGCTCGCTCACCGGCGTCGGCGCCGAAAAGGCCGTGCGGCACTGAGTGCCTCTTCACGCGCGCGCAACGGGACGGGATGCGAGGATGGCAGCGTGGTGAGCCCTGCTGACATCCCGACCGTCGCCGTCCGTGACCTGCCGAAGGACGGCGTCGCGCTGCTCGACGTCCGCGAGGACGACGAGTGGGCCGCCGGACACGCCCCGGGCACCAAGCACATCCCGATGGGTGAACTGCCCGCGCGCGTCGGCGAACTCGACGAGCTGCCCGACGACCAGCCGGTCTACGTGATCTGCCGCAGCGGCGGCCGGTCCGCCCGCGCCGCCGCGTGGCTCAACGCGAGCGGCTGGGACGCGGTGAACGTCGCCGGCGGGATGGGGTCCTGGAGGCAGGAGGGGCGCCCGATGGTCGGCGAGCATCCCGGCGTCGAACCCGAAGTGCTGTAACCGTGCAGCCTGGCCACTACCCGCCGAGAACCCCGGTGCCGCCACTGCCGCCGGTGCGTCCGGCGCCGATGCGGCAGCCGGCGCACCATCGCGTCCGCTGGGTCGCTTCGCCGCCGCCCGGCGCCTGGCCGCAGCGGCGCAAACCCGTGGCCGAGCGCTACTCCGGCCCGCCGTCGTACCCGGTCCCGCCGCGGTGGGGCTTCCCGAACCTGGTCTGGCGCCGCCCGACCGCCGTCCCGGGGACGGCGTCCGGTGAAGTCACCGCGGGGGAGCGGCTGCGGGTGATCACACGCAGCCTCCTGCCGGTGCTGTGGACCTTCGCCGCCCTCGCCGTCGCCGCCGCGGCGTCGGAGACCTGGCGCTACGTCCTGCTCGTGCAGAGCCGCGACTCCGCGTTGTCGACGTCCGTCGTCTCGGTCTCCGACAGCTTCGTGATCACCACCGGCCTGCTCACGACGATCCTTTCGCTGCTGCCTTCGGGGCTGACCGTGTGGTGGCTGCTCGTGGCGAGGCACGCCGCCGCGGACGCCTCCGGCGAGGTGCCGCCGAGGCGGCAGTGGCAGGTGCTGGTGTTCACGCTGGTGCCGGTGGTGAACCTGATCATGGTGCTGCCGATCGTCGCCGAACTCGAACACGCCGTCCTGCGCCGGACCCGGGAAACGCGGCCGAAGCCGTCGCGGCTCGTGCTGATCTGGTGGGGCGTCTGGATGCTCAACTGGCTGCTGCTCGGGCTCGTCATCGTCTGGCGGTTCCGTGACGGCGTCCAGGCGCTGGCCGACGGCGTTGTGCTGGTCGCGCTGACCGATCTGGCCGCGGCCGGGCTGGCGGTGGTGACGGCGCTGCTCGTGAAGCGCATGTCCGGCCTGCTCGCGCCTGTGGCGGAGAAGCGGCTTCGGCTGCTTCGCGTGCTGAAGGTGGACGGGTCTCCGGACCCGGACCGGCGCGAACGTCCGGCCTCTTCACTGCGCTGACACTTGCCCAGCTCAGTACCAGTGTTCTTGCCCGTCCTTTATGTACTGGGAAGGGGGCCTTCACGGACACGGGCCCGAGGTGAGCCAGGTCACTGTTGACCTCCAGTTCGCTGGAGGTTCCACACTGACGATCATGACCGACGACGGCGTCACCTTCATCAATGTCTTCGAGATCCCCGCCGACCAGGTGGACGAGTTCGTCGAAACGTGGCGAGAGCGCGCGAAGCTGATGCGGGACGCGCCCGGCTTCCGTGACGCCAAGCTCCACCGGGCGCTGCTGCCGGATTCGCGTTTCCAGCTCGTCAACGTCACGCACTACGACAGCAAGGAAGCCTGGGAAGCGGCAGGTAAGAACCAGGTGTTCAAGGCGTCGACCGAACGCGCCGCGGAGGTCGCGACCCCCAACGCCGCGCTCTACGAGGTCGTCGTCGAGTACCCCTAGCCCGTGGTGACCGGCAGCGAGCGCAACCCCCGGATCACGAACTCGGGCCGCCGTTCCGGGGTCTCGGCGAGTTTCAAGCCCGGCAGTTTCGAGGCGAGGGCGGCCAGCGCGGCCGCGATCTCCACCCGTGCGAGCGGGGCGCCGACGCAGTAGTGGATGCCCATGCCGAAGCCGAGGTGCGCGTTCGGGGTGCGGCCGATGTCGAGGGTGTCGGGCCGGTCGAACACCTTCGGGTCGCGTGCGGCGGCGCCGAGGAGCGCTCCGATCTTCTCGCCCTCGGCCACCTGGAAGCCGGCGATCTCGACGTCGGCGGTCGCCGTGCGCTCGAAGAGCTGGAGCGGCGCGTCGAAGCGGATCAGCTCCTCGACGCACGGGTCCAGCAGATCCGGCGAGGCCACCAGCCGCTCCCACTGGTCGCGGTGGGTCAGCAGCGCGTTGACGCCGTTCCCGATGACGTTCACCGTCGCCTCGTGCCCGGCCATCAGCAGCAGGACCGCGGTCGCGACCAGTTCGTCTTCGGTGAGTTCGCCGCGCAGGAGATCGCTGACGATGTCGTCGCCGGGGGAGGCCGCGCGCTGCTTCGCGACGTCACGCAGGTAGTCGACGAACTCCGCGGCAGCGGCTTCGGCGGCGTCGCGCTTCTCCTCGGCGAGGCCGTACTCGTACATCTTCACGATGTGGTTCGACCACATCACCATGCGCGGCCCGTCCTCGACCGGGACGCCCAGGAGTTCCGCGATGACCGCGACCGGCAGCGGCTGCGCGAGATGCGCCAGCAGGTCGGCCGAACCGGTCTCGGCGATTTCGGCGGCGAGCCCGTCGACCATGCCGTCCGCGAGTTCGGTGACCATCGGCCGCAGGCGCTGGACGTGCCCGCGTCCGAACGCGCCCGCGATCACCCGGCGCAGCCGCGTGTGGGCGGGCGGCTCGTTCTCCAGCAGCGAGTTGCGGTGCAGCAGGTTGAACGACGCGAACCGCTCCACCGGCAGCGCGTCCTGCCAGATCCGGCCGAGCGCGCGATGCCGCAGGACGGCGGCCGACGCCGCGTGCGACACCGCCACGGCGATGCCGAGACCTTCGTGCCGGTGGACTTCGCCGTGCTCGCGGAGGTCGGCGAAATACGGGTACGGATTCGCGAGGAAGGCCGGGTCGGCGACGTCGAACACTCGCCGACTGTAACCCGCGCCGGGGCGGTCGCCCCGGCGCGGCCGGGAGCTACAGATGCAGCCAAAGCCCCAGGTGCAGGTGCAGGCCGTGGTGGTGATGACCGTGGTGGTGGTGGTGGTGGTGGTGGCCCACGCACAGCAGCAGGCAATGGCGGGCGTGGTCGGCTCTGTCCGGCTGCGGCGCGGCCGAAGCCGTGCCCACCGCGGGCCCGGCCAGCATCAGCCCGAGTGCCACGGGCAACGCGGCCAAGGCGGCCCGGCGCTTCGAGGTGCTCATCTGTGATCCCTTCTCCGCACTTCGGCGCCGGGATGGCGCCGTGATCGATTCTTCGTTGCGGTGAGGGGAAAACGGCAGGCTGATCACCCGCGGTTAGATCGTCCGGATGATGACAACCGTTTTCAGTCACGTCTGCGTGATACCCGAACGGCCGCTGAAGCCAGCCGATCCGGTCGATCCGGCGGGCTGCCGGGTGTCGTCCGCGCTGTCTTCGTCACCAACCCCGGGGGCCTTACCGGGCGGGAGCCTTCCCGCGATAGCGTTCCGAACCGAGCTTTGAGGAGGCTGACGTGGGCAAGGGTTCGCGCAAGAAGGGTCCCAAGACGACCTCGGATCGCAAGCCGAAGGTGCGCGACGTCTTCGTCGGCCAGCCCTTCGAGGGGCTCGCGGCGGAAACCGAGCTGATCGCGCTGCGCGAGTTCGTCCCGTCGGCGACGGCGACGCTCACGCTGGCGGGTTCCGGCGAGAAGGTCACCCTCGGCACGGTGCTGCCGATGGCGGCGGCCGCGTTCGTCCGGTCCGACGGCGAGCGCTACATCGGCATGCAGGTGCAGACCCGGTCCTCGGACATCAGCCGCGACCTCGGCCGCGCGCTGCAGTGGGTGCTGGACGCCAAGGAGGGTGACGTGCTGTCCGTGCCGGACACCACGACGCCGCCCACCGCCGACGAGAAGGCCCGGCTCCAGGACCTGCTCGACGTGAACGCCGAACTCGACGTCACGCTCTACAACGACTTCGCCTGGTGGCTCCCCGAGGACGCCGACGCGAGCGGCGACGTCGCGCTGTCGCTCGAGCGCGCGAACGCGGCGATCATGCCGACCGAACGTCTCGGCGCGGGCGCGTACTGGGTGCTCGCCGGCGAGAAGGCGCACCTGCGCTGGGTCCGCCCCGAACCGGAGAACCTGCTGCTGCAAGCGCTTGCGCGGCTGTCCGCGGCCGGTGAACTGGGCCTCGGCGAAGGCTCGCGCTACGCCGGTTCGTTCCGCGCGCACGGGCTGCTCGTCCCGGTGTGGGATCTCGACACCGAGGCCCACGCCCGCGAGTGGGCCGACGCGAAGGACCAGCTCGGCGTCCGGCTCGAGGCCGCGCTGAAGTCCCTCGACACCGAGCCGCTCAACGCCGCCGAGCGCCGCTCGCGCGACGGCCTGATCGGCCGCCAGCTCACCATCCGCTGACCAGCCCCCGTCGCAATTCGGCACCTGCTTGCGGTGGTTGCGCGCGCAACCACCGCAACCAGGTGCCGAATTGCGCGAGGATGGGCGCGTGATCCTCCACATTTGCGGACGAGCCGAGTGGGCGGCGGTGCCCGAAGGCGGCGTCTACACCGCCGCGTCGCTCGATTCCGACGGCTTCATCCACTGCTCGGACCCCGGAACGGCGCATATCCCGGCCAACGCCGTGTTCCCCGGCCGCACCGATCTGGTGCTGCTGGAGATCGACCCGGCGCTCGTCGGCGCGCCCGTCGTCTGGGAGGACGGCGACCCGCCGCATCCGGCCGGTATCCACTTTCCGCACGTCTACGGCCCGATACCGCGTAACGCTGTGGTGGCCGTACACGAATTCCCTGTTCAGAAGGATGGTTCGTTCAGAATTCCCGAGTCCCTGTCGAGACGTTGAGGCAGACAACTCCTCGGGAGCACGGGCGTCTCTCGAAGTGGTTCGTGGCGGAAGACAACCTGTGGGGGCGGTCATGCGTTTCGGGAGAGGTGAGCCAGGCGAATCTGGCCAGGTGACCCCGGGAGGAGGCGATACGGTGACCGTAGCCGCGACGGTCATGCCGGAGACGGACGTCCAGTGGGCCGGCGAGAGCCGGGAGAGTGCTGTGCCGGGTGAGCTCACCGACTTCGGCGACTTCGTGCGGGCCGGCCTGCCGGGTCTGCTGAGGTACGGGCACGCCCTCACCGGGAATCCGCACGACGCCGCCGACCTCGTCCAGACCGTGCTGGAGAAGATCGGTTCCCGCTGGTCGTACGTCCAGCACAAGACCGGCGACCCGATGGCGTACATCCGCCGTTCGATGGCCAACGCGCATATCAGCCGCTGGCGCCGGACCAAACGCGAGAGCCTGGTCGCCGACCTGCCGGAGACCCAGCCGTACAGTCCGGCCGACCCGTTCGAACACGAGCCGCTGTGGCAGGCGTTACGGGCGCTGCCGCCGAGGCAACGCGCGGTGATGGTCCTGCGTTACTACGAGGGGCTGTCCGAAGCGGAGATCGCGGATTCGCTCGGGGTCAGCCAGGGCACCGTCAAAAGCCAGGCGAGCAAGGCGATCGCTTCGTTGCGCACGAAGCTCGCTTTGATCGAGCCCAAGGACGAAGGGAGGGAAGCGGGATGAACATGTCCGAAGAGGACGTGCAGCAGAAGCTGCGTGACCTGTTCTCGGATGACCGGTTGGGCGTGGGCTCCACGCTGAATCCCGAGACGATCGTCGCGGGCGCCCGTCGTCGCCGTCGGCGCCGCCAGCTGATGCAGACGACGAGCGGGATGGCCGCCGCGGTGGTCATGCTGGGCGGCGGGCTCGCGATCTTCACGATCCACGACAAGGACAACGGCGCGGCCTTCCCCGGCGGCGACCAGCTCACCATGGGGACGGCGGCCTCGTCGAGTTCGGCGCAGCCCGGGCCGGCGAGTCCGCAGCCGCCGGTGTCCTCGCCGGCGGCACCGTCGAGCCAGGCGTCCGCGCCTGCGACGTCGACGGCCTCCGACGGGCCTGCCAAGCCGCCGAAGAGCACTGCCGCCACGAAGCCGCCGACGCAGGGCAAGGTGACTTCCGGCGCGCTCCTGACCGCCGTCGGCTTCGGCAAGCTCCGGCTCGGGATGAGCGAGTCCGAGGCGGAGGCCACCGCCGGTCCGCTGCGGGCGAGGGAAGTCCGGGGCGCCTGCACCTACGGCTACGCGGAGGGCGCGGCCGTTCCGGGGCCGACGTCGGTGTCGCTGACCGAGGGCGACGGGATCACCGTCATCAACCCGGCGGGCACGGTGCACACCCCGGAGGGGATCGGCGTCGGTTCGACCGAGGCGGACATCCTCGCCGCGTATCCCGGCACCACCAAGGACGGCAGCGCCTACGTGGCACCGGCCAGCGCGGTCAGCGCGTACCGGATCTTCGTGTCCAACGACGGGGCGGCCGTCAGTATCCTGCTGACCAGCATCAACCAGGAGTGCCAGTTCAGCTGAGGCATCCGCGAAACGGGAAAACCCGGGCTGCTCCAAGGGGGAGAGCCCGGGTTTTCCCTGTGGTGGGAGAGCGTCAGTGCGTCAGAGCGCGCCGCCGGCGACCGGGGGCATCCCCGAGTCGGCGCCGCCGTCCCCGATGGATTCGCGGTGCAGGTGGTTCTCCACCTCGAACAGGTTGCCGTTCGCGCGTTTGACGATGTTGAGCAGCGTGGACATCTGGGAGATCTCTTCGACCTGCTCCTTGAGGAACCACTGCGTGAACTGCTCGCCGATGTAGTCCTCTTCGGCGCGGGCGGCCTTGGCCAGCTGCTGGATGTCGGTCGCGACGTCCTTCTCCTGCTGCAGTGCGAGCTCGATGAGCTCGGTGACGTCAGAGAAGGTGTTGCGCACGTCGCCGGTGCCGGGGATCTCCACGTGGTGGTCGGTGTCCAGCATGTACTGGATCAGCGCCATCGCGTGGTTCCGCTCCTCGACGGACTGCTTGTAGAAGTGCTTCGCGAGCTGCGGCAGGTCCTCGGCGTCGAACCAGACCGCCAGCGCGATGTACTGCTGGGAGGCGTTGAACTCGTTGTGGATCTGCGCCTGCAGCAGTTCATAGAACTTCGAGCGCGGTTGCTTCTTGATGAGGGCCATGCGTACAAAGATACGTCATCGCCTATTCGTTTTCCACTTATGTCTGGTGATGTACCCCCTATTAGGTTACCATTACCGACAATAGGTCCGCCTCAATTAAGTAAGCCTTCCCTAATTAATCGAAATCAATTAGGGAAGGCTTACTTTATTTCTGTTTCAGATGCTTTCGCGCCGGATCGGGCACGACATGCAGCGTGGTCCGCCGCGGCCGGAGCCCAGCTCGGAGCCGGTGATCGCGAGTACCTCGATCCCCGCTTCCTCCAGGCGTGCGTTGGTTTCCACATTACGTTCGTACCCGACGACGACACCGGGAGCGAGGGCGAGGGTGTTGTTCCCGTCGTCCCATTGCTCGCGTTCCGCGGTGACCGGATCGAGCCCGGTGTCGATGACGCGAAGCCGTTCGATTTCCATTGCTTCGGCGGCCGCCGTGAGGAATGGTGCCGGGCCTTCGACCTTCACGGAACCATCGTCGGTCGGCCGCATGGTGAACGCGGTCAGCGAATCACGGGAAAGCGGATACATGACGACGGCGTCGGCCGCGACCATCGTGCAGACGGTGTCCAGGTGCATCGTCGCGCGGGTCTGCTGGATCGGGACGGCGAGCACGGTGTGCGCGATCCCGTCGGCGAACACCGACCGCGCCAGCGACTCCGCGCCCGCCGCCGTCGTCCGCTCGCCGACGCCGATGGCCAGGACACCCGGCGAGAGCAGCATGACGTCGCCGCCTTCGATCGGCGCCGAATGCGCGCCGTACGCGCGGGACGCGTGACGGAACCACGGGTGGTAGGCGTAGATCAGGTCCAGCACCGCGGTCTCGCGGACACGGGCGGGCATGGTGAGCGAGGAGACCGCGACCCGGTCGCCGATCCACGCCGACGAGTCACGGGTGAACAGCAGGTTCGGCAGCGGATCGACGGCGAAGTCGTTCGGATGGTTCATCAGCCGGACCAGTGAGGCGCCCTCGGCGGCGGGCAGTTCCTCGAAGGTCATCCCCGCCATCAGGGCCTCGGCCAGCACCGCCGGGGAGACGCTCGACAGATGGGACCGGAGCGAATCGGCCAGATCGGGCCCGAGCCGCCGCTCGTCGACCGCCGCGTGCACCCCGGCCGCGTGGGCGCGGGTGTCGGCGAGCGCCGTGCGCAGCGCGTCGGCCAGCAGTAGCACCTCGACACCGCGGCCGCGCAGCACCTCGGCGAACGCGTCGTGCTCCTCCTGCGCGCGGTCCACCCAGGGGATGGAATCGAACAGGAGCTGGTCGTTGTTGCGAGGCGTGAGCCTTTTGAGCTCGTTGCCGGGCCTGTGCAGGAGCACCGCACGCAGGGGGCCGACTTCGCTGTCAACTCGGGGTGGAGTCGTCTCGTCAATCACTGGTTCACCCTAACTAGGGAAGCCAGGAAACTCGCCCTTTGAGCAGCGCGTATCCGACGAAGGAAACGAAATCCAGCACGGTGTGCGCGGCGATCAGCGGCCACAGCCGGTTCGTCTTCTGCCACAGCCTGCCGAACACCAGGCCCATCACGACGTTGCCGACGAAACCGCCGAAACCCTGATACAGGTGATACGACCCGCGAAGCACCGAAGACGCGACCAGCGAGGTGTTCTCACGCCATCCGAGCTGGCGCAGCCTGGTCAGCAAGTACGCGACGACGAGGACCTCTTCGGCGAACGCGTTGCCGAAGGCCGACAACGTCAGCGTGATCGGACGCCACCACGTTTCGCCCAAAGTGGACGGTTGCACCGACAGGCTGAACCCGAGGCCGTAGGAGAGGAAGTACAGCCCCAGCCCCGGAATCCCGATCACCGCGGCGAGCAGCAGCCCGTGCACGGCGTCGCGGCCGGGGCGTTTTCTGTCGAGCCCGATCTCCGCGAGCTTCATCCCGCCACGCCACAACAGGTACAACCCGAGCGCGCCCCAGCCGACCAGCTGACCGGCGCTCAGGAGCTGCTTGAGCAGGTCGACAAGGCTCAGCGTCGCCTGGGGGACGTTCAGCTGGGCCTGCTGCTGTGCCAGCGGCACCGGCTGCAGCAGCGAGTCCACAAGGGACAGCAGGCTGCGCAGCCCGGACAGGCCGAGGGTGATGCCGAAGACGACGACCAGTTCGATGACGATCGCGCGGCGGCGCGCCGGATCTTCCACGAATTCCGGCAGCGCCGGGCGTTCGGGACGCAGCCAGCTCATCGACCGCACGCTACCGTGTTGATCGCCGCGCGCTGACGGAAACGCCCCGCAGGGCGCGGTGAGGAGGGCAACTCACCACCGCGGTAATGGGCGCCCTGCAAACCGTTTCCGTGGGCCTCCGGCCCAAAAGAGGCGCGCTGCCGCGCTCTCGGGCACGCGTGGGCGCCCCGCCGTGTCGGTCGGCGAGCTACCGTCGGGTCATGCCAAGGAGCATCGCGACCAACGAAACCGTCGACCGCGCCGCGCTCGTCGACTTCCTGTCCACCCGCCACCGCGCCATCCTCATGACCACGAAGGCCGACGGCGGCCCCCAGCTTTCCCCGGTGACCTGCGGTGTCGACGCCGGAGGCCGTCTGGTCATCTCCACGTACCCGAAGCGCGCGAAAGTCGTGAACGTGCGACGCGAGCCGAAGGTGTCCGCCTGCGTCCTTTCCGACGAGTGGAACGACCAGTGGGTCCAGCTGAACGGCACCGCCGAGGTGCTCGACCTCCCCGGCTCGGTCGAGCCGCTGGTCGACTACTACCGCGCGATCTCGGGCGAACACCCTGACTGGGACGAATACCGCGAAGCGATGGTGAAGCAGGGCAAGAGCATCATTCGCGTCACCATCGAATCGTGGGGGCCGGTCGCGAAGGGCGGATTCCCGGCGGAACTCGCTTAACCCTGCGGAAAGTAGGGGCAGCCGACAAGACGGCGGATCTCGCCGCTCAACTGCTGCGGCCCTTCGACCGGACGCGAGAACGCGAGCCGGACGTCGTGGTCGCCGGAGTCGGCCTCGACGCGCAGCCGCAGGCCGTAACGGTCCAGCCCGAGCGGCCGGATCCAGCCGCCGCGCAGTTCGGCGGGCACGTGTTTGGCGAGCTGCTGGACGACGTCGGCGTGGTCGGTCTCGAGATGCCGCAGCCACGCGGCCTCGTAGTCGTGGAACGGGTCCGGCGGCGCGGCGCTGAACATATGCGGCCGGAGCGAATGCGTGCCCTCGGCGTCGGCGAGCACCAGCGACGCCGGGGTCAGGCGCAGCAGCGTCAGGCCGTGCCCGACGTCCAGCAGCCGCTCGTCCGGCCGGGTTTCGGCGATGGAGACGGCGCGGGCGCGGGCCGAGACCTCGGAGAGCGGGCGGAGCCAGCCCGTGATCCACAACAGCCCGCGGATGGGTTCGCGCAGGTCGACCGGTGCCTGATCGGTCAGTTCGACCATCACCGCGAGCTCGCTACGCTGGGCTTCGTGCGCGCGTTCGACCAGGGGATGCTCGTCCGGCAGCAGGATGCTGACGCTGCCGCTCGTGTGCACGTGGTGCAGCTCGGGGATCACGCGGCCGTACGGTCCTGGCCGGTCACGCTGTTCGGCGGTCGGCATCAGCGTCGCCGGGCCGTTGCGGGTGGCGATCGTCTTCGCGCGTTCCGCGGGGTTCGGCGCCGGCGGGCGGCGAATGGACGTCGGTGTGGTCACGGCTCACCTCCTAGTTAGGCGAGCCTAACCTGACCTGGATGCTGAGTGGAAGTAGCCTGGATCACTTCTCACCGCATCCGTATACGTTGACCAGGTGGAAGACCACAGAATCCGGGTGCTCGAACCACCCGAAGGGATTCCGGCGTCGAACATGCCGGTCCTGCGACCCCTTCTCGACCGCCTCATCACGACCCTCGGCACGACGTCGGTCGCCGGCGGGGTGCTCGTGGTGCTGGGCGTCCTCCAGGCGGTGTCGGGGCGGTACGGGATCGCCGCGCCCACGTTCCTGCTCTGCTTCATGACACCGGTTTCGCTCTACTTCGGCTACGTCGTCTTCGCCGGATCCTTGCCGATGCGGAGGCTCAGCGCGAAGCCGTTCCGCCTGGTGAGCGGGCTGGACGACGCTGTCGTCGCCGGTTCTCGCGTAAGCGTCCCGCTCGACGGCCGGTGGCTGGTCGTCCGGCTGCCCGCCCCGCTCCGCGCGCAACTCGCGGCGCAGCGGCGGCTGTGGGTGCTCGGCCCGTTCGTCCTGCTGCCGGGTGTCATCGGCCCCCGGCGCGGCGTGTTCCGGGACGCCCCGGTGAAGGGTTCGGCGCCGCTGGTGGCCGAGCCGGTCACGCCGGGACGGATGCTCACCCTGCAACGACGGCTGCTGGCTTCGTACTACCTGCTCGGCGCCGGGATCACCGTGGTGGCGGGCGCTTTCGCGCTCTGGGTCTCGTTCGACTTCCCGGACCGCGACAGCCTCATCGTGCCGAACACGCGGGTTCTCGCCGTCCTCTGTGGTCTCGCGACGATCGGGCTCGGCATCACGGCACTCGTGGTCGCCCGGCCGTCACCCGAACCGCGGTGGACCGAACTAGCCGTCATTTCCGGACCGGCGTCGGTCAACCTCTTCGGCATGGTGACGCTGAAGGGCCGGACGGTCCTGCCCGGCGGTCGCGAGGTCACCGTCCAGGCCGCCGGCTCGGATCCGTCCCTGGCCGCGAACATCGCCGCGACCGGACGGCTGTGGGTGCTCGGCGTGCCGGTGGCCGGGAAGATGGCGAAGGCCGGAGTGCCCGGTCACGCGGTTTTCGGTCAGGTCAAGTTCGGGTCGTGAGTGGCGATTCGGTCCAGCCGTCCTCAACCCTCAACTGAGCGAGCGTCGCGTCGCCTCTTCGGTCTCCACGACGCCCCGCCGGATCCCTTCCAGCTGCTCGCTCAACTCGCCGATGGTGGTGGTGTCGAGCAGCGAATCGCCGGTGGCGGCCGAAAGTTCGGCCGCCCTGGCGACAAGGCCGTCGAGTCCGAGCGCACCGGATCGCAGTTGTGCCAGCAGTTTCCGTTGCGCGCTCGAAAGCCGCGCGTGCACGTCTTCCTGTGCCTGCACGGCCTCGAGCGACTGGGTCAGGTCGCCGCGGATGTCGTCGTCGGCGGTCTTCAATTCCTTGCGCAGCCGGGCTTTCTCGGCCGATACCGCGCCGAGATCCACGCGTGCCAATGCTTTCCCGGTGGCGGATGTGCGGCCGGCCAGCCGCCGGAGGGTGTCGACGGTTTCCCGCACCACCGGTTCCATGTCGGCCACCCGGTCGGCGAGCGGGCCGGTGTCGAGCGAGCCGGAGATCGACCGGAATCCTTCGGCCGCGGCTTCCGCGCGCCGCAACCAGCCCGCCTCCGGTGAGCCCGGCTCGACGTCGGGCAGAGCCCGCTCTTCGGGTTCGGGCTCCGGTTTCGGCCGCGTGACGGCGGCGACCCCGGCGCGGGCGGCGAGCACGGTCACGCCGACGCCGAGCGCGGCGAGCACCGGCAGTTGCACCGCCCAGGCCGCACCGGCCGACGTCGCCGCGAGGAGCAGTCCCCACGGCTCACCCAACTCACGGACGAAGCGCATATCCGAGGATCTCAGAAATTCGAGATGACGGCGGTGAAGACCTGGTCGATCGAGTCCGGTTTGGACGAGTCGTACCCGACGCCCTGCGTGGTCTCGGCGATCTCCTTGAGCACGTCCAAGTCGGCGTCGGCGCCGTAGGCGATGGTGAACATCCGCACCGCTTCGCCACCGCCCTCGGCTCGCAGTTGCCCGACGAGGTTCGGCAGATCGATGCCGCCCGGATCCTCGTTCCGGCCGTCGGTGAGCACGACGACGGCGTTGATCGCGTTCGGATCCAGCCGCTGCTTCATGAATTCGTAGGCCGCGAGCGACGAATCGTAGAGCCCGGTCCCGTTCTGCGGGGTCAGCCCGTTCAGCCGCGACGCGAGCTCCCGCCTGCCCGGCTCACCGCCGATCGGCGACACCGGCCGGAGTTCGACGTAGTCCTTGTCGCCGCTCAGTTTCGTCGAGAACATCCACAGCCCGACCTTGTCCGCGTCGCTGAACTGCGGCAACGACGCCACGGCCGCCTGTTTCGCGAGATCCATCTTGTTCTTCCCCGTGCCGCCGACGCTGTCGCCCATCGAGCCGGAGACGTCGACGACCAGCAGCACGTTCGCCTTCTTCCGCAGGTCCTTCCACGATTTCAGCACCTCGGTCAGCACCGGCGGGCTCGGCGGGCGGATCAGGTTGAGCTTCGTGTCCGGCTGGGCGCCGTTCTCCGTGGTGGTCTGCGAGCCGGGCTTCCCGTCGAACGTGCGGAAGCCGATGTCGCTGAACTTCTGCTGCGCCTCGGCGCCGCGCAGATGTGCGAGGAAGTCCGCCGCGACCTGCTTGTGGAGATCGTCGGCCCAGTTCAGCACGGTGAACGGGTGATCGGAGTTGAGCGTGCCGTCGCTCGGGTAGATGCCGACGAGGGGCACCTTCGGCGGCGCGTGCTGCCCGCGCTTCTCCGGGTCGTTGGTGGGATTGCCCTGGTTGTAGCCGACGAGCGAGTTCTCCTCGACCGTCACCGCCGAGATGTACGACATCGCGGCGCCGCGGTCGTCGGCCTTCTGCAGGTTCGTCAGGAACGTCAGCGTGTTGTCGCCGTAGTGGACGATGGCCTGCTCGACGTTCTGCACGAACGTCCGCGCCTCCGGCTTCGCGAGCGCGTTCGCGGTGAGGTCCGAAGACGTGCCCGTCGCCGCGTAGTAGGCGCCGATGGTGGCGTTGAGGCCGGAGGTGGAGATGTTCGGATTCGTCTTCCCCAGCCGGAACTTCCCCCATTCCGGGTGGCCGTACTTCGCCCAGCCCTGCGGATCCGTGGCGAGCGCGGCGAGATCCTTCCAGCCGATGCCCTTGCCAGGCCAGCCGAGCGCTTCGGCCATCGGTTTCGGCATGGCGACGACCAGCGGCGCGTTCGCGACCGATTCCGGATCGCCCTCGGGCACCAGAGCGGGATGATCGGTGCCGGTGAGGTTCTGGCGAAGCAGGTTCACCCAGCCGGACGCCGCGGGTGTCCAGACGTCCGGCCGCGGGCCGTCCACCGCCTCGTTCCAGCCGCGGGACAACGCCTGCATCGCGGTTCCGGACGACTTCGACTGCACCAGTACGTCGACGCACCGTCCGGCCACCGTGCGGCCGCTGTAGCCCTTGGCGATCTCGGTGACGACGCCTGCCTTCTCCGGCGACGACGACACCTGCAGCTTGACCGCGTCACCCGTCGTGCACTTCGCTTCCGCGGCCTCCTCGCCGGAATCGCTCGTGAGCGCGCGCAAGCCGATGATCAGGCCGATGGCGACCACCGCCGCGGCCACGAACGCCAGGACCTTCCGGCCGCCTCGGGATTGCCCGGGTTTCACGACCATGAAGACCTCCAGCGGTGGGGACACCGATTATCCGGAGGTTTCACCCCGCCTGGGGTCGTGTTGCCGAACCGTTGCGGCCGTGGCGGTACTTATCCCGCCACGTTTCGGCGCAATTCGTCACCTACTTGCGCGGGCACTGGCCGGTGCACGTCTTCGAACGCCGCAAGTAGGTGACGAATTGCGGGGTCGTCACGCGCCGGGGCCGCGTCCGGACCAGGTCCACGCGTAGCCGGGATCCTCCGACGCGTCGGCCGCTTCGCCGAGTTCCAACGGCGCGAAGGTGTCCACCATGACCGCGGTCTCGTCGAAGAACTGGGCGCCGATCGACGCCTCGGCCGCGCCGGGCTGCGGCCCGTGCGTGAAGCCCGACGGGTGCAGCGAAAGCGAGCCGACTTCGATCCCGGAGCCCTTGCGCGCCTCGTAGTTCCCGCGGACGTAGAACATCAGTTCGTCGGAGTCGACGTTCGCGTGGTTGTACGGCACCGGGATCGACTCCGGGTGGTAGTCGACCTTGCGCGGGCAGAACGAGCAGACCACGAAGTTCGGCCCCTCGAACGTCTGGTGCACGGGCGGCGGCTGGTGCACGCGGCCGGTGATCGGCTCGAAGTCGTCGATGTTGAAGACCCACGGGTACAGACAGCCGTCCCAGCCGACGACGTCGAACGGGTGGGTCGCGTAGGTGTAGCGGGTCAGCCCGGCGCGGTGCCGAACGAGGACTTCGACGTCGGTGCCGTCGACGACCAGCGGCTCGGACGGGCCGCGGATGTCGCGTTCGCAGTACGGCGAGTGCTCCAGGAACTGGCCCTTCGCCGACAGGTACCGCTTCGGCGGGCCGATGTGGCCGCGCGCCTCGATGGTCAGCAGCTTGACCTCTTCGTGCGGAAGTACGCGATAGGTGCACGACGTCGGGATGACGAGGTAGTCGCCGTCGCCGACCTCCAGCGAGCCGTAGATCGTCTCGACGGTCGCGCTGCCACCCTGGACGTAGAAGAGCTCGTCGCCTGCCGCGTTGCGGTACAGCGGCGAAGGGCGCGTCGCGTGCACGAAGCCGATGGTGACGTCGGCGTTGCCGAACAGCCGTCGCCGGTCGGTGACCGCGTCCGCGTCGCCGAACTTGAGGTCGTGGGTCTTGAAGGCGCGGGGCTTGAGCGGGTGGTTCGGGGCGATCGGGCCGCGTTCGTCCTCGATCGCGACGGCGTCGACGATCGCGGTGGGCAGCCCGCGGTGATAGAGCAGCGCCGAGTCCGCCGAGAAGCCCTCGACACCCATCAGTTCCTCCGCGTACAGGCCCCCGTCGGGCTTGCGGAACGCGGTGTGACGCTTGTGCGGGATCTCGCCTACCTGCCGGTAGTAAGGCATCGGAATCTCCCCGGAACGTGTCCGTTGTGCGAACGATTTTGTCCTGATGTCGTACGCTACTAGCGTGTCAGTCGTGTCAAGCGCTGTGGAACTCACGCCACCCGGCCCCCGAGGAATCCCTCCCCTGTTCGCGCGGCTCGTCGACGACTCGGCGTTGTTCCCGCCCGGCGAGGCGTCCATGCCCGAAGCGCTGCGTGCGCACTTCGCGTCGAGGGCCGGTGAACACTCCGGCATCCTCGGTGTGTTCCTGTGCCAGGCGTCGAGGCTGCCCGAGCTCATCACCGAACTCATCAAGATCAAACCCAAGGAACCGCTGCCGCTGTCGCTGATCATCGACACCGGTCTCGGCGGGGTCCCGAAGGCGATCTCCATCGTCGAATCGCGCAGCGAGATCCTCGCGCTGCGGATGGTGGAGATGCCGGCGCCGTCGGACGTCGACGAGGTCTGGCTGGAGCGCGTCTCCGAGTTCGTGCCCGAGGACGTCATCCGCGTGGTCGAGCCGCGCCGCGGCGTCGGCTGGCTGGACGGCGTGCGGAAGGTGATCGAGCACGGCAGCTGGCCGAAGATCCGCTGCGGCGGCAAGGCGGGCGAGAACTTCCCCAGCGTCGACGAGGTCGCCGACTTCCTCGCGGTGGTCAGCGGCTCGGCAGGGGCGTCGTTCAAGGCGACGAACAGCCTGCACCGCGCCGTCCGGCACACCGAGGAGTCGAGCGGCTTCACCCATCACGGGTTCCTGAACCTGATCGTCGCGTCCGCGCGCTGCCTTTCGGGCGGTGACGTGCGCGCCGCCCTCGAATCGACCGACGGAGCCGCACTGGCCGCCGAGGCCAAGGGATTGTCGGAACCGGCCGCGAAGGCCGTTCGCGGGTTCTTCGCGTCCTACGCGGCGGCCTCGTTCGACGAGCCCGTCGCCGACCTCGGAGAACTCGGGTTGCTGTGACTCGCGAAGGGTCGCTGACCCTGGACAGAGGGCTCGCGTTGCTGCAGGCGGTGGCGGACGCGGGTGGCGAGGCGGCGACGATCTCCGAACTCGCCGTCGCCATCGGCGCGAGCCGGGCCGCCGTCTACCGGCTGCTCGTCCCGCTGTCCGAACGCGGTCTGGTGTGGCGTGACGGTAACAAGGTGCGGCTGGGTGTCGGCCTGCTCCGGCTCGCCGGACAGGTCCTCCCGCAGCTGCGCGAGGCGGCCAGGCCGGTCCTGCGCGAACTGGCGGAGAAGGTCGGCGCGACCGCGCATCTGTCGGTCGCGCAGGGGGACCAGGCGCAGGCCGTCGCGGTCGTCGAGCCGTCGTGGACGAGCTTCCACGTGGCCTACCGCGTCGGCACCCGCCATCCACTGTCCGCCGGCGCCGCGGGCAAGGCGATCACGCTGCGCCCCGGCGGCGAAGGCTGGGTCACCTCGTCCGGTGAACTGGAGGCCGGCGCGTCCGGGGTCGCCGCGCCCGTGCGCGGGGTGCCGGGCTTGAAGGCCAGCCTCGGCGTCGTGTCGCTGGAGCCGCTGGACGCCTCCGTGGTGGGCCCGGCGGTCGTCGCGGCCGCCGTCCGGCTGGCCGAAGTGCTGAAGCAGCCCGAGTAGCGCGTCAGCGGTGGCTGAGCAGCGGGCGCACCATGGTCGCCAGCAGGGCGAGGTCCACCGCGAACAGCAGCCGCTCGAACAGGCCGAGCGTCACCTCCTGCTGTGACGGCCCGGTGAGCATCGTCCAGACGAAGCCGCCGAGCACGATCATCACCGCGGCGAAGCTGGCCACCGAAAGCCGCCGGATCGTCGTGCGGCGCGGCTCCCAGGGGCAGCGCGCCCGGCCGGGACGGGTCAGCAGCCAGGCGGCGGCGGGAAGTGCGAGGAAGGCCGCCAGCGCGGCGTAGTTGTGGATCTGCCCGGCCAGCGAACGGGCCTGTCCCTCGGGGTCGACGGGGACGAGCGCGAGGACGAACAGCCCGGCACACCACACGCCGAGCAGGACGAGAACGGACGCGTAGCCGCTGCGGTGGGCCTTCGCGATGCCGCCGAGGAGCGCGAGCGATCCCAACCCCAGCGCCAGGCACATCGCGCCGAACAGCGGCGCCGCCGTCGAACCGGGCGAGAGATAGCCGTACACGTACTCGGACAGCGTCTGCCAGATCGGGCTGACCTGGCCGGACAGCCGTAGATGCAGGTCGATCGAGATGGCGACGGCGACGGCCATGCCGAAGATCGCGAGCCTGCCGTGCACGGGGGAGACGGCACGGGCCGCGAGGATCTTCGGGGAGGTCACGACCGGTTTCTCCAGGCACGTCGGGCGGGTGTTCACCTTTTCGTTTCCGAAAGGTTACCCGGCGAACCTGTGAAAACCCCGTGCGCCTCAGAACGCGAGCTGGGCCAGCGCGAACAGGGAGAACCCGGCGAAGACGAAGCCCGCGACGCGCTGGATGAGCTTCGGGCGGATGCGGCTCCGCACCTTCGCGCCGATGAAGACGGCGAGCCCGGCGACGGCGACCAACGCGACGAAGGAGCCGAGCGCGACAGCGAACGGGTTGCCGAAGCGGGCGGTCAGGCTGGCCGTCGCGAGCTGGGAGGCGTCGCCCCATTCGGCGGCGAACAGCACACCGAACGACGTCAGCGCGGAGCGGAAGAAGGTCGCGGGGCTCGGCCCGGAACGCGACGCGTCCTCTCCGCCGTCCTTGCCCGGCTTGAACCCTTCACGAAGGAGCATGAAAGCGCCGATACCGAACATCGCGGCGACGATCACGGCCACCAGCGTCTCCGGCAGCAAAGTGAGCACACTGCCGAAGGTGGCGGCGATCGCGCATTGCACGGCGAATGCGGCGGTGACCCCGGCGAATACCGGCCACGCGCGGAAACGGGTGGTGAGAACCAGGGTGGCGACGAGGGTCTTGTCCGGCAGTTCCACCGCGAGTACCAGGCCGAACGCGCTGATCAGCGCCAGCATCGAGCTAGACATGATGGTTCTTCACCCCTTTCACTGCAACGATAAAGGGGCGATTCAGAGAAAGGCAAGCTGATGGCTTTTCCGAATCGGACGGCATGTGCGGGCGAATTGTGTTTCATGGCGGGGCGGAATTGAGTTTTCGGTGAACCGAATTCTTTTTTCAGGCTCCGCTGGTAGCGTCCGGGAGCATGGACGACAGAGCGCGGATCGAGGACGTGTGCAAGCGGCTGAAGGACCACTACGTGTTCCCCGACGTCGCCGAAAAGCTGACGGTGCTCCTGCGGGCGAGGCTGGGTGACGGCGCGTACGCGGGGCTCGACGATCAGGCGTTCGCCGTCGCGGTCACCCAGGACCTGCAGTCGGTCAACGGGGACAAACACCTGCGGCTACGGCATCACGTCGACCCGCTGCCCGACGTGAACGGGGAGTCGTTCGATCCCGAGCAGTTCCGGCGCGAGGCGGAACTGAACGGCCACGGCATCGCGTCGGCGCGACGGCTGGCCGGGAACGTCGGCTACCTGGAGACCAAGCTGTTCTACGGGCCGGACATCGCCGGTGAGGCGCTGGCCGCCGCGATGACGCTGCTCGCGACCACCGACGCGCTGATCATCGACGTCCGGGAGAACCGGGGCGGGGATCCGATGGCGGTCGCGCTGCTGATCAGCTACCTGGTCGACGAGCCGACGCACTTCAACAGTATTTACCTGCGCGACGGCGACGTGACCAACCAGTTCTGGACGCTGCCGTACGTACCGGGCCGCAAGTTCGGCGCGGACAAGCCGGTGTGGGTGCTGACCGGGCCGACCACGTTCTCCGGTGCCGAGGATCTGAGCTACTCGTTGCAGCAACTGGGGCGCGCGAAAACGGTCGGCGCGGTCACCGGCGGCGGGGCGAACCCGCGGCGACAGTACAAAGTGGACGCCCATCTGGATGTCACCGTCCCGGGTGGACGGGCCGTGAACCCGGTCACGGGAACCAACTGGGAAGGCGTCGGCGTCCGGCCCGACATCGCCGTCGGCGTCGAGGCCGCTTTCGACACCGCGTACGCGTTGGCGCTGGCCCACGTGCTGACACTGGGGGATTCGGGCGTGCGGCGGCAGATCGCCGACGAGGCACGACTCACACTCGCCGGACTCGGCTGACCAGGGCGCGGGACCTACGTCCCGGCGAGAACGGGACCACTTGAACTGGCGGGCGCACCCCGGGGTGAGCAGGCTTGAGGCGTGGAGGTTCTCGATCTCGCTAGGTGGCAGTTCGGCATAACCACCGTCTATCACTTCCTGATGGTCCCGCTGACCATCGGGCTTTCCGTCCTGGTCGCCGGGATGCAGACGGCGTGGGTACGGACAGGTGACCGGCGCTATCTGAAGATGACCAAGTTCTGGGGGAAACTCCTGCTGGTCAACTTCGCGATGGGCGTGGTCACCGGCATCGTGCAGGAGTTCCAGTTCGGGATGAACTGGAGCGCGTACTCGCGGTTCGTCGGCGACGTCTTCGGTGCGCCGCTGGCGATGGAAGGGCTCGTCGCGTTCTTCGTCGAGTCGACCTTCCTGGGGCTGTGGATCTTCGGCTGGGACAAGCTGCCGAAGAAGGTCCACCTGGCGTGCGCGTGGGCGTACTCGCTGGCGACCGTGGCTTCCGCGTACTTCATCCTGGCGGCGAACTCGTGGATGCAGCATCCGGTCGGGGTCGAGTTCGTCGACGGGAAGCCGACGATGAACTCGATCTGGGCGGTGCTGACCAACAACACCGCGCTGGCCGCGATCCCGCACACGCTGGCGGGCGCCTTCTCGGTGGCGGCGGCGTTCCTGGTCGGCGTGGCGGGCTGGCAGCTGTGGCGCAAGCGTTCGGAGGACGACGAGCACCGCTCCGTGTGGCGTTCGTCGTTGCGTCTCGGCGGCTGGACCGGCGTGGTGGCGTTCGCGGTGCTCGCGATCACCGGTGACATGCAGGGCAAGCTGATGTTCGAGCAGCAGCCGATGAAGATGGCTTCGGCGGAAGCGTTGTGTCACACGGAGAAACCGGCGAGCTTCTCGATCATCGCGATCGGGGACGTCCGGAACGCGAACTGTGAGGACGTCAAGACGTTCAACGTGCCCGCCCTGCTCTCGTTCTTGGCGCACAACGACTTCTCGACCGAGGTCAAGGGCGTGGAGAACCTGATCACCGAATACCAGGCGAAATACGGTACGAACTACCCGGACGACCCGCAGCTCGGTTCGCTCGCGGGCAAGCCGATCGACTACGTGCCCAACCTGCCGGTGACCTACTGGGGCTTCCGCGCGATGATCGGGTTCGGTGCGATGTCGGCCGGGATCGGGCTGCTCGCGCTGTGGCTGACCCGGCGCGGGCGGATCCCCGGGCAGCGATGGTTCCCGTGGCTCGTGCTCGGCGGCATCGCGACCCCGTTCATCGGCAACAGCGCCGGCTGGATCTTCACCGAGATGGGCCGTCAGCCGTTCGTGGTGGTGCCGAATCCGACCGGTGTCGACGGCGTGTGGATGTTCACCGCGCAAGCGGTCTCGAAGTTGTCCACAGGCGAGGTGTGGACGTCGCTGATCGCTCTGACGACCGTCTACGCGGCGCTCGGCGTCGTCGAAGTGTTCCTGATGCGCAAGTACGTCCGCGGCGGCGTCGACGCCGTCATGCCACCCGAGAAACCGGCCTCGACCAGCAAGAACGGCGACCCCGAAGGCGGTGACAGCGATGACGACGCGCTGGCCTTCGCCTACTGATCTCCTCTTGAGCTCACCTACCCAGCCCCCCGCCCTTCCCGGGGGACGGCCCCGCACCCAGCGTATCGGGGGTATCGCTCGGGTGGGTTACCCACAGCCGATCTGTGGACAACTCGACCGGTTGTGGATAACTCAGGGCGACTGGGGTGCGTGGGGGGTCTCGCGCGGAACGGGGAGGGTCGCGAAAGCCACTTTCGCGACGCTGAGCGTCCCGAAAGTGGCTTTCGCGACGCGCCGCACGCCGCCGGCGGGACACGCGGCCGGGCAGCGGGCCGAAGGGGCCCTTCGCCGCATCGCACGCACCGAAGGCTCCCTTCGCCGCGTCGCACGCGGCGAAAGTCCCCTTCAGTCCCCAGCAGCAGGGAGCACCCGATGACCCTCGAAACGATCTGGTTCTGCGTCATCGCCCTGTTCTGGCTCGGCTACCTCTTCCTCGAAGGCTTCGACTTCGGCGTCGGCATGCTCATGCCGGTCCTCGCGAAGGACAACACCGAGCGCCGCGTCATGGTCAACACGATCGGCCCGGTCTGGGACGGCAACGAGGTCTGGCTGATCGTCGCCGGCGGCGCGATGTTCGCCGCGTTCCCCGGCTGGTACGCGTCGCTGTTCTCGGCCGCGTATCTCCCGCTCCTGGTGGTCCTGCTCGCCCTCATCGGCCGCGGCGTCGCGTTCGAATACCGCGGCAAGGTCGACTCCGATCGCTGGCGCCGCAACTGGGACCGCGTCATCGGGATCGGCTCGTGGATCCCGCCGTTCGGCGTCGGCCTGCTGCTAGCGACCACCGTCCTCGGCCTCCCGCTCGACGCCGACGGTGACCGGGTCGGGGGCGCGTTCGCCGCCGTCCGCGTCGAAACCCTGCTCGGCGCGCTCGCGGTCGTCGGGTTCTCGCTGGTCCACGGTGCCGCGTTCCTCGCGCTCAAGACCGAAGGCGACCTCCGTCACCGGGCGCGGAACCTGGCCACCCGCCTGCTCCCGATCGCGTTGCTGCCGTTGCTCGCGTTTCTCATCGTCGTCCAGCTGCGCACGGGTGACCTGTGGACGCTGCTCCTCATCGGCATCGCCGTCGTCGCCGCGGTCGTCGCGTGGTTCCGGATCCGCGCGGGCCGCGAAGGGCAGGCGTTCGCCGCGCTCGGCGGGGTCATCGCTGCTTCGGCCGTCGCGATCTTCGTGGCGCTGTACCCGAGCGTCCTTCCGTCCACTGTGGACCCAGCGAACACGTTGACGATCGCGGGCGAGGCGTCGAGCCCGTACACGTTGACCGTGATGACCTGGGTCGCGCTGTTCGGCGCGCCCGCCGTCCTGATCTACCAGGGCTGGACGTACTGGGTGTTCCGCAAGCGCATCGGCACCCGGCACATCCCACCGGTGCACGCACCATGACCGAACTTCCCGGCCGCGACACCCTTTCCGCCACGGAGTCCACAATGGACCCAGCGCGACCGGGGAAGGGTCCGCTCGGCGCGCTGGCTCCACTTTCGAGTGCGGCGCGCCGGGCGTTGATCCTCAGTGGAATCCTCTCCTTCGTCAACGCGATCTTGCTGGTGGGCCAGGCTTTCCTGCTGGCCGACGTCCTCTCCGCGGTCGTCCGCGGAACACCGGGGGACCGCACCGCCGGACTGGCCGTGCTGCTCGCGCTCGTCGCCGGGCGCGCGTTGACCGGCTGGGCGGTGCGGATCGTTTCCGTTCGCGCGGCCGCCCGCGCGAAGGAGGAATTGCGCGCGAAGGCGCTCGATCACGCCTTGAAGCTCGGCCCGGAGTGGATCGCGCGCCGCGGTCACGGCGAGCTGACGTCGTTGACCACCAAGGGACTCGACGCGCTCGACGCCTACTTCACCCAGTACCTCCCGGCACTGGTCACCGCCGCGATCGTGCCGCTCGCCGCCGGTGCCGCGATCCTGTTCGCCGACTGGCCGTCGGCCTTGCTCGTCGTGATCACGGTGCCGCTGGTTCCGCTGTTCGCGATCCTGATCGGCAAGCACACCGCCGAGCGGGTCGCCGAAGCCGCGGACGCCGAACAACGGCTGTCGGGGCATCTGCTGGAACTCGTCCGCGCGCTGCCGATCCTCAGCGCGTTCCGCCGCGCCGAAGCGCAGGCCGAGACGGTGCGGAAGATCTCCGAACGGCATCGCCGCACGACGCTCAAAACGTTGAAGGTCGCGTTCGCGTCGGCGTTCGCGCTGGAACTGATCGCGACGCTTTCGGTCGCGCTGGTCGCGGTCGTCATCGGCGTCCGGCTGGTCTCCGGCGAACTGCCGCTTGCCATCGGGCTCGGCGTGCTGATCCTCGTGCCGGAGTGCTACCAGCCGCTGCGCGCGGTCGGTGCCGCGTTCCACGCCAGTGAAGACGGCGTCGAGGCCGTGCGACGGGTCGCGGACGTGCTCGCGGAACCCTTGCCGCCCAACGGTTCCGCGACACCGGCCAAGGGTGAGGTCCACGTTGGTGGGCTACGCGTCGCGAGGCGCGGCGGATTCGCGCCCGACGGCGAAACGTTCAGCGTCCGGCCCGGTGAGATCACCTGGCTGCGCGCGCCGAGCGGCGGCGGCAAATCGACGACGCTCGCCACGCTGCTCGGCTTCGTGCAGGCCCAGGACGGGACGATCACCGTCGGCGGTACCGACCTCGCCGACGCCGATCTGGAGAAGTGGCGCGAGAACGTCGCATGGGTGCCTCAGTCGCCGGTGTTCGGCGGGGGCACGGTTCGTGAGGAGGTCGGCGCCGACGACATCCTCGGCGAACTCGGGCTGACCGGACTGGCCGGAAGACCGGTTTCGAAGCTGTCGCAGGGACAACGGCAGCGCGTCGCGGTGGCGCGGGCCTTGGTGCGGATCCGGTCGGGCGCATGGCTGCTCCTGCTCGACGAACCCACCGCCCACCTCGACGAGGTCAACGCCGGGCTGGTCATGACCGCGGTCCGCGAAGCCGTCGACGACGGTGCAGCCGCGATCATCGCCGCACATGAACGCACGTCCGGTGTCGACATGTCGACCGGCGTGCAGGCGGAAGCCGGAGTCGCGGAAGAGGCGCGGGCGACCAAGCCGCTGCCCTGGCGCGACCTGCTGCACCCCAGGTTTTTCGGCGGGGCGCTGCTCGGTGCCGCAGCCTTGCTCGCCGGGGTCGCGCTGACCGCGCTTTCGGGCTGGCTGATCGCCAAGGCGTCGCAGCAGCCGCCGATCCTGACCCTGACGGTGATGATCGTCGGCGTGCGGACGTTCGGCCTCGGCCGCGCGGGGCTGCGCTACCTCGAACGGCTGGTCACGCACGACGCCGCGTTCCGGATCGCCGGCAGCCTGCGTGTCCGGCTGTGGGAGTCGCTGGTGCGGCTCGGGCCGGCACGCGCGCTTCGGGCCGGTGAGGAGCAGCGGCGGCTGGTCGGCGACACCGACACCGTGCGCGACCTGCTCCCGCGCGTGATCACGCCGCTGGTCGTGGTCGCGCTGGTGGCCGTGGGCGCTGTCGCGGTCCAGGCCGCCGTGCTCCCCGAAGCCGGACTCGCGCTGGCCGCGGCCGTGCTGGTCAGCGCGCTCGCGCCGCTGCTCGCGCTCCGGGTGGAACGCCGCGCGACCAGTGCGCTGGCCGCCGGACGGCGTTCGGTGTCGGCGCAGGTGCTGAGCCTGTTCGAAGCCGCCGCCGAGCTGATCGCGTACGGGGCCGACAAAGAGCGACGTCGCCGAATCGCCACCACCGACGCGGCACTGACCGCCGAAGCGCGGCGACAGGCTTTCGGTGCCGGCGCGGCCGACGCCCTGATCATCCTGGCGACGGGGGCCGCCACCGTCGTGAGCACCGGGTTCGCCGTGAGCGCCGTCGCCGCCGGCGCGCTGAACCCGGTTCTCGCGCCGGTGGTCGCCCTGGTGCCGCTCGCGCTGGCGGAGGTCCTCTCCCTTCTTCCGCCAGCCGCGCAGCACTGGGACACCCTTCGCCAGGCCCGTCTGCGCCTCGCCGCGTGCAATGAACGGTCCGTTCCTTGCAAGATTCGCAATGAACGGACCGTTCCTGGCACCGGCGGGGTACGGATCCGGAACGCCGACCTCGGCTGGCCCGGCACCGAGCGCCCGGTCCTCACCGGAGTCGACCTCGACATCGCGCCCGGGACGCACGTCGCCGTCATCGGCCCGAGCGGCGCCGGGAAGTCGACGCTCATCGCGGCCCTGCTCGGTTTTCTCAAGCCGAGCAAAGGCGAGGTGGCCACTCCCGAGAACGTCGCCTGGGCGCCGCAGGAACCGATGCTCGTCTCGACCACGGTCGCCGAGAACCTGCGGCTCGCCAAACCGACGGCGTCCGAGGCGGATCTCCGGAAAGCCTTGTACCAGGCCGTTCTCGAGGACGTCGAGCTCACCACGATGCTCGACAGCGCGGGCGCCGGACTGTCGGGCGGGCAGGCGCAGCGGGTCGCGCTGGCGCGTGCCGTCCTCGGTGCCGCGCGGGCCGATCTCGTCCTGCTCGACGAGCCGACCGCCCATCTCGACGAACCGACCGCGCGCACGGTCCGCGAACGGCTCGGCGAGGCGCTCGCCGGGAAGACCGTCGTCCACGTCACGCACAACGCCGCCGAAGCCGGCGACGCGGACGTGATCCTGGAGGTGCGGGAGGGCCGGGTCACAGCGCGAACAAGAGCCGGAGCGGTCTAATGTCGATAGCGCTCATGGATCCCACGCTTGCCGCGCGCGCACTGTCCGCCGCCACCGAGATCACCGGCACCGCCCTGTCCGGCGAAGACCCGGGCGACGTGCTGGAGACCGTGGTCGCCCGCGCCGTCGAACTGGCCGAGGCCGACCTCGGTCTCGTCATGGTGCGCGCGGACGACGGCCAGGTGGTCGCCGAGGCCGCGCACGGGGACACCACTCAAGGTCTCCGAGGGCTGGCCTTCTCCGCCGATTCCGCCGCGGGCCAGGTCGCCCGCGGCGGGAAGCCGGTGGTCAGCGAGGACTTCACCGTCGATCCCCGCACGGCGCCGTTCGTGCCGCCGGAGCTCCAGGGCTTCGGGCCTTTCGCGGCGTCGGCGTTCGGCGCGGGCGGGCGCGTCCTCGGCGCGCTCACCGTGTACCGCCGTCACGGCGGGGAGCCGTTCTCCGCCAGCACGGTCGAGGTCCTGACGGCCTTCGCGGCCCAGGCAGGCGTGGTGCTCGCGCTGGCCGAAGGCGCCAACGCCCGGCACCGCGTGACCCTGTACCAAGAGCGCGAACGCATCGCGCGCGAGCTGCACGACGTCATCGTGCAGCGGCTCTACGGTGCCGGGATGCAGCTCGACCGCGTCCGCAAGAACATGCGGAAGCGGTTCGCGCAGGCCGACGGCGCGCGGCTGTCCGAGGCGATCGACCAGCTCGACCAGACCATCGAAGAGATCCGCGGCACCGTGCGCGCCCTGCGCAGCCCGGAACCCGCGAACGAGACGGTCATCGCCACCGACCTCGCCGAATCCGCGCGGGGCGAGGTGCGCATCGCGGGCGAGCTGCTCGGCTACCCGCCGACCCTCGAACTTTCGGGAGAACTCGCCGACATCCCGGCCGAACAGGCGGACCACATCCGCGCCGCCCTGCGCGAAGCACTGTCCAATGTGGTCAGACACTCCGGGGCGAGCGAAACCCGCGTGACACTGAGCCGTGACGCGGAAGGCGTCAAACTTCGCGTGCGGGACAACGGATCCGGTGTCCCGCAGGGGGTCGCCAAACGCGGTCTCCGTCATCTCGCCGAACGCGCGACGACGTCCGGCGGGCGCTTTTCGATCAATTCTTCGCCGAGCCTGGGGACTTTGGTCGCTTTCGACGTTCCGCTCGACCAAACCGTGTGAAATTAACGGTCTTTGTCGCTCGTTAGAGTGACTGTCAGCGTTTTCGGATTAATCCGTAACGGCTGGGGCCGGTGCGCGATTCTAAGTGCATCGAACGCGCTCGCAGCGCGGATTCCCAGCGAAAGGACTCCCCATGTCCTCGGTTCGTCGCGCCTTCGGCACGGCCGTCATCCTCACCGGATTCTCCTTGTTCGGCCCCGCTTCCGTGGCGTTCGCGCTGGCGGAAGCACCCGCTGTCGCCGATCTGAACTGCGGTGACTTCCAGTATCAGGAAGACGCTCAGGCCGAACTCGAGAAAGATCGGACCGATCCGCACGGGCTTGATCGAAATAAAGATGGTGTCGCCTGCGAAGACCTGCCCAAACGGGGAACGGCGCCGACCAAAACGATCACTCCCACCGTTCCGCCGATCGTCACGGAAACCAAACCGGCGCAATCCGCCGACAAGGATTGCGCCGATTTCCCCTCGCAGGCCGCCGCACAGGCCGAGCTCAAGAAGAACCCGCGAGACCCGCACAAGCTCGACGGTGACCGCGACGGGTACGCCTGCGAATCCCGGTTCGGCGAACCCGCGAAATCCGGCCAGGTGAAGGTCAAACCCGTCGGCGGGGTCGCGACCGGCGGCGGAGATGGCAACGGTGGTCCCCTGGAGGTCGGCGTGGTCGCGATGGCAGGCGCGGCGCTGTTGACCGTGACGGCCGCGGGCGCGTCCCTGGTGCTCAGGCGGCGTGCCGAACGATGACACTGGCTTCCTGGCGTCGTTGGCCTTTTCCGCTGGTCATCGGCACGCTCCTCGGGGTGGTGCTCGCGGCCGCGTTGACCGCGTGCGCCGTCCCGCCACCGGGCAAGGTCGCGTCGCCGGCGTCGCCCTCTTCGGTGTCTTCGGTCGCGGAAGTGCCGCCGCTCGCGCCCGCGAAACCGGCGAGGCTCGAGATCCCGGCGATCGGGGTCCGCACCGGCGAGATCGTCGACCTCGGCCTGGCCGGTGACGGCACCCTGCAGGTGCCGCAGGACGCGATCACCACCGGCTGGTTCACCGGCGGCCCGGCACCCGGCGAGACCGGGCCCGCCATCCTCGCCGGGCACGTCGACTACAAGAAGGTCCCCGGTGTCTTCGTCCGGCTCAAGGAACTGAAGACCGGCGACGAAGCCCTCGTCCACCGCGTGGACGGGAGCACCGCGGTGTTCACCGTGTACGCGGTCGAACGGCACTCGAAGGCGTCCTTCCCCACGGAGAAGGTCTACGGCGACACGACCGGGCCCGAACTGCGCCTGATCACCTGCGGCGGCGATTTCGACTCCTCGACCGGCAACTACCTCGACAACGTCATCGCCTACGCGAAACTCACCCGCGCTTAGATTCGAGGCATGCGCACCGTCTACGTCGTCACGCATCCGGAGGCCACCCATCACGTCGATCGCCTCGTGGGCGGATGGTTCGACTCCGAACTCACACCCGCGGGTGAACGCGCGGCCGCCGCCGTCGCCGAGTCGCTGCGCGCGAGGGTGCCGGAAGAGGTGGAGCTCTACTCCTCGGACCTGCGCCGCACCGCCCGGACGGCGGAAGTGATCGGCGAACGGCTCGGCGTGACACCGATCCTGGACCGGCGGCTGCGCGAGAAATCGTACGGAGAAGCCGGTGGCCGTCCGCAGGAGTGGCTGGACAGCCGGTTCGTCCCGCCTCCCGCCGTCGGCGACCGGCTCGGGCATGACGAAGGAATCCCCGGCGCCGAAACGAAACGCGCGATGGCCGCGAGGGTGTACGCGGCCATGGAGTCGATCCTGGAGAGCCGCTGCGAGCACCAGATCGTCGTCACCCACGGCGGCGCGCTCACCTTCGTGATCGCCGCGTGGATCCGGATGCCGCTCGAATCGGCCGGGTACGTCGACTTCCGCGGTTCACCCGGCAGCGTCACGGTGCTGCGTGAGGACGACTACTTCCACAACCGGCAGGTCGTGACGCTCGCCGGGACGGCCCGGCCCTCCGGTTGGTAGCCTCGGCACCAGCCGTGACGAGGGGAACACGTCGTGTGGGAAGTCATTGCGGGTGAGGTGGCGAAGACCTTGGCGGCCGGCGCGGCCGGGGGCCTGAAGGATCTGGTCACGAAGCGGCTCGCCCGGCGCCGTGCGGCCCATGACGTCGAGTCGCTGCTCGCGGATACCGACCGCGCGGAGATCGCGGTCCGGGAACTACTCGAATCCGACCCCGCCTTCGCGGAGCGGCTTCAGGAGATTCTCGCCCAAGGCGCGGTCGGCGAGCGTGACGTGCCAGGGGCACCTGCGCATTTCGTCGACAGGGACGTCGAACGGCGGAGTGCCGCGGCGTCGGGCGTCCGACTGATCACCGGGCCGCGGGGAGCGGGGAAAAGCGCGCTGGTCTGCAAGCTCGCGGAAGATCTCCGCGACCGCTATCCGGACGGTCAGCTGTATGTCGATCTGGGGGATTACCGCGACGGCAGCGTGGTACGCCGGTCCGATGTCGCGGCCCGGATCCTGCGCGGCCTCGGGGTCGAGGCGAATCTGGTGTCCACCGGCACGGCCGATCTGTGGGCGCAGTATCGCTCGGTGACCGCGAGGCGGCGGTTTCTCTTGGCACTCGACAACGCCGAGGTGGCCGCGGACCTCCGTGATCTGGTGCCCCCTTCGCCGTCGAGCCTGGTGCTGGTGACCGCGATCCGCCCTGGCGACGATCTGCTGGCCGAGTACCCGGCCCCGCCGATCGAGATCGGCGGCCTCGAACGCGACTTCTCCCTCGAACTTCTCGGCAGGTTCTCCGATCCGGCCGCGATCGAAGCCGAACGTGCCGCCGCCGTCGAACTGGCGGGTCTGTGCGATCACATGCCGTTCGCCTTGGTGCTGGCGGGAATCCGCGTCGGCAAGCGGTTGCGGCGCGGGCCGGGCGCGGTCGCGTCGGTGCTGGCCGGTTTCCGGGAAACCGGGGCACTGGGCGGGATCGACGTCATCGCGATGGCGTTCGAGCAGTCGTTCGCCGAACTGTCGCCCGACGCGGCCGAACTTTGCTCGCTGCTGGCGTCCCACCCCGGCCCCGGCTTCACGACGGCTTCGGCGACGGCCGTTTTCGGGAAACCGGCAAGCGACGCGCTGGACGAACTTGCGGACGCGGGATTCCTCGCTCCCACGGGGACACCCCGGCAGCAACTGTTCAACCTGATCCGCGAAGGGGCGCTACGCCGCGGCACAAAGGACGTCGCGGTCACCAGGGCTCTGGAGTTCTACCGGGACCAGGCCGTCGCCGCGGATCACCGCACCAGTCCGGACCGGTTGCGCTGCTACGCGCCGATTTCCGTGCCTGCCCCGGATTTCGAAGGCAAGCACCCGCTCGACTGGGTCGATGACGCCCGGGAGACCTACGGTGCGCTGGCGCAGCAGGCGTTCGAACGGAAACGGGATGTCGAACTCGGGCAGATCTGCGGCGCGCTCGAAGTGCTCATGCTCAATCGCGGGCACCATCGGCTCTTCGCCCACATCAACCACTGGGGCCTGCTCGCGGCGAAACGGCTCGGCGATCCGGCTCTCACCACGAGAATCCTCAGTCAGCAAGGCCGGACTTTCTTCCTGCTGCACGAATTCGACCGCGCCCAGCCACTGCTGGAAGACGCTCTCGAAACGGTCCGGACGCTGGACAACCCGGCACTGGAATCGTCCGTGCAGGAGTTCTGCGGCCGGTTCCACGAGGAGAAAGGGCTCCTCCCGGCCGCCGCGGACTTCCTCTGGCGAGCCGTGACGCTGGACCGGGCGATGGCCGACGCAGGACGCCGGTCGCTCGGTATCCACAGTCGCATGCTGGCGAACGTACTGCTGAAAGCCGGTGCGTACGACCAGGTCTGGGCGTTGCTCGCCGAATCCGCGCAAGCGTTCCCCCACACGGATTCGCGGAACCTCGGCCGGGTGTCCATGGTGCGCGCCAAGTACCTCCGGACAGTCGGCCGCCACGACGACGCCGAACGCGAACTGCTCGAGGCGTGGCGGCTGGTGTCCGGTGCGACGCAGTACACGGCCGAGTTCGAGGAGGAGTTCGGCAGGCTCTGCGCGGCCCGCGGTGACCACGCCCGGGCGCATACGCATTTCCAGCGCGCCTGGCAGACGTACTTCGACGCGGGACATCCACGGGAGGCGGAGTTCCGCGCGGTGCTGGCTAACGCCGGGTGACGGTGACCGGCTGCCCGTTGATCTCGTGAGTCCCCGCGCGATCCGTGAGCACGGCGAGTTTCGTGTAGAGATGACTCGCCAGGAGTGTCGGATCGATTTCCGCGGACAGCAGGAAGTCCCCGTCACCCCGGACGTGGGCGAGACAGCCGCCGGAGGTGGGAGCGGCGACAAGGCGAGCGAGCGGCCAGTGTGCGAGAAGCTCGTCGAAGCGGGCCGGATGCTCCGCGAACACGATGTCCGCGCCGTCCAGCTCGCGAAGGGTCGCTTGATCCGCGTGCGCGAGAACATGCCGGTGGCTCAGGCCTTCCGGTCGTGTCGACGCGGGGAAGCGGACGAGTTTCCCGGATTCGTCGATTCCGGCGGCGAGCGCGGTCACGGGATGGCTCACCGGAGACGGATCCGGCACCGGCGGGAAGTCGGGAGGAGGCTCGGGCCGCTTCAGGTCCAAGAGGTCGTAGAGCACATCGCCCAGCCGCGGGCCGCTCGTGGTGTCCTCGACGGCCTGGTCGATGATCGACCGGTAGCGGCCCGGCATGTGGCCCTCGATGGCCGCGTCGATCTGGGCGCGCAGTCCGTTGTCCGTCAGTTCGGCCACGGTCCGGGTCAGGACGGCCAGTGGTGAGTCGTCCACCGTGGTGGTGGCGCCGGACGAGGTGAGGAGCACCGGTTTGTCGGCCGCGGCGGCGTACAGCGCGGCGGACCCCTGGTCGGAGAGCACACAATCCGCGGCCAGCAGGGCCGCCTGCCAGCCGTGATCCGGGGGAATGAGCGTGACCCCGCCGCTGAGTTCGGGGTGCAGCCAGGACTCCAGCTGCCAAGGACTGTGCGCCGCCCACACGCCGGGATGCAGGGTGAGGACGATCTGGTAGTCGTCCAGCGGCAACTCGTTGAGCAGTTCGCGAAGCAGCCGCGGATGCCGCGCGTACAGCGAATTCGTGCCCCAGGTCGACGCGATCGCGACGAGTTTCCGGTCCCCGGTGCCGAGCGCGGCGCGGTAGGCGGCCACCCGGTGCCTGCTCGCCATCATCCGGTCGTGACAGGGGTCGCCGACGACGACCGCCCTGTCCAGCGCCTCGGGGCAAGCCGACCTCAGTTGCTCCCGTTGCACCGAGTGCGAGAGCGCGATCGCCGCCGGAACCACCCGGTCGTGGATCACGAGCCTGCTCGGGTCCATCCCCGACGTGACCCGTCCTCCCGGGTAGTACTTCTGGTAGCCGATGCCGTGCGGCACCAGCAGAACAGGCCCGTTCAATTCGTGCAGGGCGTCGTTCTCACTCGCCGCGAGGATGAGGTCGAAGGTGTTCTTCGCGGCCTGTTCCCAGGGGATGACGGCGACACGCAGATCACGCAGCGCGTCGCCCACACCGGCCGAGAGGATCGCCGGCCGGGCCTCGTCGAAGGTGAAGGTCGTCTGGATACGGAGGTCGGGACGCGTCAGCGTCAAGATGTCCTGGAGCCGGTTCAGCGTCGTCAACGTCCGGACGACCACGAGAAGCTGTCGTTCCGGTGTGTTGGTCAACCAGGAGCGGAACTCGGGGTCGACCGGGACCTTCGCCCAAAACGACGGGGGGGGGGGTACCTTTTTCGCGCACTACCTGTCCCGGCGCGCGATCCACGCCGCGGCCTGCGTGCGGCGCTGCATGCCCAACTTCGCGAGGACCGAGGTCACGTAGTTCTTCACCGTCTTCTCGGCGAGGAACAGGCGCTCCGCGATCTCGCGGTTCGACATGCCCTGCCCGATCAGGTCCAGCACCTCGCGCTCGCGTTCGGTGAGGGAACCGAGTTCGTCCTCGGGCGGATGACGCAGCTTGTCGAGCACCCGCGCCGTCGACAGCGGATCGAGCAGCGACCGGCCCGCCGCGACCTCGCGGACCGCGTTGACGACGTCCTGACCGCGGACCTGTTTCAGCAGGTACCCGGCGGCGCCCGCCATGATCGCGCCGACCATGGCCTCCTCGTCGTCGAACGCGGTCAGCATCAGGCACTGCGGCGGGTTCGGCTTCGAGCGCAGCTCCCGGCAGAGCGCGATGCCGTCACCGTCGCCGAGCCGCACGTCGACCACCGCGACGTCCGGCTCGACGTGCATCGCCACGGCGAGGGCCTCGTCGACGCCGCTCGCTTCGGCGACGACCTCGATGTCGGGCTCGTCGGTGAGGAGGTCACGCAGACCGCGCCTCACCACCTCGTGGTCGTCGATGAGCAGCACCTGGATCGGCATACCCCCACGTTACTGGTGACATTGCCGTCGGAACCCGCTGGACCTGCACACACCCTGTGGTCGCCTGGCTCCATCTGAGTGATCTTCGTTCGAGAGTGTGACGTCTCCGCACGGGTGAACGACCCTTAGGCCAAGGAGGGGAGTGATCGTCTTTCGGAGCGGCATCCTCGGCGCCGCGTGCTACCGCGTCGCCGGAGGCTGTGGCATCCTGTAGGGCTCGCCGCAGAACGGCGGGCCCTGACGGTACGCCCGTCCAGGTCCGCAACCGTTCTGCGAGGGGAAAGCGGTATGACCGCACAGGTGGATCCGCGGCGTCACGCCGTCGTCGCGGAGAAGGCGGCCGCATGGCGAGATAGCCTGATCGACTTCGGGCCCCGTAACACGATGCTGTACTTCAAGAACGCCAAAGTGGGCAGCCTGGACCTGACTACCGCCGAGCCGGCCGCGCTCGTCGAACTGGCGAAGGGAAACAAGACCCGGCTGCGTCAGCTGTTCCCCGGCGAGACCGCTCACCGTGACGCCCGGACCAGAGCGCGTGATCTGGCCAAGCGGATCCAGCTGTTCGACGAAGAGCAAGGGATCGACGTTGGCCGGATCGCCTTCGGCCTCGTGCACACCAAGGTGGACCAGCATCGCGGCACGAGCCCCGTAAAGCCGCTCCGAGCGCCGCTGTTGCTCCGACCTGTCACACTCAAGGCCAGGACGGCTTCCGAGACCGACTACACGCTGGAAATCACTGACGAAGCCGAGATCAATCCAGTGTTGTTGCACGCCCTGAATCACCACTACGGGATCGACTTCGATCGCGCGACGCTGATCGAGCGGCTGGAAGCACACCTCGATCCGGCGATCGCGCACGGTGATCAAGTCGAACGGGTGCATGCCGAACTGGCCGCCGTCACGGCCGCTCAAAAAGTCGACCTGACCCTGGAGAACGCGACGGTTCTCGGAGCCTTCAACTACGCGAAACTGCCGATGGTTGAGGATCTCGCGAACGCGATGGACCTGCTGGTGGAACACGACCTCGTCGCGGCGCTCGCCGGCTATCAACCCGCCAAGGCAGCCCTTGACGAGGACGCCTCCGCCGCGAATCTGCCGCTGGTCGATCAGGTGAGACCAGACGCCGAATTCCTGGTTCAGGACGCCGACTCTTCGCAACACCGGGCCATCATGACGGCGTTGAGCGGTCAGCACCTCTTCGTCGAAGGGCCGCCCGGCACAGGGAAGAGCCAGACCATCGCCAACATCATCGCCGGGGCCGCGGCCGCCGGAAAGCGGGTGCTGTTCGTCGCCGAAAAACGCGCAGCGATCGAAGCCGTGCTGAATCGCCTCGACGAAGTCGAGCTCGATGGCCTGATATTCGACCTCCACCAGGACAAGATCAGCAAACGCCGGATCGCTCAGCAACTCGCCGAGAGCCTCGATCAAGTCGCCAAAGAACCGCCTGTCGAGGTGGAAGAGCTGCACGAGAAGCTCGTTCACGCGCGGGAGCGGCTGATCCGCCACTCGCACGAACTCCATCGGCGCCGGGATCCTTGGGGACTCAGCGCCTACCAAGTCCGGGAGCGACTCCTTGATCTCGCCGCCGCGCCGAAGATCCCGATCGCGTTTCGTGCCGCGCAGTTGCATGCGCTGACCGGCGAGACGGTCCGTCATTTCGGCAACGACCTCAAGAGCTTCGTGGAAGAGGGCGGACTGAGGATCCTGCGGAACTCCACGCCATGGGCGAAGGCGCCCGTGCGGAACGAGCAGGACGCCAGGCGCGTGTTGGCCGAGCTCGACCAGCTCGCCGACAAGACGTTGAAACGCGGACAGGACAACATGCAGCGGCTGCTCTCGCAGACCGGGTTACGGAAGCCGCAGGACATCGTCGGCTGGCAGGACGTGCTGGCCCTCCTCGACGCGGTGGAACGGAGCGTCGACGCCTTCGGACAGGACATCTTCGGTGTCCACCTCGACCAGTTCCACTACGCGACCGGAAACCGGGCCGCACGGGCGCGTTATCCCCAGCAGTTGCCATGGAAGCAGCGGCGAGACCTCGTGAAGCGGCTTCGGGGAATGTCCAAGCACGGGTTGACCAAGAAGCCCGCGCTGCACGCCGCCTTGAGCGAGGTGCTCCGGCAACGCCATCGGTGGCACGAGCTCGGTGGCGCGCACACTCAGCCGTCTTCGGTGGTGGGGCTGCAGGAGGTGATGCGCGACTACGCGGATCTGCGGCGTCAGTTGGCCTCTGTCGCGTTGTCGGCGCAACGTCCGGACCTCGAGTCGGGGCCGGCGGAAGTGATCGAACAGAACCTGGATGCGCTTCGCGACGACCGTGACATGTTGTTCAAGATGCCCGGGCTCAATGCCGCGCTCCGCCGTTTCGAGAGCTTGGGCTTGCAGGATTTTCTCAAGCAGATCGCCGACCGGGACCTCGGTTCCGAGGAGGCCTGGCAGGCGTTCCAGCGAAGCTGGCTTACGTCACTCGACGACGAGTTCAAACTCAGCGTTCCCGAACTCGCGCGATTCGTCGCCGATCGGCAGAGCCGGGTCAACGCGGAGTTCCAGGATGCCGACGTCAAACATCGAGAAACCTCGGCACGGCGGGTGCGCCGTCAGGTCGCGCGGAATGTGCGTGCGGCCAAGGACGACTATCCCGAACAGGCTCGCATCCTGAAACGTCAAGCCAGTCTCAAGACCAGGCACATGCCGACCAGGAAACTGGTCGAACAGGCCGCCGACGTGATGCTGGCGCTCCGGCCGTGCTGGGCGATGTCGCCGTTGGTGGTGAGCCGGATGCTGCCGGCCAAACGGCTGTTCGACCTCGTCATTTTCGACGAGGCCAGTCAGATCCGGCCGCCGGACGCGATCACGTCGATCATGCGCGGAGATCGCCTGGTCGTCGCCGGGGACGAGAAGCAGCTGCCACCATCGGACTTCTTCGATCGTGCCATCTCGGTCGAAGACGAGGAAGACGACGATCTCGACGGCAATCTCAGCGACTACGAGTCCATCTTGACCGCGCTTCGGCCGGTCATCCCGGCCAGTCAGATGTTGAGCTGGCACTACCGGAGCGAGGACGAACGGCTGATCTCGTTCTCGAACCGGGAGATCTACCGGGAAGGCCTGGTCACCTTCCCGGGGTCCGCGAAAGCGAGCCCCGTGTCGCTGGAGCTGGTCGACGGAGTGGTTTCACCAGGCCAGAGCGGCTCGTCACCAGCGGAGGTCGAGCGGGTCGTCGAACTAGTACTGGCACATTTCCGCGAGCACCCCGATGAGAGCCTGGGCGTGATCACCCTGGGAAGCAAACATCAGGCACGGATTCAGCGACGGCTGTTGGAGGCGCGGAAGGAACATCCGGAGCTTGACGAGTTCTTCTCCGACGAGATCGAACTCGGCCGCAGGTTCTTCGTGAAGAACCTGGAGAGCGTTCAGGGTGACGAACGGGATGTCATCATCTTCAGCATCGGTGTGGCCAAGGGTGCGAATGGGCGGGTATCGCGCACCAGCTTCGGCCCGTTCAATCACCAGGGGAGTGACCGCAGGCTGAACGTCGCGGTCACCAGGGCGAAGCGGCGGATGATCGTCGTCTCGTCCTTCAGCGCCGATGCCCTGGAACCCAGGCAGGACATCACCGGCACCGAGTTGCTGCGCCGGTACCTGGAGTTCGCGCAGCGCTTCGGCGACGTCGACCAGGTCGGGCGGCCGACAGCCGCCACGCTCAACGGGTTCGAGCGGGCGATCCACGACGCGCTGCGGGATCGAGGAATCATGGTCCAACCGCAGTGGGGTTTCTCCGGCTACCGCATCGACTTCGCGCTGGCCCATAGCGAGGATCCCGGCAGGATGATTCTCGCGGTGGAGGCCGACGGCCACCAGTATCACTCGTCTCAGAGCGCTCGGGATCGTGACCGGCTAAGGCAATCACATCTCGAACGGCTGGGCTGGACCTTTCACCGCTTGTGGTCTTCTGCCTGGTTCTCCGACCCGGCCAAGGAGACCGACAAGATCGTCGCCGCTTGGCGTCGAGCGCACGAACGCGTCGAACCGGAGCCGGGCCGCCCACCTGTCATCGAGCCTGAACCTGCCGCGATCGTGTCCCCACGTGGGCCGCGGCCACCGATCCCCGCCGGTTTGAAGATCACCGAGTATTCCGAGCGGCAGCTCATCGGGCTCTGCCGGTGGCTGATGACCGACCGGCTTCTTCTCGATCGGGATGACCGACTTCAAGAAGCCATGGCCGAATTGGGTTTCCGGAAGCGTGGGTCAGTGATCGTGGAGAGGTTGACCAAGGCCATCGAGATCGCGCAGCACCTTGCCGACAAGGAGGAGAACTGAATGTTCCCGCTGGATACGCGGACCGTTGACCGGCTCGCCAAGGTCGTCGTCGACCATGGTGGCGCATACGAGCGGAAGGGCTATGAGCTGGCGGTGCTGTTCAAGCAGGCAGGATGGGGTGACCCGCCGGAATATGATGGCTCGCCGAGGGTTCCCTGGTTCGTCGAGCAGCTGACGGATCGGCAGGACGATCAAGCGGCGATCACTCGGCTGATCTGCCGCGTCTGCGATCCCATCGAGTACGACGACGGATCCGCCACTTCCGAAGTGTTTCGTACCGAGGTCAACGCGATTCTCGAGGCGGAAGGCCTGGTGGTCGCGCTCGCCGCCGGTCGCCCGGTGCTCGGGGAACTGGGGAAGAACGGTGACCAGCCGATCTATTCGGAACCGCCGGACTTCCGTCGCCGCATCGAAGCGCTCATCGCAGATTCGCGTACCGTCGATATGCTCATGAGACGGTTGGAGGAGACCCGGATCTGCGAATCCGGTGGTGCGTACACGATGGCCATCATCGGCATCGGGAGCTTGGTGGAAGGTCTCCTGCACGCGTTGCTGACGGAGCGGGACACTGATTTGCGGACGAACGGTTTTCCCGATCTCACGCAGCGTTCGGGGGTGCAACAACGCGGTCGCATGAAGGCCGATCGTGTTTCTTTGCAGCTGCTGATCGAGACAGCGCATGCCAAGGACTGGATTCAGCTCGATGCGAAGAAGTTCACGGACACTGTGCGAGATTTCCGAAACTTCGTCCACCCTCGTAAAGAACTGTCGGAACGACCGCGGTTCGATCAGGACAGTGTCATGTTGTGCTGGGCGCCCGTTCACGCGTTGTTGAACGACCTGGAAGAGAACGTCCCGCCTGTAAAGGCGTAGAAACGAGGGGCTGCGCGAGCCGCGCAGCCCCTCGGGTCACTTGTCGCAGGCGGTGCCGTCCTTGTCGCCGTCGAGAGCGGGCCGGTAGCCCGGTTCGCCTATGTGGATCGGAGCGGCGCCAGCAGCCTTGGCTGCGGCGCAGTTCTTGTAGTAGACGTTCTTGTTCGGTTCCGGTTCCGGAGCCGGTTCAGGTTCAGGTTCCGGCTTGGGTGTTTCCTTGGGGGCCGGTTGCGCCGGGGGTGTGGGAGCGGGAGGTGCGGGAGCGTCGATCGTGCCGAGGCAGGGGGCTCCCCAGAGTCCTTTGCTCGCGTGACGAGCCGCGGTTTGTGCTTCCTGCAGCGCGGAGGAAGCCGCCTCGGCCGCGTACTTGACGTATCCCCCTTGGATCGCGGCAGTCGCGTAGTCGACGCCGTCGACCACCAGGGCGAGCGACACTCCTTGCGCGGTTTCGGCGGTGATCCGGACGGCCTTGCTGACCAGTGTGGCCGTGGCCCACGTCAGCGTTTCAGCGGCATGACAACCGATTCCGGTCCTCGGGCTGGTGACTCCGAAGACGCGTACGGACCTCTTGGTGCCATCGCTCGCTGCGATCTCGAGGGAGGCGGCGTCGGAAACGGCGGTCACGACGTAGGTCATGGGCACCGTGCTGGTGGTCGGTGCCGGCGTCGTGGTCGGAGTCGTGGTCGTTGGCTGGGCGATCGTGTTCCTGCTCGTCGGGGCGGGCCCCTCGCCGAATATCGCCCCGAGTACGAACAAGACGCCGAAAACGGCGAGGGTGATCTTGAGCCACTTCGGCAACCGTCTTTTCCGCGGTTGCGCAGGTTGGGGAGTGGGGTGCATTCAGGTATTCCTCTTCCGCGCCACGATGTACCGATCCTGACTTCGTGCGTCCTGCGATCGGTGTTACGCGATGAGTGCGCAACTGTCCATAATCACCCATTCGGTCGCGAGTGCGCGTCACAATCACGTCACGAAAGAAGATTTCCGTGAAACCGGTGTGACGAAAAGTCTTCTGCCGCCGATGTCATGGATCTCGTGACTTGGATGAAAAGGTGTGGCCTGTATGTCGGGTTTGATCGAGCTGATCCAGCTGCACTCGCAGGGGCGGTTCCCTGCTCGGTTGGCCGAGTTCACTGCTGTGGAAGTGAAGACCACAGGTCTGCGGCCAGGCCGCGTGATCGAGGTCGCCGCTGTGCGCTTTCGGGCCGACGGCCAGGTCTTGGCCGAGCTCAGCACCGTTGTCAATCCTGGTCAGGGGACCTCGCCCGGATGGGAATGGGCGCACGGCATCGCTCGTGAGGAGTTGGACAAGGCTCCCGCATTCGGAGCGATACTGGGACCGGTTCTGGATTTGTGCCGGGGTAGCGTCCTTGTGGCCCACGACCTGCCCCTTGTCCGAGAGTTCTTTTCCGCGGAGCTGGCCAGGGTGGGCGTTCAATTGCCCACGCTTTCTGGAGTCAGCACGAAAGATTCCGTGCGGGCGGTGATCAGGTTGCCGAATTACCGCCTTGGCACCGTCGCGCATGCTTTCGGGATCGATGGTCTTGTGGCGCGATCCGCGCTCTCGTCCGCGCGAGTAGCGGCACGCGTAGCCGGCCTTCTGATCGGAGCGCACGGCCTTGCCTTCGTCACGCCGCCTCGGATTCCTGCGATGCCGCGTTACGCGGCCGGAGGCTCCCCGCTTGCCCGGGGACTGATTCCAGCTTCGAGCGGGGGGTGGATGGCTGAGGCGGTCGAACGGGTACCGACTGACCCTGAGCTGGCCGACGCGGTCGACCAGGCCTATCTCGACCTGCTCGCCGCGGTGGTCGGTGATCGGCATATTTCACCCGACGAAACCTGGTCGTTGGCGGCTTTGGCGACGGAAGCCGGACTGTCCGACGAGGTCGTTCGCTCTATCCACACGAACTTCGTTTCCGCTTTGCGAGCCGTCGCGGAAAGCGATGGCGTGGTCACCGATGCCGAGATGGGTGAACTGTCGCAGGTCGCGAAGGCGTTGCAAGTCGAGGAGATTCTCGTCGGCATGCGGCCGGCCAAAGACGGCAACGACGCCGTCCGGGTTCTTGTCCTCGGCGCCAGCGCCCAGGCCGATGAGATGAGGGCGAGGGTCCTCGACGGGAACATGAGGCTCGCGAAGAAGCTGACGGCATCAGTGACCCACCTCGTTCACGACGCAACGATTCCGTCTGACGAGCCTCGGTTGAAGCGCGCGACCGAGCTGGGTGCGGAGGTACTCGATCTCGTGGCCGGCTCGGTCGCGCTCGGCTTCGCGGAAGCCGTGGAAACACCTCCGCCTGCGATCGCGGTCCTGCCACCGGCAGTTTCACCGAGCGGAAAGAGCCGACCGGCAGTGATGCCCCCTCAGCCGAATCCCATACTCTCACCTCGTTCTGGTCGGCAGGCGCCGCTAGAAGGGCGATCGACAGGCGTTCTCGTGTTGGGCCGTCTCATGATGGCCTTGGGTCTGGTTGTGATGTTCGTCGTAGTGATGGCCATGTTCGGCGGCTCGCCGTTGGTGGCGGGAATTCTCGGTGCGGCGGTCGGCCTTGCCTTTTTGCTCAGCGGCTGGTTGGTCGCGGAGGAGGGGAAAGATCCTCGCGCTCGAAAGCCCGTCGCCAACCGCTCCTAGCTTCGTTGTCTCATCGCCTGCGCGACCATCTCTTCCACTAGCGCCGACGGCAGCCCGGCCCGCTCGCCCAGCCAGCGCGCCCACGTCGACAGCAACGCTTGCGCGGCGGGGCGGACGGGGTCGTCCGACCAGTCGCCGATCAGTGCGCGGATATGGCCGAGCCGGCCCGGCGACACGGCGAACCACGTGGCGGGGATGCCCCCTCCATCCATTCGGCGGCCAGTTCTTCGACCACCAGATCGTCTGGCTCGTTGCCGAAGGTCTCGAGGTGCCAGGCTTTGACGGGCACGGCCATCACCGTCGGGTCGATGCCGGTGTAGTAGGAGCGGCTCGGCGGCAACCGCAGGCCGCGGTTCTTCAGCGCGGTGTCGAGGGCCAGGTATCGCCGCTCGGCGCGGTACCAATTGTCGAGGGCGGTGCGCGATTCGTCGCCGAGGAGATCCAGCGAGCGGTTGACGAGACCTTCCAGACGGCCTGGATCCGTGATCGGCTCGGGCGCCGCCGTTCCGCCGAAACGGTTCCGCCATGCGTCGGCCGCCTGATCGACGGAGTCGTAGACGCCACCACCACTGAGGCGAGGGATCCACGACGTGTCGATCTCGAACAGGTAGACCGTAGGAGCCGTGTCACCCGGGTAGCAGAAGGCCGCGAGTACGCCGAGGCGCGTTCCGTAGACGTCGTGGAGCTCCCAGACGTCGCCGGACGCCTTGATCTTCGCGGCCAGTCGAGGCCATTCGGGCAAGATCTCCGAGCGCAAGGCCTTCCGCAACCTGCTCACGCTCGCGCGTACGAACGACTCGAATCCCGGCGGGGCGATCGCACCCATCCCCTGCAGCGGTAGCCAATGCTCCTGGCGCGGCTCAGCGTTCGACACCGCGAGCACGACGGCTTCGAAGAACAGGTCGAAGTCCAGACCATACGTTCTCGTCCTGACGTGCCCGGTGTAGCTCGGCGCCGAGCAGTGAGGCCGTCGTTTGCTCGAGTTCGAGAGGGCCCCACGTTACTTCGCGGCGGCCCAGTAAATCGCCTTGGCCACCTGCGAGTACAAGCCCTTCGGGTGATCGCGGAACAGCGGCTCGGTGCCGAACAGCACCGCCCGCCCGCCGAGCCCCGAGGTCCCGGACACGACCGCGGCCTGTCCCGCCGCCTGCAGCGGCCCGCCCGTCCCGTCGTCCTTTGTCCGCCAATGCCCCGCGACCAGCGGATTCCCGCTCGCGTAGCGCTGCTCGACACTGACCGAGGAGCCGAGATCGGTGAACCAGAACGGTCCGTAGACGAACGAGTCCGGCAGCGCGCCGCCGCCGACCGGGCCGGTCCCGTTGACGACCGAGACGACGCCGTTCCCGTCTTCCCAGCCCGCCACTGGACGCGCTTCGAGAAGTCCCACGTCGGTGTTGAAACGGGCGCCCGTCGCGCCGCGGGTGACCACGCCGCCGCGGGAGAGGAAGGCGCGTAAGGCGTCTTTCGCGGCCGGGTTGAGGTCGGTGTACCGCAGTCCCGAAGAGACGAACAGCAGGTCCACCTTGGACCAGTCGAAGCCGGCGTTGAGCACCGACGCCGACACCGGCCGCACGTCGAAGCCCATGTCGCGCAGTGCTTTCAGCTCGTCCGCTCCGACGGCGGCCGCGATCGTCTTGCGGGTCAACGGCGTCGCCGTCCCGCGTGCTTCGGTGAACCGGACGCCGTAGCGGTCCGCCACCTCGGCGGCGGCCGGGCGCGCCGACGCGGGGACGACGATCGTGCCGTCGTCGGCGCGGCCGAGGGCGAGGCCCCGGTTCAGCAGGTCGTTGACGGCGCTGACGTCCTTGCCGTCGACGAGCTTCAGCGCGAGGTCACGGCCGGGCGCGGCGTCGATGCCGCCGGTCGGCGACGCCGCGACGACGTCGTGCGCCCGGACGTCGAGCCTGCCCTGCTTCACGATGTCGACCGACGCACCCCACAGCAGGCGATGGCTCCAGCCGGAGATGTCGTACATGACCGGCACCTTCGCCGAGATGTCGCTGCCCTGCTCCAGCATCACGTTCGCCAGACCGCGTTTCGGCTGGTGCATGTCGACCAGGTACGAACCGGCCGGATACCGGCGTCCGGCCAGCGAGAACGGGCGATCCGCCTGCCGTACGCGGATGTCGTTGGCCACCAGATGGTCGACGAGACGGGAAGCGGCGACGCCCGAACGCTGGTCCGCACCGTTGGGGATGACGTACGCGCGCGGGAACTCCGCGCGGTAGCGGTCTTCCTGCCCGAAACCGGGCACGAACCCGTCGGGGATCTCGCGTTGCGCTTCGCCCGCCTCGCCGCGGCGGAACATCTCGATCTGGTTCGCGATCAGCTCACCGCGATTGCGGTCGACGTAGTCCAGCGTGCTGCCGATGGTGGCCTCGACGACCTCGGTGTTGATCACCGCGCGCCGCCGCAGTTCCGGCACCGGCTGCGCCTCGTAATCCGCGTTGTTGACCCGCATCGGGACCTCGATCGTGAAGGACACCGCGCCGTGGTACATCGCGTACTGGGCGGTGTAGATCGGCGCCCAGCCGTCCCAGCTGCCGGGTTCGTAGTCGCGGAACGGGATCTCGGGTTTCGCCGTCTCTGGCCGTCCGAGTGCCTTGACCGCCTTCTCCATGCCGAGGCCGTTGGTGTAGCCGTGCTTGATGTAGAGGTCGAAGTCGTAGTTCTGGCCGTGCGGCGGGGTCGTCGGTTCGATGAGCGTGTTCTCGACGTAGCCGTGTTCGTCCAGCATCATCAGCGGCTGTTTGCCGATGGCGATCCCGCGCATGGCCCGCACCTCGGGCTGCGACGCGGTGACGAAGTCGCGGTTGGGGTCGAAGCCCTGCGACGTCTGCCGCGTGCCGGCGACGCGACCGTCCGGATTGGCCGTGACGTTGAAGTAGAAGCGGTTCCGCTTCAGCAGTTCGACGGTCTTGGGATCGTTCGACGTCGCCAGCTTCTCGATGACGCGGAGCGCGCCGTCGGTGCCTTCCCATTCGTTGCCGTGGATGTTGTTGTTGATCCACACCGGCGCCTTGTAACCGTGACGCAGGAACGGGTCGCGCGCGGCGCGGGCCGGGTCGTTCTCGATCAGCGAGCGCCACGCGTCCTGCCGCCGCGTCTCGCCCGGACGCTCCGGCGCGGTGAGCGTCACCAGGTAGAGGTCGCGGCCGAGGCCGGACTGCCCGGCGATCTCGACCGAGATCCGATCGCTGCGCGCCTGCAACGCGTTCAGCTTCGGCGCGATCGCGTGATACGGCGCGAGCCCGAGCTTGATCGACTTGTCGGCCGTGTTCTCCGGGAACACGCGCAGCTTGGTCTTGCGCGGATAACCGGAACGGTCGCCCGCGACGTTCTCGCCCGCCGCGGCCCGCGCGGCGCTCATCGGCGGGTCGGTCGCGGCGACGTCGTTGCGTTCCGGCCCGTTGCCGGGATCCCGGTGCGGCGACGTCGGCGGTGGCGCCGCGTACGACGGCGCGGCGACCGCGCTCAGGGACAGCATCAGGGCAAGGACCACGGTGCGAGCCGAACGCGACAAGGGCCACCTCCAGGGACGTCGGCCCAGTCTTTCCGTGGATCGAACGCCCCACAAGCTCCGAAAGGCGTCTATGTCCGTTTGGAACCGTTAGGGCTTTCGGCCAAGGTCTCCTCGAGAGACTCCCGCAGCAGGTTCAGTGAGCTTCCTCTGTCGGGTGAGGTGAGGCTGTTCAGCCACGCCACCCGCATCTCGTGCAGGTCGAAGTCGTCGGCTTCGCTCATCAGCCGTCCGACCGCGTTGCGGAACGGATCCTTCGGGTCGACCAGGATGCGGCCGATGGGGATGTCGTGGCGGTGGATGTAGTTCAACACCTCCTGTACCTTTTCCTTGTCGTTGCTCAAGAGCATGGCGAGCAGGCTGACCTGGCCCGAGTCGATGACCTCCGTGTAGAAGTTGATCCGTTCCCGATCCATCGCCCGCTGTTCGCGGTCGACGATCCGCGCCCGCCGGATCTCCTCGAGCGAGTGCCGATGCAAAGCGCCTTCCCCGGTGAGTCGGAACAGAGTGCTGGCATCTCCCCAGGAAATCGGGCCTTCACGAAGCGGGATCATGGGGGCGAGTGCGGTGTCGGCCTTGTCCGCGATGCCTTCGATCTCGTCGAGTCCAGCCTTGCGGATCATCGGCCTGAGGCGGTCTTCGGCCGCATTGCGGATCGCGTCGAGATGATCGAATTTCGGTTGCTTGATAAGCCCGACCGGGTCGCTGACATGCCAGGCCACAGTGATGTCGCCATCGACGATGGCGCCCTCCTTCTCGGTTTCGAAGACACTGGTGAACCGCATAGTGGTGCGAGATGTATCCACTTCGTATAGGCGCCTGATCGTTTTTGCCCGCGCCATTCCGACGGTGAGTTTTACCACCCCGGTCGTCGAGCCGAGGTGGAGGTTCGAGCAAGCCCACATACCATCGTCGCACTCGGCCACAAGAACCGTGGTCGGCCTTCTCTTCAGCTGGTGGCGGAACACCGTACGAAACAACCGCGTGTGACGGCGCACCGAACTCCCGGATTCGTAGGCAGAGTCAGCGGGCATCGGACATCTCCTTGAGTGATCGGGCGAGCGCGTTTCTCAACGGTGCGGTTTGACGTGGCTCTTCGGCGAAGGCCTTACGCAGGTAGAAGCTGAGCCGACGGATCAGGATGTCGTCGGGGCTCGTGAACAGCAGCCGCAACAAGCCGGATACGTGAGAGTTCGACTCGGCCTTCCATTCAGCCTCCGCCGCCCACAGGTTCAATCCGACGATCGCCCTCCGCCGGAGCTTGCCATCCTCCAGTAGAGCGGTGATCAGAATTCTCACCGCAGCTGTGTCGCCTTCGACGAACGAGATCGTCCCCCCTCCGTTGAGGGACAGGGCATTCAAGGCGCAACGCAGGGCGATCTGCCGGGAAGTCGCGCCACCTTCGAGTATCCAGACCGGAAGGGTGCTCAAGACCAGGCTGCGATTGCTGGGCTCGGCGAGTAACGAACGTATCGTCTTTCCTATTTCGAGTCCCAGCTCCGGTGTGGCGTTCTTGGTCAGCCGCCGAAGGCGAAGAAGGGCGAATTCGGGTTGGCTACGGCCGAACTCACCACCGAGGGCGATGGCCGCGGTCATCCGGCAGCTCAGCTGGGTTCGCGGATTGCACCACGCGTGGAGGAAGTTCTTGATGTATCGAACATAGGAACTGTTCGCGGACATCCCCCGTAATGTCATAGCTGCCAGTGACTGAAGGCTTTCCGACTCGTCATATGCCCAGTCGATGACCCATTCCATCACCCGGCTTTCCGCGGCCTTCGCCAGCAGGGTGCCGAACCGGGTCAACGACTGGTCGTGGCCTGTTATGCCAGGAATCAGGATGGAACGACTCACGACAGCCAGCCAGTTTTGGATGATCGGGCGAATCCTCTCATGCTCCTTCCACACGTACAAGAGCAGTCGCTCACCCCAATCTGGCCTGGAGAAGATGATCGGCTCCGGGTCGACAGCTGTGAGCTCGTCAGCGGGGCGCTGCTTCGCCTGCGCCCGCCGGAGCCGATCGCCTCTGCTTTCCCAGAACAGGTTTGGCGGACGATAAGGCCAAATTTCCTTGTTCTCCGGGTTCTTGAGAACATCCTCCAGTTCCTTCGAGGCTGCCGTGATGGTGTTGTACGGGAGATCTTCGAAAAAAGCGATGGAAATGGCCAGAGCTCGTATCTGTAGATCCTTGTTCTTCTCGAACCAGGATTTGACATCTTCGTCCTGCCGTCGGTAGAGGTTCTCCTTGACCTCTTCGATGTCGTAGAGCCCCTGAGCCGCTTCGTGCAGCTGGCGTGCGACTTCGGCTCCGCGGCTCGGCCTGCTGTAGTCGGGAAGTGCCCTGTCCAGCTCGACCTGGCCGAGAAGCCCCGCGTGCTGGATGTCCGGTACACCTCTGGCTTTGAGATGTGCCTTCGCCACGTCCGCGGTGTCCGGAGCGGCGATCTCGGCGAGGTAGGCTTTTACGTTCGGGTCCCGCACGTCCTCGGCGTTGAAGGCGATGACCAGGAACGAGCCACTTTCCCGGAGGGATCGTTCGACGCCGGAGAGCGCCCGCCAGGTGAGTCCGTTGGCCCAGTCCCTCGTGACTATGTCGTCCCACAAATAGCCGGTCGACACGGTGGGCTTTCTCAGCGTGGCGAGGTCGTTGAGCGGCCGAAGCGGGTCGAGCTGCTGTAAGGCATCGAGGTTGAGATCGATGAGCATCCGTACACCGGCGAGAGTCCGTCCGGTCGACCGCCCACAGAGGACGAGCACCCTGCGTTCGCGCAGGACGCGAAGCGCGTTCTGGTATCCGCCTGGATGGCAGAACGCCTTGATGGCCTCCTTGATCATGGCGTCCGGTACCGGTCCGTCGACCAGGCTGGTAGTGACTTCCGGTGCGTCGGTCCGGTCTGTTTCTTGCGCCTGCGGGCCGAAGTTGTTGAACGTGTTGTTCACGGTGCCCGAGTTCTCCACCACCGTGTTGCCGGTAACGGCAGGTGGGGAGTCGGGTTCCGCATCAGAGGCGGGGGCCTCGGTGTTCTCCAGCGCTTCGGTCACGGGTGTCCGCCAGGCTGCTGGTAGGTCGCGGTGATCTTGCCGTGGTTCGCGCCGAGGAAGTTGTTGCCCTGCAGGCCGCCCTGGACGACTATCCCGCCAGGCGCGGGCTGCTCGTGCGGTGCGGACGCCAGCTGTTCGACGGGCTGCGCCGACGGTTCGGGCAGGGACAGTTCGCGGACCCGCTCGGCATCGAGACCAGGAACCCAGATCCAACAGTCCTCGGCGAATTCCTTGTTGATCACCTCCACTTTGCCGAAGTCATGCGGCAGCAGGCGCTGGGTGTGCCGGCCACGCACCGCGTCCCGGTAGGCCTGGTCGGACACGACGAGCGCGACCGTCACCGGGTTCTGATCCGGCATACGTCGAACGACCCGCTTGAACTCGGCCGCGTCCAGCAGCCGGGCGAGTTCGATCGTGGGCCGTTGGAAATTGTCTTCATCAGTGATATGCACCGGCGCTGTGTGCACTGCCAGCCGGAGCCTGATCGCCGGACGATGGGCCCGGTTGTGCAGATAAAGCTTGCCCTGCAGGAAGTACGCGGCATCGATCAAAGCGGGCAGATCTGTTTCGGGATAAACGGCCAGTGCCCCGTCGCCGGTCGACGAGTAGTTCGCCCTGCTTCGCTCCTCGATCCCGACATGTTCCAACGCTTCTTGGACGAAACCTGTGGCATTCCCCCTGACCTCTTCCAGGAGGTCGTCGTCCACACTCGACGATCCGATCACGTCGTAGCCGAACAAGGCGCCGGTCTTGGGCATCTGTCGCATGGTTCGCACCTCTCTGTGCCGGTATGCACGAAGAGTTTTAGGTGCGGACGGGAACTGTTCTCCCGGAAAACCGGGGGACGAGGGATCAGGACTGTGCTAGCGGCCAGCTGAGAAGCCGGTGCGGATCATTCATGACGATCTGAAGCCGCCCCGTCGAGATCAGGCCTGCGGCACGCAGCGCGACCAGGACCTCATCCACCGATTTTTCTGCCGCTGCGACGCTTTGAGCGAGTTCTTTACGGCTGAATCCGCGAATGACCACTCTTCCGCCGGGCTGCGGGCTTCCGTACATGTCGGCCCATGAGGCCAGCTTTCGGCTGACTCGAGCGGCCACGCTCTCGGACGCGTAGGAGAGTCTCTCCTGATCGGAATCACGCAGACGGTCGCGTATGACGCTGAACACATGGGCCATCGCTTCAGGGTGTCTGCGAATAAAGGAGCGGAAAGCCGACCTGGAAATCTCGGTCACTTCCCCGTCCACGCGTCCGGTACCGCAGGTCGAACGCGGGATACCTTCCAGCGCGCTCGTTTCGCACAGCAGGTCGCCGGCACCGCGGAAGCCGAGAATGAGCTCGGTTCCCGCCGGGGAGATCATGTAAACCCTGATCGAGCCTGACTCGACCAGGAACACATTGCCTGGTGCGTCGCCTTCCATGAAGAGTTGATCACCTGCGGCGAACTTCCTGGTCGTTCCCAGCTTCCGGAAGTCGGAGAGCGCGACTCGTCCTAGCCGGGAGGCGAAGGTCGACCTGGGCGCACCGTCCACGCGTCCAGTTTCACTGATCATCCGACCTGCTGGTACCGCCCGAACGGGCTGATTGTCCGGGCGCCGGGAAGCGGATTTCGTTCCGGTCGATCTTGGCGTTGGCCGCCTCGATCAGGTCCACCCCGAGGCTGTTCGCCAGCTGGAGGAGGTACAACGTCACGTCGGCGATCTCATCGACGACGTTGTGTGCCAGTTCGGGGTCGGCGCGCCACTCCGCGGATTCCTCCGGGGTGAGCCACTGGAACAGCGATGTCAGCTCGCCGACTTCGCCGGACAGGGCCATGACCAGGTTCTTCGGCGTGTGGAAAGGTTCCCAGGCGCGTGCCGCGGCGAAGTCGCGGAGGCGCTGGTTGAGGTCGTCGAGAGTCACGTGCCGTGCCTACCAGATCGTCACGGTGCGCTAACGGCCGTATGGCGGACGAGCGTTGACGTGCAAAGTGCAACTTGCATAACGTCGCTCGGCGTCGGGAGACCGATCCGGAAGGAAAGTCTTGACGTATCAGCGAAGCCTTCGGTCTCGCATGCTCTCCATCGCCTTCGTGCCGAGCGCCGCCTTGGTGCTCGTCGCGTTGTTCATCGGCGGATTCCTTGTCCAGCAGGCCATTCAGGACCGCGACAACGCCGAAAGCGGAGCGGTCATCATGGCCGAGGCGAGCCGGGGGATCGCCTCGCTGCAGCGGGAGCGGGTGGTCGCGTTGCAGGCGCCAGGCACCCGTTCCGCCACCTACACCGCGTACGCCGATCGCATCGACACCTCGCTTTCCTCCCTGCGCGAGATCGCGCGGACCGCCCCCGACGCCGAGGTCGGCTATCAGCAGACGATCGCCGTCGAACTGCTCACCGCCGTCGAAGGACTGGACCGCAGCGATTCCCTCGCGGTCGCCGGAATCGACGACGAGGGGAGGCGCGACTACGCCGCGGCCGTCGGTGCCTACCGGTCCAGGCTCGACGCGATCGCCGGAAAGCTGACGGAAAGTAGCCGCCGGACGTACCGCGATCTCGTCGCGAGCGAGGACTGGGGCCGGTTCGGTGCCGTCGAATCCGCGTTGAGCGCGGCCACGCCGCCGCCCGTCGGCCAGGAAGCCTGGCGCGCCTCGGCCGATGTCGTCGGCCGGACCCTCGGCGACCTCGCCGCGCGGCAGATCGAGCATTCGGCGCAGCTCGCGATCGACGGCGGACGCCGCGTACTGGGTGGCGCCCTCGCCGCCGCCTCGGCGATCTCGCTGCTCGCGGGGGTGGTGATGGCGATCGTCATGCAGCTCGCCTGCCGGCTCCCGATCCCGATCATCCGCTGCCCTTCGCGGCTCGAAGCGACGCCGACGGCCTGGTCACACCTGGTGAGCGATTACGCCGAAAAGAGCACGCTGTTGGCCCACACGAGTCGGCGAACCGGTCGGGCAGACTTGTCCGGGTGAGTTCCCCGACGGATCTGCGCCCCTACCTGCGTACTTTGGACGCGGAAACGCTGGCGGAGCTGCTTCACGCCCATGCTGAGCGTGACCCTGTGTTACGACAGGCTCTGGAGAACCGCTTCGCCACCCAGGGGAGTGATCTCGCCGAGGCACACCGTCTACTCGACACCGCGGTGATGGCGGGCAACGTCGAGTACGCCGCGAAGGTCGGCTCCGTCCTCGACACGTTGCAGCGACTTCTCGACGCCGGCAGCCGCGCCGATCTCGCCCCGCTCGCCCGCCGGACCGTGGACGACATCAGCGAGATGCTGGAGCAGATCGACGACACTTCGGGCGAGGTCGCGGACAGGCTGGACAGGGCCGTCGAGCTGTACGCGCGGGCCTGCGTCGCGCGCCCGCCGGATCCGGAGGGCCTGGCCGCCTGGATCCTCGAAGTCGAGTTCGACGGTCCCGGCTGGCCCGCCATCGAGCTGGCCGACTTCGCCTCTGCTTTGGGAGACAAGGGACTCGCGCGTATCAGGTCCACTGTGGACAGTGTGCTGGCCGAGCAGCCGTCCGGTGCGAAACGCGAGACGGCCGAACGGTTGCGCGAGGAGCTGGCGGAGGTGTCCGGCGACGTCGACGCGCTCGTCGCGATCCTCGCCGCCAAGCCGCCGCGGGTCGACGTCAGCCTCAAGATCGTACGCGTGTTGCGCGCGGCGGGGCGGCACAGCGAGGCCATCGCGCACGCGGCGCGGGCGCTCACGCACGACAAGAAGGAGGAGGCTCCGCCGCCGGAAGAGGAGCCGATTCCCTTGTCGCGCAAGGAATTCGACGAGGATCCCGTGGCCGCGACCTACCTCGCCCTGCGCGAGGAGTCGCTGGAAACGGGACGCTGGGTCGCGCAACGGAAGACCGCGCTGGCCCGGTTGCGCGAGCTCGCCGCCGAAAGCACGGAGGCCGCCGACGAACTCGTCCGCGCGCTTGTCGGCGAGGATCGCGCCGACGAGGCATGGCGGGCGGCGGTGCGTTTCGAGGCGTCATTGCCGGTGCGCGTCGAACTCGCGGATTCGCGTTCCGTCGCCCATCCCGCCGAAACCATTCCCGTGTATCGGGACCATGTCGAAGAATTGATCACGAGGAAAGATCCGAACTCCTACCGCGAGGCGGCCCGGCAACTGCGCAAACTGCGCACGGCGCACAAAAAGGCCGGTACGGCTGAAGAATTCAGCTCGTACCTGTGCACATTGGTGGAAATACACAAACGCAAGACGCGGCTGATCGCCGAGGTCAAGGCGGCGAGGATCGCGATTCCGAAACCGGTCAAGGCGTAACCGCGCCCGCCGCCCTTCGTTATTCGAAGTGAACCGAGGAAACCCGGCGAAGCAGGTCGAGCCACTCTGGCGGGCCGTTGTCGTCGCGGTGGTCGGAGAACCGATGTCCGCCCGCGTCCGGGACATCGTGTTTCGCGCCCAGGGCCACCGCGACGAGCCCGGCCGGACCCGCGTGAAAACATGTCGCCATGAGTCCGGTCAGCCGTGCCCGCAAGAAGGCAGCCCAGCCCTCCACTCCGAGTGTGACGGGCCTCTTCAAGGACGTCCTCCGCGATTTCTCGACCCTGGGTGCCGAACCCGAGGTGCTCGACGTCGAACTGCTGACCTCCGAGGTGCTCGGCCAGTGGTGGGAGATCGAGGTCGAGGAGGGCGAACAGCCGCTCGGCATGGAGCTCATCGCGTTCGCCGAGCGGAAGATCACGCCCGCCGCGGCCGCGTTGCTGGCCGGGCTGCGGGTCTTCGCCGAGACCGAAGAGGAACGTGAGGCGGCCGGCGCGGCGCTGAACACGGTGCTGGCCCGCGGGATCCCGGAGCCGGAATGGGCGGGCGACCTGGCCGCGGTGACCGTCGGGGACTGCTGGCGGACCGGTGACGTCTTCGGTGACGAGTCCTCCCTTCTCTGCGTTTTCTCGCGCGGCGGTGTCGAGCATGGGCTGCTCGCGCTGGTCGACTTCACCGAGAGCGGCCGGATCCGCGACGTCGTCGTGGTCGACAAGCCGCAGGAGGTGCTGGCCGAAATGCGGCAGCAGGCCGCCGACGACCCGGAGCTGGTCACGTTGGAGCGGGTGCTGCCCGAGCGTGCCCACCAGCTGCTCGCGGACGGGCTGGCCGCGACGGACGTCGTCGAAGAGCCCGACGTCAGCGAGGACTACGCGCGGTTCCACGCGCTCGCGCTGGCCTGGATCCGGGCGCTTCCCGCTCCCGAACCGTCGCCCGAGGTCACCGAATGGCCCGAGCAGGTCCGCGAAGAGGTCGTCGCCGACTTCATCGGATCCGGGCTCGTGGACGACACCGCAGCGACGCGGTTCTACGCGCGGCTGCTCGTCGATTACGGCTGCGCGACCGAGCCGGGCAGCCCGCTGCGCGTCGGGCCCGAGAAGCTCGCCCGGTTCCTCGAGTCGCTGCTGGACGGCGAGGTCGAGATCGACGAGGCGTACGAAGACGCGCTGGAACCCGCCGTGCTCGGGTGGGTCACCTGGGCCGCCGACCGCGCGGGCCTCCCCGAGGCCGCACGCGTGGCGCTGCTCGAGGGCGCGACCGAGTTCCTGGAGGAGTTCGCGCAGGACGAGGACTCCACGCTCGACGTCTACTTCGACGGCTCCGAGGGCATCGAGGACCCGGCGGACCTCGCGGAAGCCCTCGCCCGCCGGATGTTCGCCGTCCCGACGGTCTACACGGAGATCGGCGACGAGGAACTGGAACTCGAGCCCGCCGATCCTGAACAGCGCCGCCTGCTGGTGATCGGCGAACACCCCGAGTACCACGAGGCGCTGGCCGAGGAGACCTTCGACGGCGAGCCGAGGATGCGGCTGGCGCTCAAGACCACGATCGTCGACCAGCTCTGGGCCGACGAGCCCGCCGAGGTCTGGCAGGCCGTGCGGCGGCTGAGCGAGACCGGGCAGGAACGCGACGAGATCTTCGACCGCCTCATCGACGCGCTGTCCGCCCAGCTGACCGAAACCGGCGAGCACGAGATGGACTACGACGTGGACGACTACCGGAAGGCGCTCGGCGAACTCGCCTGACCAGCCGTTTCCCCGGCCACGTCCTTGCCGACCCTCCTCGTTCCGTCTAGTCTGTCTAGATGGAAGCAGCAACCTGGCAAGTGCAGGACGCCAAGCAGCGGCTGAGTGAGCTGCTGCGCCGGGCCGCGGCGGAGGGGCCGCAGTTCGTCACCAAACATGGGGAAGAGGTGGCCGTGGTGCTGGACATCATGGATTACCGCAGGCTGGCCGGAGGCGGTGAAGCCGTCGATTTCAAGCTCGTGCTCTCCGGTGAGCAGCATCATCCCGAGTACGGGGAGGCGCTGGCCGACGTGCTGGAGGAGATCGCCGCCGAACGCGCCGAGGACCTGCCGAGAGATGTCGTGGAGGTCAGCGGGTGAGCTTTCTGCTGGACACGAACATCGTGTCCGAAGCTCGGCGCCGCAGCCAGAACCCCGGTTTCGCCCGGTGGTGGGGCGGGGTTTCGTCGAGCAGGCTCTATTTGAGCGTTTTGACCGTGGGGGAGATCGAGAGGGGAATCGGCAAACTCAGGCATCGAGGGGATCAGGACAGGGAACGGGCGGACGCGCTGGCCGACTGGCTGGCCGGGCTCACCACGCAGTTCTCGGAACGGATCCTTCCGGTGACCGCCGAAATCGCGGCCGAATGGGGCAGGCAGTACGCGCCGCGGAAAGTGCCGTCCATCGACGGGCTGATCGCCGCGACCGCCCGGGTCCACGAGCTGACCCTGGTCACCCGCAACGTCGCCGACATGGCCGGGCTCGGTGCGCAGGTGCACAATCCGTTCGACTGAGCCGTCTTCGGCCCGTGTTCAGCCCAGAGGTGCGGCCGGGGTGCCCTTGCTCTCCGTGACTTCAGGCTTCTTCCCGCGGCGGTCCCCGCGGGCGTCGTCGAAGTCGACGAAGAAGGCGCCGATGGCCATGGCCACCAAGAGCGCGAGGCCGAGAATCGAGCCGATCCAGGTCAGGATGATCGAGAACATCGTGACCCTCCTCCCTGCTCAAGGTCCTTTTCGAGACCTCGTGAACCCCTGACACAAGGGTCGCCTCGGGGGGCTGTAGCCGGTATCGGCCAACCGGTTACACGTACGGAGCGTGGATCGGCCGATCGGCCGAGGGATGCCGCTCACCCGTGGCGGTGCGCGACCGGCGCGCGCGACCGGCTCGCCGGTGGTGCGAAGGCTGGTCCTTGTGAGGGAACGGCCGGAATTCGCCCGGGTGATCGGATTCTCGCCACGTGATCTTGGAAGCCGTCGTGAACGCTTGCCGTGAGTAGAGAATCCCAGGGTGCCCGGTCACGCAGGGTCGTGAGTGTTCCGCGTGACTGATGGGACGGCACGCGTGACTGGATGGACGACACACGAACGGTCGCGTCCCGCCGCGAGTCGTCCGTCGAAACACGTGTGTCGTCCATCCAGACACGCGAAACCGCCACCCGATCACAGGCAAGTACGTAGCTGACTCACGGTTGGCTCTAACGACCCAAAACACTCACGACCACCGCGGCCCGCCTCCTTTGCTCGCGCGGCAGTACATGAAGGACCCCTTCCTGTACCTAGGCGCAAGGAAGGAGTCCTTCATGTACTGGGGAACGTGACCCGTCAGAGCTTGCGCAGGCGGACCCGGTTGATCGCGTGGTCGGCGTCCTTGCGGAGGACGAGGGTCGCCCTGGGCCGTGTCGGCTTGATGTTCTCCATCAGGTTGGGCTCGTTGATCGTGCGCCACAGGTGGCGCGCCTCGGCACGGGCCTCGTCGTCCGGGAGGCCGGCGAAGTGGTGGAAGTGTGACGCCGGGTCCGCGAAGGCGGTGTGCCGCAGCTTGAGGAAGCGTTCGATGTACCAGCGTTCGATGTCGGTCGTCGGCGCGTCCACGTAGATCGAGAAGTCGAAAAGATCGGAGACGGTGAGCCGGGGGCCGGGCTGGAGGACGTTCAGTCCTTCGAGGATCAGGATGTCGGGTCGCTGAACGACCTGCTCCTCGTCGGGAAGGATGTCGTAGGCGAGGTGCGAGTACACCGGCGCGCTGACCCGTTCCGCGCCGGACTTCACGTCGGTGACGAACCGCAGCAGCGCCCGCCGGTCGTAGCTTTCCGGGAAACCCTTGCGGTGCATGATCCCGCGTCGCACCAGTTCCGCACGCGGGTGGAGGAATCCGTCGGTGGTGACCAGGTCGACCCTGGGGTGATCCGGCCAGCGGGCGAGCAGGGTGCGCAGGATGCGCGCGGTGGTCGATTTGCCGACGGCGACGCTGCCGGCGATGCCGATGACGTACGGCACCTTGGTGCCCCGGCTGTCTTCGCCGAGAAAGGTGGTGGTGGCTTCGTACAGCCGTTGCCGGGCGGCGACCTGGAGATTGATCAGCCGGGAGAGCGGCAGGTAGACCTCGGCGACCTCGGCAAGGTCGACCTGTTCGCCGAGACCGCGCAGCCGCAGCAGTTCCGCGGCGGTCAGCGGCAGGGGAGTCGACCTGCGCAACTCGCGCCACTGCTCACGGTGCAGCTCGACGTAGGGACTGAGCTCACGGACCCGCGGCATCGCACACTCCTCGCCCGTCGCCAGCGCTGGCGCCGTACAAAACCGTGTTGACGAGTTCTCGGCGGGTGAACGTGCCTCGAACCGGATGAAGCCGCTTTAACGGTAGGGCTTACGGCTCGTGAACGCGCTGCGATGTGATGTAGCCCGCGTCGGGGCGTTACCGTCCGTGACGAGGACGGCCGGGGGCGAAGACCTCGTCCCAGGCCGCGGCGACCTGCCGGGCGCAGGAGGCTGGTGCGACCCCGCCGACGCCGGTACCGAGTCCCGGCATCGCGATCGTGTGCACGAGATCACGGACCCGGCCCTGGTCGAGTCTGCCGTCGCGCCACTGCTGGAACACCGCCCTGGCGGCGAGGTACGGGTGCACGGTGTCGCGCGGGAGGCGTTCGCCGGGTTCCCGCATCGTCGGCGCGCTGATCAGCCAGGCGGGCTCCGCCTCGCCGGTGGGCACGATCACCGCTTGGCCGATCGGCAGCTCCCCGCCGTGGTAGGCGAGGACGGCGCTGCGCACGTTCTGCTCGACCTCGGGATAGGCGCGGGCGTAAACCGCGTCGATGCCGCCGCGCATCCAGCCGTAGGAGTTCGCGGGGCTGACGACGGCCTGCGCGACGACGTCGAGCACCGACCCGCGGTGCACGACGACCCGGCCGTCCACGGCGTCGGCGACGGTGGTCCAGGCTTGCGCGAGCAGGTCATCGACGGCGCACAGCACCAGTTCCGGAGTGGGACGGTCGGGCAGGGGAGGAAACGAGGAGCCGACGTCGTCGTGGCCGGTGTGGGTGCCCGGTTCGGCGGTCACGCCCTAAGCATGGCAAAAAAAGGCACCCGGCGTAACCGGTGCGCGTACCGGCTGTCCGAGTGAAAGTCGCCACTCGTGTCGTGCGTAATCTGGCGGGGTGTCACGGATCGCGTACTTCGGCCCCCAAGGAACCTTCACCGAACAGGCCGCGCGCCGGCTCGCCCCCGGTGAGGAGTTGATCCCCGCGGAGACCATCCCGGCGGCACTCGCCGCGGTGCGCTCGGGTGCGGCCGACGCGGCCTGCGTCCCGATCGAGAACTCCGTGGAGGGGGTGGTCACGGCCACCCTCGACAGCCTGAGCGAGGCCGAGCCGCTCGTCGCGGTGGCGGAGGTGCTGCTGCCGGTCCACTTCAGCGTGCTGACCCGGCCGGGGACGACCGAGATCCGCACCGTGGCGAGCCATCCGCACGCGCTTGCGCAGGTCCGGCACTGGGTCGAAGCGAACTTCCCCGGCGCGCATCCGGTCGCGACGTCGTCCACGGCCGCGGCCGCGGTCGCGGTCGACGCCGGCGAGTTCGACGCCGCCGTCACCGCACCGGTCGCCGTCGAGCACTATCCGCTGGAGGTGCTGGCCACGGAGGTCGCCGACGTCCGCGACGCCAAGACGCGGTTCCTGCTGGTCCGCGCGCCCGGCGTGCTGCCGGAGCCGACCGGGGCCGACCGCACGTCGATCGTCGCCGCCGCGACGAACCGGACGGGCGCGCTGGCGGAACTGCTCACCGAACTGGCGGTCCGCGGCATCAACCTGACCAAGCTGGACGCCCGCCCGACCAGGCACAACTTCGGGGAGTACCGCTTCTTCATCGACTTCGAGGGGCATGTGGCCGAGCCACGGATCGGCGACGCGCTGGCCGCGTTGCGCCGCCGGTGCAGCAACGTGCGGTTCCTCGGCTCCCACCCGCGCGCGGACAACGGCACGACCGAGATCGAGCAGGGTGCCGCCAACGACGATTTCACCGGCGCGATCGACTGGGTCGAGTCGGTACGGAAGGGAGTGCAGGCGTGAAACTTCTCCTTGTCCGCCACGGCCAGACCGAGGGCAACGTGCGAGGAGCGCTCGACACCGCGTTGCCCGGTCCGCCGCTCACCGAGCTGGGCCGTGAGCAGGCCCGGGATCTCGTGACGCGGTTGGACGGCGAGCCGATCGTCGCGGTGTACGCCTCGCAGGCGGTCCGCGCCCAGCAGACCGCCGCGCCGCTGGCCGCGGAACTCGGCTTCGAGGTCCAGGTGCTCGACGGGGTGCACGAGGTCGCCGCGGGTGACCTCGAAGGCAAGACGGACAAGGACTCGGTCACGACGTACATGAGCGTCGTGCGCCGCTGGACCCTCGGCGAACTCGACCCGCCGATCCCCGGCGGCGAGACCGGCGCGCAGGTCCGCGCCCGGATGCTCGACGCGGTCGCCCGGTTGCGCGCCAAACACGAGCAGGCCGACCCCGACGGCACGGTGGTGCTGGTGAGCCACGGTGGCGCGATCCGGCTCGGCGGCGAATGGCTCGCGGGGAACGTGACCGCCGAGATCGCCAACCAGGGCCTCATCCCGAACACCGGTGTCGTCGAACTCGTCGCGAACCCCACCGGCTGGACCTGCCTCACCTGGGCGGACGTCCCCGTCGAGGGCTGACCAGGAACGTTTGCCTCCACTCCCGCCGGGGAACACTCCCCACAAGATCGATTAACACCTTGTGGGGAATTAACCGGGCCAGCGCAACCCGCGCGGCGGACAACACGTCTACTGAACGTGGGTCACCCGGCAGTTCGACGACAGGGAGGCGAATGACCATGGTTCGTTCGAAGATGATCTCCATCGGCGGTCTCGTCGCGGGTACCGCCGGACTCCTGCTGTTCAGCGCCTGCGGCTCGGAGAGCGCGCCCGTCGCGCAGAACACGTCCGCGTCACCGTCCACTTCGGCACCGGACACCTCGGCCGCGCCCAGCGCGAGTTCGTCGAGCCCGGCGCCGTCCCCGCAACCGGCCCAGCCGCCCGTGCAGGCACCGAAGAACGACGGGCTCTGCAAGGCGGGCGACGTCAAACTGTCCGTCAAGGACAGTGACGCCGCCGCGGGCACGGTGTACCGGAAGCTCGTCATCACCAACGCGAGCGGGCACTCGTGCACCATCCAGGGCTTCCCCGGCGTCTCGTACGTGACCGGCGCGGACGGCCACCAGGTCGGTGAGGCCGCGTTCCGTGACGGCGACAAGGGCGCGCCGGTCCAGCTCGGCAACGGCGAGAGCGCGGTCGCGGACGTCGGCTTCGTGAACGTCCGCAACTACGACGAGGCGGTCTGCAAGCCCACCGAGACCCGAGGGCTGCGGGTGTACCTGCCGCAGGAGACGGCGTCGAACTTCGTGCCGGTGCAGGGCCTCGGCTGCGCGGGGAAGATCCCCGGCAACCAGCTGACCGTCAGGACCGTCCACAAGGGCTAGTACAGGACACGGCCTAGAGCTGGGTGCAGAGCTGTTCGGCCTGTGCCAGATGCCGATGACCGGCGATCTGGTTGAAGTGCAGGCTGAACACCATCCGGCTGACGCCGTCGATGTGGTCGGCCAGCGGCTGGTAGGTGTCGTGTGCGGCGGCCGCCGCGGCGGAGAGTTCGCGGGCGGCCGTCATCCGGTGCAGGACTTCGGGGGCCAGTACGGCGACGGTCCGTTCGCCGGGCGCGGAGTCGGTGGTGTCCGGGATCGTGCCGACCCTGGCCAGTGCCCGGCACGCGTCCTGCGCGTCTTCGAGGGCTCCCGCGTTGACGCCCGAGAGCGCCCACAGCATGCCGATCACGCCGCCACCGATCACGAAACCGGCGACCGCGGTGAGCACTTGCGGGCGTCTGGAAGGTTCTGTCGTCCCCACGCCGGCCTCCGGCACCAGTGTCTGCTGCATCGCGGACCTCCCGTCACCAGTGGCGGTGATGGGCTATTTCAGCACCAAAGTCCTTTGTTTTCACCGGTCTTGGTGGAGAACCCGCACCTCCGTGGCCGATTCGTCATCGAAGGCTCCTCGGCGTAACGAGACGACTGCGAAACCGGCCACACCGAACAGCAGAAGCCCGGACGTGAGGAAGGTCCGGGCAGAGGAACCGAGGGCGTGCGTGAGGACGCCGCCGAGCAGGGCGCCGATCGGGATCGCACCCCAGACGACGGTGCGCCACACGCCGAGGACCCGGCCGAGCAGTTCGCCGGGGACGAGCTTGTGCCGCGCGGTCCCGAGCACGATGTTCACCGCGACGACGGCCGCCGCGAACAGGCCGAACAGCGCCGCGCCCGCCACCGGCGAGGTCGCCAGGCCCATGCCGGTGAACGCCGCGCCGCAGCAGGCCGTGCCCCCGAGGAGCACCGCGCGGCGACCGGTCGCCTTCACCAGCCGCGGGGCGACGGCCGCACCGAGCAGGCCGCCGATGCCGCCGACGAACGCGAAGAGCCCGAAGGCCGCTTCGCTGAGACGCAGGTACTCGATCGCGTACAGCACCAGCTGTGCCTGCGCGAGTTCGCTGACCAGGCTGATCAGCCCGGCGATGACGACCAGGCGCAGGACCAGCCGGTTGCCCTTCAACCAGCGGAAACCTTCCGCCAGTTCGGTGCGGAGGTCGGTGGCGCCGCCTTCCCGGGCCGTCGGGCGGTAGCTTCCGGCGAGGCCGATCAGCACGGCCGCCGCGATCGCGAAACCCACCGAGTTGAGCAGGAACGGGAACGTCGCGAAGAGCGCGAAGGTGGCGCTGCCGACCGGCCCGCCGAGGAAGGTTTGGCCGACGATCTCGCAGGCCTGGAGCTTGCTGTTCGCGCTGTCGAGGGATTCCTTGCCGACGACCGCCGGGATGAGCACGTTCGCGGCGCTGTCGGCGACCACTTCCGCGACGCCGATGAGCAGGGCGGCGGCATAGACCGCCCAGATCGTCACCCCGCCCATCGCGACCAGGACGGCCGTCCCGCCGACGACCACCGCGCGGGCACTGTTCGCGAGGATCATCGCGCGTCGGCGGTCGATCCGGTCGAGGAGCGCGCCCGCCGGGAGCGCGAACAGCAGCCACGGCAGGAACTGGGTCGCCGAGAGACCGGCGATGAGCAGCGGATCGCGGGTCAGGGTGACCGCGAGCAGCGGGAACGCGACCTTGCCGATCCCGTCGCCGAGGTTCGACGCCGCACTGGAGGCGAGCAGCCAGCGCAACCGACGGTCACCCCTCCTCCTGCGTACCGTCGACTCGGCCATGCACCGCCTCCCCAGGCATTCGCCGGCGCCGGCCGACGACAACGTGTCGAAAAGTTTAGCGGGGCTGTCGCCCAAAGTGGCGGAGTTGTTACACCGAGTTAAGAATCCGAAGAACCCTTGGTGCCCGACGCACAAAAATCACCGACCATGCCGCCTCCGGCGCGGAATCCGCCGCGGGGGAGCAAGGGACCTTTGCTACCGCCCGTCCACCGGCTCAGCCCCAGCCGAGTTCGTGCAGCCGCGCGTCATCGATGCCGAAATGGTGGCCGACCTCGTGGACCACCGTGATCAGCACCTCCTCGACGACGTCCTCCTCGGTGTCGCACATCTGCAGCAGCGGGCGCCGGTAGATCGAGATCCGGTCCGGCAGCACCCCGCCGTATTCGTGGGTCCGCTCCGTGAGGGCGACCCCGTGGTAGAGCCCGAGGATCGTGGGCGACTCCTCGTTGAACTCCTCCACGAGTACCACGACGTTGTCCATGGCGTCCGCGAATTCGGGCGGGAGCTCGTCCAGTGCCTCCGAAACCAGCTCTTCGAAGCGTTGCTGGGTCATCTCGACGGGCACGGGCTCACCCTCCGGTCTTCGGGGCCGAAGAGGACGACGGCGGACTCGTCTGGCCGCTCTCCGACGGCGGAGCGTCGCCCTTGCCGACCTTCACGCTCCCGGTGACCGGTGCGAGCCCCTTGTCGTCCGGCAGGACCGCCGCGACCTTGCAGTTCACCAGCGTCGACCCGGCGTCCCAGCTCTCCTGCTCGCGGACGTCCCAGCTGAGGATGAGCTTCTTCGCCGCCAGATCCGCGTTGCCGGTGTAGTCCTGCGCGGCCGTCGAGCATTCGGTGTCCAGCCAGGTGTTCTGCTGCTCCTGCGACGGGTAACCGTCCTTGAACTTCGTCTTGAGGTCGATCGTCGCGATCATCTCGTACGAATGCGGCTGGGCGCAGTCGACGGGGTCGCCGAAGCTGTTGTTGAGCAGCGCGAGGCACGTGCCCGGCTCCCACACCGCCGACTGGTTCTGCTCCTTCGCCGGCCCCTTGGTCGGCTGGAGCTTGCCGCCCTGACCCGCCCATTGCAGACCGCAGCGCAACTGCCGGTCACCGTCCGCCCACTGCGCGGGCGTCGGCCGGAGCAGGTTCATGGTCAGCTTGCCGTACGGATCCAGGTTGCGGCCGAGATACGGCTTGACGTCGATGGTGCAACGGGACCGGGAGATCTCCTGCCACTGCTCCAGGTTCGGGCTCGGTACCCCCGGCGGGTACTGCGTGCCGATGTCGACGATGCTGGTGACCTCGAACAGGTGCGCCTCCCCGCACGGCACGCGCCGCGCGTCGGTGGCGTCCGGGTTGTTCCAGGTCAGGCAGGTGCCCGGGGGAGATTGGAACGCTTCGACCGCGGCGGGGGACAGTTTGGGGGGCCCGCCGCCCGCACCGCCCTCCGGGCCCACATTCCACGAGAACGCCACACTCAGCGAAAGCGCGATGATCGCGCCCGCGAACACACCGGCCATGACGAGCCGGGTGCGCAGGGTGCTCAGCGCGTTTCGCGGGTCACGGAACCGCTCGGCCTGTTGAGACATCCACTCCATGATGCCCGCGCCGCACGTAAGGTGCGCGTACCGGGTGGTTAGTGTTGGACACGGGTTCGTGGCGAGGGCGATTTACGGAGCTTCGATGACGCAGGATGACAACCAGGGGGCACAGCCGCCCCAGGAGCCGCCGAGGCGCGGCTCGATGCGCTTCCAGGACGACAGCACGCAGGCGCGCCAGCCTTCGCTGGCCGAGCAGCGGGCACGGCAGCAGGCACTGGCGGAGCAGGAACGCCAGGAAGTACTCGACGCCGAAGCCGCTCGTGCCGCCGAGAAGAAGTCTTCGACCAAGAAGAAGATCCTGATCGGAACCGGTGTGACGGTCGGTCTGGTCGGTCTGGTCGCGACGTTCTACACGGTCGCGAAGCCGGACGAGGTCACGGCGGTCTGTGCCACCAAGGACACGGAGATCGTCCAGGACGACCAGAACTGCGACGAGAACTACGTTCGGTCGCACGGCGGTTACAGCAGCGGCGGCTTCTTCTTCATCCCCATCGGCGGTTTCGGTGGCCCGATGCAGAGCTACCGCTACAACTACGGCGGCACCGGCCAGATCGGGCAGCGCGTGTCCGGCGGTTCGTACACCGCGCCGCCGGGGGCCAACGTCAGCACCAAATCGGGCAAGTCCGTCCAGCGCGGCGGATTCGGCATCAGCGGCAAGAGCGGCAGCAGCGGCAAGAGCGGGGGCTCGTAGGTGTACCGGGATTCCAAGCCGCCCCGGCGGGACTGGCAGAACATCGTCGAGGAACAGGGCCTGGTCTTCGGCACTCCCGCCCGCGACGGCTCCGGCAAGTCCCGGCCCTATTGGGACGAGTCGGTCCACTACGTCTTCGACATGGACGAGATCCTGTCCGTCGAGGCGGACGTGGAGCTGCTGCACTCGATGTGCCTCGAAGCCGTCGACAACGTGGTGACCACCGAGCAGTACCACCGCTTCGGCATCCCCGAGTGGGTCTGGCCGCATATCGCGGAGTCGTGGAAGCGGCAGGATCCGCACGTCTACGGCCGCTTCGACCTGCGCTACGACGGCAAGAGCCCGGCGAAGCTGCTCGAGTACAACGCCGACACCCCGACCTCGCTGCTCGAGGCCGCGGTGCTGCAGTGGCACTGGAAGACCTCGGTCTTCCCCGAGGACGACCAGTGGAACTCGATCCACGAAAAGCTGGTCGAGCGCTGGGCCGAACTCGCCGACAAGCTGCCCTCGAACGAACTGCACTTCACCTGGTCGTCCGCCGATCCGTCCGGTGAGGACCACGTGACGACGGCGTACCTGCAGGAGACCGCGGCCGAAGCCGGGCTCGACACCGTCGGCCTGTCGATCGAGGAGATCGGCTGGGACCCGGTGCTCAAGCGGTTCGTCGACCTCGAAGAAGCGCAGATGGCGACCGTGGTGAAGCTCTACCCGTGGGAATGGGTGGTCGACGAGGAGTTCGGCCGCTTCGCCGTCGAGACCATGCCGCGCACGCTGTGGGTCGAGCCGCTGTGGAAGATGATCCTCTCCAACAAGACGCTGCTCGCGCTCCTGTGGGAGAACTACCCGGGGCACCCGAACCTGCTGCCCGCCTTCGCCGACGACCCCGGTCTGCTGACCGAGTACGTCCGCAAGCCGAAACTCGGCCGCGAGGGCGCGAACGTGCAGATCGTCGCCACCGGGTACGAGACGCAGACCGACGGCGTCTACGGGGCGGAAGGGTTCGTCTACCAGGCGTTCGACCCGCTCCCGGAGTTCCAGGGTTACCGGCCCGCGCTCGGTGCGTGGATCGTCGGGGACCAGGCCGCCGGCCTCGGCATCCGCGAGACGGCAGGACTCGTCACAGACGACGGTGCGGCGTTCGTCCCGCATCGCATCGTCGAGTCGTGATAGAAGCAACCGCACAAACCTGACATTCCTGACTTCTGGAGAACCCCTGTGACCACCACCCTTGCGCTGTCCGACACGTTCGGCTCCGACCTCGTGCGAGGGATCGGCGCGATCCTGCTGTACGGCGTCGTCGGCCTGCTGCTGATGTTCGCCGGGTTCTGGGCGATCGACTGGACCACGCCCGGCAAGCTGGCCCAGCTGGTCAGCCGCGGCCTGCCGAACGCGGTCATCGTCACCGCGTCGGGCCTGCTGTCGATGGCGTTCATCGTCGTCGTGGCGATCGCGAACTCCGCCAGCGACCTGACCGAGGGCCTCATCACCTCGCTGGTCTACGGCCTGCTCGGCATCGTGGTGCAGGTGCTGGCCGTCCGGCTGCTGGAGTGGGCGACCCGCATCGACGTCCGCTCGACCATCGAGAGCGACAAGTTCGCCCCGGTCAGCGTCGTGGTCGCGGCCGCGCACCTGGCCCTCGGCCTCGTCGTGGCCGTCGGCATTTCGTGACTTTTTGACCACCTGAAAACGGCATCGGCGCACGATTCCCACTAACGTGGGAGTCGTGCGCCTTTTAAGGACACCGGACGACCGGTTCTCGGACCTGCCCGATTTCGACTTCGAACCGCGCTACGCGGAACTCGTCGACCTTCACGGCGGCGTGATCAGAGTGGGTTACGTGGAGGCCGGACCCGAGGACGGGCCACCCGTCCTCCTGCTGCACGGCGAGCCGACCTGGTCCTATCTCTATCGCAAGGTCATCCCGGTGCTCGCCGACGCCGGGCTGCGCGCCATCGCGCCCGACCTGGTCGGCTTCGGCCGCTCCGACAAACCCGGCGACATGGTCGACCACACCTACCAGCGGCACGTCGAATGGATGCGCGCGTTCGCCTTCGACGTGCTCGACCTGACCGACGTCACCCTGGTCGGCCAGGACTGGGGCGGCCTGATCGGCCTGCGCCTGGTCGCCGAGAACCCCGACCGGTTCGCCAGGGTCGTCGCGGCCAACACCGGCCTCCCCACCGGCGACACGGACATGCCGGAGCTCTGGCACAGGTTCCGCGACACCGTCGAGAACGCCCAGGTCCTCGACGTCGGGCGGTTCGTCCAGTCGGGTTGCCAGACCAAGCTCCCGGACGACGTCCGCGCCGCCTACGACGCGCCCTTCCCGAACGAGATGTACAAGGCGGCGCCGCGGGCGATGCCGTCGCTGGTGCCGATCGTCCCCGACGACCCGGCCTCGGCGGCCAACCGCGCCGCGACGAAGGTGCTCTCCGAACTGAACAAGCCGTTCCTGGTGTCGTTCTCCGACGGCGACCCGATCACCGCGCCGTGGGGCCTCGAACTGCGGGGCTCGATGCGCGGCGCCCGGGAGCTCGAGCATCCGACGATCACCGGCGCCGGTCACTTCCTCCAGGAAGACGCCGGCGGGCGACTGGGCGAGGTCATCGCCCGCTTCGTCCACTCCTGACGAACGCTAGGAAAGGACCTTTCCTTGCAAATTTCGCAAGGAAAGGTCCTTTCCTAGCATCGGGCGCGTGAGATGAAAGGCCCCTTCATCTCACTTGTCAGGAGATGGCGGCCAACGCGGCGGTGATGATCCCGAGGCCCTCCGCCGCCTCCTCCGCGGTGAGCGTCATCGGCGGCGCGATCCGCAGCACGTTGCCGTGCAGCCCGCCCTTGCCGATCAGCAGTCCGCGCGCCTTGGTCTCCTCCATCATCCGCGCCGCGGCCCCCGGGTTCGGCTTCATGCCGCCCGGCTCGACCAGTTCGACGCCGATCATCAGCCCCTTGCCGCGCACGTCCCCGATCAGCGGGTTCCCCGCCGCGCGCAGGCCGCCGAGCAGTTCGTTGCCGCGGGCGAGCGCGTTGGCCTGGAGGTCGTGGTCGGCGATGTGGTCGAGGACCGCGGCCGCGCCCGCCATCGCGACCGGGTTGCCGCCGAAGGTCGAGATCGAGTTCGCGGTGAGGCAGTCGACGAGGTCGCCACGCGCCACGAGACCGCCGATCGCGAGCCCGTTGCCGAGGCCCTTGGCGAAGGTCATCGCGTCGGGGACGACGTCGTGCGCCTGGATCCCCCAGTAGTGTTCCCCGGTCCGTCCCCAGCCGGTCTGGACCTCGTCGGAGATGAACAGGATCCCGTACTGGTCGAGGACCTCCTTCATCGCCTTGAACAGGCCGTCCGGCGGCGAGCTGAATCCGCCGACGCCCTGGATCGGCTCGGCGATCATGCAGGCGACGTCGCCCGAAGTGCCCGTCTCCAGGACGTCGACCAGGTCCGCGACGCACGCGTCGATGTACTCCGTGTCCGAAAGCGCCCGGAACGGGCTGCGGTACTGGTAGCCGCCGTGCACGTAGCTCACCTTCACCGGGCTGAGCGACGACGCCGACCAGCCGCGGTTGCCGGTGATGCCGACCGTCGCGAACGACCGGCCGTGGTACGAGTTCCGCATCGCCAGCACCTGGTTGCTGCGCCGGTACTGGGTGGCGAGCATCAGCGCGGTGTCGTTGGCTTCGGTCCCGGAGTTGGTGAAGAACACCTTCGCGTCGGGGATGCCGGAGAGCTTCGCGATGCGTTCGGCCAGCTCGACCTGAGAGCGGATCAGGTACAGCGTCGACGTGTGCAGGATGCCGGTGTCGAGTTGCTTGCGTACGGCGTCGCTGATCGCCGAGACGTCGTAGCCCATCGAGTTCGTCAGGATGCCCGCGAAGAAGTCGAGGTAGGTGCGCCCGGACGAGTCGATGACCCGGCGGTCCTGCGCGTGCACGATCTCGATCGGCTCGTCGTAGTAGAGCGCCAGCCAGGACGGCAGTACCGCCTTGTGCCGCGCCAGCAGGTCCGCATCGGTCATCGGGTTTCTCCGTCCGCAGCAGGGAGATCTCAGTATGGGGACGGGCCGAAACGGGCGGCAACGATCAGACTGTCGGGTTATCCGCGCGGACCCGCACATTTTGTGCGGCTCGCACGGACTACTCTCAGCACTCGTGATTGACCCCAGGACTCTGCGCGATGACCCGGACGTCGTGCGCGCTTCGCAGCGCGCCCGTGGCGAGGACGAAGGAGTGGTCGACAAGCTGCTCTCCCTCGACTCCCGCCGCCGGTCGTCCATCGCCGCCGCCGACAAGCTGCGCGCCGAGCAGAAGTCGCTGGGGAAGCTCATCCCCAAGGCGCAGGGCGACGAGCGGGCCGAGCTCCTCGCCAAGGCGAAGGACCTCGCCGCCCAGGTCAAGACGGCCGAGGTCGAACAGACCGAGGCTTCGGAGGAGTTCGAGCAGCTGCACAGGCTGGTGCCGAACCTGGTCCACCCCGACGCGCCCGAAGGCGGCGAGGACGACTACGTCGTGCTCAAGCACGTCGGCGAGCCGAAGAAGTTCGACTTCAAGCCGAAGGACCACCTCGAACTCTGCGAGGGTCTCGGCGCGCTCGACATGGAGCGTGGCGCGAAGGTCTCGGGCTCGCGGTTCTACTTCCTCACCGGCATCGGCGCCCAGCTCCAGCTCGGCCTGCTGAACATGGCGATCGCGCAGGCGACCGCGAACGGTTTCACCCCGATGATCACGCCGACCCTGGTGCGGCCGGAGATCATGGCGGGCACCGGATTCCTCGGCGCGCACTCGTCGGAGGTCTACCGGCTGCGCGACGACGACCTGTACCTCGTCGGCACCTCCGAGGTCCCGCTCGCCGGCTACCACGCCGACGAGATCCTCGACCTGGCGAAGGGGCCGAAGCGCTACGCGGGCTGGTCGTCCTGCTACCGCCGCGAGGCCGGTTCGTACGGCAAGGACACCCGCGGCATCATCCGCGTCCACCAGTTCGACAAGGTCGAGATGTTCGTCTACACGCGTCCCGAGGACGCCGAAGCCGAGCACGCGCGCCTGCTGGACTGGGAAGAGCAGATGCTCGCCAAGATCGAGGTCCCGTACCGGGTGATCGACACCGCCACCGGCGACCTCGGCACGTCCGCGTACCGGAAGTTCGACTGCGAGGCGTGGGTGCCGTCGCAGGACACCTACCGCGAGCTGACCTCGACGTCGAACTGCACGACGTTCCAGGCCCGCCGTCTCGGCATCCGTTACCGCGACGCCGACGGCCGCCCGCAGACCGTCGCCACGCTGAACGGCACGCTCGCCACCACCAGGTGGATCGTCGCGATCCTGGAGAACCACCAGCTCGAAGACGGCTCGGTCCGGGTGCCGGAGGCGCTTCGTCCCTTCCTCGGCGGAACCGAGGTGCTCACGCCGGCATCGAAGTAGGCATGAACCGCCGCAGCAAGCCGCTCACCGCGCTCTTCGCGGCGGTCCTCCTGCTCGGTGGATGTGCCGAGACGATCTCGGGTACGGCGTCGCCGGTGCCCGGCCACCGGCCGGTGCCGGCCAAGGCGGCGCCGTGCTCGTTGCTCAGCACGGAACACGCCGACGCGCTGGCCCTCAAGCTGCCCGGCGTCGAGACCAAGGGCAACAAGGCCCAGCTGGTCCCGCCGATGTGCCTGCTGTCCGAACGCGACGATTCGCCCCGCGGGGTGTCCCTTTCGATCACGCACAGCGTCGACATCCCGCTGAACGACTTCTACGCCGGCGCCCGGCCGGGGGAGAAGTTCGGCATCGGCGGTTTCACCTGGACGCGCTACGCGTCCCCGCTCGGCCCGACCGCGTGCTCCCTCAGCACCGAACTCGGGCCGTCGTCGTTCGTCGAGCTCGGCAGCGAGACCCAGACGGGCGCGCCCGAAGCGACGGCCTGCGATCTCGCGCTCGCCGCGGCCCCCGCGATCGCGTCGAGGCTGCCCGGTGGCGAGCCGGATCCGAAGATCGTCGCGCCGCCTGGGCAGAAGAAGCCCGAACCTTCCGGGCCGTTGCTGCAGGTCGATCCGTGTGCGCTGCTGAAGCCGGACGAGGCCGCGAAGCTGGCCATCGCCCCGGGAACGCCCATCGCCCCGGCCGAGCTCGCGAATCCCGAGGACAAGGGCTGCTCGTGGAAGGACTCCGACGGTGACAAGGGGCAGCGTCCGCTCACCGTGACGCTCTTCCTCGCGACGGCCGTCGCCGACGTCGCCGGTCTCGAAGGCGCCCCCGAGGAGATCGACCTCGGCGGTCGCAAGTGGACGGTCCGGTTCGAAGCCACCGCGAGGTACTGCACGGCCGCGCTGCCGATCAGCGGAACGTCCACCGTGAAGGTCTCCAGCGGCCACTGGGACGACGAGACGAAAGCCTGTGACCTGCTGCGGGCCGCGCTGCCGACGGTGAGCGCGGCGCTGCCCGCCGGTTCGTGAACGGCGGCCGCGCACAAGTAGTGTGCGAGCCGATGAGGAGGGGACGCATGCGGTTTCGGAATTCGCTCGCGATCGGGCTGGCGGTGCTGGCGGTCGGCGGCTGCACGTCGACGATCGGCGGTACGGCCTCGCCGGTGCCCGGGCAGGGACCGGTGAACACGAAGGCCGAGCCGTGCGAGCTGCTGACGGAGGAGCACGCGAACGCGCTGGGTGTCAGGTACCCCGGTGAGGAACGCGCCGCGAAGCCCGAGCGGAATATGCCCGCGGTCTGCCGTTTCCGGAAACTGGAGGACGTGCGCAAGGCGTCGAACCTCGAGGTGTCGTTGAGCAAGGACCTGTCCTTGAACGACTACATGAGCGGTGCGCAGGCCGGGGAGAAGTTCGGGATCGGCGGTTTCACCTGGACGCGGTACGCCACCATCCTCGGCCCGACGTACTGCTCGCTGAGCACCGAAATCACCCCGGACTCCTTCGTGGAGATCGCCAGCGAGAGCCCCGACCACACCGAGGGCAACTCCTGCGACCTCGCCAAGGCGGCGGCCCCGGCCGTGGCGTCGAAGCTGCCGGGCGGGCAGCAGGACCCGCAGATCACCGCGCCGCCGGGGCAGAAGCCCGCCGAGCCGGGCGGACCGCTCCTGACCACCGACCCGTGCGCCATGCTCAAACCCGAACAGACCGCCCAGCTGCGGCTCGGACCCACGGGTGAGCCGATGAAGTCCAGCGCCGACCCGAACCAGTTCGGCTGCGAGTGGGCCGACACGGACGGCGAGAAGGGCGAGAAGGCGTTCGACCTGTGGTTCTACACGACGAAGCCGATGGACGAGACCCCGACGCTGATCACGCAGGGTGAACCGCAGGACTTCGACTCGGGCGACCGTAAGTGGAAGCTCTACACCGAGTCGGGCAGCAAGCTGTGCGCGGCGGGTCTCGCGATCACCCCGACGTCGACGGTGGCGATCATCGCGGGCAACCTCGACGATCCCGCGAAGGCGTGCGACGTGATCAAGGCCGCTGTTCCGATGCTGAACGGGAACCTGCCGCCCTCGTCCTAGCGCGAGGGGGTCGTCCCTTCAATCACGACCCCGGCACCGACCACGCGAAAGCTAGTCCGTCACCTCGTCGGCGATGTGCTTCGCGATCTCCAGTGCGCTGGTCGCCGCCGGTGAGGGCGCGTTGAGGACGTGCACCTGGTTCCGCGCGGTCTCGATCAGGAAGTCGTCGACGAGCGCGCCGTCCGGGCGCAGCGCCTGCGCGCGGACGCCGGAGCCGTGCCGCACGATGTCGTCCTCGGTGACGGCGGGCACGAGCCGCGCGAGGCTTTCGGCGAAGCGGCGGCGGGAGAACGAGCGGCGGACCTCGTCGAGCCCGGTCGGGTACGCGTACTTGCGCGCGAGCCGCCAGACGCCGGGGAAGCGGGCGACCTCGGCGAGGTCCTTCGCGGAGAAGTCGCGCCAGGTGTAGCCCTCGCGGCGCAGCGCGAGCACGGCGTTGGGGCCGGCGTGCACACTGCCGTCGAGCATGCGGGTCAGATGCACGCCGAGGAACGGCAGCGACGCGTCCGGGACCGGGTAGATCAGGCCGCGCACCAGGTGGCGGCGTTCGGGTTTCAGTTCGTAGTACTCGCCGCGGAACGGCACGATCCGCGCACTCGGGGTGAGCCCGGCGAGCCGTGCGACGCGGTCCGCGTGCAGGCCCGCGCAGTTGACGAGGCCGTCGGCGTGGATCACGTCGTCACCGGTCGCCACCTCGACGCCGCCGGTGCGACCAGGGCGGATCCCCAGCGCGGGCGTGCCGAGACGCAGGTCGGCGTCGGATTCGTCGAGCAGCCGCACGAGTGCCGTGCAGACGGCGGGGAAGTCGATGATGCCGGTGGATTCCACGCGCAGCGCGGCGACGCAGGAGACCTCGGGTTCGTACTCGCGGGCCTCGCTCGGGGTGATCAGCTTGGCCGGGACACCGTTGGCCTCGGCTCGTTCGGCGAGCACCTTCAGCGCCGGGAGCTCCGCTTCGGAGGTGGCGACGACGAGTTTGCCGCATACCTCGACCGGCACCCCGTACTGCCGCGCGAAGTCCACAATGGACCGGTTGCCGGCGGTGGACATCCTGGCCTTGAAGGAACCCGGCTTGTAGTAGAGCCCCGCGTGCACGACGTTCGAGTTGTGCCCGGTCTGGTGGGCCGCCCAGTGGTCCTCCTTTTCGAGCACCGTGACGTCCAGACCGCGTTTGGTCAGCTCCCAGGCGGTGGCGAGCCCGACGATCCCGCCCCCGATTACCACGACAGTACGCACGATCGACCAGGTTACCCGGGCCATTACCTGACAATCGTTAGGTTACCTGGTAGCGTACCTGACCGATGTCAGGTAAGCGGTTGAGCAGGGACGAACGCCGGGAGCGCATCCTGGCCGCGGCGGCGCGGGTGTTCGCCGCGTCCGGGTACGACCTGGCCGGGATGCGCGAGGTCGCGACGGCCGCCGGGATCAGCACGCCCGTGCTCTACGACCATTTCCCGTCCAAGGCGGCGCTGTACGCCGGCCTCCTGGAGTCCGAAGTGGACAGTCTGCTGGCGGGCTGGGCGGAGTTGCCGCTCGCGGGCACCGCCGAGGAGTTGCTGCGCGGCCGGGTGGCGGCGATCTTCGCCTGGATGGAGACGAACGAACGCGGCTGGCGGATGATCTTCGCCGAGACGCCGTCCGACGAGGGCGTCGCCGAGGTGCACCGGCGCGGGCAGGCCAGGGCCACCGGGCGGCTGACCGAGGTGTTCGCGAGCGTGCCCGGCCTGGCGCTGACCGCGGACCTGCCGCGCGACCGCGCGAACGAAGCACTCGCCGAAGCGGCGAAAAGCGCGCTGAACGCCATCGCCACCTGGTGGTGGAGCAACCGCGACATCCCGCGGGAGCAAGTCGTCGCGCTCACGACGGATCTGTTGTGGCGCGGGCTGGGGAACCTGATCCAGGAGGACATATGAGCACCGAAACCACCGAGCGGTACCGCCGGGCACTCGAGACCCGGGACGTCGAACTCGGGCTGAGCGCCTTCGCGCCGGACGCCGTGGTGCGTTCGCCGCTGACCGACCGGGTCCGGTTCACCGGGCACGCGGAACTCAGGCCGCTGCTGGAAGTCGCCTACTCGCATCTGCGCGACGTCCGGTTCCACACCGACACCGGAGACGGCAGGACGCGGGTCGTCGTCTACACCGCGCGCATCGGCGGCGAGGACGTCGAAGAGGCGGCGGTGCTGAAACTCGGCGAAGACGGGCTCATCGCCGAAGTGACGCTGTTCGTGCGGCCGCTGCCCGGGCTCGTCGCGCTGATGGACGCCTTCGGCCCGGACATCGCGCGCCGCAACGGCCGCACCTTCGCGGCCCGGCTCCTGGCGGTGGCCGCGAAACCCTTGCTGGCCATGGTGCGGTCCGGTGACCGCCGCGCCGTGCCGCTCGCCGGACCGAGGGGCTGAAGGACGCTTTCCCCGCATCTCATGCGGGGAAAGCGCCCTTCACCGCGTCTTATGCGGTGAAGGGCCCCTTCAGCCCACCGGAACCGGCGTAGCAGCCGAAGCCTCTTCAGGGTCTTCGAGGACCTTCGGCACCCCGCGCAGGCTGAACAACGCGCTCACCGCCAGCAACGCCATCAGCCCCGCCGAGCACAACATCGTCACCTGCAACCCGTCGACGAACGCCAGTTTGGCGGTGGTCAGGACCAAGGCTCCTTGCTCGGGCGGCAGCTGTGCCGCGACCTGGACGGCGCCGCCGAGGGTGTCCGAGATCGCCGCCGAAGCCTCCGGCGGCACGCCCGCCGGGACGACGAGTTCGTTCCGGTACAGCGCGCCGAGCACACTGCCGAGGACGGCGATCCCCAGCGCGCCGCCGAGTTCGGTCGACGTCTCGGAAATCGCCGACGCCGCGCCCGCCCTGGCCTTCGGCACGACGCCGAGCACCGTGTCCGTCGCGACGGTGAGGATCAGCGCCAGCCCCACGCCGAAGACGATCATCGCGGCGAGCAGATCCGTGTAGACGATCGTCACGCCGATGCTCGAGTACAACGCGAAGCCGACCGCGGACAGGGCACAGCCGAGCGCGATCGTGGCGGCGCGGCCGAAGGCCTTGATCGCCAGTGGCGCGAGCACCCCGCCGACGATCGCGCCGCCCATCCCTGGCAACCCGGCGAGCCCGGCCTTCAGCGGCGACCAGCCCGCCACCAGCTGCAGGTACTGCGCGAACATCAGCGAGACCGCGAGCTGCGCGAACATCGCCAGGATCGTGGTGCCGACGGTCGCCGAGAACGCCCGCTGCGCGAACAGCCGCAGGTCCATCAGCGGTTCGGCCAGCCGCGGCTGCCGCAGGACGAACGCCAGCAGGCAGCCGAGGCCGAGCACGGCGGCGACCCCGACGTCCCAGTGCCCCCAGCCCTTGTACGCGACTTCCTTGATCGTGTAGACGATCCCGACCATGCCGACGAGGGAGAGCAGCACGCTGGGCACGTCGATCCGATGGGACACCGGATTCTTCGATTCGGGCAGGATCAGCGCGCCGGCGATCACCATGACCACCACCACCGGCACGTTGACCAGGAACACCGAACCCCACCAGAAATGTTCGAGCAGCACCCCGCCGACGAGCGGTCCCATGCCGAAACCGAGGATCGTCAGCCCGCTCGAAATGCCGATCACGGCCGCGCGTTCCTTGCCGGTGAACACGTTCCGCACGATCGACAGCGTCGACGGCATCAGTGTCGCGGCGGCGATCCCGAGCAGCGCGCGGGCGGCGATCAGCAGTTCCGTCGTCGGCGCGTACGCCGTGATCACCGAGGCGACACCGAACAGCGACGCCCCGATGAGCAGCAGCTTCTTCCGGCCGACGCGGTCGCCGATGTTCCCCATCGTGATCAGCAGCCCGGCGAGCGCGAAACCGTACGCGTCCGCGATCCACAGCAGTTCCGTGGTCGACGGATGCATCTGCTCCGAAAGCGACGGCAGCACCAGGTGCAGCACGGTCAGGTCGATCGCGATCAGCAGCTGCGCCAGCACGCAGACCACGACGGTGCCGATCTTGCGGCCCTTCCCGATTGTCGCCGCGTCGTTCACCTCGACACGCCGAAGGTGAGTTCCGGCGAGTGCCGCGCGGTGCCGTTGTCACCGTCGCCCAGATAGAACCGGGTGCTCATGGTGCGGGCCGCCGGGTCGAGGACGCTGCGCCACAACGTCCGCCACGGCGCGCCGGGCTCGATCGCGAACGACACCGCGTCGAGCGCGTCGCGCGGCCCCGCGTCCGCTTCCTTGGTGATGGTGCGAAGCCGCTGGTAGGTGAGCATGGTGTCCGGTGTGTCCTCCGGCAGCGCGTCGAGGTCCGGATGACGGTGCAACAGGTGGTTCGTGACGCACAGCGGTCCGTCGGAGACCTCGACGAAGTACTCGATGTCGTGCTGCCCGCGCTCGTGGACGAAGCCGCGGCCGGAAGCGTCGGCGACGATGTAGTGGCAGGGCGCGCCGTGCGTGTACTGCTTGGCGAGCATCAGCGCTTCCTTGGCCTCGTCGACGGTTTCGCAGGTGTCCAGCAGATATCGGCACACCTGCAAGACCGACAGGCCGGCCTGCGGACCGGGATCGTCCACCAGCGGCGCGGCCGTTTCGACTTCGGCCATCAGCAGCGCGACGACCAGCCCCGCCTCGTTGACCCCCTCCGTCGCGCCGTCCATTGTGGACATCGAAAGGGCCGTGGATGCGATGCCGTCGTCGGGGATCGTCGTCAGCACGTAGGGCCGTGACGCCATCGGCACCGTCCCGTCGTCGACGGGTTCCTCACCCGCCATCACCGCACCCAGCTGGGTCCAGCTCATGGTGAAGAAGTCGTAGTTCCGGCCGAGCGTGCTCCCCGTCCACAGCGCCGAACAGCCCGACCCGGCGGGCAGGGCGCTCGCGTTGTCGAAGGAGACCGCCGCGTCGGCCGGGAGCCCGTAGGCCTCGGCGAACCCGGCCGTCCGTTCGGCGTACTGCGGCCAGTTCCGCGCGAACCAGGTGCGCCGCGCCCTGGCCACGATCGGATCGATCGGCGGTGGCGACCAGTCCGAGCGCGCCTTCGCTTCGGCGCCGAGCGCCTGGCCGATCTCGGCCTGGGTGCCGCGCAACGTCAGATGCCGCACGGCGAGGAAGTCTTCGGGAGATCCCGCTGAGTAAGTCATGGACGGAGGGTCTCCGCGACCGCTGACCGTCCACGCACCGAACGCTGTCAGCGCATGTCAGTGCCTGACTGTGTCTGACTGTGTCTGACTGTGTCTGTCATCGGAATGTCATGTGCCCCGCGCGAAAGTGGTCTCACCAAGGCAACGACATGCGAGGGAAGCCATGCTCAGCAACAAGGTGTACATCATCGCCGGGGGCGTCATCAGCGTCCTGTTCGTCGCGCTCGCGATGGTCGAGTTCTCCACCGGTTACCCGGACGACGGCCTGCAGGACCTCCTCTACGCCGCGGTGAGCGCCGGCGCCGGCACGCTGCTGTACGTCCTCGACCGTCGTCAGCGTGAGCGTCGCGCGGCCGCCGAAGCGCAGCGTGACGCCCGATGAGGAACATCGACGGCGGCTTCCTCGCCGCACCCGACCAGGCCTCGCTCGATCGCCGCGAACGTGACGTGCGCAAGGGCAAACTGGCGCTGATGCTGACCGTCGTAGGCGCCTTCGTCGCGCTGGTCGCCGGTTACAACGTCCTCGTGGACTTCTCCCCGGTTTCACTGGTGGTGACGATGTTCGGGCTCGCCGCCGCGATCGGTGGCGGCGTGCTCACCAAACACCTGATGCGCGCCGTGCGGTTCCGCGTGCACAAGCCGAACGCGGGACTGGTCGGCGCCGCGAAGCTGTCCGGAATGGTCGTGGTCGTCCTCGGCTTCATCGCGCTGGTCGGCTCGCTGGAGGGACCCGGGGTGCTGCGGATCATCGCGATCGCCGTCGGTTGCGCGGCCATCGGCTACGTGAAGTCGCTGCACGACCAGCAGTGGGTGCTCTTCGAACTGGACGCGGTCGGCGTCCGGATCGAGCGGACCGTCGTGCCATGGCGTGACGTCACCCGGCTCACCATCGACCCGGTCGGACCCGGCATGACCCGGCTCGGCGCGGTCCCGGTGAACGCGGCGCCGCTGTACGTCGCCGTCCAGGACACCGAACTCGACCAGCGTCTCCTCGCCGAAGGCGTCGGCCGCTTCGCACCGCAGGGGACGCAGCTGACCCGCGCCTAGGCCAGCTGAGCGGCACCCCGCAGGCCGAGCCCGCGGCGGTAGGCCCGGTCGAAGTCGTCGCCGAGCCGCTCCCGCACGGTCGTCCTGAGCAGGGCGGCGTCCAGATCGACGGCGAACGGGGTGCCCCGGATGGTCACCGCCGCGCCGATCAGGACCGCCGCCCGCTCGGCGTCGCCCCGCACCAGCGCGACCCCGGCGAGACCCTCGGCGGCGCAGGCCATGGTGGTGCTGTCGTGCCAGCGGTCCGCCGACACCAGCGCCAGCCGGTGCAGTTCCTCGGCGCCGTCGGCGTCGCCCTCCGCGGCCAGGACCCAGCCGAGGGAGATCTTCGCGCCGGCGCGCACCCCTTCGGCCGCGAACGAACCACCGGAACACTCCGCGAGCGCGCGTTCGCTCAGCGCGCGGGCCGCCGCCAGATCACCCTCGTGCCGGGCGAGGAACGCCAGCCCGATGTACCCGGCCGCCCGGCTTTCCGGCATCCCCGCGCGGCGCGCGATCTCGATGGCGAGCTCGAAATCCGCCCGCGCGCCCGCCGCGTCGCCGTGCAGCAGCTTGCTGCCGCCGCGACGGCACAGCAGGTCCGCGTTGTCGTCGGACGCGCCGAGTTCGCGCATCAGCCGCAGGGCCTCGTTCATCGTTTCTAGGGCTTCCGCCTGCCGGTTCGTCCAGATCAGGATCTGTGACAGATGGTCGAGGGCCATCGAGAGGCCCCAGCGTTCCCCGATCGAGCGGAACGCCCTGGCCCCTTCGAGCAGGAATTCTTCCGCCGTCTCGAGTTCGCCCTGCATCAGCGCGCGGAGGCCGTAACCGGTCGGCGCGAGGGCGAGACTCCAGGCATCGCTGTTCGCCAGCAGCATCCGGCTGCGTTTGATCAGCGCGTCGTCGTCACCGGGCGGGCCGGACACGACGCCGAGCAACAGCAGCAGCGCCGGGTTCCGGGGAGCCTTGGCGAGGGACAGCATGAGGTCGTCCACCATCGGCAGGTGCCGGTCGAGTGCCTCGTGACCCCGCAGTCCCGCGGCGGCGGTGAGCACGCAGAGCTGGTACTCCTCTTCGAGACCGTCCGGCACCCGCTGTCCGAGCCGTTTGACCACTTCCAAGCTCAGCGTCGAGCCTTCGAACCGGCGGCCGCGCATCCACCAGTACATCACCAGCGAAGCCGAGAGCCGGAGCGCGATCTTCAAGTCGGACTCGACGGCCCAGCGCAACGCGGCGAGGAGATCCTCGTAGGCGGCGTCGAGCCGGTCGAGCCAGAACAGCTGGTCGCCGGTTCGCACGAGCGGATCCGCCTGTTCGGCGAGGGTGAGGAAGTGCTCGGCGTGCGCGCGCCGCAGCTGCTCGGTTTCACCCGCTTCGGCGAGTTTCCCGGCGAAGAAGGCCCGGATCGTTTCGAGCATCCGATACCGGTCCCCGGTGCGCTCCACCAGCGATCTGTCCACAAGGGACGGAAGCAGCTCCGCGATGTCCGGCACGGCACAGACCGCCTCGGCGTCGGCGAGGGGCGTGCCACCCGCGAAGACGGTCAGCCGCCTGCCCAGCAGCCGTTCGTCCTCTTCCAGGAGATCCCAGCTCCATTCGACGACGGCGCGCAGGGTGCGATGACGGCTCTCGGCGACCCGGCTGCCCCGCGAGAGCAACCCGAACCGGTCGTCCAGCCGCGCGGCGATCTCCCCGACCGGCAGGGTCCGCACGCGCGCGGCGGCGAGTTCGATGGCCAGCGGGAGCCCGTCGAGCGCGGCGCAGATCCGCTGGACGTCGCCCGCGGTGGCGTCGTCGACGGCGAAGCCCGGATCGCCCGCCCGCGCGCGTTCGGCGAACAACCGGACGGCGGCGAACTCCAGCGACCGGCCGGGAGGAGTGCCCGGCGGCGGCACGGCGAGCCGCGGCACGGGGGAGACGACCTCGCCGGTGATGCCCAGCGGTTCGCGGCTGGTGGCGAGCACCCGCAGCGCGGGGGCCGCGCCGAGCAGCCGGGCGGCCAGGTTCGCGGCGGCCTCGATCAGATGCTCGCAGTTGTCGAGCACCAGCAGGACCGCCCGGTCGGTCAGCGCGTCGATCAGCCGCTCCAGCGGCGCGTTCTCCACCGGGGCGGTGACCGTCCCGAGCGGGACCGTTCGGAGGCCGAGCGCGGTCAGCACGGCGTGCGCGACGTCGGCGTCTTCCGTGTACGGCGCGAGTTCGACGAAGACCGCCGGGAGGTCCATCGCGGCCGCGGTCTCGATGGCCAGCCGGGTCTTGCCCGCCCCGCCGGGACCGGTCAGCGTCACCAGCCGCGAGCGGTCCAGCTGGCCGAGCACGTGCCGGAGGTCGCCTTCGCGGCCGATGAAGCTGGTCAGCTGGGCGGGGAGCGGCGCGGTCTCGATGGGCGCTGTCTTCGCGGGCGGCGTCTCCCCGCGCAGCACGGCCAGATGCGCGGCGGCGAGATCCGGCCCGGGATCGGCGCCGAGTTCGTCGGCGAGGAGACGGCGGGCGGCCTCGAACGCGGTGAGCGCGTCGGCCTGCCGTCCCGCGGCGTGCAGCGCGCGGATCAGCAGCGCGCGTGGCCGTTCCCGCAGCGGTTGAGCGTCGATGACCTCGCGAAGATCGGCGAGGACGTCTTCGTGCCTTCCCAGCTTGAGGTCGGCTTCGACGCGGTCTTCGATCGCCGACGTTTTCAGCTCGTTCAGCCTGGTGACCTGCGGATCGCGGAACGGCGCGTCGGTGATGTCCGCGAACGCCGGGCCGCGCCAGAGACGGAGAGCGTCGCGAAGCAGTTCGGCCGCCTTCGTGGCGTCTCCCGCCCCGAGAGTGCGGCGGCCTTCGGTGGCGAGGCGCTCGAACCGGTGCACGTCGACGTCGTCGGGATCCACGGCCAGCCGGTAACCCGCCGGACTGAACTCGACGGGCGCGAGCTCCTTCAGCGCGCCGCGCAGCCGCGAGACCTGCGATTGCAGCGCGTTCGCCACGCCTTCGGGTGGCTGCTCGCCGTAGAGACCGTCGATGAGCCGCTCCGCCGGGACCACCCGCCCCGCCTCCAGCGCGAGCAACGCGAACAACGTCCGGACCCTGGGCCCGCCGACCGGCACGGCGGTGCCGTCCTCGCGGCGCACCTCCGTCGCCCCCAGAACGCGGAATCGCATGGGCTAAAGAGTAGGGCGTCGTTGACCTGGGCGGATCCAGCCCGCCCGAACTACGCCGATCGGCGTCTATACACTTCGCCGGGTCCCCACGCAATGGGAGAGGTATGTCTGAGCACGAACCCGTGGTCCTCGGTCAGCCGACCGTCGGCGACGAAGAACTCGCCGCCGTGGCGGAGGTCTTCCGGTCCGGCTGGCTGGCCGGTGCCGGCCCCGCTTGCCGCCGCTTCGAAGAACGCTTCGCGAAGACCGTCGGCACCGCGCACGCCCTGACCACCAGCAACTGTGGCTCGGCACTTTTCCTCGGGCTGCGTGTGCTCGGCGTGAAGCCGGGCGACGAGGTCATCGTCGGCGACTACACCTTCCCCGCCACCGGCCACGCCGTGCTCCAGGCGGGCGCGACGCCGGTGTTCGCGGACATCCGCCCCGACGTGTGGAGCGCCGACCCGGCGTCGATCGAAGCGCTGATCACCCCGCGCACGGTCGGCATCCTCGCCGTCGACGTCGCCGGTCAGCCCGGTGACTTCGACGAATACCGCGCGATCGCCGACAAGCACGGCCTGTGGCTCTTCGAGGACGCCGCCTGCGCCGCGGGCGCGACCTACAAGACCCGTCCGGCGGGCAGCCTCGCCGACCTGGCCGCGTTCTCCTTCCACGGCCGCAAGGGCATCACCGCGGGCGAGGGCGGCGCGCTGGTCTCGGACCGCGAAGACCTCATCGCACACGCGCGCAAGCTGCACACCTACGGCATCGAGCCCGCCATCACCCGGGAGGGTTCCGGCGCGCTGCCGATCCCGGAGTTCCACGAGCTGGGCTACAACTTCCGGCTCTCGGATGTGCAGGCCGCGATCATGAACGTCCAGCTGGACCGCCTCCCGGATCTGCTCTCGGCCCGCCGTTCGGTGGCCAAGCGCTACCACGAGGCGTTCGAGAACCTGCCCGGTCTCGACGTCCCGGTGGAACTGCCGGACCGCGAGCACCCGTGGCAGGCCTACATCCTCACCGTGGCGCCGGAGATCGACCGCGACGCGCTCGCGCTGCGGATCCGCGAGCAGGGTGTGCAGTGCAACTTCGGCACCTACGCCTCGCACCTCCAGCCCATCTACGGCAAGAAGCAGACCTTGCCGGTTTCGGCGGACCTCTTCGCCCGTCATCTCGCCATCCCGATGCACGCCAACCTCACCGATGACCAGGTCGACCGAGTCATCGGGACCGTCAGCGCCGCACTGCCGAGCTAGGAGAGAAATGCCCGACAAGAAGGTCCTCTTCACCGGGGGCGGCGGTTTCATCGCCGCACACGTCATCCCGATGCTGATCGACGGCGGCTACACCGTCCGCGTCTTCGACAACATGACCCGAGGCGACCGCGCCCGGATCAACGAGTTCGTCGCCACCGGCAAGGTCGAACTGGTCGAGAAGGACGTGCGCTACGGCGGTGCCGTGCGCGAGGCCATGCGCGGCTGCACGCACGTGATCCACTTCGCCACCGTGTCGATCAACAAGTCGGTCGCGGATCCGCACGAGTCCATCGACATCAACATGGTCGGCAACCACAACGTCTTCGCCGCCGCGGCGGACGAGGGTGTCGAGCGGGTCGTGTTCGCCTCGACCGCGTCCGTCTACGGCGACCCGAAGCGGCTGCCGATGCACGAGGACGACGAGCTCAAGCCGCTCACGCCCTACTGCATCTCGAAGCGCGCGGGCGAGGACATGCTCGGCTTCTACGAGCGCACCAAGGGCCTTTCCTGGAACGCGCTGCGGTTCTTCAACGTGTACGGCCCCGGCCAGAAGATCGAGGCCTACTACACGTCGGTGATCAACCACTTCATCCAGCGCCTGCGCGCCGGCCAGCCGCCGATCATCGACGGCCGCGGCGACCAGTCGATGGACTTCGTGCACGTGACGGACCTGGCCCGCGCCGTCGTCGCGGCGCTCGAGTCCGAGCAGGCGAACGTGCCGATCAACATCGGCACCGGCATCGACACCTCCATCGCGACGCTGGCGAAGATCCTCATCGACGCCGTCGGCGTCAACGTCGAGCCGCTGTTCAACGAGCGCGACGTGCTGGTTTCGCGGCGTGCCGCCGACATCACGCGTGCCCGCGAGGTCCTCGGCTGGGAGCCGAAGATCTCCGTGGAAGAGGGCATGTACGAACTGGTGAAGGCCTCGGAGTGAGTTCCGTCGACGTGCTCTTCTTCGCGGAGACGGCATGGTGATGGCGCCGGGGGAGAGCCGTCCTCTTCGTATCGCTGTCGTCAACAACTTCTTCCCGCCGAGGGTGGGCGGAAGCGCGCACATGGCGGCGTCCCTGGCCGAGCAGTACGCGGCGCGCGGGCACGAGGTGCTCGCGATCACCGCGGCCTACGCCGACGCCCCGGCCGACGAGACGAAGGACGGCTACCGCGTCGTCCGCCTGCCCGCGGTGAAGATGCCGCAGCTGGGCCTGTCGATCGACTTCGACATGAGCTTCGCCTCGCTGCGGCCGGGGAACTGGCGGCGGCTGCGGAAGCTGCTGGACGAGTTCAAGCCCGACGCGATCCACTTGCACGGGCAGTTCTTCGACCTGTCGTGGCTGGCCGGGCGGTACGCGCGGCGGCACAAGCTGCCGATGCTGCTGACCATCCACACCCTGCTGATCAGCGACAACAAGCTGTACGGCGGCGTGTTCCGGTTCCTGGACACCGTGCTGGTGAACCCGATCCTGCGCTATCTCAAGCCGCGCTACGTCATCCTCGACAAGCTCGGGGTCGACTACTGCGTCGAGCGCTACGGCACCAGCGACGCGAACTCGGACTACTTCCCGATCGCCGTCGACACCGGGAACTTCGAGAAGCCGTTGACTCTCGATGTGCGCGCGGAGCACGACCTGGGCGACGGTCCGGTGATCGTCTCGCTCGGGCACGTGATCCCGCTGCGCAACCGGCTCCCGCTCGTCGAGGCGCTTCCGTCCATTTTGGACAAGCACCCCGGCGTGAAGGTCGTCGTCGTCGGACGCGTCTACCACGACGTTTTCCTGAAGCGGGCGGAAGAACTCGGCGTCGCGGACGCCATCATCGTCACCGGCGCCGTGCCGAAGGCCGACGTCCCCGCGTACTTCGCCGCCGCCGACATCGTCACGCACGACCTCAACGGCGGCTGCGGCACCGCGTCGCTGGAGGCGATGCTCTCGGGCACCGCGACCATCGCGTCGGTCACCGAGGACAACTACCCCGGCATCGAACTGCGCAACGGCGAGAACATCCTGCTGGTGCGGCCGGACGACAGCGAGGCGGTGGCGGAAACCGTCATCGAACTGCTCGACGATCCGCAGAAGCGGGCTTTGGTGGCACAGCGGGAAAGCGCGATGGTGCGGGCCAACTTCGGCCTCGACGTCGTCGCCGAAGAACACCTGCGTACCTTCGAGAAACTGGTGACCGAGGCCGATGTTCTTCGATGACGAGCGCAGCAACCGGCTGCGCCCGCAGATCCTGACCGAACTCGTCTCGCAGTACATGAACGACGCCGAGCGCGCTCGTTTCTACGGTCTGCCGGAGTCGACCCGGGTCCGCGAACGGGTCAAGATCATCAGCCCGGAGAACCTGAAGATCGGCGAACACTGCTGGATCGGCGAAGGCGCCGCCCTCGACGCGAGCGGCGGGCTGGAGATCGGCGAACACACCAGCATCGGCCTGAACACGCTGATCTTCACGCATTCCAGCTGGCTCGCGAACATGACGTTGCAGAACCACTCCGGCAGCGACCTCATCGAACGCAAACCGGTGAAAATCGGCAAAGGCTGCTTCATCGGCGGCCTCGTGGTGATCATGGCAGGCGTCACGATCGGCGATTTCGCCACCGTGCAGCCGAATTCCGTGGTCGCCAAGGACGTCCCGCCGCGCACCCTGGTCGCCGGAAACCCGGCGCGCGTGTTCCAGAAGTACGACGACGAGTACATCCAGTCCGAAGTGGAGCGTGTGCGCGGCGAGAACGCGCGGCGGCGCGCGCTGGCCGAGGAACGCGGCGACGCGACGGGGTCCTGGGGCGCCCCGGCAGGCGACTTCACGGAGTAGGTGCCCTGGTCACAGCCTGTCGGCGAACAGTTTCGCCAGCGTGGCGTAGACGTCGGGCCTGGTCGGGTACATGTACAGCGTCGCCACCCGTGTCTCGCCATGGCTGCGTTTCCCGACGCTCACCAGGATGCTGAGGTCCGGGCCGTCGGTGGGAATCTCGCACCACAGGGCCTGCTCGCCGATACCGGGTAGCTGGGTGACCGGTTGTTTGCATTCCTTCGCGAGCTTGTCGATCGTCGCGCGAGGCGGCTGGTTTCCGGGGATGGCCGCGACGAAGAGTTCCGCCGATTTCCCGTACTTTCCTTTCGGGTCTTCGTAGGCGCACCGGTAGGCCTTGCCCGCGCCGACCCGTTCGGACTCGCCTTCATTGGCGACCAGATCGTCTGATTTCCCGATCACTTGAAGGATTTCGGTCGCGCCCAGTACAGGGCAGGCCGCGGTGATCTTGGCGATGGGCGCCGGTGGCGGCGTGGTCGGGCTGGGTGTCGTGCGACTGGCCGGTTTGCTCGGCGACGGGGTCGACGACATCGGCGCGGGCTCGGTCGCGGTGCCGCTCGAGCAAGCCGTGACGGCGAGCAGCAGGCATACGGTGGTGAGGATTCCCCTCGATCTGTGCACGTCGGGAACGTAGCCGATGCGGGGTGGTCGCGACCAGGCGATTCTTTCCATCCGGTCAGAGACGCTCCCCCAGTCGTTCGGCGATCGTCGGGTAGACGTCGGGCCGGGTTTTGCCGATCGTGGAGAACAACGCGATCCTGATCTGGCCGTGCCCACGTTTGTAGACGAGCAACGACTCGAAGTCGTCCTTGTTTTCGCAGTACCAAGCCGTTTCGCCGATACCCGGCAACATCGTCGGCGGCGTCACGCACTCCTTCTTGGCCTCCGCCGACATGGACGGCACCGACCATCCCTTTTCCGGAAGGACGTGCAGGTACAGGCCGACCACGCCGTTGTATTGGCACGCGTACTTGGTGATGCCGTCTTCCTTCTTCACCGCGGCCTCCTGCTGGCCGCCCTTCTGGCCGAACTCCGCGGTACCCATGATCTGCTGGACTTCGACGAGCGGGAGGAACGGGCAAGCCGCCGTGACCTTGGCCGGTGAGGCGGGCGGCGGAGGTGTTGTCGGCGTGGTGCTCGTGACCTTGCTCGTCGTCGTCGACACTGCCGGCACCGTCGTCGACGGCGGTGGCGGAGCCGACTGCGCGGGCTCGCCGCTACAGGCGGTGACCAATAAGAGCACGCCGACGGTCAAGAGCCCCCAGGTTCTTTTCATTCTCGAAATGTAGACGACCTGCGGAAATCGGGGGATCACGATGGTGTACACCTTGCTTCTCCGCAACTCCTCACCGTAATGGTCTGTCACCGTCCGTGCTGATATTTTCTCGGGAAACCGTGGGAAGACGGTCTGGTGATCATCGGCGAAGGAGGAGTTCGATGAGTGTCGTGCACTGGTCTCACCGCCTCCTGACGCTCGACGACTGGGCCGCGTTGCCGGAAGACCCGGAACACCGCGTAGAAGTCGTCCAAGGAATGCTGGGTTCCCGATGTACTGGTCACCTCCGCCCTTGTGGCCGACGAGAACCCGGCGAGAGTCTCCGCCGAGGAGGATGTGCGGCTCGTCATCGAAGTGCTGTCCGAGGGCACCGTCCGCACCGACCGGGTCACCAAGTTCTCCGAATACGCCGAAGTCGGCATCGAGCACTACTGGATCGTCGACCTCGAAGAACCGGCGAGCATGACCACCTACCGCCTGATCGACGGCGAGTACGAGAACTTCGGCGAGCACACCGGCAAGGTGAGCCTCGATTTCGACGGCACCCCGCTCACTCTCGACCTCGACGCACTGACCACTCGCCACGCGCAGCGCCCCTGACCGCCCTTGTGAGTGGTAAGGCGGGTATGTCGTGAAGGGCCCCTTTGAGACGATGAAGGTCTCAAAGGGGCCCTTCACGACATAAGAGCTCGTAGCTGGAACCAACGCCCTGCCAGAGCCGACTACTAGGCTCGACGGGGAGTTCCCCCGGTGAGAAGGGTGTCAGATGAGGTTCAAGCGGTTCGGCGCGTCGTTGCTGGTCGCCGGGTTGGCCCTGCTGGGCGCCGCGACCCCGGCGATGGCCCATTCGGAGCTGAAGAGCAGTGACCCGGCGAGGGGCGCTTCGCTGGCGACGCCGCCGACGCAGGTCAAGCTGACCTTCTCGGGCCCGGTCACCCTCGCCGACAACCCGATCCAGATCACCGGACCGGAGAACGCGTCGTGGACGGTCGGCCGGGCGGAGGTCGCCGGCACGGTCGTCACCGCGCCGGTCCAGGCCGTCGGGCCTGCGGGCGAGTACACCCTCCGCTACAAGGTGACCTTCGACGACTCGCACACCGCGAGCGGCTCGGTGAAGTTCAACCTCAGCGCACCGGTAGCCGCCCCGAGCAGCAGCCAGGCCCCGTCGAGCAGCCAAGCCCAAGCCCCCGCGAGCAGTGCCACTCCCGCGCCGCAGGCCGACGAGACCACTCCGGAAGGCCTGGTGCCGACCTGGGTGTGGATCGTCCTCGCGGTCGCCGTGGTGCTCGCCGGTCTCGTCGTGGCGCTCCGGTTCACTCGTCGGAAGGACTGAGCCTTCACGGAACGAGAGCGGTTGAGGCAACCTTTCGGGTGGTCAACCGTCGAACGGAGATGAGGACCAGGGTGGCTCGCGGCGATGACGAATTCGTCGAGTTCGTGCGGAACTCCGCGACCCGTCTTCAGCATGCGGCCTTTCTGCTCACCAGCGACCGCCATCAGGCCGAGGACGCCGCCCAGACGGCGCTCGCGAAGACGTATGCGGCCTGGTCGCGCGTACGCCGCAAGGACGCGTACGCCTACGCGCGGCAGGTCCTCGTCAATCACATCATCGACGGCTGGCGGCGCCCGATCCGCGAGAACGCCACGGAGGACATCCCCGAGCAGCCGAGCGGCCTGGACGTCGCCGGTGCCGTTGTCCAGCGGAAATGGCTGCTTGACGCGTTGCGTACGCTCACAGACCGGGAGAGAGCCGTCGTGGTGCTCAGGCACTTCTTCGACTTGAAGGAATCCGATGTGGCCGGCGAACTGGGTGTCTCGGTCGGCACCGTGAAGAGCACCAATTCCCGCGCCCTGACCAAGCTGCGGATCACCGCGGAGGACGGAACGGAACTGATCGGGGGGCTGGGACGATGACCGACCTCGAGACGCTGCGCTCGGCTCTGCGGGAACCGCCCGCCGAGGAGTTCGCCGAACCCGACCTCGGCGCGATCATGACCAAGGGCAGGCGGATCCGCCGTCGCCGCCGTCTCGCGACCGGCGCGGGCGGGGTCGCCGCCACACTGGTGACGGTGCTGGTCATCGTCGGCGCGGTCGCGCTCAAGGGCTCCTCGTCCGACCAGCAGCCGCTTCCGCCCGCCGCGAGCGCGCCCGCGCCGCCGCCGTCGGTGCCGGCCCCGGCCCCGGCGAGCCCGACGATCACCGAGGCCCCGTCAGAGCAGCCTTTCGGCGAGACGATCCCGCTCGGGGTCAAGGGAGAAGGCGGCCGTGAGCTGGTGCTCTACGCCTTCGCGATCGACGAGCCGCGGATGCCGGACGTCAGGTTCGGTCTCCAGGTCGCGTACCGGAACCAGACGGGCGAGTACGACGCGCTCCTGGCCAGCAACGAGTTCAAGGGATCCGATCGCTCGTTCGGCTTCCACGCGGTGGACGGCGGCGACGTGATCCAGGGGACCTTCGTACCCGTGTTCGGCTACTTCGCCGGTCCGGCGGCGCGGATCACCAGCACCGTCCGCGGGAAACCGGTCGAGGCCAAGGCGATCCCCTGGAGCGAGGACCCGTCGATCGTCCTCTTCTGGTTCGACGGCGCTCAGGTGGAGTCGGCGGGAGTGCTGACCCCGCTCGTCGCCTACGACGCGAAGGGCCAGCGCCTCACCAAATAACGCAATTCGGCACCTGGTTGCGATCCTTGCATGCGCAAGAATCGCAACCAGGTGCCGAATTGCGAGGAAAAATCAGGCGGCGGCCTGCGTCAGCACCTGGTCGACAACGGCGTGCGAAGGCAGGATCAGGTCCCGCTCGGTGTCGGCGTCGATCTTGCCTTCGAGCAGGTCGACGAACCGGTCCAGCTGGGTCGCGAGGGGTTCGCGCGCGGTGACCAG